>NZ_JBNCLH010000005.1:372050-637230 GCF_049844575.1 Kribbella sp. DT2 | reverse complement strand
CGCCGATGGTACTGCGACCGGGAGGTCGTGGGAGAGTAGGACGTCGCCGGACATTCACACTGTTAAGGGCCACCCCACACCGGGGTGGCCCTTAGCATTTTGTGGGGGCCCGACGAAGTTCGTACGACCCTGTATTTTTGTCTGTCTGAGCGCAACACCTACGCACGACCGTTAGGAGTCACCGTGGCTACGCCACCTCGTAACCCCCGTCCCGGCTCGGGTGATCGCCGTGGTTCGTCCGGTGGAGCCGGCCGTCCCGGACGAGCAGGCGGTGGGCGTTCCGACTCCACTGGCCGTGGACGATCGGGCGCCGGCAGCTCGGGTGGATCCGGCGGCTCCAGCTCCTCTGGTGGCTCCGGCTACCGGGGCGCGTCCGGTCGTGCCGATGGTCCCCGTTCTGGTGGGCCGCGCAGTAGTGGTGGTGCGCCGCGTTCTGGTGGAGCTCCGCGTACGGGTGGAGGCCCCCGGAGCGGGGGAGCTCCCCGTACCGGTGGACCGCGGAGCGGTGCTCCCCGTGACGGTGACAACCGGCGTGGATTCGCTGGTTCCCGCGGGGACGACAAGGGCGAGCGCGATCCCTTCAAGGGACAGCTGTCCGGTGACTCGCGTCGCGACGACCGCAGTGGACGGCCCGGTCGGCGTGACGACGAAGGCTTCCGTCGCGACCGCCGTGAGGACGGCCCGGCCGGTCCGCGCGGAGGACAGCGCGACGACCGCGGTGGCTCGACGGGTGGCTACCGCGCAGGTGGTCGCGACGATCGAGGAGCCTCGAGCGGTGGGTACCGTGCGGGCGGCCGCGACGACCGGGGCGCGTCCCGGGACGACCGCGGCGGTTCGCGTGACGACCGTGGAGGCGCCCGTGAGGGTGGCTTCCGACGGGACGACCGTTCTGGTGGACGCACTGAGCGCCCGACCGGCGGTTACCAGCGCGACGACCGCGGTGGCGAGCGCTCCGGTGGCTTCCAGCGGGATGATCGCGGTGGCGAACGCTCCGGTGGCTTCCAGCGGGATGACCGTGGTCCTTCGCGGGGCGGCGAGCGTTCTGGCGGGTTCCAGCGCGACGACCGCGGACCTGCGCGGGGCGGCGAGCGGACCGGTGGTTACCAGCGGGACGACCGTGGTGCGGCGCGTGGTGGTGAGCGCTCGGGTGGTTACCAGCGCGACGATCGCGGTGGCGAACGGTCCGGCGGGTTCCAGCGGGACGATCGCGGTGCGGCGCGGGGTGGCGAACGGTCCGGTGGGTTCCAGCGGGATGACCGCGGTGCTTCGCGCGGTGGCGAGCGGTCTGGTGGGTCTCAGCGGGACGACCGTGGAGCTTCGCGTGGTGGTGAGCGGTCCGGTGGGTTCCAGCGGCCGGAGCGTGGTGGGCGGGATCAGCGGGGGACCGGTGGGCCTCGGCGGGATGAGCGGGTTGCGGGACGCAGAGACGTCCGGGGCCGCGACAACCGGCGGGACGACCGGCGTGACGAGGAGAAGGCAGGTCCGCGTCGCGACGACCCGGCGATTCCGGCCGGCATCACCGGTGCGGAGCTCGACCGTGGGGTCAAGGCGGAGCTGCGGTCGTTGCCGCGGAGCCTGGCCGACCTGGTCGCCCAGCACCTGGTCGCGTCCGGACAGTTCCTGGACGACCAGCCGGAGCTTGCCTACCAGCACGCCCGCGTCGCGCGCCGGCTGGCGGCGCGACTGGGTGGTGTCCGCGAGGCAGTCGCCATCACGGCGTACCTGGCTGAGCACTACGACGAGGCACTGACCGAGTTCCGCGCGGTACGGCGGATGACGGGCAACCACGAGGTGCTGGCGATGATGGCCGACTGCGAGCGTGCGCTCGGCCGGCCGGAGAAGGCGCTCGCGCTGTCGCGGGAGCCGGTCGTTGTGCAGCTCGAGGAGTCGACGCAGATCGAGATGCTGATCGTGGCCGCCGGTGCTCGGCGTGACATGGGCCAGACCGCTGCCGCGATCCAGACGCTCGAGGTACCGGAGCTGACCAAGCGCACCCGTGCGGACTGGTTGCCGCGCCTGCGGTACGCGTACGCCGACGCGCTGGCCGAGGCCGGCCGGGCCGACGACGCGCTGATCTGGTTCCACCGCGCTGCCGGTGCCGACCAGGACGGTTCCACCGGCGCCGCCGAACGCGCCGCGGAGCTCGAAGGCCTGCACTTCACCGACCTCGACGACGAGGACGAGGAAGACACGATCATCGAGGTCACCGACGAGGCCGACACCGACGACATCGAGGTCACCGACGAGGCCGACACCGACGACATCGAGGTCACCGACGAGGCTGACACCGACGAGATCGAGGTCACCGACGAGGCTGACATCGACGGCGAGGACGACACCGACGACGTCGAGACCGTTGACGAGGTCGACACCGACGACGAAGGCGACGAGCTTGTTGTCGACGACGCGCTCGACGGCGAGGTCGAGGTCGACGAGGACAAGAAGGACTGAGTGACTGAACGGCCCGGGTGGATGGTGAGCGATCACCGTCCACCCGGGCCGCTCGTCGTTTGGGTACATTCGGACCGTGCTGACGCTCGCGGGGCTCCTGGAGGACTCCTCGCTGGAGCTCGACCTGCTCGTCCCTGGAACCGACGGAGCGCTCACCCGTGAAGCGCTCTGGGTCCACAACACCGAGCTGCCCGACCCTTCCCCCTACCTCCGCGAGGGCGAGATCGTCCTCACCAACGGCCTCTGGCTGCCCCAGACCCCACCCAGCACGTTCGTCGAGGCCGCCCACCGGGCGCGAGCAGCGGGCATCGTCTTCGGTCTCCGCGCGGAGACACCACAGACACCCAGCGACCTGATCCAGGCCTGCGAGCACTACGGCCTCCCCCTGCTCCAGATCTCCATCGACGTACCGTTCACCGCCGTCACCCAAGCGGCCTCGGCGACGCAGGCTGATCAGCGCCGAGAAGCCCTGGTCGACCTGGTCAGGCGAGGCGACGCCCTGGCGCAGGCGATCTCGCACGGCGCCGGCGCGTCCGGCGTACTGGCTGTGCTCAGGAGAGAGCACGACCTGCCCCTGGCCGTCGTCGACCGGATGGCGCGTCTACTGGCATCAGCCGGTACGACGCTGTCGCCCGAGCAGCTGCGCCTCGCCGCGGCGGGCCTGGCTCGGCACCCGCCGCCGCTGGAGATCGACCTGGGCGGTGAACAGGGCAAGGCGACCGTCTTCCTCGTCGGTGCAGTGGGCGACACCGACGCCGCACTGCTCTGCCTGAAGCCGGTCAGCGCGCTGAGCCGGGCCGAGCAGGACGCGCTCGACCAGGCGGCGCGCTTCCTGAGTCTGGAGGTCGCCAAGCAGCAGGCGGTGCAGGCGATCGAGCTGCGGTTCGCCAGTGAGCTGCTGGACATGATCCTGTCCGGAGCACAGCGAGCCGCAGAGGTCCCTGATCGGCTGCGTGCCTTCGGCGTAGACCCGTACGGCGAACTGCTCGTCCTGGCGACTGCCTTCGCCGTCGGACCGCACGCGACCCTGCCCGGCCTCTCAGAGACAGTCGGAGCGTTCTTCCTCGACCGGAGCCTCGCAGTCGTCGTTGCGGGCGGGAGCCACGACGTGGTCGCCGTACTGCAACGTCCTCAGCAGGAGACGCGCGAGCTGGCGGACGAGCTACGCCAGGCCGTCGCCAAGCGGTTCCCGGACCAGCGCGTAGTCATCGGCCTCGGCGAGCCGGCTCCCACCGCGCACCTGCTTCGGGAGCCACTGGTCCAGGCCCGCAAGGCCTGCCAGGTACTCCGGCGCAGGCCGAGCCAGTCGATCGCCACCTTCGCCGAGCTGGGCACCCACCGCGTGCTGCTCGGCCTCCAGGACCCGGAGACCCTGCGCAGCTTCGCCGCCGGCGTGCTGCAGCCGCTGCGCGAGTACGACCGCAGGCGGGACGCCCGGCTGGAGAGCACGCTCCGCGCCTTCCTCCAGCACGACGGCCAGTACGCCGCCACCGCCGCCGCGCTCTACATCCACGTCAACACCCTGCGGAACCGGCTGGCCAAGATCACCGAGCTCACCGGCCGCGACGCCGTACGGACTGAAGACCGGGTGGACCTGTACCTGGCCCTGGAGGCCGACGAGCTCTCTCAGGGATAGACCGACGGATCGACCACTGGCAGGGACACCGGCCGTACCGGCAGCGACTCGTCCGCAGCAGCCCGTACGGCGAGGTCCCGGCACCGCGTGAAGCTCACGTCCCCGCAGGACAAGGCGTACTCGATCAGCTCCCGCAGTGCGAGCAGCCGGCCCGGCCGCCCGGACAGGAACGGGTGCAGGCACAGCGTGAACAGGCAGCGGTAGACACGCATGCCGTCCAGCTCCGCGTTCCACAGCTCCAGCACCTTGCGCGGCGACTCGATCACCGAGCCGATCTCCGGCGCCGGCAGGTACGCGTACTGCTCCCAGTCGTCCAGCGACCAGTGCACGGGCAGCTCGACCACGCCGCCCGCCTCCAGCAGGTAGGGCCGGTCGTCGCCCATCAGCGACGAGTCGTAGAGCAGGCCGTGCTCAGCAACCAGTGCAGGCGTCTGCCGGCTCGCCTCCCACAGTGCTGCCCGGTGGCCGCTCACGGTGATGCCCTGGGCGTCGAACACGGCCAGGGCCCGCTCGAAGTCGTCCCGCTCCTCAGCAGGCGTCAGTGAGGTCGGCGGGCGGTGGCTGTAGGAGTGGTGAGCCACCTCGTGCCCGCGCTCGACGATCGACGCCGCCAGGCCGGGCCGCTGCTCGGCGACCCAGCCAGGGACGAAGAACGTCGCCGGTACGGACAGGTCGTCCAGCAGGTCCAGGATTCTCGGTACGCCGACGTCCGGCCCGTAGGACTGGTGCGACATGGTGGTCAGGTGCTGGGCGTACTGCCCGCCGCGGGCGAGCACCGGAGTCTCCGCGTCCACGTCGAACGTGAGCGCCGCGACCGCTGCCGCTCCGTCGTACCAGGTCATGACCTGACAGCCTGCCACGCCTCGGCGTTCGCCAGCGTGACCGCGGGGTGCAGCATGGTCCGGTCGAACGCCGCCAGCTCACGGCCTTCCGCCAGGCGCCGGGGCAGGTCCGGGTTGGCCAGTGCGCCCCGGGCGATCGCCAGCAGGTCCGCGTGGCCGTCGGTCAGCACCTGCGCGGCCTGGTCCGGGTTGTGCATGCCGCCGTTGACGATCACCGGCAGGCCGGTGAGCCGGCGGGCCAGGCCGGTGATGGTCTGGCCGCCCGCGAGCCGAGCCGTGTCGATCCAGTTCCGTCCCTCGCTGGCGATGTGCAGGTACGACGCTCCGGCGTCGGCCACGGCCGGGAAGATCACCGCGGCGTCCGCCGCTCCGCCGGCCCAGCGGTGGACGAGGTCGTTCACCTTGGTCTGCGACAGCCGGACGCCGACGACGAACGACTCAGGCACTGCGGCGACCACGGCGGCGGTGATCCGCGCGATCAGCCGGACGCGGTTCGACACCGAGCCGCCGTACGAGTCGGTGCGCTGGTTGGTGTAGTCGGTGAGGAACTGGTCGAGCAGGTAGCCGTTCGCGCCGTGCAGCTCGACGCCGTCGAACCCGGCGGCGAGCGCGTTCAGCGCTGCCGTCACGAAGCCTTCGACGACCAGGTCCAGGTCCGCCGCCATCAGCTCACGCGGGACCGGCCACGGGCCGCGGCCGCCGTAGTCCGGCATCATCTCGCCGAGCGGCTGGATCGCGGACGGGCCGACCGTGCCGTCGGCGTACGGGTTGCCCTGGGAGATCGCGCCGGCGTGCATCAGCTGGGCGACGATCCGGCCGCCGTTGGCGTGGACCTGGCGCGTGACCTCGCGCCAGCCCTCGACGTGGGCCGCGGTGACGAGGCCCGGCTGGTTGAGGTACGCCTGGCTGTACAGGCGATCCGTGGAGGTGCCTTCGGTGACGACCAGCCCGAAGCCGCCGGCTGCGAAGCCGGCGTAGTAGTCGGCCATCTCCGGGGTCGGGACGCCGTCGGGCGTTGCCGACGTCCGGGTCATCGGTGCGACGGCCAGGCGGTTCGGCAGCTGGAGCGGGCCGAGAACGGCCGGGGAGAGGGCGGGGTGGATGGTCATCGGAGGTCCTCCAGGACGTCGAGAGCGAGATCGGTCGGGCCCGAGCCGTTGATGACGTTCAGGTCCTGCGGGCAGGCCGACAGCACGACGACACAGTCGAGCTCGGCCCGGAAGGTGATCGAGTCGCCGGGTTTTGTTGCGGCGGGCAACCAATGCAGGTCACCGTCGGCGGTCACCGGGATGCGCATGAACAGGTTCACCGGCTGCGGTACGACGGGAGTCGTGTGCCCCAGCCCCGCGAGCGCCCGGGTCAGGTTCTCCGCACAGGACGGATGGTCGGGCACGCCGAGCCCGGCGTACCGGGCCGGGTCGCAGGCGGAGAGCAGCAGGTCGTGCTCACCGGGAGAGGTGTCGGCGGTCAGGGTGAGGATCGGGCGGCGGTGGTTCGTCACGAACGACTCGCCGATCGCGGGGAAGAGCCTGCTGATCGCCGTACGGGTGTGGGACGCGCTCAGGTACTCGTCGGCGGCGAAGGCGAAGAGGTCGCCGACCTGTTGCCCGGCGACATCGGTGATGCGGATCGAGGAGCCGCGGGAGACTTCGACGGCTCGGCCGGTTCGTGCCGGCACGGTGATGTGCATGACAGCAACTCAAGCAGCGCGGGACCCTCGATCGGGAGGGGCGATCCTCCAGCGTTCGGGGCAGAACCTGGAGGATCCTCTAGTCGAGCGTGCGGAACAGCAGACCGACGCGCGGCTTGGGACCGAACGAGGTCGCCTTCTGCGGGAGGACGATGCCGCGCACGGCCGACTGGAGCACCTGGTCCAGCTGCGGCGCTACGAGCTCCACGGCGGCCTGTGACGGTCCGGCCAGGGCCAGTGCGTCGCTGAGCGCGTGGTGGAAGGTCACGTCGTCCACAGCGACGCCCCACGCGGGCAGCAGTTCCTCGTGGAGCAGGGCGACGGTCGGCTCGACCCGGTGGGCTGTGGAGCGCAGGGTGACCCAGGAGGTCCCGTCGGAGACTGCAACCCGGTCCGGTACGCCGTCGATGCGTCCGGGGAGCACCTCCCAGCTGTGCGGCGTACGGCGTTCCACTAGCTCCAGCGACAGGCCCGGCACGAGCCGGTGGATCGGGTCGAGGGTCAGGGGGTGCCGGTCGTTGTCGACGAGCATGGCAAGACCTACTGCAGTGCCCGGGCGGTTCGGCTCGCGCCTGGCCCGCTCCAGGTACGCCGCGTACCGGTGGTGGCCGTCGGCGATCAGCGCCTCGTGCTGGGCCAGCTCGGCAGCGATCATCGCCAGCTGCTCGGGGTCCTCGATCCGCCAGATGCGGTGGTGCGCGCCGTTCTCGGTGTCGGCCACCAGCCACGGGTCGCCCGACCGGGCCGCGTCGACGGCGTCACTGGCCGCGCCACCACCGCCGTACGCGAGCAGGATCGGCTCCAGGTCCGCGTCGGTCGCGGTCATCAGCTCGAACCGGTCATCGACCCACTGCTGCATCACGTTCTCGTGCGGAAGCACCACCCGGCGCTCCGGGTCGAGCACGAGCGCGCCGACCAGTCCGCACAGCACAGCACCCCGGAACTGCTGCTCGTAGACGTACAGCGCGGGCCGGCTGTCCTGGATGACGACCCCCGCCTGCTGCCAGTCGACCAGGCGCCGCGCGGCACCGTCGTACCGGCTGGAGCCGAGGTCGGGGTCGCGTGGAAGGATGAGCCTCACCATGTTGTGCAGATCAGAGTCAGTCAGCCGCCGGACCAGAGCCGGTTCCAGCACGTCGTACGGCGGCGACGTGACCGCACCGAGCGCACTCACCTTGCCCGCGACGAACCGCCAGGCCCGCAACGGATCGAGGCGCAGGGTGGCATCAGGCATGGGCGGCATCGTACGGGGGGACCGATGACTGGCAAGCGCGAATCACCAGCACCACTGTCCGCTTGTGACGAACCGCTCGCCAGTCGGTACGACGTGGCGCTGCTGGATCTCGACGGCGTCGTCTACGTCGGGCCGGACCCGGTCCCGGACGCGCCGGAGAACCTGCGCAAGGCCGCGAAGGAAGGCCTGCGGATCGGGTACATCACCAACAACGCGAGCCGGCCGGCCGCGGTCGTCGCCGAGCACCTCGCGTCGTTCGGGCTGGACGTGATCGCGGAGGACGTCGTCACCTCGGCACAGGCCGCGGCGAAGCTGATCGCGGAGGAGTTCCCCAAGGGGTCGCCGGTGCTCGTGGTCGGTGGCGAGGGGCTGACCTCGGCGCTCGAGGAGTACGAGATGTTGCCCGTCCGGTCGAGCGACGCGCACCCGGTCGCGGTGGCGCAGGGGTTCCACCCGGACGTGAGCTGGGTGATGCTCGCGGACGGCGCGCACGCGATCAACGAGGGCGCGAAGTGGTACGCGACGAACCTCGACCTGACGATCCCGACCGCGGGCGGGATGGCGCCGGGGAACGGGACGCTGGTGCAGGCGATTCGCGCCGCGGTCGAGGTGGATCCGGTGGTGGCCGGGAAGCCCGAGCCGCCGCTGCTGGAGACGAGCATCGAGCGGTTGAAGGCGAAGAAGCCGCTGATGATCGGCGACCGGCTCGACTCCGACATCGCCGGCGCGCACGCGGTCGGGATCGCGAGCCTGTGGGTGGCGACCGGGGTGCACGACGCGCACGACCTCGCGCGGGCGCCGAAGGACCAGCGGCCGACGTACATCGCTCCTGATCTGAGCGCGCTGGCGCAGAAGCAGCCGGGGGTTTCCGTCGACGGGGCCAAGCACACGTGTGAGGGCTGGACCGCCGAGGTCGTGAGCGGGGCCGTGGCGATCAAGGGCGAAGGGGAGCCGTACGACGGGCTGCGGGCGATCCTGTCCGCGGTCTGGGCGGCGACCGACGAGCCCACGGGGAAGGCCAAGCCGGCGGCGAAGGCGGTCGGGCGCGGCAGGCGGCCGTTGCCGAAGCCGGGGCCGGCGCTGGGGTCGATCGCCATCGACGCGGCGCTGCATCGGGTGGGCTTGGACAAGTAGGGACCGTGAACAGGAAGTCGGGGCCTGGGACAGGAAATAGCCTGTCCCAGGTCCCGGCTTCCTGTTCACGGTGCCGGGTTCTGGCCGGGTGGTCGGGGTGGCGAGGGGCGTCCGGGGTGGTGTAACGGGGCGAGCGCGATACCGTGGCGGGGACGACGCGAGGAGGCAGACATGGTGATGGACGCACTGCGCGGCTACGTACAGCTGGCGAACGGGCTGACCGAGGTGACTCGGCAGCGGGCGCAACAGGCGGCGAAAGCGCTGCTGCAGCAGACCGGGGCCGACGCGCTGACGTCCGGGCTGACCACCAAGGTCACCGACCTCGCGGACGAGATCGTTGCTACCAGCAAGAGCAACCGGCAGCTGCTGCAGGCGATCGTGGCGAACGAGGTCGAGGGCGCGGTGTCGCGGCTCGGTTTCGTCCGTCAGGAAGAGGTCGGCGTGCTGAGCCGGCGGGTGGACAGGCTCGAGAAGGACCTGGTCGAGGCGCGTTCGGCTGCATCTGCTGCCGCGACGACCGCTGCTGCCGCGGCGCGACCGGCTGCCGCGGGCGGTGGGGCCGCTGGTGATCCGCTCGCTCCTGCGAAGTCGAGCAAGCGGCCGGCGGTGAAGAAGGTCGCCGCGAAGAAGGCGCCGGCCAAGGCCGCGGTGAAGAAGACGGCTGCGCAGAAGACGGCTGCGCAGAAGACGGCCAAGAAGGCTCCGGCGAAGAAGGCGTGACGTGACCGAACACCCCGGTGAGCAGGTTTCGCCTGCCTTCGACCCCGACGTCGAGCCCGGTTTCGACCCCGAGCCGACCGAGCGCCCGGTGCCCGACTACGACACCGAGCCGGAGCCCGAGGACACCGAACAGACCTTCGCGGCCTCGCTGGAGGAAGCTGCCCGCGCGGAAGCCGAGCGGCTGGCCGAGGCGGAGTTCCAGGCTGAGCTGGAAGCCGAAGAGTCCGAACGCCGAGCCGAAGCCGAACTGATGGCCGAGCTCGAGGCGGAAGAAGCAGCGAAGTCCCAGCCGGAGCAAGCACCTGCTCCCAGCCCCGCAGCACCTGCGGCGTACACCCCGAGGCCGACCCCGCCTGCGGTGGAGGGCTTTCAGCAGGTGTCGGCGGACGGTACGCCTGTCCAGCCGCGCCCGGCGCCGCCTGCGGTGGAGGGCTTTCAGCAAGTGTCAGCAGACGGTACGCCGGTCGCGCAGCCCCGGCCGCCGGTGAGCATGCCCCCGCGCCCGGCGCCGCCTGCCGTGCCTGGGTTCCAGCAGGTCTCGCGGGACGGCACGCCGGTGCAGCCGCGCCCGACGCCGCCGGCGGTGCCTGGCTTCCAGCAGACCACCGCGGACGGCTCGCCCATGGCGCAGCCGCGCCCGACGGCCCCTGTGGTGGAGCAGAGTGCGTACGAAGAGGCGCGCGGTGACGTCAGCCCGGCGCCGGTGGAGCGTTCCTACGACTCCGACGACGACGGGGTGCATCCGTTGGTCGAGGAGACGATGGCGCGGCTCGACGGGCTGCGGGAGTTGCCGGTGGGTGAGCACGCGGAGGTCTACGCCGAGCTGCACGAGCGGTTGCAGGCGGCGTTGGTGGAGGCGGACGCCGAACCGGGCGACCGGGGCTGACCGGAGCTGTGGCCAAGGGAGGCGTCAAGCGGTCTCGGCTCGATGCGGAGCTGGTACGGCGTGGGCTGGCTCGCTCTCGGGAGCATGCGAGTGAGCTGGTCACGGCCGGGAAGGTGAAGGTCGCGGGCACCATCGCGACCAAGCCGGCCACCGGCGTCGGAGCCGACGCGGCGATTCTCGTCGACACGTCCGAGACCGACGACCCGGGCTACGCGAGCCGCGGCGCGCACAAGCTGATCGGCGCGCTGGAGGCCTTCACCGGCGTACAGGTGAAGGGCCGCCGCTGCCTCGACGCGGGCGCGTCGACCGGCGGCTTCACCGATGTACTGCTGCGCAACGACGCCCAGAGCGTGATCGCCGTCGACGTCGGCTACGGCCAGCTCGTCTGGGCCCTGCAGACCGACGACCGCGTGACCGTGATGGATCGGACCAACGTCCGCACCCTCACTCTCGAGGCGATCGGCGGCGACCCGGTCGACCTGGTCGTCAGCGACCTCAGCTTCATCTCGCTCACCTTGGTGATGCCGGCGCTGCTCGGCGTGGTCAAGACCGACGGCGACCTGGTGCTGATGGTGAAACCGCAGTTCGAGGTCGGCAAGGAGCGGCTCGGCAAGGGCGGCGTCGTCCGTGACCCGGAGCTGCGCGCCGACGCGGTTCGCGGAGTCGCTGCGAAGGCGGCCCAACTGGGCTGGGGCGTCGAGGGCGTGGCGGCCAGCCCGCTGCCCGGTCCGTCCGGAAATGTCGAGTACTTCCTGTGGATACGGCGTTCCGCACCGCCTCTCGATGAGACGATGCTCCTGGAAGCCGTGCAGAACGGCCCCCAATGAGCAGAAAGCAGGTCCGCGTGGTTGAGCCGGTCGTCACCGAGCCGCGGCGCGTCCTGCTGGTCACGCACACCGGCCGTGACCTGGCCGTCGAGGTCGCCCGGCAGACGCACCAGTTGCTGACCGAGGCCGGCATCATCGTGCGGCTGGTCGGCGCGGAGGCCGCTGAGCTCGACCTGCACCCGGTCGAGATCGCCGACGACACCGACCAGGCGGCCCAGGGCGTCGAGCTGATCATTGTGCTCGGCGGCGACGGCTCGATCCTGCGTGGCGCCGAGCTGGCCCGTCCGCACGGTACGCCGGTGCTCGGCGTCAACCTGGGCCACGTCGGCTTCCTGGCCGAGGCCGAGGTGGACGACCTGGAGCGGATCGTCGAGGTCGTGGTCGACCGCAGCTACACGGTCGAGGAGCGGATGACGCTCGCCGTCGACGTGTACGTCGGCGACGAGCTGATCTTCGACACCTGGGCGCTGAACGAGGCCTCGGTGGAGAAGGCCGCGCGGGAGAAGATGCTCGAGGTGCTGGTCGAGGTCGACGGCCGCCCGCTGTCGCGCTGGGGCTGCGACGGCGTCGTCCTGGCGACCCCGACCGGCAGTACGGCGTACGCGTTCTCGGCCGGTGGTCCGATCGTCTGGCCGGACGTCGAGGCGATCCTGCTGGTCCCGCTCAGCGCGCACGCGCTGTTCTCCCGCCCGATCGTGGTCGCGCCGAACTCGCAGCTCATGGTCGAGCTGGTCGCGGCCTGGCACGGTCGTGGTGTGCTGTGGTGCGACGGGCGCCGGATGGTCGAGGTGCCACCGGGTGCCCGGATCCAGGTCCGTCGCGGCAAGACCCCGGTCCGGCTGGCCCGGGCGCACGAGGCGCCGTTCACCGACCGGCTGGTGGCGAAGTTCGACCTGCCGGTGCTCGGTTGGCGCGGCGCGGCCGAGCACCGCCGCAAAAGAAGTGCACAAGAGGAGATCTAGACAGATGCTCTCGGAGATCCGCATCACCGGCCTGGGCGTGATCGAGGACGCCACGCTGGAGCTCGATCCGGGCTTCACCGCGGTCACCGGCGAGACCGGCGCGGGCAAGACGATGGTCGTGACCGGGGTGAACCTGCTGCTCGGCGGCCGCGCCGACAGCGGCCTGGTCCGGCACGGCGTCCGGCGGGCGCGGGTCGAGGGCCGGGCGAGCAACGTGCCGCGCTCGATCGTGCAGCAGGCCGAGGACCGTGGCGGCGAGCTGGACGACGACGAGCTGCTGATCGCGCGCGAGCTGTCGTCGGAGGGCCGCTCCCGGGCGTTCCTGGGCGGTGCGTCGGTGCCCGTGAGCATTCTGGCGGAGGTCTCGGGCGATCTGGTCGCGATCCACGGGCAGGCCGACCAGTGGCGGCTGCTCCAGCCGGCGCGGCAGCGGGAGACGCTGGACACCTTTGCGGGCAAGCCGGTGCTGGCTCCGCTCGGCGAGTACACGACGGCGTACCGGCGGCACCGGGAGGTCGAGGCCGAGCTGACCGAGCTGACGACCCGGCAGCGCGACCGCCTGGCCGAGGCGGATCTGCTGCGCTTCGGGCTGGACGAGATCGCCAAGGCCGAGCCGCTGCCTGGTGAGGACGTGGAGCTGGCCGCTGAGGAGGGCAGGCTCGCGTACGCCGACGGACTCCGTACGGCCGCAACGACCGCAGGCGAGGCGCTGGCGTCGGAGGACCTGGAGTCGACCCGGCCGGGCGACGTACTGGGCCTCCTGTCGCTGGCCAAGCAGGTGCTCGACGGCGAGCGCGAGCACGACCTGAAGCTGGCGGAGCTGGCTGACCGGGCCGGAGAGCTTGGCTACCTGGCGGCAGACCTGGCCGGTGAGCTTTCGTCGTACGTGGCTGATGTCGACACCGACCCGGCGCGGCTGGCGGTCGTCAGCGAGCGCCGGAGTCTGCTGACCGGTCTCGTGCGCAAGTACGGCGACACCGAGGGCACCGTCGACGAGGTGATCGCGTGGACCAAGCGGTCCGCCGAGCGCCTGCTGGAGCTGGACGGCAGCGACGAACGGGTCGAGCAGCTGACTGCTGAGCGCGGCGAGCTGCAGGCGCAGCTGGCGGAGCTGGGCGGCACGATCGGCGCGGCCCGCCGGGAGGCGGCGGCGCGGCTCGGGGTCGCGGTGTCGGAGGAGCTGAGCGGGCTGGCGATGCCGCACGCGACGCTGACCGTCGAGGTGCACGAGACGACGCCGGGCCCGTACGGCGCGGACGAGATCGAGTTCTGCTTCGCGGCGAACCCGGGCAGCCCGGCCCGCCCGCTGCAGAAGGCGGCGTCCGGCGGTGAGCTGTCGCGCGTGATGCTGGCGCTCGAGGTGATCCTGTCCGACACCCACCCGGTGCCGACGCTGGTCTTCGACGAGATCGACGCCGGGATCGGCGGCCGGGCCGCGGTCGAGGTCGGCAAGCGGCTGGCCCGGCTGGCGGAGAAGGCGCAGGTCATCGTGGTCACCCACCTGCCGCAGGTGGCCGCGTTCGCGGATCGCCATGCCGTCGTACTGAAGAGTGACGACGGTTCGGTCACCACCAGCGGCCTGGTCGCGCTCGACGACGAAGCCCGCCTGAAGGAGCTGTCGCGGATGATGGCCGGCTTGGAGAACTCCGACGCCGCCCAGGCCCACGCCGAGGAACTGCTGGCGCTGGCTGCTGAGCGTCGTACGAAGCCCAAGCGGAAGAAGCGCTAGACCCGGGCCGGCACGCGGGCCGGGTGGAAGAAGCCGCGCGCGGAGCCGGTCCAGAGCAGGGCGATCGTGATCAGCTGGACGACGCCGAGCACGGGCACGACGGCGTGGAACAGGGGCGAGGTCGACCACGAGACCAGGCTGAAGAGGATCGACAGGGCCTGCGAGACGGTCGCCAGGCGTCGGGTCCACGGCTTGCCGGTGGCGAGTTTCAGCACCAGGAACGCACAGAGCAGCAGCAGGAGACTGTGGAATACCGTTGCCGAGGTCAGGGCGACCCGAACAGAGTCGTCGACGGTCGCCGGGCCGAAGTCCGGGTGCTGAGCGACGATCTCCGCGCGCAGCGAGTCCTGCCGGGCCCACAGGACGATCGGGATCACGAGATGGCTCGCCGCGGTGACGGCGAGCAGAGCGCGGGAGAGCTGAACGTTCCGGGGGATCATCGTTGTCTCCTTCGAGCTTGACGTTGGCTGGTCGGTGCTCGCGGACCGTCGCCGGCCGCGTGGTGATCGGCCCAGGTGGTGTTGAGCAGCTCGACCGCCTGGAGCGTGGCCTCGACCTGCTTGTCGGTCCAGTCGGCGATGACGCTGGTGAACGCCGCCGTACCGGCGTCCGTGGCGGCCTGCAGAGCCTGCCGCCCGGCCGAAGTCGGCCTGGCCAGGAAGGTCCGCGCGTCGGCGGGATCGACGGTCAGTTCGATCTGCCCGGCGTCCTCGAGCGCCGCCAGGTGACGGCTGACGGCCGAAGAGGTCAGGGCCAGCTCGGTGGCCAGCTCGCCGGGGCGAACCGGTGCACGATCCGTCACGGTCGCCAGCACCTTGATCCGGACCAGGTCGAGCTTGCGCGAGATCCGGCGATGACCGGTGTCGATCAGGTCCATCACCGCGCGGGCCAGTTCCTGCCTATCATTTCGTTGCGCCACGAAAAGAAAATACCACACCCGGCGCTCCTTCGAAGGAATGATTTAACGCTGCGTCACCCGGGTACCTGTCGATGAATACGCTCTCCCGGCCGGTAATGGCTCGGGAGGGGGCTCTTGACATGGCAGGATGAGAGCGCGATGAAACTGCCCAGCCTGCGTAGAGCACGCCCCGCTGAGCTGCCCGGGATCGCCGGAGTGGTTCGGCTCGACCGGCGTACCAAGAATCTCACCAAACGGCTGAAGCCGGGGGAGATCGCCGTCATCGACCATGTCGACCTGGACCGGGTCAGCGCCGAGGCGCTGGTCGACTGCCAGGTCGCGGGGGTGGTGAACGTCGCCGACTCGATCAGCGGCCGCTACCCCAACCTGGGTCCGGAGATCCTGGTCGAGGCCGGCATCCCGCTGGTCGACGGGATCGGCCGCGAGGTCTTCTCGGTCCTGCACGAGGGCGAGCGGGTCCGCCTGCACGACGGGGTGCTGTACCGCGGCGAGGAAGCGGTCGCCAAGGGCGTCGTCCAGGACAGCGAGACCGTCGCTCAGTCGATGGACGACGCGCGCGCCGGCCTGTCGACCCAGCTCGAGGCGTTCACCGCGAACACCCTGGAGTACCTGCGCCGCGAGCGGGACCTGCTGCTCGACGGCGTCGGCGTACCGGCCGTGCACACCGCGATGGACGGCCGGCACGTGCTGATCGTCGTCCGTGGCTACGACTATCGCGAGGACCTCGTCGCGCTGCGGCCGTACATCCGCGAGTACCGCCCGGTCCTGATCGGGGTCGACGGCGGCGCCGACGCCCTGGTCGAGAACGGCTACGTCCCGGACCTGATCGTCGGCGACATGGACTCGGTCTCGGACGAGACGCTGAAGTGCGGCGCCGAGGTGGTCGTGCACGCCTACCGGGACGGCCGCGCGCCGGGCTCGGAGCGGCTGGAGCGGCTCGGGGTGGACTCGATCGAGTTCCCCGCGGCCGGGACCAGCGAGGACGTCGCGATGCTGCTGGCCGACTCCAAGGGTGCGTCGCTGATCGTCGCGGTCGGCACCCACAACTCACTGATCGAGTTCCTGGACAAGGGACGCGCCGGGATGGCCAGCACGTTCATCACCCGGTTGCGGGTCGGTGCGAAGCTGGTGGACGCCAAGGGTGTCGGCCGGCTGTACCGCAGCCGCGTCTCCACCTTCCAGATGGTCGCGCTGATCGCGTCCGGGCTGTTCGTGCTCGGGGTGGCGATGGTCGCCATCGGGGCCGACGACATCCTGTGGTCGATCCTGCGAGCGCGCTGGAACGAAATCTACTTCCACATCCGGGAGCTGTTCACGTGATCGACTTTCGCTACCACATCGTCTCGATCGTGGCGATCTTCTTCGCCCTCGGAGCCGGCGTGGTGCTCGGTGCCGGCCCGCTGAAGGGCACCGCCTCGCAGGTCGTCGCCGACCAGGCCGAACGGGACCGGACCGCGCTGGAGCAGGCGCGGGCGGACGCGATCCAGGCCAAGTCGCTGGACAAGTACCGCGACGACTACGTGGCCAAGGTGACCGCGGGGCTGACCGACGGCAAGCTGGCGAACCAGAAGGTCGCGATCATCACCCTGCCGACCGCCGAGGGCGAGATGACCAACGCGGTCCAGGACTCGCTGGAGAAGGCCGGCGCCCAGGTGACCACCCGCGTCGCGCTGGACCCCAAGCTGTTCGACCAGGGGCAGCGTCAGCTGATCGAGCCGCTGGTGAACGAGCTGGTCACGCCGGACGTCACCTTCCCAGCCGACAGCAACACCTACCAGCGGGCCGGCCTGATCCTGGCCCGCGGCGTGCTCGCGCACGACAACACCAAGCCCCTCGACCCCGAGTCGACCAAGATCCTCAGTGGGCTGTCGGACTCCAAGCTGGTCTCGGTGAAGCCGACCCCGAAGGACCGGGCCAACCTGGTCGTCGTGATCGCCGCCAAGCCGCCGACGCCGCTCCCGGACAACTCGTCGTACGCCGACACCGTCGACTTCGTCGAAGGCCTCGACCTCGGCAGCTCCGGCGCGGTCCTCGCCGGGGCGCCGGAGAGCGCGCACGACGGCGGGCTGCTGAAGGCGATGCGCGGCGACAACGACGCCACCAAGATCGTCTCCTCGGTGGACGTCGCGAACATGCCGAGCGGCCAGGCCACGATCGTCTTCGCCCTGGTCGAGCAGGCCGGCGGCAAGGCCGGCCAGTACGGCGGGGTCGACGCGAAGAACGGTGTCGCACCGTCCGCGGTGCAGGCGAAGGAGAACTGATGGGCCTGCTCGGAGCGGTCGTCGCGGCCGCGGCCACCGCGGGGCTGGAGCGTGCTGCAGCGTCGCTCCCGAAGGAGCAGCGGGCGCCGTTCGAGCGGACGAACCACCGCGGCGAGACGGTCACGCTGCTGGAGGGACCGGTCGCCGTACTGGGTGCGTTGGCCGGTGTCGCGGCCGGGTCCGGCAGCGGCCGGGTCAAGGCCGCCGCGTTGCTGGCCGGCTCGGTGTCGGGTGCTGTCGGCGCGTACGACGACCTCGCGGGAGCCACGGAAACCAAGGGGTTTCGGGGTCACCTGTCGGCGCTGAAGCGCGGCGAGGTGACCAGCGGTGCGGTGAAGATCCTCGGCGTCGGCGCGGCCGGGCTTGCTGCCGCGGCCTTGCTGCCGCGGTCGGCGAAGGGCGTTGGCGCGGTCGCGGAGATCGTTGCCGACGGCGCCTTGATCGCCGGGACGGCAAACCTCGCGAACCTGCTCGACCTGCGTCCTGGCCGCGCCCTGAAAGCGATCGCCACGGTCAGCGCGCCGGTCGCCAGTGGGCCTGCCGGCGCCGTGGTCGGCGCTGCTGTCGCTTCCGCTCCGTCGGACCTCGGCGAGCGGTCGATGCTCGGTGACTGCGGAGCCAACGGACTGGGCGCGATCACCGGTACGGCGCTGGCGGCGTCGCTGCCGCGGCCGCTGAAGGTGCTGGCGCTGGGCGCGGTCGTCGCGCTCAACCTGGCCAGCGAGAAGGTCAGCTTCACCAAGGTGATCGCCGGCAACCCGACGCTCGACAAGATCGACCAGTGGGGCCGACGGCCCCGGTGAGCGGCTCGGTCTCGCCGGCTCGACCCCGGTGAGCGCCGGGGGACGCATCGCCCGCGCCGCACTGCTGGTCGCGGGCGTCACGGTGCTCGCACGGGCGGTCGGGTTCGCTCGCTGGCTGGTCTTCTCCAAAACTGTCGGTGCCGGTTGCCTGGCCGAGGCCTACGCCACGGCCAACCAGCTGCCCAACGTGCTCTTCGAAGTGGTTGTCGGCGGTGCGCTCGCCGGCGCCGTCATCCCGATCCTCGCCGGTCCGGTGGCCCGTGGTGACAGGGCTGCCCAAGGCCGGATCATCGGTGCGTTGCTGACCTGGTCGCTGGTGCTGCTGACCCCCTTCGCCTTGCTGGCTTGGCTTCTGGCGTCGCAGTACACGTCGGCGATGCTCGACTCCGACGACTGTGCTTCGAGCGCGACGGCCACGCGCATGCTGGTGATCTTCGTACCGCAGATCTTCGGCTACGCCATCGCCGTGGTCGCGACGGCGGTTCTCCAGTCCCACAAGCGGTTTGCGGCCGGTGCGCTGGCTCCGCTGATCTCCAGCCTGGTCGTTGTCGCGACCTACTTCGTCTTCGCGGTCGAAGCGCCTGTGGCCGACCAGGCGTCGCGCGGTGCGGCCGACCTGCTCGCGTGGGGGACTACTGCCGGCGTACTGGCGCTGGCGCTGACCGTGCTCGTCCCCATGCTGCTGCTGCGCTTGCCGATCCGTCCGACCCTCCGGCTGGACCCAGGGGTCGGACCGGTCCTGCGCAAGCTCGCTGCAGCAGGCCTCGCCGTACTGGTCGCGCAGCAGGTCGCCTTCCTCGTCACCACCTGGCTGGCCAACCACCGTGGCGTTCAGGGCAGCATCGCGGTCTACACCTGGGCCAACGCGGTCTACCTGCTGCCGTACGCCGTACTGGCCGTGCCGATCACCACCGCGGTCTTCCCCCGCCTGGCAGCGGCCTTCGAGTCCAAGGACGAGCCAGCCTTCGCCCTGTACGGCGCAACCTCCACGCGGGCAGTCATGCTCGCAGGGGGTGCCGGTGCGGCCCTGCTGGTCGGCACTGCGATCCCGGTGGCCCGCATCTTCGCGTACGACGACGGGCGGGTGCAGGAGGCCCAGGCGTCGTCACTCGCCAACGGACTGGTCGCGTTTGCTCCGGCGATCATCGGGTTCGCCGTGCTGATGCACGCCGGGCGCATCCTGTACGCCCGGCACTCGGGTCGCTCGGTCGCGCTGGTCACCGGTGGAGCCTGGCTGCTCGTAGCCGTTGCCGGACTGGTCCTGACGCTGGAGTGGGACGCCGTACCTGCTCTGGCTGCTGCCATGTCCGTTGGCATGCTCTCCGGTGCGGTTGTCCTGCTGGTGGTGTTGCAGCGGGTTGCTGGAGCTGGTGTGCTGCAGGGGCTGTCCCGGGCGACTGTTGCTGCAGTGGTCGGTGCTGCTCTGGCCGGTACGGCCGGCTGGCTCGTGTCGCTGCCGGCTGACGACGGAGGCTGGGGGAGTGCGCTGCTGTTCGCCGTACTGTCCGGGCTGGCTGTCGTGATCGTGTACGCCGTGGTCGCCGTACTGGTTGACCGTCCGGATGCCCGGGCGCTGCTGCGCCGGGGTGTCCCAACCGTGGTGGAGGAGAAGCAATGAGGATCGGCCTGCTGCTGGCGGAGTCGCGTGGGGGGATCGGCCAGCACGTCGCCTCCCTGGTCCCGCGCTACCTGGCGGCCGGTCACGACGTCGTGGTCTGCGCACCGCCGGGCACGGCCGAGCACTTCGACTTCGGTGACGCCACAGTGGTCACGACCACCGTGGGCCTGCGGGGCTCCGACGTGGTCCACGCCCACGGGTACCGGGCCGGCATGGCGGCCCTGCGCGACAGGTCCCACCTGCGGCCGCTGGTGGTCACCTGGCACAACGCCGTGATCGCACCAGGGCCTCGCGGCCTCGTGATGCGGCTGGGACAGCGCCTGGTGGCCCGTGGCGCCGACTTGACGCTCGGTGCGTCCACTGACCTGGTCGACCTCGCCCGACGCCTTGGAGCCCGTCAGGCGCGCCTCGCGCCCGTCGCGGCTCCAGCCATCCCGGAGGTCCGTACGCCGTCCGCAGCCGTCCGTGAGGAGCTGGGCATCGGTGACGCGCCCCTGGTGCTCACCGTGGGCCGGCTGGCGCCGCAGAAGGACTACCCGACGCTGCTGTCGGTCGCGGCCGAGGTGGCGAAGACCGAGCCGGGTGTGGTGTTCGCCGTGGTCGGCGACGGGCCGCTGCGGGACAACCTGCAGGCCCGGATCGACGCCGAGAGCCTGCCGGTCCGCCTGCTCGGGCACCGCAACGACGTCGCGGACCTGCTCGGCGCGGCCGACGTCTTCCTGCTCACCTCGCACTGGGAGGCCCGGGCGCTGGTGCTGCAGGAGGCGCTGCAGGTCGGCGTACCGGCGGTGGCGACCGCTGTCGGCGGCGTACCGGAGCTGGTCGGCGACAGCGCGATCCTGGCTTTCCCCGGCGACACGCGCGGGCTCGCGGACGGCGTACGGAAACTTCTTTCCGAGCCGGAAGAGGCCGCTCTACGGCGGGCGGAAGGCCTTCAGCTGGCCGCCGGATGGCCGGACGAAGACGCTGTCGGGAAGTTTCTGCTGGACATCTACGCGGGGCTCGTCGCGACCACTGCTTGACAGCAGGTAGGCTGAAGGCCCGTGGACAGGGCTTCGAATTCCCAGCAGACCAAGCACGTATTCGTCACCGGCGGTGTGGCCTCCAGTCTCGGCAAGGGGCTGACAGCGTCCAGCCTCGGCAGTCTGCTGACGGCACGGGGCATCCGGGTGACCATGCAGAAGCTGGATCCGTACCTCAACGTGGATCCCGGCACCATGAACCCGTTCCAGCACGGCGAGGTGTTCGTCACCAACGACGGCGCCGAGACCGACCTGGACATCGGGCACTACGAGCGCTTCCTCGACCGCGACCTGTCGCAGGTCGCCAACGTGACCACCGGGCAGATCTACAGCTCGGTGATCGCCAAGGAGCGCCGCGGCGAGTACCTGGGCGACACCGTCCAGGTGATCCCGCACATCACCAACGAGATCAAGGACCGGATGCTGGCGATGGCCGGCCCCGACGTCGACGTGGTGCTGCACGAGATCGGCGGCACCGTCGGTGACATCGAGTCGCTGCCGTTCCTCGAGGCGGCCCGGCAGGTCCGGCACGACGTCGGCCGCGACAACGTGTTCTTCCTGCACATCTCGCTGGTGCCCTACATGGCGCCCAGCGGGGAGCTGAAGACCAAACCGACCCAGCACTCGGTCGCCGCGCTGCGCTCGATCGGTATCCAGCCCGACGCGATCGTCTGCCGTGCCGACCGGCCGATCCCGGACGCGGTCAAGCGCAAGATCTCGCTGATGTGCGACGTCGACGTGGAGGCCGTCGTGGCCGCCGTCGACTCGCCGAGCATCTACGACATCCCGAAGGTGCTGCACTCCGAGGCGCTCGACGCGTACGTCGTACGGCGGCTGAACCTGCCGTTCCGCGACGTCGACTGGACCCGCTGGGACGAGCTGCTGCGCGTCGTGCACCACCCGAAGGACCAGGTCACCGTCGCGCTGGTCGGCAAGTACATCGACCTGCCGGACGCGTACCTCTCGGTCGCCGAGGCGCTGCGCGCGGGCGGCTTCGACAACGACGCCAAGGTGAACCTGCGCTGGGTCGCCTCCGACGAGGCCGCCACGCCGGAAACGGCCGCGAAGCTGCTCGGCGACGTGGACGCGATCTGCATCCCCGGTGGTTTCGGGGTGCGCGGCATCGAGGGCAAGATCGGCGCGATCCGGTACGCCCGGGAGAACGGCATCCCGATCCTCGGGCTGTGCCTGGGCCTGCAGTGCATGGTGATCGAGGTGGCCCGCGACCTGGCCGGCCTGATCGACGCGAACTCCAGCGAGTTCGACCCCGACGCCACGCAGCCGGTGGTGGCGACGATGGAGGAGCAGAAGCACATCGTCTCCGGCTCCGGTGACCTCGGCGGCACGATGCGGCTCGGCCTCTACCCGGCGAACCTTGCCGACGGGTCGATCGTCCGCGACCTGTACGGCGCACCGTCGGTGCAGGAGCGGCACCGGCACCGCTACGAGGTCAACAACGCCTACCGCGACAAGCTGGAGAACGCCGGGCTGGTGTTCTCCGGGCTGTCGCCGGACAACGAGCTGGTCGAGTTCGTCGAGCTGGACAAGGCGCTGCACCCGTTCTTCGTCGCCACCCAGGCGCACCCGGAGCTGCGGTCGCGGCCGACCAAGCCGCACCCGCTGTTCTCGGGCCTGATCGCCGCTGCGCTGGTCCGCCAGCGTGAGTCGCGGCTGCCGGTCGAGGAGGTCCCGGCGGCCACCAAGGAGCCGGTGAAGGCCGGCGCCGCCAAGGCCAAGGCCCGATGACAGAGGCTGGTGCTGACGCTGCCGAGCTGCGGTTCGGTAGCGGGCTGGCTGATGTGCCGACCTCCTGGGAGGTGAGCTCCTCGGAGACCGTGCACGCGACCGGCCGCGTGATCTCCGTACGGCGGGACCAGGTGGTCCCGCCTGCCGGCGGCGAGCCCTTCACCCGCGACGTCGTCGTCCACCCGGGCGCGGTCGGCGTGGTCGCGCTCGACGAGAACCACCGGATGCTGCTGGTCCGCCAGTACCGGCACCCGGTCGGCTACCGGCTGCTCGAGCCGCCCGCGGGGCTGCTCGACGTACAGGGTGAGGCTTACCGGCTCGGGGCCGAGCGGGAGCTGTGGGAGGAGGCCGCGACCAAGGCCGCCGACTGGCGGGTGCTCGTGGACGCCTTCACCTCACCCGGGCTGACGACCGAGGCGGTGCGCATCTTCCTGGCGCGCGACCTCTCGCCGGCCGACGAGGTGTACGACCGGCTGCACGAGGAAGCCGACATGGAGACGGTCTGGGCGCCGCTCGAGGACGTCGTCAAGGCGGCACTGGCCGGCGACCTGCACAACCCGATCCTGGTGATGGGCTCGCTGGCCGCCTGGACCGCACTCAACGGCGACGGCTTCGACGCCCTCCGCCCGGCCGACTCACCGTGGCCCGCCAAGGACCACTGACGATCAGGCGTTGCGCTGCTCGACCAGCTCCTGCGTCGATTCCTGGTACGCCGTAGCGGCGCGGGCGAAGTAGTCGAACAGGAGCGCCTGCTGCTCGGGCGGGTAGCTCGTGATCACCGCGCCGAGCCGCCGGCGCGCGCCCGCGACGGCCTTGGTGACACCCTCCGGGGCCTCCGCCATCTCGACGATCACCTTGCGGCGGTCGGCCGGGTCGTGGACCCGGCGGACGTGTCCGCCCTTCTCCAGCCGATCGATCAGCCGCGTGGTCGCGCCGGTCGTCAGGCCCGTCCGGGTCGCCAGTTCACCTGAGGTCAGGGCGCCTTCGAGGTCGAGCAGGTTGAGCGTGAAGTAGTCGGTCGCGTTGAGCCCGGCGGCCTCGGCGCTGGTGAGGCTGTGCAGCACCATCGAGCTCAGGTAGCGCCGGAACACCGCGCTGGACTCTTTCCTGGTTGACATCGGCGGTCTCCCCTCGGCTAGTATCTGCATCAGTGCAGATACTTACTCGATACAACTACTGACTGGGAGAAGCTATCATGACCGACACCACGCGGGGCGAGCTCGAGGTTCGCCAGGTGCTGGACCGGCTGGCGGAGAGCTGGAACCGCGGCGACGCCACGGCGTACGGCGAGAACTTCACCGAGGACGCCACGTACGTCACGTTCGTCGGGACCGTCTACCGCGGCCGGGCCGACATCGCGGCCGGGCACGCGGCACTGTTCGGCAAGTTCCTCAAGGGCACGAAGCTGTACTCCGAGGTGCTCGACGTGCGGCTGTACGGCGAGCGCGCGGCGATCGTGGTGACCCGCGGTGATGTCGCCAAGAAGAAGCCCGCGACCTTGGCGAAGGTGCAGACCTACACGCTGGTCCGCGAGGGCGACGGCCGGTGGCGGATCGCCGCCTTCCACAACACCAAGCACGCTCGCCTGATGGAGGCGGTCTCGTTCCGTTTCCTGCCGGCCAGCGCTCCGCTGGCGACACGGTGACGTTAGTGGCGGGCCCCCGGGAGTCGTCGGCAACGAGCGCAGCACCTCGCCCGTCGGCAGGCTTCCCGGAGGCCCGCTCTCGTGTTCGAGTATATGTTCGAATACTGCGTGAGTGCAAGTCAGGCCGGACGGCGGCAGGAGTACGCCACGGCGTCGCGGCCGATCCGCGTGACGATCAGCGTCGCGGACCGCGATCCCTTCGGTGAGAGCTTCTTCCGCAGGACCGCCGGGTCGAGATCGACGCCGCGCTTCTTGATCTCGAGCGTCCCGATGTCGTTGGTCCGGACCCACGATTTCAGGGCCTTCTCCTTGTAGGGCAGCGTCTCGATCATCTCGTACGCCGACGCCAGCGCCGTCTCCACCAGGAACGGCCCGGTCACGTAGGCGATCCGCGGGTCGAGCAGCCAGCCGTCGACCTCTGCCGCGACGGCCGTGACCAGACCGGCGCGCACCACGGCGCCGTCCGGCTCGTAGATGTACTGGCCGACCGGCCCGACCTGAGCCTCGGGTGCTCCGGCAATCGACGCTCCACTCGGCAGGAGCGTCGCCCGGCGCGCGGCACCGCCGTACAGCTTGCCGGACCACAGCGCGGCCTCCTTGACCTCACCGGCGTCGCTGACCCACTCCGCCTCGACCCCCTCCGGTACGGCGTCGTGCGGGATCCCCGGTGCGACCTTCACGCAGGCCGTGCCCTCCAGCAGCGAGCTGATGAACGACCAGGGCGGCGAGTACGCGTTGTGGTCGAAAACGCGCCTCCCGTCCGCCCGTCGAGCCGGGTCGGCGAAGACCACCTCGTACGGCGTGAGGTCCTGTTCCTCCGCGTCGCCGAGCAGCACCTCACCGGACAGGCCCAGCGCAGACAGGTTGGCCGCAGCGGCGGCAGCCGTCGCCGGGTCGCGCTCGACGCCAGTGACTCGCAGGCCGGCGCGTGCTGCGCTGATGAGGTCGCCGCCGATCCCGCAGCCCAGGTCAATGACCGACGACCCGGGTAGGGCTGATGCGATCCGCGCAGAGCGGTGTGCGGCGACTGTGGTGCGAGTGGACTGCTCCAGCCCGTCCGGGGTGAAGTACATCCGGGCCGCGTCGTCCGCGCCGAACTTGGCGACTGCCCGTTGCCTCAACGATGCCTGCGTGACCGCGGCGGTGACCACCGCAGCGTCGTACCGGCGGCGGAGTTGCTCGACCAGCTTCAGCTCGCCACCGGGGGAGAAGGCCGCGCAGGCCTCAGCCAGTACGACGGATCCCGCTGGGGTGAGCAGTGCGGTGATCGAGTCGGGTGTCACGCGCTCATTGTGCGCTACTGACTCCGGCGTCGCTGCACGTAGATGCGGTTGCTCGCAGGTCCCGTCCACTCCATCCGTACGACGCCCGGCACCGCCGCCTCGTCGCGGCGTGACGGGTCGGCCCAGTAGCCGAAACGCGGATTGCGGAAGAATGTCGCCCACAGCTGTCTGTCGGCGTCCGCGAAGATGTTGTTGTGACCGGCGCCGACGCCTGCGGTCCACCGTTGCGAGTAGGGGCCTTCGAAGTGGTCGGAGACTGCCATCACCGCGTTGTAGTGGTACTGCTGCCGGCCCGGGCCGGCCGGGTCGTAGGCATGCCGGGTGGCGCCGTCCGCGGCGGTCGAGACCCGGTCCCAGGCGGCGTGGAGCAGGTAGTACTTGCGCCCGTGCTTGAACACGTAGGACCCCTCGAGATAGGGCTCCGGCGGGTACGGGCACTGCTGGAACGTCGGCAGGCCGGTGGTAGGGACGATGTCCTCCATGTCGTCCCGGAACTTCGCGTACACGTGGTTGTGCAGCACCAGCCACGCGTCGCCGCCCTCGGAGTAGAGGCTGCCGTCGATGTGGTGGTAGGCGCCGGGCGCGACGATCTCCGGCCCGCTGGCCAGTGGGTCCCCGAACGGCTTGTCGAGGTTGCCCTCGGCAACCCGGTACGGGCCCTCCACGCCGCCTTCGCTGACGAGGAGGAACGAGCCGACCTTGCGGGAGGGGTCGCCCATGCAGGCCACGATGTACCAGGTGTCACGGAAGTAGTGCAGCTCGGGAGCCCAGACGTTTCCCCGCTTGCCGAGCTCTTCGTCGCTCCAGTACTCCTGCCACCCGGCGACGACGGTGCGCCCGGGCCGGTTCTCCCCGGCGAACTCCGGGGACCACACCTTGCCCTTTTCCGCGTCCGGCCGGATACCGGTCGTGTCGGCGAGCCGCCACGGCCCGCGCAACGAGGACGCGACCCACACGAACAGACCGTCGTTCCAGGACGACGAGCCGCCGGGGTCGGCGGGGCGGGTGGTGCCGGTGGCGACGTACAACGGCCGGCCGTCGACGACGAAGCAGTTGACATAGGTGTCCCGCATCCACACCCGCCCGAGCTCCTCGTCGCGAGGGCGGAGCTCGAGCGGGAGGATGAACGAGTTGTCCTCGCGCGGCCACAGATCCGGCCGAATGTCGGCCAGGCCGTACGGCTCGAGTTCAGGCCAGGGGGTGGGGTGACGCGGCTTCGTCGGGGTGCCGGTCGCGGCGTCCGAGGGGAGGGCGGCCGCGCCCACAGCACCGGCCAGGCCGGTCAGTACCGAGCGTCGTCCGACCGGGGAACCGTGCTCGTTGCTGGTCATGCGGAGTCATCTCCTTCGCCGACGTCCGAGCACTGTAGAGGACGGCGAATTTTTTTGACAAGGCTCCGGAAAAATTCGGTTGCTCACAGCGAGCTGTAGCAGCCGGTGCTCCAGATGCTCTTGGCCGAGTGGTAGAGCCGCCAGTTCATCGCCGAGCGGGTCTGAGGTCCGTAGATGCCGTCCGCGGCGAGCTTGTGGCGCTGCTGCACCTGCTTGAGGACCGCGCGGGTGTTGCCGCCGTACACGCCGTCGACCGTGAGCTTCGAGCCGTAGCAGTAGTTCAGGTTCCGCTGGAGGGTGCGGATGGCGGTGTCCGGGTCGCCGAACCGCTCGTTGCCGCGCTGCGGGTCGTCGCCGTACTTGAGGTTGCAGCGGGTGCTGCTGCTCTCCCAGACCGACGGCGCCGGCACGCCCCACCCGGCGTTCCCGACCGGGACGAGCCTGGCGCTCCGGCACTGCTCCAACGCGGCTGCCGCGGCAGCACTCCGTACGCCGGCCTCACCCGCCGCCCCAGTCACGTCTGCCGGTGCCGGCTCAGGCGCGGCCGGCGCCCCCGCGCCCTGGGGTGTGCTCTTGTCGTCGGAGTGGCCGCCGGCGGCGGCCACGCCCACGGCGATCGGACTGACCACCAGCGCCACGATCGCGACCAGGGCCTTGCCCGACGGTTTCTTCAACGCGAGGCGGAGTTTCATCTGGGCTCCTCGGACTCGTGGTCGCTCAGACCAAACGGTCCCACGTCGTACGGCCTGCGCCCAGCCCTCGGTCGCGGAAAGTACGGAACGCGTCACAGCGGGCTCCAGGGGCCGGGAACGGCCCTTCGTGGTGTTCGCCGATGGCTGAGTTCTGGCACTCGAGTTGACCGAGT
Organism: Kribbella sp. DT2; assembly: GCF_049844575.1. NCBI lineage: Bacteria > Bacillati > Actinomycetota > Actinomycetes > Propionibacteriales > Kribbellaceae > Kribbella > Kribbella sp. DT2. Next base: position 609,626 of record NZ_JBNCLH010000005.1, on the reverse strand, counting down.
GCTAATCGCGGCCTAGATTCAGTGTTGGCACTCTCCCTAGGAGGGTGCCAGCGGCCCCGGCCCCTGACCCCCGCGACGGCAGGCGGCGGGACGGCCGTCCTGACGCACTGTGAATCATCAAGAACTCGACCGTGGAGGTCAGCAAGTGTCGGTCACGATCAAGCCGCTCGAGGACCGTGTCCTCGTTGCGCCGCTCGAAGCCGAGCAGACCACGAAGTCCGGCCTGGTGATCCCGGACACCGCCAAGGAGAAGCCGCAGGAGGGCGAGGTCCTCGCCACCGGCCCCGGCCGCATCGACGACAACGGCAACCGCGTCCCGCTGGACGTCGCCGTCGGCGACAAGGTCATCTACTCCAAGTACGGCGGCACCGAGGTCAAGTACGACGGCCAGGACTACCTGATCCTGGGCGCCCGCGACATCCTCGCCGTCGTCAGCAAGTGACGACTGCTCAGAGTTTCTGACTGACACCGCCCCGGTGCCGATCACCGGCGCCGGGGCGGAGTCGGTCCAGAACCGGCTGGGCCATTGAACGCAAGAATTCAGAGAGGGACTGGTTTTTCCATGCCGAAGATCCTCGAGTTCGACGAGAACGCGCGGCGCGCCCTGGAGCGCGGCGTCGACAAGCTCGCGAACACGGTGAAGGTGACGCTGGGGCCCAAGGGCCGCTACGTCGTGCTGGACAAGAAGTGGGGCGCCCCGACCATCACCAACGACGGTGTCACCGTCGCCCGTGAGGTCGAGCTGGACGACCCGTTCGAAAACCTCGGCGCGCAGCTGGCCAAGGAGGTCGCCACCAAGACCAACGACGTCGCCGGTGACGGGACCACCACCGCCACGGTGCTGGCCCAGGCGCTCGTGCACGAGGGCCTGCGGGCCGTCGCGGCCGGGGTCAACCCGATGGGCCTGAAGAAGGGCATCGAGGCTGCCGTCGAGGCTGTCTCCGCCCGGCTGATCGAGACCGCGCGCCCGGTCGACGACAAGGGCGACATGGCCCACGTCGCCACCATCTCCGCCCGGGACGCCGAGATCGGCGGCCTGATCGCGGACGCCTTCGACAAGGTCGGCAAGGACGGTGTGATCACCGTCGAGGAGTCGAACACCTTCGGCACCGAGCTCGAGTTCACCGAGGGCATGCAGTTCGACAAGGGCTTCATCTCGCCCTACTTCATCACCGACGCCGAGGCTGGCGAAGCGGTGCTGGACGACCCGTACATCCTGATCAGCCAGAACAAGATCTCCGCCGTCGCGGACCTGCTCCCGTTGCTGGAGAAGGTCGTGCAGTCGGGCAAGACGCTGCTGATCATCGCCGAGGACGTCGAGGCCGAGGCGCTGTCCACGCTCGTCGTGAACAAGATCCGCGGCAACTTCACCTCCGTGGCCGTCAAGGCCCCGGGCTTCGGTGACCGCCGCAAGGCGATGCTGGAGGACCTGGCCGCGCTGACCGGCGCGCAGGTGATCGCTCCCGAGGTCGGGCTCAAGCTCGACCAGGTCGGCCTCGAGGTGCTCGGCACCGCGCGGCGGATCGTCGTGAGCAAGGACAACACCACCGTTGTCGAGGGCGCCGGCAAGTCCGACGAGATCGAGGCCCGGGTCAACCAGATCAAGGCCGAGATCGAGCGCACCGACTCCGACTGGGACCGCGAGAAGCTGCAGGAGCGGCTGGCCAAGCTGGCCGGTGGCGTCTGCGTGATCAAGGTCGGCGCGGCCACCGAGGTCGAGCTGAAGGAGAAGAAGCACCGCATCGAGGACGCCGTCTCGGCGACCCGTGCGGCGATCGAGGAGGGCATCGTCGCCGGTGGCGGCTCCGCTCTCGTCCACGCCGCGTCGGTGCTGGAGAACGGCCTGGGCCTGGAGGGCGACGAGCTCGCCGGTGTCCGGATCGTGCGCAAGTCGGTGGTCGAGCCGCTGCGCTGGATCGCCGAGAACGGTGGTTACGAGGGTTACGTCGTGACCGCCAAGGTGGCCGAGCTCGAGGTCGGCAGCGGCTTCAACGCCGCCACCGGTGAGTACGGCGACCTGCTCGCGCAGGGTGTTCTCGACCCGGTCAAGGTGACCCGTTCCGCGCTGGCCAACGCCGGCTCGATCGCGGCCCTGCTCCTCACCACGGAGACCCTGGTCGTCGACAAGCCCGAGGAAGAGGAGCCCGCCGCAGCCGGTCACGGCCACGGTCACGGTCACTGATTCCTCGGTACCACCCAGCACCACGTACCAAGCACCACCCGCTGCCCGGCCGGTCCTCGGACCTGCCGGGCAGCGGTCCTTTCCGGCGGGTGACCGGGCTCACGGCCGGCGGAGTTGAGTGTGCCCCGAGGGCCGAGTGTTGGCTGATGGCGTAGTGAGATCGCTCGCGCAGTACGCCACCTTGGAGGCACCCCGTGAAGAGATTCCGTGCGACCGGACTGGTCGCCACCGCGCTGGTCCTGGCCCTGACCGGCGTACTCGCCGGCAGTGCGACCGCGGCCGAGCCGAAGGTCGCGGTCGCCACCGCGACCGTTTCGGTCACCCACGAGCAGAACGACCGTGTCCCGGAAGGCGCAACTTGGACACAGCACTACTTCCCGTCGTCCGACGGCTCCGACGTCGAGCTGCACGCCGACGTCCTGCTGCCGGAGGGACTGGCCAAGAGCGCCAAGGTTCCGGTGATCCTGTCGGCCGGCTCGTACTTCGGGCACTCCGGGCAGACCGCGCCGGAGGGCTGGAAGCAGACCGGTCCCTCGAACCGCTTCCAGGACTTCATCGAGGGCACCGACCTGTTCAAGCAGGGCTACGCCTTCGTCATGGTGGACACCCGTGGCTTCGGTGGATCCACGGGCTGCCTCGACGCCGCCGGACCGGGTGAGCAAGCCGACGTCAAGGCGGCGATCGACTGGGCCGCGCGCCAGCCGTGGTCGACCGGCGCGGTCGGCATGTACGGCAAGTCGTACGACGCCATCACCGGCCTGATCGGCAACAACCTGAATCAGGACGCGCTGAAGGCCGTCGTCGCCCAGGAGCCGATCTGGGACCTGTACCGCAACATCCGCTCGAACGGCGTACCCCGGACGACGGCTGTCACCGTGCCCAGTGCGTACAACACCATCGCCTCCCTGCCGCAGTTGCCGGACGACGACGCTCGGTACCAGGCCAACGCCAAGTACGAGGAGAAGAACCCGGAGTGCCTGGTCGCGAACCTGTTCGACTACCAGATCGCCGACCCGCAGTCGAAGTACTGGCGCGACCGCGACTACGCCCAGCACGCCAAGGGATCTGACACCCCGCTGTTCGTCACCCAGGGCTTCCTGGAATGGAACACCGAACCCGAGGCGATGCAGGAGTACCTGGCCAACCACAAGGGGCCCCAGCGGGCCTGGCTCGGTCAGTGGGACCACAAGCGCGGCAACGAAGTCACCGTCGACGGACGGCTGGAGATGGGTCGCAAGGGCTGGTTCAAGGAGACGCTGTCCTTCTACGACCAGTACCTCAAGGGCGTCAAGCCGACGATCGCCTACCCGAAGGTCTCCATCCAGGACAGCACCGGCACCTGGCGCGCGCAGAACGAGTGGCCGGTGATCGAGCGCTCGGCCGTGATCAGGCTGCGTGGCGGTTCGTACGTCGACCACGGTGGCGAAGGCAAGCACGCCAAGAGCCCCGGCATCTTCAACTGGTCGCAGCCGCTGACCCAGAAGACCCGCATCACCGCCACCCCGCGGATCGCGCTGAACGCCAAGGGCAACGGCAACCTGATGATCAAGCTGTACGACGTCGCCCCGGACGGCAAAGCCGTGATGTTCGACGAGCAGGTGTCCCTGGTGAAGCCGGGCCGGGTGGCCTTCGACCTCAAGTCGACCGACTGGACGCTGGCGGCCGGGCACCGGATCGCCGTCGAGATCGGCACCGTCCCGCCGCGTAGTGGTGACTGGGTGGACACGCCCAGCCAGGAGATGATCAAGGTCAAGGACGTCCGGCTCGACCTGGACCTGGACAACCCGGCCGACGACGTCTCCACCGAGGGCGCGCGCTCGCCGTACCTGGACACCTACCTCAGCGGCTACACGAGCAAGCTGCCGATCGGCCGTCCGACCTTCATTGTGCCGTCCGCACGGCGCTGACCGGGCCGGTGAGCTTGTAGCTTCGGGACCGAGCGAGAAGGGGAGACCATGGGGTGGAGCACGAAGCAGCTGGCCGAGCTGGCCGGCACGACCCTGAAGACCGTGCGGCACTACCACAAGGTCGGTCTGCTGGAGGAACCCGAGCGCAGCACCAACGGCTACAAGCAGTACGGCGTCGCCCACCTGGTCCGGCTGTTGCGGATCCGGCGACTGACCGATCTGGGCATGTCGTTGCCGCAGATCGCGGCGATGGGCGACGCCGACGAGCACCCGGAAGAGGCACTGCGGCTGCTGGACGCCGAACTGGCAGCCGCGGCGGACCGGATCCAGCGGGTCCGGGCCGAGCTGGCGCTGATCCTGCGGCAGAGCCTGCCGACGGATCTGCCGGCCGCTCTGGCGCCGGGCATCGAGGAGTTCTCCGAGGCCGACCGGGCGATGATGGTGGTGTACAGCCGGGTGCTGGCCCCGAGCGGGATCGAGGCGTGGCGGCGGATGCTGGCCGAGTACCAGCACACTCAGGCCGGCCGGGACTTCGACAGTCTGCCCGCCGGCGCGGACGAGGAGACCCGGCGCGAGGTGGCCGAGGGGATGGTCATCCATGTCGTCGAACTGTTCGCGACCTACCCCGACGTGGTCGCCGCCCAGTTCGACGCGCCGGGTGGGATCCGGCAGGTCGGACGCGCGGTCGGCGTGGCCCTCAAGGAGCTCTACAACCCCGCCCAGCTGGACGTGCTGCGGCAGGTTGCGGGCTTGCTCCCGGCGGAGCACCGCAGGCAGTAACAGCTCGTAATGAAAATAACTCACTGATCATCAGTTGCCTCTAGGCAGCGGGGATTCTGGGCCGTAGCATCTTGCAGGCTGACCGGTCTGACACGAGGGGGCGAGGGTGGCCGAGGTGAAAATGCCGCACACCCATGACCGGGTCGAGCTCCGGGATCTGGCCGCATTGGCCGGGAGTGGGGATCCAGGGGCACTCAACGACCTGTTGACCCGGGTGCGCGCTGTCGCACACCGGTACGTACGTTCCCGGCTGTGGACCTACCCAGGTGGCGCCGACATGGTCGACGACGTCGCGCAGGAGGTCTGCGTGGCGGTGTTCGGCGCGCTCGGGCGCTACCGCGACGAGGGTCGGCCGTTCGAGGCGTTCGTGTACGGGATCGCGGCCCGCAAGGTCGCCGACGCGCAGCGCGCCTTCGCGGTCGCCGACGTGTCGACGCCGGACCTGCCGGACGGGGCCGACGAGTCCCCGACGCCGGAGGAGCACGCGGTCAGACACTCGGAGGTCCAGCACATCGTGGGCCTGCTGGAAAGATTGCCGGAGAAACTGCGGGAGATCCTGCGGCTCCGGGTGGTTGCGGGGATGTCAGCCGAAGAGACCGGCCGGGCACTGGGGATGACACCGGGGGCGGTGAGGGTCGCACAGCATCGGGCGTTGAACACGCTCAGGGGGTTTGTGGGGCATGAGGCAAAGCTGGAGCGAGGAGCAGGGGAGGAGCGGAATGGCTGAGCGCTTTGACTTAGACGCGATCGAAGCCGATGACGCGCTGCTCGACCTGCTCGCAGCCGGTGGAGAGTCCGCGTGGGAGGCGGGCGAGCACGACCCGACCCTGAAACTGCTGGCCGAGCTGCGGCTGGCGGTCGAGGTCGAGGACGAGCTCCCGGTGGAGACGATCGACGACCCGGAGAGCTTCCTGGCCCGCTGCGCGGCGCTGAACCCGGTGACCGATCCGTTCACCCGCAAGATCGCCGCCCGTGGTCTTGCCGTCGGTGTCGCCGCGGTGGCGGCGCTGTCGGTGTCGGGCGTCGCGGCCGCCGTCAACGGTGACCCGCTGGCGCCGTACGAGAAGATCGTCGAGAAGGTCGTCGAGCAGCTGCGGCCGCAGACCAGCTTCCCGCAGGAGAAGCTCGACGGATCACCGCTGCTCGACAAGTCGCAGATCGTCAAGGTCACCAAGGACTACCAGCAGAAGATCAAGGACCAGCGCGAGGTCGACGAGCGCAGGGCCGATCAGCGGTTGAGCGACCCGCTGGCGCTCGGGCTGACCGAGCTCGAGACGGTGATGCCGAAGCCGCCGTACGCCCCGCCGAAGGTGGACATCAAGGCCGGGACGCGCGACCCGCTGCTGCCGCCGGTCCAGCCGGTCGACGACAAGCCGGTCGACAAGCCGACCGCCCCGGTGGACGAGCCGATCGACGAACCGACGGACAAGCCGAGCGACCCGCCGACGACGCCGATCGACGAGCCGACCGAGCCGCCGCCGCCCACGCCGACCGATCCGCCGACGACACCGACCGACCCACCGCCGACCGAGCCGACCGACAACGGCGGCAACGGTCAGACCGGCGAGACGCCGGGCACCGACCCGACCACCGCGCCGAGCGAGGGCAGTGGCGAAGCCGGTACGCCGGGTGGCGAGACCGGGGCCGGCGACGGGGAGACGACCGCGCCGGGGTCGGTCGAGACCAAGCCGGCGGAGCAGCCGACCGAGGGCGCGGGCGACCAGACCGGTGGCGCGGGCGACTCCAAGCCGTCCGATCCGCCTGCTGACGACTCCAAGCCTGCCGGCGACTCGAAGCCCGCCGACGACACCAAGCCGTCGCTGCCGTCCGAGACTCCGGTCGAGCCGACCCGCCTCGAGCAGTACGTGAACCAGCGGCTGCAGGCGGCGGCCAAGCACTCCAACGGCGAGTACTCGCTGGGCTGGGCCAAGCAGCAGTACGCCAAGGGCAAGCACTCCAACGGCCAGTACGCCGAGGGCAAGCACGCCGCGTTCGAGCGGGCCCACGGCTCGATGAACCCGGTGACCCTGCGCCAGATCCTCTGGGTGCTGAACCACCCCACCGGCCGCTGATCGATTGCCGGGCCCGTCTCCTGCGAGACGGGTCCGGAACGGCCGGCGGGTTCCCGGGCGGAACCCGCTGGGTCCACAGGTCCGGGGACCGATGCGGGGGACCGGGCACGGGCGGCATACCATGGTGTCCCGTTCTCGCCGTGCAAAGGTGCCTGCATCCCTCATGGACATCACCCCCTCCGGAGTACCCGACAAGTTCGCTGTTCTCGGTCTGACCTTCGACGACGTGCTGCTGCAGCCGAACGAGTCGGACGTGATCCCGTCCGAGGCGGTCACCAGGTCCCGGGTCAGCCGCAACATCGAGGTGAACATCCCGCTGCTGTCCAGCGCGATGGACACCGTCACCGAGGCGCGGATGGCGATCGCGATGGCCCGCCAGGGTGGTCTGGGCGTGCTGCACCGCAACCTCTCGATCGAGGACCAGGCCCAGCAGGTCGACCTGGTCAAGCGCTCGGAGTCCGGCATGATCGCGCAGCCGATCACGATCGGCCCGGACGCCACCATCGGCGAGGCCGACGCCCTGTGCGGGCAGTACCGGATCTCCGGTGTCCCGGTCGTCGACGACGCCGGCGTCCTGGTCGGCATCGTCACCAACCGTGACATGCGCTTCGAGACCAACCAGGACCGCCCGGTCCGCGAGGTGATGACCAAGCAGCCGCTGATCCTCGGCAAGCAGGGCATCTCCGCCGACGACGCGATGGCACTGCTCAGCAAGCACAAGATCGAGAAGCTGCCGCTGGTCGACGACGCCGGCAAGCTGACCGGCCTGATCACGCTGAAGGACTTCGTCAAGCGCGACCAGTTCCCGCTGTCCACCAAGGACGAGGCCGGCCGGCTGCGCGTCGGTGGCGCGATCGGCTTCTTCGGCGAGGCGTACAAGCGGGCGATGACGCTGGTCGAGGCCGGCGTGGACCTGCTCGTGGTCGACACCGCGCACGGTCACTCCCAGTCCCAGCTGGAGATCATCCGCAAGCTCAAGGCCGACCCGGCCACCCGCGGCGTCGACGTCGTCGGCGGTAACGTCGGCACCCGGGCCGGCGCCCAGGCGCTGGTCGACGCCGGCGCGGACGGCGTGAAGGTCGGCGTCGGACCGGGCTCGATCTGTACGACGCGCGTCGTGTCCGGCGTCGGCGTGCCCCAGGTGACCGCGATCTACGAGGCGTCGCTGGCCTGCAAGCCGGCCGGTGTCCCGGTGATCGGCGACGGCGGCCTGCAGTACTCCGGTGACATCGCCAAGGCGCTGGTCGCCGGTGCGGACACCGTGATGCTGGGCTCGCTGCTGGCCGGTTGCGAGGAGTCGCCGGGCGACCTGGTGTTCATCAACGGCAAGCAGTTCAAGGCCTACCGCGGGATGGGTTCGCTCGGCGCGATGCAGTCCGGTGGCCTGCGCAAGTCGTACTCCAAGGACCGGTACTTCCAGAGCGACGTCGGCAGCGACGAGAAGCTGATCGCCGAGGGCGTCGAGGGCCAGGTCCCGTACCGGGGCCCGCTGGCCGCGGTCGCGCACCAGCTGATCGGCGGCCTGCGCCAGTCGATGTGGTACACCGGCGCCCGCACCGTCGCCGAACTCCAGGACAAGGGCCGCTTCGTCCGGATCACCTCGGCCGGCCTGCAGGAGTCGCACCCGCACGACATCCAGATGACGGTCGAGGCACCGAACTACTCCGGTCGCTGACCCGGCCCGCCGATGACCGAGGGCCGGTTCCTGGACCGGCTGCTCGCGGCGGTGCCCGCGCTCCGCGCCGACTGGGACCGTGAGTCCGCCTTCCAGCAGGAGGGCGGACTCCCGCCGACCCCGGGCAGCTTCCTGATCGCACTCGGTTTCAGCACGGTCCGTCGCTGGGCCGAGGGCGGCACGGAGGCGACGCGGGACCTCCAAGCGCTGCTCGCGTTCCTGGAGGACGAGGCCGCCGACTTCGAGACCGCGGAGCTCATCACCAAGTACGTCGCCTGTCTGCCCGATCCGGGCGACCGCGACGACGAGGTCCTGGACCTGCTCGGGCCCCAGCTGCGCGAGCTGAAGAACGACCAGCTCCGGTACGACGACAAGCCGGCCTCCCCGGCCGTGGTCGCCTTCCTGCACCGCCTGGCCGACGAGGTCCCGTTCCTGCACCGGCAGGTGCTGGAGCACTTCGCGCAGTACCAGAAACCGCTCGGCCACTTGTTCCTCGGCGGCGTCGTCTCCGACGCCTGCACCCGGTACGACGAACACGGAGCCGCCGCCGTCGGCCCGTTGCTGGCGTTCCTCGAGCGCGAGTTCGAGCAGGACCCCGATGTCGACAACGTGATCGCCGTCTCGTTCGTCGAACTGCTGCCCGCGCCCGGCCAACCGGGCGCCGGGGTCGAGACCGTGCTCGGCCCCAAGCTGCGCGCGGAGCTCGACCGGCAGCGGGCCTGGCGGCCGTAGTACGTGATCACCCGCACGGACCCGGAGGGGCGGGCGCAGTAGGTCCGGCCCGTCGGTCCTCGGTAGGCTGCGGGCATGACCGAGATCGAGATCGGCCGGGCCAAGCGCGGCCGGCAGGCGTACGCGTTCGACGACATCGCGATCGTGCCGTCGCGGCGGACCCGGGACCCCGAGGAGGTCTCGGTGGCCTGGCAGATCGACGCGTACCGGTTCGAGCTGCCGATCCTGGCCGCGCCGATGGACTCGGTGATGTCACCGGCCACCGCGATCGCGATCGGCAAGGCCGGCGGTCTCGGGGTGCTGAACCTCGAGGGGCTGTGGACCCGGTTCGAGGACCCGACGTCGCTGCTCGAGGAGATCGTCACCCTCGGCCGTGAGCAGGCGACCACCCGGTTGCAGGAGATCTACTCGGCGCCGATCAAGCCCGAGCTGATCTCCCAGCGGGTGCAGGAGATCCGCGACTCCGGCGTCACCGTGGCCGGCGCGCTGTCGCCGCAGCGGACCAAGCAGTTCGCCAAGCACGTGGTCGACTCCGGGGTCGACCTGTTCGTCATCCGCGGTACGACGGTCTCGGCCGAGCACGTCTCCGGTCAGGCCGAGCCGCTGAACCTCAAGCAGTTCATCTACGACCTCGACGTCCCGGTGATCGTCGGTGGCTGCGCGACCCACCAGGCCGCGCTGCACCTGATGCGGACCGGCGCGGCCGGCGTACTGGTCGGCTTCGGTGGTGGCGCCGCGCACACGACCCGCAAGGTGCTCGGTGTCGCGGTGCCGATGGCGTCGGCGGTCGCCGACGTGGCCGCGGCCCGCCGGGACTACATGGACGAGTCCGGCGGCCGGTACGTGCACGTCATCGCCGACGGCTCGGTCGGCCGCTCCGGCGACGTCGCGAAGGCGATCGCCTGCGGCGCCGACGCGGTGATGGTCGGCTCCCCGCTGGCCCGCGCGAGCGACGCTCCCGGCGGCGGTTTCCACTGGGGTGCCGAGGCCTGGCACGCGGACCTCCCGCGCGGTGAGCGGGTCGAGGTCGGCGTCACCGGCACGATGGAGCAGATCCTGTTCGGCCCGTCCTGGGTCCCGGACGGCACGATGAACCTGGTCGGCGCCCTCAAGCGCGCGATGGCGACCACGGGGTACACGGAGCTCAAGGAGTTCCAGCGGGTCGAGGTCGTCGTCGGTTGAGCACCGGCGTCCTCCTGCTGCACGGCTCCAGCGGTACGCCGGACGTCGGGCGGGCGCGGGTTCTGGAGGCCGCGGGGTACGACGTCCTCGCGCCGACGTGGTTCGACGCGCGGGTCAGCGAGGTCCCGCTGGAGTCGTTCCCGCTGGACGAGCTGGCGGCCCGCAACGATCGGCTGGTCGTGATGGGCACGTCGTTCGGTGCCGAGGCGGCGCTGCTGCTCGGCACCGTGGACGACCGGATCGACGGGGTGGTCGCGCAGGCGCCGTCCGCGTACGTCTGGTCCTGGATCGAGGACGGCGTACAGACCTCGCACTGGACCTGGCAGGGCAAGTCGCTGCCGTTCGTGCCGTTCGACCTGGACTGGGAGCCGGCCGAAGATCCGCCCGCGTACGTCGACGGCTACCGGCAGCGGCTGCGGAAGTTCCCGGCCGAGGCGACGGACGCGGAGATCCCGGCCGAGCGGTTCCGCGGCGAGCTGTTGCTGCTGGCCGGTGGTGACGACAAGGTCTGGCCGTCGGCGGAGTTCGCCGAGCAGCTGGTACGCCGTCGGGGTTCGCTGGTCACCGAGGTGCTGGTGTCGGAGGAGGCCGGGCACCGGGTGATCCTGCCGGGCGAGCAGCCGAAGAACGCCGGCCAGCAGATGGCTCGGGGTGGCAGTGAGGACGCCGACCGGGCGTTCGGCGTACGGGCGTGGCCGCACATTCTGAGGCTTCTCGAGGTCTGAGGCGTGGACGCGCCGTTCGTGAGGTGAGACACCTGTGGCGGGCGCTCGCGGGTTGGGTGGTTCTGGAAGGATGAACCCATGGGACTGTTCAGCCGCCGCACCGAAGCCGACAACGTCGCCCTCGCCGCTGCGCGGGCGCAACTGGCCCCCGAGGACGTCGACCAGGTTCGCTTCCTGCTGACCACGCGCAAGAGCGTCTTCGCGGTGAAGTACGTGATGGACCGCACCGGCTCCGAGCTCAAGCACGCCAAGGAAGTGGTCGACGACATCCGCCTCGGGCGCTTCGTGCCCCCGGTCACCGGTACGCCGGTCGTCCGCCTGCCCGGCACCAACCTGGCCGAGCGCACCCGGGCCCTGAAGGCGTCCGGTGAGTTGCATCAGGCAACGGCTTTGGTGGTCAGCGAGACCGGTATGACCGAGGCCGAAGCAGGCCTGTTCGTCGGGGCCCTGAAGCCCGACCTGCAGGACTGAGAACGTCCTCAGGTCTGCAGCTGCGCCGCGGCCTCGTGAGCGTGCTGCGAGGCCAGGAAGTCGCCTTTGGCCGCGAGCAGGTCGCCGTGGTGGCGGTAGCAGGAGCCGGCCAGGTCGGCGACCTCGGTGCTGCTCGTGCTGAACGGGATCAGCGCGGTGGCCACCTCCGCGCTCCAGCCGGCGAGGTCGAGAGCCATCTCGGTCTGCCCGGCCGCGTGGTACGCCTCCGAGATGTCGAGCAGCAGCCGCGCCCAGATCGCCGCGTACGTGCTGGTCTCGTAGCGCATCCGCTGCGACTCGCGCTCCGACGAGATCGCGAACAGGTAGTGCGCCTCGAGGCCGAGCGTCAGCGCGGTCTCCGCGTCGTGCGCGAGCAGCGGGCGGACCAGCTCGGCCAGCTCGGTCGCGCGGACGCAGGCCGACTCCGGGTCGGTCCGGCCGGACACGGTCGCCAGCGTCATCCCCGGCGCGGGCTCGCTCAGCGCCAGCAGCCGGTAGTACTGCTCGAACGGGCCGAGCTTGATCTCCGCTGTCTCCAGCGCCGACGTCAGTGACGGCGGGATGCCGCGGTCCAGCTCGTCGACGACCCGCTGGGCCGCTTCCTCGTCGGTGGCGAACGCCGTCCGCAGGCAGTTCTCGCCCTCCAGGACCCGGCCGACCTCGTTGAGGTGCCGGCCCTTGCGGGCCAGCGCCGCGACCAGAGTGCGCAGGTCGGTCGCGGACTCGGAGTCGGCGAGCGTGTCCGCCGTGCTGAGGCCGATCTCGTCCGCCTCCAGGGCCAGGTCGAGCCGGTGCTCGGACGCGTGGATGTCGGCCGAGACAGCCGTCGCCGAGCACAGGTAGCGCGCGTACGACAGGGACTGGGCGCTCTCGTTGATCTGCCCGGCCAGCTGCAGGAACAGCTGAACGGCCGCGTCAGCGGAGGCCACGGCCAGGTCCGGATCGCCGTACCGGCGCAGGATCAGGGCGTTCATCGCCAGCACCCGAGCGAAGTCGGGCTGGTGGTGCAGGCTGTCCGGACCGCCGACGAGCTGGCCGTACGCGATCACCGCGCCGTCCATCTCCAGTACGGCGGTAGCGCCCCAGCCGCGGTGCGCCTGGGTCATCGCACGCCGGGCGCGGACGTCAGCCAGGAACGAGGTCGCGTCCAGTACGCCGGCGTCGCTCAGCTCGGTGTAGCCCAGCTGCGCCTCGTGCAGCGCGGCCAGAGCCTCCTCGTGCCGACCGGAGGCGTTCAGCGAGCCCGCCAGCTCGTACTGCGTGGCCGCCATCAGGTGCTTGGCCTCGTAATGGTCCGGCCGGTCGCCGGCCCGCTCCCGGGCCAGCTCGATCACCCGTTGCTGGTAGGGCCCGGCCTCGTCGGCGCGGCCCTCCTCGATCAGCACCTGGGCGGTCTGCAGCGCCTCACCGAGCTCGTCCTCAGGAGGCGTCCAAAGCCCCCCGCTGTCCACCATCTTGACGTTCCACCCCTTCGCTGACTCAACGGATCACCTTAGTGCCAACCGCAGTGATCCACCTCACCTGACGCGTGTGAGTCCGTGCCACTGGCGCGGTACTGACACATCTGATTACCCACAGGTAGCCTGGAGGAATGAGCGAGCAGACCTCGATCCCCGCGGACCCCGAGCTGGACCCGACCGCTTCCTGGGCCACCGACCAGTCGGTCGTCCGGCGGCTGGCGGGCCTGCTGCGAGCCACGGCGGGCACCCGTACGTCGTACGCGCCGGCCACCGGCCAACCGGTCGCCGAGCTGCCGCTGTCCAGCGTGGACGACGTGGTCGCCGCCGTCCGCTCCGCCCGGCGTACGCAGCGCAGCTGGAAGGGAACGTCGCTGGCCGACCGGGCCGCGATCCTGCTGCGCTACCACGACCTGGTCCTGGACCACCGGCACGAGCTGGTCGACCTGGTCATCCTGGAGTCCGGCAAGGCCCGCAAGCAGGCGTTCGAGGAGGTCGCGCACGTCGCGCTGACCGCCCGGTACTACGCGCGCAAGGCGGCCGAGCTGCTCGGGCCGCAGCGCAAGCTGGGCATGTTCCCGGTGCTGACCCGGGCCGAGCAGCGGTTCGTGCCGAAAGGCGTCGTCGGCATCATCTCGCCCTGGAACTACCCGCTCAGCATGGCGATGGCCGACGGCCTGCCCGCCGTACTGGCCGGGAACGCGGTGGTGCTCAAGCCGGACAGCCAGACCCCGCTGACCGCGCTCCGGGCGGTCGAGCTGCTGCACGAGGCCGGTCTGCCGCGTGACGCCTGGCAGTTGGTGAACGGCGACGGCCCGACCGTCGGCGGCGCGATCATCCAGAACGTCGACTACGTCTGCTTCACCGGTTCCACCAGGACCGGCCGCCTGGTCGCGAAGCAGGCCGGTGAGCGACTGATCGGCGCCAGCCTGGAGCTCGGCGGCAAGAACCCGATGCTCGTGCTGCGCGACGCCGACGTGCACCGGGCCGCGGAGGGCGCGGTCCGGGCCTGCTTCAACAGCGGCGGCCAGCTCTGCGTCTCGATGGAGCGCCTGTACGTCGCCGACCAGATCTACGACGCCTTCGTGACCGCGTTCCTCGACCGGGTGAAGAAGCTGAAGCTCTCGGCCGGGACCGGCTGGGACGTCGACATGGGCTCGCTGATCTCCAAGGCGCAGCTGGAGACGGTCAGCCGGCACGTCGACGACGCCCGCGACAAGGGCGCCGTCGTACTGGCCGGTGGCAAGGCCCGGCCGGACCTCGGTCCGCTGTTCTACGAGCCGACCGTGCTGTCCGGCGTGACTCCGGAGATGGAGTGCTTCGACCACGAGACCTTCGGGCCGGTGGTGTCGCTGTACCGGTTCTCCGACGAGTCCGAGGCGATCGAGCGGGCCAACGAGGGCGAGTACGGGCTGAACGCCAGCGTCTGGACCCGTGACGGCCGCCGCGGCCGCGCGATCGCCGCGCAACTGGTGGCGGGCACGGTCAACGTGAACGAGGGCTACGCGGCCACCTTCGGCTCGATCGACACCCCGATGGGCGGCATGCGCTCGTCCGGCCTCGGCCGTCGCCAAGGCGTCGAGGGCATCCGCCGGTACGTCGACCCGCAGGCGATCGCGACGCAGCGGGTGGTGCCCATTGCCGCCTCCCACGGGATCAGCGACGAGACGTACGCCGAAGTGATGACCACGGCGCTCCGGGTCCTGAAGAAGCTGGGCCGGGCCTGAGATGAGCTTCGACCACGACGTCGTGATCATCGGCTCCGGCTTCGGCGGCAGCGTGAGCGCGCTGCGGCTGACCGAGAAGGGCTATCGGGTCGCCGTCCTGGAGGCGGGCGCGCGGTTCGACGACGCGGGGTTCGCGAAGAACTCCTGGGACAAGAACCGGTTCCTGTTCGCGCCGAAGCTCGGCTGGTACGGGATCCAGCGGATCAGCGCGCTGCGGGACGTGATCATCCTGTCCGGCGCGGGCGTCGGTGGCGGCAGCCTGGTCTACGCCAACACCCTGTACGAGCCGCTGCCCGCGTTCTACGCCGACCGCCAGTGGGCGCACATCACCGACTGGAAGTCCGAGCTGGCGCCGTACTACGACCAGGCCAAGCGGATGCTCGGCGTCACGACGTACCCGCACTTCACGCCGGCCGACGAGGTGATGAAGCAGGTCGCCGACGACCTGGGCGTGGGGGACACCTTCCACCCGACGCCGGTCGGGGTGTTCTTCGGCGAGCCCGGGGTCGAGGTCGAGGACCCGTACTTCGGTGGTGCCGGGCCGCGACGCAGCGGGTGCATCGACTGCGGCGAGTGCATGACCGGGTGCCGGCACAACGCCAAGAACACGCTGACCAAGAACTACCTCTACCTGGCCGAGAAGGCCGGCGCGGAGGTCTTCCCGATGACCACGGTGACGTCGGTCGAGCCGCTGCCCGGTGGTGGCTACGCGATCGAGACCCGCCGTACGTCGAACCGGAAGCTGACCCGGCGGTTCACCGCCGAGCAGGTGGTCTTCGCGGCCTCCGCGCTCGGGACCGCGAAGCTGCTGCACCGGCTCCGCGACGAGGGCAAGCTGCCGAAGGTGTCGGACCGGGTCGGCGTGCTGACCCGGACCAACTCGGAGTCGTTGCTGGGAGCAATCGCCGGGGACCGGACGGTGGACTACAGCCGCGGCGTCGCGATCACGTCGTCGTTCCACCCCGACGACATCACGCACATCGAGCCGGTCCGGTACGGCAAGGGCAGCAACGCGATGTCGCTGCTGCAGACCGTGCTGACCGACGGTGACGGGGACAAGCCGCGCTGGCGGACCTGGCTTCGCGAGCTGGGAGTGCAGCGGAAGAACATCCGCCGCCTGTACGACCTGAAGCACTGGTCGGAGCGGACGGTGATCGCGCTGGTGATGCAGACCGCGGACAACTCGATCACCACCTTCGGCAAGCGGGACCGGTTCGGCCGGTGGCGGCTGACCTCGAAGCAGGGCCACGGTGCCCCGAACCCGTCCTGGATCCCGGTCGCGAACCAGGTGGTCCGCCGGATGGCGACGATCATGCGGGGGACGCCGGGCGGCACGATCGGGGAGCCGTTCAACGTGCCGATGACGGCGCACTTCATCGGCGGCTGCGCGATCGGCGACTCGGCGGAGACGGGCGTGGTGGACGCGTACCACCGGGTCTACGGGTACGACGGCCTGCACATCGTGGACGGCTCGACGATCTCGGCGAACCTGGGCGTCAATCCGTCGCTGACGATCACGGCGCAGGCCGAGCGGGCGCTCGCGTTCTGGCCGAACAAGGGCGAGGCCGACCCGCGGCCGGGCATCGGTACGCCGTACCAGCGGGTGGCGCCGGTGGTGCCCGGGCGGCCGGTGGTACCGGTGGATGCGCCCGGGGCTTTGCGGCTGCCGATTGTGGAGATCACCAACAAGCAGCAGCCTGTGACGAAACTGTAACGCCCTGACAATGTGAAAAACCCTCAGTTGCGGTGAATTCCGCGGCTGAGGGTTTGTCTATTAGTACCGGCGCTGCTGATTAGTGCAGAAAAGGGAGCAGGCCCCTCGGGAACGTTTCCGCCCAAATCGTTTCCCGAGGGACCCACTCAAGCCGGGGTGAGGCGCCCGGCGCTTTGGGATCGGGTCACCAACCACAGCTGGCGACCCGAGCTCATGAACCCCACTCTACATCCGATTCGCGGTATTTCGAGCGGCTCCGAGTGAATGTGATCACTCTGCGTGCTGTTCGTAATACTCTGCGATTCGGAGCGGCGGTCTCCTTGCGGTGACCGCCTCTGCACACATCAACGAGCCTGTACAGAAGGGGTTACGAGGTTCTCCGAAACTTTTCCGGCCTTCTTCGGCGGCAGCGTGACGCCCCTCGCAGTGCGGACCGCCAGGGCTGGCCTACTGTGACCGCATGATCCTCGACGTCGCCCGTGAGCAGGTCCTCGACCGTGGAGTCGGTCTGAACCAAGAGCAGCTGATCGAGGTGCTGCGGTCGCCGGACGACCAGCTGGCCGACCTGCTGGCGCTCGCGCACGACGTACGGGTGAAGTGGTGCGGCGAGGAGGTCGAGGTCGAGGGGATCATCTCCCTGAAGACCGGCGGCTGCCCCGAGGACTGCCACTTCTGCTCCCAGTCGGGCCAGTTCACCTCACCGGTGCGCGCGGTCTGGCTGAACATCCCCGAGCTGGTCGAGGCCGCCAAGGAGACCGCGAAGACCGGCGCGAGCGAGTTCTGCATCGTCGCCGCCGTCCGCGGTCCGGACGCGCGGCTGATGGCGCAGGTGAAGGCCGGCATCGAGGCGATCAACGCCGAGGTCGACATCAACATCGCCTGCTCGCTCGGCATGCTCACCCAGGAGCAGGTCGACGAGCTGCGCGCGATGGGCGTGCACCGCTACAACCACAACCTCGAGTCGGCCCGCTCGTACTTCGGCGACGTGGTCACCACGCACTCCTTCGAGGAGCGCTGGGAGACCTGCGTGATGGTCAAGGAGTCCGGCATGGAGCTGTGCTGCGGCGGCCTGGTCGGGATGGGCGAGACGCTGGAGCAGCGGGCCGAGCTGGCCGCCCAGCTGGCCGAGCTGGAACCGCACGAGGTACCGCTGAACTTCCTGAACCCGCGGCCGGGCACGCCGTTCGGTGACATGGAGGTGATGGCCGGCAAGGACGCGCTGCGCACGATCGCGGCGTTCCGGCTGGCGATGCCGAAGACGATCCTGCGGTACGCCGGGGGCCGCGAGCTGACCCTGGGCGACCTGGGCACCCGCGAGGGCCTGCTCGGTGGCATCAACGCGGTCATCGTCGGCAACTACCTGACCACCCTGGGCCGGCCGGCGACCGCCGACCTGGATCTGCTGGCCGACCTGAAGATGCCGGTGAAGGAACTCCAGAAGACGCTATGACGCTTGTGTACTGCGGCCACTGCGGCCAGGAGCTGACCGACGGCGGCCACGACGGCTGCCGTACGGCGTTGTCGATGGAGCCGCCGCGCTACTGCGACCAGTGCCGGCGTCGGATGGTCGTGCAGGTGCACCCGACGGGCTGGACCGCCCGCTGCTCGCAGCACGGTGAGATCCATGGGTGACCTGCTGCAGCAGGACGCTGCGTTGCTGTGGCACCCGTACGCCTCGCTCACCGAGCCCTCGCCGACGCGGCTGGTCACGGGGGCGTCCGGCGTACGGCTGACGCTCTCGGACGGTGCCGGTGGCACGGTCGAGGCGATCGACGCGATGGCGTCGTGGTGGTGCATGATCCACGGCTACCGGAACCCGGTGCTGGATGCCGCGCTGCGGGAGCAGGTCGACTCGTTCAGCCACGTGATGTTCGGCGGGCTCACCCATGAGCCCGCTGTCCGGCTGGGGGAGCGGCTGGTCGAGATCACGCCGGAGCCGCTGCGGCACGTGTTCTTCTGCGACTCCGGGTCGGTGTCGGTCGAGGTCGCGCTGAAGCTCGCCCTGCAGTACCAGGTCGCGCGAGGCTTCGAGGGCCGTACGAGGATGCTGACGGTGCGCGGTGGCTACCACGGCGACACGTTCGCGCCGATGAGCGTCTGCGACCCGGTCAACGGCATGCACTCGCTGTTCACGGGTGCGCTGAAGGAGCAGGTGTTCGGCCCGCAGCCTCCGGCCGGCTTCGACCGGCCCGCTGACGACCCGGAGTACCTGGCCTGGGCGGAGGCGATGCGGGCGCTGGCAGCGCGGCACCGCGACGAGGTGGCGGCGATCGTCGTCGAGCCGATCCTGCAGGGCGCCGGTGGCATGTACCCGTACAGCCCGGCCTGCCTGCGGCTGCTGCGCGAGCTGGCCGACGAGTACGGGTTCCTGCTGATCCTGGACGAGATCGCTACGGGCTTCGGCCGTACCGGCACGCTGTTCGCGTCGGAGCACGCCGGAGTCGACCCGGACATCCTGTGCGTCGGCAAAGCACTCACCGGCGGCTACCTGTCGATGGCAGCCACCCTCTGTACGACGGACGTCGCGCGGACCGTGTCGGACGGTCCCGGCGGCGCGCTGATGCACGGACCGACCTTCATGGCGAACCCGCTGGCCTGCGCGGTCGCCCTGGCGAGCATCGACCTGCTGCTGTCGCAGGACTGGTCCGCTGAGGTCTCGCGCATCTCCACGGGTCTGGCCGCTGGGCTGGCTCCGGCTGCGTCGCTGCCGGGCGTGAAGGACGTCCGGGTGCTCGGTGCGGTCGGTGTTGTCCAGCTGGGCGGTCCGGTCGACCTGCCGCGGATGACCGAGGCGGTGCTGCGGCGGGGTGTGTGGGTCCGGCCGTTCCGCGACCTGGTGTACACGATGCCGCCGTACGTGTGCACGGACGAGGAGATCACGACGATCTGCACGGCGATCACCGAAGCTGTTGCCGAGGGCAACTGATGTCGGACGGTGCTGCTCCCGAGCCGCTTGGGGGGGAACGGTCTCCCCAGCCGGTCGGCGAGGGTCTGCTCGCGCGGTGGCTGACGCCGCTCGCCGCAGACCGGGACGTCCGCGGGCTGACCCGCCGGCTGCGTCCCCGCGCCGCCGGGGAGGCCCTGATCGACCTGGCGGGCAACGACTACCTGGGGTTGAGCCGTGATCCCCGAGTGGTCGAGGCCGCCGTCGCGGCCGTCCGCGAGTGGGGCGCCGGCGCGACCGCGTCCCGCCTGGTCACCGGTACCACAGCCCTGCACGCCTCCCTCGAGTCTGCATTGGCCTCCTACACCGGACACGAAGCGGGCCTGGCCTTCTCCTCCGGCTACCTGGCCAACCTCGGCGTGGTCACCGCCCTCGGCGGCCCGGACACCCTGCTGGTCTCCGACGCCCACGTCCACGCCTCCCTGGTCGACGCCTGCCGCCTGTCCCGCTCGCGGGTCGAGATCGTCCCGCACAACGACGTCGAGGCCGTCGGTAAAGCGCTTGCCAACCGCAACGAAGCGCACGCGCTGGTCCTCACCGAGTCCGTCTACAGCGTGCTCGGTGACGCCGCTCCGCTGACCGCGCTCGCCGCTACCGCTCTGGAGTACGACGCGGTGCTGCTGGTCGACGAGGCCCACGGGGTCGGTGTGACAGGCCATGGCCGCGGTGGCGTCGCAGCTGCCGGTCTGGCCGGGTTGGACCATGTCGTCGTCACCGCGACGCTCTCCAAAGCCCTGGCCAGCCAGGGCGGAGTGGTGCTCGGCCCTGCGGTGCTCCGCGAGCACCTGGTCAACCGGGCCCGATCCTTCATCTTCGACACCGGTCTGAACCCAGCAGCCTGCGCGGCAGCCCTGGCCGCGCTGCGGATCCTGATCGACGAGCCGACCCGGCCGGACTCCATCCACGCGACAGCCCGCCGGCTCGCCGCGGAGTGCGGCGTGATGCCGTCGGCCGGAGCGGTCGTGTCCGTCCCGATGCCCGGTCCCCGCGAGACGGTCCGGGCTGCTGAGCTCTGCCTGGCGGACGGCGTACGGGTGGGCAGCTTCCGGCCGCCTTCGGTCCCGGACGGCATCAGCCGGCTCCGTCTGACCGCTCGGGCCGGGCTGTCGGCTGCTGAGCTCGACCATGCTTGTCGCACCATCACCACTGCTATCCAGGAGGTCTCGTGACCGTCCTCATCGTCACCGGGACCGACACCGAGGTCGGCAAGACCGTGGTCACTGCCGCGCTGGCGGCAACGGCTCCCGGCAGCGTCGCCGTGATGAAGCCCGCGCAGACCGGTGTGACGGCTGACGAGCCGGGCGACCTCCAGGACATCCAGCGCCTCACCGGCCTGACTGACCTGCACGAGGGAGTCCGCCTGCTCGACCCGCTGGCCCCCACGACGGCCGGCCGCCGTCAAGGACTCCCGCTGCCGTCCATCGACACCCACGCGAAGGCGATCGACGACCTGGCTGCCGACCACGACCTCGTACTGGTCGAAGGCGCCGGGGGACTGCTGGTCGGGCTGGACGAGGACGGCCACGACCTGGCCGACCTGGCCGCCCTGCTGACGGTCCCGTTCGCGTTCGTCGTCGTCTGCCGCGCCGGACTCGGCACGCTGAACCACACCGGCCTCACAGTCGAAGCACTGCGGACCCGCCAGCTCCCGATCGCCGGACTGGTCATCGGCTCCTGGCCGGCCGAGCCCGACCTGGCCGAGCAGTGCAACGCCGACGACCTGCCCGCGACCACCGGCGTACCGGTACTGGGACGAATCCCCGCTGGGGCCGGAGCTCTGGACCAAGCAGCGTTCCGGGCTGCTGCCACGACGTGGTTCGCGCCATCGGTCAACGGCTGAGCGCGCAGGCTGAACCGATCACCTGACCTTCGCCCTGCTCATCCCTGATCAGCGGTCATCACGGGTTCGAACGGCCCTGCGGCGGATCGTTCCGGCCGCTGCGCGATCACCCGCGTCATCGGGGGCCGGTTGCCTGAAGGGGTCGCGGCTTTGTGCTCCAACTCTTGGACCAAGGCACCAGCCGGCCTGGACCGGCGGTTCGATGCTGGAGCAGTGATTCGGGAGCAACTGCCGAACCACTTGCCCTCCCGTTGACGAGCGAAGGTGACCAGATGTACGACCAGGACACCGAACAAGCAATGACTGCCGTGCAACTCGTAGACGACGCGCAGATCGAGCGATGGTTCACCGCGATCTGTGCTGCCTACGCGAACGGTGGCTCCGACTGGAGTTCGGTGAAGGACGAACTCACAGCGACCGCGGCGCAGTTCGACTCCAGCTTCGACAGTCCGTTGGTCGAGTCCTTCCTGGCTGTTGCCGAGCGTCTCGGCAATCCGCTGGCGACGATCGCGGACCTGGAGCGCATCGGCGTTGCCGACCTTGCGCGTGCTTACCCCGTGCTCCTCGCACAGGCGCGTTCCGGCGCGGACGTCGATGCAGCGGACCCGGCGACGTTGTCGTGGATGACCGAAGCGCAGCGGAGGAAGTTCGAGAGCGCCGCCGGTGGGAGCTGGCCGGAGCTCGTGCGCGAGGCGCTGGACAGCAAGTACCCGCCCTGGCGCTCCGCGCAGACGGCCGACCTGCAGAAGTTCCTGGACGACTGGGGTGACCACATCGTCGCCGAGCACGTTCCGCCTGCTCCGCCGGCTGCGTCCGAGGCGGAGACGCTGGCGTGGTTGACGGATGCGCAGCGGAACAAGTTCGAAGGTGCTGCCGGTGGGAGCTGGCCCGAGCTGGTGCGCGAGGCGTTGGACAGCGAGTACCCCCTCTGGCGCTCCGCGCAGGCGGCCGACCTGCAGAAGTTCCTGGACGACTGGGGTGACCACATCGTCGCCGAGCAGGTCCCGCCGGCCTTTCCCGAGCCCGAGTCACACGGCGCACCGCTGACCGCCGACGAGCCCCCGGACCAGCCTGCGGCGGAGGCCGGCCAGGTCTCGGACGAGCGCCTGGAAACTTTCCGTGCTCTGGCTGACGACCCCGCCGTCGAGGGCATCGACCGCGAAACGCTCGACGAGCTGCTGCACGATCCTGACTTCGATCAGCGCCTGGCCGAAGCCGAAGCCCTGGTCGACGCCGCCCTGGCCGACGCCGAATCCTAGATCGGATGGTTCACATGGACGGACACAAGGACTCTTGGAAGCGAGAGGACCCGGACGAGAAGGAGAAGGAGACCGAAGAGCGAGAAGGCGAAGAGGAAGGTGAAGGAGAAGGGGAGGGCGAGGGGAGGAGGGAAAGTGGCGGAGAAGGTGAACCATGGGGGCTGAGGCACGGTCTGACCAAGAAGGCTCTCAAGCTTCTGCGATTCATGGAAACCGTCGAATGCCAATCCGATCCTCATCTGTTCCTGGTCGCCGAAGAACGCTGGCGCCAACTCCCGGAGTATGTGCGACAGGATGCCCGTAGCGAGTTCCGGGACCATCATGAAGACCAGATGAAGGAGCCGGCGCGACGTGGCCGGCGAATGGACCTCGACGCGGAGTATCGGCGCCGGCACCCGGACCCCGACGATCCGGGACGTTACCCGTTCTACGTCAAGGTCACGGTCAGCGGCTCCGGGGACGGTGAGTGGAGAACCGAGAAGGTGAACATCTCCTCGACCATGGGTCTGGGCTGGAAGGACGGCGTCGAGTCCAAGACGGTCGTCTACTACGAGCGAGAGACCTTGCAGGGAAAAGAGCTGTCGATTGCCGGCGTCGGTGGCGCGGGAACGAAGAATCGGAAGAAGACCGTCCACGGCATCATGGATCGCGAATCCAACAGTATCGCCGCGGTAAAGGCTCAGATCGAAGAGTTGATCGTAGAGGCTTTCAGGGCGGTGGCTGACGAGTGGTTCGCCAAGGGAGAAAAGGGCCGGCCGATCGTCGTCCTCTTCCGAGGGCACAGTCGAGGCGCGGTGGCGGCAGGGCAGGTGGCCAACGCCATCAAGACGAAGTATCCCTACGTTCGCGTGGAACTGGCGCAGCTCGATCCGGTGCCGGGCCCAGGGCACCGCGGTGAAGATGTCGACATCAATGTCGGACCGCGCGGCATGCTCGCCCGGGGACTCGACGAGTCCACCGTCGTGTACTCGATTGCCCCTGGCTACCTGGCAGGGTTCGAACCCCAAAGGGTGCACGGGGCCAAGCGGATCATCATCTCCCGGCAGGACCACGGTGTAGGCATCGAGCAAGGATTCATCTACAACGACATCCGCTACAGAGGCTCGGCGCTGAACAGTCTGGAACCAGGTGTCTACATCGACAGTGAGAAGGATGGCAATCCTGAGAACGCCCACATCGAGCGCGTCGCTCGCCTGGAGGACGTCGCGGCCGCGATCGCGCTCGTTCACAAGGGGAGACGGGCACGAGGGTTGACGCTCGAGGGTCGCGAAGACCCCGTCAGAGAAGTCTTGGAAGAGTTCTACAACAAGAGGATGCCCAGGAGGTAGCTCGTCCTGGTGTCACGTTCTGTGCCTTGTTGCCGACGGCGGCGAGCCACTGCTCCCCGGTGCCGACGAGATGCCGGGGAGCAGTGGGCCGCCGCCGTTTCGGAGAACCGTGGGTCAGGTCAGACGGTCTTTGAGGCTGGTGAGCATCTCGTCGACCAGGTTGCCGACAGTGTTCAGGTTGAAGCTCACGCACTGCTTGCCGCCGATGCCGGCGCGGGACTCGGTGCGGACCGTCTTGCGTGCGTAGGGTTTCGAGGATTCCTCGCCCAGGGCGACGTACGGGAGGAGCTCGACCAGGAACTCCATTCCGCTGGTCCAGCGGGTGTAGTTGTCCTTCCAGGCCAGGTTGTCGCTCACCTGCCGGCGCACGACGTCGAAGAAGTCGGCGAGGTCGGCGAGGGGGAGACTTCCGGCGGGAATCGCCGACGCGGCCGCGCCGACTCCCGCGCCGAGGCCGATGCTCGCGACAGACTTCACGACGTACGAGACGATCTCGGTCTGGGGATCGTAGATCTTCCACTGCTCGTCCTCGGCGAGCCGGACGAACGGGGAGATCTGGAGGCCGAGACTGTTGGCACCGGGCGCGGTGAGCACGAGGCGGTAGCCGCCACGTTTGCGCTCGTCGAAGAATCCCCTGATCTGGTCGAAGGTTCCGATGATCGCCCGGGGCGAGCTCACGCCGTAGTACGGCCGGCCCTCATCGGTCAGGTCCGCGCCGCCGCGCTCGGGGCTGTAGGCGGTGCCCTGTGGATCCGCGACGACCGGAAGGACGTGGTCGGCCATGTCGAGTACCTCGACCTTACGGTTGACCTGGTCGTGCAGGGTGGCGGCCGGGTTGAGACTGACCGCCGGGACGTACTGCCCGTCGGCGTCCTTCTGCGCGCCGGCGCCGAGCACCTCGCCGGCAATGGCGTCGTTGTGGGCGGCCATCAGCTTGGCGTGGTCGGTGTCCCAGCCCTCGCGGGGGCCGCGGACGCCGAGAGCCTTGAGACCCTTGGTGCCGACGGCCCCTTCCGCCAGCTCTCTGCCGCCGGTGTCCACTGCGGTCCCGATCTCGTGCAGGACACGCAGGAGTACGCCGCGTGGCGTCCGCTTCGAGGCTTCGTGCTTGTTGGTCATCGGTTCGTTCCTTTCCGATCGGGTCGAACGCGGGTCGTGCTGGTTCAGTCCGCGACGGCAAGATCGCCGCGCAGAGCACGCTCGATCTCGTCCAGGGTGAGCTTCGAGAACTCCGTACGGAGGTCGTCCTCGGACATTCCGAGCTCGGACGCCAGGGCAGGGATGCGCGCCCAGAGGGTCGTCCGCGCGCTGTCGACGGCGTCAGCTTCGGAGCCGGTCGGCGTCGCGGTCGAGGCGGCAGCGGAGGTACCGGTCAGGTTGGTGAGCGCGTTGTCCAGCCAGGGGCTGAGCTGGTCGGTGGTCGCTTGGGTCCAGGCGGGCCACCACTGGTCCAGCTGGAGGGGCAACCATTCGTGCCAGTCGCCACGGGTGGCGCTCAGCGATTCGAGCCGAGTCCGCTGGTCCGCTGTGAGCCAGTCCAGCGCTCGCGGGTCGGCAGAGGCCTGGTCCACCGGCCCGGGCGCGTCCTCGGAGCGTGGCAGGAGACCGGCCATCGCTGTGGCGAACCAGGCAGTCAGTTCGGCCGGCGAGGTCTTGGACCAGTCCGGCCACCACTGGTCGAGCTGTTCCGGAAGCCAGTCGCGCCAGTCGCCCCGGGTCGCGGTCAGAGTGCCGAGCTCTTGACGCTGCTCGGCGGTGACCCAGCCCAGGGCGATCGACTCGACGCGCTC
This sequence comes from Kribbella sp. DT2, assembly GCF_049844575.1. Lineage (NCBI taxonomy): Bacteria > Bacillati > Actinomycetota > Actinomycetes > Propionibacteriales > Kribbellaceae > Kribbella > Kribbella sp. DT2. Next base: position 583,841 of record NZ_JBNCLH010000005.1, on the reverse strand, counting down.
CTGGAGCCACGTACGGCGAGTTTCGTCGTCCTCCTGCTGCCATCCCGAGCGGGTGGTGTCCAGGTAGCGGCTGAGGTGCTCGGGCCAGTTCCTTCCCCAGGCCGACGACCCGTCGTTCTCCAGATACTGCTCCTGCTGTTCGCTGACCCAGCGAAATTCCTCCGCGTCGGACACGGAACGCTCCCTTCGGTCGAGAAGTGCACGGCTGCCGCCGGCGATCGCCGAACCGTGACCGGTAGGTCGTTCGGCCCCGAGCGGCGGCGAGATCCACTATCGGCGGGTGCCCTGGTCCGGCGGTGAAGTCGCCGGACCAGAGATCGTGCACCGGGAACTGCCTGATGGGGCGCCGCTCGGCGGCGTTCGGTCTCCGGCTGCCGGCGCGGCGGAAACTCAGCGCAGTTTGCCGAGGTCGCGGCGGGAGGTGATGCCGAGCTTCGCGTAGATGTTGCTCAGGTGGTACTCGACGGTCTTCGGGGTGACGAAGAGGGCGGCGGCGATCTCGCGGTTGGTCAGGTGCTGACGGACCAGCAGGGTGATCTCCTGCTCGCGGGAGGTGAGGCCGGCCAGCGGCGGCGTACTAGTTGCCGACAGCAACCGGGCCAGGTCGGCCGCGGCGCGTTCGCGGTACGGCGCGGCGGACAGCGTGGCGAAGCACTCGACGGCCGCCGTCAGCCACTGCGCGGCACCGGCCCGGTCGCCGAGGATGGACAGATGAAGGCCGTGGACGTGGAAGAGCTGGCCTTCGGCGAGGCGCGGGCGGGGTTCGATCAGGCCGGCGAGGCCGTGCCTGGCCAGGTCGACGGCGTCCTGGAGGTTGCCTTCAGCCACGGCCTGCTGGGCGGCGAGCCGGATGATCGTGCTCGTTGCCGGGTGCGCGCCCTTGGCCCTTTCGCGGAGCGTCGCGAGCTCCCTCGCGGCCTCGACCGGCTGGCCGGTGGCCTGCAGGGCGTCGATCAGCAGCGGGCCCCACCAGGTGCTCCACCATTCGTGGGGGCCGCCGGGAGAGCTGCCGTGGGTGCGGAGGCCGGGCACGGCGCTCAGCGCGCGGAGCATTCCGCGGTAGTCGTTGCGTGCCTGGTGAAGGGATGCGGCGGCGATGGCGGCGTACTTGAGGTCCTGTGGGCCGCCGACCCGCTGGGCAGCGGTCGCGGCGGATCGGACGAGTTCTTCGGCGGTCTGCCAGTCACCGCGGGCCGAGGGGACGAGCGAAGCGACGAAGTACCTGATCACCTCGTTCATCGCCGGCTGGTCGTCGTCCGAGAAGAGGGCGGCCCGGCGCATCGTCGTGGCGCTGTCGTCCCACTCGCCGAGTTGGTACTGGACCGCGGCCAGGTAGCAGTGGGGGGTGATGCCGGACAGCATCGGGGCGCCCGCTTCCTGGCGCCTGACCACCTCCGACAAGTCGCCCCTGGCCTCTTCGACGAGGCCGAGCAAGGTACGGAGCGAGCCGCGGCAGGACAGGGCCTCGAGGTCCTGGGGGGAGATGTCGGACGGGTGGTCGGACAACCGGCCGAATTCCTCCAGCCCGGCGGCGAGTCCGTCACGCCGGCCGCGGGCGACCCCCCGCAGGCAGACCACGTAGTCACGCAGCGGCGCCGGGACGCCGTCGGTGCTCAGCGCGAGCTCCGAGTAGGCGAGGGCTTGGTCGGTGTCCCCGCGCCAGACGCTGATGCCGACCAGGCCGGCCGCCGCCGCGCCGCGTACCCATGAATGGACGGTCGTCGGCTGGCCGGTGCCGAAGGCGTGCAGGAGGTGCTGCTCGGCCTTGCCCCGCTCGCCGGTCAGGTACAGCTCGCACAGCCCGAGCGCCAGCGAACGCAGGCGCGAGTGGGCGCAGCGGGCGGCGCGTGGGTAGAAGACCTTCGCCTGGCCGCGGTTCGCGCTGAACAGCAGGTGGATCATCGAGGTCAGCAACAGCTTCTGGCCTCGGGGCCCCCACGGCGTGAGATCCGCGGCCCAGCCCAGAAAGGTTGCCGCTGTTCCGTGGTTGCCGTTGGCCGCCTCCTCGCCGGCGGCCTGCTCGAGCTGTGAGGCGAGCAGCTCGTCCTTCGAACTGACCGCGGCCACCCGGTGCCGCCAGGCGAGCACATGGTCGACCGTCGTCGCGGCGCGTTGGTGCAGCTGGCTGCGCCGGGCCGGTGTCAGCGTGCTGTAGACAGCCTCCCGCTGCAGGTCGTGAGGAATCGTCACCGGACAGGCGGGCTCCTCGGGAAACCAGTTCGCCAGGCCGGCCTCGAGGGCCGGCCCCAGGGCCTGCTGAGCGGACTCGATACCGGCCACCTCGGCAACCTGGGCGAGCAGTGGCCGGCCGCCGAGAACCGCCATCGCCTCGACCAGGGACCGGGACGGTTCGGGGAGCTCGCTGAACCTCCGGCGGGTCGCGGACGCCACCGAGGGAGGAATGGCCGACCGCCAGTCGACGCTGCTGAGGCCTTGGGACGAGATCTCGTTCAACATGGTGCGGAGCAGCAGTGGGTGGCCCCCGGTGTAGGAGTGGAACCGGCGCGCCGCGCTCACCGGTAGTCGCCGGCCCGCGAGTGCCTTGGCCAGATCGGTGACGTCGACCAGATCCAGGCCGCTCAGTTCGAGCTGAAGTGTGGCCGGTATGCCGTGGACCAGCTGCTGCAGAGCCGGATCCGCGGAACCGCTGCGGTCCACCCGGGTCGACAGCACCACCAGGAGCTGGCTGGACCACGTCCTGCGGAGCAGGAAGCGCAGGGCCTGCACCGAGGAAGGATCGGCCCACTGGATGTCGTCGACCACCACGGCGACCGGCGACCGGCGTTGAAGCTCACCGAACAGATCCAGCAGTTGACTCCCGACAGCGATCGGACTCGCCCCGGACAACGCCCCCGAACCGAGGGTCGGTGTCCGGGCGCGAAGTTCTGCTGGTGCCCTGGCCAGGAGTTGGTCGACGATGCCGAAGTCCAGCTCGTACTCCGAGGGATCGCCGTTGGCCATCAGGACCGCGAAATCGGCCAGGCCGTGGGTGAAGCGGCGGATCAGCGAGGACTTGCCGATTCCTGGTGGTCCTTGGACCACCACGGTTCGGTGCTGACTGGTACGGACCTTGTCCGCCACATCGGCGAGCCAGGCCAGTTCCGCGGTCCGTCCGACGAAGTCACGGTCCATCCGAGCGGGCATGCCTGGGCTCATGGAGGCGCCTCAACTCCCTGGACCGGCGGTGACGGGGGCGCCGGTCCAGCCTGCTACCGGCGGGTCAGTCCCATAACCGATGCTTCAGGCCCCGAGTTACGCACGACGGTGCGTGTCGCGACATAGTTATCTTTCCGTGATCGTTGATCAACGCCTCGTCGCCGACCGGTCAGCCCACCAAGACCTGGCCGGTGGCGATCACGGTGCTCGTCGGGGCCGGCGCGGGGTCGTTGCAGGTGAGGACCTTGTCGCCGGCCTTGGCCAGCGGCTTGTTGTTGACGAGCACGAGCGGGCCGACGGCAAGGACAGTGCCGCGGTTGTCCGGCGGCTTCTGGAAGGAGCCGCCGGTGGGGACGTGGGGCGGGAGGTTGACGGCGACGCTGCCGTGGACAGCGGCCGGTTTGCCCTCGATCAGTACGTCGTTGCTGCAGCCCGTCATGATCCGGCCGGCGAAGGGCAGCGACACCGGGGTCGGCACCGGACCGCCTGACGACGGCACCATCACGATGTGGATGTCCGTGCCGACGACCTGGTCACCGAGCTTGGCCGCGGGGTTGCCCATCGCGGGCTCCTTCCGTGATCCGTGCCGTCGGCCGCTGTCGAGGACGGGCGGCAGCTCGCGAGTCGGCCCGCGGGGGCTCGCCGGCAGGACTCGTCGTACCGGTGGAACCAGCGACGCCGAGGTCGATGGTGTCGGGGTGCCGGGGAAGACTGGTCTGTGTGACCGGTGGCACCGGGGCCGTCACCACCAGGTCGAGAAAGCTCCGGGGGCGCAGCCCGAGGCTCGTCCAGAGCTCCGGCGAGGCAAGGTGAGGGCCGGGGCGTCCGATCGCCAGCATCACCGGGCCACGGGCGCGGGCCAGCGAGTCCGGCAACGATTCCACGGGCAGCAACGGGTCGTTGACCACGCTCCCGAGGACGCCGCCCAGCAGGGCGAGCTCCCGATCGAGGTCGGTCGCCCAGGCCGTGACCAGGTAGCAGAAGTCGTACCGGCGCTCGGGCGACGTACGCTGAGCGACCCGGCCGTCAGGGGTGCGGTCCTCGGTCCACCCTCCGACGGTCCCGGTCACCTCGGCCTCCAGCACCCGGTGCAGGAAGACGCCGACCGTCTCGGTCGTTTTCTCGGCCCATGACGCGTCCGGCGGGTCGAGGCGGACGACGGTGCCGCCGGGCAAGCGGTCGCGCAGCACCACGCTGAGGGCCGTGCCGAGGTCGTCGAGCATGCGTCCAGCCTGAGGCTTGCCCTAGGCAACCAACCAGGAGTCTTGGCGCAGCGGAGCGGGCGACCCGGGTGGCCCGATGAGGCATCCGTTCGTGCACCCGATCTTGTGGTGCGGCCGAGCGCGCCGGATGCACAGTTGCGGCAGGCCGATTCGTCGGAACAGCTGCTCAGCCAGGAGGTCCGGATGCCGTCGTACCTGTCCCCGGGTGTCTACGTGGAGGAAGTGTCCTCCGGTTCCAAACCGATCGAGGGAGTCGGTACGGCGGTCGCCGCGTTCGTCGGGTTCACCGAGAAAGGGCCCTTGAACGAGCCGGTCCTGGTGACGAACTGGACCCAGTACGTCACCACCTTCGGGCAGTTCTCCGAGGGTGCTCTCCTTCCGCACTCGGTCTACGGGTTCTTCCTCAACGGCGGCGGCAGCGCGTACGTCGTACGGGTCGGAGCCGGGAGCTCCGGCGGACCCGCCCGCGCCGTCGGATCCGCGGCGGCCCGAGCTGAACTGCCGAGCCACGGAGAGGGCCGGGCGCTCGCGGTCCGGGCGGCGGACGGTGCACCCACCGGAGCTCCGTTGACGGTCGAGGTACAGGAGCCCACCGAGCCCGCCGAGGACAACTTCAAGCTGGTCGTCCGGGCCGGGGCGGAGGAGGAGGTGTTCGACAACGTCACGACGCGGCGCGGGGCCGCCAACGTTGTCGCCGCCCTCCGGAAGTCCAAGTGGGTCGTGGCCGAGGAGACCAAAGGGGCAGCGCTGGCGGTACCCGACCGGGGCGTTCTGACGACGCTCTCCAGCGACGAGCCGGAGCCGGCGACGCCCTCCGCGGACGAGTACATCGGCGACGCCGACGAACGGACCGGACTGTCCGGCCTGGAGGCCGTCGACGACATCACGATGCTCTGCGTTCCCGATCTGATGAGCGCCTACCAGGCCGGGACGATCGACCTGGACGGGGTCAAAGCGGTCCAGCTGGCGATGATCGCGCACTGCGAACTGATGTCCGACCGGGTCGCCGTGCTCGATCCGCCGCCGTCGCTGCGACCGCAGCAGCTCAAGGAGTGGCGGATGGTCACGACCGGCTACGACTCGAAGTACGCGACGCTCTACTGGCCCTGGATCAAGGTCGCCGATCCCCGCACCGGCAAGCCGCTGTTCGTTCCGCCCAGCGGACACGTCGCCGGGGTCTGGGCCCGTAACGACGACACGCGGGGAGTCCACAAGGCGCCGGCCAACGAGGTCGTGCGGGGAGTTCTGGAGCTGCAGTCCTCGCTGACCCGGGGAGAGCACGACCAGCTCAACCCGATCGGGGTGAACTGCCTGCGGTTCTTCCCGGGCCAGGGAATCCGGATCTGGGGCGCGCGGACACTGTCCAGCGACGCGGAGTGGCGCTACCTGAACGTGCGGCGGCTCTTCAACTACGTCGAGAAGTCGATTCTCGGCGGTACCCACTGGGTCGTCTTCGAACCGAACGACGAGTTCCTGTGGTCGTCGGTCGAGCGCGTCATCGGCTCGTTCCTGCGCCGGATCTGGCGGACCGGCGCGTTGTTCGGACGGACGCCCGAAGAGGCGTACTACGTCAAGTGCGACGCCGAGAACAATCCGCCCGAGAACCGGGACGCCGGCATCCTCACCGTCGACATCGGGATCGCGCCGGTGAAGCCCGCGGAGTTCGTCGTCTTCCGGCTGTCGCAGTTCGCCGAGGGCACGGAGCTGGAGGAATGACCTCGGCAGTACTGGCGCCGCCCGCCGTCAGCTCGCCCCGGTTCGTTGTCATGTGCGAGGGCTGGACGGCCGGCATCGGCTTCTCCAAGCTGTCGGGCTTCACCTCCGAGGTGGAGTTCCAGGAGTACTCGTACAACAGCCAATTGGGCAACGTTCACACCAAGCAGTTCGGCCGGGCCAAGGCGCCCGCGATCGTGCTCGAGAAGGCACTCGACCGCAACGGTTTCGCCCAGCTCTACGGCTGGCACCAGCTGGCGCGGATGAACAACCCGCTCGCCAAGCTCCCCGCGTCCTTCGACATTCTCGACAAGTCCGGGCAGCCCGCCCTGGCCTGCCTGCTGGAGAACGCGTGGTGCTCGAAGCTCGAGATGGACGCGGCGCAGGCCGGCAGCGCCGCCGTCGTGATGATGCGCGCGACGCTCGTCTGCGACGCGATCCTGCAGCTCTGACCGAAGTCCGACCAGCGGTGCGACCAGAACAGGAGTGACGACATGGCCCTAGGCGCCAGTACGACCACGAGCCAGGGACAAGTGGCCAGCGCGGGACGGTTCGTGATCGAGTTCGTGGGTACGCCGATCAAGCAGATGGCGTTCTCCGAGCTCGGTGGCATCACCTCCAAGGTGACGCCGACCGAGTACATCTTCAACGACGTCCGGGGCGAGACCCGGCACACGAAGCAGTTCGGCAAGACCGACCCGCCGACGATCACGCTGAAGCGCGCCGTCGACCACGCGGGCACCGCGGCGCTGATGGCCTGGCACCAGTTGGCCCGGCTGGGCGACGACACGGCTCGCTCGGGGGGCACGCTGGTCATTTTCGATGCCGGCGGCAACCGTCAGTCGACGTACGTGCTGGAGGACGCCTGGCTGTCGGAGATCAACATCACGTCGGTCAAGGCCGGCGCGGCGGACGTCGCGATGGTCGAGTGCAAGATCACCTGCCAGGAGATCTGGATCAAGCCGTGACACCGGGCAACGACGTGGCGGTGCAAGCGGCGGGGCTGCGGACCGAGTACCCGTTCGTGCTGCCGCGAGGGTTCGTCGACGAGCAGGGCACCCTGCATCGCGAGGGCTCGATGCGGCTGGCGACGGCGCGCGACGAGATCGGCACCCAGACCGATCCGCGGGTGCGGCAGAACCCGGCGTACCTGACCGTCCTGCTGCTGGAGCGGACGATCGTCCGGCTGGGCAACCTGCCGGTGGTCGACCCGTTGGTCGTCGAGTGCCTGTTCGCCTCGGACCTGGCCTTCCTGCAGGACCTGTACCGGCGGATCAACCAGAGCGGGCACACCGAGGTGGACGTGACCTGCCCGAACTGCCGGCACGACTACGTGGTCGACATCGCCGGTGATGCCCCGGGGGAAGCCTGACGGCGTACCCGGCCGACCGTCTCCGGGAGGAGGTCGTGTACGTCGCCTACTACCTGCACTGGTCGCACGCGGAGATCCTCGATCTCGACCACGCGACCAGGACCACGGTGATCGAGGGAATCGGCAGGATCCACACCGAGCTCGACGGAGCCGGCGACGCGCCGGACGGAATCTGGAGGTGATCGATGCGCTGGCCGTTTCGCTTCCCGGCGGTCCGAGCCGCTTGGGCCGCACGCGCCGCCCGGGCGGTGACCCGGTCAGGCCCTGCTCCTGTCGAGGGCGCCGGTGAAGTCGTTGCTGAAGGCATGCAAGTTCCGCGCCGGCGGGCCTGGGCGCGGTTGCCGCAGCTGGTACCGGTCGTCGACCTGCGGGCGACGCCGATCCTGATCACGCCACGGACCGGTCACCGAGTGGCCGGGACGAGGGACCTTTTGGCTCCGATCGCCGGACGTGCGGGCGAAGGCCGGGAGGTGAGCGGCCCTGGCGAGGTGGTGACGGGGACCGTGACCGGGCTGGCAAAGGCCCGGCCGGCCCCGGCCGATCTGGACCTGCCCATGCCGTATCCGGCGGATCCGGACTTGGCGACACCGGTTCTGGCCACGCCGGTTCCGAGCGGGCCGGCCCCGATCATGCCGGTTGCGAGCGCGGCGTCCGACCGCAACGGTCACGGCGCCCTGCCGCCGGACGGCGGCCCGCACGGCATGCCGAATCTGGGCCTGCCGGTTCCGGCCGTAGTCCACGACGAGATGCCATCGGCTCCGTCCGCTCCCGCGCCGGGAGCTCTGCCGCCGGCCGAGCCACGGCGTCGGCCGCGACCGCGGCCGACGTCCGGCGATCGCCCGCTCCTCACGACCGCTACGCCGGAGTCGGTCGGAGCTCCCGTCGAGCCGGACACACCGTTCCGCAGCATCGGTGAGTTCGAACGCCTGCTCGCGGAGTACGAGACGAACGATGCCGTCGGCCTGGCGATGCTCACCGGGTTCTCCTCGGTAGCGGCACCCCCGCCGGCCGCGGCGCCGCCTCAGGTTCAGCAATCTCCCGTACTACGTCCGCAGCGCCGTTCCCTGGCCGAGACTCGCAAGCGCGGCCTGAGTCCTGCGCAGCCGAGTGAGCCTGCTGCCGAGACGACCGCTGACCTACCGCCGACGGATGAAGACTCCCCTGACGGTCCCGCGGACGACGACGAGCCCGCGGCGGGCGGGCGGGACGACTCCGCCGCATCAACCGACCTGCCGATCGAATCCACCGCATCAGCCGACCTGCCGATCGAAGACAGCCCGCGGTTGGCCGACCAGCCACGGGTTCAGGCCACAGCGGACCCGACGAAACCAGCTGAGGTGTCCGCGCCGGAACCGACTGATCCCGGCCCGCCGTTGCGTCACCCGGAACAGCGTCACCCGGAACAGCGTCGCTCGGCGGAGCACGCCGTACCGTCCGAGCCGGACCGCCGCGCTGCTGCCCGGCCGGTCACCCTTCGGTCGGGTCAGGAGCAGCCGCCTTCTGTGGAGACGACGTACCGAGTCCCGCCGCAGACAACTGCTCCAGCGGCGCCACTGCTGGAGTTCCCCGCGGTCTCGCCAGAAGAGGCTCGCGAGGACAGCGACGGACCGTCCCTCGTCTATCGAAGCGCCCTGATCGGTACGGCGTCGCCCGCGCTGCTACCTCAGCAGGAGACCGACCACTTCACGGTCCGGATTCCCGAGGAGGTGGTGAGGGTGGTCGGTGCGGATCTCGGGAGCGCCGTGGAGGACGTGCCCGTACGCCGTGGCCGGGTGACCGGCGCTCGCGCCGGAGCCCTGTCGGCGCGAGCGTTCAGTGCCGACGGCGTGGTCCATCTCCCGGGCGAGGCCGGCGAGCTGTCCTCGCCCGGCGTACAGGCTCTGCTGGCGCACGAACTCACGCACGTGATGCAGCAGCGGGTGCTCGGTGCCGATCTTCCACCTGCCGACTCACCGCGCGGCCAGGAACTGGAGGCCGCGGCGGTCCGTGCCGAGGCGTGGTTCGGGGAACAGCCCGTCTCCTCGGCGGCGCTGATCCATCGCCGACCACCGGCCGTCGAGCGACGCGACGACGAAACGGCCGGTGGCCAGGGCCGGATTCAGCGGGCACCGTTCGACCTGGTGCCGGTCGCGACACCCGTCACGGAGACGGAGATCGGAGCCGGGGAGCCGTCGGCGGGGGCTTTGGGCTCCGAGCTCCCGGCCGCGCCCGAAGTGGCGTCGTGGACATCGTCACCAGGACCGCGTTCGTCGAGCGGCTCGCCGTCAGCGGTCTCGGAGTGGCGGCTTCACGACAGTCCTGTCGAGCCACCGGCGTCCACGGACCGAGCGGTCCTGGATCGGCTCGACCGGCTGGAGGGAGCGGTGGAGCACCTTCGGGCCTTGGACCACGACGGCGACGAGCTGGTGGTCCGGCTGGACGATCCGCGGACGCTCAGCAGGCTGGCCGAGCGGCTGTACGCGAACCTTCGCCACCGGCTCCGCGGCGAACTGCTCATCGATCGTGAGCGCCACGGCGTTCTCGCGGACTCAAGGTAGGAGACGAGCCGATGTCACCAGGACCGCTGTCGTCAGGACCGAAGCTGGTCGGGAAAGCTCTCGAGCAACTCACCGGCCAGGTGGGCATGTCGCACCGGTACGTGATCGGGATCGACCGGTCCGACTACGGGCTGGGCGACTGGACCAAAGCGGCCGGGCTCGGGGTCAGCTGGCAGAAGCACGGCTACCGCGTCGGCGGCGCGACCCACGAGTCGATCGTGCCGGGCAATCCGACGTACACCAATGTCACGCTCTCGCGGGCGGCCGGGCGGGACTCCGAAACCGTGCAGAGCTGGCTCAGGACCGTCAACCGTGAGCGCGAGCTGCTGAGCGGAGCGATCTATCTCGTCGACTTCCTGGGCCTGCCGGTGGTGACCTGGAAACTGCGGGAGTTCTTCCCGACCGCGTGGCGGCTGACCGAGTTCGACTCCGGCGGTGCACGGCCGGCGATCGAGACCCTGGAGCTCGCGCACGCCGGCTTCCTCGATGCCGAGAGCAGGTTCAAGTGAGGCCGGGGCAGCCGAGCCTTCAGGCAGCCGCCAACCCGCTCCAGGCAGTCGCCGGCCAGCGGCTCGCGGGCCTCGGAACGGGCCGGCTGACCGAACCGCGCTACGGCATGACGATGTGGTTCAACGTGCTCGTCCCCGGACTGGACGGCGCCCTCGGGTCGCGCTCGCTGGGGTCCTGGTCGGGATGCTCGGGGCTGGCGGTGAAGCTGACCCCCGAGCTCGTGGACGAGGGCGGCAACTACGGCAGGCCGCGCTACCTGTTCGGAAAGATCGTCTATCCCGAGGTGACGCTGGAACGCGCCATGACGGAGAACGGAACGCGCCAGGTCCGGCGCTGGCTCGAGGAGCTGACGGCGCTGTGGGCCAAGGGCGAGTCCTCGTCCGGGCTCAGCGGGCCCGTGGTGATCGAACTGCACAGCGGGCTGGGTGCCGACGACGTGCTGATCCACACCTGGGAGCTGCACGGGGCGGCTCCGACCAGCTGGAGCATTCCGACCCTGTCCACCTCCGGCAACGGATCCGTCGCGATCGAGAAGCTCACGCTCGCCCACAGCGGTTTTCTCAAGGCGGCCGAGCCGGTCGCCGACGAGTTCCTGAAGCTGGTCGAGACGACCCAGCGGACGAACACGCTGAAACTGCTGGGCAACCCGGCGAAGGTGTCGCTCACCAAGTCCCGCGAGTCGGACAGCAAGACCACCAAGATCAAGCAGGCGGGAACCCTGCTCGTGGATCCGAACAGCCTCAGCGTCACGCTGGCCGACCTTCGGCTGGAAGGCGCCGCGGCCATTTCCGCCGCCGTCCCGTTGCTGAGGCGGTGGGTCGAGCTCGAGGACCCACCGGCCGCGCCCAGAGCGGCCCCGCCGCCGGCCGAGGGTTCGCCCCCTCCCGAGTGCGGCACCTGCAAGCGCAAGAAGGCTTCGGCGGGAGACGCGAGCGCGAGCGGCGCACCCAGAGTCCTGGAGGTCGTCTGGGGCCAGGGCCGCGGTGGTCTCCCGCGTCAGCTGGTCCTGAAGAGCTTCACCTTGGTCTGCACGAGATTCACGCCCACGGGCGAGCCCAGCCGGGCAACCCTGCAGCTGACCCTCCAGGAAGCCCCGGGCACCTGGGTCAACGCGACTCCCAAGGTGGCGCCCGCTCAGATCGGCGCTCATCGCTCGGCGGGGAAGGACCGTCCGGCGATCGGTGCCCATCGCCCGGCACCGGCACCGGCACCGGCACCGGCACCGGCACCGGCATGGTCGGCCGGAGCGCGGCCGTCGACACCCAGGCCGGCCGCACCCAGGAGGACCCCGTGACGATCGCCGCCGGTTGGTCGGACGAAGCAGAGATCGTGGTGCGGCCCGCCGTGTACGTCGGCGCGGCCCGGCAGCCGCTACCGGTCGACCTGGCCGACTCGATCGTCCGGGTCGTCGTGGACCAGAGTCTGCGGTTGCCGGGGATGTTCGAGATCGGCTTCGTCGACACGATGACCTCGGCACGACTGCTGCCGCTGCTGCCGATCGGTACCGAGATCGGGATCGCCGCGGCGTCCCCGCTGCGCCAGGGGGATCCGCGGATGCTGATCACCGGCGAGGTCACGGCCCTCGAAGCCGAGTACGGCGAGTCCGCGCTCTTCACCGTCCGCGGCTACACCGAGGACCATCGGCTGCAGCGGGCCCGCCGGACCCGGAGCTTCGTCACCATGACCGACTCCGACATCGCCCGGAAAGTGGCCCTGGGCAACGGACTGACGATCGGGGAGATCGCCCCCAGCCGGGTCGTGCACGACCACCTCGGCCAGCTGAACCAGACCGACTGGGAGTTCCTGTCCGGCCGGGCGGCGGCGATCGGCTACGAGACGGGGGTCTCGCAGGGCAAGTTCTTCTTCCGGGACAGGACCACCGCGGCGCCGGTGTCGTTGATGATGCTCGACAACCTGCTCACCTTCTCGCCGCGCGTCACCGCCGGCAACCTCGCGCCGGAGGCCGAGGTTCGCGTCTGGGATCCGCTGGCGGCGAAGGTGGTCAGCGAGCGGGTGCGGGTCGCGACGGCGGACACGGTGGTCGGCGTCGGGGTTCAGGCGACCCTGGCCCGGCTGCGGAGCGCTCCGGCGCCGCGCGGCCCCGCTGCGGCGAGGCCGGCAACGACCGGTCCGGCGATGGGGCCGGCGCCGTCGGAACAGGCGACCGTCGTACCGGATCAGCCGGGATCGTTCGCGATCAACCCCGGACCCGCCACCCGGGCTCAGGCGGCCGGACTGGCCGACCGGCTGGCGGGCACCTTCGCCGAGGCGGTCGGTGAGAGCGTCGGCGATCCGTGGTTGTCCCCGGGCCGGGTCGCGGACGTCTCCGGAGTCGCCGCACCGTTCGCCGGCCGGTGGATGCTGACCCGGGCGCGGCACGAGATCGACCTCGGCCGGTACCGGACCAGGTTCGAGGTCAGTGGGTCTCAGGACCGGTCGCTGCTCGGTCTGGTCAGCAGTGCTCGGACCTCGGACAACCGGGTGCACGGCGTCGTGTGCGGCATGGTCAGCAACAACAACGACCCGCTCGGCAAGGGCCGGGTGAAGCTCGTCCTGCCGTGGCTCTCACCGGAGTACGAGACCGGCTGGGCGAGCGTCGTCCAACCGGGAGCCGGTCAGCACAGTGGCGCCATGTTCCTCCCGGACCCGGGGGACGAGGTGATGGTCGGGTTCGAGTTCGGTGACCTTCAGCGGCCGTACGTCCTCGGCGGGATCGTCAACAACCGCAGTACCTACACGCTCGGCGCGGCGCCGGTCCGAGCCACCGGGACCACGGGCGCGGTGCAATGGCGCGGCCTGGTCGCACCGTCGGGGAACCGGCTCGCCTTTCACGACGAGATGGTCGACCCGGCACAGGTCCGGCAGGCCGAGATCCTGCTCGGCAGCGGTGACGGCAACCTGACCCTGCGGATCGACCAGGTGGCCGGCGCGGTGGCGTTGAAGTGCCTGCCCGGCCGGGCCACCCGGCCCGGTGAGAAGGGCCGGGTGACGATCGAGTGCGGTCCGGGCGGGGCGATCGAGATCGTCGCCGGCAGCGGCGGTTCGGTGTCGATCGACGGCGGCGCCCAGCTCGACCTGAAGGCCCAGCGGCTGAACCTGGAGGGTGCGCAGATCACCGTCAACGGGTCGGGCCCGGTGGAGCTCAAGGGCAAGCCGATCAAGCTCAACTGAGACGGAGGAGAGACGATGGCTACGCAGACGACGACCGGTCTACGGTTCCCGGCCGACTGCGCGGGACGGGGCCGGTTCGGCATCGCACGGGGGACGGACAAGTTCGAGCAGAACCTGGTGCTGATCCTGCAGACCTACCCGGGCGAGCGCGTGATGCGGCCGGACTTCGGGTGCCGGCTGAGGGACTTCGTCTTCGAGCCGCTGGTCCCGTCCACCGGCGCCAGGATCGCCGACGAGGTCGAGCGGGCGATCAGGGCCTGGGAACCCGCGGTCGAGGTGGACGCCGTCGAGGTGACCCCTAACGGGTCCGTCGACGGGTTGGTGCACATCCTGATCGGCTACCACGTCCGTGGCACCGGCGTGGACGGTGAGCTCGGCGTCGACTTCAGCACGGACGGGTACCAGCCGGTCGCGGCCGGCGCGGGCGCACCGGGAGTTGAGAGCTGATGGCGCTGCCCGCACCGGATCTCGACGACCGGAGGTACGACGATCTCGTGGCCGACGCGGTCCGCCTGGCCCGGCGCGCCTGCCCGGAGTGGACCGACGAGAACCCGGCCGACGCGGGACTGACCCTGATCGAGGCGTACGCGTACCTGACCGACAGTCTTTTCTCCCGGCTCAACCAGGTCCCCGACCGGCTGCACCTGAAGTTCCTCGACCTGATCGGCCTGCGCCTGGTGCCCCCGACGCCGGCCAAGGCGGCGATCACCTTCTGGCTCTCGTCGCCGGCCAGGGCGGCGGTCACCATCGCGCGAGGCACCGAGACCGGGACCGTCCGGACGGAGACCGAGCAGTCCGTCGTCTTCTCCTCCAGTGAGGATCTCGTCATTCCGCCGTGCGCGGCGACGGCACTGATGACCGGGCCCGTCGAGCACTCCGACGGCTTCGAGCCGCAACCGGCCGGGAAGGTCTTCCAGGCGTTCTCCACCGTGCCGCTGCCCGGCGACCAGTTCCTGGTGGGTCTCGATGTCGCCGCGCCTTCGGTGGCGATCCAGCTCGACTACCTCGGAGACACCGAAGGGCTCGGCATCGATCCGAGTGATCCGCCGCTTGTGTGGGAGGCGTGGACCGGGGCGGGCTGGACCGAGTGCGAGCTGGAGCGCGACGAGACAGGTGGGCTCAACCAGTCCGGCTCTCTCGTCCTGCACGTCCCGGCCGGTCACCAGACCAGCGTCGTGGCCGGGGAACCCGCGGGGTGGTTGCGCGCCCGGGTGGTGGCCGCGGTGGACGAGCAGGCCGGGTACACGGCTTCACCTCGAGTACGGCGGCTGGAGGCCTGCAGCGTCGGTGGGACCGTCGAGTCGGTCAACGCCGAGCTGGTGTTCGACGAAGTGCTGGGCGAGTCCGTGGGAGTGCCGGGGCAGCTGTTCGCCGTACGGGCTGCTCCTGTTCTGGCGGGAGTGAGCGCGCCGGTGATCGAAACGAGTTCCGACGAAGGCTGGCAGGAGTGGACGCAGGTCGAGGACTTCGCGGCGAGCGGGCCGGCCGACCGGCACTTCCGGCTGGACGCGGTGACCGGGGAGGTGGCGTTCGGGCCGGTGATCCGGCTCGCGGACGGCGGACTGCGCCATCACGGAGCGGTTCCGGCGGCGGGCGCCGACGTACGGATCCGTGGCTACGCCACCGGTGGTGGTCTGCGGGGCAACGTCCCACGCGCGGCGATCGCCACCCTCAGGTCGTCGATCCCGTTCGTCGCGGCGGTCGAGAACCGGCACGCGGCCCACGGCGGAACCGAGGGCGAGACCGTCGATCAGGCCCGGGACCGTGCTCCGATCCTGTTACGGACCAGGTCGCGCGCGGTCACCGCCGAGGACTACGAGGTGCTCGCGCGCGAAGCCGTCCCGGAGGCGGCCAGGATCCGGTGCATCACCGCGGACGGAGGCGAGGTCGCGGCCGGGACGGTGAAGGTGCTGGTGGTTCCGGCGGCCGCGCAGCCCGGCGGTGTGATCGCCTTCGCCGACCTCGTGCCGTCGGCCACCCTGATGGAACGTCTGGCCGAGCGGCTCGAACAGGTTCGGCTGGTGGGGACGCGGGTTTCGGTCGAACCGCCGAGGTATCGAGGGATCACCGTCGTGGCGCGGCTGGTGGCCAGACCGCGGGTGGAGCGGGAACGGGTCCGTAGCCAGGCGCTGGCCGCGTTGCACGCCTTTCTCAACCCGTTGCCCGGCGGTGGCCCGGACGGGCGCGGCTGGGACTTCGGCCGGGCCGTGCGTTCGGGCGACATCTACGCGGTGCTGCAGGCGGTTCACGGTGTCGAGGTCGTGGAGGACATCCGGTTGTTCAGCGCCAACCCCGTGACCGGCGAACGGGGGACCGAGCAGCAGCGGATCGATCTCGAGCGCAACAGTCTGGTGTTCTCGTTCGAGCACCAGGTCAAGGTGGAGGAGAGCTGATGCTGATCTGTGGCGAGTGCGGCCATCACAACGGAGCCCGGGACACCTTCTGCGGGTCGTGCGGCCGGTTCCTGGAGTGGAACGCCCAGACGGTCCGCACCGAGCCTCCGGCAGCGACTGCGGAGGAGCCCGAGCCGCTGCCGCCGCGCCGAGGTCTGCTGAGCCGCATCCAACGGGCCACCCTCGACCTCATCGTGGGCCCTCCGGTGATGGAACCCGTCGCCCCTGGTGCCGCGCCCGCGCCTGGCCCACCACCCCCACCCGGTACGCCGCCGCGTCCATCCGCCGCGGCGCCTCCTCCGCCTCCTCCGCCTCCTCCTCCTCCTCCTCCGCCACCTCCGCCGCCTCCGCCCCCGCCTCCGCTGCCCCCGCTGTCAGCGGATTCGGCACCGCCACCACCTCCTATGCCCCCGCCGCCTCCCATGCCCCCGCCACCTCCGCCACCACCCATGCCCGCGGTGCCTCCCGCTCCGGCGAGCAAGCTGGTGGCACCGATCGTCGAGGGCGACGGGAACCAGCCCGTCGAGGTGACGCCGCAGGCCGGACGTCCGCGGCCGGTTCCGGTGAAGCGGGCGGCGCCGACCGCTCGGCCGCGTCCGGGGGAACTGATCTGTGCGGAGTGCGGCGAAGGGAACTCCCCGGCGCGGAAGTTCTGCCGGCGGTGCGGCCACTCGCTGGCCGAGGCGGAGGTCGTCAAGCTCCGCTGGTGGCGACGGTTGCGCCGCAAGCCGCGCACGCTGGCAGCAGGCTCGCGTCCACGCCGTCCCGGTGACAACAAGGGACGTCAGGCGTTCCAGTCGACGCTACGACGGGCTCGGGCCGCGATCGGCATGCTGCTGCTGGCCTTCGCTCTGCTGGCCGGCTTCTACCCTCCGCTCCGCACCATGGTCGTTCAACAGGTCAGCACGGTGAAGCAGAAGGTCCAAGGCGTCGCCGAGACGGCGTTGACCCCGGTCCGGCCGGTCTCGGTACGAGGCCCGCAGGCCGGTGCCGACCACCCGGCCAAGGCGGCCTTCGACACCTTCACCAACACGTCCTGGGTCGTTGCCTGGGACAAGAACAAGGAGCCGGTCCTGACCGTCCAGCTCGACCACCCGGTGGCACTGCGCAGGGTGATCGTCAGCAACGGGGACTCCAAGAACTACGCGGCCTCGATCCGTCCGTCGACGCTCGTCTTCAAGTACTCCAACGAGAAGTCCGACATCGTCCAGCTGGCAGATCAGCCCGGACGGCAGGAGCTCACACTGGCCAACGCCATCGGGGTCAGCAGTTTCACGGTGACGGTCATCAACGTCTACCCGGCGCAGGACGCCAAGAACCTCGTACTGTCCGAGATCGAGTTGTTCGGCCTCGGCTGATCCTGACGGAGGAGCACGGATGAGAGGTACGCCGGGTGGTCTCGGTACGCCGTACCCGCTGGGACTGCTCCTGCCCGCGGTGTTCCAGGACGACGAGCTGCTGATGCGGTTCCTGGCCGCGGTCGACGAGGTGATCGCTCCGGCGATCGCCTCGCTGGACTGCCTGCCGGCGTACGTCGATCCCGCGCTCGCGCCGCCGGACTTCCTCGGCTGGCTGGCCGGCTGGGTCGGTACCGAGCTGGACGAGACCTGGAGCGTCGAGCTGCAGCGGGCGACGATCGCGCGGGCTGTCG
The DNA here is from genome assembly GCF_049844575.1 of Kribbella sp. DT2. NCBI lineage: Bacteria > Bacillati > Actinomycetota > Actinomycetes > Propionibacteriales > Kribbellaceae > Kribbella > Kribbella sp. DT2. Next base: position 566,115 of record NZ_JBNCLH010000005.1, on the reverse strand, counting down.
AGCTGCACCGCGGCCGCGGAACCGTTGCCGGCTTGCGGCGCCAGCTCGAGCTGGCGACCGGTGGCGAGGTGGAGATCACCGACACCGGTGGTGTCGGCTGGTCCCTCGAACCGGTGGACGATCACAGCGGCTCGACGCCGGCCCGGCTGACGGTCGTGGTCCGTGACTCGGCGGTGAGCGCCGCCGTCGTGGAGGCCGTCGTCGAGGCCGTCAAGCCCGCGCACGTCGTGCACGAGGTCCGCGTGACGGGCGCGCTCAGCGGCGAGAGGTGAAGCCCGGCGGTTGGTAGCTGCCGGGGACGACCAGGAGGGGCGTCTGGGCTCGTACGGTCGTTCCTGTCACGCTCGCCACCACCGGCCAGGTACCGGCGCTGGTCTGCGGGAAGACCAGCATCTGCAGGGAGAACGTGCCGTCCGGCTTCGTGAGCACGGTCACCTGGGTGCGGCTGCCGGGAGTCGCGAAGGCGATCGAGATCGCCCGCCCGGGCGGGAAGTCTCGTCCGGTCACGGTCACCACGCGGTTCGGGCGGACCACCGCGGGACTCGCGACGAGGGTGGGCTGCCGAGCCTCGCTGCGGAGGGCGACCAGACGCCGGTACGTGGCATCAGTCGTCTCGATGCCGAGCACGCCGTCGCGCCGGCCGGCGCCTTGCGGCGTGGTCCTGAGCTGGATCGAGCAGGTGTCTCCCGGGGCCAGAACCGTGCCCGCACAGGTGGTTCCGGCCACCGAGAAGTCGCCGGTCGTGAAGCGGGGACCTTCGAGTACGGCGACCGCGGTGATCGTGATCGACGTGGTCGAGGCGTTCCGGACGGTCACGGGGCGCGGCGCCCGGGCGACCAGGACCGGCTCCGTCCCGCCGAAGAGCACCGGTTCCGGCGTCACCACCAGGCCGCCGCTCGGTGCGGCGGGTGGAGGCAGCGGCGGCTCGGCGGGCGGCCGGGTCGACGGCGTGGTCGGTGGCGGGGTCGGTGGTACTTCGCTGCCCTCGGCAACCAGCTGTGTCTCGGCGACGCCGCCTTCGGGCAGCTCGATCCGCAGCCGCGCCTCACGGTGCCCGCTCGCTCCTGGGGTGAACACCACCGCCACCTCGCAGGTCCCGGTCTGGTGCAGAACAGCGCCTGCGCAGTTCTCGGCACCTGACAACGCGAAGTCCTGCGCATCCGTACCGGTCAGCCGCACACCCCCGAGCCGTAGCGGCCCGAAGCCCGACTGGCGCAGGACGACCGTCCGGGACACCGAGTTGCCGAGGGCAACGGAGCCGAAGTCGGCGGCGTCACCTCGCAGGCCGGGACGAAACGCACGGGCGAAGACCGCGCCGGCACAACAGGGATCCGGGAGCAGGTCGTCGCCGTCTGAGGTGAAGGAGAGGACAGCGCCGTCGGCGGACAGCCGTGGCATCCTGCTCGGTCCTTTGGACGGACAGGCGAGCTCGTCGGCGTCGGAGATCGACGCGGGCGGAACAGCGCAGTCAGCGGCAGCGGCCGGCGACCCGAGTTCCCCGGCCAGCCGGGGCAGGGCCGACTTCGCTCGCTCGGCGTCGAGGGTCAGATCCCGCAGTACGACGGCGGTCCGGCCGGTGTCGCCGACGTCGCCGTGCAGGCCGGCGGCCGAGCTCTCGAAGGCGAGGTACCGGCCGTCGGCGGACAACGCCGGGGCACGGCCTTCGGCGGGTTCGCCGGTCGCGGTCGCCGACGCGATCGAGGTCGCGGTCGGTGCGCCGCCGGCCGGCCCGAGAGTGCCGTCGGCATCGGGATCGCGGTCGACCACGACCGTGACGACCGGACCGAGACCGGTGGGAGCCTGCTCGAAGGCGACGACTCTGCCCCCGTCGGAGATGACCGGGTGGCTGCCGCGTCCGGAGAACTCGCCGTCGGTCCCGGCATCGAGGCGCTCGGTCGTCGACGAGGTCAGGTCGAAGACCTGGACGGTCGAGAGCGGACCTGCGGGAACCGGGGTAGGTCTCGGCAGGAGAGCCGAGAACACGACGTACTGACCGTCGGCCGACACCTCGGGGCCTTCTCTCGTCCCCAGGGCTTCCGGGAGGTTCTGCAGCGGCCGGACGAACAGGTCGGGGTCGGGAGGGAACGGCCGGCCGGTGTCATCCTTGCCCAGCTTGGCGATGACGACATCGGCCGCCTGCGCGTCTTCGGCGGTCTCGCTCCAGGCGATCGTGCCGGCGTCGGCGGACAGGCTCGGTTCGGCCCCGGGAGGAGGGCGGCCTTCGAGCGGCATCACACCCACGTACACGTAGCCGTAGTCCATCAGCTCGTCCGGACGGAGCTCGTCGAACACGCCGTCCCCGTCAGGGTCGCGGTCGCAGACGAGGACGCGGCGGCCGGCGGGCCAATAGCCGTCCCGCAGGTTGTTCGCGGCACTGTCGAAGGCGACGTACCGGCCGTCGGCCGAGATCGACGGATGGAGGCTGTCGTCGTTGCCCTCCTCCTCCCGCAGCGCCGTGCCGCGCAGCGGTACCGACCGGCCTCGTGGGGCGACCCGCGAGGTCTGCGGCAGCGCCCGGCTGATCAGCACCGTGCGTCCGGGCGACTGCCGGTCCCGGACGTAGATGTTGACCGAACCGGGCCGCTCGGCCACGCCGGGGTCGAGGTGGGCGGCGGACTCGAACGCGACGTACCGGCCGTTGCCGGAGATGGCCGGAGAGCTCGCGGCCGCGGCGTCCCCGGCGTCGCCGCCGTCGGGCACCGACAGCACCTGGACGTCGGCGGGCGAGGCCTGGACGGCGGAGGGTACGACGGCACCGACGTTTATAGTTGCCGCTAGCAACATTCCCGTCAGTAGCAGAGTGCGCGTTCTTCGGTTCCGTCGGTCCACGGGATCCCCCTGCTCGGCTCGGGTCGAGCCTAGGAGCCCGTCCGTGGGGCCGGCTGCCCGATCGTGGTGCCCAACGAGCAGCCGGGCCTGCTTGATCGGGCAGCAAAGGCGTCGCGCTCGGTTAGCCGAGGACCGCTGCCCGGCCCCCGGGCGCCGGGCGACGCTGATCGGTATGGCAGCCACAGTGTCCTTGTCGGAAGACAACCTCGCGATCGTGCCCGGTGAGACCGGCCGGTGCGAAGTCGGCATCACGAACACGGGGAGCCTGGTCGACCAGTTCTCGGTCACGCTGGTCGGGGTTCCGAAGGACTGGGTGAGCATCGAACCGGCCACGATCAACCTGATGCCGGCCGCGACCGGTTCCGTCACCCTCGTCTTCGCGCCACCCAGGTCGCCGGAGCTGGTCGCCGGCCGGCACTCCTTCGGCGTCCGGGTGGCCTCCCGCGAGGAACCGGCGAGCTCGATCGTCGAGGAAGGCGCGGTCGAGGTCGCGCCGTTCCGGGAGATCGTCGCCGAACTTGTCCCCGGCAAGCGCCGGGCCCGTCGCCGGGCCACCTTCCGGCTCGCGGTGGACAACCTCGGCAACAGCGAGACCACCGTCGAGATCGCGCTCCGCGACCCCGAGGACGACCTGCGGCTGGAGACCGACCAGCCGCTGATCGTCACCGGGCCGGGAACGGCCACGATCGTCAAGGTCCGGGCCGTCCCGCACCGGCGCTTCCTGCGGGGTCAGCCGAAGACTCTGCCGTTCGAGGTCGTCACCACGGCTGCGGGGGACGAACCTGTCACGGCCAACGGTGTCGTTCTGCAGGAGCAGCTGATCCCGAAGTGGCTGCTGCCCGCGGCCGCGGCGCTCGTCGTACTGGCCGTGGCGATGGTGGGCGCCTGGTTCGCGCTGCTCAAGCCGGCCGTCGAGTCGGTGGCCACCGAGAAGACCGAGCAGCAGGTCGCCCGCGCCGAGACCGCGGCGTCCAAGGCCACCGTGGCCGCCGAGAAGGCCGGCGCGGCCGCGACGGTCGCGCAGAAGGCGGCCGGAATCACCCCGACGCCGGAGCCCGGGGCGCCTCAGGCCAGTACGCCGTCCCCACCGGGCGCCGGTACGCCGTCGCCGAAGCCGAGCGCGAAGCCGAGTCCCACCCCGGGCGCCGGTACGCCGAGCCCGACGGGCCCCGCGCCGGTGAGCTTCCGGGTGGCGACGACGGCCAAGGTCGTCACGGACGGATCGTTCACGGCGTTCACCTACTCGGCACCGGACAAGAAGAGCGTGAACATCGCCGACCTCGTCCTGCAGAACCCGCGGGGTGACACCGGCATCCTGCGGATCTCGATCGGGAAGGACATCGTGCTCGAGACCGGGCTCGCGAACTTCCGCGACCTCGACTACCACTACCTCGAGCCGCTGCACGCGGCGCCGGGACAGGCCGTCGTCGTGTCCGTGAGTTGCGCGGTCCCCGGCAGCGGCGCCGAGCGCTGCACGCCGTCGGTCTCCTTCTCGGGCCAGCTCGTCTGAGACCGGACGTGGTGTCAGATCATCCCCTCGCGCAGCGCGTAGGCGACGGCGTGCGACCGGTTGCGCAGCTGGTAACGCGTCGTGACGCCGTGCAGGACGTTCTTGACCGTCCGCGGCGAGTAGCTCAGCTGCCCGGCGATCTCGTCGGTGTCGAACCCCTCGGCGACCAGTCGCAGGATCGCGACCTCGCGAGCCGACAACCCGGCCAGCCGCAGACCGCGCGGTGTCAGGACGGCGTTCTGCATGTGGGAGACCTGCTTGAGCAGGCGGGTCAGCAGGTCGGGCGGCAGCTCGGCCTCGCCGGCCGCCGCCCGTTTCACCAGGTCGGTGAGCTTGGCCGGCGTCGCCTCGGGCCTGCGGATCAGCCCGCAGACCCCCGCCTCGATCACCGAGATCAGGTCGCCGTCGTTGAGCGACCCGACCACCAGGACGATCTTGTCGAGCCCGTGCCGCCGCAGGCCGGCGAGGATCTCGAGCGTCGGCGCGTCGGGGACCTCCGCCGCGACCACCGCGACCACTGCCTCGTCCAGGTGGTCGTCGGACACGACCCGCAGATCGGGTTCGAACCGGAGCTGGCTCTCCACCCCCGCCCGGGAGATCGGATCCGTCGAATAAGCGTAGACCGGAACACGTAGGCCCATCATTGCCTCCCCATCGGTGTACTGGGACAACGATGGGTGATCGACCGGTCACAGCGCCCTAGGGCCGATCCCTAGGCTCCCGTGGAACCCGGCGCGATTACAGTCCCGCTGACCTGCACCGATACCCTCTAGGCGTGACTGATCATGACCTGGTTCTCGTCGTCGACTTCGGTGCGCAGTACGCGCAGCTGATCGCCCGCCGGGTGCGCGAGGCGAAGGTGTACTCCGAGATCGTGCCGCACTCGATGGCCGTCGAGGAGATGCTGGAGCGCAAGCCGAAGGCGATCATCCTGTCCGGCGGGCCGCAGTCGGTGTACGCCGAGGGCGCGCCGCGGGTCGACTCGTCGCTGTTCGACGCCGGTGTCCCGGCGTTCGGGATCTGCTACGGGTTCCAGGCGATGGCGCAGACGCTGGGCGGCGACGTCCGCAGGACCGGGCTGCGCGAGTTCGGCCGGACGCCGGTCACGGTGGGCGACGCCGGCACGCTGCTGGCCGGGATCCCCGAGGACCTGAACGTCTGGATGTCGCACGGTGACGCCGTGCACGCGCCGCCGGCGGGCTTCGCCGTACTGGCTGCTTCGGGTGGTGCGCCGGTCGCGGCCTTCGAGGACCTGGACCGCAAGCTGGCCGGTGTCCAGTGGCACCCGGAGGTCCTGCACTCGCAGGCCGGGCAGGCCGTGCTGGAGCATTTCCTGTACGACATCGCGGGCTGCACCGGCGACTGGACGACCAGCAACGTCGTGGACGAGCAGGTCGAGCTGATCCGCCGGCAGGTCGGTGACAAGCAGGTGCTGTGCGCGCTGTCCGGTGGAGTCGACTCCGCGGTCGCCGCTGCTCTGGTGAGCAAGGCGATCGGTGACCAGCTGACCTGTGTGTACGTCGACCACGGGCTGCAGCGCGCCGGTGAGTCCGACCAGATCGAGAAGGACTTCGTCGCCGCGACGGGGACCCGGCTGGAGATGGTCGAAGCGGAGGACCAGTTCCTGACCGCGCTGGCCGGCGTCACCGACCCGGAGCAGAAGCGCAAGATCATCGGCCGGGAGTTCATCCGGACCTTCGAGGCGACCGCCCGCAAGCTGGACGCCGAGCGGCACATCGAGTTCCTGGTCCAGGGCACGCTCTACCCGGACGTCGTCGAGTCCGGCGGCGGTACGGGCGCGGCGAACATCAAGTCGCACCACAACGTCGGCGGACTGCCGGACGACCTGCAGTTCTCGCTGATCGAGCCGCTGCGCACGCTGTTCAAGGACGAGGTCCGCGAGCTCGGCGTCGCCCTCGGGCTGCCCGAGACGATGGTCTACCGGCACCCGTTCCCGGGCCCGGGCCTGGGCATCCGGATCGTCGGCGAGGTCACCAAGGACCGGCTGGAGATCCTCCGCGCCGCCGACCTGATCGCCCGCACCGAACTGACCGCCGCCGGCCTCGACCGCGACATCTGGCAGTTCCCGGTCGTGCTGCTCGCGGACGTCCGCTCGGTCGGCGTCCAGGGCGACGGCCGCACGTACGGCCACCCGGTCGTCCTCCGCCCGGTCACCAGCGAGGACGCCATGACCGCCGACTGGGCCCGCCTCCCGTACGAGGTCCTCGAAAAGATCTCCACCCGCATCACCAACGAGGTCGACGAGATCAACCGAGTAACCCTCGACATCACCAGCAAGCCCCCCGGCACCATCGAGTGGGAGTAGTTCGCTAGAAGGTGACCCGCGCTGCCACGGCGCGGGCACACTCCAGCGAGTCCGTCTTCCCCGTATCAACCTCCAGGTCGTAGTACACGCCTTCGTGCACAATCTCCGCCTGGAGTTCTGCCATACCTGCTGTGCGGTCTCCGCGGGCGAGCTCTCGGGCAGCAGCGATCTCCGGTGCACACCGGACGCCGACCCAGAGCACATTCAAACCGTCGAGCTGAGCCCGCACCCGCGCTTGGGACTGCGCGCCGCTGAGGAACACGTCGTCCAGCACGACCCGCGCCCCCGCGCACACCATCGCCGCCACCCCGGCCATCCACGCCGTCTCCAGCGTCCGGAACCCGTCGCCGACCGACACCTCGCCCTGGTCACCGAACCCGATCCCCGCCCCGCCGTCCACCAGCGCCGGCGGCATCGCGTCGACCAGGTCGTCGACGCTCAGACTCAGCCACGGATCCGGAAGCACCTTCTGCAGCTCGCGCGCGAGCCGGGACTTCCCCGAGCTCGACCCACCGTTCAGCACGATCACCCGCGGGCCTTCGATCGACGTCATCCGGCCACGCTAACCGCGGCCGGGTCCTCCCCGCCGCCGGTTTACCGGTACGACGCGACCTCGAGCTTCACCGGGCGGTTCTCGCCGGCCGGCACGTCGATCTGTGCGGCGAAGTACTTCGTCCACCCAGCCGGTACGACGAAGTCGGTCACCGTGATCGTGCCGACGCACGGCACCTGGAGCGCACCGGGCACCGGGTCGCCCGGCGGCAACGGCGGCGGGTTGATCGGACCGTTGAACGGTTCGAGCGACACCGCCAGCGTCACCGGGTCGGGCCCGGTGGCAGTCGGGCAGAGCGAGCGGACCCGCACCAGGTCGTCGGCCCGCAGTCCGTCGAGGCCCAGGTAGAGACCATGCGGTGAGGCCTCGGGCTCGCGGTGCACCCGCGGGTCGTTCAGCAGGTGCTGGTCGCCGACCTGCGTGGGGGTCTCGCCGAGCGAGCCCGGCGGGGTGTCCGCCGCGACCGGACCGGCCGGGGCCACGTCGTTGCCCGACCACAGGTCGACCGCGCCGAACGCTCCGGCCGCGACCACCGCCGTACAGGCGACAGCTGCCGCGACCTGTGTGCGCTGGCGTCGACGGCCGCGCTTGCGGATGACGGCGACCGGGTCGTCGGGGGAGGCGACCGGCCGGCCGGCCTCCTTGAGCAGGGTGCGTAGTTCGTCGGTGTTCATCGGGTCTCCGTGGTCTCTTGGGAGGCGAGATCGACGCGCAGCTTGGTCAGCGCCCGGTGGGTCTGGCTCTTCACCGTCCCGATCGAGCAGCCCAGTACGTCGGCCGTCTCGGCCTCGGACAGGTCTTCGAAGTACCGCAGGACAACGGCAGCGCACATCCGCTTCGGCAGCCGCCGCAGCGCCTGCATCAGGTCGGAGTGCTCGACCAGGCGCAGCGAACCCCCGTACGCCGTGGGCGCGACCGCGGCGGTGAGGTCGTCGGTCGGCACCTCCTTGCCGCCCCGCCGCCGGCGCCACCATTCGGTGTGGGTGTTGACCATCACCCGGCGCACGTACGCCGTCGGGTCCTCGGCCCGCACCGTGCGCCAGGCCAGCCAGCACCTGGTCAGCGTGGTCTGGACCAGGTCCTCGGCCAGCCCGCGGTCCTGCGTGAGCAGGTAGGCCAGGCCCAGCAACGCGCCGTACCGGGCAGCCACGTAGGCCTCGAAATCGGCGCGGGTGCTGCCCTCTGCCACCCGAACCTCCAGCTCCGAAACCTCAGTGTCAGCCTGCATACCGAACAAGAGGCAGCTTCGCCCGCGATGGTTGCATCCCGCGCCGAACGGCAGCTGGTGATAGTTTGACACTTAGTGTCAGAGTTCTGGAAGGGAGATCCCGATGCAGGGCGCGATGAGTGAGCAGCGACGAGCGCGACTGCACCTGGAGATCTCCCGCGCGGCCTCGAAGCTGTTCTGGGAGCAGGGCGTCGCGGCGACCACCGGCGAGCAGATCGCCGACGCCGTCGGCCTGTCGGTCCGCACACTGTGGCGGCACGTCCGGAACAAGGAGAGCTGTGCCGAGCCGATCGTCGCGCACAGCTGGACCTGGTGCCTGACCGTGCTGCGCCGCTGGCCTGCTGAGCTGTCGCTGGAGGAGCACCTGGTGGCCGAGCGGGCGCGGTACCAGCCGGGGCCGGAAGAGGCGGCGGACAACCTGGCCGCGGCCAGGATGATCGTGCTGAGCGCCACCGAGCCGGCGATTCGCGGCGCGTGGTTGCTCGCCTGTGAGCAGTTCGAGCGCGATCTGCTGCCGGTGGTCGCCGGCAGGATGCGCCGCCCGGCCGACGACCCCGACCTGCGGGTGCACGCGGCCGCGGTCGCTGCCGTGGTGCGGGTGATCAGCGAGGAGGTGCTGGCCGACGTACTGGCCGGTGCCGACCGTGCCCGAATGGACGACCCCTACCCGCGGATGGCCCGTGCCGTCGGCGCGGCCACCGGTTTCGCGATCGGTGACCCGGTCGACGACTGACCAGTCCGCCACACACGCCGCCGCCCCGTCGGTGGCAGAGGAGGAATTTTCGTGCGAATCGTTGGTGCGACCGCGGCCCTGGCGGCCCTGATCCTCGTGCCCGGAGTGTCGGCCGCAGCGCCCGGTACGCCGAGCGCGCCGGTGAAGAGCCCGCTCACCTGGGGTGCCTGCCCCGCCTTCGACCCACCGACCGTGTCGAAGCCGGAGTGCGCGACGCTCGAGGTGCCACTGGACTACAGCCACCCCGACGGCGCGAAGATCCAGCTCGCGATCTCCCGGCTGGCCAGTCCGCACCCGGACAAGCGCCGCGGCATCCTGCTGACCAATTCCGGCGGTCCCGGCGGCGAGGGGCTTCGCTTCCCGGCCGACATCGCGGACGGCGGCGGTACCAAGCTGGCGATGCCGCAGAGCGTGCGGGACAGCTACGACATCATCGGCATCGACCCGCGCGGCGTCGGGCACAGCACGCCCGTCACGTGCGACCTGACGCCGGCGCAGCAGACCTCCAACATCCCGCCGTACGCGCGCAACGCGGCCGACGTCGCGCAGCAGGCCAAGGTGTCGCGGCAGGTCGCCAAGCAGTGTGGAGCCTCCAAGACCGCCGCGCTGCTGCCGCACATCACCACCGCGAACACCGCCCGCGACCTCGACCAGGTCCGCGCCGCGCTCGGTGAGGCGAAGGCGTCGTACCTCGGCATCTCGTACGGGACCTATCTCGGCGCGGTCTACACGACGCTGTTCCCGCGGACCACCGACCGCGTCCTGCTCGACAGCTCGGCGAGCCCGGGCGGGTGGGACTACGACTTCCAGCGGCGGATCGCTCGTGGCTTCTCCGACCGGTTCCCGGACTTCGCCAAGTACGCCGCCGCGCACCCGGAGTACGGGCTGGGCAGCACGCCCGCGCAGGTGACCAAGAAGTACTACGCGATGGCCGCGGCGCTCGACAAGACCACGACGTCGGGAAGCCCTGACGGCGCGCTGTTCCGGCAAGCGACGCTCAGCCAGCTGTACTACGACAAGAACTTCCCGGCCCTCGCCGAGCTCTGGAAGAGCATCAACGCCGGGACCGTGCCCGCAACAAGGGCTGCCGCTGCTGCCAGTGACAACTACCTCGCCAGCCAGCTGCACGTGATCTGCAACGACTCCCGCTGGCCGAGGTCGGTCCTCACCTACCAGCTCGGCGTCGCCGTCGACCGCATCCGCTACCCGATGTTCGGCGCCGCCTCGGCGAACATCTCCGCCTGCGCGTTCTGGCCGCGGCAGTCCGAGCCGCAGGTCCGCATCACCGACCACGGCCCGTCCAACGTCCTGATCGTCCAGAACCAGCGCGACCCGATCACCCCGCTCGCCGGCGCCCGCCTGATGCGCTACGCCCTCGGCGACCGGGCCCGCCTGGTCACCGCCGACCAGGGCGGCCACCTGTCCTACCTGTTCAAGTCCAACCAGTGCCTGAACGACACAGCCACCAATTTCCTTGCCACCGGCAACCGCCCCCACCACGACCTCAACTGCCAGGCCTGAGACTCAGGCCTGGCTCAAGCGGGCCTCCAGTTGGTCCGCCTCCTGGGGGCGGTTCAGTTGGCGGAGGCGGTCGGCCAGGAGGTAGCCGGTGCGGTGGTAGTGGGGGTGGCTGGTGGGCAGGGTGTTGAAGATCTGCTCCAGCGCGGTCGTGTCGGTGGTGGCGTGTTCGGCCAGCAGGAGTTGGGCGTTGAGGTGCTGGTCCTCGTAGCCGCCGCGTTCGTAGGCCTCTGCGGCGCGGGCGGCTTCGGCTACCAGCACTTCCACCTCGCCCTGCTGCAGGGCGAGGATGGCCCGGTCCCAGTGGATTCCTGCCTGCTGAAAGAGCACCTGCTCGTCCGCTGACGGCAGCGGCTCCAGCACGGGCTGGACGCGGTCCAGCAGCTCACGGACCTGGGCGAAGTCACCGGTGTACCGCGCCGACTGTGCAGCAAGCCGCAGGGCCTGGACGTACTCGAGCGGCTGCTCAGCGGCCTCGAAGTACGCCGCAGCAGCCGCGAACACGTCAACAGCCTCCTCGTCGCGGTTGAGGCGCTCGAGCAGGTTGCCCTCGTCCTGCTTGGTCTGCGCAAGCCAGTACGGGTGCGCGTCGTCCGGCGCCTCCGCCAGCAGCGCCCGCACCTGTGTCAGCGCGGACTCCAGCTCACCCAGCGCCCGGTACGCATCAGTCAGTACGCCGCGTACGTCGCGGAACAGACCGGACAGCTCCGGGTCCCGCAGCGCGGGCAGCGCCTCCTCAGCGGTCTCCGCCGCCTCCAGCGCGCGACCGCTGAACAGGTAGGCCTTGGCGAGCTCCAGCCGGCAGATCGCCACGTGGACCTCGGCATCCGGCGTACCGATGGCCAGCGCGATCGCCTCCTCCAGGTCCCCGATCGCCTCGGCCGGTCGCTGCAGGGCGAGCCTGATCCACCCGCGCTGGCGGTAGGCGAACGAGCGCGGCATCTGCTCGCGGGTCGCCGTCCCAGCGGTCGCAGCCTCTTCGGCCTCGTCCAGCCGCTCCAGCTGCAGCAGCAGGTTGCACTGCAGGATCCCAGCACCCGATTGGAGATCAGTGTCCGTGTCCGGCCGGGTCCGGAGCACCGACAGCTCGGCCAGCGCCTCCTCACTGCGATCGGCCTGGGCGAGCATCGTCGCCAGCGAGTACTGCCACCCACCACGCCGCCGCGGCTCGTCCACTTCGATCAGCTGCCGCAGCGGCGCCTCACCGGTCGCCAGGCCCTCGTCCAGCTGCCCGGCGTCGCACAGGACCCGGCCGATCCGGCCGCGGTCGCGCAGTACCCGGATCTCCTCGCCCAGCTCCGCGTAGACGCTCAGTGCCTCCCGCCACGACTCCAGCGCGAGCTCGACCTCTTGGTTGTCCGAGGCAACCAGTCCGCGTCCGTCGAGCACCCGCGCCTGGTCCAGCGGCGTACGGTCGCCCTCCGGCACCTCCTGCTCGAACGCCGCCCACGCAGCGACGGCCTCCGGACGACGGTCCGTCTGCCAAGCCTCTTCGGCCCGGTCGAGCCAGCCCCGGCCGGCTCCCTCCGGCAGCGGCGCCTCCGGAACAGCCGGCGGCGCGACCTGCGCTCGCTGGTGAGCCTTGCGAGCCGTCTCCGACAGCGGCAGGTACTCGACCCAGGGCTCAGCAGCCAGCACCGCCCGGATGTTGTCGCTCTGCCGCGTCGTGCCGTTCCGCGCGTCGAACTGCGCCGCCAGGTCCAGCGCCTGCTGGGCCAGCTCCTCGGCGAGCTGCCCGGACTCGGCGTCCTCCTTCGCGGACCGGCGGATCCGCAGATCCACCCGGCTCAGCGCGTGCGACGCGGCGGCCGCGAAGTCCATGGCGGCCAGCGGGCTGGGGGAGTCGGCCAGGTCCGGCAGGTGCCGCTCGATCAGCTCGACGGCGCGCGGCAGGTTCCCGGTGCGGGCGCAGAAGCGGATGTGGTCGGAGTACGCGCTCAGCTCGCCGGGCTGGTTGCGCAGGATCCGGTACGCCCGCCGGTGCGCGTCGACGGCCTCGGCGTACATGCCCTCGGCAACGTAGGCGGGCAGCAGCGTGGTCAGCATCTGCTGCGGCTGCTCGTTGCAGGTCAGCTGCCCGTCCAGTACGCCGACCGACAGCGCGACCGCCTCGGCGGTCTGCCCGGTGGTCGTCAGGTGCAGCACCTTGCTCGTCGGGTCGCAGCCGATGCAGTCCGACAGGTCGTCGCGCGGTGCGGTCGACCAGAGCCGGAACTGCTCGGCCGCCGTCTCGTCGTCACCGATGTGCGCCGCCACCTGCCAGCGGTGCTGGTGCACGGCGTGCGGACTGTGCCCACCGACCCGCCAGCGCCGCTCCATGTCGTCCAGTACGGCGTGCGTCCGGTCCAGCGGCACCTCGGGGAACTTGGTCAGCGTGCTCGGCGCGTACTTGAAGCACCACAGGAACAGGTGCGAGTGCTCCTGGTACTTGGCCGGGTCGGCGTCCCAGTCCGCCACGCAGCGCGCGAACGGCACCAGCGACTTCCGCGGCTCCCCACCCATCACGTACGCCGTGACCAGGTTGAGCCGGGAGAAGAACGCCAGCTCCTCGGCCTCGGCGGCGTCGGCCCGCCGGACCACGTCCTCCAGCATCGCGGCCCGCGCCTTGCCGTACGGCGTGAGCTGGGCCTGGTGCAGGCGGTCGACCAGGTCGTCTGTCATCGCGTCGGGTCCTCCGAGGTAGGAACGGCCTGGTCGAGCAGGCCGAGGAACGACCGGTTCACGAGAGCGGAGTCCGCCGGGCCGATCGGGTGGTAGCCGAGCATCAGCGCATGCCCATAGAGGCCTTCGACGGCCAGCTTGGCGAGCTCCGGGTCGGCCAGCGCGGCCATCCGTCGTACTAGAGGGCTGCGGTGGTTCAGCACGAGCTGGGGGCGGCTGTCGTCGTTGGTGTCGAGTGCGCCGAGCACCTCCGACCAGAGCGCGTCCGTGCGCTCCCTGGTGGCGCGCAGCTCACTGGCGAACTGGGCCGACCGGTCCACCAGGTAGATGGCCGACAGCGACGCCGGGTCGAAGGAGCGGACCACCACCTCGCAGCCGACCGAGTCCAGCGCCTCCTGGGCCAGCTGGACGAACGGGCGCAGCTCCAGCTCGGTCCGCGGGTCCAGACCGTCGAAGCTGGTGCTCAGCTCGGTCGGGTCGAACCTGGTGGTGACCAGCTCCGGTACGACGTCGGGCAGGCGGTGCAGCAGCTCCGCGTCGTAGGTGTAGCCGGCGTTGACGATGGTCAGGTCCTGCGCCGAGGCGACCGCCGCGAGCTGACGGAACTCTTCGATCGTCCCGACGTACCGGATGTCGCCCTTGCGTTCCTGCAGCTCGGCGGCGGTCATCCGGCCGTGGTTGGTCTCGAACCGGAGCCAGCGGTGCACCAGCCGGAGCATCTCGTCGTCGTGCAGCGCCAGGGCCTTCACACCGAGCTGGTGGATCCCGAGGAACCGGTCCAGCTTCTGCGGGTCGGTGCTGCCGAGCCGGACCATCCAGCCGCGCAACTGCTCGCCGAGCGCCTCCCGGGCGGTCTCCAGGTGGCCGTCGTCGAACAGGGCCTCCCGGCTCGCCGTCGGACGCAGCTCGGAGGTGTCGATCACGGCGCGGACGAAGAACGCCCAGTCGGGCAGCAGCCCTTCGACGCCTTCGGCCAGCAGCATCCGCTTCAGGTAGACGCGGTGGGTCGCGCGCTCGGCCGGGTTCGCCGCGAAGGGCAGCACGAACGCGACGCCGGTCAGGCCGGCGGCCGGGTTGTTCAGCGGGATCACGTCGAACGGCGTGAAGCCCAGGTGGTCCTGCGCGTAGCCGACCAGGTCGGCCCGGCCGTTGCCCTCCCAGGGCGCGACACCGTCGGTGACCCGCTCGCCGTTGACCGTGATCTCCAGCGGCAGCAGGGCGCCGAAGAGCTTGACCAGCTCGATCACCGTCGCGGTCTTGAACCACTGCTCGGCACCGCGGCGGGCCTGCAGCGTCACCGTCGTACCGACCGCGTCCCTCGGCGCGGTCTCGGTGATCGTGTAGCGGCCGTCCGCCGTACCGTTCCAGCCGGTGGTCGGGCCGTCGGCCGGGCGGGTCACCACCTCGATCTCGTCGGCCACCATGAACGCCGACAGCAGCCCGATCCCGAACTGCCCGAGGAACTCGGTCCGCGCGAACCCGATCTCGTCCCGCTTCGAGCTCCGCCCGATCGTCGCCAGCAGCTCCCGCACCTCGTCCGGCCGCAGCCCGATCCCGGTGTCGCTGACGCTCAGCCGCTGCCCGTCCACGGCGATGCCGATCACACCCGGCGCCGCCGCGTCCACGGCCCGCCGCGCGGTCACCGCGTCCACGGCGTTCTGCAGCAGCTCCCGCAGGTAGACCCGCGGACTGCTGTACAGGTGATGACTCAGCAGGTCGACGACACCCTGCAGATCCACCCGGAAGTTCTCGCTACCCATTGCCCCTCCGCCTCAAAGCTGCCCAAACGCTACGGCATGGGTGGTTCGGCTAGGCGCTCGCGGCGATGCCGTTCAGGAGGTGGTCGAGGCCGAAGCGGTAGGCCTTGGCGCTGACCTCGCGCGTGCCGTCGCCGTACGACGAACCGCTGCCGTCGCCGTCGTTCCAGACGGCGGTCATCGTCGGGTACCGCTCGACGTCGAAGTAGTTCTCCCAGAGGCCGCCGCGCTCGTGCCACCAGGCGTCGTGGGTCTGGCCGGTGGAGCGTTCGATCAGGTCGCTCTCGGCCTCGCCGCCGGCGGCCGAGTCGACGTACGTCGCGATCGCCAGGGCGGCGAGGTTCGCGCGGGCCGGCGGCAGGCCCAGCGCGAACATGGTGGACAGCAGGTACTCGCGGGCCGCCAGCATGCCGGGGCCGACCGGCGGGCGGATCGTGGAGACCCGGGCCAGCCAGGGGTGCCGGGAGTAGAGGGCGCGGGTCTCGTCGGAGTACAGCTCGACCTGCGCACGCCAGTCGGCCGGGCGGTCCTCGCCGGGAGCGGGCAGGTGCCGTTCGAGCAGAACCTGGTCGATCATCAGGTCGAGCAGCTCCTCCTTGGACGGCACGTAGGTGTAGAGCGTCATCGTGCCGACGCCGAGGGCCTTGGCGACGTTGCCCATCGAAGCGGCGGCGATCCCGCGCTCGTCGGCCAGCGCGACCGCGGTGTCGACCACGGTGTCCAGCTGCAGGGTCGGCCTGCGGCCGCGGGCCTTCTCCTGGGTCGGCCGGGTCTTGCGCCAGAGCAACGCGAGCGTGCGAGCGGCCGGACCGCCGCCGCTGTGCCGCACCGTCATCCCGCACCTCGTTTCCGTCGCCGCATCCTATGAGGTGCTTTTATCGTATACCCTACGAGAATTGCTTCCGAGGTGTTGGGACTGGGGACATGACGATCTTGGTGACGGGCGCGACGGGCAGTGTCGGGCGGTTGCTCGTGGACGAGTTGGTGGCGGCGGGAGTGCCGGGGGTGCGGGCGCTGACCAACAATCCGGCGAAGGCGGCGCTGCCGTCCGCCGTCGAGGTGGCGGTCGGCTACCTGGGCAAGCCCGCGACGCTGCCCGCGGCGCTGGAGGGAGTCGACACGGTGTACCTCGCACCGCTGCCGGCGTACGTGGAGGAGTTCGTGACGGCGGCGCAGAAGGCCGGCGTACGGCGAGTGGTCGTGCTGTCGGGGGAACCCGCCGAGTACGAGGCGACGGGGGATCCGGAGAGCTGGCACTACTACAAGGTCGAGCGCGCGATCGAGGACGGCGGCTTCGAGTGGGTGCACCTGCGGCCGGGGCAGTTCATGAACAACACGCTCGACTGGGCGGCGTCGATCAAGGCCGAGGGCGTCGTGCGCGGCCCGTACGCCGAGGCGGTGCAGCTGCCGATCGACCTCCGTGACATCGCGGCGATGGCGAGCGTCGTACTGCAGGACGAGAGCTACACCGGGCAGAAGCTCTCGATGAGCGGGCCGGAGCAGCTGACGCAGCCGCAGGAGGTCGCGATGATCGGGGAGGCGCTCGGGCGGGAACTGCGGTTCGAGGAGCTGACGCACGAGGAAGCCGTCGCCGCGTGGGCGCCGTTCATGGGGGCCGAGACGGCCGAGTGGCTGGTGGACGGCTTCCGGATGATGGCCGAGTACGCCGCCGAGCCGTCGCCGGTGGTGCGGGAGGTGACCGGGCGGTCGGCCAAGCCCTACCGGGAGTGGGCCCGGGACAACGTGGCGGCGTTCCGGACGTGATTTGAAAGCTGGGCGAACATGTGTTCGACTGTACTCCATGAGATGGGCGGGGCAGCAGCTCGACGCGGAGGTTCCCGGGACGTTGCCGGGGCTGGGCTCGATCGCGGGCCTGGTCCGGTCGGTGACGACGCCGGAGTTCCAGGGCGTCACGTTCCACGAGGTGCTCGCGCGGTCGGCGCTGAACTCGGTGCCGGGGTCGGGGCTGCCGTTCAACTGGACGGTGAATCCGTACCGCGGCTGCACCCATGCCTGCCGGTACTGCTTCGCCCGGCCGACGCACAAGTACCTCGAGCTGGACGAGGGGCTGGACTTCGACCGGCAGATCGTGGTGAAGACCAACGTCGCCGACGTCCTGCGGCGGGAGCTGGCCCGGCCGTCCTGGGGTGGTGAACAAGTTGCCCTCGGCACCAATACGGACCCGTACCAGCGGGCCGAGGGGCGGTACCGGTTGCTGCCCGGGATCATCTCGGCGCTGGCCGAGTCGGGTACGCCGCTGTCGATCCTGACCAAGGGGACGCTGCTCCGCCGCGACCTGCCGCTGCTGCAGGAAGCGGCCGAGCAGGTCCCGGTCGGGATCGGTGTCTCCTTGGCGCTGGCCGACGAAGAGCTCCGCCGGCGACTCGAGCCCGGCGTACCGTCCGTCCGCGGGCGCCTCGACCTGATCCGCGCGGTCCGCGAGGCGGACCTCCCGTGCGGTGTGATGGTCGCGCCGGTGCTCCCATGGCTGACCGACTCCGCCGACCACCTCGACCACCTGTTCGGCCAGCTGGCCTCCGCCGGTGCGACTGGCGTCACCACTCTCGTCCTCCACCTCCGGCCCGGCGTCAAACCGTGGTTCATGAAGTGGCTGGCCGAGGACCACCCCGACCTGGTCAAACGCTACGAGTCCCTCTACGCCCACGGCCCCAACGCCGCCCCCAGCTACCGCAACGCCTTCGAGTCAAAGGTCCGCCCCCTACTGGAGAAGCACGGCTTCGGTACGTCGTCGCACCGCAACACCAACAACGTCGTCGAAGCCTCCGGTCAAGGCTCCTTCTCCGGCTGGGGCGAGCCCACCGCCCGCTTCCGCTCACGCCGCTCCAGCCCAGCCCCCTTCAACACCTCCACCACCCACCGCCACCGCCCTGCTCCCGTCCCGGCCACGATCCCCGAGCCAGACCAGCAGCCGCTGTTCTAAGCGATGCCGCTGTCCCCGGCCTTTCTCCCAACCTCTGGTGCACCCAGGGTGGGTGAGTGCACGAGGCCGGCCGCAGGTGGTGGCGTTGGCCTGCCCTGATCGGCCCAGTTCACCCATCGCCGCAAGGGCTGCCCCGCGCCAACGCGCGCGACCACCCCGCGCGGGCACAGCGGACACCACCGCGCACGGGCACAGCGGTGCCGTCACCTGTGACCACCCCAGCGCCGCCCGCGGCCATCGGTGCACCACCGCGCGCGCAGCGCGGCACCACCACCTGCACCACAGCCGCGACTCCATCGCAGCCACGCCGCCCCGGCCCGGCCCCGGCCCGGAGCCGCCCCGCGCAGCGCCAGGCAGCTCCGCGCGTGGGTCACCCCGCCCGAGCCAATACGCCGCCCGCCCCGCCCCCGCCCCCCGCCCCGCCCCGCCCGGCCCCGCTGGACCGGCCCCGGCTGGACCGGCCAGGCCCTGCCCTGGCCCGCGCGAGCATCAGGCGGCTCCTCGTGCGGGCCACCCCGCACGAGGGGATACGCCGGCCCGGCCCGCCTCGCCCCAGCCCCGCCCGCCTTGGCCCGCTCGTCTCGGCCCCCTCGCCCCGCCCCGCTCGCCCTGCTCGGGCCGGGCCCGGCCAGGCCGTGCCCTGCCCCGCGCGAGCGCCAGCAGTTCCGCGTGCGGGTCACCGCCGCCCGAGCCGATACGCCGCCCGCGGCCTTCGGTGCACCATCGCGCGCGCAGCGCGGCACCACCACCCTGCGACCACAGCTGCGGCTCCATCGCCGCCACGTCGCCCCAGCTCGGCGCCGCGCCGCCTCGCTCCGCCCAGCGCCGGGGCGGGTCCGCGCGCGGGGCACCCCGCCCGAGCCGATACGCTGACCAACTCCGGCCCGGTCAGCCCCACCGCGCCCAGCGCCAGGCAGGTCCGCAGGCGGCTCATCCCGCCCGAGCCGATACGCCAGCCACGCCCGGCTCGGTCAGCGCCTACCGAGGCGACTGCTGACGCCTATTTCCACGACTGCCGCGTTGTACCGCGCCAGTCGTGGAAAACGGAGGCAGTTGCCGCGGCCCACCGCGCCCAGCGCCGGGCAGGTCGGTGTGCGGCTCATCCCGCCCGAGCCGATACGCCGACCCGACCCGACCCGACCCGACCCGACCCGCGCCTCGCCCCGGCCAGGCTCGGCTGCCTCGCCCCGCTCCGCCCCGCTCCGGCCAAGCCCTGCCCTGCCCCGCCCCGCGCGAGCGCCAGGCAGCTCCCACCCCGTCCGAGCCGATACGCCGGCCCCGCCCCGGCCTCGGCGCGGCCCGGTGGCCCCGCCTCGCGCCGGCCAGGCGGCTGCGCGCGCTGGGCCCTTCTGTTTCAAGCCACCTTGTGCACCGGTCAGCTAGATTTCGTGTCGATCTGTGGCTGGGTGGTGCTCAAAGTCGTTTCCTGCAAGGGGGAGTGGGATCTTGTGCACCGGTCGGCTGGGATCTGTAGCGGTGGGTGCTGGGTGGTGCTCGAGGTCCTGTCCCCGTGGGATGCGCCGGTCGGCTTGGCTACTGGCGGAGGGTGAGAACCTCTGGACCGTCTTCCGTGATGGCGACCGTGTGTTCGGCGTGAGCTCCGCGGGTGCCGTCGGCGGAGCGGAGGGTCCAGCCGTCGGAGTCGATGACGTAGGTGGAGCCGGGGCCGTGCCAGAACCAGGGTTCGATGGCGAGGACGTGACCGGGGCGAAGCTTCAGGCCCCGGCCGGGGCGGCCGCCGTTGGGGATGTGGGGTTCCTCGTGCATACGACGGCCGATGCCGTGGCCGCCGAAGTCGAGGTTGGTGCCGATGCCGGCTTCCAGGCCGACGACTCCGATGGCCGCGCCGACGTCACCCAGACGAGCACCCGGTACGGCGGCCGCGATGCCTGCGGCGAGGGCTCGTTCGGTGGTCGCGATCAGCGCGAGGTCCTCGGCGCGCGGCGTACCGACGACGAAGCTGGTCGCGGAATCGGCGCACCAGCCGTCGATCGACGCGCCGCAGTCGACGTTGAGCAGGTCGCCGTCCGCCAGGCGTTGGCCCGTCGGCAGGCCGTGCAGGACGCCGTCGTTGACCGACGTACAGATGACGCCGCTGAACGGCAAGGTCGCGAAGCCGGGCTGGTACCCGTCGAAGAGCGAGACCGCGCCGGCAGCGCGCAGGACGTCCCGGGCGACCTCGTCCAGCTCGAGCAGGGAGACACCGACGGCTGCGGCCTTCTTCACGGTGGTGAGAGCCGACGCGACCACCTGTCCGGCCGCGTGCATCGCCTCGATCTCGGCCGGTGTCTTCAGGTCCACCATCGGCTGCTTCTTCCTCCACGGCATCGGAAACCCCACGGGATAGTTATACCGGGAATCAACCTTTCCGCCCGCCACGTCGTCTCTCCAGCTGTCCACCTGTCCACGGGTGGGGACCTGGGGGCAGGAAATGCGTGGTTGGCGTGTCGTGGTGTTGGGGTTGCTGCTGGCTGTGGTCGGCGGCTGCGCGGATGTTCCCGGCACTGCGGACGTCGCACCGACCGACTCCGGCTCAGGCCCAGGCGTTCAACCGCCGCACGGCGTGCAAGAGATCATCCTGGTCGCGACCGGCGACGTCCTGCTCCACGAGCGCCTGTGGACCACCGCCCGCCAGGACGGCCGCAACGGTCAGTGGGACTTCGCGCCCCTGCTCAGCGGCGTCAAACCCCTGGTGCAGAACGCCGATCTCGCCGTCTGCCACCTCGAGACACCGATCGGTACGCCGTACTCCGGTTACCCGCTCTTCCAAGGCCCGCCGCAGATCGCCCCGGCGCTGAAGCGGACCGGGTACGACGTGTGCTCGACCGCCAGCAACCACAGCTTCGACCAAGGGGCCGCAGGCATCGACCGGACCCTGCGGACCCTCGACCCGGCCCGGATCGAGACGATGGCCCGCGCGGCGCGCGACGCCGGCGCGCAGATCGTCGTGGTCAGCTGCCACTGAGGCGACGAGTACTCGAGCTCGGTGAACCAGGACCAGCGCACGGTCGCCGCCGACTTGCTTGCCGACAGCAACATCGATCTGATCCTCGGCCACCACGCGCACGTCGTCCAGCCGATCCAGCAGCTCAACGGCAAGTGGGTCGTCTACGGTCTCGGCAACCTGGTCGCCGCGCACCGGACGCCGAACGCCCCCAAGTCCGAGGGTCTGCTGGTCAGGTTCAGCTTCCGGCGCGAGGGCGACCGCTGGACCGCGGCGGCACCGCGGTACGCACCGCTGCTGGTGACCGACACCCTTCCGGTCCGCGTGCTCGACGTACGCCGTGAGCTGGCCAAGCCCGACTTGTCCGGCAGCAAACGCCGCCGGTTGGAGCTGTCCGAGCGCCGGACGACCGAGACGGTCGAGCAGCTGACCTCGGCGCCGAAGGCGTTGTAGCGGCCGGAAAACCCTTTGAGCACAAGGCCCCGATGGCTCTAGGCTCGCCCGCATGATTACATACTTCGTGATGGTCCGTCGTGCCCGCCTCCGGGCAGGCGAGGGGTGCCTGGGGATGGCATCCGCTCGATAGTCGTTGGGCCCAACGCGTCGTCGACGCCGCCGGGGTTCGTCCCGGTGAACTCGTCCTCGACGTAGGGGCCGGACTCGGTGCGCTGACCGGACCGCTGGTCCGGGCAGGTGCCGAGGTCGTTGCCGTAGAGCTCCATCCCGGCCGGGCCGACAAGCTGCGCCAGCGGTTCGGCGAGGTCAAGGTCGTCCGGGTCGACGCCGCCGATCTGCGGTTGCCGACCCGGCCGTTCCGGGTGGTCTCGAGCCCGCCGTACGGGGTTTCCACCGCGTTGCTGAAGAGGTTGCTGGCACCAGGCTCCCGCCTGCTGTCGGCCGATCTCGTGCTGCAGCGCCAAGTGGTGAACCGGTGGGTCGAAGGCCGCGCACCCGGAGCCGCGCGCTGGAGCCGGCACTACGACGCTTCGATCGGGATCCGCCTTCCCCGCAAGGCATTCACCCCGCCTCCACATGTCGATTCAGCCGTCCTGCGGATCAGCAGGACCCGACGATAGATTGCACGAACGGCCCGCTTCTCGAGGGAGAAGCGGGCCGTTCCTGTACAACCTCAGCCGTGCCAGGACTTCCACAGCGCCGCGTACGAACCGTCGCGGGCGACCAGCTCGTCGTGGCTGCCCAGCTCGCTGATCCGGCCGTCCTCGACGACCGCGACCCGGTCGGCGTCGTGTGCCGTGTAGAGCCGGTGGGCGATCGCGATCACCGTCCGCCCTTCCAGTACGGCGGCCAGCGAGCGCTCCATGTGCCGCGCCGCGCGCGGGTCGATCAGCGAGGTCGCCTCGTCCAGCACCAGCGTGTGCGGATCGGCGAGCACCAGTCGCGCCAGCGCCAACTGCTGCGCCTGCGCCGGAGTCAGTGCGTACTGCCCCGAACCGACCCGCGTGTCCAGCCCGTCCGGCAGCGCCTCGGTCCACTCCCGCGCGTCCACCGCGTCCAGCGCCTCCAGCAAGGTCGTGTCGGAGGCGTCGGGTGCCGCCATCGACAGGTTGTCCCGCAGGGTGCCGACGAACACGTGGTGCTCCTGGGTGACCAGCGCGACCTGCCGGCGCAGCTCGTCCAGCGGCAGGTCGGTCATCCCGACGCCGCCGACGCTGACCGAACCGGTCCGTGGCGGGTGGATGCCCGCGATCAGCCGCCCGAGCGTGGACTTGCCCGCGCCGGACGGTCCGACCATCGCGATCCGCTCGCCCGGCTGGACGGTCAGTTCCACACCGTGCAGCACGTCGCGACCGTCGACGTACGAGAAGCGCACATCGCGAGCCTCGACCAGCTCACCGTCCGGCTGCTCGCCCGACGGCGTGCGGTCGTCCGGTACGTCGGTGATGCCGAGCAGACGGGCCAGCGCGGCACCACCGGACTGCAGCTCGTCCATCCAGGAGATCAGCCGGTCGACCGGGTCGATCAGCTGGCTCGCATAGAGCACCGCCGCGGTGACCGCGCCGAGCGAGACGTGTCCGTTGTTGTGCAGCCAGCCGCCGAACAGCAGCGTGCCGACGACGGGCACCAGGTAGCCGACCTCGACCACCGGGAACCAGACCGTGCGCAGATGCAACGTGTATCGCTCGGCGTCGTACGAGCCGCGGATGTCCCGGTCACCCTGGCGCACGCGCGCCTCGTACCGGCGCAGGGCCTCGACGGTGCGCGCACCCTCGACGGTCTCGGCCAGCGAGCTGGTCATCTGCGCGTACGCCGCGTTCTCGCGCAGGTACCCGTCCTTGGCGCGGCGCAGGTACCACTTGGTGCTGACCCAGAGCACCGGGACCATCGCGAGCAGCGGCACCAGCACCCAGACCCCGACCAGCATCGCGGCCGCGACCGTGAACAGCACGGTGACGAACGCGATGATCGTCTCCGGTACGGCGAACCGCACGGTCCTCGACAGGGTGTCCACGTCGCGCGACGTGCGCGACAGCAAGTCGCCGGTGCCGGCCCGCTCGACCGTGCCGATCGGCAGCGCCAGGGCGTCGTCGACGAAGTCCTCGCGCAGCTCGGCCAGCACCTGCTCGCCGAGCGCGAACGACCGGTACCGCGCCCAGCGGGTGAGCAGCGACTGCACCACCACGAACACGGCGATCACCAGGATCACCTTGTTGACGGCGGCGGCCGTCGTACCGCCCTGGACGTCCTCGACGAGCTCACCGATCAGCCGCGGTGTGGCCAGACCGGTGATCGCGGCCAGACCGTGCAGGCCGAGTGCGATCAGCAGGGCGCGCGGGTGCCGCCGGGCCAGCCGACGGGCGTGCCGGCGGACCTGTGCGGAGTCTGCGACGGGCAGGATCCGCTTCATGCGAGCACCTCCTCTTCCTCGGTCTGGCGGGTGACGGTACGGCGGTACTGCGGTTCGGTCTCCAGGAGCTGCCGGTGCCCGCCGGTCGCGACGACTCGTCCGGCGGCCACGAAGATCACCTCGTCGACCCGGTCGAGCAGCAGCGGGCTGGACGTCAGTACGACGGTGCTGCGGCCCTGCCGGTACTCACGGAGCCGGTCGGCGATCCGGGCCTCGGTGTGCGCGTCCACCGCGGACGTGGGCTCCACCAGGACCAGCACCGACGGGTCGGCGAGCAGCGCACGGACCAGGACCAGCCGCTGGCGCTGACCGCCCGAGAACGACCGGCCCTTCTCCTCGACGTCGGAGTCGAGCCCGTCGGCCAGTGCGACCAGCACGTCCTCGGCCGACGCTGTCCGGAGCGCTGCCATCAGTTCGTCGTCCGTCCGCCGGCCGGTCGGATCCAGCTCCTCGCGCAGGACGCCGGTGAACAGCTGGGAGCCGGTGTCGCTGACCAGGATGCGCTGCCGGACGTCGGCCCGGGTCGCGCTGGCCAGCGTGACCCCGCCGTACCGGACCTCGCTGGTGTCGTCGTACCGGCCCAGGACGTCGGCGATCGCAGCGGCACGGTCGGACTCGGCGGAGACGATCGCGGTGAGGCGTCCGTCGCGGACGCGGATGCCCGAGACCGGGTCGACCAGGTCGCCGCCGTCGGGCAGCCGGACCGGCTCGGCCGGGTCGACGACGTCGGGCGTCAGCTCGAGCACGCGGATGATCCGGCGGCCGGCGACGAGCGCGCGCATCAACGAGTTGGCCATCTCGGTCGCCGTCCGCAGCGGCAGGACGAGGAACGTCGCGTACCCGTAGAAGGCGACCAGGCTGCCGGCGCTCAAATCACCGCGGACGGCGAAGTGCGCGCCGAGGCCGACCACGCTGACCACGAAGATGCCCGGCAGGAACACCTGCGCCGCGTCGAGCACGGACTGGATCCCGGCCACCTTCACCCCGGCGCCGCGGACCCGCTGCGACTCGGCGCGATAGCGCTTGGAGAAGGACTCCTCGCCGCCGATGCCGCGCAGCACGCGGAGCCCGGCGACGATGTCGGAACCCAGGGAGTTCAGCTCGCCGACCGCCTCGCGCTGCGCCGACTGACGCTGGTGCAGCGGGCGCAGCATCGGGCCGAGCGCGAACAGCATCAGCGGGACGCCGATCAGCACGACCAGGCCGAGCGTCGTCGAGGTGGTCAGCAGGATGACCGCGACCACGACGAAGGCGACGATCGCACCGCTGAACCGGGCGACGATCTCCAGCAGGTTCCCGATGTAGGCCAGGTCGCCGGCACCGACGCTGACCACCTCGCCGGTGGCCAGGTTCTTCGGCAGGGCGGCGCCCAGGTCGGCCGACTTGCGGGTGATCACCTGGACCGTGCGGTAGGCGCCGCTCAGCCAGTTCGACACCGCGAACCGGTGCCGCATGATGCCGGCCAGCGCCTGCACCACGCCGACCGCGAACAGCAGCGCCGTCCACTCCAGCAGGCGCTCGGTGTCGCCACCGGCGATGCCCTCGTCGATGGCCTTGCCCAGGATCGCCGGGACGAACGCCTGCGCGCCCATCCACAGCATCCCGAAGGTCATGCCACCCAGCAGCGTGGCCTTCTGGCCGCGGGCCACCCAGAGCAGGTAGCGCGCGGCGGAACGGTGATCCGGAGTGCCGGGGTCGGCGACAGGAAGCTGTTTCATAACCGCTTCAGGCTAGGCCTCGGCACCGACAAAAAGCATGTGGTTTAAGGGCGGTAGGTCAGCCTCCGCAGCAGGACCTCGAAGGGACCGCGGTAGCCGCCGCGGCGGAGCAGCTCGGCGATCACCACCGTCACCGCCCAGGTCACGACGGCAAGGATGGCGGACTGCCACAGGGGCATGGTGTGGCCGAGGTCCAGCAGCCAGGGGAAGAACGCCACGGCCCAGACCGCGGACTGCAGCAGGTAGCAGGTCAGCGACCGCTGGCCGGTCGCCTGCAGCGCGGTCACTACCACGTTCGGCCGGACCTTCCGCGCCCACAGCGCGATCAGCGCCGCGTACGCCGGTCCGCCCGCGAAGCCGGTCAGGGAGTGCAGGACCGCGACCGGGACGACCTCCTGCGCCGGGCCGGCCACGATCCCCGAGGTGTAGAGCGCCAGCGGGACCCCACCGAGCACGGCGACGGGCAGACCGATCACCACGATCCGGCGCAGCAGGACGAGGTGCCGGTCGGGCTCCTCCAGCAACCGGTGCTTGGCGGCCCAGATCCCGAGCAGCAGCGCCGCCGCGGCGGTGACGGCCAGCACCGGCGCCGAGACGATGATCCCACCGAGCCGGAACGCGGCCCCGAGCAACGGGTTCTCCTCGGTGCTCCACGGGTAGACCTGGCTGATCGTCTCCGGGGTCATGGGCGAGGCGAAGAAGCCGTAGACGACCGAGCCGACGACGGCCCAGACCCCGGCCCCGATCAGCAGCCGGCGATTGCTGTGCCGTACCGCCGAGGCGAGGATCAGCGCGAGCAGACCGTACGCCGCGAGGATGTCGCCGTAGTACAGCAGGACCGCGTGGGCGACCCCGAACAGCACGAGCCACCGGCCGCGTCGGCGCAGCAGCGCACGTGTCCTTGGCCACGGCGTACCAGTGCCCTCCTGGCGGCGCGTGATCTGCACCATGCCGTAGCCGAACAGTGCGGCGAACATCGTGTAGGAGCGGCCGTCGACCAGGACGGTCTCCGCGAAGGCCACGACCCGGTCGGCCGCCGACGACGCGATCGGGATCCCGCGGATCACCGAGACCCCGGCGGGGTGCAGGAAGCCGTGCGTGTTGGCCAGCGCGATGAACACCAGCATCACGCCCCGGGCCAGGTCGGGGCCGAGTGCGCGGGTGCTGACCCGGGTCGGCCCGTCACCGGCGATCGTCCGTGATGGGCTCATGCCGAGACGCTACGGACGACCGCCGCCTGCCCGCATCCGGCCACCGGCGGACCCGGTGTCCACCGATCAGGGGACAGTCGTCGACCCGGTGCGCGACCTTCACCTTGCGTTGGGCAACCAGTCCCCGACGGGCCACCTCGAGCGTCTGTCCTGGATCCATGCTGGTCATCGCGCATCGGGGAGCGAGCGGGTACCGTCCGGAACACACGCCGGCGGCGTACCGCCTGGCCGCGGCGCTCGGCGCCGACTACCTGGAACCGGACCTGGTCGCCACGCTCGACGGCGTCCTGGTGGCCCGGCACGAGAACGAGATCTCCGGTACGACGGACGTCGCGGACCACGCGGTGTTCGCCGACCGCCGGATCACCAAGATCGTCGACGGGCAGGCCGTCACCGGCTGGTTCGTCGAGGACTTCACCTACGCCGAGCTGTGCACGCTGACCGCCCGCGAGCGGATGCCCGCCCTGCGCGCGGCCAACACCGCGTACGACGGCCGCGAAGCGATCCCCACCTTCGACGACGTGGTGGCGCTGGCCCGGCAGGAGTCGGCGCGGCTGGGCCGGCCGATCGGGGTGATCCCGGAGATCAAGCACCCGGCGTACTTCCGCCGTCTCGGGCTGCCGCTGGAGGAACTGCTGGCCGAACGGCTCACCGCGCTCGGCGTACGGCGCGACGAGGCGATGGTCCAGTCCTTCGAGCCGAGCAGCCTGCGCCGCCTGTCCGTGATGACGGACGTCCCGCTGGTCCAACTGGTCGATTCCGTTGGTACGCCGAACGACTTCCAGCGCTTCGGCGACGACCGCACCTTCACCGACCTGACCGGACCGTCCGGGCTGCGCGAGATCTCGACGTACGCCCAGGTCCTGGCACCGCACAAGGACCTGGTCATCCCGCGCCGCGCCGACGGCAGCCTGGGCGAACCGACCCGCCTGGTCGACCGGGCCCACCACGCCGGCCTGAAGGTCCAGGTGTGGACCTTCCGCGCCGAACGCCAGTTCTGCCCCGCCGGCCTCGACCTGGCCGCCGAGCTCAAGGCCTTCGCCGCCACCGGCATCGACGGCGTCTTCGCCGACCACCCCGACATCGCCGTAGCCGCCAAGACCCAGCGCGCGACGCAGAAGGTCTAGGGCAACGCCCGTAGCTCCTTCAGCACCCGCTCCGCCGGCTGACCCGCAGCCGCCGCTCGATCTCCCGCTGAGGCGTCTCAGCCAGGCCGGTGGACCTTGCCGCGTTCGAGGTCCCGGTAGAGCGTGTCAGCGAGCTGGTGCTCGAGCCCCAGGCGCCAGGTCGGGTTCTTGCGGTCGGTGTGGCAGTTGGAGGGCGGGCGGACATGTCGAAGCCCGGGCTCCTGGGGAGCCCGGGCGGTTTGACGGCACCGCGGTCCCACTCGCGGTTGTCGTTGGGTCAGGCGGCCGGCGGCTTCTCGTCGTAGATGCGGGCGGCGATGTCACCCTCGGGGGTGGTCTGCGGCTGCGGCTGGTGGTTCTGCTGGACGCTCTGCCAGACGGCCTTGCCGTCGGACTCCGGCATCACGACCCAGGCGATCACGTAGCCGATCAGCGCGGTGCCGCCGGTGATCAGGGTCAGGCCGACGATGCCCAGGCGGACCAGCGTCGCGTCGATGTTCAGGTACTCCGCGATGCCGCCGGAGACACCGGACAGCATCCGCTGCTCACGCGAACGGCGGAGGGTCTTGCCGGACAGGTTCTGGAAGGGTGCGGTGTTGTTCGTCATGTCCACAACTGTGCCGTTCGGGGACCCTCCCGCACATCAGGATCGGTACCGACCGACCCCTGACCGGACCCCGGGAACCCTGGTCCCGGCGCCCCTGACGACTTATGGACCGGAACTGTCGGCGACCCGGTTTAGCGTGAGTGGATGGACGCGGAAGCGGTGCGGAAACTGGTGCTGCGGTTGCCAGGGGTGGAGGAGCACGAGGGCTGGGCGGGGCAGCCGGCCTTCAAGGTGCGCAAGAAGGGTTCGCGTACCTGTCGGAGGACGAGTCGAGGCTGTTCGTGAAGGCGCTGCGCGAGGAGCAGCAGGCGATGATCGCGGAGAACCCGGAGGTCTACACCGCCTGGTGGGAGTCCGGCCGCTTCGGCTGGCTGGACGTCGACCTCGACCGCGCCGACGACGATCAGGTCGAGGAGCTGCTCACCGAGGCCTGGCGGCTGAACGCCCCGAAGTACCTGATCGCCCAGTGGGAGAACTGAGCGGAAACCGGCGGCCGGGACGACCGTCTAAGTGGTGACCTGGCTTGCACTCGCCTGGGTCGAGTGCTAATACTTGGTTAGCACTCAGTGGGCGAGAGTGATAACGCTTGTGCCTGCTGGGAGCTGTTAGATGACGGCCTCGATGAGGTGCCGGAGTCAGGCGGGACGTGACCGCGACGACCTCGGTACCGTCCGTCGCGGGCATCGGGCCGGCTGAACACCAGAAACTCGACGCGGGAGGACTCGCGGAGAATGCCCAAGCTGATTTCGTTCAACGAAGAGGCGCGCCGCGGCCTCGAGCGGGGAATGAACACCCTCGCCGACGCCGTCAAGGTGACGCTTGGCCCCAAGGGCCGCAACGTCGTGCTGGAGAAGAAGTGGGGCGCCCCCACGATCACCAACGACGGTGTCTCGATCGCCAAGGAGATCGAGCTCGAGGACCCGTACGAGAAGATCGGGGCCGAGCTCGTCAAGGAAGTTGCCAAGAAGACCGACGACGTCGCGGGTGACGGCACCACCACCGCGACCGTGCTGGCCCAGGCGCTCGTGCGCGAGGGTCTGCGCAACGTCGCCGCCGGCGCCAACCCGATGGGCCTGAAGAAGGGCATCGAGAAGGCTGTCGAGGCCGTCAGCGAGCAGCTGCTCGCGCTGGCCAAGCCGGTCGAGACCCGCGAGCAGATCGCGGCCACCGCCTCGATCTCGGCGGCGGACACCCAGGTCGGCCAGATCATCGCCGAGGCGATGGACAAGGTCGGCAAGGAAGGTGTCATCACCGTCGAGGAGAGCAACACCTTCGGTCTGGAGCTCGAGCTCACCGAGGGCATGCGCTTCGACAAGGGCTACATCTCGCCGTACTTCGTGACCGACACCGAGCGGATGGAAGCGGTCCTCGACGACCCGTACATCCTCGTGGTGAACAGCAAGATCTCCAGCATCAAGGACCTCGTCCCGGTGCTCGAGAAGGTCATGCAGACCGGCAAGCCGCTGGCGATCATCGCCGAGGACCTCGAGGGTGAGGCGCTGGCGACCCTGGTCGTGAACAAGATCAAGGGCACCTTCAAGACCGTCGCCGTCAAGGCGCCGGGCTTCGGTGACCGCCGCAAGGCCATGCTCGGTGACATCGCCATCCTCACCGGTGGTCAGGTCATCTCCGAGGAGGTCGGCCTCAAGCTCGACACCGTGGACCTGGAGCTGCTCGGCCAGGCCCGCAAGGTCGTCGTCACCAAGGACGAGACGACCATCGTCGAGGGCGTCGGCGACGCCGACTCGATCCAGGGCCGGGTCAACCAGATCCGCGCCGAGATCGAGAAGTCGGACTCCGACTACGACCGCGAGAAGCTGCAGGAGCGGCTGGCCAAGCTGGCCGGCGGCGTCGCGGTGATCAAGGTCGGCGCGGCCACCGAGGTCGAGCTGAAGGAGCGCAAGCACCGCATCGAGGACGCCGTTCGCAACGCGAAGGCGGCCGTCGAGGAGGGCATCGTCGCCGGAGGTGGCGTCGCGCTGCTGCAGGCGTCGGTGATCGCGTTCGAGAAGCTGGAGCTCGAGGGTGACGAGGCGACCGGAGCCGCGATCGTGCGCTCGGCCGTCGAGGCCCCGCTCAAGCAGATCGCCGTCAACGCCGGCCTCGAGGGTGGCGTCGTGGTGGAGAAGGTCCGCAACCTCGAGCCGGGTCACGGCCTGAACGCCGCGACCGGTGAGTACGTCGACCTGATCAAGACCGGGATCATCGACCCGGCCAAGGTCACCCGGTCGGCGCTGCAGAACGCGGCCTCGATCGCGGCCCTGTTCCTCACCACCGAGGCAGTCATCGCCGACAAGCCCGAGAAGGCCGGTGCCGCCCCGGGCGGTGCCCCCGACATGGGCGGCATGGACTTCTGACCGGAAGTTCCTCGCAGTACCAGTAGCAAACGAAGCGGTCCCGGGTCCCAGCCCGGGACCGCTTTCGCGTTCCCGTCCACCGCTCGTAGCGTCCGAAGAACCCGCATGCGTCCGAAGAACCGTGCGCTATAGCCTCGGCTTCTTCGGACGCATCGAGATTCTTCGGACGCTACGGTTCGCTGGGCGGGGATGACTGCCCGAGTGGGCGGCGGTGTTCAGCCCGTGATGAGGCTCTTGGCCAGTACAGGGGAGAAGGTGCCGGCGGGGATGCCGGTTCCGATGCCGCAGTTGCCGTCGGAGTCGCCGGGGACCTTGAGCCAGAGCAGCAGGTCGAGCGTGGCCGAGAGGTGGGTGCCGTCGCGGGAGGTCTCGCCGAGCTTGCGGCCGGCCGGGTTGCACCACTGGCTGTTGGAGCCGTTGCCGTTGCGGCTGGTGTCGACGACGAACTGGGCGTTGCCGCCGAGCGCGCCGCGGATCGCGTTGCCCTTGGTGACCGAGTCGGCGGTCGGGTAGTAGTTCGACGTGTTCAGCGCGAACCCGCGGATCTTGCCGACCTCCACCAGTTGCAGCCGCCGCGCCATCTCGGCCGCGTCGATCCAGGTCGCGTTGCCGCCGTCCATGTAGGCCCAGGTGTTCGGCGCCTTCGCGGCCAGCTCGTTCACGGCGTACCGCAGCAAGTCCGTCCGCGTCTTCTTCTCCGCGGCCGGGACACAGTCCAGCTGGGCGAGCGCATCGGGCTCGATCACGACCACGGCCGGCCGGTTGCCGATCCCGGCGGCGAACGCGCTGATCCAGGTCCGGTACGCCGCCGGCGACCCGGCGCCGCCGCCGGAGTGGCTGCCGCAGTCGCGGCCGGGGATGTTGTACGCGACGAGGATCGGCAGCTTGCCCGCGGCGTCCGCGGCCGACGTGTACGCCGTCACGGCGGCCTTGATGTCGCCGGACCAGTTCCCGAACCAGCGCCCACCGGCCTGCTCGGCGATCCGGCTCCGGATCAGCGCGGCGTCCGGGTGCGACGGGTTGGCGCGCGCCCAGACGGCCGGGTTCGACGCGGGGTCGACGTAGAAGCCGCTGGTCATCGACACCGGGTCCCCTGCGTTGCCCAGGGCAACCGCACTGGGAGTGGACAGGGCGGCGCTGACGAGCAGCACGGACAGGGAGGTGCGGAGTCGGGACATGGACGTCCTTCCGTGGGGGGCGGTCACGGCGAGCGTAGAGGGATCAGGAAGCCCTTGTCCCAGTAGACAACTCGGCCGCCCGCAGCAGACGCAGCTGCCCGATCTCCGCGGCGTTCTTCATCAGCTCCGCGTTCACCCAGCCGTACAGGTCCGCGACCGTCCGGCCCGCTTCCGGCGGCCAGGGGAAGGCCACCGGGAGCGTGAGTCGCGAAGAGTCCTCCAGTACGACGGACCACTCGTCCCGCAGCAGGTGCATCCAGTCACGCGTGCCGAGCAGCGTGCCCGGCCACGGGACGTCGGTGCGGTGCGGCGGCACGGTCTGGTGGGCGTGCGCCAGCGCGGTCGTCCACCACCAGCCGATGTGCCAGGTCAGCCAGCCGGCCGTCGGCACCGGGATCGGGTCGAGCTCCTCGTCGGCCCAGTCCGGTCGCCAGACCCCGGCCGCGTCCGGCCGCACGGTCCAGGTCAGCCCGGCCGGCTCCCAGAGCAGGTCCTCCGGGACCAGCCGGTCCAGGTGGTACTCGAACAGGGACCAGGTCAGCTCGAACTGCCCGCGCAACACACCCGTGATCGTCACCGGGAGATTCTCTCAAAAGCCGCGGACAACCTCTCAGGAGTTTTCGGCGACGAGGCAGAACGAGGCGTAGTGGTCGGCGGTGTAGTAGACGAACGCCGGGTCGGTGGTCGTGCCGCCGCCGATCAGCCGGCGGGCGCCGCGGTCGGGCGACCCGGGCGTCTCGACCGTGTACTCGTGGTAGTAGCCGGTCGACTCGTCGGGCAGGATGCCCTCCCGGTTCTGGAAGACGGTGCCGTCCTGGTCGTACGGGAACGGCCCGCCGGAGTGGATCAGGTCGAGCGTGTCGGACGCCTCCGCGGGCAGAGAACTCAGGTCGCACGAAGGGATCGCGACGAGCTGCGGTACGGCGTACAGGATGGACGGGGCGGGGGCCGCGGTGGCGGTGCTGAAACCCAGCAGGACTGAGGCGAGCACGGCGACGACGGCGCTGAGGGACTTCACGGTTCGCATGCGCAGGAGGCTTCCCGGTCCGTCCGGCCGTCGTACATCCCAGCTGTGGATATCCGGTGGACTATGACCCCGGCCGGGACCTAGAGTCCTGGTTGCGGGAACGACTCGAGCGAAAGGAGCGACCGATGACCACTCTGATGTGTTCCACGGCGCGCCCGGTCCGCTCGTCCAGCTCGCACTGAGCGGAGCACCGCGCCTCTTTCCGGAGGTACCGTGACCATCCGCACCATCGTCGAGTCCGATCTCGACACCATTCACACCCTGATCGCCGACCAGTCGGTCAACACCGTCACCCGTGAGCGCTACGACGAGTACGTCGGCGTCGGCTACTACCGCGACGCCTGGACGTGGGTCGCCGAGCAGGACGGCCGGATCATCGCCCTCGCCGTCTGGTGGGGGATGCCGCAGTTCGACCACCCGTTCAGCGTGGACGGCCTGTACTACGCCGGCGACGGCGATCCCGTGCCGGTCTGGGCCGAGCTGATCCGGCAAGGCCTCGACTCGAGGCCGGGCGGCGCCGAGCAGCCGGAGTACCACATCTTCCTGCCGAACGGCTGGCGCGAGCAGCCCGAGGTCGTCGCCGCCCTGGAGCCCCGGCTCGCCGCGGCCGCGCTGGCGGGGCTGTCCGAGCTGACCGAGCGGCTGCGGTACGAGTGGCTCCCGTCGTACGGGCTGCCGGAGCGGTCGACGCGGCTGCGGTTCGAGCCGGCCGACGACGACGCGTTCCTCGACGTGCTCGTCCGGGTGATCGAAGGCAGCCTGGACGCAGCCACCGCACGGGCTGTCGCGAAGGGCAGCCCCGAGGCGTCGGCCAAGGAGGACCTGGCGATCTACCAGGAGATGCCCGGCGAGCGGGACTGGTGGCGTCTCGCCTACGACGACGCCGGCGCGCTGGTCGGCTTCATTCTCCCGTCGGCCAACAACGGCGGCCCGGTGATCGGGTACGTCGGCGTCCTGCCCGAGCAGCGCGGGCACGGCTACAGCGACGACCTGCTGGCTGAGGGCACGCACATCCTCGCGGAGACGGGTGCCGAGCGGATCCGCGCCGACACCGACCTGACCAACCGCCCGATGGCCGCGAGCTTCGAGCGGCAGGGCTACCGCAACCACGCGGTCCGGATGGTGGCCAGCTACCCGATCGCTTAGGTCCCGCTGCCCCTCGGGAAAATTGTCCCGAGGGGCAGACGGCCGGGCGGGTGCGCCCTATGCTCCCTGACATGTCAGAGACCTTCGGGTCAGTGGGGGCGGGCAATGCGTGACGTCGCGCTGATTCTGCACGTCGCGGCGGGAGTGCTGGCGATCGTGCTGGGACCGTTCGCGATCGTGACGACGCTACGGCGCAAGCGGCTCAACTGGGTCGGCGAGGTCTACCACTGGGCGGTCGCCCTGGTCTGCCTGTCGGCGCTGGTGATGGTGCCGTACGACTGGGCCGGGCTCTGGGTCTTCTGGCCGATCTCGCTGGCGTCGTACCTGTTCGTGTACCTCGGCCAGCGCTCGGCCGAGTCGCCGGGCGGCCTCTGGTACCGCGGCGTTCTGCGCGGGTACGGCGGCGGCTGGATCGCCTTGTGGACAGCGATCCTGGTTGTCAGCGTCGCCGACCACCCGTGGACCTGGGCGGTACCCATCGTGCTCGGTACCGCCCTGATCGAGTGGCTCTGCTTCCGCCCGGCCAAAGCCTGGAGCAGCGTCTAGGCCTGGCCGGCCTGCTCCTCCGGCGTGGCCTTGCGGACGACCAGACGGGTCCAGGCGCCGACGTAGATGCGATCGTCGGCGTCGAGCTCGCGGCGCTGGCCCGGAGGAACCGGGTCCTCGGGCAGCGGACCGGAGGCTGGGCCGACGAAGGTGCCGTTGGACGACTGGAGGTCCTCGACCCACCAGCGCTGGCCGTCGGTGGTCAGCTGGGCCTGACGGCGGCTGACACCGGAGTCGTCACCGCAGTCGATCTCAGGGCTGATCCCACGGCTGCGGGACGGCCGTCCGACCAGCACGCTCTTCTCGGTCAGCGGTACGACGACCGGCAGGCCCGGTGACGGGCACGGGTCGTCGCTCTGCTGCACGGCGTACCAGTCCGGGTCGACCCAGCGCTCCACGACCCACTCGGCGACCTCGTGCGGTGCGGACGGCACCGACGGCGGCGCCGTACTGGGTCCGCCGAGGTCCAGCGACGAGGCCGGCCGGGGCATCGTGCCGGTGGTGAAGTCGTAGCCGCAGGACTCGCAGAACAAGGCGTCCACGGCAGCAGACTCGCTGCAGTTCGGGCAGGCCTGAGTCGTCGGCGCCGCCGGAGCGGGCGCGGCCACAGCAGGAGCCGGTACGGCGGCCGCCGCCGGTGTCGCCGCTGCTCCGATCGGCAGCCCGCAGACGTCGCAGTAGTCGGTCGAGGTGGACGGGTGCCCGCTCGGGCACGTCACTGCGCTCATTTCTTCACCCGGGTCGTCTTGGTGGAGGCCGTGTCGAGTGCCATCTCGTCGACCTTCTCGACCGTGCGCTTGAGCCGCACGGTGCCGGTGTCCTGGTCGTCGATGTCGACCACCTTGCGCAGCCGCGAGGTGGCCTCCTCGTTGCCGGTCTGGGCGGCCAGCTGGACGGCCCGGCCGAGCTTGGTGGTCGCGGTCGCGGTGTCGCCGGCCGCCTTGGCCGCCAGGCCCTCCTGGATCGCGTCGGCCAGCTCGGTCTGCCCGGTGTAGTGGGCGACCTCCGGGCTGATCCGGGTGGTCAGAGCCTCGTCGGCCGACCACAGCGCCTTCACCAGACCCTGCGCGAGCACCTGGTCGCCGACTGCCAGCTGGACCCGGGCGGCGAGCTGTTCCTGCCCGACGCCCTTGGCAGCAAGCCGTACGGCGACGTGGTAGTCGCGGGACTCGTCACCCCACGAGCCGGTGGGGTAGGAGCTGGTCAGCGCGTTGACCTCGGTACGCCGGGTGGTCAGGTCGTCCACGGTCGGTGCGACCTGGCGGACGAACAGCACCTGCGCACCCTGCGGCGCCCAGACCCGCAGGTCCGCGGCGGCGACACCCTTGCTCATCGCCTGCCGGATCAGCTTCTGGAACTCGGCCGCCAGCTGCTCCGGGGCCGGGATGATGTCGACCGTGCCGAGCAGCGCGGTGGCGATCCGGCGGACCTCGTCGACCTGCCAGGCCACGCCGACGCCGCGGCAGTCGCACTGGAACTGGCCGGTGACCGCCTGGATCGTCGCGGTCAGCGCCTCCGGCGTCTCGTGCTGGTTCTCGCCGTCGGTGAGCAGGATCGCGTGCTTCTGCGACAGCGACGGCACGGTCGCGAAGACCCGCGCGGCCAGCCGCAGCCAGGTGCCCATCGCGGTCCCGCCGTCGGCGTAGAACCGGGACACGGCCTCCTTGGCGGCCTGCCGGGTGTAGGCGTCCATCCGGACCATCACCGGCTCGGCCGACGGCGGGAAGGCCAGCTGGGCCCGGTCGTTGCCGGAGATCACCGCGAACCAGACCCCGTCGAGGATCTGGTCGATCGCGGTCTGGGCGGCGTACGCGGCGGCCCGGACGCCTTCGGCGCCCATCGAGCCGGAGGTGTCGACGATGATGATCTCGCCGACGTCACCGCCGCCGGACTGGCCCGCGGCACCGGCGCCGGCGCAGTCGACCGTGACGATCGCGTGCACGTCGGTACCGCCGTCGGGCAGGAACTCGTTCTGGTAGACGGTGGCGGAGAACTCGGCCATCTCGTGGGGTTCCTTTCGGTCCGGCAGGTCAGGGGAGGCGCGCGAGCGCGACGGTGATGTTGTCCTGGCCGCCCTGGGCGTTCG
Source organism: Kribbella sp. DT2 (assembly GCF_049844575.1). Taxonomy (NCBI): domain Bacteria; kingdom Bacillati; phylum Actinomycetota; class Actinomycetes; order Propionibacteriales; family Kribbellaceae; genus Kribbella; species Kribbella sp. DT2. The sequence continues at coordinate 529,246 of NZ_JBNCLH010000005.1, read as the reverse complement.
CCCAGTCGACCAGTGCGGACGAGGTGGCCAGCGGTTCGCCACCGTTGGCCGCAGCGGTCTGACGGACCAGGTCCGCCAGCGGTGCCGCCTCGGAGCAGTAGTTCCACAGCCCGTCCGAGCAGACCAGGAGCCAGCCCGGTCCGTCCACCCGGAGCGTGGTGGTCCGCGGCGTGTGGTCAGGGGCGTCCTTGCCCAGCCAGCGGGTGATCGCGTGCGCCTGTGGACCGGTCTCGGCCTCGTGCCGCGGTACGCCGGTGGCGATCAGCTCGGCGGCCCAGGAGTCGTCCACGGTGAGCCCGACGGCCTCGGCGTTGTCCGGGAACCAGTACGCCCGGCTGTCGCCGACCACACCGGCCACCAGCAGATCCGCCTCGAGCACTGCCGCGACGAACGTGCAGGACGCCGGGTTCGGGCTGTCAGGACTCGTGTTCTCCAGTACGGCGTCGCTCGCGGCATCAGCTGCCGCGTTGAGCCGGGCAACGACCGCCGCCTCGCGCGACGACTCGGTGCCCATGCCCTGCGCATGACCGGCAACCAGTACGTCGCGTGCTGCGCGCGCAGCAGCCAGGCTGGCCACGTCCGAGTCGAGCGACGAGCTCACCCCGTCGCAGACGACCAGGAGAGCCCTGCTGCCCGGCTCCGGGTCGGCGGCGATCGCTACGGCGTCCTCGTTGCGGCTGTGCCGGATGCCCCGGTCGCAGACGGCGGCGACCCACGGTGCGGGCTGCTCGCTGAAGTGGTCGCGCGGCTTGCTGGCTTTCGTGCCGCAGGTCTCGCAGTAGCCGTCGGCACCGACCGTGCCACCGCAGGAGCGGCACGGACCAGGCGTGAACGTCTCGGCGGGCGCACCGGTGTGCAGCTCGATCGTCGGCTCGGTGTCGGTGTCCAGCGCCGGCGTGCTCGGTGCCGCGCCGGGCTGCAGCTCGGCGCCGCAGCTCTCGCAGTACAGGTCGGCGTCGGACACCGGTTCGCCACAGCTGGGGCAGACCGTCCGGGTCGTACTCGTCATCGCAGCGTCCATCCTCGAACCTCGTTGGCCAGGTCGACCAGGGCGATCCGTTCCTCCCGGCTGTGCGCGTGGCCGGCCAGCTCACGGTAGGCCGACTCGAGGCCGTCGCGCAGGTCCGACTCGGTGGCGGCACGCTTGGAGATCACCACCTGCGGGTCGGGCCCGTTGGTCAGTACGACGTTCAGCGCCGTCCGGAACACGTTCGCCGACAGGTTCGCCCGGTCCACCGGGTCGATCGTCAGGTCGTCGATACTTCCCATGGCCTCGGCCAGTGCACCCAGTCCACGTCCCGATCCTGCCAGCAGACCGGCTCGCATCCGGCGGGCCCGGATGTACGCACCGCTGCTCGGCGGGACCAGGTCGAGCGCCGCGACCGCTCCGTCCAGGTCGCCCCGCTCCGACCGGATCGTCGCCAGCCCGAAGGCCGACGGAGCGATGTAGTTGGCGTCCGTCCGGGCGCAGGTCAGGAAGAGCCCCTCGGCGACGTCGTACTCACCGCTGAGCTGGCAGGACACCGCGAGGGCCAGCTTCGGCGCCAGCTCACCCGGTACCTGGCCGTAGACCGCGTTGAACGCGGATTGCGCGGCAGGGATGTCGTTGCGGGCCAGGGCGACCAGTCCGGCCATCCAGACCGCGCGCCACTCCCACGGGTCCTCCCTGAGCAGGTCGGCGACTGCCGTGTCGACCATGTCGTACTGGCCGGCGTCCAACGCCGACTGGGCGATCTCCAGCAGCACCTGCGGAGTCGTCTCCGGTGCGTTGGCCACCACCTCGAGCCGCTGGGCCGGGTCCGGCACGCTGACCGTCTTCAGCCAGCCGGCCATCTTGTCGCTCTCGTCGGGCAGCATCGAGGGGAGTCGCTGCCACGGCAGCGCCGCCTCACCGAGCCCGGCGGACCGGTCACCCGGGCTGCCGAAGAGCAGGGACGACGTGGAGTGCTGCGCGGCGCCGTACGGCTGCTTGGCCGCGACGACCTCCCGCAGTACGCCGAGCAGCTGCACGCGGAGCTCGTCGGCCGAGACGAACCGGTCGGCCGGGTCCTTCGCGCACGCCTTGAGCAGCAGGCGGTAGAAGGAGTCGAACTCCTGGAACAGCGGGATGTCGGCGACCGGCGGCAGCGAGGAGAGGTACGTCGACTGGTAGCCGCGGAACTCCATCGCCAGCACGGTCAGTGTGCGGCCGAGCGTGTAGATGTCGGACGCGATCGACGTGCCGACCTCGGGAACCTCCGGGGCCTGATAGCCGACGGTGCCGTAGATCGCGGAGTCCATGTCGTCGATCTGCCGGACACCGCCGAGGTCGATCAGCTTCACCGCGTCGCCGACCTGGATGATGTTGTCCGGCTTGAAGTCGCAGTAGACCAGGCCGAGGTCGTGCAGGTAGGAGAACGCGGGCAGGATCTCCAGCAGGTAGGCGATCGCCTGGTCGACCGGCAGGGCGTCGTACCGGCCGTGGTTGGCCTGCATGCGTTGCTTGAGCAGGGTCTTCAGCGAGGTGCCGCCGACGTACTCCATCACGATGTAGCCGGCGCCGTCGTGGGTGACGAAGTTGTAGATCTCGACGATCAGCGGGTGCTCGACCCGGGCCAGGAACTGCTGCTCGGCGATCGCCGCGGCGACGGCATCGGGGTCCTCGGAGTTCAGCAGGCCCTTGAGCACGACCCAGCGGTTGGACACGTTCTGGTCCTGGGCCATGTAGATCCAGCCGAAACCGCCGTGCGCGAGACAGCCCGCGACCTTGTACTGCCCGCCGACCAGGTCGCCGGGCTGCAGCTTCGGCGAGAACGAGAACGGGCTGCGGCACTTCGGGCAGAAGCCCTCGGTGCGGCCCGGCTGGTCACCGCGGGAACGGCCGACCGCGTTGCCGCAGTTCGGGCAGTTGCGGCGGTCCTCGGGGACCATCGGGTTCTGCAGGATCGCCTTGCCGGCATCGATCGGGGGGATCGAGGGGACGCTGGTCAGCCCGGCGCCGAGCCGGGCGCCGCGCAGACGGGTGGAAGAGGTCCCGAGCCGCCGCGTCAGCTTGGAGCCGGCCGCCTGAGCCCGAGCCGAGCCCAGGGGAGTGGAGGCCAACCGGTTGGAGGCTCTGGAGACAGTAGAAGGAGAGCTGATCGGTTCAGGTGCTTCAGTTGAGTTGGCAGGTGTGCCGCACACATCGCAGTAGCCGTCGACAACTGTTCCTGAGCAACCTGGTTCTTTACACGCACCTGCGGCGGCCGGAGCGCCCAGCCCAGCAGTACCTTCACTTGGAGTTGTCGCTGCTGCCGCAGGAGAGCCGCAGACGTCGCAGTACCCGTCGACGATGGTGCCGGTGCAGCCGGGCTGGGTGCAGGTCATGTCGTTCCTCCGACACTGTTGTCCAGGTAGGTCTGGTACGCCGCCACGAGCGCTGCCAGGCGGGCCAGGTCGACCGGCTCCGCCTTCAGCACCTCACGACCGCGTCGGTACAGCTCGGCCAGGTCCTCTGTCGCACCAGCTGTGCGGGCGACACTGCCCGCCTTCACCTGGTACGCGTCCAGCCGCGCGGCCAGCTCGTCCCGCCGCGCCAGCGCGGTGCTGTACGCCGACTGCGCCTGACCCAGCGCACGCCGTACGGCGTCCAGCCGGGTCAGGTACTTCTCCAGCTCGGCAGGCGTGTTCGGCACCGCCCCAAGCGCAGTCACATCCGGCACGCCGAGCCGCGGCGCAGGCGTGACCGCCGCGACGCACTGGTCGGCCAGAGCCCGCACAGCCTTGCCCTGCGCCTCCAGCTCGGTCCGCAGCGTCCGGGCCCGAGCCACGTCAGCAGCCCGCTCCCGCCGCGTCGCCGACCCGACGATGAGGTCCCGCTCGACCAGCGCCGCGTCGATCTCCAGCGGCCCGATCAGCCCACCCACGTCGGCGCCCCGCTTGGACCGCTCGGTCACGTCGGTGACCCGTCGGTCCAGGTCGTGGTGCTTGGCGATCGCGTCGTTCCGGCCCACCGCGGGCTCCCGCGTGACCAGGTCGCTGATCCGCTCGACCTGCGCCCGCAGCTGCCGCAGCCGTGCCGCCAGGTCGGCGTCCCCGGGCTCCAACGCGAGCTTGGCCCGCAGCGTCGCCGCTAGCGCGTCCGACAAAGTGCATGCCTCAGGCAACGAAACCGCCAGCGACCCGCCGGCCGCGCCACCCGCGGTGGTGTCCAGCCCGCCCCAGATCAGCGTCGAGATCCGCTCGGTCTCGGTCGCGCCGACCCGCCCGGAGTCCCAGGTCAGCAGGATCAGCTCGTACCGGTCCGACACCGCCTTCCAGACCGCCATGCTGAGCACGACGTCGGCGCTCAGCGCGTCGGCGTCCTCGGCGTTCAGGGCGGCCTGGTCCAGCTCGTCGAGCTCGGCGCTGCGCCGGTCGCGCCAGGTCCCGAGCGCGTCGAGGAACGCGAGCAGCTCCGTCGCCGGGATGCTGCTGCCGATCCTGCCCGGTGGTGCCGGCGCGACCGCGGTCGGCGTACGAACGGTCACGGGGTCCTGCCGTACAGGGCCACCGGCGGCGTCGGCGCCGCCCCGAGCGTCGGGGCGAGCCACTTGTCGTACGACGCCTTCCAGCGCCCGCTCGCCTTCATCTCCGCGAGCACCCCGTTGACGAACCTGGCGAAGACGACGTCGTCCTTGGCCATGCCCAGGCCGTACGGCTCGTCGCTGATCCGCTCGTCCTGGATGATCCGCGCGTACGGGTCCTGCGCGGCCTCGCCGGCCAGCACGGTGTCGTCACCGGTGATCCCGTCCGCCTTGCCCTGCTGGAACAGCACCAGGCACCCGGTGTCGGTGTCGGCGGTGATCGCTTTGACGCCGCGGTCCTTGTACTTGTTGAGGTTGTCCAGGCTGGTCGACCCGGCCGGTGCGCAGACCGTCTTGCCGCGCAGGTCGGCCAGGCTCTTGGCGGGCGAGTCGCGCTGCACCAGCGTCTTCTGGCCCGACCGGTAGTACTCGGCCGAGAACGCGATCTGCTGCCAGCGCGCGCAGTTGATCGTCATGTTCCGGGCGACGATGTCGATGTCGGAGTTCTTGTTCTGCAGCACCGGGATGCGCTGCGGGCTGGAGATCACCACCAGCTCGACCTTGTTCGGGTCGCCGAAGATCGCCCGGGCGACCTCGCGGACCATGTCGATGTCGAAGCCCTCGATCGCGCCGGAGATCGGGTTGCGCGAGCCCAGGTTCAGGCTGTCCGCGGAGATCCCGGCCCGGAGCCGCCCGCGGCTCTCGATCTCGGCCATCTTCGAACCGGCGAGCATCTGGCCGGGCGGCGGCAGCGCACCGGTCGGTGCGTAGGAGCGCAGCTCGTCGCGCAGGTTGTTCGTGCAGGTCGGCCCGGCCGGCGGTGGCGCCGTACTGGTCGGTGCCGCCGGCTTCGGCGGGATCTCGGTGGCCGCGTAGTCGCCCGAGCCGCACGCGGCCAGGGCGAGCAGGCTCAGCGCGGTGCCGGCGGCGATCAGCTGCTTCTTCATCGGTACTCCCCCAGTCGCTGGGACAGTCCCCAGGCAGCGAGCAGTGCGGCCAGGATCCCGATCGGCAGGCCGAGCCACCCGATCGGCGGCAGCGAGCCGCGCGCGTCGGCGAGCTGCGCCTGCGCCGCGTCGCTGGCCTCCGCGAGCTTCGCGGTCGAGGACTTGTCGAAGTTCGTGAACGGCGCGGTGGCCGTCTTCGGCCCGGTGCCGATCGCCTGGTCCACGGCGGCGTCCCAGTTGCCGCCGTCGTCGGCCTTGCGGATCGCGAGGTGCGCGACCTTGTACTCCTCCCACGCGCTGGGCGCGTTCCCGGCGCCCGTCCCGATCGTGGCGAGCTGCTGGTCCACCCGGTCGGCCGCCGCCTTCCACGCCTTCTCGAAGTCCGCACCGGAACCGCGGGCGATCAGCGTCAGGCTCTCGTTCGACTTCGCGTCGTACGCCGCGATCCGCGCCGTCGCCAGCACCCGCGCGTCGGAGTACTCGCCGTCGAAGGTGTCCTTCGCCGAGCTGCTCGCACCGGCCAGACCGGCACCGCCGACCACCATCGTCAGCAGCACCAGGACGGCGCCGGCCGCGATCGGGACGTTCAGGTACCGGTGGGTGCGCCTGGCCAGCCACACCATCGTCAGCACCAGTACGGCGAGGCTGATGAGCCCACCGACGATCAGCCAGACGTTGCCGCCGCCGACGCCGTCGAACTCGGTGTCGACGCGGCCCTCGTTGGCCGAGACCAGCGCGTTGAGCAAGGGGAGCGAGTCGTTCTGCAGGGTCGCGTTGGCGTCCTTCAGGTACTGCGAGCCGATCGGCAGGCCCTGACGGTTGTTGGTCCTGGCCTGCTCGATCTGGCCGTTGTAGGTGAGCAGCGTCGTGTTGAGCTGGCCGAGCACGGTCTGGTCGGCAGGCTGCGCGGTGGCGGCCTCGGCGATCAGCTTGGAGGCCGTCGCGAGCGAGTCGACGAAGTGCTGGCGCTGGGCCGGCGGTTCCAGGCCACCGACCAGGAACGCGTTGGTGGCGTCGGCGTTGGCCGCGACCAGGTTGGTGTGGATCGCCTGGACCCGGACCAGCTGGGCGGTGTTGGCCTCGGCCCGCTGCAGGGCGCCGTCGGACTGGCGGAACCCCTGGGCGGCGGCCGCGCCGAACAGCACGGCGATCACGGCGGACGCGATGAGCAGGGCGCGCAGGCGGCCCGGCGTACCGTGGAAGAAGACGTTGACGACGCCCTGGGGCGATCGGTGCGGTGGCTGCTGTGGCTGCGTGCCGGTCGGGACGGCGGGCGCGGCCGACGGCAACCGGGTCGCCGGGGGCGCACTGACTGTCTGGGTCACGCCTGTTCTCCTTGCTCGGGCAGCGCGGCGTTCTCGGTCGTCCCGCCTGGCTGAGGATCGGGCTCGGCCGGACGGGTCAGCTCGGCTCCGACCTCGTCACTGGAGACGGCCGGTGGGTGCAGGTCCTCGTCGGTGAGGTCCTCGGCGAGGATCTGACGCAGCTGGTCGGTGCTGGGTGCCGTCACGTCGCGCAGCCGCCAGGCGTGCCGCCCGATCGCGGCCTCCAGCGTGTTGCGGGCGAACCGGCCGTTGCCGAACGAGCGGTTCCGCGGTGCCGACGCCAGGACCACCTGGAAGTGCTCCAGCGCCTCCGGGGTCAGCTCGTAGTCGGCACCCTCGGCCAGGCCGGAGAGGATCTCGGTGAGCTCGGCGTCGGTGTAGTCCTCGAAGCCGATCGTGGTCCGGAACCGGCTGGCCAGCCCGGGGTTCGCGGCGATGAACGTCTCCATCGGCTCGGGGTACCCGGCGACGATGACGACCAGGTCGTCGCGGCGGTCCTCCATCTCCTTCACCAGGGTGTCGACCGCCTCCCGCCCGTACTGGTCGGTGCCCTGGTCACCTGACGTCAGGCTGTACGCCTCGTCGATGAACAGCACGCCACCGGCCGCCGACGCGACCACCTCGGCGGTCTTGGTCGCTGTCTGACCCAGGTACCCGGCGACCAGCTCGGAGCGGTCGACCTCGATCAGCTGGCCCTTCGAGAGCAGGCCCAGCGCCTTGTAGATCCCGCTGACCAGCCGAGCCACGGTGGTCTTGCCGGTGCCCGGGTTGCCCACGAACACCAGGTGCCGGGTGATCGTCGGGCTCTTCAGCCCGGCGTCGGTCCGCAGCTTCTCCACCCGCAGTACGGCGACCTGCCGGTGCACCTCCCGCTTGACCTTCTCCAGGCCGGTCAGCTCGTCCAGCTCGGCCAGCAGCTCTTCGACCGACCGCTCGGGCTCTGCTGCAACTACTACTTCTTCAGCCTTCTCAGGAGTGACAGGTGCTGGGGGAGTGCTACTGACTTGAAGAGGTCGTGCGCCTGCCGCCTGCAGCTGAGCGGCTGCGGCCACTGACGCGTTGCCGATGACCCGCATGGTCGGCTCACCGAGCGAGCAGGCTGCCGAAGCCACCTCGGCGAGCGCTTCGGCGTACGGGATCTTCTCCGGCGAGTTCTGCGCGACCAGCTCACTCAGGACAGCAGTGGGCGAGCCACGCCATCTCCTGCCACGGACCGCGGCGTCGAAGAAGTCCTGCGTGGTCGCACCCGGCGTCACCGCGGCCCAGCCAGCCGGAGCGCCTGGAGCCGACTCGGCCAGAGCGGCGGCGAGTGAGAGTGCCTCTGCTCGAGCAGAGTCCTCGGAGACGCCCGCCCGCGCGGCAACCGTCAGCAGTGCGGACAGTGCGTCCTTCAGCGAAGTACCCCCCACGCTGCTCATGCCCCTCCTCGTCCTGGCGGTGGTTGCAATGGTCCGGACCCCGACTGCGGTGGTGGTGCCCCCGGCGGCAGGTCCGGCGCCTGGGTGGACTGCGTCTCGCCCAGGGCGAGACTGCCACCGGTCGACCCGGTACCGAACTTCTCCTGCAGGAACCTGCCGTGCGCGACCAGTGCGGCCGCGTCGGCCCGGTTCACCGCGTCGAAGACCTTGTCCATCGTGGACCCCAGGAGGTCCAGCTGGTCGATCAGCAGCATCAGCGACGTCTTGCCCCGGTCCACCGGACGGCTGTCGGCCCACTGCCGGGGGAGCCGTAGGTAGCCGCCGATGGCCTCCGGCAGGTAGTCCGTCGCCGTGGCCATCACCGAGTACGCCTGCATGCTGCCGCCGAGGTTGCCGAGCCGCGGGATGGTCTCCCGCACGATCCGCACCACCCGGTTGACCCGCGACGCGACCACGGCCGGTACGGCGCCGTCCGCGACCAGCTGCTCGACCCGGACCAGCGCTGCGAGCAGGTCGTCGGTGGTCGGCGCGCGAGGGGCCGGGGCAGGCTCGGGCTCCGCCTTGCGGCCGGTCAGCCGCGCGAAGAAGTCACCCAATGCCATGCAGTCCCATTCCCCCCGTTCGCGATCGGCTCAGCGACCGAGGTCGAGGCTGCCCTGGACCACCCGCTGGTCCTGCTGGGCGACCCGGTCCAGGTAGCCGCGGGACTTGGTCACCTCGTTCTCCAGCGTGCCGATGGTGGCGGCCATGTTGTCCAGCGCCTCCACCTTGAAGGTGTCGATCGCGTCCATCGTGGCGTAGATGTTCGCGAACGCCGCCTGCAGCTGCGGCAGCCCGATCGTCGCCGACGCGGCCTGCTGCTGGATCGCGACCGAGTTGTCCCGCAGCATCTGCGAGGTGCGCTCGATCATCCCGCTGGTGGTGGTGTTCAGCGCGGTGATCTGGTCCAGCACGAGCTTCTGGTTGCCCAGGGCCTGCGCCACGATGACCGCCGTACGCAGCGCCGAGACGGTCGTGGTCGACGCGCGGTCGACGCCCTTGATCAGCTCGATGTTGTTCTTGATCACGATGTCGATGGCCAGGTAGTTCTGGATCGACACGGCCAGCTGGACGAGCAGGTCCTGGTGCTTCTGGCGGACGTAGAACAGCACGTCCTCGCGCAGCGCCCGGGCCTTGTCCGGGTCGGTCGCCTCCAGCTCGGCGATCGTCGCCGACAGCCGTGCGTCCAGGCGCTCGGCGACGTACACATACTGGTTCAGCCGGCCCATCGCGTCCCAGAGCTGCTGCTTCTCCAGGTTCAGCGCGGCGTTGTCCTTGCCGAGCTCGTCCTGGCCGTTGCGCAGCGAGTGCAGGATGCCCTCGAGGTGGCTCTGCGCGCTCTGGTACTTGCGGAAGTAGTCCTCGATCTTGTCGCCGAACGGGATCATCCCGAGCAGCTTCTTCGGCCCGGTGGCTTCCTTCGGGTCCAGGTTCTCGACCGTACGGCGCAGCTCGAGCAGCGTCTTGCCGACCGTCGAGCCCTCGGCCAGGCCGCCGCTGGTCAGCGCCTTGACCGGCGACTGCAGCAGCCGGTTCGAGCTCTCGGCGGCGTGCCGGATGTCGCCGTCACCCATGCTGCGGACGTCTGCGGCCTTGGTCGCGAACTCCGGCGAGCGGGGCGCGGCGGTCATCAGCGAGGTCAGGTAGGTGTCGACCTTCGAGTCCAGCCCCGGCAGCGCGGCCGGGTCGACCGCCGGCGCCATGCTCGGCGCCGCCGTCGCGGCGACCGGCTGTGTCGGTGCGGGTGCGGTGAGTATCAGTCCCGGCGCGGTCGCGGTCGGCGGCTGCAGCGGCGACACGGCCGGCTGGGCCTGCGCGGCCCCCGCTCCCGCCCCTGCTCCCGGTGTCCCCGCGGTGTTGTCGGCTTCGGTCATCGTCGTTCCCCTCCGGTGGCCGGCCACGGGCCCGCGCCCGCGTCCCCAGTCACACACTCCGTGACGCGCACACAATCTACGCGGTTCCCGGTCCGCCGTGGGGTCTTGTTGCCCACTCGTTGTCAGGACAAGGACTGCGTCAGGACCGCAGGTAGCTGACGAACGTGAAGCCATCGCGGGGGTCCCGGGCCGTCTCGGTCCAGGCGGTGGGGTCGATCTTCGGGAAGGTGACGTCGCCCTCGGGGGACTGGTCGACCTCGGTGAGCTCCAGGCGGTCGGCGAACGGGAGGGCGAGCCGGTAGATCTCGCCGCCGCCGGCCACGAAGATATCGTTGCCGTCGGCAAGCTTCCCGATGGGTTGCAGGGCGTCGTCCAGGGTGTGGACGACGTCGACGCCTTCGGCCTTCCAATCGGCCTGCCGGGTGATGACGACCGTACGACGGCCGGGAAGCGGGCGGCCGATCGAGTCGTAGGTCTTGCGGCCCATCACCAGCGTGTGACCGAGCGTGAGTTGCTTGAAGTGCAGCAGGTCCTCGCGGATCCGCCACGGCAGGTCGTTGTCACGGCCGATCACGCCGTTGCGGCCGACGGCCGCGATCAGGACGACACTCATACGGCGATCGGTGCCTTGATGCCCGGGTGCGGGTCGTAGCCGGTCAGGACGACGTCCGCGATCTCGTAGTCGTCGATCGAGCCGCGCTGGGCCAACTCGAGCGTCGGCAGCGGGCGGGGCTCACGGGTGAGCTGCAGCTTGGCCTGGTCGAGGTGGTTCAGGTACAGGTGGGCGTCGCCGAGCGTGTGCACGAAGTCACCGACCTCGAGCCCGGTCTGCTGCGCGACCATGTGCGTCAGCAGCGCGTACGACGCGATGTTGAACGGGACGCCGAGGAAGATGTCGGCCGAGCGCTGGTACAGCTGGCAGGACAGCTTGCCCTCGGCCACGTAGAACTGGAACATCGTGTGGCACGGCGGCAGCGCCATGTTCTCCAGCTCGGACACGTTCCAGGCGCTGACCAGGTGGCGGCGGGAGTCCGGGTTCTTCTTGATCGCCTCGATCACGCCGCTGATCTGGTCGACGTGCCGGCCGTCCGGGGTCGGCCAGGAACGCCACTGGTAGCCGTAGACCGGGCCGAGCTCGCCGTTCTCGTCGGCCCACTCGTCCCAGATCGAGATGCCGTTCTCCTGCATCCACTTCACGTTGGTGGAGCCGCTGAGGAACCAGATCAGCTCGCCGACCACGGACTTCAGGTGCAGCTTCTTGGTCGTCACCGCGGGGAACCCGGCGCTCAGGTCGTACCGGGCCTGGTGCCCGAACACGCTCAGCGTGCCGGTGCCGGTGCGGTCGCCCTTCTCGGCTCCGTGGGTGAGAACGTGGTCGAGGAGCTCCAGATACTGCCGCATGGTGCGACCTTACAACTGGCCTCAGGAGGGGCCCTGGCAGACTCGCGCGGGTGAGTGGCGAGGGTGATGTGGAGTACGTGCTGACGCTGGTGCTGCACGTGGAGAAGAACGACCGGCCGGTGCAGACCGACGCGCTGGAGACCGCGGCGCGCGCCGTACTGGCGATCCTGGCCGACGAGCGCTCGACCGGCGAGGGGGAGTGGGCCGAGGCGATGTACGCCTGGCAGGACGCCCGCATCCGCAAGGTCGTCCGCCGGGCGCGCGGCATCGAGTGGCACCGAGCGGAGGCCCTCCCGGGGATCACGGTCAGCTCTGCTCCTCCCGCTCCCGCCGGAGAACGCCCGCCCCCTGCGGAGGTCCGGGTCTTTCCGCCCGTTCCGCTGGACGAGGTGCCGAAGGACCTGGCAAAGCTGCAGGTCACTGGCACTGACCTTGAAGACGATGACCTGCCGCCTGTCACGCCAGGCGCTCCGGTCCTCTGGGTCAACCCGACCCTCGAGATGTCCACCGGCAAGACCATGGCCCAGGTAGGCCACGCCGCCCACCTCACCTGGTGGGCCCTCTCGGACGCGGCCCGGCAGGCCTGGGCCGATGACGACTTCCGCCTAGCAGTGCGGACGGCGTCGAAGGACCAGTGGAAGCAGCTGTTGAGCAGCGGCCTTCCCGTCGTACAGGACGCAGGCTTCACCGAGGTCGAGCCGGGCAGCCGGACTGTCATCGCCGATCACCCCGCGCTGCGTTAGCGACGTACGGCGTATGTGAGGTGCTGTGCCTGCGGCGTCGAGATCGCGCTGGTCAGGTCCAGGTCGAGGCGCGGGCCCTCGCCCACCGGGTACAACCTGGTTCCACCACCCAGTACGACGGGTGCCACGTGCAACCGCAGTGCGTCGGCCAGCCCGGCGGCCAGGACCGCGTGGCAGATCTCGCCGCCGCCCATCACAACCGCGTCCTTGTCGCCTGCTGCCTCACGGGCCTGGGCGATCGCGTCGGTCAGGTCGGTGACGAAGGTGAAGCGGTCGCCCAGGCGAGGCGTCTCCGGCGCCTTGTGGGTGACGACGAAGACCGGCGGGTTCACCTCACCGGTGGGCTTCGCGCCGTACCCCATCTCCTCGCTCCAGCCGTCGGGCGCGTCGATCACGTCGAACAGCCGGCGTCCCTGGACCACCGCGCCGGTCTCGGCGAAGCTCCGGTCGAGCACCTCCCGGTCGTCGTCGTTGCCGTCGAAGACCCAGTGGTGCAGCGCCTCGCCGTCGTCGCCGAGGCCGTTGCCCGGGCCGGCGTTCGGCCCGGTGACGTACCCGTCGAGCGAGACGGAGATGTCGACCAGGACCTGGCTCATCGGCCGGTCTCCTTGGCGACGAGGGCGGTCAGCTTCTCCATCGCGTCGTTGAGGCCGCGCTCCATGCCGCTGGCGACGATGCCGTCGCGGGCCTCGATGGACGGGAACACCGACCAGGTCCGCAGCCGGACGCCGTTCTCGGTCGCGGTGTAGGTGGCCTTCTCCAGGCTGACCTCGCCCGGGAACCCCTCGTACTCGAAGGTCTGGATCACCATCGCGCCGGGCTCGATGGTGTGGAAGACGCCGTGGAACGCGTAGTCGCCGGAGGCGTCGCGGTGGATGTAGCGGTAGCGGCCGCCCGGGCGGACGTCGTACTCGACGACCTCCATCTCCAGGTGGTTCGGGCCGAGCCACTGGGCGACCAGGTCCGGGTCCGTGGAGACCTTGAACAGCTGTGCCGGGGTGGCGTCGAAGTCACGGAGCACCTCGATGAACGGGGTGTTCGCGGGGGCGTTGATGATCGTGTCGCTCACTGGTCCTGCTCCTTCACGGTTTCGAGGACGGCGTCGATCCGGCGGAACCGGCGCTCGGTGGTCAGGCGGTACTGGTCGATCCAGCCGGTCAGCTGCTCGAGGGCGCTCGGCGCGAGGTGGCACGGCCGGCGCTGGCCGTCGCGGGTCCGGGTGATCAGCCCGGCCGCCTCGAGCACGGAGATGTGCCGGGAGACCGCCTGGAGCGTGATCGGGAACGGCTCGGCGAGCTCGTTCACCGTCGCCGGACCGCGGGACAGCCGGGCGATCAGGGACCGCCGGACCGGGTCGGCCAGGGCCAGGAAGGCCCGGTCGAGTGTTGCTTCGTCGAACGTCATCTCTTTATCAACCAATTCTTTGATCAACCGATGTGTTGAATATAGAACCGGGATCTCCGATGGGTCAAGGGGGACCTTCAGCAACTTTGGTTGACAGATTCAGGTTGTCAACCTAAGTTGCTCAGTGGAGGTGCGTGATGGAGGAGTTGGTGGATCCGGCCGATCCCGGCGCCGGGCTCGCGGCAGTGGTCGCGTTGCGGCGGCTGGCGGACCGGCTGGAGGACAGCCAGGTGGAGCAGGCGATGCGGACCGGCTGGAGCTGGTCCGACGTGGCCGAGGTGCTGGGGGTCACCCGGCAGGCCGTGCACAAGAAACACGCCAAGCGGCTGATCGCCGCGGGTGTCGCCCTGAGGAGGCGCTGATGAACACCGCAGCCAAAGACGTCCGAGCGGTCCTGGTCCGCGGTGCGCGCGAGGAGGCGCAGCGGGAAGGGTCGCCGACGATCGAGCCCGAGCACGTGCTGCTCGCGTTGATCGGGTTGGACGGTACGGCGACCGCCCGGCTGCTCGCCGCCGCCGGGCTCACGCGGACCGCCGTACGGGAGGCCCTGGACCGTGAGTGGGAGCAGAGCCTGGCCGTGGCCGGCGTCAGGATCGACGTCGGACAGTTGCCCTCGGCAACACCGGAGCCGGGTCGCAAGCCGCGCATCGGAGAGTCCACGGTCAAGCTCCTGAAGCGCTCGATGGACGCGTCCGGCGAACTGAGTGGCGGCCGCATCACGGCGGCCCACCTGCTGGTCGGCGTACTGGACACCAAGCTGGGCAGGGTTTCCCGCGTCCTGGACCTGCTGTCCGTCGACCGCGCCCCGCTGCGCGCCGAGGTCGTCGCCTCAGCCAACCGCGGCGAACGGTAATGGCCAGATCCTGGACCGACCGCTGGCTGACCTGCGGACTGATCGCCGGGCCGTTGTTCGTGGTGGCCTTCCTGATCGAGGGCTGGACCAGGGGAGAGGGGTACGACGTACTCCGGCACCCGGTCAGCTCGCTCGCGCTCGGCTCCTTCGGCTGGGTGCAGACCGCCAACTTCCTGGTCGGCGGCACCCTCACGATCGCCTTCGCCGTCGGCCTGTGGCGCGCGGGCGCCGGCCGGGTCGGAGCGATCCTGATCGGGGTCTGGGGAACCGGTTTGATCGGCGCCGGGCTCTTCGTCACCGATCCGGTCAGCGGGTACCCGATCGGGACGCCGCCCGTGCTCCCCGAGTACACGACCAGCGGCGCCCTGCACGACGGCTTCTCGCTTCCCGGCTTCCTCGCCCTGGCCGCGGCGCAGCTGGTGCTGTCCCGCGGCCGAGGCAAGCGCTGGCTGGTCTATTCGTTGCTCAGTGCAACAGTCTTCGTGGTCTGCTTCGGGCTGGCCGGCAGCGGTTTCTCGCAGGGCTCGCTGGTCGACGTCGCGGGCCTGTTCCAGCGACTCGCCGTCGCGATCGGCTTCGCGTGGACGGCCGCACTCGCGTACCGAGTGATCAGCCGACCGTAGCGAACGCCGCCATCATGGCCATGTCCTCGTGCTCCAGGTTGTGGCAGTGGATCAGGTACTTGCCCTGGTGGGCGGTGAAGCGGACCAGGACGTCGACCACTTCCGCGGGTCGTACGTCGACGGTGTCCTTCCAGCCGGCGTCGTACGGGCCGGGCGCACCTCCGCCGCGGCGGAGGACCTGGAACGGGGCCAGGTGGACGTGGACGGGGTGGTGCACGTCGGTGACGAACGACCAGATCTCGTACTGGCCGAGCTTCACCGTTGCCTGCATCACCTCGGGGTCGAAGGCCTTGCCGTTGATCGTCCAGCCCCGGTGGTCGCCGGTCGTGCCGCGGCTGAAGCGCCACTTGCGGCGGACCAGCCCAGAGAGCTCGGGCGCTGCGGCGTACGACGAGAGCTTGGCCGGTACGTTGCTGTCGTCAATCGCCTTACGAGCAACGACAAACCGCATCACCTCGGCTGCGCGTCCCGTCCCGAGCTTGTTGCGCAAGGTGATCCGCGTGCCGACGGCGTACGACGAGAAGTCCACCACCACGTCGAACCGCTCGGCCGGTGCGACCACCAGCGTCTCGTGCTCGACCGGCGTACCGAGCAGACCGCCGTCGCTGCCGATCTGGACGAACCTGCCCGGCCCGTCCAGCTCCAGCTCGTACCGACGCGCGTTGGCCGCGTTGAGGATCCGGAACCGGTAGCGCGCCGCATCCACCTCCAGCACCGGCCAGGGGGCACCGTTGACCAGCTGGACGTCGCCGATCACCCCCTCCATGTACCGCGCCTCCACTCCCGGCCCGTCCTTCAGCGCGGGGTAGCGGAACGACCCGTCCTCGGTGAACGACCGGTCCGCCAGCACCAGCGGGACCTCGCGATCGCCTGCAGGCAAGGAGAGTGCGTCCTCCTCGGCGTCGCGGATCAGGTGCAGGCCGAACAGCCCGCGGTAGACCTGCGGAGCGGTGTAGTCCATCCGGTGGTCGTGGTACCAGAGCGTGGCGGCCCGCTGCGTGTTCGGGAACGTGTAGCTCCGGCTGCCCGTCTTCACGTCGCCACCTGCCATGCCGTGGTGCCCGGCGTGGTCGTGGTGGTTGCCGTTGGGCATCAGCAGGTCCAGCGGCCAGCCGTCGCTGCTGGCCGGGGTGTGCCCGCCGTGCAAGTGCACGACGGTCGGTACGTCGAGCTGGTTGACCTGCTCGACCACACTGGTCCGCCCACTCCGTACGTCGAAGGTCGGGCCCGGCAGGAGGCCGTCGTACCCGAGCACCTCGGTCCGGAGTCCAGGCAGGATCTCCAGCAGCGCCTTGCGCTGTACGACGCGGTAGTAGTCGGCCTTGGCGTCGCTGCGGATCGGCCGCTTCACCGGTGGGATCGGCAGCGGGACCTGGAAGGCCTCCGGCAGCGGTACGGCGCTGGTGAGCAGCTCGGCGGTCTGGCCAGGTGACGGGTCGAGGCCGCAGCCGGCCAGGGTGGCGGCACCTGCGACTCCCAGGAACCCGCGGCGGGACAGCTTCATCGGACGACCTCCTGACGGAAGGACCAGACCGTCATCAGGACGACGGTGACGACGATCGCCGTACCGAGCGGCACGTGGACGGCGAAGTTCTGCAGGTAGCCGAAGACCATCTGGGTGATCTCGGCGAGGAACAGGCCGATCGTGACGAGCGCGGGCCAGAGCCGCCCGCGCCCCGGGCGCCAGTAGAGGACGGCGGCGACGAACTGCAGCGCCGCGAACATGAAGAGCGTCGACCCGATCGGCCCGTGGATGTCGATCGCGTCGGCCTCGCCCGACAGGAAGTAGCCGGCCAGGATCGGCTGAGCGATCACCAGTACGGCGTGCAGCAGCAGGGTGATCCGGAGGATCCACAACGTGACCCGTGGGCCGCCGGGCTGCGCCTCCCGCTTCACGCGGCCACCGCCGTACGGCGGTAGCGGACGGCCCAGGCGGCGAGTGCGACGCTGCCGGCGACCAAGGCCATGCCCAGCGGGATGTGGAGGGCCAGGTCCCGCCCGTAGCCGGCGTGGATCATCAGGACCTCACCGGCGAGCACTGCCGCGGCGAGGAGGACCAGCCGAGCCAGGCGGGTGATGAGCAAGGTCAGGACGAGCTGGACGAGGCAGAGCGCGGCAGCGGTCAGGCCGACCAGCTCGTGGATGGGGATGGCGCCGCTGTCGCCGTTCAGGTAGAGGCCGGCGAGCAGCGGCTGCGCGCAGACAGCGGCCGCGTGCAGCACGGCGACGGCACGGAGAAGCTTCATGCCGCCACAGTAGTAGCGTGTCTACATGTAGCGGCACCAGGTACAACCCTGGATCGACCCTAGGTGGTCAGTGCCCTCCGGACCGTCGAAGCCAGGGCTGCGCGGCGGCGTTCGTGCAGGTCTTCGGGGTCGTCCGGCCCGACCGCGTGGGTGAGGCTGGCCGCGGCCCAGGTGTGCGACAGCGAGATGAGCAGGGAGTGCACGTCGAGCGGCGCCAGGTCGGGGACGATGTGGCCCTCGCGCTGGGACTTCTCGATCGCGGCCAGCTTGCCCTTGTCGTGCCCGGCCCACGCGGCGAACAGGTCGCCCGTCGGCGTGCGCTCGAGCCGCGCCCAGGTGGCGAGACGGACCAGTTCGGGGTGCTCGACGTAGGCGTCGTACAGGCGGACGGCGTACCCGGGAAGGTCGTCGGCGGTCAGCGGGACCTGGTCGAGGTTCGAGCCGACGTGCTCGGCCAGGATCACGTCGAACAAGGCGTCCTTGTTGCCGTAGTAGGCGTAGAGCTGCGCCTTGTTCGCCTTGGCGCTGGCCGCGATCCGGTCGACCCGCGCGCCGGCGATGCCGTGCTGCGCGAACTCCGCGGCGGCGGCCTCGAGGATGCGCTGCCTGGTGGCCTGTCCGTCTCCCATGGGCCGATCCTAGCAAAAACAAACTGGTTCGTTTGCTTTTGGTCGACGGGCGCCTTAGTGTCGAGAAACCAACTGGTTTGTTTCTGAGCGAGGAGCTAAGCACATGCAGCAGCGCACACTCGGCCGTCAGGGCCTGACCGTCTCGGCGCTCGGCCTCGGCACGATGGGCATGACGATGGCGTACGGCGAGGCCAACCCCGAGGGCGGTCTGGCGACCATCCGCCGGGCGTACGAGCTCGGCATCACGTTCTTCGACACCGCCGAGCTGTACGGCAACGGGACCGGCAGCAACGAGCAGTTGCTCGGCGAAGGCGTGAAAGGTTTCCGCGACGAGGTGGTGCTGGCCACCAAGTTCGGCTTCGACATGACCAAGAACCAGTGGGACGGCGAGGTGCTGAACAGCCGGCCCGACAACATCCGGCGGGTCGCGGAGAACAGCCTGCGGTACCTCGGCACCGACTACCTGGACGTCCTCTACCAGCACCGCCCCGACCCGGCCGTGCCGATCGAGGAGGTCGCCGGGGTCGTGGGCGAGCTGATCCAGGCCGGCAAGGTCAAGTACTTCGGGATGAGCGAGGCCGGGCCGGAGACGATCCGCCGGGCGCACGCGGTGCAGCCGGTGTCGGTGCTGCAGACCGAGTACTCGCTGTTCGAGCGGGAGGTCGAGGACAGCGTGCTGCCCGTCGTACGGGAGCTGGGGATCGGGTTCGTGCCGTACTCGCCGCTGGGGCGCGGGTTCCTGACGGGCGACGTACGGCCTGCTGAGGAGTACCCGGAGGACGACATGCGGCGCTTCGACGATCGCTGGCAGGGCAAGAACTACGAGGCGAACGTCGCCGCGGTGGGGGAGCTTCGGGCGTTCGCGGAAGGGAAGGGGATCACGGTGACGCAGCTGGCGCTGGCGTGGTTGCTGGCCCAGGGCGACGACATCGTGCCGATCCCGGGGACGCGGAAGGTCGCGCGGGTCGAGGAGAACGCCAAGGCTGCGGCGGTCGAGCTGACGGCCGCGGACCTGGATCGGATCGGGGAGATCCTGCCGCACGGGTCGTACGGGAGCCGGTACCTGGCCAAGCACATGCCGGCGTGGACCAAGTGAAGCATTCCTAGGTGAGTTGACCCAGGCGGGAGACCGAGATGCCCGCGCGTTCGCAGACCCAGTGCGGGTCGGGGCCCAGCTCGGGCTCGATCCGCAGCTCGTGGTCGTTGAGGTCGTCGCAGGCGGTGCAACGCGGCCAGCGGACGCCGGAGTCGGTGAGCCGGTCCTGCACGTCCTGGGCGACCAGGCCGGCGATGTGCTCGGCGCCGTCCGGCCACTGGTCGAGCCACCACTGGCGCTCGGCGACGGCGTCCTCGAGCGCGGACACCATCGCGGCGTCGTCGAATCCCCGCGCGGCCAGGTCGTGAAGCACCAGCGCGCGAGCGGTCAGCAGGATCCTCGGCTCACTCATCGCCCTTCAGGGTGCCAGACGTCACCGACAAACCGAAGACGAGAAGACAGAAGGACCGGCGACGGATGGTCGTCGGTCCTTCTGTGCTCAGTTGGCGCAGTGGGGGTCGAGGCGGTTGGCGAGGCGGAGCTCGTGGGCTGCCGCGGTGCGGAGTACGGCGACCGTGCGGGCTCGGAGGTTCAGGCCTCGGCGCGGCTCGTGGGGCTGCTGGGGAGCGTCGGGGAGGGCGGACTGGGACAGCGACCGTGCGTTCTCCACGGCGGTGTTTCCGGCGATGAACATGGTGTGCTCCCTTCGAGAAAGAGCGTGGGGGACTGTCCGGCGGCCGGTCGGCCGTCGGTGGTTCGGTGGTGGTGAGGTTCAGTTCCGCGGAGCGGGCCCGCTGCTGGCGCGCACGACCAGTTCGGTCGGCAGCAGGATCTGCCGCTCTTGCACGGCCGGGTCGAGCAGCACGCGCCCGACGGTCCGGCCCTTGTCCTTGATCGGCTGACGGATCGTCGTCAGCCCGGCGGCCTCGGCCTGCGGGATGTCGTCGAAGCCGGCCACGGTCAGGTCCCGTCCGGGAACCAGCCCGCGCGCCTTCATCGCCTCCATCGCACCGAGCGCCAGTACGTCGCTCAGCCCGACGATCGCGGTCGGCCGTTCGTGCGAGTCGAGCACCCACTCGGCCCCGAGCACACCGGAGCTGAACGCGTTGTGCCCACCGGAGACCAGCCGGATCCGCGCGTCCGGCATCTCCTTCTGCAGGCCGCGGATCCGCAGCTCGCAGTCGGTGTACCCGACCTCGTCCAGCGTCATCTCGACTGCCTGGGCCCCGGCGGCCTCGGAGTTGTCGACCAGTACGGCGATGTCGCGGTGCCCGAGCCGGGCCAGGTGCTTGCCGAGCTTGGCGGCAGCCTCGATCTCGTCGATCGCGACCCAGGACAGGTCCGGGTGGTCACCCCGGTCGGTCGACACCATCGCGATGCCGCGCTGCCGCAGGATGTCGAGCGCCGGGTGCCCGCCGGCGACGCAGAAGATCGCGGCCGCGTCGATCGCCGCCTGCTGGACGGCGTTCGTCCCGCCCTGGATGTCGGACGAGCTGAGCGGCATCAGCAGCAGGCTGGTCGTGAACTCCTCGGCGACCTCGGCCAGGCCGGCCAGGAAGCCCACGGCGTACGGATCGGAGAACGCGTAGGCGAGCTTGTCGGTGAACAGCACCCCGACCGCCCCCGCCTTCCCGCTCCGCAGCGCCCGCGCCGAAGCGTCCGGCCCGGCGTACCCCAGCTCCTGCGCGGTGCCGAGGATTCGCTCCCGCAGCGCGGCCGACAGTTGGTCCGGCTTGTTGTAGGCGTTGGAGACGGTCGACGGCGACACCCCGACAGCCTGCGCCACGGTCTTCAGCGTCACTCCCGGCGACATCTCTCCACACCCTTCTGCATCGATTTTCTAAATCGTTCTAGAAAAACGATACAGAAGATCCTGAGGGAGCGCAACGGGCTAGCCGGCCGGGGGTTGGGGACCGAACGACAGGAGGTGTCGACCGATCTGGGGCCGATCGGCGCGGAGCCACGCGGAGGTGGTGGAGGGACGGGCGGACACGTCCTGTCCTCCGGTACGCGATGATGGTCCCCATGGGGTCGTTGCTCGAGGTGATAGCGCTGCATCCGGCGGATGCGGAGGCGGCTCAGGAGGGTGGGGCGGACCGGCTGGAGCTGTGCGCGGCGATGGAGGCGGACGGGCTGAGCCCGTCGGTGTCGACGGTCAGCGCGATTCGCCGGGTGACCGACCTGCCGTTGCGGGTGATGCTGCGGCTGACCGACTCGTTCGCGGTGAACGGGGCGGAGCTGAACAAGCTCACCGCGATGGCACAGTCGTACCTGGGCGCCGGAGCGGACGGGTTCGTGCTGGGGTTCCTGACGCCGGACAACGAGGTCGACGCCGAGGCGACGGCCGCGCTGGTCTCCACGTTCGCCGGTACGCCGTGGACGTTCCATCGCGCGATCGACAACGTGCTGGAGCAGCGGCCGGCCTGGCGGGCGCTGCGCACGTTGCCGGGGCTCGACACGGTGCTGACGGCCGGCTCCTCGCTCGGCGTACGGCACGGGCTGGACGACCTGACCGCGATGGCCAAGGCGGATCCGTCGGTGGCGAGCGTGATGATGGCGGGCGGCTCGCTGCAGCCCGAGCATGTGCCGTGGCTCTACCAGGCCGGCGTCCGCAGGTTCCACGTCGGGTCGTCGGTGCGCCAGGACGGCTCGTGGACCAAGGCCTACGTGAACTCGCGCTTCGTCAAGGCCTGGCGCAACCTGCTGGACGCCCAGGACGCCAAGGAGACGACCGCGTGATCCTGATCGACCCACCGGTCTGGCCGGGCTGGGACCGCGTCTGGTCGCACCTGGTCAGCGACGAGTCGTACGACGAGCTGCACGCGTTCGCCCGCAAGGTCGGCATCCCCGCCCGCGGCTTCGACCGCGACCACTACGACGTCCCGTCCGACCTGTACGACGACATGGTCGCCGCCGGCGCGACGCCGGTCGAGAGCCGCGTGCTGGTACGACGGCTGATCGAGTCCGGCCTCAGACACAGAAAAGGTGCCCCGGGCAACTAGCCCCGGGGCACCCTGTTCACTGCCCGCTCTTCAATCGAGCAGTTCGGTCACCGTACCGGCGGCGACGGTGTGGCCGCCCTCGCGGACGGCGAAGCCGAGGCCGACGTTCAGCGCGACCGGCTTGGCCAGCTCGACACCCAGCTCGATCGTGTCACCGGGCATCACCAGGGCGATCTCGCCCAGGTCGATGCCACCGTCCACGTCGGTGGTCCGGATGTAGAACTGCGGCCGGTACTCCGCGCCGAACGGGCTGTGCCGGCCACCCTCGGCGGTCGACAGCGCGTGCAGCGTCGCCCGGAACTTCCGGTGCGGCGTCACACTGCCCGGCCACGCGACGACCTGACCGCGACGGACCTCGTCGCGCTTCACGCCACGCAGCAGGATCGCCGCGTTGTCGCCCGCCTCCGCGGACTCCAGCGACTTGCCGAACGTCTCCATGCCGATCGCCGTACTGACGACCGTCGGACCGAGCCCGACCACCTCGACGGCCTCGCCGATCTTCAGCGCGCCGCGTTCGACGGCGCCGGTGACGACGGTGCCACGACCGCTGATGGTGAGCACGTTCTCGATCGGCATCAGGAACGGCTCGCCGAGCTCACGGTCCGGCGTCGGCACGTAGCTGTCGACGGCGTCCAGCAACTCGCTCACGGAAGCCGACCACTGCGGGTCGCCCTCGAGAGCACGCAGCCCGGAGACGCGTACCACCGGCACCTCGTCGCCCGGGAAGCCGTACTCCGACAGCAGCTCCCGGACCTCCAGCTCGACCAGGTCGAGCAGCTCGGGGTCGTCGACGGCGTCCGCCTTGTTCAGCGCGACCACCAGGTACGGAACCCCGACGCGTTGCGCGAGCAGCACGTGCTCACGGGTCTGCGGCATGGCGCCGTCCTGCGCCGACACGACCAGGATCGCGGCGTCCACCTGGGCGGCACCGGTGATCATGTTCTTCACGTAGTCGGCGTGGCCCGGCATGTCCACGTGCGCGTAGTGCCGGGTGGCGGTCTCGTACTCGACGTGCGAGATGTTGATGGTGATCCCGCGCTGGACCTCCTCGGGCGCCCGGTCGATCCCGTCGAAGGCGACGAACGAGTTCAGGCTCGGGTCGCGCTCGGCGAGCACCTTGGTGATCGCGGCGGTCAGCGTGGTCTTGCCATGGTCGACGTGCCCCATGGTTCCGATGTTCAGGTGCGGCTTGGTCCGCACGAACTGGCTCTTGGCCATGATGGTGTTTCCCCTTGCTGGTCAGAAGATTCGACGAGAGCCAGGACCCCCGGCCACGACTTCACCGCACAGCAACGAGAGCTGCGAGGGAGGGGGCCGGTTGCCGTGCCACCCTCCTCCGCGGGTCCTGCTTCAGCAGGAGGAGGGTCGGCTTCGCGCGCCGGTGAACAGATCTGAATCCGCTGACGCCAGAGTCCACGCGGCAGCGCCCGTCAGGCACAAGGCCGACAGGTACGCAGCAGAATCCGCGCGGAACATGGTCATCACGGTAGTGATCAACCGTGCCGGGGGCAAAGGAATTCCCAGGGCCTCGTACGCCGTACGCACCGCGCGGCCGCGGCCCTCAGTTCATCGCGAAGAGGCGGACGCCGTCGCTGAAGATCGGCCGGCCACCGGCCACCGCGACGGCGGGTTTGTCGCAGGTGACCTTGTCGCGGTCGGCGGCCTTGGCGGCGTCGGGGCTGGCGATGATCGGGCGGGGCTGGACGCCGGTGGTGCCGACCATGACGGGGGAGCAGACGCCGTTCTCCTGCGGCATCAGCGTGACCACGCGGCCGTCGGGCAGCAGTCCGAAGCCGTCGCGGGGGAATGACGGGTGCTGCAGCCTCGGTGGGACCTCCAGCAGGTGGTGCCACTGCGGCGTACCGTCCGCTGGGCTCGCCGCCGACACGTCGTACGTCTGCGGCTCACCGGGCTCGGTGCTGGTCCTGCAGGTCACCAGGACGATCGTGGTGTGGGTCGCGGCGAGCTGGGCGTCACAGGAGGCCGTGCCGAGCCGCGGCCTCGGCGTACCGGGGACTGGCGTGGTCCACAGCATCCGGCCCTCGCCGACGTCGACGGACCACTGGTGCAGCGTCCCACCGGCGTCGCTCGTCCAGACCAGGCCGGAGACCTCACGGGTGTCCGGCACGGCGACCAGGTCGCCGATCCAGGTGGACGGGTCCAGCTCGGCGCTCAGCTCGAACTGGATGCCCAGGTCGACGTCCCACTTCTGGTCGCCGTTCTTCAGGTCGAGGCCGCGGACCTCGGCGCCGTTGCCGCCGCAGGCGTCGACCACGACGGCCTGGTCGGCCAGCAGCACGCCCTGCGTCACCGCGCACTGCAGCCTGGCCCGCCAGTGGGTCGGGCTGCTCACGCCGTGCGCCACGACGTACTTGTCCTCGGCGACGAGCAGCTGGTCCCTGTCGACCGCCAGCGCGGTGCCGTCGGTGTGCACCTCGGTGAGGACGTCACCGGTGTCAGCATCCAGTACGGCGTACGTCGGCAGGTCGATTCCGCTCGGTGCGCGGTTGCTGCCGTACGGGAGGTGGGCGGCGATCGTCCGGCCGTCGCTGGAGACCAGGAGGCCGCGGGAGCCGTTGGAGGCGGCGTCGACGACGTCGGCCCGGGAGTAGCGCCAGCGGATCTGGCCAGTGGTTGCGTCGGACATCACCACCCCGTCCGGGCGGAGCTCGGCGACCCCGCCGACGGTTCCGGCAATCGCACCGGTGGCGGGGACCTCCCGGCTCCAGGCGAGCTCGCCGTCCAGCTGCACCGGCAGTACGCCGGCCGGCATGGTCGCGGTGGTGCTCACCGTGTTCGCCGTTTCGAGCCGGGCCTGCACGAAGGGCTCACCGGCGGACACCATGATCCACGCGAGCACGGCGGCGCAGACGACGGTTACGCCCAGGCCCAGTGCTCGGGGCGGTGACACGGCGTACGGCGGAGCCAGTCGCAGGCGCCGGGCGAGAGCCAGCAGGGCTCCGGCGATCAGCAGGGCGACCGAGGCGAGCATCAGGTACGGCCAGCGCTCGCTCATCGCGGCACCGGGGGACGCGGCCGGCCAGCGCCACCAGCAGATCCCGATGGCGATCACTCCGATCGCGCAGAACACGATCGCCGGGATGGTGATCAGCTTCGGCCGGGCCCGCCGGAACCAGGCGCAGGCCAGTCCGGCCGCGACCGCCGTACCGGCGATCGGTGCCCAGACCGGGAAGCCGGTGGACTCGTCGGGGGCGACCGGCCAGTGGGCGGCGGCGCCGAGGCCACGGCCCAGCAGGACCGAGGCGGCGATCACCACCCCGAGC
Organism: Kribbella sp. DT2; assembly: GCF_049844575.1. NCBI lineage: Bacteria > Bacillati > Actinomycetota > Actinomycetes > Propionibacteriales > Kribbellaceae > Kribbella > Kribbella sp. DT2. The sequence goes on along the minus strand of NZ_JBNCLH010000005.1, from coordinate 503,899 downwards.
GCCGCGCCCAGGTAGACCATCGGGATCAGACCGGAGATCGGCCGGGCCGCCTTGGGCGCCCAACGGGTCAGCTCGCGGTCGAGGTTCGCGTGGGCGGCCTTCTCCCAGTGCTCGCGCCCGTGGCTGGTCGCGTAGAGCGGGGTCTCGGCCAGGTTCTGCAGGAACGTCATCCGGCCGCGGGCGAAGTCCCGGTCGGCGATGTGCGCGTACTCGGCCCGGACGCCGACCGCGTACTCGTCGTACCGGTCGGCGGCCAGGCTGAGGATGCGCAGGTCGGCGTCGCAGAGCACGGCGCCGTTGGCGTCGTCGGGCTCGCAGTCGTGCCGGGCGGTCAGCCGGATCAGCCGGCCGATCTCGGCGACCTTGTCCGCCTCCACGCCGTACGCCGCCAGCTCGAGCTCGGCCAGCTGCGCCGAGACCTCTTCGTTCTCGCCGGGATCGGCCTGCGGGTCGTAGATCGCGTCGTGGAACCAGGCGGCCAGCCGGACTGTGTCGGCGTCGTCGGCCACGGCGGCCAGCTCGTCGATCGTGGTCAGCATCTCGGACAGGTGCCGCTGGTCGTGATAGTGGCGATGCGACTCTGCGTAACGGGCCAGCAAGTCCTCGCCCAGCGGCTGCGCGTGCGGCAGCAGGCGATTCCACTGGTCGCGCAGGTCCATGGTTATGGAGTCTGACACTCCGCGGGACCCCGGACCGACCGATCCGGGGTCCACGGTTAGGGTCGTGGCCAAAGCGATATCGGCTCGTCACCAGACCGCCGCCCGCGCCGGGCGGGTCGTCGTGGGCGCTCGGGAACGGAGAACAGCATGCGGTTCGGCCTGGTCGGTACCGGTCCCTGGGCCCGGAGGACGCACGGACCCGGTCTGCGGGCCACCGCGGGCGTCGAGCTGGTGGGGGTCTGGGGACGCGACGCGGGCCGTGCGAACGCGTTGGCTACAGACCTGGAGACGACCGGGTACGACGACTACGCAGAGTTACTCGAGGTCGTCGATGCGGTGGCGTTCGCCGTTCCGCCGCGGGTGCAGGCCACGATGGCGCTGGAGGCGGCAGCCGTCGGCAAGCACCTGCTGCTGGACAAGCCGGTCGCCGACTCGCTCGACGACGCCCGGGCACTGGCCGACGAGGCGGCGTCCGAGGGCATCGCCTCGGTGGTCTTCTTCACCGGACGGTTCCAGCCGGAGCTGCGGTCGTTCTTCGCCGAGGTGCGCGAGCGCGGAGGCTGGAAGGGCGGCTGGAGCCGGATGATCGCGTCGCTGGACGCGCCCGGCAATCCGTACAGCGAGTCCAAGTGGCGCCGCGAGCAGCGCGGGGCGCTCTGGGACGTCGGGCCGCACGCGCTGTCCAACCTGAGCGCCATGCTCGGCCCGATCGAGTCGCTGGAGTCCGTCGGTGGAGAGGGCGACCTGGTCCACCTGGTGCTGACGCACGAGTCCGGCGCGACCAGTACGGCGAGCCTGTCGCTGTCCGCTCCACCGGCCGGCGTCAACTTCGAGACCGGCATCTGGGGCGAGACCGGTACGGCGCTGCTCCCGCCGACGGAGACCTCGTCGGTGGACGCCTTCGCGATCGCCGCGGCGGAGCTGGTCGCCGCCGCCGAGTCCGGTGAGTCGCACCAGGTCGACGTGGCCTTCGGCACCCGGGTGGTCGAGCTGCTGGCGTCGGCCGACGCCCAGCTGCCTTAAGGCGTCAGCGCAGGGCGATGATGCTGCTGTTCCCGGAGGTCAGCAGCAGGTTGCCCACAGCCCGGATGTCCCGGCTGCAGGAGATGCCCTCGGGCAGCCGGGTCCGGCGCAGGCCGGTCCGGGCGATCGTGTTGGCGTAGCAGCCGTCGAAGCCGCGGGACAGTGAGACCACCCGGGCGTCCTCGGTGACCGCCACCCGAGCGCGCGGGCTGACCGGCGCTGTGGTCTGCCAGGCGGTCCGGCCGCTGGCCGCGTCGATGGCGGCGACGACGGTCTTGTTGTTCTGCCGGGTGTCCGGGCCGGGGCAGTCCACGACGACGAGAAGCTTTCCGGCCGGGCTGAGGAACGTCCGGCAGGACCAGTTGCGCGGCACCGGCCAGCGCCACTTGATCTCGCCGGTCCGCGGCTCGACCGCGACCAGCGCGCCAGGCGTGTTCGCCTCCTCGCCCTGCTCGGCCACGACGACCAGTCCGCCGACCACGACCGACCGGCGGAACAGGTTGCTCGGCGACTTCCGCCACAGCTCCTTGCCGGTCTTCAGGTCCAGCCCGACGATGTCGTCCGGGTTGTCGTCGCAGCTGTGCCCGAGGAACGCGACCACGGTGTCGGCGGTGGCCGCCGCCTCGACCGACGTACAGCGGCCGGGTTCGTAGGACCAGCGCTCGTTGCCGTCCGGGTCCACCCCGCGGAGCTTGTCCGAGCCTCGGCTCACCTCCTGCCGGGTGAGCAGCGGATCGGCCTGGACGATGGCGTGGTCCCTGGTCCGTCCCGGCCAGGCCGCCTGCCGGTGGCCGGTCTCCGCGTCGAGCAGCAGGTAGCCGATGTCGGTGAACTCGGCCAGCACGTAGCGGCCGTCGCCGGTCGCCGCGATGTTCGGCTTCTCGTCCGAGTCCGACCGGCTGTACCGCCACCGCAGCTCACCCGTCGCGGCGTCCAGCATCTCCACCGACCCGGTCTGCCGCGGCACAGCGATCCCGTACGGCGTACTGACGGCCTCCTCGGCTCCTGCTCCGGTCAGCGCCCTGCTGACCCAGGCGACCCGGCCGTCGAGCACCGAGCGCGGCGCGGAGCCCGCCGGCGGTGCTGTGCCCTCGACCCGCTCGTTGGAGTCGAGCACGTAGTTCCTGGACAGCGGCTGCACGATCAGCAGCAGGATCAGGGCGATCACCCCGGGCACGGCCAGCCAGGCGAGCTGCTGACCGACGTTCCGCGTGGGGGTGTAGCGGGCGGCCCTGGTCCGCAGCAGGGAGGCAACCATTGCGGCGGTGCCCGCGACGAGCAGCAGGATCAGTGCGGAGATCAGCAGCGGGACCCGGAGTCCCACACCCACAGCGGGGTTGGTCGTCGGGACCTGTGCCCAGGCGACGAGCAGTCCGGTCGTCGCGACGGCGAGGACCGTGCCGGAGACGAGCTTGGCGCGCTGGGTGTTGCTGCGCGCGCTCCGGAAGAGCAGTGGGGCAGAGACGAAGGAGAAGACGGCCAGGCCGATCGGGGGCCAGCCTGACTCGACGTCGACCACCGGGACCTGCCAGGGAGCGCCCGCTGCGGCGATGGCCACCACGACGGCCGCGATCGCGCTGAAGGTCGCCGCGGCCGTGAGTGCCGCCTGCTGCCAGCCACGCCACGGAGCAGGGAGTTCGCTGTCGAGTCCGGTGAGCTCGGTCTCCAGGTTGACCCGGGCGATCGCGCCCATCCGCTGCCGGGCCAGCTGGGTCCGGTAGAGGTGGCCGTCGAGCAGGGCGCGCACTTCGTCGTACCGGCGGGCCATGGCGATGGTCCGCTCGCCGGCGTCCCGTCGTACTTCGGCAGCGTGGGCGGCGTAGCGACTCGGGTCGGTGGCCAGGACGGAGTTCACCGCGTCCAGCAGGACGTCCCCGTTCGCGTCGCGGCGCGGCGGTGCGTACGAGTCGGTCGGGGGAGTGGCCAGCTCGCCGGTCAGGCGGACCAGCCGTGCGATCTCGGCGATCCGGATCGGAGCTACGCCGTACTGCGGCAGGAGCTGCTCGGCCAGCCGGGCAGAGGCTTCGGCGTCCTCACCGGCCTCGCCACCCGGCTCGTGCACGGCCCGGTGGAACCAGGCGGCCAGCCGGACGGAGGTGGGGTCGGTGCTCAGCTGCAGCAGGGAATCCAGCGCGGACAGCACGGTGTCGAGGTAGTGGTCGCGGAAGGCGCGGCGGTTGCGTCCGACGTACCTGGCGATCAGATCGTCGGCCAACGCCTCGGAGCCGGGAATCGGCTCGTTCCATCGCTCGCGCAGGGCCACCACCGCCACAGTCTGCCAGCCGCCCACCACCGGCCGCGCCTCGATCCGTGCACCACCGCCTTGCGGTTGAGGATCGACTGGGGTGCGGGAGTCCGGCGGGCTGTGATGGAGTGGCCGGGTGAAGATCGCGGAGCTCGACCTGGTGGCGTTGCCCGGAGCCGACGACTGGCCGGTGCTGGTCGTGGTGGTGCGAACCGACGACGGGCTGACCGGGATCGGTGAAGTCGGTATGCGGGGGCGGGAGCGGGCCGCGGTGGGGGTGGTGGAAGATCTGCGGGCGTTGCTGGTCGGGGTGGACGCGACACGGATCGAGCACATCTGGCAGCTGGGGTTCCGGTCGGTGTTCTTCCCGTCGGACCGGCACCACGGGTCGGTACTGGCCGGGATCGACCAGGCGCTGTGGGACCTACGCGGGCAGGCGCTCGGCGTACCGGTGTTCTCGTTGCTGGGCGGGCGGTCGCGGGACTACGTCCCGGCGTACGCGCACGTGCGAGGCGGTGGGATGGACGACGTGCTGAACCACGCGGCCGAGCTGGCCGAGGCAGGGTGGAAGCATCTGCGGTTCACGGCGTGGGACCCGCAGGAGCCCGAGTACGACGCCCGGCGGGCGGTCCGGTGGACTGTCGAGCTGATGCAGGAGGTGCGGGCCGGACTGGGGGACGACATCGAGCTGCTGGTCGACGCGCACACCCGGCTGGACCTGGCCGAGGCGGTGCAGCTGTGCCGTGAGCTGGAGCCGGTCCGGCCGTTCTTCGTCGAGGACCCGCTGCGCAGCGAGCACCTGGCGGCGTACAAGTCACTGCGTGGGCGGGTCGGGGTGCCGCTGGCGGCGGGGGAGCAGTTCGTCACCAAGTGGGAGTTCCGGCAGCTGGTGGAGGACGAGTTGATCGACCACGCCCGGATCGATCTCGGGCACACCGGGATCACCGAGGGGCGCAAGATCGCCGCACTCTGCGAGACGCACCACGTCCAGCTGGCGCTGCACAACTCGATCGGCCCGGTCTGTACGGCGGCGTCGACCCAGCTCACTACCGCCCTGCCGAACGTGAGTGTGCAGGAGCAGGCGCACCGGTTCGCGTCGGAGGTGGGCGCCTTCACCAGCAGCGTCGTACTGGAGCCCGGCCGGCTGATTGCCTCGGACACCGACCCGGGGCTCGGCATCAAGGCCGACCTGTCTCAGGCGACCGCGCCGCGGACCGCTGTGATCCCGCGGCTGCACCGGCCGGACGGCTCCGTCACCAACTGGTGAGTTACTGCTTGGCGGCGAGGATGCCGTCGAGCAGGCCGGGGTAGAGGGCGTCCAGGTCCTCGCGGCGCAGGCTGCTGATCCGGCGGGTGCCTTCGGTGCGGGTGGTGAGCACGCCGGACTCGCGCAGCGTACGCAGGTGGTGGGCGCGGGTCGACGCCGTCACCGGCAGGTCGAGCTCTCCGCAGGCGATGCCTTCGGGGACGTCTGCCAGCGCGCGCACGATGAGCAGCCGGACCGGCTCGCCCAGTGCCTGCAGCACTGCGTCCACGCGGATCTCGCCGCGGTCCGGCTGCGGCAGTTGCTTCGAGGTGCTCACGGTGTTCATAGTACGACCCTTATCGAAGTTCGATGAAGATCGTAGTACGATCGACATCGAATCATTCGACTTGGAGGGGTTTGCTGATGTCCGCACGGATCTACCTGCTGGCCGGCGGGGCCTTCGCCGTCGGGACCAGCGCGTACGTCGTGTCCGGGGTGCTGCCGTCGGTCAGTTCCGAGCTGCACGTCTCGCTGACCGCCGCGGGACAGCTGGCGACCGCCTTCGCGCTCTCGTACGCCGTCGGTGCGCCGCTGCTGTCCACGCTGACCGGCCGGTGGGAGCGCCGGACGCTGCTGATCGCGGCGCTGCTGCTGGCGGCGCTGGGGAACGTGATCGCGGCCGTGGCGACGACGTACCCGCTGCTGATCGTCGGGCGGGTGGTGGCTGCCTTCGGTGCCGCGGCGTACACGCCGGCGGCGACGCTGTTCGCGACAGGGTTTCTGCCGCCTAGTGAGCGAGGCCGTGCGGTCGCGGTCGTTTTTGGCGGGTTGACGTTCGCACTGGTGCTCGGTGTGCCGGCGGGCAGCCTGCTGGGTGGACCGCTGGGGTATCGCGGAGTGTTTGCGCTGATTGCTGTGGTGGCTGTGCTGTTCGCTGTGGCGGTGCGGTTGGCGCTGCCGCGGGTGGATGCGCCTGCGGCGGTGAGTCTGCGGGAGCGGTTCGCTGGTGTGGCGGACCGGCGGGTGCAGACCGTGCTGGTGATGACGGTGCTCGGTGTGCTCGGGACGATGAGCGTCTACATCTACGTGGTGCCGTTGCTCGACAAGACTGCTCACCTGCACGGTGGAGTGGTCGGCGTACTGCTGCTGGTGTACGGGCTGGGCGCCGTACTGGGGAACTGGTTTGGTGGGCGCGCGACGGACCGGTTCGGAAGCTTGCGGACTCTGACGGTGACGATGGTCGGGTTCGTGGTGGTGATCGGGTCGCTGTCGCTGACGGCGGTGAACGTTGGTGGGGCGGCGGTGGCTCTGTTTGTGTGGAGCGTGTTCACGTGGGCGTTCAACCCGCCGATCCAGAACCTGTTGCTGGAGATGGCCTCCGGGGGTGGGCTGCTGCTCGCGCTGAACGCGTCGGCGATCTACCTGGGGGCGGGGCTGGCGGCGATCATCGGCGGGGTGGTGATCAACCTGTTCGGCGTGCAGTTGCTGCCGCCGATTGCCGCCGTACTGGGGTTGGTCGTGCTCGGGCTGGTGCTGCAGCTGCGGCGGAACCCGGAGTTGCAGGAGGTCGAGCAGCTGGACGAGCCCGTGGGGGTTTTGGCGGACTGATCCCTTGACACCTGCTCGCGTCTGACGCAACCATTCATCGAACCCGCCCATCGATGAATGGTTGTTTCATGTCGGATCCTTCCGCGGTCGGTGCCGGTCCGGACATCGCCGACCGGGTACGGGCGACGCTGCCCCGGCTCACCGGCGCGCTGCGGCTGGTGGCGGACTTCGTGCTGGCTGAGCCGGCTGTCGCCGCTGAGCTGTCGACCGCCGCACTGGCTGAGCGAGCGGGGGTCTCGCAGGCGAGCGTGACGCGGTTCGCGCAGGCTGTGGGGTTGTCCAGCCACCAGCAGCTGCGGATCGCGCTCGCTGCTCAGCTGGGGCGTGCCGAGGTGCCTGGGTGGAGCACGGACCTCGGGCCGCTGATCAACGACGACGACACTGTCGGCCGGGTCGCGACGGTGGTCGCCAACGCGGACATCCGGGCGATCACGCAGACCGTCGACCAGCTCGACCTGGTCGCGCTCGACCGCTCCGCGCAGGCGTTGGCCGGTGCGCGGCGGATCGACGTGTACGGCGTGGGTGGGAGCTCCACGATCGCTGCGGAGCTGGAGATGCGGCTGTTCCGCATCGGCGTACAGGTCCGTGCTTGGCCGGAAGTCCACGGCGCCGCGACCTCAGCAGCTCTGTTGACTGCTGCGGACGCCGTCGTCGCCATCTCCCACTCCGGAGCCACCACCGAGGTCATGGAGCCGGTAGAGCTCGCCCGCGACCGAGGCGCCAAGGTCATAGCCATCACCAGCGCCCCCCGCTCGCCCTTGGCCTTGGTCGCCGACGAGGTCCTCGCCACCGCAGTCCTGGAAACCTCCTTCCGCAGCGGAGGCCTGGCCGCCCGCCACTCCCAACTGGTCGTCACCGACTGCCTCTACATCCGAGTAGCCCAACTGACGTCGGCCCAAGCCGCCCGCTCGATCGAACTCACCAAGACCATCAGCCCCCGCCACACCACCACCCGCCGCCGCTAGAAGCGCTGGCCCCCTCCCGCAGCCCCCGAGGAGCCCACCGATGAAGCTGCCCCGCCCGCAGCACACCCTCCACCTCCGCCGACTAGCTGTAACCCTCCTGGCACTCACCACTCTCACCACCGCGTTCGCAGTCCCAGCCTCCGCCAAGGCGGAGGCTGGGACTGCGAACGCGGGAACGGGGGGAGGGGCTGTCGCCCCCGGAGCTCCTGGCTCCGCCGGAGCCACCCTCGCCTCCGGCTCGGCTGAGGCGGCGCTTGCCCCGGGTTCGGCTGGGGCGGCGCTTGCTCCGGGTTCGGCTGGGGCGGTGCTTGCTCCGGGTTCGGGTGGGGCGGTGCTTGCTCCGGGTTCGGGTGGGGCGGTGTTTGCTCCGGGTTCGGGTGGGGCGGTGTTTGCTCCGGGTTCGGGTGGGGCGGTGCTTGCTCCGGGTTCGGCTGAGGCGGCAGCGGGCTCCGGCTCGGCTGCTGGCCGAGCACCCGAGGGCGCGGGCTCTCTCCGCGAACCTCGGCCGGCCGCGGCGGGAAGTTCCAGCGACGTTGCCCGGCCGTTGCGCGGCGACCAGCCCAAGGCGGTGCCGCAAGTGTTGCCGGCCTTGGCAGGCTGGCAAGCCGCCGACGGGAAGTTCGAGCTGGGGCGACACAGTCGAGTGGTTGCCACCGCTGCTCGGGGAGAAGCTGCGACGTTCACCGAGGATGCCCGGGAAGTTGTCGGGCGTCGCCTGCCGATCACCGGCGGGAGAGCGAAGGCCGGCGACATCGTGCTGGTTGTTGATCCCCAGCGGGCCGAGCTGGGCGCCGAGGGGTACGAGCTGTCGGTCGGGAAGACGATTGCGGTCACCGCGAAGACCGACGCCGGGGTGTTTTACGGGACGCGGACCGTCCTGCAGATGCTGCGCGGCGGGAAGGTCCCGGCGGGGCACGTGGTCGACGTACCGGCGTACGCCGAACGCGGTGTCGGCGTGTGCGCATGCCTGATCAACGTCTCGACCGCCTGGTTCGAACGCCTGGTGAAGGATGCCGCCTACTTGAAGCTCAATCAGTTGTGGGTCGAGCTGAAGGTGAAGAGTGACGTGCACCCGGAGTCCGTCGAGTGGGGGTACTACACCAAGCCCCAGATCGCCGCTCTGCAAAGGCTGGCGGACAAGTACCACGTGACGATCGTGCCGGAGGTCAACTCGCCCGGCCACATCGAGCCATGGATCCGCAACCGTCCTGACCTGCAGCTGACCGACAACACCGGCGCCAAGCAGGTCAGCCGGCTCGACATCACGAAGCCCGAGGCGTTCGGCTTCCTGACCGCGATCATCGACGAGAACCTGAGGACCTTCCGTACGCCGTACTGGCACATGGGCGCGGACGAGTACATGCTCGGCTCGGATTACGCCAAGTACCCGCAGCTCCTCGAGTACGCGCAGGAGAAGTTCGGCCCGGATGCCGTTCCGCAGGATGCGTTCGTGGACTTCATCAACCGGGTCAACGCGCACGTGAAGGCCCAGGGCAAGACCCTGCGGATCTGGAACGACGGCATCACCGACGCCGCCACCGTGCCGCTCGACAAGGACATCGTCGTCGAGCACTGGCTCAGCGGCGGCGTGAAACCGAGCAAGCTGATCTCCGAGGGCCGCAAGGTGATGAACTCCGCCTACGCCCTCTACAACGTCCGCGGCGGCTTCAAGACCAACGCGCAGCAGCTCTACGACTCCAGCTGGACCCCGCTCCGGTTCGAGGGCGAAACGCTTGCCAGTGGCAACGGTGTGACCGGCGCGAAGGTCTCGCTCTGGCCGGACAACGGCTCGGGCGACACCGAGAACGAGATCGAAGCCGAGGTCCGGATGCCGCTGCGCCTGGTCGCCCAGTCCACCTGGAGCACCGTCAAGCCCGACCCGACGTACGCCGCCTTCACCGCCCGCGCCGACGCCGTCGGTCGCGCTCCGGGCTTCGCCAACGTCGACCGTACGCCGGTTGCCGCCGGCACCTACTCGCTGTCCGCCGGCCGCGACTACCTCGGTGGATCGACCGAGGGCGGACAGCTGAAGCTGGAGAGCGCCGAGTCGGCGTGGGACGTCACCCCGACGACCGACGGCTACTACACGCTGACCAACCTCGCGACCGGCCGCTGCGCCGAGTCCCGCGTCGGCGTCCGCTACCTCAACACCCCGCTGCAGCCGGGCACACCGATCACCGGCCAGTCCTGCGACAGCACGAACCGCCTGCAGCGCTGGCAGCTCGCCAAGTCGGGCAGCCGGATCACACTGGTCAACGCGATCACCCGCATGGTTGCCACACTCGATCGCCGGGGCGGTCTGATCCAGCAGATCCCCGACGGCCACCAGGCGACTCCGCTGACGCTCAAGCCTGTACTGCGTGCTGTTGCCTCGGTCGATCGCCAGACAGTCGTGGCGGGCTCCACCGCACAGCTGACTGTCACCGTGACCGCCAAGGACCGCGCAACCGACGTCACCGTCCGCCCGACCGCTCCGGCCGGCTGGACCGTCACGCCCGCCAGCCGCTCCGCCAGGGCGATCGCCGCGGGAGGGAGCTTCGCAGCGACGTTCACCGCGACCCCACCGACCGACGCACCAGCCGGTACGGCGGCGCTCGGCGCCACCACGTCGTACAGGCAGGGCGGGGCGACGCATCGGCTGAGCTCGACGGCCGACGTACGGCTGAGCTGTGTGCCGGCCGCGACCAGTCCGGTCGGCGTGAAGTTCGTGGACAGCGAGGAGACGGCCGGTGAGGACGGCAGGGCCGTCAACGCGATCGACGGGAACCCGGCGACCTTCTGGCACACGGAGTGGTCGGCGCACCAGCCGCAGCCGCCGCACGAGATCCAGCTGGACCTCGGCAGCGCCAAGTCGGTCTGCGCGGTGACCTACCTGACCCGGCAGAACGCGACCAACGGCCGGATCGCGGACTACGAGCTCTACCTGAGCACCGACGGCGTCAGCTGGGGTCGGCCGGCGTCCAAGGGGACGTTCGGTAACAGCCCGGACGCCAAGTGGGTGCCGGTCGCGGCGACGACCGCCCGGTACGTGCGGCTGGTCCAGCTCAGCGAGGCGAGTGGGAACCCGTTCGGGACCGCCGCCGAGATCACCGTCGACGCGAAGTAGGTGAGCGGGATGCGCATCCTCCTGGCGATGAGTCTGCTGATCGGAGTGGTGAGTACCGTGCCGGCTGTGGCAGCTGATCCCGATGTCCTCGACGTGTCGTTCGGCGGCTCGTTCTCCAGCGGCAACACCTACACGGCAGCGACCGGCGAGACGATGGGCGGCACGCTGACCCGTCGTACCGGTGCCGAGTCGCTGGACCCGGCCCGCGGGCTGGTGCTCGCAGGCGCGGCCGCCGGCGTCCGCTTCCAGCCCGGTACGCCGATCAGCGGCGGCTCGGTGCAGCGGTCGTTCCTGGTCGAGACGGCCTTCACCCCGGCCGCGACCCAGACCGACCTGGCGACGGTGACTGCTGTCGGCGGCGCGATCTTCGGTCGCTACAGCGGGAGCAACCTCCAGTACGGCTTCAGCTCCGAGGTCGGCGGGGAGTGGCGAGACGTCGTCCAGTCCGTCCCGGTGCCGAGTGCCGGGGAGCAGCACGTGCTGGCGCTGGCCTACGAGGTCGACGGTGCTGGCGCGACGCTGCACGCGTTCCTGGACGGGCAGCAACTGCCGCCGGCGGTCAGCACGTCCGGTACGGCGACCTGGCATCCCGACGCGGGTGCGGAGATCGGTCTGGGCAACGAGGTGCACCCGTCGGCGCTGCAGCGCGGTCTGGCGGGGTCGGTCCGGCAGGTGCGGCTGGCGACGTTCAGCGGGGCGTTCAACCCGGGCGATCTGAAGCTGGCGAAGCCGGTGGGGTCGACGGCGAAGGTGAACGTGGGCTTCGAAGGGACAATCAGTCGGGGGAAGTACCAGCCGGGCCTTGGGGAGAGGGGCGACCTGACGGTTGCCGACGGCAGGATCACCCAGCCGGGGCGGTTGCGGCTCGACGGTGGTGGTGTCAGCTGGCACGGTGAGATCGACGGTGCGGTGCTGGCGGAGACGGTCGTCTCTCCTGATCTGCTTGACCGTGGGACCAGGCTGATCGAGCTGGGTGGCGTGCAGCTGGTTGCTGAGGGCAAGCATGCGGTGGTGCTGCGGGCAGGCGGGGGTTCGAGCGAGGTGAGGCTGCCGGCGGCATCGGTGAAGGAAGGTGTCGCGTACTACTACTTGGGGTTGGCGGTCGAGGCCGGCAAGGTCAGTGTGTTGACGGCTCCTGGGGTGACCGCGCTCAGCAAGAGCATCACCACCGGCCAGGTTGGCGAGGTGCGCTGGCTGACGGGTGCGCGCGGTACGGCGTACGGGGTTGGTGTCAGCAGCTACTTCGGTGAGCCCGCGGCCGCGCTGAAGGCTCTGCCGTGCGTGGTGGGCAAACTGAGGCCCGCACAGACCATGCCGGTGGCTGAGGGCGAGTGCGTGACCTCCTTGGTGGCCAAGGCGTCGGCGATCCGGCCGGAGCCGCGGCAGGTGGACTGGCAGCGCATGGAGCAGACGGCGTTCCTGCACTTCGGGGTGAATACATTCACCGGGCTGGAGTGGGGGCACGGCGACGAGGACCCGGACCTGTTTCAGCCGACCGGGCTCGACACCGACCAGTGGGCGCGCACGCTGCGGGACTCGGGCTTCAAGCTCGCCATCCTCACCGTGAAGCACCACGACGGCTTCCTGCTCTACCCGTCGCGCTACAGCGACCACAGTGTCGCGTCCAGCTCGTGGCAGAGCGGTAAGGGCGACGTGGTCGAGGCGTTCGTGAAGTCGATGCGCAAGTACGGGCTGAAGGTCGGCCTCTACCTGTCCCCGGCCGACGAGAACCAGTACCTCGACGGCGTCTACGCCAACGGCAGCGCGCACACTCCGCGCACCATCCCGACACTGGTTCCCGGAGACGACCGGGCCGGGCAGGACCTGCCGCAGTACACGTTGACCGCGTCGGACTACGGCGCCTACATGCTGAACCAGCTGTACGAGCTGCTGACCGAGTACGGGCAGGTCGACGAGGTCTGGTTCGACGGAGCGCAGGGCCGGATCCCACCGGACAAGGTGGAGACCTACGACTTCCCCAGCTGGTACGAGCTGATCCGCAAGCTCGCTCCGCAGGCGACGATCGCGGTCAGCGGCCCGGACGTGCGGTGGGTCGGTAACGAATCCGGCCTGGCCCGGCCGGACGAGTTCAGCGTCGTACCGACGATCACCAAGCCGAACGGCTCGCCCGACTACGCACTCGGGTACGCCGCGGCCGACCAGGGCAGCCGGAAGGCCCTGCTGGCCGGGCGGGACGCCGGTGCGACCGAGCTGGCCTGGTGGCCGGCCGAGTCGGACGTGTCGATCCGGGAGGGCTGGTTCCACCACCCGGAGCAGTCAACGCGCTCGGTGGAGCAGCTGACCGACATTTACTACAAGTCGGTCGGCCGGAACTCCGTGCTGCTGCTCAACATCCCACCGGACCGCGAAGGCCGGCTGGACGACCAGGACGTCACCCGGCTGGCGGAGTGGCGGGCCAAGCTCGCCGCTGACATGCCACGCGACCTGGCGAAGGGTGCGCGGGTCAGCGGCGAAGGCACGGGCACTGTGTCCGTCCAGCTGCCGAAGAAGTCGACGGTGAAGAGGGTGTCGCTGGGTGAGGACATCCGGTACGGCCAGCAGATCGAGGCTGGTGTGGTCGAGGTGCGTGAGCAGGGCGGCTGGAAGCAGGTCGCCGCGTTCGGTGCTGTCGGCTACAAGCGGATCCTCGCGCTGGACAGCCCGGTGACCACGGACCAGGTCCGCGTGCGGATCACCCAGTCCCGCGGGAAGGTGAGGCTGGCGGCCCTGTCGATCTACTAGGACCCCACGTGGGGCATGCTGGCGCGCATGCGTTTTCTGGCTGGCCTGCTGCTGCTCACCACACCCCTGACCGGCCCGAGCACGGTCGTTCAGGGGTGGGACAGCAGTCCGGTGTACGTCGACCCGACGCAGCGAGCCCTGGTCCCCGACGAGGAGGCCCAGCGGCTCGCTGACCGGGTGGAGGGGCAGGACCAGGCCATCCGGATCGCTGTGGTGCCGGCGGCTTCGCTCGCGACTACGGGAACGCGTGAGCAGGCTGCGCGGGCGTACGTCGACCAGGTGGTGGACCTGCAGGGCCAGGACGGCGTGTACGTGGTCGTCTTCGGGGGATCGATCGTGTGGGGGAGCGCGGTCGGGGTGGACACCCCGATTGCGGAGATCCTCACCGACGAGCTGGGCAAGCACAGCAGGTCCGACCCGGTGGGCACGCTGAACGGCGTACTGGACCAGCTGGACGTGCCGAAGGCCCAGGGCAGCGGCGGCTTCCCGGTCTGGTTGGTCGTTTTGGCCGTGGTGGCGGTCGCTGCTGGTCTGGGTTTTTGGTGGTGGAAGCGGCGACCGGGCAAGGACGAGGGGCCTGCGCTCTACCGGCCGTCGTACGACGTACTGCCGGATGAGGCGGACACGCTGGAGGAGCGGCAGGCGCTGGCGCGGGAGGACGTGACGCGGTTCGGCGAGGAACTGGATGCCGCCGACGTGCGTCTGGACGGCGTGGACACCTCAGCGGACGTGCAAGCGGCGGTGGACGCGTACGCCGACGCCGGGCGCGTGGTCGACGCATCGCCCAGCGACGAGCAGCTGCGTGAGGTGCGGGGCACGGTCGAGTACGGCCGCTGGCGGCTTGCCTGTGCCCAAGCGCTCGTCGCCGGTACGCCGAAGCCCGCCCGCCGCGCGCTCTGCTTCTTCGACACCGGGCACGGGACCTCCGTGACGGACTGGATGTACACCCCGCCGGGTGGCAAGGCCCGCGAGGTCCCTGTCTGCGCCGCCTGCCAAGCCCGCCTCTCGGGAGGAACCCGATGAACCCGCCCCGCAAGTACGGCGTACGCCTGCCGCTGCTCCTGGCCGTGGTCGTCCTGACCGCTGTTCCAGTGGCCGCTGCCCACGCCGCCACCCCGACGCCGACGCCTGGTAAGCCGAGCGCGACCAAGCCGACCCCTGGTAAGCCCAGCACGACCAGGACCAGGCCGACCTTCCGCTACACCCCGCCCGACACCGTGGGGGACAAGCGGAGGGCGAAGGAGAAGGCCGACCTCTACATGGACAAGGTCGCCGCAGCCCTGGGGTCGCCAGGGCTCTGGGTCGACTCCGGAGTGGAGAAGCTGACCGCCGCGGAGAAGTCCAGGCTCGACGCCGCGGCCAAGGCGTCGGCCGCGCCGATGCGGATCGCCGTGATCCCGGCCAGCGCGTTGAACGTCAACTCGGACTCCGTCTACTCCACCACCACCCAGCTCGCCTGGGAGGGCGAGGAGATCGCCGACCAGCTCTACGACCGGGTCGGCGTCGAGGGCGTGTACGCCGTACTGGTCGATGCCACGTCGGAGCGGAAGGGGCGTGGGTTCCACGCGGTGCAGCGGGCCGACAAGGGGCCGACGTACCACGTCGGGGACGCCGTTGATCAGGCTGTGGACTGCTGTGCGCCGGACTACGAGGAGATGCTCGAGCGGTTCATCCAGCGCGGGCAGGAGATCAACAAGCCGTTCTACATCGACGCTGCGCCGTGGGCCGGTGGTGCTGCCGGGCTGGGTGGGCTGTGGTGGGGTGTCACGACGCTGGGCGCTCGGAGGGCTCGTCGCAAGGAGGAGCGGGAGCACCTGGAGATCGCCAGGCCGCTGCTGAACGAGGAGATCATCGCGCTCTCGCAGCACGTGTCCGGGCTGCCGACGACGTCGGACCCGCAGCAGGCGAAGCTGTCGAAGGATGTGCTCGACACGGTGGAGAAGGCCCGGCATCGGCTGGACGAGGCTTCGGGGGACAGCGATACCGAGGCGGTGGCGACGCTGCTCGGATCGGCTCGCTACGGGCTGGTGTGCTTGGACGCCGTACGGGCGGGCAAGCCGATGCCGGAGCCGACCGCTCCTTGTTTCTTCGACCCGCGGCACGGGCCTAGTGCTGGGTCGGCGAACTGGACGCCGGAGGGTGGACGGGAGCGGGCTGTGGATGTCTGCGACGCGTGTGCTGCCCGGCTGGCGGCCAACCAGCAGCCCGACATCCGGATGGTGACTGTGCGGGACCGCGCTCGGCCGTACTGGACGCTGGGGGAGGAGCTGGCGTCATACATGGACGGCTACTGGTCGCGGGGCGACGGGAGCCGCTGGTGGTTCCCCGACGACGACGCCCGCCGAGCCGGTCACGAGATGCGAGCCCGCTGGGCCTCCCGCCGAGCTGGTGCGCGCTTCAGTCGAGCCACGTCGGACATCGGAACCTCGATCGGCAGCTGGTCCTCCAGCTCCAACTCCGACGACTCCGACGGAGGAGGCTGGAGCTCCGGCTCGTCCCGCCGCCGCTCCTCCCGCACCCGCTCCAGTGGGGGCGGCTCCAGCCGCCGCTCGTCCAGGCGCTCAGGCGGCTCCCGCGGCTTCTGACTGCATCCCCCGCGCTTCGCGCGGGGGATGGGGGGAAGGGGAGGAGGCGGCCTGCCCCGGCGCTACGCGCTTCGCGCGTGCGCAGGTGGGTGGGATAGGGGGAGGGTGCGGCGCCCCCGCCGCACTGCGCTTCGCGCGTGCGCACCCCGCGTGCGCGCCCCGCGCCCCGCGCTTCGCGCGTGCGCACCCCGCGTGCACCTCAAGTAGTCAGTACCGTCGGCAGGTCCTCGGCGTGCAGGACGGCCAGGGACGTGACCGCACGAGTCAGGCAGACGTACAGGCGCCGTAGGCCGGTGCGTTCGTCTGCTTCGCCGGCGACGATGGCGGCGGGTTCGAGCAGGACGACGTGGTCGAACTCGAGGCCCTTCGCCAGGCTGGCTGGTACGACGTCGAGGTGGGTCTCCACGTCCTCCTCATCACCGAGCACGGCGAACGTGATGCCCTTGTCCTGCAGGGCTTTGCGGGTGTCGGCGACCAGCGCGTCCGGCACGATCAGCCCGATCGAGCCGGGGCGCTCCGACACCTCGGCCACCGTGGTGACAGCTGCGGCGAGGCTGTCGGCGACGCGGGTGATGGTCAGCTCACCGCGCGCACGTCGTACGGCGGTCGGTGGGGTCAGGTGCGGCGCGATCTGCGGCAGCAAACGCGCGGCGTACTCGATCACCTGGCCGGGCACACGGAAGCCGGCCGTCAGCTCCTCGGTGTGGGCGCCGGACTTGCCCAGGTGGGTCAGCGCCTCGTCCCACGACGGGGTGGCCCACGGAGTGGTCCCCTGGGCGATGTCCCCGAGCACGGTCATCGAGCCGGTCGAGCAGCGCCGCCCGACAGCCCGCAGCTGCATGGCGGACAGGTCCTGCGCCTCATCCAGTACGACGTGACCGAGGCTCGGCGTCCGGTCGACCAGGTCGGCGATCTCGTCGATCAGCGTGGCGTCGGCGACCGACCACCTGGCGGCACCGGCCGAGCGCGGCGCCTTCTCCCAGAGCAGCAGCTTCTGCTCCTCCTCGGTGAGGACACCGTCCGCGTGCTCGGCCAGCAAGGCCGCGTCGGTGAACAGCCGGAACAGCAGCTTCACCGGGTCGACGGCCGGCCACAGCGCCTCGGCGTACTGCTTCACCGGGCGGCTCCGCGCGACAGCGTCCTGCACCCGGTCGTCAGGCGAGTCCCCAGCGGCTTCCATCCGCAGCAGTACGGCGTGCGCGAGCCGCTGCGGCAGCATGCCCCGGCCGGCGCCGTACCGGATGCCTCGGGTGCGCAGCTCGGTGACCAGCTCCTCCGCCTCGTACGCCGGAACGCGCCACCGGTGCGACCCGCGCGGGACCACCAGCGAGTCCTTCGGCAGCTGGATCCCCGACCAGACCGCCCGGTGCAGCACCTCGGCCATCCGGGCGTCGCCCTTGAGCACGTCGACCGGTGCCGGACCCGGCCCGGCGATCTTCACCCGGGCGACCATCTCCTCGACAGTGGTCTGCTTCGCCTCGATCTCACCGAGCGCCGGGAGCACGTCGCCGATGTAGCGCAGGAAGCTCGCGTTCGGCCCGACCACCAGGACGCCGGCCCGGCTCAGCTGGTCGCGGTAGGCGTAGAGCAGGTACGCCGCGCGGTGCAGGCCGACCGCGGTCTTCCCCGTACCGGGAGCGCCCTGGACGCAGATGGTCTGCTCGACGCCGGCCCGGACGATCACGTCCTGCTCGGGCTGGATGGTCGCGACGATGTCGCGCATCGGGCCGGAGCGCGGGCGCTCGATCTCCGCGTCCAGGATGTCGCTGTGCTCCTCGACGGCGTCCGACGAGGTCAGGTCCTCGTCCTCGAACGCGGTCATCTCGCCGTGCGTGAACCCGAACCGGCGGCGGGTGCCGACGCCCATCGGTTCGGTCTTGCTGGCCCGGTAGAACGGCACCGAGATCTCGGCCCGCCAGTCCACCACCAGCGGCTCGCCGGCCTCGTCGTTCACGTGCCGGCGGCCGATGTGGAAGGTCTCCGGCGCGGGCTCCAGGTAGTCCAGCCGGCCGAAGAACAGCGGCACGTCCGGGTCGTCCTCGAGCTCCTTCATCCGCCGCCAGATCGCCTGCTTGAGGAACTCGGTGTTCACCGGGTCCGCGCTGGCGATCTCCAGCGAACCGGTCTTCGCGCGCATCACCGCGAGCGCGGCACGGGACGTCGCGAGGTAGGACCGCTCGTCGTCGAGGGTGGGATCGTCGGGGGGCATGACAGAACCTCCGCAATGCGGTCGACGGGGTCGGGGGAAGCCCCGCTACGTTACTTGACCGCCACCCGGGGCGAAACCGAATTACCCAGCGGCCGCAGCCTGGGCCGCAGCAGCAACGGCAGGCTGACCGCGAGCAGGGCCAGGACGACGAGCCCGTCCATCCAATAGTGGTTCGCTGTCACTACCACCACGCCGAACGTGATGATCGGGTGCAGCAGCCACAGCCAGCGCCACTTCGTGCGGGTGATCAGGATCATCGAGAGCGCGATCAGCGCGGCCCAGCCGACGTGCAGGCTCGGCATCGCCGCGAACTGGTTCGCCACGCCGTCGGAGTGGTCCGGTCCGTAGACCGACTGGCCGAACCGCAGCCCGGTGTCCACGAAGCCGGGCATCATCCGCGGCGGGGCCAGCGGGTACGCGATGTGGCCGATCAGGGCCAGCGCCGTGACCGAGACCATCGTCCAACGCACGTGCGGGTACGCCGCGGGGCGCCAGATGCTCAGCCAGAGCAGCACGACCGCGGTGAGCGGCGCGTGCACGGAGGCGTAGTACAGGTTGGCGCCCTCGACCAGGTGCGGGATCTGGAGCGCGTGCTGCTGGAGTGCCGACTCACTGGGCAGGTGCAGCCAGCGCTGCAGCGACAGGATCTGGCCGGCGTGGTCGAAGGCCGAGCCGGTGTGCTTCGCAGCGATCTGCCGGCCCGCGCTGTAGACCAGGAAAAGCGTGGCCAGCAGGACTGCTTCGCGGACCACTCGCCACACCGCCGGACCTGCTGAACGATGCCGTTCCCCGAGCTCCGCGGGCTCGAGTGCCTGTGTCCCCATACCTTTCGACGGTACCGGTCGAAGCCTCCGGATTGCCCCAGGCTCGACCCTGAAGTTGCCCTGGGCAACCCCCGAGCCACCGTGAGCGACCGGTCCGTCTCCCCCCGTCCAGGTAGTCGCCGAAACCCTGCACAGAGGCCAACTGGGCCCGGCGCCGATCCATTCCGGCCGCCGGTGACTCCCGGATCACACCGGCCGGCCCTGGCGCCGTACGGCGTGTCGCCCCCGGGTCAACCCTTGACGGCGCCGGTCAGGACGCCCTTGGCGAAGTGCCGCTGCAGGAACGGGTAGACCAGCAGGATCGGCACGATGGAGACCACCAGGATCGCCATCTGGATCGAGGCCTGCGGGGGGAGCCGCTCGGTGCCGAGCTCCGCGCTGCCCAGCTGGGTGTCGTTGATGACGTACGTCCGCAGGACCAGCTGCAGCGGCCAGAGTCTGCTGTCGTTGAGGTAGAGCAGCGCGCCGAAGAAGGCGTTCCAGTAGCTGACCGCGTAGAACAGGCCGATCACCGACAGCACCGCCTTCGACAGCGGCAGCACGATGTAGGCGAACGTCTTCAGCTCGCCGGCGCCGTCGATCCGGGCGCTCTCGGTGATCTCGTTCGGCAGGTTCGAGAAGAACGCCCGCAGCACGATCACATTGAACGCGCTCACCATCGTCGGCACGATCAGCGCCCAGATGCTGTCGAGCAGGCTCGCCCCCTTGACCACCAGGTACAGCGGGATGATGCCGGGGGAGAACAGCATGCTGAACAGCACGATCAGCAGGATCGGGCGCCCGGCGGTGAACCCCGGCCGGGCCAGCGCGTACGCGAGCAGGCACGAGACGGTGAGGCTGAGCAGCGTGCCGACCACGGTGACGAAGATGCTGACGAACAGCGCGTCCGTCACCACCCCGCCTGCGAACAGCGACCGGTACGCGCCGAGGTCGACCGAGTCGGGCAGCAGCACCAGCCCACCCGACTCGGTGACCTGCTTGTTCGGTGCGATGCTGGTCGAGATCACCGCGACGAACGGGATCACCACCAGCGCGCAGAAGACCAGCAGCACCAGGCCCTTGAAGCCTCGCATCGGCCAGGACGGCATCGGTACGCCGTTGACGATTCGCCGGCTCATCTGCTGTACACCCCTTGCTCCCCGAAGACGTGCGCCACCTTGTTCGCGACCAGCACGAGCACGACGCCCACGAGACCCTTCACCAGGCCAACCGCGGCCGCGATGCCCCAGGCACCGCCGATCACGCCGTTGTTGTAGACGTAGGTGTCGAGGACCTCGCTGACGTCACGTCCGACCGCGGCCTGCTGCAGGACGATCTGCTCGAACCCGACCGTCAGCGAGTCACCCAGCCGCAGGATGAACAGCAGGATGATGATGCCGCGCAGCCCGGGCATCGTGACGTGCCACAGCTGCCGCATCCGGCTCGCACCGTCGACGCTGGCCGCCTCGTACAGCTGCGAATCGATCTGGGACAGCGCCGCCAGGAAGAGGATCGTGGCCCACCCGGTGTCCTTCCAGATGATCTGCGACGTGAGCAGGACGTGGAACAGCTCGGAGTTCCCGATGATGTCGAGCGTGGCCAGGTCGTGCGAGCGCAGGTAGTTGTTCAGCAGGCCGCTGCCGCCCAGCATCTGCTGGAACAACGCGACCACGATCACCCACGACATGAAGTGCGGCAGGTAGAGGATGCTCTGCGCGATCCGCTTGATCCGCTCGGAGAACAGCGAGTTCAGCAGCAGCGCGAGCAGGATCGGCGCCGGGAACACGAACACCGACTGCAGCGTGGTCAGGATCAGCGTGTTCTTCAGCGCCAGCAGGAAGGCCGGGTCGCCGGTGAAGATCACCGAGAAGTTCTGCAGTCCCGCCCAGTCGCTGCCACCGATGCCGAGGAACGGCTGGTAGTCCTTGAACGCGATCACGTTGCCGAGCAGCGGCACGTAGTGGAACGCGATGATCAGCAGGGTCCCGGGCAGCGCGAACAGCAGCAGCACCCGGTCGCGGACCAGCCGCCGCCCGAGTGACAACTGCTGCCGCGGTACGCCGGGCTTGGTTTTGCCTCGGAGCATCTAGCGCCCTGCCGCGTCACTGAGGGCCTGCTCGAGCTCGGCGCGCATCTTGTCGCCGCCCGACGAACGCCAGGTCGCGACCGCCGCGGTCCACTCGGACACCGGCTTGTTGCCCTGCACGATCTGGTTCTCCAGGTCGGTCATCTTCTTCGCGAGCTGCGTCTGCTGCTTCGACTGCGTGTCCGAGTAGAGCCCGTACGACGCGTCGGGGACGAGGCGGGACGCGACCTTCTGCTGGATCTTGTGCTGGTTCTGCGCGATGATGGGCTTGCCCGCCCAGTACAGCGCCAGGGTGGAGTCGCTGATGTACTGCAGGCCGATCCCGGTCTCCAGCACGCCGACCGCGTTCGGCACCGGATCCGTGCCCTGCAGGGCGTAGTGCCGCCCGGCGAGGCCGTACTTGCGGAACAGGTACTCCTCGGTGCCGAACGGTGCGGCCATCCAGTTGGCGACCTTCAGCAGGGTGCCGACGGAGTGCTTGGTGTCCTTGCGGAACGAGGTGATGTTGTTCAGCGCCGCGCCCAGCCAGGGCTTGCCCTGGCCGCCGTCGAAGCCGGGGACGTCGAGCATGTTCACCGCGAACGCCTCACCGGCGGTGTTGTCGGCGTAGTACTGGTTCCACGCGACGAAGCCGTCGTAGTCGAAGGCGGCGATCCCGCCGTTGAACCACTGCTTGCGGGCGGAGGCCTTGTCGTTGAACGCGTCCGGGTTGACCACGCCGGCGGCGACCATCTTGCGGGCCGCCTCGAGCGCGTCGAGCTGCGCGTCGTGCTCGAACATCGAGGTGAACTTGCCGCCGTCGGCCTTCCAGACGTTGGGAACCTCGAGCATCTGCCGGATGGTCGACAGCGGCACCCTGGTCCAGGCCCACTTGTTCTGCTTGGGCGCCGTCATCTCCTTGGCCAGGTCGAAGAACTCCTGGAAGTTCTTCGGCGCCGGGGCCTTGACGCCCTTGGCCGCCAGCAGGTCCTCGCGGTAGAGCGGCAGTGAGGTCCTAGACACCCCGCGCGGCACCGGGACGCCGTAGATGCCGCCGTTGAAGACGCAGCCCTTCCAGTACTCGGTGGGGATGTTCGCCAGGAACGGGTACTTCTTGACCGCGTCGCCGGACAGCTGCTCGGTCAGGTCCATGCACTTGGCCTTCATCAGGCCGGGGATCTGCACGGTGTCGACGGGGATGTTCAGGATGTCGGGCAGGTCGCCACCGGCGATCCGCGTCGCGAACTTGTCCTTGTACTCGTCGTTGGACGCCATGCTGATCTGCAGTTCCGAGCCCAGGCGGTCGTTCACCGCCTGCCAGAAGGCGTTCTTCTCCACCGCCGGCGGGATCGCGCCCGGGATGTTGGTCATGAACGTGATCGGCTGCCCGTCGCCCGGCTTGTCGGCGATCGCCTTGAGCGGGCTCGCCGGGTACTTCAGGAAGCCGTCCAGGACCAGGTCGGTGCCGGGCAGGTCGGGCTTGACCCCGGTGTAACGCAGGTACGTCGGGAGCTTGACCGCGAGGTCGGCGGCGGCCTGGTTCTTCTTCTCGGGTGCGCAGGCGCTGAGCAGCGGCGTACCGGTGACGGCGACCGCGGCGGCGGCCAGGCCACCGCCGAGGAAACTTCGTCTGCTGAGTGGCATGAGGCCTCACTTCCGTGGCGGTCGAACACGTCGGAGCCGATTGAGTCGGCGGCGCCACCATGACATAGTACGTCCTATGTCTTCAAGAGTGCGCGCTCCCGAAGTCGTCTTCGACCCGGCCGGCAGCCGGTACCACACGTTCCGGATCCCCTCGATCGCCGTGCGCGGCGAGACACTGTTCGCCTTCTGCGAGGGCCGTCTGAACTCGTCGGCCGACGCCGGCGAGATCGAGGTCGTGCTCCGGCGCTCGGACGACGGCGGGCGGACCTGGCTGCCGTTGCAGGTGGTCTCGGCCGCGGCCGGCAAGACCTGCGGCAACCCGGTGCCGCTGATCGATCCGGCGTCGGGCGACCTGGTGCTGGTGACGGTCCGGAACGGCGCCGACGCGGTCGAGATTTCCGTTGCCCGCGGCACCGATCCCGAGAACGGCCGCCGGGTCTTCGTCCAGCGCAGCAGCGACGACGGCGAGACCTGGACCGCGGTCGAGGAGATCACCGCGCAGGTCAAGCCGGACGACTGGGGCTGGTACGCGACCGGTCCGTGCCACGGCATCACGCTGACCCAGGGCCCGTACGCCGGGCGGCTCGTCGTACCGGCGAACCACTCGTTCGTGCCCGCGGACTTCGACGGCCTCGACGCGGCCGGTGCGATGCGGCTGAACGGCGGGCACTGCATCTACAGCGACGACGGCGGCCGGTCGTGGCAGCGCGGGTTCGTCGACCGCAACGACGGCGGCGAGATCAACGCGAACGAGACGACCGTGGTGGAGCTGGCCGACGGGCGGCTCTACTTCAACACCCGCAACCACCGCGGCACCGGTCCCGCCCGCGCCCACGCGTACTCCTCCGACGGCGGCGCGACGCTCGATGCGCCGTACGCCGGAATCCCGGAGATCACCGCGCCCGGGATCCAGGGCAGCGTGCTACGGGTCGGCGACCGGCTGCAGCTGTCGACGCCGGTGCACCCGGAGATCCGGCGCGAGCTGACCGTGTTCGTCAGCACCGACGACGGGCTGTCCTGGAAGCCGGGGCTGGTCGTCCACCCGGGCATGGCCGGGTACTCCGACCTGGTGCCGCTGCCCGGCGGACAGGTCGGCCTGTTCTACGAGGCCGGTGAGACCTCGTCCTTCGCCACCTTGTCGTACGTCTCGTTCGATCCGTCCCAGTTCTGAATCCAGGGGAGATTACGTGTCCAGTTCCGCCCAGAACCTCAGCGGTGTGGTGCCGCCGCTCGTCACCCCACTGACCACCGAGTACGACGTCGACACCGCTTCGCTCGCGCGCCTGGTCGCGTACCAGCTGGCCGGGGGAGTCCGCGGTGTCTTCGTCCTCGGGACCTCGGGAGAGGGCACCTTTCTCACCGACGAGCAGCGCCGGACCGTGCTCGAGACCGTCGTCGCCGAGGTCGCGGGCCAGGTCCCGGTGCTCGCGGGGGCGATCGACACCTCGACCGCACGCGCCGGGGCCCATGTCGCCGCCGCGCTGAAGGCCGGGGTGGACGCGGTGGTCGCGACGGCGCCGTTCTACGCCGCCACGCACCCGGCCGAGATCGAGCGGCACTACGAGCGACTGGCCTCGGTCGCGGGCGGGACGCCGTTGTACGCGTACGACATCCCGTCGCGGCTCAGCGGGACCAAGCTGCCGTCGTCGCTGGTGATCGAGCTCGGCCGGCGCGGGGTGCTGGCCGGGGTGAAGGACTCGAGCGGGCAGGAGACGAGCCTGCGCCGGCTGGTGCTCGACCGGCGCGAGGCCGGGCTGTCCGGGTTCGCGATCATGACCGGGTCGGAGGTCACGGTCGACTCGGCGCTGAACTTCGGGGTGGACGGCGTGGTGCCCGGGCTGGGCAACGTGGACCCGACCGGGTACGTGCGGATCTTCGACGCGATCGCCGCCGGGGACCTGGCGGCCGCGCGCGCCGA
Source organism: Kribbella sp. DT2 (assembly GCF_049844575.1). NCBI lineage: Bacteria > Bacillati > Actinomycetota > Actinomycetes > Propionibacteriales > Kribbellaceae > Kribbella > Kribbella sp. DT2. The sequence goes on along the minus strand of NZ_JBNCLH010000005.1, from coordinate 479,081 downwards.
GCAGGACCGGCTGTTCCGGCTGTTCGAGATCGTCGAGGTCGCCGACCGCTCGCGGATGGGGAACAGCTCGGGAGCGCTCGGCGCGTTCAAGGCGGGGCTGTTCCTGCTCGGGGTGATCGCGACCCCGCTGACGGCGTACCCGTCGATCCCGCTGGACGAGGCCGAGATCGCCGCGGTCGGTGGGCTGCTCGAACGCGCCGGACTGCGCTGAAGGCCTGATCCCGCCCGCCCGGTCGTTAAGCTGGCCGTTCGATCCGAGGAGGCTGCTGTGACCACCGGGCGGGCGCGAGGCGCCGGAGGGAACCAGACCTTCATCCGTGACCAGATGAAGTCGTTCATCCTGGAGCGCGGGCTGAAGGCGGGCGACCCCCTGCCCAACGAGCAGGACCTGATGGTCCAGCTCGGCGTCGGCCGGCACCCGTTGCGGGAGGCGATGAAGGCGTTGCAGGCGGTCGGCATCATCGAGATCCGGCACGGGTTCGGCACGTACGTCGGCGAGGTCACGCTGGAGGCGCTCGAGGACGGGCTCGCCTTCAAGATGTCGCAGTCGATGAAGGGTGACCTGCGCGACGTGCAGAACGTGCTCGAGGTTCGGCAGGCGATCGAGGTCGGGCTGGCCGACGACGTCGTCGCGCACTTCAGCCAGGTCGGGTTCGACGAGCTCGAACCGATCGTGGCGCGGATGGAGTCGAAGGCCGCGGACGGGCTGTACTTCCCGGACGAGGACTGGGCCTTCCACCAGGCGCTCTACGAGTCGCTCGGGAACTCGCTCGTCATCGACCTGCTGAGCGTCTTCTGGCGGACCTTCGCCCAGGTGGACGCCCGGCTTCCGGGGGCCCGCTACACGCCGTCCGACGCGGCCGGCTGGCACCGGGACCTGCTCGACGCCCTGAAGTCCGGCCGGCCCGAAGACTTCGCCCGCTCCATGAAGGACCACTTCGTCGGCATCCACACCCGGCTCGGCGAATGAGCGTGCTCGGCGTCCTGCTGGCGGCCGGTGCCGGGACCAGACTGGGGATGCCGGGCGGTCTGATGCGTGCGGCCGACGGTACGCCGTGGGTCGTGACCACCGTCGCCACGCTGAGAGCCGCTGGTTGCGGGCCGATCGGCGTGGTGGTCGGAGCTGCTGCGCCGGACGTGGTCGCCCTGCTCGCCGGCGAGGACGTCACCGTCGTACCGTCGCCGGACTGGTCCGACGGACTGTCGTACTCGGTCAAGGCCGCCTTCGCCTGGGCCGAGCAGACCGACGCGTCCTCGGCGCTCTTCCACATGGTCGACCGGCCGGAGGTGGGCCCGGCGGTGCTCGAGCGAGTCGTGGCCGCCTCCGCACCTGGCCCGGCGGCCTTGGCCCGCGCCGGCTTCAGCGGATTTGCCGGCTACCCGGTGTTCATCGGCCGGGACCACTGGGCCGGAGCAGCGGCCGCCGCCACCGGCGACCGCTCCATGGGGCCTTATCTCAAACGAGTTCCGTGTCCGCTGATCCCCTGCGACGACCTGCTTTAAGCGAAGAGATTTTCTGCATCGACGATCGTGTACGCGTAGCCCTGCTCGGCCAGGAAGCGCTGGCGGTGCGCGGCGAACTCGGCGTCGACGGTGTCCCGCGCGACGATCGAGTAGAAGCGCGCCGTCCGGCCGTCGCCCTTCGGGCGCAGCACGCGACCGAGACGCTGAGCCTCCTCCTGCCGCGACCCGAACGTCCCCGACACCTGTACGGCGACCGAAGCCTCCGGCAGGTCGATCGAGAAGTTCGCGACCTTGCTGACCACCAGGCGGTCGATCTCGCCGGTCCGGAACGCCTGGAACAGCCGCTGCCGTTCCTTGACCGTCGTCTCGCCCTTGATCACCGGGCACTCCAGCCGTTCACCGAGCTCGTCCAACTGGTCGATGTACTGGCCGATCACCAGCATCGGCTCGCCCTTGTGGTGGTCGGCGATCCGCCGGACCAGCCGCGACTTGGCCGGCGTCGACGCGGCCAGCCGGTACCGGTCCTCGGGCTCGGCGGTCGCGTACACGAACCGCTCGGTCTGCTCCAGGTCGACCCGCACCTCGACGCAGTCGGCCGGTGCGATCCAGCCCTGCGCCTCGATGTCCTTCCACGGCGCGTCGTACCGCTTCGGGCCGATCAGCGAGAACACGTCGCCCTCGCGGCCGTCCTCACGGACCAGCGTCGCGGTCAGGCCGATCCGGCGCCGGGTCTGCAGGTCGGCGGTCATCCGGAAGATCGGCGCCGGCAGCAGGTGCACCTCGTCGTACACGATCAGGCCCCAGTCGCGGGCGTCGAAGACCTCCAGGTGCGAGTAGACGCCCTTCCGCCGGGTCGTCATCACCTGGTACGTCGCGATGGTGACCGGCCGGATCTCCTTGCGCGCGCCGGAGTACTCGCCGATCTCCTCCTCGGTCAGGCTGGTCCGCTTGAGCAGCTCGTCCTTCCACTGCCGCGCGGACACCGTGTTGGTGACCAGGATCAGCGTGGTCGCCGAGGCCTGCGCCATCGCGGCCGCGCCGACGATCGTCTTACCGGCACCACAGGGCAGTACGACGACGCCGGAGCCGCCGTGCCAGAACGAGTCGACTGCCTGCTGCTGGTACGGCCGCATCTCCCAGCCGTCGGTGACCAGGTCGATCTGATGCTTCTCGCCGTCGACGTACCCGGCCAGGTCCTCGGCGGGCCAGCCCAGCTTCAGCAGGGTCTGCTTGAGGTGGCCCCGCTCGGACGGGTGCACCAGCACGGTGTCGTCGTCGATCCGGTCGCCCAGCAGCGGCTTGATCTTGGCCGAGCGCAGCACCTCCTCCAGCACCGGCCGGTCCGTCGTGACCAGGACCAGGCCGTGCTCCGGGTGCTTCTCCAGCCGGAGCCGGCCGTACCGGTCGAGCGTCTCGGCGATGTCGACCAGCAGCGAGTGGGGGACCGGGTAGCGGCTGTAGCGCAGCAGGACGTCGATCACCTGCTCGGCGTCGTGCCCCGCGGCGCGGGCGTTCCAGAGGCCGAGCGGGGTCAGCCGGTAGGTGTGCACGTGCTCCGGGGCCCGCTCCAGCTCGGAGAACGGGGCGATCGCCTTGCGGCAGTCGTTCGAGTCCGGGTGAGCGGTCTCCAGCAGCAGGGTCTTGTCGGACTGGACGATCAACGGTCCGTCGGTCACGCAACATCTCCCGTCAGACGGTGTGATTCGTGGTGAGCCGGGCAGGATCACCCTGCCCGACCCTCCATTGTGCCCCGTCCGGCAAATCAGGCGACGGGGTCTGCCTCCAGCGCACCCGGTACGACGGCCGCCTGGGCTACCGGCGGGGTGTGCTTGGGCAGGAACGCCGCGATCGCCAGCGCGAGCAGCGAGGCGCCGCAGCCGATCGCCAGGATCAAGCGGAACCCGTTCTGCGACGGCACCTGGAGGCCGCCGAACGAGATCGTCACCTGGGCCAGCACCAGCCCGGCGACCGCGCTGGAGACCGACGTACCGATGGAGCGCATCAGCGTGTTCAGGCTGTTCGCGGCGGCCGTCTCGGAGACCGGTACGGCGGACATGATCAGCCCCGGCATCGCGCCGTACGCCAGACCGATGCCGGCGCCGATCACCGCGGCGATCACGACCAGCTGCCAGACCGCCGACATCATCACGATGCCGAGGCCGTAGCCGAGCGCGACGATGACCGCACCGAGCATCAGCGTCACCTTCGGGCCGCGGGTGCGGGAGATCTTGGCGGACAGGGGAGCGGTCACCATCATCACCAGCCCGGACGGCGCCAGCACCAGGCCGACGGCGAGCATGGAGCGGCCCAGCCCGTACCCGGTGGCCTTCGGTAGCTGCAGCAGCTGCGGGAGCACCAGGGACATGGCGAACATGGCGAAGCCGAACACCGCCGAGGCGAGGTTGGTCAGCAACACCTGACGGCGTGCGGTGGTCCGCAGGTCGACCAGAGGCTGCTTGGCGCGCAGCTCGTACCAGCCCCACAGCACCAGGACCACTACAGCCGCGGCGAACAGGCCGTCGGTCCGTCCGCTGCCCCAGCCCCAGTCGGCGCCCTTGGAGATCGCCAGCAGCAGGCAGAAGAGCCCGACGGACAGTCCGACCGCGCCGACCGCGTCGAAGCGGCCTCCAGTCCGTACGGAGGACTCCGGTACGAGCGTCACAACCACGACGAGGACTACTGCGCCTGCTGCGGCCGCCGTCCAGAACAGCACGTGCCAGTTGGTGTACTCGGCGATCAGTGCGGCCGCAGGCAGACCCAGTGCGCTGCCGATGCCGAGTGACGCGCTCATCAGTGCGATGGACGTGCCGAGCCGGTCCGACGGCAGCTCGTCGCGCATGATGCTGATGCCGAGCGGGATGACGCCGGCCGACAGTCCCTGCAGCGTGCGGGCCACGATCATCGGGGTCAGCGAGTCGCTCAGCGCGCCGATGATCGAGCCGATCACCAGCATGCTCAGGCTGAGCAGCAGCATCCGGCGCTTGCCGTACATGTCACCGAGGCGGCCGATCATCGGCGTCGCGATCGCACCGGCCAGCAGCGTGGCGGTGATCGCCCAGGTGGCGTCGCTCGGGGTGGCGTGCAGCAGGGCCGGGAGCTGGGGGACGAGCGGGATGATCAAGGTCTGCATCAGCGAGACCGTGATGCCGGCACAGGCCAGCGCGGCGACGACCGCGTTGGGACGTGGCGCGGCAGGGACAGCGGACATGCAGGAGCCTCCGGGCGGGGATGTTTGGTTGCGGAATACAACTAACGGTAAATCAGTCAGTTGACTTAAAGCAAGCGAATCGGCAATCTGAAGCCGACAACTGGCCAACAGGTGGGGCAGGGTGGGGCGATGGCACTCCGGGCGCAGCAGACACGCGAGCTGATCCTGGCCGCCGCCGAGCGGTTGTTCGCCGAGCACGGCGTCGGCGCGGTCTCCAACCGGCAGATCAGCGAGGCCGCCGGCCAGGGCAACAACACGGCCGTCGGGTACCACTTCGGCACCAAGGCCGACCTGGTCCGCGCCGTCGTACGGCGGCACAGCGAGCCGATCGAGCAGATCCGGACGCGGATGCTGGCCGAGCTCCCGGCCGCGCCGCAGCTGCGGGACTGGGTGGGCTGCATGGTCCGGCCGAACCCCGAGTACCTGGGGACGTTGAGTACGCCGACCTGGTACGCGCGGTTCGGTGCGCAGGTGATGACCGACCCGGCGCTGCGGCAGATCATCGTCGAGGAGGCGATGACGTCGCAGCAGCTTCAGCAGGTGCGGGACGGGCTGAACACGTGTCTGCCCGCCGTACCGGCGAACGTGCGGGCCGAGCGGGGTGACATGGCTCGGCACCTGATCGTGCACACGTGTGCCGAGTACGAGCGGGCTGTTGCCGAGGGTGTGCCCACGCCTAGTCCGACCTGGTCGCGGCTGGCCACCGGACTGACCGACGCCATCACCGGGTTGTTGCTGGCACCGGTGTCCTGAAGGTTGTCCGTGGGCTGCTGTAGCTTTCGCGCATGCGGGTGACTGGGCTGCTGTGGAGCGGTGGGGAAGCGCAGCTGGAATGGGTGACGGGGAAGGTCAGCCCGTTGGGGCTGGGGACCGAGCTGGCGTTCGTGTTCGGGGCGGACCGGCGGTGCATCGGGATCTGGCGGTCGCGGCGGCTGGCCTGCTCGACCTCGACGGTGCTGGAGCCGACAGGTCGGAGCCCGCAGTGCCCGGACTGCCAGGCGATGGAACGGTCGAACTCGATCGCCGCGGACACGCGGCTGGACGATCCGCGGTCGTTCTCGGTGTACCTGGCGCACCACGGGAGCGTGGTCAAGGTCGGCATCACCGCGACCGAGCGTGGAGAGGCGCGGCTGCTGGAGCAGGGCGCGCTGTCGTCGACGTTCATCTCCAGCGGCTCGCTGCTGGGTGCGCGCCGGATCGAGAACCTGCTGATGACCACGCTCGGTCTGCCGGACCGCGTCTCGACCACCCGCAAGCGTGCAGCGCGCGGCCGTCCGGTGGAGACTGCGGCGCGCTCCGCTGCTCTGCGCGACCTGGCCGGCCGCGCAGCTGAGCTGTCCTGGCCGGAGGGCCAGACCCGCTGCGAGTCACCGATCCGCGACCACACCACCGCGTACGGCCTACCTGCCGACGGACTCCACCCCGACGCCGCGCTCCGCGCGCCCACCGCCGGCGGCACGCTGGCCGGTGAGATCGCCTGCACGATCGCCGGCGACATCTACCTGCGGACGTCGCTCGGGGTGGTCCTGCTCGACACGCATCTGTTGGCAGGCTGGTCGCTCAGAGCTGCTGAGCCTGGTGCGCTGGTGGACGTTCCTCTGGAACCTGTGGCCCCACCGGAGATCGAGCAGGACGCGCTTTTCTAGACCGGGCGGGCGGTGGCGATGCGGTGGAGGGCGTAGGTGCGGGGCTGGTCGGCGCCGTCGTCGTACGCGGTGAGCCAGCCGTCGGCGACGCGGACCGGTTCGACGATGCGTTCCGAGGCGTTGCCGTTGTGGTCGACGTACGAGATCCACGTGCGGCTGCCGGCCTCGGCGGCGTTGGTGAGGATGCTGATGGTCTCGGCCGGTGCGCTCGGTTCCTGCCCGGCGTCCTCGGGGCGTTCGGCGGCGAGACGGTCGCCGGTGCGGACCTTCTCGATCACCGCCTTGACCTGGTCCTCGGTGAGCTCGGTCGGGGTGTCGACGAAGTCCCTGCTGGTACGACGACGCGGCGCGTCACCGCGGCGCGCGGTCGCCGTACTGATCTGGACGACGCCGTCGAAGGTCTCGGCCAGCGGCGCCAGGCCTGCCTCGCGCAACCGGGACAGCACCATGTCCGGCGGTGAGGGCGAGACCACGACCGTCGGCGCGAGGCGACGGAAGCGCACGCCGGGCAGGTTCGAGCTGAGCAGCTGCGTCAGCACGTCCTCGTCGTCGCAGCGCAGGTACGTCGTCGCCGTACCGATCCGCAGGACGCCGTGCCGCCGCGCGACGTCGTCGATCAGGTACGTCAGCGGCTGAGGCACCGGCGTCCGCGAGTGCTCGGCCAGCCACTTGTGCAGCTGGTCGCTGGTCCTGCCCATGTCGAACGCACGCCGTACCGAGCTCTCGCTGAAGCGGAAGACCCCACCACCACCGTGCGACTCCGCATCGGCCATGGCCGCCAGATCATCCTGTACGGCGCGCACCAGCGGTCCAGGCGCCACAGCGGTCAGGTCAGCCTGCAACAGGAACTCCGTCACCGGTGCGGGCACCATCGGCTCGATCGCCGCGGCCAAGTCGTCAGCGGTCGGCTCCTCGCGCAGCAACGGACGCGCGTGAACCGCCAGCGAGCCCAGCCCGGTCAGCCCGAGCAGAGCGGCCTCCGTCAGAGTCCACTCGACCAGGTCGTCCCGGAACTGCCCACCGCGGCGCGGCCGGTGCCAGGCCACCCAGGTCACCACGGACTCGACCGCCGGCGCAGAACCCTCGCCGGCCTCGGCCAGCGCCTCCAGCGTCAGCTGACGCACCTCCGGCGCCAGCAGGCGTTCCAGGTCAGGCGCCAACGCGTTGACCAGTCGCTCGCGCGCAGCAGCAGTCGCACCACCGCTGTCGCGCCGGCCGATCAGACCGATCGCCCGCAGACCCGTGTGCCAAGCGATGACCAGCTGGGCCCACCGGTGCGCGGTGTCGAGCTCCAGCCAGTCGTCGTACGCACCGGTCGGGAGCCACATGTCGCTGGAGCCGACCTCGACGGCGGCGACCAGGCCGGCGGCGTACGCGATCTCCAGCACGGCACCGGCGGTCTGCTCCTCGACACCGATCCGCCCGGCGAGCGAACGCAGCTCACGGACTCCGATGCCGCCGGTCCGCAGTACTGGCGGTGGCTCTGTGCCCAGCTGCTCCAGCGCGCGGTCGACCATGCGAACCAGGTCCAGTGCGGCGCCGGCAGCAGCCCGGTCGGCGATGGAGGCCGACACCTGCTTGCCGTCCAGCGGCGGCGGAGTCGGCCGGGTCGACGGCAGCACGCGGCCACCGCGCAGGTGCAGACCGATCTGCCGAGGCAGTACGACGGTCGTCGGGTCCTTCGGTACGACGAGCCCGCGCGCCAGCAGCTGCTCCACCGCGCTCTTCGCCGAGGCGATGGTCACCGGGCGCTCGGCCTTCTCGACCGTGCCGGTCGGCGGACCCCACGTGAGCTTGGCAAGCACCTCCCGCGCCTCCGGGCCGGCCTCCTCGATCAGCTTGTCCAGGTCGCCGTAGTGCTTGGTCGTGACAGGGCCCAGCCCCGCAGGTGTCGGGCCGAGCAGCTCGTGCACGGCTCTGATCGGGCGCAGGTCGTCCTCGGTGCCCCAGACCAGCGCCAGCGCCAGCAGCTCGAGCACGCGCGGCTGGACGATCTCCACGGGCTGGCCGACGCCCGCAGCGAGTCCGGCGACGTCCACCGGCTCGGGCAGCGCCGACAGCGCCTCCAGCAGGTCGACACCGAACTCGTCCAGGCGGTTGATCGAGCGGGCCGCGGAGGCGTTGGTGGTCACCCTCGCCGCCAGCTGGCCGGTGTCGGCGGGGATCGGCGTCGCCAGATCGGGCCGGTGCCGCAGCAGGTGGCCCAGAGCAGGGTCGTCCCAACTCCGCAGCGCCTCGGCGAGGGTACGGGGGCGGGTCCGCTCGGTGTTGCTCATCCCTCCCACGGTACGGCCACCGGCCCACCCCGGACGACTCGCGCCCGAAATCTTCACCGACCGAACGAGATCGCCCCCGGGTCGACCGGCAGATCCACGGGCAGCCCGAGGTCGGTCAGGATCCGCGCGAGCACCGCGTCCTGCTCGACGTACTGGTCGAACACGTGCTGGTCGACGCCGGGCAGCAGGTCGCCGGGCTCGTACCACCCGCGCATCATCTCGGCGGACACGTTGTGCGCCCAGGAACGCGTCGCGTGCCGGACCACGGTCTCCTCGAACGGGATGTCGAAGAAGTAGTGCACGGTCGTCCCGCGGTGATCGGCGGTCAGCGCGCGCAGCATGCCGCCGTACCGGTCGGCGCTCATGATGCCCTCGACGATCACGTCGTACCCGTGGTCGAGCGCGTAGCGCGCGTTGAGCCCGATCAGCTCGATGCTCGGGTTGCCGGGGAGGTCCCGCTCCCAGAGCAGGACCCGGCGGATCTGGTCCTGCTCGACGATCGCGGTCCCGCGGCCGAGCCGGGCCCGCAGCTGCCGCGCGGTCGAGGTCTTGCCCGAGCCGGACGGCCCGCGCAGGACGATCAGGCGGGACTTCGTCGTACCGACGCTCACTCAGCGGCGCCGGCGTGACCGATGCGGTGGAAGCCGACGCGTTCGTAGACGGCGGCGACCGCGTCGTTCTGCGCGGACAGCAGGACCAGCTCCACGCCGTTCGCGAAGGCGTGCTCGACGAGGCAGCTGGTCACCGCGGCGCCGAGACCCTGGCGGCGGGCGGACGGGAGGGTCGCGACTCCGACGATCTCGCTCGCCGTACCGACCGGCTGGTGTACGCCGGACGCCAGCATCCCGTCGTCGCCGAAGGCAGCGGCCGTCACGGCGACGCCGGCCTTGGCTCGCTCCAGCAGGGCGTGAGCCGACTCGTCCGAGACCTCATAGGCATCGCGCTCCGCCGCACCGGCTTCGCCGATGTCGGTCCCCGGAGTGCCGAAGCCGACGCTCGCCACTGCCCGCGCCTGACGCAGGAGCTCCAGCTCAGCAGGCAGGATCTCGACCCGCGCTGCAGTGTCCACCGGCTTGAAGTCCGCGCGCTCCAGCACGAGCAGCGGGTACTCCACCACGCTCAGCCCAGCCGCTGCAGCGGCCGGTCCAAGCGACGGGCAGGTCTCCACGACCCACTCGAAGCTCAACGGCAGCTCCAGCTCGGCACACCGCTCCCGCACCCGCTCCACGTCGCCCTGCTCGACCACACTGCCGCCCGGCACCGGCCGGACGTAGTACGGCCAGATGGTGGTCGTCCGAAACAGGGTGAACGGCCCGATCTGCTCGCCGGTAGCCCCGGACAGCGGAGCGGCGTGCAGGTACTCGTCAACGCGCGTGAGATCAGTCATCGCCCGCAGTGAAGCGCACGAAGCCCGAGCATGTCGAGTGGTTTCCGCCGGCGCTTCAGTCCGTGATGATCTCCAGCTCGACCCGGTCGGTGTAGAACGCCAGGTGGTCCTTGATGTCGGCGACCGCGTCGTACGGCTGCTCGTAGGTCCACACCGTGTTCGCACCGGCCTCGCCGAGCGAGGGGATGCTGTAGTACGCCGCGTCGCCCTTGTACGGGCAGTACGTCTCGTGGTCCGTGCGCTCGAGCAGGCTGAGGTCGACGTCCGCGCGCGGCACGTACTGCACCGCCGGGTACGTCGACTCCTGCAGCGACAGCGCGCCGCGGGTGTCCGCCAGCACCTGGCCGCCCACCTTCACCAGCACGCGGTCCGGGTTCTTCTCCACCGTGATCGGGTGGTCCGGGCCAGGGATCTTGACCGGCTTGTCCGACATCTGGGTCTCCGCTCTCCGCAGGCAACTACGTCCTCGAACAAGCAACCCCGGCGCCGGCCGGATTCATTCCCCGGTGTCGTCCCCGGTGTCGTCCCCGGTCTCGCCTAGAGGTTCGAGCTCGACCACCAGCGACGGCCCGCCGTCGAAGGTCCCGGCGTCGATGCCGAGCACCAGGTCCTCGCAGTACAGCAGCGGGCCGGTGACCCAGGCCGGGTCGATCCCCATCTGGTCGGCGACGATGCTGTGCCCGTGCACGATCCGCTCGCCGCCGAGGTGCTGCAGCAGGGTCCGCGCCAGCTCCGGGCCCTCCGGCCCGCGGAACGCGTAGCGCGACGTCATCCGGCGCCAGATCTCCCACCACACGGTGATGTCGTCGCTGTGCAGATCGGCCCGCGCGCCGGCGTTGATCTCGTCGATCGTGCTGCCCCACTCGACGTACTCGGCGGTGTCGGAGTGCATCAGCAGGTGCCCGGCGTCCAGCCCGAGCATCGGCTGGTCCAGCAGCCAGGCGACGTCCTCGTCGGTGAGCAGCTCCTGGTCGCGGTCGATCCCGCCGTTCAGCGCCCAGCTGCGCTCGAAGCTGCGCAGCGTGATCCCGTCGTGCGGCACCGCCTCGTCGCCGAACTTGTGCATGCCCAGCGCGAGGATCTCGTGGTTGCCGAGCAGCATCCGGACCTCGCCGGTCCCCTGCGACGCCTGCGCGCTCAGGCGTCGCACCAGGCGCAGCACGCCGATCCCGTCCGGGCCGCGGTCGAAGAAGTCGCCGAGCAGCCACAGCACCGCGTCCCGGCCGGACCAGTTGCCCTCGGCGTCGACCAGCTCGGCCTCGAGCAGCGAGGCGGCCAGCTTGTCCGGGTGACCGTGCACGTCGCTCACCACGAACGACGCGGTCATGTCAGCCTCGCAGCGTCAGCACGATCAGTACGACGTTGAGGACCGAGACGGCGGTGGCGACCAGACATGCGGTGAGAGTAGTCGGCAACCGGTTGACCAGGCTGCCCATGATGCGCCGTGTTGCCGTCAACTTCACCAGCGGCCACAGCGCGCACGGGATCCCGAAGCTCAGCACGACCTGCGAAACGACCAGCGCGCGGCTCGGATCGATCCCGATCGCGAGAACGATCAGGGCCGGCAGCAGCGTGATCAGCCGCCGTACGGCGAGCGGGACGTGCTTTTGCCAGAACCCTTCCAGGATGACCGATCCGGCGTAGGTGCCGACCGAGGACGACGCGAAACCCGACGCCAGCAAGGCCAACGCGAACAGCAGCGCCGGGAGCTGGCCGAGCCGGTCACCGATCGCGCTGTGTGCCGCGTCCAGCGAGTCCGCGCCCGCACCGCTCAGCGCGGCGGCCGCCAGGACCACCATCGCCAGGTTCACCGCGCCGGCCAGCGCCATCGCGACCGCCACGTCGATCCGCGTCGCCCGCAGAACGCGCTGCTTGCCCGCGGCCGAGCGGATCGACTTCCAGTGCCGGTCGGTGACCAGCGCGCCGTGCAGCCAGATCGCGTGCGGCATCACGGTCGCGCCGAGCATCCCGGCTGCCAGCACGAGCGACTCCGTGCCGTCCAGCCGGGGCACCATCCCGCCGACGACGCCCGACGCGGACGGCTCGGCCTGGATCGTCGACACCACGAACCCGACCAGTACGACGGCCAGCAGCCCGATGATCGCCGCCTCGAAGCGCCGCTGCCCCCGCTTCGACTGATAGATCAGCAACGCGAACGAGACCGCGCCGGTGATCACGCCACCCAGCAGCAGCGGTACGCCGAACAGCAGGTTCAGCGCGATCGCCCCACCGACCACCTCGGCCAGGTCGGTCGCCACGGCCACCAGCTCGGCCTGGGCCCACAACCCGCGTGACGTGGTGGGCCGGAAATGCTCCCGGCACAGCTGCGGCAGCGTCTTCCCGGTCGCGATGCTCGCCTTCGCCGCGAGGTACTGCACCAGCACGGCCATCAGGTTCGCCCCGACGACCACCCAGCACAGCAGGTACCCGTACGTCGCTCCCGCGGCGATGTTCGTCGCGAAGTTCCCCGGGTCCACGTACGCGACGGCCGCCACGAACGCAGGACCGAGCAGCAGCAGACCCGATCGGTTCAGCTGGCGTCGAAGCGGAGCCGGTGCGTACATGGGAGAACTATGGCCGACCGGACCGACATCTGGGCCAACTGTCTGATTTTGAGACTGAGATTCAGGCCCAGTTCCAGCGGACCTCGACGGTGACGTCGACGGTCTGCTCACCCGGGGTGACGCCCAGGTCGGCCGCGAACCCGCCCGCGCTCGCCGCCTTGGCCGACATCTCCCGCAGCGGCACGTAGCCCTGCGACTCGCTGACCGCGGCGATGCCGCCGATGGACTGACCGGTGAGTTCCGCCAGCTGCTCGGCCTTCTGCCGCGCCTGCTGGAACGCCAGCTGACGGGCCTTCTCGACCAGCGAGGCCTTGTCCTCCACGTCGAACTGCAGGAAGTCCAGCCCCAGACTGTTGCCCACGGCAGCGACCGCCGCGTTCAGCAGCCGGCCGAAGCCGGTCAGGTCGCGGGTGGTCACCGCCATCGAGTGCGACGCCCGGTAGCCCGTCACGGTCATTGTCTCGCCGTACTGCGGGTGCACGGACACGGAGCTGGTGGCGATGTCGCCGGCCGTGACGCCCTCCGCCAGCAGGGCGGCCATCACGGCCGCGGTGCGCTCGGCGACCTGTGCGACGGCGTCGGCGACGTCGGGAGCGTCCTGCCCGACGCTGAGCGTGAGCCGGAGCAGATCGGCCGGCGCGGTGGCCTGACCGGTCCCGGTGACGGTGATCCCAGTGTCCATGCCTGCAGTCTGACACTTCACCCAGCGCACAGCCTCTGGTCCTCACCACCTCTCTCCACCAGCGTAAGCAGACCTTCACGCTCCGCGACCGGTGCTGACGCAGAGTTGGTCATGACATTGCTTGCCGTCCACACCCTGTTCGCGTGCACTCGAACGGGCGTTCGCCGGTCTTCATGAGCGCCCGCCGTAAACCGCAACCCTCACTGCTTCGATTGCGGACAGAGGCGCAAGCGGTCTCGTCGTGCAGCAGGGCCGAAGTGCCGGGCGAGGATCTTGCGGTGGTCGGTGCCGGTGGACAGGCGCGGTCGGCGCGGCCTCTGCGCTCTCCAATTCCATGAATCCTTCAACCCTGGTACTGACTTTCCTCGCGCCTCGTTCCGGTGCGACCGGAAGTGCACTCGTCGGACCTTCCGAGGCGTTGACCTGCGTGTCAGGCGAGCGACATACTGAATTTTCTTCGGCGCGACCGATTGGGGAGATCGGAGGCCGCCGTTGGGGGATCTGGGTGGGATTATAAACTTCGTAGCTCTGGGGGAAAAATGGATAGAGATCATTTTCTTGAGATCGCAAAAACTGTGTTCTCCCGGTCGCCGCACGGATCCGGTGACCTGATGGACAGGATCGTCTTTACCAATGACGGTGTACTCGCGCTGGGTGGTGGGCAGTCCGGGAAGATCGGCTTCGGCATGGCGAGTGGTCTGACGCCTGGCCCCGACCTGCTCAGCAAGGTCGGCGATGTCAATCGTTTGATGGGCTTCGGGCACTACTGGCTCGCGCCGGGTGCGACTAATGACAACTGGTCCTTGGTCGGCGGATTCAAGTTTCCCTACGATATCTGCACCGATGAATTCGTGATCGAGATGAGCGCGGTGATGGTGAACCACAGTTCGGCACTGGTCGACGCGGTTCGCGAGCAGATTGCCCACGTCTCGCACGGGCAGTACTGGCTCGCAGACTCCGAACCCGGCGCGCAGGCACTGGTGCTCACTTCTCATCTGGGTTGAGAAGAACCAGATCGTTCAGGCAACTACTTTCCAGGAGCAGATCATGGCTTGTACGTGTCAGTGTGCGTGGTGCAAGGAAGCGCGGATCAACAATTTCTCCGGCCATCGGTGCTCGCAGATTCCGAAGTGCCCTGAGACAAAATGATGAGTCATCGCGTCGTCAGTGTGGCGAGGGAGGTGTCGACGCAAAGGAGGTAGAGCTGAGGCCGTTTCGCAGCCGGCCCGACAGGCTGCTGGAGTTGTCGGTGACGTACCGCCGAGTCACGATGGCGAGATGAGCCTGCCGTCGTACGCGTCCGGGGTGTCCGAGGTTCCGTTGCTGGGCGAGACGATCGGCGCGAACCTGCGCCGTACGGTCGCCACGTACGGCGGGCAGGAGGCGCTGGTCGAAGTCGCCTCCGGACGACGATGGACGTACGCCGAGCTCGGCGTCGCCGTCGACACCTTCGCGAAAGGCCTGATGGCGCGGGGGATCGGCAAGGGCGACCGGGTCGGGATCTGGGCGCCGAACTGCGCCGAGTGGACGATCACCCAGTACGCGACGGCGACGATCGGCGCGATCCTGGTGAACGTCAACCCGGCGTACCGGACGCACGAGCTGTCGTACGCGCTGAACCAGTCCGGCGTGCGGCTGCTGATCTCGGCGACCGAGTTCAAGACCAGCGACTACCGGGCGATGGTCGACGAGGTCCGCGGCGACTGCCCGGCGCTGGAGTCCACGATCTACATCGGTACGCCGGACTGGGATGCCGTCGTCGACGCGGCGCCGGCGACCACCGACGAGCAACTGGCCGCGCGTGAGGCGGAGCTGAGCTTCGACGACGCGATCAACATCCAGTACACGTCGGGCACCACCGGTTTCCCCAAGGGCGCCACGCTGTCGCACCACAACATCCTGAACAACGGCTACTTCGTCACCGAGCTGATCGGCTTCACCGCCGAGGACCGGCTGTGTCTTCCAGTACCTCTGTATCACTGCTTCGGCATGGTGATGGCCAACCTCGGCTGCACCACCCACGGCGCCTGCATGGTGATCCCGGCGCCGGCCTTCGACCCGGCGGCGACGCTGAAGGCCGTGCAGGACGAGCGCTGCACCGGCCTGTACGGCGTACCGACGATGTTCATCGCCGAGCTCGGCCTGCCGGACTTCGCCGACTACGACCTGAGCTCGTTGCGGACCGGCGTGATGGCCGGGTCGCCGTGTCCGGTCGAGGTGATGAAGCGCTGCGTCGCCGACATGCACATGGCCGAGGTCGCGATCAGCTACGGCATGACCGAGACGTCGCCGGTCGCCACCCAGACCCGTCGCGACGACGACCTGGACCGGCGGACGTCGACCGTCGGTCGCGCGATGCCGCACGTCGAGGTGAAGCTCGTCGATCCCGCGACCGGCCTCGTCGTACCGCGTGGTGAGCCGGGTGAGCTGTGCACCCGCGGCTACTCGGTGATGCTCGGCTACTGGGACGACGACGAGAAGACCGCCGAAGCGGTCGACCGCGCCCGTTGGATGCACACCGGCGACCTCGCGACGATGCGCGACGACGGCTACGTGAACATCGTCGGCCGGATCAAGGACATGGTGATCCGCGGCGGCGAGAACGTGTACCCGCGCGAGATCGAGGAGTTCCTCTACACCCACCCGTCGATCGCCGACGTCCAGGTGGTCGGCGTACCAGACCCCAAGTACGGCGAGGAGCTGTGCGCCTGGATCAAGCTCAAGGACGGCGCTCCGGAGCTGGACGCCGCGGCCGTGAAGCAGTTCGCCACGGGCAAGCTGGCCCACTACAAGATCCCGCGCTACGTCCTGCTCGTCGACGAGTTCCCGATGACGATCACCGGCAAGATCCGCAAGGTCGAGATGCGCGAGCAGTCGGTCGAACTGTTGGGGCTCACCCACTGATTCGTCGATGGGCGACATGTCGACAAAAAACTGCTGCCTACTGGTCGTCCATCAACGCCGCAGCGAACGCCTTCAGGGACGGGGTTTCCTCGCCCCGGCGCCAGACCAGGCCCAGCGCTGAGTGGGGAAGGCCGGTGATGGGGATGTGGATGATGTCGGCGCGCTGGTTGAGCTCCGCGGTAGGGCGGCACAGGAGCATGCCGCCGCGGTTGGCCGCGATCATCGACAGACCCTCTTGGAGGGTGCGGATCTCGGGCCCGCGACCCACCAGCGCACCCGAAGGTGTCTGCATCGGCGCCTGGGCCTGACGCCAGTAGCCGGGGGCGGGCGGGGCGACCGCGATGAGCACGGTGTCGGCGAGGTCCTCGACGTCGAGCTGGGACCGGCCGGCCAGCGGATGCTTCACCGAGACGGTCAGCGTCTGCGGCTGCTCCGAGAACGTCGGCCCGAGCACCAGGTCGTCCTCGGCGACCGGCAGCATCACCACCGCGCTGTCCACCTCACCGCGCCGCAGCGCGCCGAACGGGTCGTTCAGCGGCAGCTCCGTCACCTCGATCAGGCAGCAGGGATGCTCCTCCTGGAAGGTGGCGACCGCGGCCAGGATGTTGTCGTTCGCCGTTCCCTGGAAGCCGATCCGCAGCGTCCCGCCACCTCCGGCCGCGGTCTCCTGGATGTTCGCGACCACCCGCTCCAGCCCCGCGTACGCCGGGCGCAACGTGTCGAGGAACTCCTGCCCGAGCGGCGTCAATGACACCTTCCGGCTGGTGCGCTCGACCAGCCGGCCGCCGATCCGGCGTTCGAGGGCGCGCAACAGCTGGCTCACCCTGCTCTGGGTCAGGTAGAGCCGTTCGGCCGTCCGGCCGAAGTGCAGCTCCTCGGCCAGCACGAGGAAGCACTCCAGCTCACGGAGCTCCAGACTGATGACGACCTCCACGATCGATAAGTGTGACTACTCCAAGGATGAGCACATCGTCGTTGTTCCCGTCCAGCAGGTCCCGTTGGCTGGAACCATGACAACCCTGTGCGTCGACGAGACCCGAACCGACGGCTGGGCCGCGGCGGTGACGATGGCGATCACGGTGTTCACCGTCGTCACCGCGGAGATGCTCCCGGTCGGCCTGCTGACACCGATCGGTGCCACGCTCGGCGTGAGCGAGGGCACCGCAGGCCTGACCCTCACGGTGACCGGCCTGGTCGCGGCCCTGAGCTCCCCGGTGCTGCCGCTCCTGCTGGGCAAGGTGGACCGCCGAGCCGTGCTGGTCGGCCTGATGCTCCTGCTCGCCGGTGCCAGCGTGCTCGCCGCGTGGTCGCCGACGTACGCCGTACTGGTCGTCGCACGGATCCTCACCGGCGTCTCGATGGGCGGTGTCTGGCTGCTGACCGTCGGACTCGCCGCACGCCTGGTGCCGAAGCAGTCCGTCGGGCCGGCGACCTCCCTGATCTTCAGCGGCATCGGCATCGCCTCCGTGCTGGGCATCCCCGCCGGCGCGTACGTCGGTGAGCTGGTCGGCTGGCGCTGGGCCTTCGCCTCGATCGGAGTGCTGTCCCTGATCCTGGCCGCAGCCATAGCGTTCCTCCTGCCACCCCTGCCCGCAGCAGCCGCCGTACGCCTGGCAGACGTCTCCGCAGCGCTCCGCATCAAGCAGGTCCGAGTAGGCCTCGTCCTGGTCGCGCTGCTGGTCACCGCCCACTTCTCGGCGTACACCTACATCCGTCCGATGCTGGACGGCCTCGGCCCCTCCCTGGTCGGCACCTTGCTGCTCGCGTACGGCGTCGCAGGCGTCACCGGGAACTTCGTAGCCGGCTCGGCCAAGTCCTACCGCCTCATGCTCGGTGTGATCGCCACACTGATCGCGCTGCCCGTACTGGCCATGCCTGTGCTCGGCACCACCGTGCCCGGAGCCCTTGTCCTGCTGGTGATCTGGGGCTTCGGGTACGGCGGCACAACAGTCACCACCCAGGCCTGGAACCACGCGGCAGCGCCCACAGCCCCCGAGGCGTCGTCAGCACTCCTGGTAGGAGTCTTCAACGGAGCCATTGCCCTAGGAGCCTTCAGCGGCGGCCGAGTGGTCGACCACCTCGGCACTACCGCCGTGACGTGGGTGACTGGCGCCCTCGCCCTGACCGCCCTCGCCATCGTCCTCGCCCAGCAAACCCCTAGCGTCCGAAGATTCCGCATGCGTCCGAAAGACCGTGCGCTATAGCCTCGCCTTCTTCGGACGCATCAGGTTTCTTCGGACGCTACGGGTCACCGGACTGCAGCCAGTGCGGCCGAGTCCTCGGCGCCGAAGTCGTCCTCGAGCTTCTCGGGGGAGTAGTCCAGGTCGATGCCGGCCACGTCCGCGCCGACCGCGGACTCGATCGCGCCGAGGCGACGGGTCGCGCGGTCGCCGGCGTACGTCATCAGGGCGGTCGGGTTGATCTCGGGCGGGAGCTCCGGGGAGTTCTCCAGCGCCCACTGGATCTGGACGAGCGCGTGCGGGAGCAGCTCCTCCATCGTGTCGGTGACGACCTTCCAGTTGGACTCGTCGGCCGCGACGTGGCGGCGGCAGGTGAACGTGCCCCACGCCATGTGGCGGCGCTCGTCGTCACCGATGCGCCGGATCAGCTCCTGCATGCCGGGCAGGATGCCGCGGGCGGTGCAGAGCAGGTTCCAGGCGTGGTAGCCGGTGAGGGCCAGAGTCCCTTCCACCACGTGGTTGTAGGTCACCGAGGCGCGGACCTGGTTGGCGGGGGACGGGTCGTCGGCCAGCGACTTGAGGGCCACCGGCAACGCTTCGTAGAAGATCGCCCGGTAGCCGGGATTGTGCTCGACGTACCGGTGCAGGTCCTCGGTGACGCCGACCGCGTCCAGCCAGAGCCGGAAGACCGCGGTGTGCTTGGCCTCCTCGAAGCAGAACTGGGTCAGGTACATCTCGTCGCCGAACCGGCCCTCCGTGGCCATCGCCTGCAGGAACGGCTGCAGGTCCTCGGTGACGGCCTCCTCACCGGCGATGAACTGCGCGCACAGCATCATCGCGTTGTCCTTCTCGTTCGGCGTCAGCCGTTGCCAGTCCTCGGCGTCCTGGCTGAAGTCGATGTCGCGCGGGTTCCAGAACTTGCGGTTGCCCTTGTCGAACAGCCGCAGCGGCAGCGCGTCCCAGTGGAAGCCGCCTGCGCGCAGCGAGTTGAAGCCCTTACGGTGCAGGGGATTTGCCGTGGTGGTCATCACTGCCTCCTGGACAAGAAGGGGCCCAGCACCTGAGCCACCTGGGACGCGACGACCGCGGGCGCGGCGCCGGGGTTCACGATGTGACTCAGTACGACGCGCAGCGCGACGTCCACACAGGTGGTCGCGTCCTGCGCCGGTACGTCGGGCCAGTGCTCCCGGACGTGCGCGTCCAGCCGCTGGTGGCTCAGCTCCAGCACCTGCTGCCCCCGTGTGGTCAGCAGCTGGCTGGCCTGGTCCGACCCGGGCTGCCCGAGCGCGGCCTTCACCAGCGGGTTGTCCGCGGCCAGCGTCAACGCCCGCTCGACCGCGGCCCGCAGCCCGTCGATGGGGTCGCTGTGCTCACTCAGCGCCGCGTTCACCTCGACCAGGAACCGCTCGGTCTCCCGCGCGGCCACCGCCTGCAGCAGGCCCCAGCGATCCTTGAACTCGTTGTAGACGGTCTGCCGCGAGACCCCGACCCGGCGGCCGACGTCGGCCATCTTCAGGCCTTCGTAGCCGCCGGCCACCAGGACGTCGTACGCCGCGTCGAGCAGCTCGTCGTGCAGCCGCCGCTTGGTCCGGTCGGCGAAGGTGTCCATGCCTCCCAGGGTTTACATTTCAGACGCTCGTGTCAAGAGGTCAGACGGAAGGCTCCTAGCTGTCAAGGGATGAGAAGTGCGCCGCGTCGCCCGTGCGCGGCGTGCTGCGGACCCCGTCCACGCTCACCGGGACGTCGCCGGCCAGCGTGATCCGGTGCAGCCGCCGCGGCTGGTCGTCGTAGTCCGCGACGCCGAAGTGCTGGGTCGCGCGGTTGTCCCAGATCGCCAGATCACCCGGCTCCCACTGCCAGCGAACCGTGTTGTCCAGATGGGTCACCCGGTTCTGCAGCAGCTGGAAGAGCTGGGTGGTCTCGGCCGAGCTGAGCCCGACGAAGCGCCGTACGAAGTGCCCGAGGACCAGCGAGCGCTCACCGGTCTCCGGGTGCACGCGGACCACCGGGTGCTCGGTCTCGAACAGCTGCGAGACGAACTGGTCGTAATATTCCTGGAACTTGACGTCGATCCCCCCGATCCGCGTCTCGTCCCGCGCCCCGGCGTAGTCGTACACGTTGCTGTGCACAGCCCAGAGTTTGTCGACCAGCGCCTTCAGCGGGAGCGGCAGGTTCTCGTACGCCGTCACGGTGTTCGCCCAGCTGGTGTTGCCGCCGTACGCCGGAAGTGTGACCGCCCGGAGCAGGCTGATCGCCGGGATCCGGTCGACGAACGTGACGTCGGTGTGCCAGCTGTTCGCCTTGCTGTAGTCGGAGTCGATCGGCAGCACGCTGCTCGCACCCTCGACGCTCTTCGCGGTCGGGTGTGCCAGCGTCGGTGTCCCGAGCAGCCGCGCGAACGCGAGCTGGCCGGCATCGTCCAGGTGCTGCTGGTCGCGGAAGAAGATCACCTTGTGGGTGAGCAGGGCCTGGCGGATCGTGGCAACGGTGGCCGGATCGAGGTCGCCGCCGAGCTGGACGCCGCCGATCACCGCCCCGATCGCACTGCCGGCCTTCGCGACGGTCACGGTGGGTGCTGTCAGTTGAGTGGTCATAACTCCATATTCCAGCTGATTTAGTTGACTTTGAAGCGGGTTCGCCATCTGAGACGGGCAGCCGGGCAACGTAAGGTTGGGGATGTGTCAACCGCCGAGATGCCGTCCGCTGCCGCCACCACCGACGTACCGGAACTCGTGGTCGGGTTCGACCTCGACATGACGCTGATCGACTCCCGGCCGGGGATCCAGGCGGTCTGGGACCTGCTGGCCGCCGAGACCGGCGCGGAGATCGACACCGACCTGGTGGTCAGCCGGCTCGGTCCGCCGCTGACCTGGGAGATGGCGAACTGGTTCCCCGCGGACCAGGTCGACGCGATGGTCGCGCGGTACCGCGAGGTCTATCCGGCGTACGCGATCACCGGGAGCCTGCCGCTGCCCGGCGTCGCCGAGTCGCTGGCCGCGATCCGGGCCCTGCGCGGGCGGACCGTGGTCGTGTCGGCCAAGTACGCCCCGAGCGTCAAGCTGCACCTGGACCACCTCGGCCTCGACGTCGACGAGCCAATCGGCGACCTGCACGGCGCCGAGAAGGGGATCGCGCTGCGTGAGCACAAGGCGACGATCTACGTGGGCGACCACACCGCCGACATCGACGGCGCCCGCGCGGCCGGAGCGGTCGCGGTGAGCGTGGCGACCGGGCCGTTCACCGCCGACGAGCTGCGGGCGTACGGCGCGGACGTCGTACTGAACGACCTGACCGAGTTCCCCGCCTGGCTGGACGCGTACGTGCTGGAGCAGCGGCTCGAGGCGCTGATGGCGCGCCTGGCGTCGTACCCGAGTCTCGTGGTCGCGTTCAGCGGCGGCGCCGACTCGGCGTTCCTGCTGGCGGCCGCGGCCCGCGCGATCGGTCCGGCCAACGTGGTCGCGGCGACGGCGGTCAGCCCGAGCCTTCCGGTCGCGGAGCTGGAGCCGGCGGCACGGTTCGCCGACGGCGTCGGCGTCCGGCACGTCACCCCGCCCACGCACGAGATGGACCGCGAGGGGTACCAGGCCAACGCCGGCGACCGGTGCTACTTCTGCAAGGCCGAGCTGGTCGAGACGCTGCAGCCGATCGCCGACGAGTTCGGCATCACCGCGATCGCGACCGGGACGAACGCCGACGACGCGATCGCCGGCTTCCGGCCGGGCATCCGGGCCGCGTTCGAGCGCGGCGCGATCACCCCGCTGAAGGACGCGCGGCTGACCAAGGCGCAGATCCGCGAGGCGTCACGCAGTTGGGGCCTGGAGACGTCGGACAAACCGGCCGCGGCCTGCCTGTCCAGCCGGATCGCGTACGGCGTCCGGATCACGCCGAACCTGCTCGCCCGGGTCGACCGGGCCGAGCAGACCGTCCGCGCGCACCTGGCGCCGTACGGCGTGAAGAACGTCCGCGTCCGCGACCTCGGCCAGTCCGCGAGCATCGAGATCGACGCCGAGCTGCTCGGCACGGTCGACAGCGCGGCGCTGGTCGAACTGGTCCGCGCCGAAGGGTTCCTGGCGGCCGCGGTCGATCCGCGCGGGTTCCGCTCGGGCTCGATGAACGAGCGGCTGAAGGAGCCCGAGAAGTACCGCTGAGCGGTGCCGGCGAGGGATCGTTCCATCGGCGACGCGGTCGCAGCAGGCGGCGACCCGGAATTACGAGACCGGGGAGTGTGGAATCGGTGCCTGATCAGGTAGTTTTCCACAGGCGTGGTGCACCCGGTTCACGTACGCTGGGTAGTCGGCCCGGGCAGCCTGTCCGGTCACCTTTTCCGTCCTGTTCCGTCGATCGACACCGAAGAGGTTCCCGTGCCTGTTGGCAAGGTCAAGTGGTATGACTCCGAGAAGGGGTTCGGCTTCCTCAGCAAGGAGGAGGGCGGGGACGTCTACGTGCGCGCGGAGGCTTTACCGGCCGGAGTGACCAGCCTCAAACCGGGCCAGAAGGTCGAGTTCGGCGTCGTCGAGGGCCGTAAGGGTGAGCAGGCGCTGCAGGTCCGGCTGATCGACCCACCGCCGTCGGTGGCCAAGGCGATGCGCCCGAAGCCGGAGGAGATGTCGCTGGTCGTCGAGGACCTGATCAAGCTGCTCGACAACCTCGGCGAGGGCTACCGCCGCGGCCGCCACCCGGACGGCAAGGCCGCCCGCCAGGTCGCCACCGTGCTGCGCGGAGTCGCCGACCGCCTCGACATCTGACTCAACTCTTCCGCCGGCCGATCAGTTGCTGGATGCCGTCCAGGACGACGTCCAGCCCGGCCTGGAAGTCGTCGCCGGCGTAGTCGACGTCCAGCTCGTCCGGAGCGGCGAGGCCCGCGGCGATCGTCGGGTACCGGTCCGGTGACGCCAGCATCCTGAGGCGCCGGCTGTAGAGCTGGTTGGCCTCGTCGCCGGCCCGCAGGTGCGTGGTCAGCTGCACCGTTCCGCGGACGTAGATGTTGACCAGCATCATCGACGACAGCTGGTCGTTCGGGGTCAGCGGCGTGCTGCCGAACGCGAGCAGCGCCGCCTCCATCCAGTCCAGCTGCCGCGGGGACAGCGGCGCCTCGAGCACCGGCACCTGGAGCACCCACGGGTGCCGGACCAGTGACTCCCGGAAGTGCTCGGCCCAGGCGGTGAGCTGCGCCCGCCAGTCGAGCGACTCGTCCACCGGCGCCGGGTCGCCGAACGCCTCGTCGAGCATCACGACGTACAGGTCGTCCTTGGCCTCGACGTACCGGTAGAGCGACATCGTGGTGAAACCGAGCTCGGCCGCCACCTTGCTCATCGAGACCGCGGCGAGCCCACCGGCGTCGGCCAGCCGGACCGCGGCCGCGCCGATCTCGCTGATGTGGAACGTCGGCTTCGGCCCCGGCCGCGCCGGGCCCTCCAGTCCCCACAGCTGCTGCAGCACCCTGGGCAGCTCGACCTCGCAGATCACTGGAGGACGTCATGACCGAACGCGCCGGCCGGAAGGAGTGGATCGCGCTGGGGGTGCTCGCGCTGCCGCTGCTGCTGGTCTCGATGGACGTCTCGGTGCTGTACTTCGCCGTCCCGTTCATCTCCGCCGACCTCGGGGTGAGCGCCACCGAACAGCTGTGGATCTTCGACATCTACGGCTTCGTGCTGGCCGGGCTGCTGATCACGATGGGCGCGCTCGGTGACCGGATCGGCCGGCGCAAGCTGCTGCTGATCGGCGCGGTCGCGTTCGGGCTCGCCTCGGTCGCGGCGGCGTACGCGCAGACGCCGGAGCAGCTGATCGCCGCCCGCGCCGTGCTCGGCATCGGCGGCGCGACGCTGATGCCGTCGACGCTCGCGCTGATCCGCAACATGTTCCACGACGCCGGTCAGCGGCAGAAGGCGATCGCGTTCTGGAGCGCGGTGATGCTCGGCGGGATCTCGCTCGGGCCGGTGCTCGGCGGCGTGCTGCTCGAGCACTTCTGGTGGGGCTCGGTGTTCCTGATCAACACCCCCGCGATGGTGCTGCTGCTGGTGATCGCGCCGGTGCTGCTGCCCGAGTTCAAGGCGCCGTCGCTGGGTCGTTTCGACCTGCTCGGGTCGGTGCTGTCGCTGGCCGCGGTGCTGCCGGTGATCTGGGGGATCAAGGAGATCGCGGCGCACGGGCTGGATCTGTGGCCGGTGCTCGCGATCGTGGTCGGGCTGCTGGTCGGTGCGGCGTTCCTGCAGCGGCAGCGGACGGCGGCGTACCCGATGGTCGAGCTCGGGATGTTCCGCAACCGGGCCTTCAGCGGAGCGCTCGCGGCGAACACGATCGGCATGCTCGCGCTGGTCGGCAACGCGGTCTTCATGACGCAGTACCTGCAGCTGGTCCTCGCGATGAGCCCGCTGAAGGCGGCGCTGTGGGCGCTCGTCCCGTCGGTCGCAGTCGGTGGTGCCGCGCCGTTGTCGACCGTGCTGGCTGCCCGGATCGACCGGGCCTACGTGCTGGGCGGTGCCTTCCTCCTGTCGGCCGGCGGCTTCGGCGTCCTCACCCAGCTCGAGGTCACGTCACGCCTGTGGGTCCTCCTCACCGGATCGGGCCTGCTGGCGGCCGGTCTGGTCATGGTGATGGCGATCGTCACCGAAGCAGTCGTCGGAGCGGTCAACCCCGAACGCGCCGGGTCCGCCTCGGCGCTGATGGAAACCTGCAGCGAGTTCGGCGGCGCCCTCGGCATCGCCGTCCTGGGCAGCATCGGTACGGCGGCCTACCGCTCCGACCTGCAGCTCCCTGCTGGTCTGCCCGCCGACGTCGCCAAGGGGGCCGAGGAAGGTCTCCCGGCCGCGACCGCCATCGCTGCCCAGCTCCCTGCGCAACTCCACGACGCGGTCCTCACCGCGGCCCGCCACGCCTTCAACCACAGCCTCAACACCGCCGCGGTCGTCGGAGCCAGCCTGCTGGTCGCGACGGCGGTCACCATCACCCTCATGCTGCGAGGAACCGGAGCGGAGAAGGAGGAATCCGCCCAGCCCGCCGACCTCGGCCAGCCCCACCACCACCGGTGAAGCCCGCCGCCGGCGGCCCTTGATCCCGCCTCCACTGACGCCTTCTGTGATGACTGCTTCCTTGTGTGACGGCTGCTGTGTTACGGCGTCAGCCGTGACACAAGGAAGCAGTCGACCGGCAACGCGACTCAGGGGCGGCGGCGGAAGAAGCTACGGCGGCGCTCGACGCGGGTTTCGTCGGTCGAGCGGTTGTTGCCGGGGTGGTGTTCCGGCGAGGCGCCGGCGTCGGGACGGGGTAAAGGTCCGTCGGTTGTGCGGGTGCCGCGTTCGGCGGCGGGTTGTTCGGCGGTTCGCTCGACGGTTGGTTCCTCGGCCCACGTCGTCGGCTCGACGACCGTCTCGTCGTCGTCCGGCTGGCCGCTCCACCAGCGACCCGCGGCCGGGGTGGGGCCGGCGCTTCGGCTCCCGTCGTCCGTCGGCCGCCGGTCTCCTGCCGTCGGCCGAGCCCCTGCGGAGGCTCCGGCGCTGGAGGTCGGCCGGTCTCCCGCCTGGGAGGCAGCCTGGCGGTCTGCCGCCTGGGAGGCAGCCGGGCGATCGCCTGCCGCCTGGGGGGCAGCCGGGCGATCTCCTGCGGGGGAGGGCGTCGGTTCGGGGGTGATGCGTAGTTCCTGGGTGGGTTCGTCGGTGCGGGGGCTTCCAGCGTGAGGACCCTCGGCGCGGCGTTCGCTGATGCGGGTGGTCGGGGGCTCGCTCGTCATCACCGTGCGGGGGACCGGGCGGGTCTCGGCGTGCGGGGACGGAGTGTGCGGAGCCGGCGCGGCGGACGGCGTCCGCGGTTGGGGAGCGGGCTTGTGGCGGAGGACCAGGAAGATGACGACCAGGAGGACCGCCGCGAGGAAGCCGAAGCCGAGGCGGGGGATGAGGGGGAGGACGATGCCGCAGCCGCCGCCGATGACCCAGGACAGTTGCAGCACGGTCTCGGAGCGCGCGAAGACCGACGTACGGACGGACTCAGGGACGTCGCGCTGGATCATCGCGTCCAGCGAGAGCTTGCCGAGGGAGCTGCACAGGCCGGCGACGAGACCCAGCAGGATCAGCGTGGGGAAGCCGTAGAGGATCGCGACGGTGAGCGCGATGGCGGCGTCCGCGAGCAGCACGACCAGGACGACGGTCTCCGGTTTTCTTGCCCTGAGCAACGATCCGGCGAGGGTTCCCAGGCTGTTGCCGAGGCCGGCGGCCGCAATCACGGCGCCGGCCGCGACCACGCCGTCCAGGCCGCTGATCGGTTTGTCGCGCAGCAGGAACGCCAGGTACATGGTGAGGAAGCCCGAGACGAACCGCAGCCCGAGGTTGCAGCGGATGCCGCGCGAGACCGCCGCGGTGATCGCCCGCCGGCGCGCCTCCCGTCCGGCCGAGCCGGTCATCTCCTCGCCGGCGGGAGAGTCCACGCGGCTCGGCAGCCGGATCGCGAGGATCAGGCCGACCGTGTAGACGACCGCGGCCCAGCGCAGCGACCACTCCGGCCCGATCGCCGCGAACGCACCCGCGATGCCCGCGCCGACCGTCGCACCGGCGACACCGGCCAGGGAGATCCGCGAGTTGGCCGTGACGAGCGTGATCTCCTTCGGCAGCAGCCGCGGTACGGCGGACGCTCGCGTCACGCCGTACGCCTTGGAGGCGACGAGGCACCCGAGCGCTGCCGGGTAGAGCCAGGTGGAGCTGTCGTGGATCGAGGCGGCGAGGCTCCAGACGAGGAAGCCGCGCAGTCCGAGCGTCGCGCCGATCGCCCAGCGGCGGCCGTGCCGGAAGCGGTCGAGGACCGGGCCGATCAGCGGAGCCATCAGCGCGAACGGCGCCATCGTGAGCAGCAGGAACAGGGCGACGCGGTCGCGGGCCTGCTCGCTCGGTACGGCGAAGAAGACGGTGCCCGCGAGCGAGACGGCGAACGCGGTGTCGCCCGCGGCGTTCACCGCACCGAGCTCGATCAACCGCGACAGCCCGGACTCACGAGCACCCTGCGCTCCGGTCAGTCCTGAGATGCGCCGCCCGGTCGCCTTGCCCGCCCGCCCGGTGACCCCGGCGGTCTTCTTCGAGATCGAGGCGAACCCGGTCGCCCCGACCTTCGACGCGTGCCCGACCTTCTTGCTCGCACTCCCGAGCCGCTGGCCGGCGGTCCCCAGGCGCTCACCGGCAGACTTCTTGCCGGGGCCCGGGCCGGGGTGGGAGGTGGATCCGGTTCCCGAGCCGGCGTCGCCCGGCGGCCTCTGCGAGCTGGGGCCGTGGTCGCCCGGCGTACCGGTCGGACCGGCGTTCGTCGGGTCGGAATTCTCCATACGACCATCCTGCCTTGTGCGGGGGACGGAGCGCAGGCGCGGCACGGTTCGGATTCCCGTGGTAGGGCGTGCGAGAATAACCGATTGTGACTCCCGTCAAAGCTCCGGAACCGGTCCGCGCCAAGCCCGACGCCGTCTGCGTCGCGGCGGTGGAACCTGCCCGCGACGCCGCGATCGAGGAAGCCGGCGCCGCGCAGGTGGGGGACTACCTCGGCCACTCGGTCGAAGGCGAGCGGCTCGTCACGCACTACTTCTCCTCGGCCCACCCCGGCTACAAGGGCTGGCGCTGGGCCGTCACCGTCACCCGCGCGTCGCGCGCGAAGACGGTCACGGTCAACGAGGTCGTCATGCTGCCGGGTGACGTCGCGATCGTCGCGCCCGAGTGGGTGCCGTGGTCGGAGCGCGTCCAGGCGGGCGACCTGCGACCGGGCGACCTGTTCCCGACGCTGCCGGAGGACCCGCGGCTCGAGCCCGGCTACACCGACACCACGGGTGCTCCTGACGAGGTCCTCGCTGTCGTCGAGGAGCTCGGGCTCGGACGTGAGCGGGTGCTGTCGCCGGCCGGTCGTGAGGACGCGGCCGAGCGCTGGTACGCCGGGGACTTCGGCCCGGCCTCACCGATCGCGCAGGCCGTGCCGTTCAAGTGCAACTCCTGCGGGTACTGGATCCGCCTGGCCGACAGCCTCGGACAGGCCTTCGGCGCGTGCGCGAACGAGATGGCGCCCGGTGAGGGGCGCGTCGTGGCCTACGACTACGGCTGCGGTGCGCACTCCGACGTCGTGATCGACGCACCGGATCACCCGTCGACCGAGCACGCGTTCGACACCACCGGGTACGACGAACTGGCGATGCCGGCCGGCCCGACGCCGGCTGCGGCCGACGACGAGGTGGCCGAGGCGGACGCCGTACAGGCTGAGGTCGAGGCGGCTGCCGAGCCCGCGTCGGACGACGAGGTCGCGGAGGCCGCGGCCGCCGTGGAAGAGGTTGTGGAGAAGGACTGACTCAGTCCTCGTGGGCCGGGGCGCCCTGGCCGGACTGGATGCTGGTCCAGCGGCGCTTGCAGTAGGCCAGGCCGATCCAGCCCAGGCCGAAGCCCGCGACGGTGACCCACAACCACCACTCGTCACCGGACCGCAACAGGTCGTCACGGAAGATCAGCACCACCACGAACGCCAGCGCCCAGGCGACGATCCCGGCGATCACGGTCGGGATCCCGGACAGGTCGAGCGGCTTGACCGCGGCGTGCACCAGCTCGCCACGGGCCAGCTGACTGGTCGGGTCGGTGCGCTTCTTCGACGCCGGCGCCGGCTTCTCGTCTGCCACCTGATCACCTTAACGCGTCGGCTCTACGGGATCGCTCGCGCAGGCCCACGCCGACCTGGCACGATGCCGTCATGAGCACGCGCCCGGCTGTTGCCTCCCGCCCCGGCTTCCTGGACAACTTCTTCAAGATCACCGATCGCGGCTCGACCGTCCCCCGGGAGATCCGCGGCGGTCTGGTGACGTTCTTCACGATGGCCTACATCGTCGTGCTGAACCCGCTGATCCTCGGCAACGCCACCGACGTGACCGACCAGGTGATCGGCGGCGGCACCGATCCGTCCGCCGCGATCGCCAAGGTCGCCGTCGCGACCGCGCTGGTGGCCGGCGTGGTCACGATCCTGATGGGCGTGGTCGCGAACTACCCGCTCGCGCTGGCCACCGGACTCGGGCTCAATGCGTTCCTGGCCTACTCGGTCGCGTCCCAGATGACCTGGGCCGACGCGATGGGCCTGGTGGTCATCGAGGGCATCATCATCCTGGCCCTGGTCCTGACCGGTTTCCGCCGAGCCGTCTTCGAGGCGGTACCCCGCCAGCTCAAGGTCGCGATCAGCGTCGGGATCGGTCTGTTCATCGCGTTCATCGGCGTGGTGGACGCGGGCTTCGTCCGCCGCCCGGCCGCGCCGACCGGCCCGCCGGTCGAGCTCGGCGTCGGCGGCAGCCTGCGCGGCTGGCCGGTACTGATCTTCGTGATCGGGCTGGTCCTGATCGTCGCCCTGTACGCGCGCAAGGTGAAGGGTGCGATCCTGATCGGCATCGTGGTCGCGACCGTGCTGGCGATCGTGGTCGAGGCGATCGCCAAGGTCGGCGGCCGCACCGCCGAGAACCCCGGCGGCTGGGGCCTGAGCGTGCCGGCCCTGCCGGACAACTGGTTCAGCACCCCGGACCTGGACCTGCTCGGCGAGTTCAACCTGTTCGGCTCGTTCGAGAAGATCGGTGTGACGGCGGCGATCCTGCTGATCTTCACGCTGATGCTGGCCGACTTCTTCGACACGATGGGCACGATGACCGCGATCGGCGCCGAGGCGAACCTGCTCGACAAGGACGGCAACCCGCCGAACGCGCAGCGGATCCTGATCGTGGACAGCGTCGCGGCGGCCGCCGGTGGTGCCGCGTCGGTGTCCAGCAACACGTCGTACATCGAGTCCGCGTCGGGCGTCGGCGAGGGCGCGCGGACCGGACTGGCCAGCGTGGTCACCGGGATCTGCTTCCTGCTCTCGATGGTGGCCGCGCCGCTGGTCACGCTGATCCCGTACGAGGCGGCGACGCCGGCCCTGATCCTGGTCGGGTTCCTGATGATGACCCAGGTGAAGGGCATCGACTTCGACGATCTCGAGGTCGGCATCCCGGCGTTCCTGACCATCGTCCTGATGCCGTTCACGTACTCGATCTCGGCCGGTATCGGCGCCGGGTTCGTCTCCTACGCGCTGCTCAAGGTCGTCCGCGGCAAGGCCCGCCAGCTACACCCGCTGATGTGGGTGGTGTCGGCGTTGTTCGTGATCTACTTCGCGATCGGCCCCCTGCGCGACTGGCTGACCTGACCCGCTGCTAAGCTGATGACTTCTTCGGGTTCTCCGAGCGTAAAAATCCCCTTCCGCGGTTGCTGCTACGACGCGGAGACTCTCGGTTATGAACAGTTATCTGGAGACCTTCCCCGCCCACTCGGCCCGCGCCCAGCGCTTCTCCCTCGGCGTGCCGAGGGCCTTCGTCACCTCCCCGGACGGCGAGCGCGTGCTCTTCCTGCGCACCCGCGGCCCCGAGGACCGCACCAGCTGCCTGTGGCTGCTGGACGGTGACGACGAGCGCCTGCTGGTCGCGCCCGAGCAGCTCGGCGCCGACGGCCCGATCCCCGAGGC
This sequence comes from Kribbella sp. DT2, assembly GCF_049844575.1. Classification (NCBI taxonomy): domain Bacteria; kingdom Bacillati; phylum Actinomycetota; class Actinomycetes; order Propionibacteriales; family Kribbellaceae; genus Kribbella; species Kribbella sp. DT2. The sequence goes on along the minus strand of NZ_JBNCLH010000005.1, from coordinate 448,293 downwards.
CGAGAAGATCCGCCGCGAACGCACTCGGGAACGCAGCAGCGGCATCGTTTCGTTCTCCACCGACACGGCCCTGACCGTCGCCGTTCTTCCGGTCAGCGGCAAACTCTGGCACCTCGACCTCCTGAGCGGGGACCTGCGCGCCCTGGAGACCCCGGGCGCGGTCGTCGACCCGCGCCTGGATCCCACCGGGCACCGCGTCGCCTACGTGTCCGACGGCGCCCTGCACGTCCTGGAGCTTGCCGACGGCAACGACCGGGAGGTGGCCGCCGCCGACGGTCCGGACGTCTTCTGGGGCCTGGCCGAGCACGTTGCCTCCGAGTCGATGCACCGCACCCGCGGGCACTGGTGGTCGCCCGACGGGACCCGGCTGCTCGCCACCCGGGTGGATCAGTCCCAGGTGCAGCGCTGGTGGATCGCCGATCCCGCCAACCCCGCGAGCCGTCCCCGTGAGGTCGCCTACCCAGCAGCCGGTACGCCGAACGCCGTGGTCACCCTGCACGTGCTCGACCTCGACGGCTCACGCGTCGACATCGAGGCGGGCGCCTTCGAGTACCTGCCGACAGCAGCCTGGGACGACCACGGCGTACTGCTCTCCGTCCAGTCCCGCGACCAGCAGACCGTGCAGGTCCTGGCCGCTGATCCGACGACCGGCCGGACCGAGCTCCTCCACGAGCAGCGCGACGAGGCCTGGGTCGAGCTCATCCCCGGTACGCCGGCCAGGACTGCCTCCGGCAAGCTGATCGTTGCCGACGACACCCCCTCCACCCGTCGCCTTCTGGTGGACGGCCAGCCAGTGACTCCTGAGGGCCTCCAGCTCCGCGCGGTCCTGGACGTCACCGGTGAGTCCGTCCTCTTCCAGGCGAACGACGAGCCCACCGAGCGCCACCTCTGGCTGTACGACACCACCGGACTCCACCAGCTCACCAGCACCTCCGGCGTCCACGGCGCAGCCGGCGGCGTGATCACCTCCAACACCGAGACCGGCCAGACGTTCGCCGTACGACGTACTGGTCGCCAGATCCAGTCCCTGGCGGCCCGGCCGACGCTGGCTCCGCGCATCACGTGGCTGCACGCAGGCGAGCTGCAGCTCCGCACGGCACTCGTCCTGCCGACCTGGTACGAGCCGGGCATGACACTGCCCGTCCTGATGACCCCGTACGCCGGCCCGGCGCTCCAGGTCGCCGTCCGCGCCACCACACCGGTCTCCCCGACAGCCCAGTGGTACGCCGAAGCAGGCTTCGCCGTGGTCATTGCCGACGGCCGCGGTACGCCGGGCCGCGGCCCGGCCTGGGACAAGACCGTGTACGGCGACACCCTGTCGCTGCCGCTGGAGGACCAGGTCACCGCCCTGCACGCCGCGGCGGAGCACTGCCCGGACCTCGACCTGACCCGCGTTGGCATCACCGGCTGGAGCTACGGCGGCATCCTGTCGACCATCGCCGTACTGCGCAGGCCGGACGTCTTCCACGCCGCGGTCGCCGGTGCCGGACCGAGCGACCCGCGGCTGTACGACACGCACTGGCGTGAGCGCTTCCTGGGCCACCCGGACGAGAACGCCGAGGCCTACGACCACAGCTCTCCGATCCCGGAGGCCGCCAAGCTGTCCCGCCCGCTGCTGCTGGTCCACGGCCTGGCCGACGACAACGTGGTCGCCGCTCACACGCTCCGCATGTCAGCAGCACTCCTGGCAGCCGGCCGGCCGCACCAGGTGCTGCCGCTGTCCGGTGCGACGCACATGCCGACGGACGAAGCCACGGTCGCGGGCCTGATGTGGCACCAGCTCAACTTTCTGCGGGAAGCACTCGGGATCGCAGCTCCAGGTACTCCGCGCGGGCGGTGAACAGCTCGCGCAGCTCGTCGGTGACGTTGTCGAGGAACTCGGTGCGGTAGGTCGCGTCCGTCATCAGTGAGATCGAGTAGTACAGCCCGGTGAAGTTCGCGATCCCGACCGCGACCTTCACCAGGGCCGCACTGATCAGCACGGGATGGCCGAGCAGCTCGAACGTGTAGGACCACGCCCCGGGCTGGATGCCCCACTCGCCGTAGAGCTTCTCGCTGATCGCGAGCATGCCGAAGGCAACGAAGAAGGCGCCGACGCCGGCGCTGACCACCAGGACCTGCATCCACTGCCGGACCACCAGGCTGATGCTCAGGTTGAGCCGCTGGATCCGGCGCAGCGGTGGTCCGGTGCCGGCGTCCCGCTCGATCCGGTCCAGCTCCTGGGGCAGCCGCAGCACCAGGAACAGGTCGCTGAGCAGCGCGAACGCGATCGCCGAGAGCACGATGAACGCGATCGGCATGCCCGCGAAGACCTGCCACATCTCGGTGTTCACGAACAGCACCAAGGAGAACACGAGCAGCAGCGGCAGCGCCCGGATCAGGCTGGCCACCGAGCTGGCCAGCTCGCTCGCGAGCCGTCGTACGCCCCAGATCGTCGTACCGATCAGGCCGTAGCCGACCACGACGTACACCAAACCGATCAGCACCAGGTTGCCGGCCGCGACGCCGAGGAACTGCTTCCACTGGAAGTGCGACAGCACCGGAAGCAGCGCCGGCAGCAGCACGAACACGGCGACCTCAGGGGTGCCGAAGCGGGTCGGGAACGACCAGAACGGCCGGCCGCGCATCCCGTTCAGCAGGCCGAAGCCGCCGACCAGGACGGCCAGCCCGGCGAGCACCGCCAGCGCGTTCTGCCACCAGCTCCAGGTCAGCTCGATCGCGCCGAGCACCTCGGCGAGGAACACCAGGGCCAGTACCGGCGTGGCCCGGGCGAAGATGTCGTGCGTCGGCGAGAAGTCCTCGATGAACAGCGGCAGCCCGGCCCGCCGGAACCGCTGCTCGTACTTCACCAGCTCGACCGGAGTCCCCATGGCGGATCACCCTAGTCGGCGCCGGTGTCGCACCCCGCCGTACCGCTGAGCGGAATACCCGGTAACTATTTTTCGTTAGCAAAGGTAATGAGTTATGCTAACGACATGCCCGAGATCGTAGCCCAGCAGGTGAAGAGCGACGTCGGGCTGGCGAGCGCCCTGAGGTCGTCCACGCTCCGGCTGTCCCGGCAGATCCGGCGGCAGCGCGAGGACGGGCACGACCTGACCGCGAACCAGCTCGGCGTACTCGGTGCTCTGGGCAAGCACGACGCGATGACGGTCGGTGAGCTGGCCGCGCACGAGCAGGTCAAGCCCCCGTCGATGACGCGGATCGTGTCGAACATGGAGGACGCGGGCCTGGTGGCGCGGCGTCCGCACCCGACCGACAAGCGCCAGATCGTGGTCGAGCTGACCGAGGCCGCGCACGCCCTGCTGCGCGCCAACCGGCGCCGCCGCGACGAGTGGCTGCAGACGAAACTGAAGAAACTGACTCCCGAGGAGCGCGACATCCTGCGCAAGGCAGCACCTGTTCTCGAACGACTGGCGGGCTCGTGAGCCCTACCTTCCGGGCCTTCAAGGTCCGCAACTTCCGGCTCTACGCCTCCGGCGCGATCATCTCCAACACCGGCACCTGGATGCAGCGGGTCGCCCAGGACTGGCTGGTCCTCGAGCTGACCCACTCCGGGACGGCGCTCGGCATCGTCACCGGTCTGCAGTTCCTGCCGGCCCTCCTGCTCTCGCCGTACGCCGGCCTGGTGGCCGACCGGTTCCCCAAGCGCCGCGTGCTGACCGTCACCCAGATGGCGATGGGCAGCGTGGCGCTCGTGCTCGGCACGCTCGCCGTCACCGGCGTCGTGCAGACCTGGCACGTGTACGCGCTGGCCTTCCTGTTCGGCATCGGTACGGCGTTCGACGCCCCGACCCGGCAGGCCTTCGTGGTCGAGATGGTCGGCAAGGACGACCTGCAGAACGCCGTCGGCCTGAACTCGGCATCCTTCAACGCCGCCCGGCTGATCGGCCCGGGCCTGGCCGGCCTGCTGATCGCCTGGATCGGCACCGGTCCGGTGATCATCATCAACGGCTTCAGCTACGCCGCGGTGATCCTCTCGCTGTGGCTGATGGTCCCCGACGAGCTGCACACGCCGAAGATGGCCGGCCGCGAGAAGGGCATGATCCGCGACGGCATGCGGTACCTGTGGCGCCGGCCGGACCTGATGATGGTGCTGGTCGCGGTCTTCTTCGCCGGCACCTTCGGGCTGAACTTCCAGATGACGTCGGCCCTGATGGCCACCAGCGCGTTCCACAAGGGCGCGGGGGAGTACGGCATCCTCGGCTCGATCCTGGCGATCGGCTCGCTGGTCGGCGCGCTGCTGGCGGCCCGCCGGGTCCGGACGCGGGGCCGGCTGGTGATCGGCGCCGCGCTCGCCTTCGGGGTGATGGACGTGGTCAGCGGCCTGATGCCGACGTACCTGTCCTTCGCCGCCGTGCTGCCGCTGGTCGGGTTCACCGCGCTGACCATGCTGACCGCCGCCAACGCGACCATGCAGCTCGGCATCGAGCCGACCATGCGCGGCCGGGTGATGGCGCTCTACATGACGGTCCTGATGGGCGGTACGCCGCTCGGCTCGCCGTTCATCGGCTGGATCGGCCAGGAGTTCGGCGCCCGCTGGTCGCTGGTCGTGGGAGGCGGACTGACCATTCTCGGCACGGTCGGCTCGGTGCTCTACTTCTCCCGCCGGCAGGGCCTCGCGATCCGGCCGCGGCTGCTGCCGCGCCCGCGGCTGGAGGTCCTGCCGCAGAGCGAACTGCTCGCCGACAAGGCGACGGTGGACACCAACCCGAAGGTCGCTTGATCGTTCAGCCACAATGAGCCTGTGACTCATTACGACTTGGTGATCGTCGGTACCGGCTCGGGCAACTCGATCCTCGACGGGCGGTTCGCGGACCGGAAGACGGCGATCGTCGAGCGCGGCACCTTCGGCGGGACCTGCCTGAACGTCGGCTGCATCCCGACCAAGATGTTCGTGCACACCGCCGACCTGGCCGCCATCCCGTCGTACAGCTCCTCGTACGGCGTCGACGAGGACCTGACCGGCGTCCGCTGGCCGGAGATCCGGGACCGGATCTTCGGCCGGATCGACCCGATCGCGGCCGGTGGCGAGGAGTACCGCGAGCACCACGCCGACAACGCCAACGTGACCGTGTACCACGGCACCGGGCGCTTCACCGGGACCAAGGAGCTGTCGGTCACCGCCGCGGACGGGTCCGTCCGGGTGATCACCGCCGACCAGATCGTGCTCGCCGCGGGCAGCCGGCCCAACATCCCGTTCGTGCCCGGCCTGGCCGAGGTCGGGTACCACACGTCCGACACGGTGATGCGGCTCGGCGAGCTGCCGGCCCGGCTCGGGATCATCGGCAGCGGGTTCGTCGCCGCCGAGTTCGCGCACGTGTTCTCCTCGCTCGGCGTCGAGGTCACGCTGATCGCGCGCTCCGGGCTGCTGCTGCGGCACGAGGACACCGAGATCGCCACGCGCTACACCGAGCTCGCCTCCACGGCGTACGACGTACGGCTGAACCACGACACGGTCAGCGCCCGGCGGCTCGAGGACGGTTCCATCGGGCTGGAGACGCTGAGCCCGGGCGGCCGCGACGAGATCGTCGTCGACGAGGTGCTGATCGCGATCGGCCGGCGCCCGAACTCCGACCTGCTCGACCCGGCCGCGACCGGCGTGACGGTCGACGAGGACGAGCGGATCGTCGTCGACGCCCAGCAGCGGACGGTTGTCGACGGCATCTACGCGCTCGGCGACCTCTCGTCGAAGTACCAGCTCAAGCACGTCGCGAACCACGAGGCCCGCGTCGTCCAGCACAACCTGCTGCACCCCGACGCGCAGATCGAGTCCGACCACCGCTACGTCCCGTCCGCCGTCTTCGGCTCACCGCAGGTCGCGTCGGTCGGCCTGACCGAGGAGGAAGCCGTCGAGCAGGGCGTCCCGTACGTCGTCGGCCGCGCCGACTACGCCGGCATCGCCTACGGCTGGGCGATGGAGAACACCACCGGCTTCGCCAAGCTCCTCGCCGACCCGGAGACCGGCCTGTTGCTCGGCGCCCACATCATCGGCCCCCAGGCCAGCTCGATCCTCCAGCCCCTCGTCCAGGCCATGAGCTTCGGCCTCGACGCCCACACGATGGCCCGGGGCCAGTACTGGATCCACCCCGCCCTGCCGGAGCTGATCGAGAACGCCTTGCTGAACCTCCCGCTCGGGAAAAGCTGACCCTCTGGGCAACCGCGGGTCGTAGGCTGAACGCATGCGATTGTTCGTGGCGGTAGTGCCGCCGGTGGAGGTTGTCGAGCATCTGAGTGAGTACGTGGAACCGCGCAGGTCCCACCCGGACGAGGACGTCCGGTGGGCCAGTGACGAGACCTGGCACATCACCCTCGCGTTCCTGGGTGACGTGCCGGAGTGGAAGACCGACGAACTGGGCGAGGGGCTGGAACGGGCCGCCGCCAAGCAGAAGCCGTTCGACCTGAGTCTGGGGCGGGCGGGCGCGTTTCCCGGCGTACCGGATGCTCGGGTGCTGTGGACGGGTGTGCAGGACGAGACCGAGGCGCTCGAGCACCTCGCGATGACGACGCGGTCGGCGGCGAACAAGGCCGGTGTGACCGTGGACGGGCGGAAGTTCACGCCGCACCTGACGCTGGCCAGGATGCGTCAGCCGATGGACGTGGTGCGGTACGTCCGGGTCCTGGACGAGTACCAGGGGCCGACCTGGCGGGCGGACAGCCTGCAGTTGATCTCGTCGCGGCTGGGCGAGGGGCCGAGCCACGGTGCGGCGTACGACACAGTAGGCGAATGGGATTTCTTAGGTTAGCCTTCCGAAGGTTAGACATACCTAAGCTCCAGGAGTACCGCCATGCTCGCCAACTACCTCATCGGCCTCCGTGAGGGACTGGAAGCATCCCTGGTGGTCAGCATCCTGGCCACCTTCCTGGTGAAGTCGGGGCACAAGGACCGGCTCAAACTGGTCTGGGCCGGCGTGGCCGCGGCGGTTGCCGTCGCGGTCGCCGGCTGGGCCCTGCTGCAGTTCATCACCTCGCTGACCGCCAAGTCCTTCACCACCCAGGAGACGATCGGCGGCGTGATGTCGATCGTCGCGGTCGGCTTCGTCACCTGGATGATCTTCTGGATGCGCAAGGCGTCGCGCAGCATCGCCAAGGAGTTGCGCGAGCGAATGGGCGCCGCGCTCGAGGTCGGTCCGTACGCCGTCGTGCTGCTCGCCTTCCTGGCCGTGTTCCGCGAAGGCATCGAGACCGCCTTCATCGTCTACGCCTCGGCCGCCACCGCGACCACCGCGACGCCGTTCGTCGGCGTGCTGCTCGGTCTGGCCACCGCGGTCGCGCTCGGGTTCGCGATCTACCGCGGCGCGGTCAAGATCAACCTCGGCGTCTTCTTCAACTGGACCGGCGCCCTGCTGATCCTGGTCGCGGCCGGCATCTTCGCCTACGGCTTCCACGACCTGCAGGAAGCCAACATCCTGCCCGGCCTGCAGACGCTCGCCTTCGACATCTCCCACGTGATCCCGCCGGACAGTTGGTACGGCGTGGTGCTGAAGGGGATCTTCAACTTCACCCCGGCCCCGACCGTGATCGAGGCGACCGCCTGGCTGGTCTACCTGATCCCCGTGCTGCTGCTCTACCTCCGTCCGGTCAAGCAGACGCCGCCGCCCGCGGTTCCCGCCCAAGCCTGAACCACCGCCTGAACCACCCCGTCCGTCGACAAGGAACGCCATGAACCCGAACACCACCCGCCGAGCCCTCGCCGCCGGCGCCGTACTGCTGCTGGCTGCTCTGGCCGGCTGTGCTGAGGACACTCCGGCAGCCGCGCCCGGTGACACCACCGGGCCGGTAGCGGTGAAGGCTTCCGACGAGGGCTGCGACCTGAGCCGGCGGGATGTGAAGTCCGGGACGAGCACGTTCTCGGTGTCGAACGGTGGCAGCAAGGTCACCGAGTTCTACGTGTACGCCGAGGGCGACCGCGTGATGGGCGAGGTCGAGAACATCGGCCCGGGCCTCAAGCGCGACCTGATCGTGGAGCTGCCGACCGGCACGTACCAGGCGGTCTGCAAGCCCGGCATGATCGGCGACGGCATCCGTGGCGACCTGACCGTGACCGGTGACGCGGCCGCGCAGGTCGACACCGACACCGCGCTGAAGGACGCCACCGTCTCGTACCAGCGCTACGTGAACTCCCAGGCGATCGCGCTGGAGGAGAAGACCACCGAGTTCGTCACCGCGGTCAAGGCCGGCGACGTCGCCAAGGCCAAGGCGCTGTTCCCGGTCTCGCGGACGTACTGGGAGCGGATCGAGCCGGTCGCGGAGTCGTTCGGCGACCTGGACCCGAAGATCGACGCCCGGGTGAACGACGTCGAGCCGGGGACCGAGTGGACGGGCTACCACCGGATCGAGCAGGCGCTGTGGGAGAAGAACACCACCGCGGGGATGGCCAAGTACGCCGACCAGTTGCTCGTCGACGTGAAGACCGTGGTCAGCAAGGCCAAGACCGTGCAGCTGAACCCGCTGCAGCTGGCCAACGGCGCCAAGGAACTGCTCGACGAGGTCGCCACCGGCAAGATCACCGGTGAGGAGGACCGCTACTCGCACACCGACCTGTGGGACTTCCAGGCCAACGTCGAGGGTTCGCAGGCCGCGATCCAGGCGCTCCGCCCGGCCCTGCAGCAGCGTGACGCCGCCCTGGTCACCACGCTGGACACCAATTTCAAGGCCGTCTTCGCCGCCGTCGACAAGTACCGCACCGGCGACGGCTTCAAGCCCTACCAGCCGACCGCCGACGAGCGGAAGCAGCTCGGCATCGTGGTCGACGCCCTGGCCGAGCCGGTCAGCAAGGTCGCCGGAGTGATCGCGAAGAAGTAATGGCTGATCAGAACAAGTCCGGCTCTGCCGGGGACAGCTCCGAGCTGCCCCCGGCTTCCGGCTCCTCTTCTTCCCCCGCCGAGCCCGGGCCGGAGGCCCGGGCTCGGCGGGGTCTTTCCAGGCGGGGGCTCTTCGGCGCAGCCGGCGTCGCTGTCGCGACCGGCGTCGCGGGCTACGCCGCGCACTCCGCTCTCGCAGGGGAAACGTCCCAGGCTGCTGACACCGCCGGCCCGGTCGAGTTCCACGGCGAGCACCAGGCCGGGATCATCACCCCGGCGCAGGACCGTCTGCACTTCGCGACCTTCGACGTCACCACCGACAAGCGCGACGCCGTCATCGCTCTGCTCAAGGAGTGGACCGCAGCTGCCGCCCTGATGACCGCCGGCCGCGACATCGGCCAGTACGGCGCGGTGAACGGCCCCGCCGAAGCCCCGCCCGAGGACACCGGCGAGGCCGTCGGCCTGCCCCCGGCACGGCTCACGCTGACGATCGGCTTCGGCCCCAGCTTCTTCCAGGATGCCAAGGGCAACGACCGCTTCGGCCTCAAAGCCCGCAGGCCGAAGGCGCTCGTCGACCTCCCGCACTTCATCGGGGACAACCTCGACGCGGCCCGCAGCGGCGGCGACATCGCCGTACAGGCTTGCTCCGACGACCCCCAGGTCGCCGTCCACGCGATCCGCAACCTCGCTCGCATCGGCTTCGGCACGACCGCCGTGCGCTACTCCCAGCTCGGCTTCGGCCGTACGTCGTCGACGTCGCGCGCGCAGACCACGCCGCGCAACCTGTTCGGGTTCAAGGACGGCACCAACAACCTCAAGCTCGAGGACACCGCGAAGCTCGAGGACCAGCTCTGGGTCCAGCCCGAGGACGGCCCGGACTGGATGGTCGGCGGCTCGTACCTGGTCTCGCGCCGGATCCGGATGACCATCGAGACCTGGGACCGCACCTCGCTCAGCGAGCAGGAGACGATCGTCGGCCGCGGCAAGGGAACCGGCGCACCGCTGGGCAGGTCCGACGAGTTCGACCCGATCGATTTCGATGCCAAGGGCAACGACGGCGAGCCCAAGGTCGCCACCGACTCCCACGTCCGGCTGGCGCATCCCCAGTTCAACAACGGCGCCGAGCTGCTCCGCCGCGGCTACAACTTCGTCGACGGCTCGGACGGCCTCGGCCGCCTCGACGCGGGCCTGTTCTTCCTCGCCTACCAGCGCGACCCGCGCCGGCAGTTCATCCCGATCCAGAACCGGCTCGCCCGCTCCGACGTGATGAACGAGTACATCCGCCACGTCGGCTCCGGCATCTTCGCCTGCCCCGGCGGCGTACCGGCGGGCTCCTTCTGGGGCGAGAAGCTCTTCAGCTGAACGGCGAACGCCCGGCCCCCCGCACAGGGGACCGGGCGTTTCGTCGTACGAGGAACTACTTGACCGCACCCGCCGTGACGCCGGCGACGAAGTGGCGCTGGGCCAGCAGGAAGCCGATGACCACGGGGATGCTGACGATCAGGGCGGCGGCCATGATCTGGTTCCAGTAGATGTTGGTCTGCGTCGAGTACTGCCGCAGACCCACCGACAACGTCCGGTTCGCCTCGGTCGTCATCACCGACGCGAACAGCACTTCTCCCCAGGCGGTCATGAAGGAGTAGATCGCGACCGCGATCACGCCCGGCCGCGCGGCCGGCAGCACGACGCGCCAGAGCGCGCCCATCGGTCCGCAACCGTCGACCATCGCGGCCTCGTCCAGCTCCCGCGGGATGCTGTCGAAGTACCCGGCCAGCATCCAGATCGAGAACGGCAGGCTGAAGGTCAGGTAGGTGATGATCAACCCGAGCCGGGTCCCGACCAGCTGCACGCCGAGCCCGTTGTTGATGTTCACGAAGATCAGGAACAGCGGCAGCAGGAACAGCACGCCGGGGAACATCTGCGTCGACAGCACCGTGGTGGTGAACACCGTCCGCCCGCGGAACTTGAACCGCGACACCGCGAACGCGGCCAGGATCGCCAGCACCACCGAGAACGCCGTCGCGGCGACCGAGACGATCGTGCTGTTCACGAAGTACCGGGCCAGCGGCACGGTCTTCCACATGTCGATGAACGGGTCGATGGTCAGGTTCGACGGCCACCAGGTGAACGCGCCCTGCACGTCCTTCAGCGGCTTGAGCGACGACGTGACCATGACGTACAGCGGGACCAGCACGAACAGCCCGAGCACGACCAGTACGACGCCGCGGTACATCTTGAAGCCCTGGGTCTCACGCACGACGCGACCGCCTTCCGGTGACGAGCAGGTAGATGCCGGTGACGATCATCAGGAAGATCAGCAGCAGCACGGACATCGCGGCGCCGGTGCCGAAGTTCCAGGTCAGGAACGACGCGTTGTAGATGTGGAACGTGATCAGGTCACCGGCCGGTGGCTGCGCCGTACCGAACAGCACGTACGGCGTGTTGAAGTCGCTGAACGTCCACAGGAACAGCACCAGCACGAGCACCAGGTTGACCGGCCGCAGCGACGGCAGCGTGATGTTGCGCCACTGCCGGATGTTGCCGGCGCCGTCCACCGAGGCGGCCTCGTACAGGTCGCCCGGGATGCTCTGCAGCCCGGCCATCAGCGTGAGGAACGCGAACGTCCACAGCTTCCAGGTCGCGACCGCGATCAGCGAGATCAGCGCGTTGCTGCCGATCAGCCAGAACGTCGTGCCGTCGCTGAGGTGCAGCTGCTCGGCCACGTGGTTCACCGCGCCCGTGTCCCGCTGGAGCATGAAGTTCCAGGTCAGGATCCCGGCGTACGCCGGCAGCGCGTACGGCACCAGGAACAGCGTGCGCAGGATGCTGCGGCCCTTGAACGGCGGCTGCAGCGCGACCGCCGCGGCCATGCCGAGCACCCAGGACAGCGCGACGGTGACGAGCGAGAAGACGACCGTCACGCCGAACGACTTCAGCAGGCCCTCGCCGACGGCGTTGTCGAAGTCGAGCGCGATCTTGTAGTTGTTGAGCCCGGCACCGGGGGCCGCGGACCAGTTCGAGATGAAGAACTTGGTCAGTTTCACGAAACTCATCCAGATCCCGACGATCATCGGGATGATGTGGATGAGCAGTTCGGCCAGCACCGCGGGTGCCAGCAGCAGATAGGGAAGCCACCGGTTCAGACCGGGCCGGCGCTCGAGGCCGGGCTTGCTCTTCTTCTTCGCAGGTCTCGCGGCGGCCGGCGTCGCTTCCTGTGTGGCGACGGACATCTCGGGGGTCGCCTCCTGTCTTCTGGGTGCTGATGGGCTGACGTGTTCAGTGGCCCGGGCTCGTTCGCCCGGGCCACTGGTCACACGGTCAGCTGCTCGCGGCCACCTGGTCCTGGGCGGTCTGCAGCGCCGCCTTGACGTCGTCGGCGGACACGGTCCCGCCGGTCGCGATCTTGGCGAACATGCTGTTCATCGCCTTGCCCACGGTGGACTCGAACTGGTCCTCGGCCGGCACCAGCGGCAGCGGCTTGGACTTGGTGTTGTAGATGTCCTGGAACGTCGCCGCCTCGGTCGCGTCGGTGGTGAAGACCGGCTTGGCGTCCTTGAGCACCGGCAGCGAGGAGAACGGCTTGCCCAGCGTGGTCTGGGTGGTCGCGTCCGTCATGTACTTGACGAACTTGAGCGCCGCGTCCTTGTTCTTGGTGTTCTTGAAGACTGACAGGTTGATCCCGGCCACGTGGCTGGCGACCTGCTCGCCGGAGGCCGGCGCGGGGAACGGTACGACGCCGTACTCGCCGGCCTTCATGCCGTTGGCGACGATCGAGGAGTCGGCGTTGTTCTGGTTGATCACCATCGCGACCTTCTTGGTCGCGAAGTCGTTCACCGACTTGGTGCCGTTGTCGTACTGGGCGTTCGACGGGTTGGCGACCTTGTCCTTCTGCATCAGGTCGAGGTAGCGCAGCACACCCTGCACGTTGCCGTCACCGGTGAAGGTCGGCTTGCCGTCGGCGTCGAACCAGTCGGCCTTGTTCTGCGCGGCGTTGATGAACGCGAAGTGCACGTTCTCGGTGTAGCTGCCGGCCGCGAGCGCCATGCCCCACTGCTTCTTGGCGGGGATGGTCAGCTTCTGCGCGGCCGTCACCATCTCCTCCCAGGTCTTCGGCGGCTGCACACCCGCCGCGGCGAACATCGCCTTGTTGTAGTACAGGCCGTAGGCCAGACCGTAGAGCGGGACCGACGTCGGGTCGGTGCCTTCCTTGCCGCCGGTCGCCAGAGCCGTCGGCACGAACTTGTCCTTCCCGCCGATCGCCGTCATCGCGTCGCCGTCGAAGGGCATGAACGCATCGGTCGCCTGCAGCGAGGCGGCCCAGGTGTTGCCGATGTTCACCACGTCCGGCGCCTGGCCGGAGGTGATCGCGGTCTGGATCCGGGTCTGCAGGTCGTTCCAGCCGATCACCTCCAGGTTGACCTTCACGCCGGTCTCCTGGGTGAACTTCTCCAGCACCGGGGTCAGGACCTGCTTGTCGTTGTCCAGGCTGGTGCCCTGGTTGCTGGCCCAGTAGGTCAGCGTGGCGTCTCCGCCACCACCGCCGGAGGAATCACCGGAGTCGCTGCCACCACAGGCGGCCAGGCTGATTCCCAAGGCGGACACCGCTACTGCGGCTACAAGCGAACGCAGTCTCACGTCGGACTCCCTCGTCCCATCGAGCCTCTGGCAGGGAGCAGAGGCTGGTTGTTAGGGCCCAGAGTGGCCTAACCGGTTAAGTTGGTAAACCCTAACCGGTTCAGTCGGGTCTGGTTCGTTACTGCTCCGTGACCAGAACGGAACCGGCTGCGGGTTATCGGCAGCTTCGCGCACGAGTGCGCAAGGTGCGGTTGCGGCAGTGTTGCGATTTCAACTTACTCCGGGTTCCCGGCCCGGTACGGCGCGCGAGCGCTCGACTCGCGGGCCCGCAGTACCCCGCCCGGAGCCTCCACATGCAGCTGGGCGTCGCCGGCCGCGATCCGGAACAGCAGGTCGGCCGCGGCCCGGCCGCGTTGCATCGTCTGCTGGTCGACCGCGGTGATGCCCGGCCGGGCCAGCTCGCACAGGGGTGAGTCGTCCCAGGCGACGATCGACAGCTCGTCCGGTACGACGGTGCCGAGCTCGGTGGCGACCCGGAGGGCCGCGACGGCCATCAGGTCGTTGCCGAGCACCAGCGCGGTCGGCCGGTCGCTGCCGGTGAGGACCTGTCGGGTGATCTCGGCGCCGTCCTCATACCGGTAGTTGCCCTCGTAGTGGCGGATCCGGACGCCCCGCCGTACGGCGTGCTCCTGGAGCAGCTGCACCCGGAGCTCCTCGTGCACGAAGTGGAAGGGCCCGCTGACGTGGGCGATGTCCCGGTGGCCCAGCTCGACCAGGTGGTCGAGCAGGAGCAGCACGGTCTCCTCCGGCGAGCTGATCAACCGGCCGACCCCGTCCGCCGGAGCGTTCGAGCTGACGACGACGCTCGGCACGCCCAGCTCCTTCAGCAGCGCGATGCGCGGGTCGTCGTGGTGCTCGTCGAACAGGATGAACCCGTCCACGCGGCCCTGGCGGCTCCAGCGCCGCAGGACGTCCAGGTCCTCGCCGTGCTCGCCGGTGAGCCGGAGCAGCAGGGAGGAGTCGACCTCGTTCAGGTACTGCTCGATGCCGACCAGCGTGCGCATGTAGAACGCTTCGGTGGAGATCAGCGCGGGGTCGCGGGCGATCACGATGCCGATCGTCCGGGTCCGGCTCGCGGACAGCGCGACGGCGGCCGAGTTCGGGTGGAAGCCGAGCTCCTCGGCCAGCTGGAGCACGCGCTGCCGGGTCTCCTCGCTGACGCCGGACCGGCCGTTCAGGGCGTAGGAGACCGAGGCCTTCGAGATGTCCAGGCGGCGGGCGAGGTCGCTGATCGTGACCCGGCGGCCGGGGCGTGCGGCAGTGCCGGCCGGGGTGTCGCCGGCGGTCTGCTCGCCGTCCGAGGATCCGGTGTCGATCATCTGTGTCTCCCGCCCCGCATGTTCCGGAGAGTAGCAGCGCGTCTCAGCGACTGGCCGTCGTGAGGCGCGCGTCACGAGTTGCGGATAGCGTTATCCCATGGTCGATCGCCTGGATTTCCTGCCCTGGGAGTACGCCCGCCGCGCCACCGAGGAGGAGCGTGCCGAGCAGGCCGAACGCCACGGCGAGCTGACCGGCAAGGTCGAGCTCGCCGCCGACGTGTACGTCGCCTCGACGGCGGCCGTCTTCTGTGACGAGCTCCGCATGGGGGAGCGGTCGTACCTGGCCGCGAACAGCTACGTGACCGGCGAGATCAGCCTCGGCTCGGACTCCACGGTCAACCCGTACGCCGTGGTCCGCGGCAAGATCACCATCGGCGACGGCGTCCGGATCGGCGCGCACGCGTCGCTGCTGGCCTTCAACCACGGCAGCAGCCGGACCGACCAGCCGATCTTCCGCCAGCCGCACACCGCGCGCGGCATCACCGTCGGCGACGACGTCTGGATCGGCTCGAACGCGATCGTGCTGGACGGCGTCACGATCGGCCCGCACAGCATCATCGGCGCCGGCGCGGTGGTCACCAAGGACGTCCCGGCGTGGTCGATCGCCGCCGGCAACCCGGCACGGGTGCTCCGGGACCGGCGCCAGCCGGCCGCGGTCCGCTCTGCTGCGGCCGGCTCCTCGGGCGCCGCCGCCGCCTCGGCTTCCGCCGGTACCGGTGCAGACCTCCCCGAACGTCTCGCCGCCTTCGCCTCCCGCGCTCGCGACCAGGTCGGCGACGTACTGGCCCGCTCGTACGACGGCGAACGCTTCATCGACCGCCCCGGCATCGACGCCGAGCCCGCGATCCGCCCGTGGTGCGACGCGATCGAGATCTCCGACCTCCTCCTGCGCCGTACGCCGGAAGGCCACACCGCCGAGGACCTGATCCGCCGCCTCCGTTCCCGCCAGGACCCGGCGACCGGCCTGGTCGCCCCCGGCGACCTGGCGGGTAACGACAAGCCCGACTTCACCGGCCTCTCGGTGCTGCAGGGCCCGGCCAGCTACCACATCCTCTGCGTCGGCTACGCCCTGCAGTTGCTCGGCAGCAGCTTCGAGCACCCCGTCGCCCTCCCGTCCGACCTGACCCGTCAGCTCGACGAGTTGCCTTGGGCAAGGCACTCCTGGAGCGCCGGCAGCGGACTCGATGCCCTCGGCACCGCGATGGCCCGAAACATCCATGACCACAAGGAAGATCCGGGCGACACGTTCTTCACCACCTTCGGCTGGCTGACCGCCCGGGCCGACCCGGCGACCGGCACCTGGGGCAACCACCACCCCGACGACGGCTGGCTGCAGGTCGTCAACGGGTTCTACCGGCTGACCCGCGGCACCTACGCCCAGTTCGGCCTGCCCCTGCCGTACCCGGAGCAGGCGATCAAGACCGTGCTGACCCACGCCCAGGACCGGACGGCCTTCTCGAGCGACGGCTACAACTCCTGCAACTTCCTCGACGTCATCCACCCGCTCTGGCTGGCCGGCAAGCAGACGTCGTACGGGCGCGCTGAAGGTGAGCGCTGGGCCGTGGACGCGCTGGACGGCATCCTGACCCGCTGGGTCGACGGTGAGGGTTTCGCCTTCGCTCCGGACGGCACCGACAACCGGTCGATCCCCGGGCTCCAGGGCACGGAGATGTGGCTGGCGGTCATCTGGCTGCTCGCCGACTACCTCGGCGCGGCCGAGCACCTCGGGTACGAGCCTCGTGGTGTCCACCGGCCCGACCCGCTGGTCACTCCGCCCGGAGGTCATCTACTAGCCTGAGCCGGTGGACCCCCGGACCCGACGGCTCGTCACCTCTGTCGTACTGCTGGCACTTGTCGCCATCGTGGTGATCGCCTCGCTCACCCGCTGAGGTCCTGGCGAGCCGGGCGGTAACCTCGCGCCAATGACGAGCACAACGCGGTCGCCGTACCTGATGCGCGCGGGACTGGTCCGCAACGTCCGCAGCGGCGAGCACCTGACCACCTTCGTGGTGTCCGGCGTGGCAACCGTGCTGATCACCCGGCTGATCCTGCAGCTCAGCGGCTACCCGCAGATCGGCGGCAAGGGCCTGCACATCGCCCACGTCCTGCCCGGCGGGCTGCTGATGCTGGTCAGCATCGTCCTGCTGCTCGCGTACGTCGGTCCGGTGGTCCGCCCGGCGGCCGCGCTGGTCGGTGGGATCGGCTTCGGCCTGTTCATCGACGAGGTCGGCAAGTTCGTCACCTCGGACTAGAGTTTCGGGCCGTTCGGCTAAGGTAGCACGCATGCCACTCACCGCGAGCATCCTCGGCCGGCTATCCAAGGCCAGCGACGAAGAGAACCTGTCCCTGCAGGGCTGGCTTGACCGCTGCCGCGAGCTGGCCGCGCGACTGGGCGCCATCGTGGTCGGCGAGCACATCGACGACGGCGTCTCGGGCGCGCTGAAGGACCGGGAAGGACTGCGGGCCTGGCTCGCCGACGGGGCGACCGGCCGCGCGGACATCCTGATTGCTCCCCACACCGACCGGATCACCCGTGACGGCCTAGAGACGGCTGTGCGGGTGCTCGAACTGGTCGAGGGGAACGCCGAGGGACAGCCCAAGCCCGTCCGCGTGATGACTCTGAACGGGTTGGACAGTGACAACGACAACGCGTTCCGCCTGCAGTTCGTCATCGAGGCCGAGCTTGCCCGCGCCGAGCTGAACCGGATCAAGGCACGCGCCAAGGAACGTCGCGTCAACCTGGCCAAGGCCGGCCGGTATCCGGGCGGCGTCGTGCCGTTCGGTACCAAAGTCGTCCTGGTCGAGGATGAGCAGGGCCGCAGGGTGAAGGTCCTGGCCGCCCGTGAGGACGAGATCCCGCTGACACGGGAGGCCGCGCGGCGTGCGCTCGCTGGCACGTCGCTGCGCACGCTGGCACGCGAGTTCAACAGCCGAACGGTCCCGTATGTCGCGGCGGCCGGCGAGCAGCACGCGCCACGACCGCACGGCAAGTCAGGCACCTGGGGCGCAACCAACCTGATGGAGACCCTGCTCTCCGACGCCTCGGCCAAGTTCGCGCTCGACACCGCAACCGTCCGTCAGCTCATCCTGAAATTCGCTCCGGAGGTCGACGCGGTCGGCAAGCCGATACCGAAGGCGAAGCGTGGCGGTGGCCGACCGACCGAGCGATTCCTGCGCGGCGGCGCGCTGATCTGTGGGGGCTGCGGCCGGCCGCTGGAATGCGACGAGAAGCGGTACAAGTGCCGTTCCTTCCACGAGGGGTTCCCGTGCGACGCTCCGGTCTCGATCCACGCGAAGATGGTCGAACCCTTCCTCACCGACGAGATCCTGACGGCGTTCGGAGATGTGCCTTACCTGGAGCGCGTGACCAGCGTGGCCGGCGCCGACCAGTTAGAGGCCGCGATCCAGGCCGAGGAGGCAGCACAAGCCGCGTTGCTGGCTGGCCCAGACGGCGACACCCTGGCCGCCTTCCAGGCCGCCCAAGAGGCGCGTCGTACGTTGGAGGCCGCGCCGGAAGAGCTGATCACCAAGGTGGTCGCGAGCGGCCGAACGATCCGATCGACATGGGAGGCTGGCGACGCCGACCAGCGCAACACGATCGTCCGGCAGGCGCTGCGGGGCCCGGCGGTCATCCGGCCGAGCGTCAAGGCCGACCGCAAGCGCGCGACCATCGCCGAGCGGGTCGAGTTCGAATGGGCGATCGGCGACTACTCCGGCTGGCCCGCCTAGCCCGTGTAAACACAGCAGAGCCCCGCTTCCCTTGCGTACAAGGGATTGCGGGGCTCTCTGCTGTGGTGGTGCGGTCAGATGGTCAGCATGCCGGCGGGCTGCGGCGCCGGCTCGATCCCGACAACCTGTTCGCCACCGTCGTACGGCGCGACGTACTTGCGCCACTCGCGGTACGTCTGCGGGGTCATCGCATCCCAGCTCGGATCGATGAAGACCGCCTCGAACTCCGGCCGGCCATCCTCCGGGTCATGCGTCACGTACCACCCGATCAGCGGGTAGTAGCTGTCCTCGACGGTCGTCGTGTCGTCCTCCTGCTTGACCGGGCCACGAGTGTGCAGCACCTGACCAGGTGCGCACGGGTGGAACTGGCCGGCAGTCTTGGCGTTCTCGTTCATGGTGGTTCTCCCTTGTGGGGTTGGGGTTTCGTGGGTTACTGCGGGAGGCGGTAGTGCGTGGTGGTCTGGCCGAACGGGTCGCGGTCCTGCCGGCGGGTGAGCTTGCCGGCCAAGCCGAGCTTCGTCAGCGCGTCGTCCAGTAGGTCGCGGTCACGGTGGGCGATCGTCCTTCGCAGAGCAGCGCCGGCCAGCTCTCCGCCTTGCTGGCGGATGACCCGCAGGACGTTCTTGCCGATCCGGTCCAACGTGCGGTCATGGACGAACTCGTCCGTGACGACCTGCTGAACTCCGGCGGCAACACCGCGCGCCTCGCTCAGCTTGGTCTTCTCGTCGTTGAGCACCTTCTGCACGGCCGTGCGCGTCTCGTCGGACTTGGCCATGACCTGGCCGGCCACGTCCCAGTCATCCTCGGTAACCACCCGCCGGCCGTCGATGATGCACAGCGCAACGGCGACCTTCTCGCGACACAGCAGGGAATGCCCGTCGAGAGCCTCGGTCTCGCCGCGCAGCGTCGCGAGGCGGTTTGCCCGGATGGTCTCCCAGATCACCTCAGGCAGCTTGAGCGGGCCCGTGAGCCAGCGCCCCGCTGCGCGTAGATCCCTGGCCGGCGGCGCATCCGGTACGTCGCCGGTCGCCTCGGGGTCCTCGGTGGGCAGCCACACGAAACGCTGCGGCGTGCCACCGTCCGACTCGTCCAGCAAGGCGAACGCGCGCGCCGGCTGCACGCCGACCACGAGGCCGAGCCGGTAGGTATGCGCCTCCAGCGGTAGTGCCTTCTCGCGGTTCGCGTAGCTGAACCCGAGCCGCTCGCCGGACCACGCGGACCGCAGCGTCGGCATGAGCGTGCTGGACTGCCGGCCACCAAGGGCAGCCATCTGGTCGATCTCGGGCGCCGTGAACAGCACGCTGTCACGAATGCGCTGCGGACCCTTGTTCCCCTGCTCGTCGGTGCCGTACTGGCTGTACAGGTGCATGATCCCCTCGCCGGACCCGAGCGTCGCGACTTCCAGGTCACCGAAGTTGATCGCGTCACGCGCGGCAGACTCGGCCGCACCCTTCCCGCCGCCAGAACGGCCGACCAGAGCGACGAACAGGTTGAGGCTGGCCTCACCACCCACGATGGGTGGCAGGGTGGTGCTGGGCGGGACGGAGCACGTCGCGCGGCCCATGACGGCGCCGAGCACGGCCCACGGGCTGGCCATCCGGGCCCGAGCGAAGTCACGCAGGTGAGACAGGCTCTCGCGCTGGTCCCAGAAGCCGGCGAACGGGTCAGGCTCCGGCTCATCGCGGACCACGGACAGTGCGGGCTTGGCCGGCGGGTTGGCCTCCCTCTCCGCCCGCTTGGCCTCCTCGGCTGCCTCGTGGTCGATGCACGGCTGGCAGTCGTCGCTGCATTCGCAGGAGCTGATCGCGTGCAGGAAGCCGGTGCAATCCTTCGCGCAGCCGGCAATCGTGTCGTCCGGGGTGTGGGTGTCAGCGGTCATGGGTGGGGTCCTCCTGGTCCGCACTGAACGTGGCAGCGATCAGGCCGAGCTCAGCGGCGAGCTCAGCGGGGGAGTGCGGCAGCCGGGACCACGCCTTGATCAACGTCACCGCTTGGTCAGGCGGGAAGGCGTCAGCGTGGGGCATCTCGAAGAACAGCTCTGCGGCCTGGCCGACGTTCATCGGTGACCGCCGCCGGCCAGGACCTGCGAGAGATAGTCGAAGTACGGATCGGTCTCGGGATCGATCGGGTCCCGTGTAAACGACGTACTGCCGTCGTCAGGCAGGGCCAGGCGGTACGTGCCGTGCCGGCGATCCTTCTGAACCGTGCACCGCGCCTCGCGGATCAGCGGGGCGTCGATGGCCAGCTCGGTGGGTACGACGTGTTCGTGTTCGGCCGAGCAGTACGGGCAGGCGACGACGGCGAGGCGATGACCGGCCGACCAGCGCCAGGCGGTCACCGGCGCGACCTTGAGCTGACGGGCGTGCTCGTTTGCAAACTGCGAGCCGCGAGGGCTGAACTTCGCGTTGGGGTTCATGGTGGACTCCGAAGGATGGGGCGCGAATGGGGGTACGGATCGCGCGCCCGGCGTCCCTTCGGAGGGGACCTACGCGGGGCCTGAGTCCTGGCGGCATCTCGCCTACCAGCTCACCACCTGACCGGTGGATCTACGTCCCGCGCACCTTGCGACTTACCTCTACTGTCCCAGACCTGGAGAGGCCGCGTCGGAGTGAAATCGAGAAAGTCAATGTGAGCTACACCACACAATGGGCGCCACGCTGTGTAACCATGCCGACCAGACGCAGGGCGTGTACGCAGGGGTGGACATGCGGGTGTACCTGTACACCCTGGCGAGTGGACAGATGTCAGAAAACCTGTCAAAAGTTCTACAGCCTGTAATTAGCTATAACTCTAAGTAGTCAAGATAACTGATTATAGGGAGATCCAGGGTGGTGGACGATCACTCGGGCGGGTGTACATGTACACCGCCCTCAGATGTACACCGCCCCGCCAGTAGGCCGGCGGTAGTCACACGCAGTGGTCGGCTACCTGACAACCTGCCCGATCCGCCCCGATGCGTAGGCAGGCTACGTATAATGGGGATGGCTGGTCATGGGGTCTGGCCGAGGGGGTGGGCCCCCTGCCTCACAAGGCAGGGGGCCCGTCTGATTCCCGGGTAGGGAGGTGGGTGGCATGGCCGGCTGGGATGGCAAGGGCAGCACGCGGTACTGGCGCGAGGTCGTACGTCCCGTCGTACTGGAACGCGATGGCTTCCGCTGCCAGATCAACGGGCCCGGGTGCACTGGCCGGGCGACTCACGTGGATCACAAGCTCGGCAAGGGCGTGAGCGAAGACCTGACCGACATGCAAGCAGCATGCGAGCACTGCAACACGAGCAAAGGTCGACCGACCGGTGACCCCGAGCCCATCACCGCGACGAAGTGGTGACGGGACCCATGAACATCGCGAGTCCGTCGAGTCGCGTCGAGCTGGCCGGTTTTTCCCGCAGCCTGGCCGGCCAGGACACCGCCGCCCTCTCCGTATCCCCCCTAGAACTTGGGGAAACGGCCACGGGAGAGACATCCTCTCGCGTAAAATTGGGAATGGACACGAAGACCTGCACCAAGTGCAAGAGGACCCTGCCGACCGTCGAGTTCGCCCGAGACGCTTCGAAGCGCTGCGGATTCAAGTCGATCTGCAAGGGATGCGACCGAGCCAAGGCCGGCGCCTACTACCGAGCGAACCGTGACCGCAGGCGGGCCTACTGGCAGGCCAAGCGCGACGAGATGTCTGCCGCCTACTTCGTGCTTCGCGCTGTGCGGATCTACGGCGGCCAGTGCATCGAGTGCGGTTCTGTGGAAGACCTGGAGTTCGACCACGTCGACAACAACGGCGCCGCGCATCGAGAGGTCGAGACCCTGCAGGCGGTGCTTCGCCGGATCGTGCGCACCGGCCAGCCCATCACCGACTACCGCTTGCAACTGCTGTGCAAGCGCCATCATCTGGCTAAGACGCTGGCGACGAGGGGGCAAGCCGCGTGACGATGAGTGAAGAGGTCGCCCGGACCCTCGCCGGCCTGCGGGTGGACAGCGACCAGCACGCCGGAACCGTCGAGCTTGCCAAGCGATACGCCGCGATCCTGGACGAGTACGCCGGAGATCCCGCGACTACCGCCCTGGTCGGTCCCAAGCTGGCCGCCGTCCTTCGCCAGATCCGCCAGGACGCCGAGGGCCAGCCCGCCGCACAGGGCCCTAGCCGTCTGCAGGCTCTACGCGGGGTTCAGGCAGGGTGACGACGCTCGTGGCCGCAGGCAGGCGTACAGAGCCGCTGGTCGGCAACCCTGAACCGAACATCTCGCCGGCCCCGACGCCCGGTGCCTCAACGCTCGGCCCGCAGTTCGCCGAGTTCTGCGAGCTGGCCGGCGCCGATCTGCTGCCGTGGCAGCGTCGCTGGGCCGACATCGCGTTCGAGGTGGACGAGCATGGGCGGTTTACACGCTCGGTCATCCTCACGCTGCTCAGCCGCCAGCAGGGCAAGACGTACCTGCTCCGCCTGGTCGCTCTGTGGTTCCTCTACCTCCGTGGGGCCCGGCTCGTGCTCGGCGCCGCCCAGTCGCTCGACATCGCTCGAGAGTCCTGGCAGGGCGCGCTCGACGTGGTCGAGGACTCACCCGAGCTGGCCGGCGAGCTGGGCCGCGTACGACGCGTCAACGGTGAGCAGGAGTTCGAGGCCGCCGGCGGCCGGTACAAGATCACGGCCAGCAACGCCAAGGCCGGCCGAGGTCTGTCCGTCGACCTGCTGATCCTGGACGAACTGCGCACGCAGCGGGACTGGGCGGCCTGGTCGGCTCTGTCGAAGACCACCATGGCCCGACCCGGCTCACTCATCGTCGCGATCTCCAACGCCGGCGACGACCAGTCCGTCGTACTGAACTCGCTACGGGCTGCAGCGCTGGCCGGCGACGACAGCATTGCCCTGATCGAGTGGTCAGCTCCGGACGGCTGTGACCTGGACGACGTCGAGGCGTGGAAGCAGGCCAACCCTGCCCTCGGTCACACCGTGGACGAGCGGTCGATCCGGACCGCGCTGGCCACTGATCCGCCGGCCACCTTCCGGACCGAGGTGCTGTGCCAGCGGGTCAGCTCCCTGGACAGCCCGATCGACCTGGCGGCCTGGAACGACGGCAAGGACAAGATCGGCTCGCTGAACTTCGCCCGTGATCGGGTGGTGGCCTGCCTCGACGTCGCTCCCGACCAGCGACACGTAACCCTCGCGGCCGCCGCGACCATGCCGGACGGGCGAGTCCGGGCCGAGGTCGTTGCGGCCTGGTCGTCGCCGGACGAGGCACGCAAGGCGCTGCCGGCCCTGCTGGAGCGGGTCAGGCCGCGAGCCCTGGGCTGGTTCCCTGGCGGGCCCGGTGCTGCCCTGGCCGCCGACCTGCGCGACCTGAAGCGGGCCCACGAGCTGAAGGCCGGCGACGTGCCGGCGGTCTGTCAGGGCTTTGTCGAGCAGGTCTCGGCCCGCCGACTGCTGCACCCTGGCGATCCGCTGCTGACCAGCCAGGCCGCCGCCGCTGGCAAGCTCCGCCGGGGTGATGGCTTCGTGTTCTCCCGCAAGGACGGGCACGTTGACGCGGTGTACGCGGCGGCCGGCGCCGTCCATCTGGCCCGCACCCTGCCCGTGGTCGGCGCGCTCCGGGTGATCCTGCCTGACTGACAGTGAGCCCGCGGACTACTCTCCGTGACCTTCGATCGAGCCACATCTATACGTACACGTACGCGTATAATCGGGAATGGGATGGTTCTCGCGCGCTCTTGGTCTCACCGGTCCGGTGGTCGAGCACGCCCATGCCCTGACCGCCCCTGCAGAGCAGACGTTTGCGGTCGACGCCGACTCGATCCCGGCCGAAATCTTCGGCCTACAGGGCTACGCCAATCCGGTCGCCTACGCGCCTCGGGTTGATCGCAAGTCGGCCCTCTCCGTCCCGGCCGTCTCCCGGTCTCGCGACCTGATCGCCGGCACCATCGGCACGCTCCCGCTCGACATGCTCGACAGCAAGAAGGCCGAGCGGCCGTCCAGCTTCCTGGAGCAGCCCGAGCGTGGCGTGCCGCGCGTCGTCACCATCACGCGCACCGTCGAAGATCTCCTGTTCGACCGGGTCGCCTTCTGGCTGGTCACCGAGCGCGGTTCGGACCTGTTTCCCCTGTGGGGTAAGCGAATCGCGCCGCATCGCGTCGAGGTCGATGAAGACCGCGACGAGATTCGGATCGACGGCAAGCTCGTCAACGAGTTCGACGTCATTCAGTTCGTCTCGCCTCGCGATGGCGTGCTGACCACTGGTGCCCGCGCGATCCGCTCGGCCCTGCTGCTGGATGACCTGGCCCGCCGCTTCGCCGAGAACCCGCAGGCTCGGGAGTACTTCGTCCCGGCCGAGGGCGCCGACCCGGCCGACGACGCCGCGATCAAGACTCTGCTCAACGAGTGGCAGGCCGCCCGGCAGTCCGGCGTGACCGGCTACGTGCCGGCCGCGCTGAAGCTCGAACAGGGCCAGCTCATCAACCCGCGCGACCTGCAGCTAGCCGACGCCCGCCAGCACGCCGTACTGGAAATCGCGCGGGTGTTCGGCATCGACGCCGACGATCTCGGCGTCTCCGTGACCAGCCGGACCTACCAGAACCTGGAGCAGTCCCGGCGCGAGCGGGTGACCAACACCCTGCAGCCGTTCATCTCTGCCGTCGAGCAACGCCTGTCCCTGAACGACGTCTGCCCTCGCGGCACGTACGTCCGGTTCAACCTGGACGGCTTCCTCCGTGGCGACACCACTACCCGCTACTCCGCCTATTCCGCTGCCCTGGCCGGCGGCTTCCTGACCGTGGACGAGGTCCGCGAGCTGGAGGACCGTCAGCCGCTGGCCGGCGCCGAGAGGAACGCCGACGTGACTAATTCCGCGGCCACTGTTGCCGCTAGCAACTTCGCAGACGAGTCGGTCGAGCTGACCTTTGACGCTCCGGCCGCCGCCGCACAGTTCAAGGTCGACCTGACCGCCCGCACCATCACCGGTCTCGCCGTCCCGTACGGCGCCGTGGCCCGCTCGAACGGCCGTGACTGGTCGTTCGCGAAGGGCTCCCTGAAGTGGGACGACGTGTCGCGGGTCAAGTTCCTGGACGGCCACGACTGGGGTAAGCCGATCGGCCGCGCAGTGAAGCTCGAAGACACCGACGCCGGACTCGTGGCGACCTTCAAGGTCATCGCCACCCCGGCCGGCGATGAGGCGCTGCTCATGGCGTCCGAGCTGGTCAAGGACGGCCTGTCCATCGGTGTCGGCCTGGGCGGCACCTACGACGAGAAGGACGGCGTTCTGTACGCCGTCGCGGCGCCGCTGGCCGAGGTCAGCCTCACGCCCACTCCCGCATTCGACTCCGCCCGCGTGACAGCCGTTGCCGCGAGCAAGCACATCTCCAAGGAAGGCACCGCCATGACCGACACCAAGGTCACCCCCGAGGCCGACGCGTCGGTCACCCCGCAGTTCACCGCCGAGCAGATCGCCGCGCTGACCGCGCTCGTTGCCAAGCCGGCCGAAGAGGTCAAGCCCGAGCCGCAGAAGGTCGCGCAGTTCACCGTGACCGAGGCCGCGCCGTACCGCTTCGACGGCGTCCGTGGCGAACACGACTTCTCGTCCGACCTGTTCGCCGGCGCACGTGGCGACAGCGAGGCGATGCAGCGCGCCACCAAGTTCACGCAGGAAGCCTTCCAGGCCGCGACGTTCGACGTGGACAGCGCGAACGTCGCGTCCCTCAACCCGGCCCGCAACCGGCCTGACATGTACGTCGACCAGAAGGCGTACGTGACGCCGTTCTACGACGCGCTGTACAAGGGTCCGCTCGCCGACCAGACGCCGTTCACCTTCCCGAAGTTCACCAGCGCTTCCGGCCTGGTGGGCGACCACACCGAGGGCGTGGAGCCGACCCCGGGTAGTTTCGTGGCCGGCAGCCAGACCGTGACGCCGACCGCGTCGAGCGGCAAGGTTGAGATCACCCGCGAGGTGTTCGATGCGGGCGGCAACCCGCAGGTCTCCGGGCTCATCTGGAACAAGATGGTCCGCGCGTGGTACGAGGCGCTGGAGGCCAAGGCCGTCGCCGTCCTGGACGCCGCGACCCCGACCGCCATCGCGCTCGCCACGGCGGCCGTCGACGCCGCGCTCGTGGATCAGCTCGAAGGTGAGCTGGCCGGCCTGCAGTTCGTTCGGGGTGGCAACACCTTCAACTTCGCCGGTACGCACGTCGACCTCTACAAGCGTCTCGCCGACGCGACCGACTCGACCGGCCGCAAGCTGCTGCCGATCTACGGCCCGACCAACGCGAACGGCCAGGCGCGCTCGCGCTTCGCGTCCCTGGACGTGGCCGGCGTCGAGTTCGTCCCGGCCTGGTCGCTCGGTGCGTCCGGCGCCGTCTCGGAGTCCAGCTACCTCGTGGACACCAACGACGTGCACGTCTGGAACACCGCGCCCCAGCGCCTGGAGTTCCAGTACCGCGTGGCGTACGTCGACCTGGCCATCTGGGGCTACTCGGCCGCCGCGATCAGCGACCTGACCGGCGTCCGTGAGATCACCTACGACCCGACCGCCTGAGTCGGATCCCCAACGGCACAACGGAGAGGAGGGCAGCTATGAACAAGCCGGACCTGACCGCCGTCGCCACCTATCTCGGTGATGACGCGCTCTGGAACACCGAGGAGGTCAGCGCTGCCCTTCTCGCCGAAGAGGCCGCGCAGTCCAGCGTCTGCCGCGTTCCGTCGACCCCCGAGGACTGGCCGGCAGACCTGGCCGAGGCTCTCTGTCGTCGCGTTGCGGCCAACCTGGCAAGGCGAAACCTGCCGCTCGGGCTCAACGTCGCGATGGGTGAGGCGACCGTCCAGACCACTCGCGTCGGCACGGATCAAGAGGTCCGTCGACTTGAGGCGCCGTGGCGCCGGCTGGTGGTCGGCTGATGAGCGAGGCAGTGCGCACCGAGCTGGCCGACGCGGTCAGCGCGATCGACGGAATCAGCATCGCGCCGTACTTCCGTCAGGCCACCAAGGCTGGCAGCGGGTTCGTCCGGCTGGACCGGATCGAGTACCCGAACACCTTTGGTGGCGAGGCGTACTGGCAGGTCTACATCGTCCTACCGGCCGACATCGCGACCGCCGAGAAGCGCGCTGACGAGCTAACGCCTCTGCTCTACAACGCGCTTGCTGACCACCTCGTGGTGACCAGCATCCAACCCCAATCACTAGCACTGGACAGCGGAGCGCTCCCTGTCCTCACCGTCACGGGACACCGGGAGAACTGACATGGCCCAACTGGGAACACGACTGCTCAAGCTGGAGATCGACGGGGCCGAGCGCTCCGCCGAGGTCAGCAATGCTCGCATCACCACGGGGGCCGCTGACAGCGACTTCCTGACCTTCGCTCAGGCTGCGGCCGGCGGCTCGCGTCAGTACGCGCTCGCCTTCACCGCCGCGCAGGATCTCGTTGCGGACACGCTGTGGGATCTGATCTGGACCGGCGCCGGCACCGAGGTCACGGGGACCTTTATCCCCTACGGCAACGAGGTTCCGTCGGCCACCCAGCCGCACTACGACTTCATCGCTGTCGTGACGGAGCCGGATGGCGATCTGCTGGGTGGCGAGGCCAACGTGTCGACCACCGCGCGGATGACCGTCGAGTGCGTCTGGCAGCTCACGGCCAAGCCGACCAAGGTCATCGCGGTCTGATGGCCAAGGGTGGCGTCCGCATCGTCGGGCTGAACAAGGTGGTCCGCTCCCTCACGCAGGTTGGTGTGGGAGTGGACGACCTGAAGTCTGCCTTCGGTGAGATCGCCGCCAAGGGGGCCCGCATCACGGCCGGCCTCGCACCGTCGAGGACTGGCCGGCTCGCTGGCTCAGCACGAGGCAACCGCGCCAAGAACAAGGCGGTTGTGACCGTTGGTCGGGCCCGCGTCCCGTACGCCGGGCCGATCAACTTCGGGTGGAAGTCGCGCGGCATCGAGCCGTCCGGCTTTCTCCAGAAGGCCGATCAGGAGATCCAGCCCACCGCGCTGGCATCGCTTGAGCAGGCCATCGACTCACTCATCGGCCAGGAGGGCCTGCAATGAAGACTGCAACCGAGGTCATCGAGACCCTGACGGGCTTCGACGAGGACGAGATCGAGAAGGTGTGCGGCAAGACTGTCGAGGCGCTGACCAGCGAGGGCCGGCAGCTCAAGCTGATCCGGGCCCTGTCCGCCGTGGTGGTCAGCCGCAACGAGGGCATCAAGCTCGCCGAGGCCTTCAAGCGCGTGCAGGGCATGGCGCAGACCGAGGTCTCGGCCCTGTTCGAGGAAGAGCCGGACGAACCGTTCCCTGACGAGCCGGAATCCCTTGTGGGAAAAGGATCCTAGCCACACGCCGAGCGGCCGATGACCTGGCCGCCTTCTGTGTGGCCACGGGGGTTAGTCCGCGGGACTACCCGTACCTGACTCGACTTCAGCGACACGCGTTCATCGATTTCGTCAATAAGACAAGGGGGTAGCGCCGTGGGCGGTCCGATTCGGATCAGCATTCTTGCCGATGGCAAGGACGCCAAGAAGGAGTTCAACTCCGTCGCCGACAGCGCTACGTCGTCGTTCGGCAAGATCGGTGCCGGCCTGAAGTCCGCCGGTCCGCCGCTGGCCGGCATCGCGCTCGGGCTCGGTGCTGTCGTGGTCGGCGGCGTCGTCGCTGCCCTGAACACCTCCGAGATCAAGGCGACCCTCGGCGCGCAGCTCGGCCTTGCCGGTGCCGACGCCGAGAAGGCCGGCGAGGCGGCCGGCGACCTGTACAAGCAGGGCTACGGCTCGTCGCTGCAGGAGACCGCCGACATCACCAAGGCGGCGTTCGAGAACGGCCTTGTGTCGGTGAAGAACACCAAGGAAGAGATCACCGCACTCGGCGCGCAGGTCGCGACCTACTCGAAGCTGACCGGTGGCGATGCCGTCGAGTCGACGCGCGCCGTTGCCCAGATGCTGAAGACCAACCTGGCCCCGAGCGCCACTGCAGCGTTCGACCTCCTGACGCGTGGACAGCAGCTCGGCATCAACAAGTCTGAGGACCTGCTGGACACCTTCAACGAGTACGGCGTGCAGTTCCAGAAGCTCGGGCTCGACGGCACCGCCTCGCTCGGGCTCATCAACCAGCTGCTACAGGGTGGCGCGCGCGACTCCGACGTTGCCGCCGACGCGATCAAGGAGTTCAGCATCCGGGCCGTGGACGGCAGCAAGGCGACCGTGGCCGGCTTCACCTCGATCGGTCTGAACGCCGAGACCATGGCGGCCAAGATCGCTGCCGGCGGCCCGACCGCCAAGACCGCGTTCGGCGAGGTGCTGACCGCGCTCAATGCGATCGAGGATCCGGTGAAGCGCAACGCTGCCGGCGTCGCGCTGTTCGGTACGCAGTTCGAGGACCTGGGCGGCGCGTTCCAGAAGGCCGACCTGTCCACCGCTGCCGCTTCCCTCGGGCAGGTGGCCGGCGCGTCCGACAGGGTGAACGCTGCCCTGTCCGCGACCCCGACCGCCCAGCTCGAAACCCTCAAGCGTCAAGCCACGCAGACGTTCGTGGACCTGTTCGTCAAGTACGCGCTGCCGAGCGTGACTCGCTTCCTGGAGTACCTGAACGGGCCCGGCAAGTTCATCATCGCCACGTGGGCCCTGGACGCCTCAGCCGGCGTGCTGAGCTTCGTGGACAACTTCCTGGCCGGCCTGGAGACCATGACGGGCACCCTGAACACCTGGGGCGTCACGACGCTGCGCACGATCCAGGCTGTGTTCTCCGTCGTGCCGGGACCCGTGTCGCAGGCCGCCGGCAAGGCTGCCGACGCCATGGAAGGCTTCACCGACCGCACCCTGACCGCTCTCGGTGAGGCGCGCGGCGGGATCGCAACGACTCAGTCGGCGATCCAGAAGGCCAAGCTGACGGCCAAGCTGAACGCGGACAAGGCGACGCTCGATCAGAAGCTCCGCGACGCGAAGACCGCGCTGCAAGACCCGAAGCTGACCGCCGAGCGCAAGGCCAAGCTCAACGCCGACATCAGGGCCCTGCAGACCCAGGTGAACAACGCTCAGGCGAAGCTGAACAGCCTGAAGGACAAGAACGTCACGGTCACCACGACGTTCTACGAGAAGCTGATCGGTGTCGTGCCGGACCAGTCGAAGGGCGTCCGGCAGTCCGCCCCGGCCGGCGCGCCTCGCACGATCGGCCCGCCGCCGCGCACGATCGCGCCGGTGCCGGTGATCAACGTCTACGCGCTCACCGATGGCCCGGACGTTGGCCGGCGAGTCGTTGCCGCGCTCAAGGAGTACACCAAGATGAACGGCCCGCTGCCCGTCTGGCTGTTCCAGTGACGCGCCCGGGATGGGCCGACGGCTCGAACTACGACCGGACTAAGCTCGGGTTCTTCACCGCCACCAAGGCGTTCACGATCGGTGAGTCGCTGCTCGGTGGCCCGGACCTGCTCGGCGCGGACGGCCCTGACGTCGAGCTGGCCGGCGACTTCACCTCGTGCACGATCACCGAGACCACAACTGTCGAAGACGGCCTGTTCGTGCACCGCGAGACCCCGGTGTGTTCGGTCTCGGCGACGCTGCCGGAGATTGTCGAGCTGGACGGCAAGCGGCTCTCGGTGAAGTACGGCGACGTCGAGGTGTTCCGTGGCACGCTCAAGGACCCGTCGTGGACCGAGTCCGTCGACCTGGATCGAGAGCACCTGGCCGGCAACACGCCCGTCAAGACGTTCCGGGTGTCGATGCGGGCCACCAACGGCGAGGAGCGCCTGGCCAACGCCGCGACGCCGGCCAGGAACTTCCTGACGGCGACCGACGTGCAAGAGCGCATCGCTTCGTGGACAGGGCTTGAGGTAGACGTGCAACTCGACCTCGGCGATTTCCCGCTGAACCTGCGCAACATCGGCCAGGACGACGGCACGGCCTACGCCTCGTGGTGGAAGTACGTCACGATCGCCGACCAGACGCCGACCCTAGGCGAGACCATCCGTAGCGCGCTGCGCCTGTGGAACCGGACCTACCAGCTCACCTCACCGGGCCGGATCAGCCTGTGGCCGAACAACCGCTGGCTGACCAAGGTCTCAGCGGACGCCGGCGCGCCGCTGGAGTTCACCGATGAGGCGATCACGCCGGTTGCCCTGGCCGGCGACGACCACATCGGCCAGGAGGCGCGCGTTGGGTACAGCGAGCGCGACTGGGGCACCGACGCCGACCTGTGGACCGACTCCGTCAAGGTGACGTTCTCCAACGGCGGCACGGACTTCTACGCCGGACCGTTCCGCGCCGGCTCGGCCTATCCGACCGACACCGAGGTTGACCTTGGTCCGTCGTACTGGCACGAGGCGACCCCGCAGGCCGACCGTACGACGCGCATCATCGTGTCCACGCTGCCGATCAAGTCGAGGCCGCAGGCAACGACTCGGACTCTCAGCACGCCACTGCAGACCATCGCCCAGCTCGACGGCGTCATCCCGGGCATGGCCAAGGTCACCGCGAACGGCGGGACCGAGAACGTCGCGGTGCTGGGCCGGACGCACCGCATCACGCCGTACCGCTGGCTGGTCGACTACGAGCTTGGCCCGCATCACCTGCTGGACCGTCAGTCCGATCTCGACCCCGGACCCATCCCGGACGTCGGCACGATCGCGCCCAACGCGGACCCCAACTACCTGGACCTGCAGTGGGTGACCCCGTACCTGCCGGCCGGTGTGTCGCAGTGGTGGGTCCGGGTGTTCTACGCCGACCTGGACGTCTACTCCGGCCTGACCAGCTTCGACGTCGAGCTGACCAGCAACGTCAAGAGCTTCCTCGTCACCAACGCGGAGGCCGGCGACCCGGTCATCACCACCGTGAGCAAGAACCTGTTCCCGCTCGGCGTCCCGGTCAACGTCTGGGTCAACTACTCAACCAACGCCGAGCCCGGCCAAGGCGACCCGTCAGCGCAACTGCGCGAGGGACAGCCCGGCCGCGTCGGCGTCTACGTCCGAACCTAAGGAGGGCCCTCGTGGCTGGATTCAAGGACTTCGCGAACCTGACGACGCTGGACGCCGACGACATCGACGGCTACCTGATGGGCCAGACCATCATGCGGTTCAGCTCGGATACGGCCCTGGTGACCAACCTCGGCGCCGGCGTCCGCACGGGCGGTATGTACGCCTGGTCGGACGCATCGAGCACCCTGTACTCGTACGAGGGTTCGGGCATCTGGAAGCCGCAGGAGTCGTTCTGGAAGACGCAGAACGCG
Organism: Kribbella sp. DT2; assembly: GCF_049844575.1. Taxonomy (NCBI): domain Bacteria; kingdom Bacillati; phylum Actinomycetota; class Actinomycetes; order Propionibacteriales; family Kribbellaceae; genus Kribbella; species Kribbella sp. DT2. The sequence goes on along the minus strand of NZ_JBNCLH010000005.1, from coordinate 415,635 downwards.
ACCCTGTCCGCGCCGACCGTGATCCCGATCGGCAACGGATCGCTGACGTGTCGGTGGCGGTACTCGGGCGGCAAGGTCGTGGCGGAGTACGGCTTCGTCCGTGGCTCGACCACCGGTGCCGGCTCGGCGGGCTACTTCATCAACCTGCCCGTCGAGGCGTACAGCCTGAACGGCCCGAAGGGGTACGGCATCCTGCGACGCAGCGGGGGCGCTGAGCACGGCCTCCTGGTCGTCCCGGTGTCCTCGACGTCGATCGCGCTGATGACGACCAACAACAACGCACGCGTCGCCTTCAATGCGCCGGCCGCCGTCGCGACCGGCGACACCTACACCTGGCAAGTCATCTACGAACCCCTGAACGGAATCTCGTGACCGAGCCGAACGAACCCCCGCCGCTGCACTGGCACGCCTACCGCTCCGAGCGCAACTACACGCGGTACGGCGAGTGCCACACCACGCTGACCACCCGCGCGACCCTGGAGGAGGCACAGGACGACGTCGAAGCCGACCAGACCGCCTACGTCCCCGTCGAGGGCACCTCGGTGAGCTGGGAGACGCTCGGCCCGTGCGACTGCAGCGCCCAGCTCGGTGACCCGCCGTACGTCATCGGCGGCCCGGTCTCCTGACGGCCAGCCACACAAGCAAGCACCCCCGGTGTCCTCCTCACCGGGGGTGCTGTCGTTCTGCGTGCTGCTGGTCAGCTCTGGTCAGGCGGGTAGATCAGGGCCGCGATCCGGGTGACCCGCTCGGTGTCGGTCAGTGGCTCGTTCATCAGGTGGTCCAGCTCGGCGACCAGCGCCGCCCGGCCGCCCCAGCGGCCTAGGCGGCGTGGCTTCAGCTTGTGTCGGGCGGGGCGCGGGCGCGCCGTCTGAAAAGATGTGCTCACGGTGCTCTCCAAGGTGTCGTGGAGGGTGTCCAGGCGGCGGGCTCGTGTTCTCAGCACGGCCCGTCGCCGCTCTCGCCCCCGGTGGAGCGAGATGTCAGGAAGCCTAACGCGTGGTCGGCTTGTCAGTCACTGCGTCATGCGCTTGCACTCGACGCTGGCCGGGTCGGGTCGATCGGTCTTGCGCCACGCGCGGTAGAAGCCGGCCAGCGCCTGGGCGGGGGTCACGGCCTTCACCTCGATGAAGCGCTCTTCGCCGTGCTCGGCGGCAGTGAAGTAGATGCGGAACGTGTCCATGGTCAGCGACGCCAGAGCCAGAAGCCGAGCGCGAGGCCGGCGACGAACGCGCCGCCCATCAGGATGACCAACTCGGCGAGCGGCATGGATACGCGGATCACTTCGAGTAGCACAGGGAGCCTCCAAGGCTAGGAACATGCCCTGAAACTGAAGTTCGTCACGTCGGACAACAACTACTTCTACCAACCCACCGCCGCGATCGTGTACGTCGTGTTCGTGCTGATCGTGCTGGGCAGCCGGTTCGTCACCACCCGGCGGCCGATCGACCCGCGGGAGCAGCTGGCCAACGTGGTCGACCACGCCGTCGAAGGAGTCGCCGGTGGGCTGTCCCGGCGCCGGCTGGCCCAGGCGTCGGAGCAACTGCGCCAGGTCGGGCCGGAGGTTGTCGGGCGTCGCGAGACGCGTGCTCTGCTGGCTGTGGTCGAGCCGGACGAGGTGGAGCTGGCCGCGCCGGTCGACGCGGCCTGGCGGGCGGCGAAGCGGGGCTTCGACCGGCTGGCCACGCATCCGTACGCGCCGGCCGTTGCTGTCGTCGTACTGGCTCTGCAGGCGTTGGGAGCTCCTGCGATCGCTGCTGGGATCCGGTTCGACCGGGGGCAGCTGCTGACCGACTTCCCCGTACTGGGGGTTGCTGCCGGGAGCGTGCTGTCGGCCACCTTCACCGTCCGAGGGTGGCTGCGGCTGCGGGCCGGGGACCGGGCTCGGGCGGTGCGGCTGTTCGAGCTCGCCGTACTGGTGTCGTTGCTGGTGACTCAGGTGTTCCAGTTCGCCGGGACGCAGTTCGCCGCGGTCGGTGGGATGCTGCTCGACCTCGTACTGCTCGGTCTGCTCGGGGCCGAGCGGGACCGGCTGCGGCGCGAGGCCGAGCGCACCGCGGCTACGGCTGCGATGAAGCGGTTGCCACCGGACGGTCCGCCGTTTCCGAAGGATCCAGACGACTCCGCCTAGGCTGCCGGCCGCCCCAGTTCTCGCCGCGGCCGAAGAGCAGCGGGGAAGTGGTGGCGACGAAATAGATGGCAGCGGCCGCCAGCAGGGCCGGAGCCATGCCGATCCCGGCGATGGCCGCACCGGCGACCACACCACCCAGCGGCACGCCGGTCCAGGCCAGGGCGTCGCCCAGTGAGTTGACCCGGCCCAGCAGCGGGCGGGGGATCCGCTCGATGAACAGGGCGCCGAGCACGGGGTTGATGAAGCCTGCGCCGATACCGCCGACGGCGCAGACCACCAGCAGCGCCCACAGCGGGCTGTCGAACGCCATGACGAGGAAGCGCGGGGCGCCGCAGATCAGGAACGCTGCGGTGAAGACCAGCTTGCGAGGCACCTTGTCGCCGATCGCCGCCGCGACCAGAGCGAACACAGTGGCGAAGAGACTGAAGACGGCGAGCGCCAGGCTGAAGTGCTCGGGGCCGTAGTCGTGGTCCCTGATCCAGACGGGCAGCAGGACCACCGAGAAGGCCGCGTCGAGCAGGTTGGTGACGGCGATCATCACGATCAGGGAGAACAGCAGCTTGTCGCCGCGGATGAACCGCCAGCCCTCGTGGAGACGCTCCAGGTAGCTGCCCTCGCTGCTCTGCTCCTCGGCTGCTTCGCTCGTGGCTCCTGCCGGTCGCTTCCGGCCCGGGATCCAGCGCTGGATCAGCAGCGCGCAGAAGCCGAACGACACGGCGTCGATCAGCAGCGCGTTCGCCTCACCGACCAGTGCGATCAGGGCCCCGGCTACGGCGAACGCGATGAACCCCGCGAGGCGCTCGGTCGTGCTCTCCAGCCCGGTGACTCGCTCCAACGGAGTCCTGGCCGCCTCCGCGATGTCCGGGATCAGCGTGCCCTTCGCCGCGTCGCCCGGGCCGCGCAGCGCACCCGCCACGGCGACCAGTCCCAGCAGTGCTGGGAAGCTCAGCGCCTCCAGGTGGTGCAGCAGCGGGATGAGCGCGACGACCACCAGGCTGGCGGTGTCAGTGGTGACGCTGACCCGCTTCGGCCCGATCCGGTCGATCAGGGGACCGCCGAGCGCCTTGCTGAGCACCAGCGGCAGCATCTCCGCCAGCGCGACGATGCCCGTCTTGACCGGCGACCCGGTGCTCATCAGCACGAACCAGGGGATCGCGATCGTGCTCACCCGGGTGCCGCAGACCGACACCACGTTGGCGATCAGGAACGCGATCAGCGGCGCCCTGTACGGCGTACTGGTGGCTTGGGGCGTGCTCATTCGTTCTCCCAGGGGAAGGCCTGGATCTGGATGGTGACCTTCTCGGTCCCCTCCGGGGCCGGCTGGGTCAGGTCCGAGCGGTACTTGTCGAAGACGGCCAGCACCTCGCCGGTCAGCGCCTCCAGCTGCTCCGGGGTGAGGTGGAAGGCCCAGTCGGACAGCAGCGTCGCCTCGCGCCACTCGGGCTCGAGCGTCTGCCAGCTGTCGATCGCACGGAACATGTTCTGCGCGTAGGTCTGGCCGATGCCGTGCAGGAAGCTGAGCGTGAGCTCCGGCTCGGTCTGCAGCAGCGCGGCGGCGTCGAACTCGGTGCTCTGGTGCGAGGCCTTCCACCACCGGTCCCGGGCGTTGCCGCGGCTCTCGTCCTCCTCGGCCAGTCCGGCCTCGGCGAGCTGGCGCAGGTGGTAGCTGGTGGCGCCGGTGTTGACCCCGAGCCGCCCGGCCAGCGTGGTGGCCGTCTGCGGGCCGTGGATCCGCAGCAGCCCGATGATGCGGTTGCGCATCGGGTGGGCCAGTGCCCGCAGGATCCGGCCGTCCAGGCGGACGATGTCGTCCTTGTCCTCACTCATGGCTCCTACGGTAGAACTGCAAAGCCGCTTTGCAAAGAGATTTTGCAAAGCGGCTTTGTGGTCTGTTGTGAGGGTTGTCCACAGCTTGTGAAGCCGTCTCCGGGATCGGGCGGTCGCGCGGCACCTTGTTCACGAGAGCAAGAACAACCCACCCACCTGGAGGTAGGACCATGCTGCGAGTGATGCTCGAGGACGCTGACTACTGCGACGTTCCGGCCGACCTGATGACCTTCGACGACGGCGTGGTCGTCTTCTGGCGCGAGGGCGAGGAAGTCGGTCGCCACCGCCAGCTCCGGATCCGTTCCCTGGAGGTGATCAGCGCCCGGTCGATGACCCGCAAGATCGAGGAGGCCCGCAAGGCCCATCCCAACGCCTTCCGGGTCTGGACCGAGGACCAGGAGGAGCTGCTCACCAAGCTGTGGCACGAGAAGGCCGGCCTGGACGAGCTGGTGACCGCGCTAGGCCGCCAGCCGGGCGGGATCGCCACCCGGCTGAGATCGCTCGGCCTGCTCGGCGAGGACGAGAAGATCAGCTGACGAGAGGTGTCCGGACCGTGGCTGAGCGAGACCCTTTTGTTACGCGAGGGAGTGGTCGGAGACAATGGCCCGATGCGTACCGAGCTGGAGCCGGTCTCGACCCCGGACATGGACCTCGAGGCCGCGGACGACGGGTCCGGGCCACTGGGGGCGATCCGGGGTGCTCTGCTCGCCCAGCAGACCCTGGTTCGCGCGATCGGGTCCGGGCGGCGCCGGGGTGCGGAAGCACCGGCGTACCACCGGGTCGAGCTGCGGTACGTCGACCTCAAGTCCGGGCGTCGGCTGCAGGTCACCGAGTTCGACGAGCGGCAGTCGCACACCCGCAACGCGCCCGCCGACAGCGCGGAGGCGGAGCAGGTGGTCGACGAGCTGCTGCGTTCGCCGTACGGGAACTGGCACGTCGAGACGACCGGCGAGACGCTGCGCCTGCGGTACACCAAGAAGGGCAAGCTGCTGCTGCACCGCGAGCAGGAGACCCGCGAGCAGTGGACCGACCACGACCGGACCAAGCAGCGGGTGCTCGACCCGGCCGCACCGTTCCTGGTCGAGCTCGGGATCAGCGACCACCACGGCAGGGTGAAGCCGTCGCGGCAGTCGAAGTACAAGCAGATCGAGGAGTTCTGCAAGCTGCTCGCGCCGGCCCTCGACGAGGCGATCGCGGCGGGCCGGATCGCGACCGGACGGCCGATGCAGGTGGTCGACCTGGGCTGCGGCAACGCCTACCTCACGCTCGCGGCGTACCACCTGCTGACGGCGGCCGGCCACGACGTGCGGATGACCGGGATCGACCACAACCCGGCGGCCCGCGCCCGCAACACCAAGCGGGTGGCGGCGCTCGGCTGGCAGGACCACCTGCGGTTCGTCGACGCGACCATCGCCGACGCTCAGCTCGAGGTCCGGCCGGACGTCGTGCTCGCGCTGCACGCGTGCGACACGGCGACCGACGATGCGCTCGCCCGGGCGGTCGGCTGGGAGGCGCCGCTGGTGCTCGCGGCACCTTGCTGCCACCACGACATCCAGAAGCAGCTGAAGAGCGTCGTACCACCGGCGCCTTATGCCTTGATGACGAGGTATGGCATCGTTCGGGAGCGGCTCGCCGACATGCTGACGGACTCGTTGCGTGCGGCGGTGCTGCGACAGGTCGGCTACCGGGTGGAGGTGGTGCAGTTCGTGGACAGTGAGCACACGCCACGGAACCTGCTGCTCCGCGCCGCCCGGACCGGAGCGACCGCGGGACCTGAGGTCCGGGCGGAGTACGAGGAGCTCGTCGGCGCGTGGCAGGTCACGCCGCGCTTGGCGACGCTGGTCCAGGATCTCGACCGCGAGGCGGTGTCGTGAGCTTGCTGCGCACAGTCCTGACCGTGACGGCGGCGAGCTTGCTCAGCCTGACCGGTGCCGCTCTGCCCGCCGGTGCCACTGGTGCGTCCGGCAGTGGGCTCGTGGTGGGGACCGAGCGGGCGGCGGACCCGCCACCGGCGCCGAAGAAGCGGTTCACGATCAAGGACGACCGGGTGGACCAGTCCGCGGGCCTGGCCAGGAGCCAGAACTACGAGGGCATCTGGTGGACGGTCAACGACCTCGGCGCGTCGCCCGAGGTGATCGGCGTCGACGACGCCGGCAAGGTCCAGGCGGTGCTCGGCCTGAAGGCGCCGGTGAAGGACGTCGAGGCGATCGCGGTCGACAAGAGCGGCACGATCTACATCGCCGACATCGGCGACAACAAGAAGAACCGCGACCTGATCGAGGTCTACACGATCCCCGAGCCGAGCAACCTCGAGGACAGCGAGAGCGTGAAGTTCCACCGCTACGATTTCGAGTACCCCGACGGCGCGCACGACGCCGAGACGCTGCTGATCGACCCGGAGTCCCGCCGGCTGTTCTTCGTCACCAAGGTCGCCTCCGGCAAGGCCGGCATCTACGCCGCCCCCGAGCAGGCCTCCCGCGAAGGCACCAACGAGCTGAGCAAGATCGCCGACGCCCCCGCCGGCGTCACCGACGGCACCTTCGTCCCCGACGGCAGCCTGGCCGTCCTGCGCAGCCTGAACGACGTCGCCACCGTCGAGTGGTCCGACGAGCCCAACGTGGTCGCCCGCGCCACCACCCCGTCCGCCCAGGGCGAGTCGATCGCCCTCAGCGACTCCGGCAACGCGATCCTGATCGGCAGCAAGTCCTCGGCGATCTACGAGGTCGCCGTCCCCAGCCGCAAACCGGCCGCCAACCCCACCACCCCCAAGGCGACCCCCACCCCCGCCGAGGACGCCGCGGACGCCGGCGAAACCACCAAGAAGTCCCACAGCCTCCGCTGGATCCTCATCGGCGCCGCCCTCTTCGCCATCATCATCACCTTCCTCACCTTCCCCCCAGGCCGCCGCGAACGCCTCGACCGCATGGCCGAAAACGCCCGCCTCACCGGCCAAACCCCACCCGACCCCCACGGCCGCCGCCGAGCAGCCTGACCCCCCGCACCAACCTGCGCGGCCTGCCCACACCAGCTCCCTGCCCCCGCCGAGCATCGTTCGCTTGCCAAGCCGGCTGTCGGCCTTGAGGTTGCCGGGCGGGCGTCTGACCGGCTTCGGACTGGCTCCGCTCTGGCGTCGGGTGGTGGTGGCGAGCTGTTGGCCTGGGAGGATGCGGCATGCGTTGGTGGAGTCGTGAGTCCTCTCGGCAGCTGTTGTCGGTGCCGTTGGCGTTCTTGTGTGTGCTGGTGCCGGGGAACATGTTGGTGCGGGTGCTGGTCGCCTGGGACTTCTATGCCTGCGGGTACCTGCTGCTCACCTGGTTCGCGTACCGCGGAGCCGACGCGGCGCGGTTGCGGGCGATCGCGCTGGCTTCGCGGCGGCGGAGGTTGACCGATCGGCTGTTCGCGTCGCCGCCGGAGCAGCTCTCGCAGGCGGCCGCGTTCTTCGCCCTGCTCGCGACCGTCTACGCGATGCCGCAGGTGCGGGAGCTGGGGGCACCGTCGGGGCTGGTGCTCGCGATCTGCGTGGTCGCCGTACTGAGCAGCTGGCTGTCGCTGCACGCCGGCTTCGCCATCGCCTACGTGAGCCTGTACGCCGAGGACGGCGGACTGGAGTTCCCCGGCGGCGAGGAGCCGGCGCTGGTCGACTTCGGTTACTTCGCACTCGCCGTCGGCACCACGTTCGGCACCACCGACATCACCGTCACCAAGCCCCGTATGCGCCGCCAGGTCCTCGCGCACGGCGTGCTGGCGTTCTTCTTCAACACCCTCATCCTCGCCGTCGCGATCACCATCGTCACGTCGTACATCGCCGCCTGAACAACCGCACTCACCGATCCCGAGGGTGACTGATCAGAGCAACGCCCACCCCGCGCCGCCGTGCCAGTGGTGGCCGGCCTCGAGGTGGTCGACGATGGCCCGTTCGAGCGCGGTACGCCGGGGAAGCTCGCCCCGATCGGAGCGACGGACGCCGAAGACGAAGCGCCGCATCGTCTCGTCGTCCTGCGCCGGTTGGTAGGCCGGCTGGAAGCGCCGCTGGAACTGGAGGATGTTCGCCTCCGCCGGGAGGTAGTCGCCGAGCTGCTCGTCCAGCAGCCAGGAGTTGCAGACGGCGATGCGATAAGTCTCCTCCGGAAAGTGGCGGGCGAAGAAGTCCCGCGCGGCAGCGAAGGAGCGCGAGCAGGCCTCGGGCCTGAGCGGTCCGTAGTACCCGGGGACATGGACCGACAACGCCGGATCGCCAGGACCGAACGGATGCCCCGCGGCGGCCACCGCGCGCCCGGTCCGGTTGCCCAGCCTGGCGCGCTGGAACTGCAACCGGCCGAGCTGATAGATCTGCCCGCTGAAGTGCAGCGTCAGCCAGCCGGTCAGCTCGGCATCGAGACCACCTTCACCGTGCCAGTAGCGGTGATCGGCGAGGACTCGGCCCAGGTCGGTCAGCGTGTGCCAGGAGATCTCGTCGGAGATTCCGCGGTCGCGGTGGAACGCCGTGATGTGCGGGTACGCCGCCAGGAAGACGTAGAGGGGGAAGTACGCGAGCGGGATGTCCGACCCGTCCGGCGGCTCGGGCGTGACGGGAGGACCGCCGATCCGGCCGAGGTCCCGCACCAGCAACCGGGTGCAGCGCTCCAGCTCGCGCCACGATGGGGAGTCTCTGTCCGGAAGGTGCGCGACCAGTGGATCGATGTCCTCGTGCGGGACTGCCAGCTTCAGCAGCAGGGCCGGAAGGGCGTCGGGTGTCGGCAGTACGACGTTCAGCTCGTCATCGGCCATCAGTCGAGTATGGCGTTGATCGCGTACTGCCGAGCGGATCGGTATCGGCGTCGAGTCCGCCGCGGGCAGGCATTTGCTGCCGGGACGCAAGAAACCCCCGACCGCAGGGTCGGGGGCTTCTCGGCGTACGGGGTCAGCGCAGGGCGTCGACGGTGAAGTCGATGGCCTGGGTGAGCTTCTCGACGTCGTCCGGGTCGACCGCGGGGAACATGGCCACGCGGAGCTGGTTGCGGCCGAGCTTGCGGTAGGGCTCGGTGTCGACGATGCCGTTGGCGCGCAGGGTCTTGGCGACCGCGGCGGCGTCGATGGAGTCGTCGAGGTCGATGGTGCCGATGACCAGCGAGCGGGCGTCGGCGTCCTCGACGTACGGGGTGGCGTAGTCGGACTTCTCGGCCCAGGTGTACAGCCGGTTGCTGGAGTCGGTGGTGCGGGCGACGCTCCACTCCAGGCCGCCCTGGCTGTTGATCCAGTCGGTCTGCTCGGCCATCAGGAACAGCGTCGACAGCGACGGCGTGTTGTAGGTCTGGTTCTTGCTGGAGTTGTCGATCGCGGTGGCCAGGTCCAGGAACGCCGGGATCCAGCGGCCGCTCGCGGTGATCTCCTCGACGCGGGCGAGCGCGGCGGGGGACAGGATCGCGATCCACAGGCCGCCGTCGGAGGCGAAGCACTTCTGCGGGGCGAAGTAGTAGGCGTCGACGTCGTTCAGGTCGACCGGGAGACCGCCGGCGCCGGAGGTCGCGTCGATGGCGACCAGCGCGCCCTCGTCGGCACCCTCGACCCGCTTGACCGGCGCCATCACGCCGGTGGAGGTCTCGTTGTGCGGCCACGCGTACAGGTCGACGCCGGCCTCGGCGACCGCGACCGGACGGGTGCCCGGGTCGGCCTTGATGACCGACGGCTCACCCAGGTGCGGCGCCTGCTGGGACGCCTTGGCGAACTTCGAGGAGAACTCACCGAAGCTCAGGTGCTGGCTCTTCTCCCGGATCAGCGCGAACGTCGCGATGTCCCAGAACGCGGTCGAGCCGCCGTTGCCGAGCACCACCTGGTACCCGTCGGGCAGGGTGAACAGGTCGGCGACGCCGTCCTGGACGCGCTTGACCAGGTTCTTCACCGGGGCCTGGCGGTGCGAGGTGCCGAGCAGCTTCGCGCCCTCCGTCGCCAGCGCGGCGACAGCCTCCGGGCGAACCTTCGACGGTCCGGCGCCGAACCGACCGTCGGCGGGCTTGAGCTCTGCGGGAATGATGATGTCGCTGGTCACCAGCGGTGTCCCTTCGTCGTCTGGCTGGTTCTCGCCGACGACGCTGTCAGCACTCGCCAGTGTTCCACACCCCCGACACGCCCCTCGACCCACCCCAAACTGCGGACACCGCAGAACACCTCCTGCGACGCGTTGCCGCCCTAGAGTTGCCGGATGGTGTTCTTCGGTGGGCTGCTGGGCTTGATCGGGCTGGTGACGCTGGTCTTCAGGGACGGCGAGGTGGCCGGCGTGCCCGCGGTGGGGCTCGGGGTCGGGCTGCTCCTGGTCGGCGCGGCCGCGATCGGGCTGGGCGTGTGGCGGAAGAAGGTCGTACGACGGCGCCGGCGGGAGCGTGGTGAGCCGGAGCCGGTGGGGGACGTGTTCGAGCGGGCGCAGGCGTTGCCGCGGTTGATCCGGGCAGCCCGCCGCGGCGACTACCCGGGGCTGCCGACCAGCCGGATGGCGTTGTGGGGGTTCGCGGTGCTCTACCTGGTCTCGCCGATCGACGTACTGCCTGAGCTGCTGCCGATCATCGGGGTGGCCGACGACGCTGGTGTTGCCGCGTGGTTGTTCACCAGCGTGTCGACAGCTGCGGGGCTCTACCTGCGCCACGAGCGGGACCAGGACAAGCGTCTCCGCCCCTGACCTACTCGTGCTTGCGGGAGACCGACTCCGTCCCCGTCAGTACGGCGACCGGCCCGTCCGCCGTCTCGACCCACTCACCGCACGCGCCACCACCCTCGGAGACGCCCAGCTCCAGCGCCGTACCGTCCATCCGCAGCGCCGGGTGGTAGTACTCCGCGACCTGCTCCGCCTCGCCCTGGATGTAGTGCCCGATCAGCGCCCGCCGGAAGCGGTCCTCGGTGACGTTCGGCGCGCTGCCGTGGACGAGCGCGCCGTGGAAGAACAGCACGTCGCCCGGCTCCATCTCCACCGGTACGGCGGCGTCCGGCGCGGGCAGCGGCACGGTGATGTCGGTGAAGCTGACCTTCGTGTCCGCCTTCTCCGTGCACAGGATCGGCCAGCGGTGGCTCCCGGGAACGACCTGCAGGCACCCGTTCGCGACGTCGACCTTGTCCAGCGCCATCCACGCCGCCACGCACGTGCCCGGCTCGGCCTTCAGGTAGAAGTTGTCCTGGTGCAGCGCCTGCCCGCGGGAGCCGGGCGGCTTGAAGTAGATCATCGTCTGCACGGCGTACGGCGAACGCCCGAGGATCGCGGTCATCACCCGGTCGAGCCGGTCGTCGATCATCCACTCCAGCGAGAGCTCGTCCCACCGGTGCATCTGCGCCATCCGCGGGTACCGCTTGAGCGGGTCGCGGTGGCCGGCGTCGACGCCGACGAGGTCGTTGGCGTACCGGTCGCGCGTGCGCACCACCATGTAGTGCTCGCGCAACTGCTCGACCTCCGCGGCACCGAACAGCCCGCGCGCCATCGTGTACCCGTCACGCTCGAACTCGTCCTTGAACGAAACGCTCATCCCAGCCTCCTCCGTTGCCTCTAGTCTGGAAGTCCGCAACGCGAACAGCGACGGACGAACGACGCAAGAGGTTGAACTTTTGACGCAGCCGATCGGGCTCAGGAGCAGCGTGCGCCTGCTGTCCCCGCCGACGTTCTGGCGGTGCGAGCCGAGCTGGACGTGGGTGTCGCGACCGCTCGGCGACCACCTGCTGTGGTGCGTGCTGGACGGGATCGGCCGGCTGGAGCTGGACGGGCGGGTGAAGGAGCTGACGCCGGGAAGCTGCGCGGTCTTCGCTCCCGGCGACGCGCCGACGGCCGGTCACGACCCGAAACGCCGCCTGCTCGTCTTCGGCATGCACTTCGAGCCGGTGGACGAAGCGTGGAGTACGCCGGAGGTCGTACCGGCAGTCCGTTGGGGAGAGGCGCAGGATCGAGTCCTGCTCGGCGCTCTCGCCAAGGCGGCCGATGCGGCGTACAGACGGCAGGACGGGTTGGGCCTCAGGCACGCTGAACTTTGCCTTGAGCAACTACTTGCCGCGGTCTGGGAAGCCGCCCACGACAAGGGCCGGACGGCGGGCGACCACGTCGTCGACGACGTGGCACAGGCGATCCGGCAAGACCCGGGGCGGGAGTGGTCGGTGGCGGAGATGGCGCGCGAAGCCGCGCTGTCGCGGGCGCAGTTCACCCGCCGGTTCGTGGCCCGGCACGGGCAGGCGCCGGCGCAGTTCCTGATCCAGGCGCGGATCGACCGCGCCCACCAGTTGCTGACCGAGAGCGGGATGACGGTGACGCAGACGGCCGCCGCGCTCGGTTACACCGACGTGCCGTATTTCAGCCGCCAGTACAAGCAACGCACCGGCCGGTCGCCGAGCGACGACCGACCGGTGCGGTAAGGCTCAGGTGCGGTAGGGCTCAGGCCCAGCTGTCCTTCCAGCCCTCGATCTCCGTGGCCGGGCGGGTGGCCGGGCCGGAGTAGATCGCCGAGGGGCGGATCAGGCGGCCGGTGCGCTTCTGCTCCAGGACGTGGGCGCTCCAGCCGGCGGTCCGGGCGCAGGTGAACATCGACGTGAACATGTGCGGCGGGACCTCCGCGAAGTCGAGCACGATCGCGGCCCAGAACTCCACGTTCGTCTCGAGCACGCGGTCCGGGCGCCGTTCGCGCAGCTCGGCCAGGGCGGCCTTCTCCAGCGCCTCGGCGACCTCGTAGCGCGGCGCGTCCAGCTCGCGCGCCGTACGGCGAAGGACGCGGGCGCGCGGGTCCTCGGCGCGGTAGACGCGGTGGCCGAAGCCCATCAGGCGTTCGCCGTCGTCGAGCAGGCCCTTCACGTACGCGCGGGCGTCGCCGTTTTTCTCGACACCCTCGATCATCGTCAGCACCCGCGCCGGGGCGCCGCCGTGCAGCGGGCCGGACATCGCGCCGACCGCACCGGACAGCGCAGCGGCCACGTCCGCACCGGTGGACGCGATCACGCGGGCGGTGAAGGTCGAGGCGTTCATGCCGTGCTCGGCGGCCGACGTCCAGTACGCGTCGACGGCCTTGACGTGCTTGGGGTCGGGCTCGCCGCGCCAGCGGATCATGAACCGCTCGGTGATCGTCGTGGCCTTGTCGACCTCGCGCTGCGGGACCATCGGCTGGCCGATGCCGCGGGCGGCCTGGGCGACGTACGACAGCGCCATCACCGCGGCGCGGGACAGGTCGTCGCGGGCCTGGACGTCGTCGATGTCGTACAGCGGCCGCAGGCCCCAGGCGGGCGCCAGCATCGCCAGCGCGGACTGGACGTCGACCCGCACGTCGCCGGTGTGCACCGGCAGCGGGAACGGCTCGGCCGGCGGCAGGCCCGGTGTGAAGGCGCCGTCGACCAGCAGGCCCCAGACGTTCTCGAACGGCACCCGGCCGACCAGATCCTCGATGTCGACGCCGCGGTAGCGCAGTGCCGACCCTTCCTTGTCCGGCTCGGCGATCTGAGTGTCGAACGCGACGACTCCCTCGAGGCCGTGCTGGACTTCGGTCTTCGGATCTGACATCAGCCTGTGACTCCCTTGTCTCGATAGGCGCTCCGGCAGCATAGTTCGCCGCCTCGCCGCGCGGACAGATCTGTGACCGGTTCGGCGCCTACCCTCGACGGATGAACCCGAAAGCATTGATCGGCGTAGTGGCCGGGATCCTGCTCGGCTGGTTGACGGTGGCGCTCGGCTCGTACGCCGGGACCGAGCTGTACACGCGGCGGCTGCAGCGGTTCGACGACGCGCAGTCCGAGACGCTGCCCTGGCTGCTGCTGCTCGTGGTCATCGGGCTGGTGCTGGGCGGCCTGATGTCGATCCGGTCGTTCGGCTCAGGCGTGATGGCCGGGACCGGCCTGCTGATGACGGTCGCCGGCGTGGCCGTCCAGGTGCTGCCGATCAGGTCGGTGATCGACCTGATCAAGGTGTTCGAGCTGCCGGGCGTGAGGTACCGCGGGGGAGGAGGCCTCCTGCTGGTGGACGGCGCGCTGGTGGTGCTCGGGATCGTGCTGCTGGTGGTCGGCGTACGGCGGATGGCGACCGACTCGAAGCGCGAGATGCCGCGGGCCTACCTGGACAGCCAGGCCCAGCCGGGCCTCCACCCGGGTCAGTACCAGCCTGGCCAGTACCAGCCCGGTCAGTACCACCCGGGCCAGCAGCAGCCAGGCCAGCAACAGCCGGGCCAGCAACAGCCGGGCCAGTACCACCCCGGCCAGCAGCGACCGGGCAACACCTTCCCCGGCTCCCAGGACCGCCCGCACTAGGCTCAGCGGTGTGGACCTAGCAGAGATGCGGCAGACCTACGGCCTCGGTGAGCTGCTCGAGGAGCAGGTGGACGCCGATCCGATCAAGCAGTTCGGGCTCTGGCTCGCCCAGGCGACCGAGGCCGGTCTGACCGAGCCGAACGCGATGGTGCTCGCCACCGTCAACTCCGAGGGCCGCCCCTCGGCGCGGACCGTGCTGCTGAAGGGCCTCGACGAGCGCGGCTTCGCCTTCTACACCAACCAGCAGTCCCGCAAGGCCGACGACCTGGCCGCCAACCCGGCCTGTGCGCTGGTCTTCCCCTGGCACGCGATGGAACGCCAGGTCCGCGTCGAGGGCACCGCGACCAAGCTCCCCGCCGAGGAGGTCGACGCGTACTTCGCCAGCCGCCCCCGCGGTTCGCAGCTGGGCGCCTGGGCCTCGCAGCAGTCCCAGCCGGTCGAGTCCCGCGAGGAGCTGGACCTCCAGTACACGTCGTACGAACGCCAGTGGCCCGAGGGCACCGAGATCGCCACCCCGTACTTCTGGGGCGGCTACCGCATCGAGCCCACCGCCTTCGAGTTCTGGCAGGGCCGCACCGGCCGCCTGCACGACCGGCTGGCCTACCGCCGCCAGGGGACTACTTGGGAGCTGCTCCGGCTCCAACCGTGACCCTCGGCTGTTCGGCCGGTTCCTCGTGGAAGCCGTGCCGCTGCCACCAGCGGGCCAGGGGAGCGGGGGCCCACCAGTTCGCCTTGCCCAGCAGGCGCATCGTCGCCGGCACCAGCAACGCCCGTACGACGGTCGCGTCGAGCAGGATCGCGATCACCAGGCCGACACCGATCATCTTGACGAACACGATGCCCGACGTCGCGAACGCCGCGACCACGATGATCAGCAGCAACGCGGCGCTGGTGATGATGCCGCCGGTCCGCTGCAGCCCGAGCGCGACGGCCTGGGTGTTGTCGCCGGTGCGGTCGTACTCCTCGCGGATCCGGCTGAGCAGGAACACCTCGTAGTCCATCGACAGCCCGAACAGTACGGCGAACAGCAGCACCGGGTTCGTCGCGTCGAGGAAGCCCGCCGGCGTGAAGTCGAGGAACCCGGACAGGTTCCCGTCCTGGAAGATCCACACCATCGCCCCGAACGACGCGGACAGCGACAGCACGTTCATCAGCAACGCCTTGGCCGGCAGCACCAAGGAGCCGAAGGCAACGAACAGCAGCACGAACGTGATCAGCACGATGAACCCGGCCATCCACGGCGCCCGTTCCGCCAGTACGTCGAGCAGATCCACCAGAGCGGCGGTCTCCCCACCGACCTCCACCGAGGTCCCCGGCGGCGGAGCCACAGCACGCACCCCGTGCACCACGTCCCGAGCCGGTAGCTCCTGTGCCGTGTAGTGCGTGTGCACGACCACGGACGCAACGCCGTCCGCGGACCCGCCGACCCGAACGCTCTCCACAGCACCGACCCGCTGCAACGAGGCCACGTACCCGCCCAACGCGGCAGCAGCATCAGCAGGCGGCGACGCGAACCGCACAGCCACCAGTACGTCGGACCCGCCGGCCCCCGCGAAGTCCCGCTGCAGCGTCTCGGTCACCTCGCGACTCGCAGCCCCGTCCGGCAACGCCCGGTGGTCCACTCCGCCGAATTGCGCTTGCAGGAAAGGGATTCCGAGCACGAGCATCAGCGGCACCAGCACCACGACGTACCGGACCGGGCGCCGCATCACGCTCTGCGCCAGCCGGTACCAGGCGCCGTGATCCGAAACGCCGGTATGACGGCGGAAGACCGGCAGCCGCAGCTTGTTCACCCGATGCCCCAGCACCCCCAGCAGCGCGGGCAACGCGGTGAGCGCGGCAACCATCGCGACCGCGACGGCCGCCGCGCCGCCGTACGCCATCGAGCGCAGGAACATCACCGGGAACAGCACCAGGCTCGAGATCGCCACACCCACAGTGATCCCGGAGAACGCGACCGTCCGCCCGGCCGTGCTCATCGTCCGGACCAGCGCGGCCTCGACGTCGTCGCCGGCCGCGAGCTGCTCGCGGAACCGGGTGACCACGAACAACGCGTAGTCGATCGCCAGCCCGAACCCGATCATCGTCACGATGTTGATCGAGAACACCGACACGTCGGTGACCAGGCTCAGCCCGCGCAGCACCACGAACGCGCCGAGGATCGACAGCCCGCCGACGAACAGCGGCAGACTCGCCGCGACCAGACCGCCGAAGACCACGACGAGCAGCACCAGCACGATCGGCAGCGAGATGGTCTCGGCCTGGAGGATGTCGTGCTCGGTCTGGGTGTTCACCTCGTCGAAGACCGCGGTCTCGCCGCCGACCTGCACGTCCAGCCCGGCCGGCGCCGTCCGGACCGCGTCGGCGATCTTGTGGAACGACTCGAGACGCTGCTCGGGATCGGCCCCGGCCAGCGTCAGTACGGCGTACGTCGTGCGCCGGTCTGTTGCGACAAAGGCCGGCGAATCGGTCGACCAGTACGTCGCGCTGCTGACCACGTCCTCACGCGGCAGCCCGTTCAGGTGCTTCTCGACGCTCTGCCGGTACGCCGGATCAGCCACGGTCAGCTCGGAGCCGCGGTAGAGCACGATCACGTCGGTCCCGGTCCGGCCGACGGTCTGCTCGATCGTCTTCACCGCCCGGGCCGCCTCGGTGTTCGGCGCCTCGAACCCGCCGTTGGCCAGCGAGCCGAACACGCCCGTGCCCCAGACCAGGGCGGCCAGCACGAACACGCTGGTCAGGGCGAGGACCAGGCGGCGGCGTCGATACGTGAACCGTCCGAGCGTCTCGAACACAGGACCCCTCCCGAGGGCGTACATTGAACAGTGATCGCAGTAGTGAACACCGTTAACTGTTAACGGTGTTCACCAGGTTGTCAAGGGAGATCAGGTGGAAACGAGACGGGATCGCCAGCGCGCCGCGACGGTCGCCGAAATCAAGGCGGCGGCCCGCAAGCTGCTGGTCGAGGGCGGCGCGAGCGCGGTCGGCCTGCGCGCGGTCGCCCGCGAGCTCGGCCTCAGCGCCCCCGCGCTCTACCGCTACTTCGCGAGCCACGAGGACCTGATCTCCGCCGTCGTCGCCGACCTGTACGACGAACTGACGGCGTACCTGGTCGCCGAGCGCGACACGAGCGGCGACCTGGGCGAGCAGCTGTTCCTGGTCGCCGGCGGACTCCGGACCTGGGCGCTGAAGCACCCGGCCGAGTTCGGTCTGCTGTTCGGTGCCCCGGCGCCGAACCCGCTGACCGAGGGCCACGACCTGACGCCCAGTCATCAGGCGGCGATGCGGTTCGGGGCGGTCTTCGAGCAGCTGGTCGTGCAGGTCTACCGGCAGCAGCCGTTCGCCGGTCCGTCCGCGACGCTGCTCGGCCCGGAGCTGGTCACGCAGCTGGGGCAGAGGTCGGAGATCTTCGGCGAGATGCCGCCCGGCGCGGTCTACCTGTCGCTGACCTACTGGACCAGGCTCTACGGCCTGATCTGCATGGAGGTCTTCGGTCAGCTGCACTGGGCGCTGGACGACGCCGGCGCGTACTTCGACGCGCAGCTCCGGGAGATCGGCGAGGCGCTGGGTCTGGACTGCCCGCCGGCCCAATGAAACCGGCGCAGTAAAAAAGACCCGCAGACACTTCCACCGACACGACCGGGTGGCCGAACGCTGGGCCAGGCGGACTTTCCTGGCTGTCTGCGGGTCCGGTGGCAGGCGTTGAATTGCCTGACCACGTAGCCCACGTGCTGCTAGTGGTTGACGGTCAGACCGCCGCCACCTCACGAGTCCGGTTGCACATCATGCAAGGACCACCTCCCTTCGCGTGTACTCAGAACTTACGTCGCGAGGCAGGCACGTTCAACCAGTTTTCGCTGACGGACGAACGCGGTTCGTGGTCCCATAAGAAGCATGATGGCCAAGCCGATGTCCGCGCTGCCGTCCCACCTCGAGCTCGTCCAGGGCGTCGTGCTGCCGAAACCGGTCGGCGCGGATCCCGTCCTGGACTTCCTCAACACCCGGTCGGACTGGACCGACCGGGGGCCGGCCCGCACGGAGTGGCTGACCAGCTTCGAGGCGCTGGCGATCTGGACCGGGTACGTCGGCCTGCTCTCCGACGCCGGGGTCTTCCGGCTGATCGAGCTGGCCGCCGGCCGTCCGACCGACGCGGCCCGGCGGTTCGAGGCGGCGCTGGAGTTCAGAGCCGACCTGTACGACGTACTGACCGACTCCACCGCGACGTCGTCGTTCGCCGCGGTGGAGCGGGTGGTCGCCCGCGCCACCGCGCACCGGCGGCTGCTGCCGATGCCGACCCTGCACGGCCTCAGCGCGAACTGGGACCTCCCGGAGGATCTCAACCTCCCGCTGGATCACCTGGCGCTGCTGGCCGCCGACCTGCTCACCGGTTCGTCGCGGGCGCACGTCCGGCGCTGCCCGGGCGACGCGTGCGGCTGGCTCTTCCTCGACGCCCGCGGCCGCCGCCGGTGGTGCTCGATGGCCACCTGCGGCAACCGCGCCAAGGTCCGGGCCC
The DNA here is from genome assembly GCF_049844575.1 of Kribbella sp. DT2. Classification (NCBI taxonomy): domain Bacteria; kingdom Bacillati; phylum Actinomycetota; class Actinomycetes; order Propionibacteriales; family Kribbellaceae; genus Kribbella; species Kribbella sp. DT2. The sequence continues at coordinate 396,937 of NZ_JBNCLH010000005.1, read as the reverse complement.
ACGCGGCCCGCACCCGCTAGAGGTCCCGCAACGTCCGAAGAATCCGTATGCGTCCGAAGAACCGAGCGCTATAGCCTCGCCTTCTTCGGACGCTAGCGCTTTCTTCGGACGTTAGGGCCGCCCGTACGTCTCCAGCAGCCGCAGCCAGATCTCGTTCACCGTCGGGTACGCCGGTACGGCGTGCCAGAGGCGGTCCAGCGGGATCTCGCCGACCACCGCGAACGTCGCCGCCTGCAGGAGATCGCTGACCTCCGGCCCGACGAACGTGACGCCGAGAACCACCTTGCGGTCCTCGTCGACGATCATCCGCGCCTTGCCCTTGTAGCCGTCCTGCCGGACGCTCGCCCCGGCCACGTTGCCGAGCTCGTAGTCGACCGTCCGCGTGGTGTACCCGGCCTCGCGCGCAGTCTTCTCCGTGTGCCCGATCGACGCGACCTCGGGATCCGTGAACGTCACCTGCGGCACGGCCTCGTGGTCGGCCGTCGCGACGTGCGTGCCCCACGGCTGGTCCGACACCGGCTTGCCGTTGGCCCGGGCGGCGATCACGTCACCGGCGGCGCGCGCCTGGTACTTGCCCTGGTGCGTGAACAGCGCCCGCTTCGTCACGTCGCCGCCCGCGTAGAGCCAGTCGAACCCCTCGACCAGCAGCGTGTCGTCGGTCGGCAGCCAGTCGCCCGGCGTCAGCCCGACCGTCTCCAGCCCGATGTCGTCGGTCCGCGGATGCCGCCCGGTCGCGACCACGAGCTCGTCGGCCTCGATCGTCCGCCCGTCCGACGTCTCCACCGACACCGTGCCGCCAGTACGCCGTACGCTCTTCGTCCCGGTCTCGGTCAGCACGGTCGCGCCCAGCTCGCGCAACGCGTCGCCGACCATCTCGCCCGCGAACGGCTCCAGCGAGGTCAGCAGCTTGCCGCGCGCGATCACCGTGACCTCGGTGCCGAAGCCGGCGTACGCCGTGGCCATCTCGACCGCGACCGTGCCGCCGCCGATGATCACCATCCGGTCCGGCACGGACTTGGCGCTGGTCACCTCGCGACTTGCCCACGGCTCGGACTCGTGCAGGCCGTCGATGTCCGGGATCACCGGGTCGGAACCGGTCGCCACCAGCACCGCGTGCCGGGCCGTCAGCACCGTCGTACCGCCGTCCGGTCCGGTCACCGTGGCCTCCTTGACGCCGGACAGTCGCGCGTGACCGCGGACCAGCGTGATGCCGGCGCCGTCGACCCACTTGACCTGGCCGGCGTCGTCCCAGTTGCTCGCGAACGAGTTCCGCCGGTCCAGCACCGCCTGGACGTCGAGCTTGCCGGTGACCGCCTGGGCCGCGCCGCCGACGTGCTGGGCCGCGCGCAGCACCTGGCCCGAGCGGAGCAGCGCCTTCGACGGCATGCAGGCCCAGTACGAGCACTCGCCGCCGACCAGCTCGCTCTCGACCAGCGCGACCGTCAGCCCACCCTGCACGGCGCGGTCGGCCGCGTTCTCGCCGACAGCTCCGGCGCCCAGCACGATCAGGTCGTACTCCGTCGTCTCCATGCCCCCTGCATATCACCCGTCCCGGCGCCCGATCGGTAACTTCCGCCGCCACCCGTGCATCTAGTTCGTAACCGGTAATCCGAGGGGGTGGGTCCTGTGCGAAGAGTCGCGCTGACAGTGGTGGCCGGAGTGGTCGCGTCGCTGGGGGTGGTGGGCCCGGCCCACGCGGCGGGCATCGTGATCAGCAACGTGAAGGTCGCGTGGTCCAGTGCCGCGCACACCCACGTCCGGGTGACCTGGGAGGAGAGCGACCCGACCGGCAACCGGGTCTTCCCGGAGTACCCGTGGACCACCGGTGACGGCAGGGAGCTCAAGACGGCCGACCCGAACCAGGTGGACTTCCCGGTGTCGGAGTTCTACGCCTCCCCGGAGGTCCGGATGAACGTGTTCGGCATCACCGACGCGGGCGTGAACACCGCCGGGCTGGTGTCCTCGGAACCGTTCGACGCGATGCCGAAGCCGGTCCCGGTGATCGACGACGTCGTCGCCGTCAACGGCACCTACACGATGCGCTGGCACTCCGCGCCGGCTCCGGCCGACGAGAACCCGGGCGACCCGCTCGACCTGCCGAACGCTCCGCACAACTACCAGGTGCTGGTGCGCCCGACGCCGATCACCGCGTGGGCCCTGGTCGCCTCGACCGGCGCGGCGGCCACGGCCACGTTCCGGACGCAGGGAGCGCCACCGTTCACCGTCGCGACCCGGGACAACAACGAGTGGCCCCGCCAGCCGGAGGCGCTGTGGACCGAGTTCTACAGCGGGAGGCTCGGCCCGGCCTCGGTGCCCACCTCCACGACGTACGGGCAGCCGACTGTGATCACCGGCCGGTTCGACCGGATGGGCCGCGCCTGCCAACCGGAGAGCTGCGTGACGACGCCGATCGGTGACATCCCGCGCACGGCCGTCCTGCAGGCGAGGGCCAACGCGGCCTCACCCTGGTACGCCGTGGGCTCGACCTCGACCTACGACAGCGGGTCGTTCCGCTTCGCGCCGGTGGCATGGGGGACCCGGGAGTACCGCGTCGCGGTGCCGGACCGCTTTGCCGGCAACAACTTCTCGGTCGGAGCGATCGGTACGACGTCCGCGACCACGCTGACCCGGCCGAAGGTGCTCGCGTCGTTCGCGGCTCCCGCGGTGAAGCTGGGCCAAGCCGCGCGGGCACGGATCTCCGTGTCGCCGGCGGCGAACGTGCGATCGACTCTGCAGCGCTGGGACGGCACGGCCTGGCGGGACGTCAAGTGGGTGGACCTGAAGAGCGGCTGGGGCGACTACACGTTCGCCGCGACCCAGCGTGGCTCCTACGCCTACCGCTTCCTGGTGCCGTCCTTCACGTACGCCGGCCGCCTGCTGGCCTGGCAGGTGTCGCCGACGTTCGTGCTGACCGCTAGTTGAACAGGGCTGGGTCGACGGCGATCCAGGTGTGCCGGGCGCGGGCCAGGATCCGTCCGTCGGAGTCGTAGAGCGTCGTGGCGGTGAAGGTCTTGCGGCCGGACTCGCCGAGGTGGCGGCCCATGATCACGCAGGGCTCGCCGAGCTGCGGCTGCGCGTCGAGGCAGGCGGTCATCTGACCGAGCACGGACGGCCGCCCGTCCAGGTCGATGCTCCAGCCGCCGGGGCAGTCGAGGGCGGCCCAGAGGTGGACCGGCGCGACCAGGTCATGTGTGCCCGCCAACTCGGCCGCGGGCGTCCAGGTGCAAGCGGTCCGGCCGTCGCCGAGCAGCCCGGGTCGCAGGCGCAGGCCGTGCTTGTTGTCCGGGCCGCAGGCGTAGCAGCCAGGAAACGGGTGGTTCTCGAGTCCCCGGTACGACGCCTCGGCCGCGAGCGCTTCGTCGTACTGGACCGGGTCGATCGCCGCGTCGTCGAGCACGTCGACCGACACCGGCTCTGCTTCCGCGACCACCGCGCCGTCGGAGGCCCGCAGGAACGCGCTGCCCTCGGAGGTCGTCAGGTCGAGGTCGGTCTCGAGCGGTGGCGGCATCCGCAGCGTGACCTGCGGGACAGCGTCGTCGGACGTGCCCAGGCGGGTCCCGATCAGGCCGGCCGTGTAGCCGCCGTTCGCGGACCTGTCCGGGCCCCGGAAACGCCGTTCGATCCGCAGCACCTCGTGCGCACTCATGCTCCCCGACCCTAACTGTCTGTCCGCTCTGTGGGACTCGGGGTCCCGGAACGGCCCGAAACGGGGTCGCGGATCTGCACAGTGAAGGGTTTTCCCGCGTTCCGGCAGATTTACTGCTCCGACCACTCTCATTCAAACGTCCGTTTGAACTATGCTGACTGCAGGCTACGGCGCGTGAGCAGGTGGGGTGCCTGCGCGAGCGGTGGCCGGGGGGAAGGAGAACTCTGTGGAAACACCACCCGTGGAATCGACCCGGGAGCGGTTGCTCAACATCGCCGAGCAGCGGTTCGGTGAGGGCGGCTACGAAGGTACGTCGCTGCGCGCGATCACGGTCGCCGCGGCCGCCAACATCGCGGCGGTGAACTACCACTTCGGCTCCAAGGAGGCCTTGCTGCGGGCCGCGGTGGCGCGCGCGATGGCGCCGGTCAACACCGAGCGGCGCCGCCGGCTCGACCAGCTCGAGGCGAGCGGGCAGCCGACCGCCGAGCAGCTGATCAGGGCGTTCATCGAGCCCGGGCTGGACCTGGTCCTGCGCCGGGGGGAGCGGGGCGCGATCGTGGCCCGGTTCATCGGCCGGGTCGCGTTCGACCCGAGCCGCCGGATCCGGGAGCTGTACGCCGCCGAGGCGGACCCGGTCGAGGCCCGTTACCTGGCGGCGCTGCAGCAGGCGTTGCCGAGAGCGGCGCCGGAGTCGGTCGCGTTCGGCTACGTCAACATGCTCGGTCTGCTCGCGCTGCACCAGTCGCAGGCGCTGTCACGAGCCCCGGGCACCGAGGACGTCGACGACGCCAGTAGGTTGGCCGAGAACCTGATCGCGTTCCTGGTGGCCGCCTTCGACCGCGGCCTGCGCGCCTGACCCGACGAACCGTGGACGACGGCCCGTCGCAGCAGGCGAAAAGCGGCGGGCCAGTAGGTCCACTGGTCTGGCCAATGCTGTCCATCAACTGCTCACGGATGTTCGAACCCCCGGGTAACGCTGCATAATGGCGCTCCGTGGAGCCCTGTGAAGTCGTGGTGGCCGTCGATCTCGGTGGAACCCGGATGAAGTGCGGCCTGGTCGCCGCCGACGGTGCCGTGCTGCACCGCGAAACCCGGTCGACGCCCCGCGAGGCCGGCGCTCGCGCAGTGCTCGACGCCCTGCTGGAAACCGTCGTCGAGCTGAGCCAGAAGGCCGCCGCCGACGGGCACCGGGTCCGCGCGGTCGGTGTCGTCGTACCGGGCATCATCGACGCCGAGCAGGGCACGGTCAGCGCCGAGAACCTGCTCTGGGTGAACACCCCGGTCCGCGCCGAGATCCAGGCCGCGCTCGGCCCCGACCACCAGGTCCACCTGGCGCACGACGTCCGCGCCGGCGGCTACGCCGAGCTGCGCCAGGGCGCGCTCCGAGGCACCACGAACTCACTCTTCCTCCCGCTCGGCACCGGCATCGCCGCCGCGATGTTCGTCGACGGGTCCCTGGTCAGCGGCGACGGGTACGCCGGCGAGCTCGGCCACACCCGGTTCGTGCACGGCGAGGCCGCCGAGCTCTGCGCCTGCGGCCAGTACGGCTGCCTCGAGACGGTCGCCTCGGCGGCCGCACTCGCCCGCCGGTACGGCGTCCGCACCGGTCGCGTGGTCGACGGCGCTCGCGAGGTCCTGGAACTGCTGGCCGAGGGTGACGCCGACGCCGCGATCGTGTGGGAGGACGCGCTGGCCGCGCTGATCGACGCGCTCGTGCTCTACACGACACTGGTCGCGCCGACCCGGATCGCGATCGGCGGCGGACTGGTCGGAGCAGGGGAGACCCTGCTCGCGCCGTTGCGGGCCGGGGTGCACGAGCGGCTGACGTTCCAGCGCGAGCCGGAGATCGTCGCCGCGGAGCTCGGCGAGGAGGCCGGCTGCCTCGGCGCCGCGCTGCTGGCCTGGGACCGGGTAACTGTGGACGAGAGCGGGGAGCAGACCGAATGACGACGTACAGGGTGGGCCGGCTGGTGACGCCGGACGACGTCCTGGAAGCCGCGTGGATCCAGATCGAGGACGGCGACATCATCGCCTTCGGCCGCCGGTCCGAGGGCATGCCGGCCGACGGGCTGCGGCCGCAGGACCTCGGCGACACCACCGTCGTCCCGGGGTTCGTCGACATCCACACCCACGGTGGCGGCGGTTCGACGTACTCGACGACCGATCCGGACGAGGCGCGCAAGGTCGCGGCCTTCCACGCCGGGCACGGGACCACGACGACGATGGCCAGCCTGGTCACCGGGCCGCTGGACGAGCTCGTGTCGCAGACCGCCTGCCTGGCCGACCTGGTCACCGACGGCGTGATCGCGGGCGTTCACCTCGAAGGCCCGTTCCTGTCGGCGGCGCGGTGCGGCGCCCACGAGCCGACGCTGCTGCGCGACCCGGTCGAGGGTGACGTCGCCAAGGTGCTCAGCGACGCGGTGAAGATGGTGACGATCGCGCCGGAGCTGGAGCACGGGCTGGACGCGATCCGTCAGGTCGTCGACGCCGGAGTGGTCGCCGCGCTCGGGCACACCGACGCGACGTACGAGCAGATGATCGCCGGGGCGGACGCCGGGGCGACGGTCGCGACCCATCTGTTCAACGGGATGCGGCCGTTCCACCACCGCGACCCCGGGCCGGTCGGTGCCGCGCTCAACGATCCGCGGCTGCTGCTCGAGGTGATCAACGACGGGATGCACCTGGACCCGCAGGTGGTCCGGGTCGCGCTGGCCGCGGCCGGGGTGAACCGGATCGCGCTGATCACCGACGCGATGGTCGCCACCGGTATGCCCAACGGGCGCTACCTGCTGGGCAGCCTCGAGGTCGACGTGAAGGACGGGCTGGCCACGCTCGCGCACGGCTCGCACTCGATCGCGGGCAGCACGCTGACCATGGACGTTGCCTACCGCAACGCGGTGAACGCCGGCGTCTCGCTGGTGGATGCGTCGCGGATGGCGTCGACCACGCCGGCCGAGGCGTTCGGCTGGTACAACGTCGGCGGCATCGAGACCGGCAAGCGCGCCGACCTGGTCGTGCTCGACGACGACTACACCGTGCAGAAAGTGATGCGCCACGGTGAGTGGCTCGACCGCGAGCCCGCCGAAGCATCCCGCCCCGCGGAAGCCTCCCGCCCCGCCGATGCCGGCGCAGCCGGCGAGCCCGGCTGATGATCGGAACGGTCACCCTCAACCTCGCGCTCGACGTCACCTACGCCGTCGACGAGCTCGTGGTCGGCGGCAGCCACCGCGTCGGCGAGATCCGGGTGCGGGCCGGAGGCAAGGGGGTGAACGTCGCCCGGGTCGCCGCGACCCTCGGCCACCAGGTCCTCGTGCTCGGCTTCGTCGGTGGCGTCACCGGCGAACAGGTCGCCGAGGAGCTCTTCGACGCCGGACTGACCTCGCTGCTCACCCCGATCAAGGGCGAGACCCGTCGAACCGTTGCCATCGTCAACGGTGTCGACGGCGACGCGACGATCTTCAACGAAGCCGGTCCGGCGGTCGCCGCCGACGAGTGGCGGGCGCTGACCGAGCGGATGCCGTGGCAGCGGCTCGGCGTACTGGCGTGCTCGGGCAGTCTGCCGCCCGGTCTGCCCGCCAACGCCTACTCCGAGCTCGCCACGCTCGCGTGGCAGCGCGACGTACGGACTGTGATCGACACCGGTGGCCAGGCGCTGCTCGCGGCCGCCGAAGCCGGCGCGGTGGTTCGCTCGAACGCGGCCGAGCTGCGGGAAGCCCTCGGTGACGACCTGACCGTCGAGGACGGCGCCCGCCGGCTGGTCGACTTCGGTGCGACCGCCGCCGTGATCACCGACGGTCCGCGCGGCATGGTCGCCGCGAGCCGGGACGGTGTCTGGCGCGCGGACCCGGTCGAGCGCGTGGCCGGAAACCCCACGGGTGCAGGGGATGCGTGCACCGCCGTCGTCGCCGCCGCGATCGCCGAGTCGGCCCAGCCCGACTGGCCGACGGTCCTCAAGTCCGCGGTGGCCGCGTCGGCCGCCGCCGTCCTCACACCGGTTGCCGGTGACATCGACCTTGCGGCGTACCGGCGGTGGCAGCCGCAGGTCGTCGTTCGATAGGAGAAGCTCATGCCGTTGGTGTCCGGAGCCGAGGTCGTGCTGGCCGCAGCCCAGGCGGGCCGTGGAGTCGGCGCGTTCAACGTGATCCAGCTGGAGCACGCGACCGCGCTGATCGCCGGGGCCGAGCAGGTCGGTGCGCCGGTGATCCTGCAGATCAGCGAGAACGCCGTGAAGTACCACGGCGCGCTCAAGCCGATCGGGGTCGCCACGCTGGCGGCGGCGGCCGCGTCGAGCGTGCAGGTCGTCGTGCACCTCGACCACGCGATGGACCGTGACCTGGTCACCGAGGCGGTGTCGCTCGGGTTCACCTCGGTGATGTTCGACGCGTCCAAGCTCGAGTACGCCGACAACGTCGCCGCGACCACCGAGGTGACCGCGTTCTGCCACGAGCACGGGGTGTTCGTCGAGGCCGAGATCGGTGAGGTCGGTGGCAAGGACGGCGTGCACGCGCCGGGCGCGCGGACCCGGCCCGACGAGGCGCTCGCCTTCGCCGAGGCGACCGGTGTCGACGCGCTCGCGGTCGCGGTCGGCTCGTCGCACGCGATGACCGAGCGGACCGCCGAGCTGGACTTCGCGCTGATCGGTGAACTGCGGGCCGCCGTACCGGTTCCCCTGGTGCTGCACGGTTCTTCCGGTGTCGCGGACGAGGACCTGACCCGCGCGGTCGAGGCCGGGATGACGAAGGTGAACATCGCGACGCACCTGAACAACGTGTTCACCGGCGTGGTCCGTCAGACCCTGGCCGACCAGCCGAAACTCGTCGACACGCGCAAGTACCTCGGCCCCGCCCGTACGGCGGTCGCGACCGAGGTAGCTCGCTTGCTCACGGTGCTGAAGGCGGTCTAGGTCAGGTCGCGCCGGATCCGCCAGAAGCAGAAGCCGGTCAGGCCGAGCGCGAGCAGCAGGAACAGCCCGGCCTCGCGCCACTGCAGACCCCAGAAGCGATCAGCCGGCTGGTAGACGACCTGTTGCCGGTAGCCCTCATCGGCGAGGCGCTGGAAGCAGGCGCTCAACGGCTGGCGGCCCTTGGCCTCCGCCTCGGTGGCGTTCGGCCGAGGCGGGCCGCACTCCGCGACGTAGCTCGGCAGGGTCTTCTGCTCCACGCCGGCCGCGTTCACGGTGTGCTCGGACAGCTTCCAGTTGCCCTCGCCCTCGAGTTTCGCCTCGATCCGCATCACGGTCGGATTCTCCTCCGGACCCGACAACTGGAGCCCGCGCATGTTCTCGGTGGTCACGACGAAGGTCGTCTCGACCGGCGTCATCAGGTGCGGCCGGAGCAGGATCGGCGACAGGATCTGGATCGCGATCACCCCGGCCAGCGTGATCGCGATCGCCACCACACTGCGCCGTACGAGGAGCCCGACGGCGACTCCGAGCGCGAAGGCGAACGCCGCGTAGCCGATCGGCACGACCCCTCGCGCGCCGAAGACCGCGGGCAGCAGCCGGGGAACGTTGAAGACGCCGGCCGCCTGGCCTGAGTTGATCGCGTCGTCGATCGGGTCGGACCACCAGGTCACCGCGAGGCTGAGCAGGCCGGTCACGGCCATCGCGCCGAGTCCCGTGATCGCCAGCTTCGCGACCAGCCAGCGGGTCCGGGTGATGCTCTGGTTCCAGACCAGCCGGTGCGTTCCCGCCTCCAGCTCGCGGGCGATCAGTGGCGCACCCCAGAAGGCGCCGATGATCGGCGGAGCGGCGTAGACGAGCGCCTGCCCGGCGATGTACAGGTACTGGTTGATCCGGTCGAACTGGATCTGCTTGAGGAACTCGTCGGGCCGGAGCTGGTAGGTGTCCAGCAGCCCGGGCCCGGTCACGGCCAGGAAGATGCCGAGGGCAAGCACCACGCCGACGACCACCAGGGCCTGCAGGCGGAACTGCCGCCAGGTCAGCCAGATCATCGCTGCACCTCCAGGACGGGACGGTCGTCGGGTTTGGTCCTCGTCGCGAACGAGCGGCCCATGTAGGCCAGGACGATGTCCTCGAGCGTGAGCTGCGAGACCGACCAGGCCGGGTCGAGGATCGGCTGGTCGGTCCGGACCAGGACCGTCGACTGGCGATCGGTGTGGCTGGCCGAGATCACGTACTGGTTCTGCGGCATCGACTTCTCGTCGCGCCGCGGACCGACCAGCCGGTAGTGCGTGGCCAGCAAGGTCTCGATGTCACCGCTGATCTGGACCCGCGAGTCGACCAGGACGACGAGGTAGTCGCAGGACCGTTCGACGTCGGAGACCAGGTGCGAGGACAGGACGACGCTCAGCTCCTGCTCGGTGACGGCCTCCATCAGGTCCTGCAGGAACTCGCGCCGGGCGAGCGGGTCGAGCGCGGCGACGGGCTCGTCCAGGATCAGCAGCTCGGGCCGTTTCGCGATGCCGAGGGTGAGCGCGAGCTGTGCGCGCTGACCGCCGGACAGCCGGCCGGCCCGTTGCTTCGGATCGAGGCCGATGCGCTGGATCCTCGCCTGGGCGAGGGTGTCGTCCCAGCCCGGGTTGAGGTGCGCCCCGAGCTTGAGGTGGTCGGCGACCGACAACCGGCCGTACGTCGGGGTGTCCTGGGCGACGAACCCGATCTTCGCGAGCTGCGGTCCGCCGGTCGGCGCCCCCAGCACCTCGATGCTGCCGGTCGTCGGGGTGAGCATGCCGACCGCCAGGTTCAGCAGCGTGCTCTTGCCGGCGCCGTTCGGGCCGACCAGGCCGACGACGCGGCCGGCCGGAACGTCGAGCGTGCAGTCGGTCAGCGCCCAGCGCCGGCCGTACTTCTTGCCCAGACCCTGGGCCTTGATGGCGGCGGTCATGCTATGTCCTCCTGAGCGGCGGTCCGAAACGTGGCCTTGAACAACGCCTCGATGCTCTCGTCGTCCAGTCCCGCTTTACGGGCCTTGGACAACCATCGCTGCAGGTCCTGCCGCAGCGGTCCGTGCGCCGCCAGGCTGTGGTCGGTCAGCGTCCGGGTCACGAACGTGCCGCGCCCCGGCCGGGCCGCCACCAGCCCTTCGTGCTCCAGCTCGCGGTAGGCCTTCAGTACCGTGTTCGGGTTGATCGCGAGGCTCGCCACCACGTCCTTCACGGTCGGCAGCTGATCCCCTTCGCGCAGCAGCCCGAGCCGCAACGCGTTGCGGACCTGCTGCACGACCTGCTGGTACGGCGAGACCCCCGACCGCCCGTCCAGATGGAACTCAATCATCTGTCACCCCATTTATCTAGTTACCTAGCACTATAGGGGTAGAGGGGATCCCGCGGTCAAGGCCTGATCGGGCTACTTGATCGCGGCGTAGCGGCGCAGGGACTCCTCGCGGGCCTCGGCGTGGTCGACGATCGGCGCCGGGTAGTCGAGCCCGTCCAGCAGCCAGGGCTCGTGCACCGCCTTGCCGTCGACGCCGGCCAGCTCGGGAACCCAGCGGCGCACGTAGCTGCCGTCGGGGTCGAACTTCTTGCCCTGCGTGACCGGGTTGAAGATCCGGAAGTACGGCGAAGCATCGGCGCCGCACCCCGCGACCCACTGCCAGTTCAGGCTGTTCGACGCGAGGTCGCCGTCCCGCAGCCGCGCCATGAACCAGCGCGCGCCGTACTTCCAGTGGATGTGCAGGTCCTTGACCAGGAACGACGCGACGACCATCCGGATCCGGTTGTGCATGAAGCCCGACTCCGCGAGCTGACGCATCCCGGCGTCGACGACCGGGTAGCCGGTTTTCCCCTCGCACCACGCGGCGAAGGCATCGTCCGGCTCGTCGTACTCCATCTTCTCGAACTCGGACCGTAGCGGCTTCCAGGCCGCGTGCGGGTTCTGGACCAGGAGGTCGGCACAGAACTCGCGCCACGCCAGTTCCCGCCGGTAGGCCTCGGCGCCCTTGCTCTGCAGCTGTGCCAGGTCGGCGAGCATCGTGCGCGGATGAACCTCGCCCCACTTCAACGGGGCCGACATCCGCGAGGTGCTGTCCAGGTCGGGCCGATCGCGTTCGTCGTCGTAGTCCGCAACACCTTCGAGCCAGTGGTGCCAGTGATCGCGCGCTGCGTGCTCACCGGCGTCCTCCCTGGTCGCGGCCTTCGGCAAGGCTTCGCCCCGCTTGCCGATCCACTGCACGCCGTCCGGCGCGTCGACGGGCTGTCTCCACCCGTGGTCCAGCCACGCGCGGAAGTACGGCGTGAACACCTGGTACGGCCGGCCCGACCCGTTCAGCACCCGGCCGGGCGCGATCGCGTACGCCGAACCGGTCACCACCAGCGGGCAGTTCAGCGCCTTCTCGACCGCCTCGTCCCGGCGTCCGCCGTACGGGCCGTGGTCGGCGGCGATGTGCACACTGTCCGCGCCGAGCTCGTCCGCAAGCTCGGGAACCACCCTTGCCGGGTCGCCACGCCGGACCACCAGCTTGCCGCCCATCGAGTCCCGCAGGCTTTTCAGCGAGTTGACCAGATGATCGCGCCGCGGATCACCCGCCGCGTCCCAGAGCGCCGGATCGAGGACGAACAGCCCACACACCTGTCCGTTTCCCGCTCGCACCGCCTCCAGCAACGCCGGGTTGTCCGCCAACCGAAGATCCCGTCTGAACCACATCACCGCCGTCATCCGCCGAGTCTTGCCGATGAACAACTTTGAAGTGTCCTTGAAGCGCGCCTGACCGGATCCGCCCGCCGATTCGGTAAGGCTTGCCTGCATAGGCGAGAATGGTTGTCGTGAGCGAGCTGATCGATACCACCGAGATGTACCTGCGGACCATCTACGAACTGGAAGAAGAGGGCATCCTGCCCCTGCGCGCGCGGATCGCCGAGCGCCTGCACCAGTCCGGACCGACGGTCAGCCAGACGGTGGCGCGGATGGAGCGCGACGGGCTGGTCACGGTCGAGGGCGACCGGCACCTGGAGCTCACCGAGGTCGGCCGCATGCAGGCCACCCGGGTGATGCGCAAGCACCGGCTGGCCGAGCGGCTGCTGGTCGACGTGATCGGCCTCGAGTGGGAGGACGTGCACGCCGAGGCCTGCCGCTGGGAGCACGTGATGAGCGACGCCGTCGAGCTCCGGCTGATGCAGATCCTCGACAACCCGACCGAGTCGCCGTACGGCAACCCGATCCCGGGCCTGGAGGAGCTGCAGAAGGAGAGCCAGGCGACGCCGATCGGCGAGTTCCGCGACGGCGTCGAGCCGCTCGACAAGGTGCTCGACCAGGCGACCGGGGCTGCTGTCCGGGTCCTCGTCCGGCGGATCGCCGAGCCGGTGCAGACCGACGACTTCGCGATGTCCGTGCTCCGCCGGGCCGGCGCGCTGCCGGGCCGCGAGGTCGACTCGATGCTGGACGCCGAGGGTGTCCTGGTCGGCAGCCGCGACGCCGGCGGTGTGATCAGCGACGAGACCGCGGGTCACATCTTCGTCAGCCTGGTCTGATCCGGACGGGTCCGGTCAGGTCCGCGTCAAGTTTGCGGCCACTGGCTGCGCTCGATGCGGTACTGCCTGTGGTCACGGGGTAACGTCTGTCCGCGATGTCTGAGAACCCGATCGACTGGCCCGGGTACCTGCGGGAGTTCCACACCGCCACCCCGGGCAGTACGGAAGCCCTGCTGTCCCGGGCGGTAGCCGGCGACCACACGCCGTACCGCTGGCTTGTCCGCGCTGTGTCCGGAGAGGCCAGGCGGGTGCTCGACCTCGCCTGCGGCAACGGCCCGGTCGCCCGCGAGCTGTACGGGCGCTGGGTGGTGGGAGTCGACAGCAACGCCGTCCAGCTGGACGGTGCGCCCGGCCCGAAGGTGCAGGCCGACGCGTTGCACCTGCCGTTCGCGAACGAGGCCTTCGACGTGGTCACCTGCTCGATGGGCCTGATGGTGCTGCAGCCGCTGCCCGACGTACTGGCTGAGGCCGCGCGGGTGCTACGTCGCGGGGGAGTGCTCGCCGCGACCATCCCGGCCGTCCGGCCGCTGCGCCGTGGTGACCTGCGGACGCTGACCGGGCTGACGACGCGGCTGCGGTCGCGGCCACAGTTCCCGGCCGGTGGGGAGATCACCGGGCTGAAGGAGCAGCTGCGCGGGGCCGGCTTCATCGTGATGGAGAGCCAGCGTGAGCGGTACGCGTACACGGTCCGCAGCATCGACGACGCGCGGCGGATGGTCGGCGCGCTCTACCTGCCCGGTACGTCGGAGAAGCGGCGCGAGCAGGCCGCCGCGTGGATGGCCCAGCGGGCCGACGACCGGGACGGCCTGGAGGTCGCGATCCCGATCCGCCGCATCACCGCGATGCGCACCACGCTCGCGCTGAGCTGAGACCACTGACCACTGAGCTTCACCAGTAGGTACCGTTCTGCTGTGCCCGCTCTGACCTGGTCCGTTCGCTCGGTCGATCACGCACTCGGTGGCGAGTCGGTCTACCGGGAGCTGTTCGCCGCCGAGCCGGTCGCGTTCTGGCTCGACGGCAGCCTCACCGACCGGTCGCAGCGGCGGATCTCCGTGCTCGGGACGAGCGCCGGGCCGGACGCCGAGGTGATCGTCCGGGACGCGGTCGACGGGGATGTCTTCACCGAGCTGCAGGGGTTGCTTGCTGCCCGTCGTACCGAGGTGCCGAGCGAGTTGGCCGACGTGTTCAGCGGTGGGTACGTCGGCTACTTCGGCTACGAGCTCAAGTCCCTCACCGGCGGCGTCGCCGCGTACGAAGCGCAGACTCCGGATGCCTTGTGGATCTGGGCCAACCGCTTCGTCGTCATCGACCACGACCGCGATCGCTCGTACCTCGTCGCCGTCCACGCTCCCGGCGACGCGGAGGCGCGCGCCTGGCTCGAAACCGCAGCGTCCGCAGCGGCGTCGTGGTTCATGGGCTGGGTCGACCCGCCGGCGATCTCGCTGCTCGACGTCGAGCAGCACCTCGAGCAGGACCGGGCGACGTACCTGGCCGGCATCGACGCCTGCATGGCCGCGCTCGAGGCCGGTGACACCTACGAGGTCTGCCTGACCAACCGCGTCCGTCTCCCACCGGTCCCGGAGCCGCTCGACTTCTACCTGTGGCAGCGCGCGACCAACCCGGCGCCGTACTCGGCCTTCCTCCGGTACGGCGAGCTCGCGATCGCCAGCTCGTCGCCGGAGCGGTTCCTCGCGGTCGACGGCGACGGCTGGGCCGAGTGCCGCCCGATCAAGGGCACCGCGCCCCGGTCGGCCGACCCGGCGCAGGACAAGCTGGTCGCCAAGGCGCTGGCCGAGGACGAGAAGACCCGCGCCGAGAACCTGATGATCGTGGACCTGATCCGCAACGACCTCGGCCGGGTCAGCGAACCGGGCAGCGTCCAGGTCCCGCAGCTGATGGTTGTCGAGAGCTACCAAACCGTGCACCAGCTCGTCACCACCGTGCGCGGGAAGCTGCGCGACGGTGTCGACGCCGTGGCCGCCGTACGGGCGTGCTTCCCGCCGGGATCGATGACCGGGGCACCGAAAATCCGCACGATGGAGATCCTCGACGCCTTGGAGTCGAGTGCCCGCGGGGTGTACTCCGGCGCGCTCGGCTACCTGACCGTCGATGGGCGGGCCGATCTGAGCGTGGTGATCCGGACCGCCGTACTGACTCCGCACGAGACCGTGATCGGCGCGGGCGGGGCGATCGTGCTCGACTCCGATCCTGGTGACGAGTACGACGAGATGGTGCTGAAGGCCGCTGCAACGCTGGGAAGGTCGGGGTGAGGTCCGTGCTGGTCGCCGATTCGTTTCTCGTGCACAACGGGCAGGTCCGGGGGCTGGAGCTGCACCGCGAGCGGTTCGCCGCGTCGTGCGCGGCGCTGGGGGAGTCCGGGGCGGGCGCGTACTTCGACGACCAGGTCGGCCGGTTCCCCGGCTTCGGCCGGTGGTTCCCGCGCTTCGAGCTGACCGAGGCGGGCCTGTCGGTTCAGTTGCGCCCGGCCCCTACCCAGGGCGGCCGGATCCGGATCGCCGTGCACAGCGGCGCCGATCCCCGGACCCAGCCGTTCGTCAAAGGCCCCGACCTGGAAGCGCTTGGTGCAGTGAAGGCCGAGGCCGCCGCTGACTGTGGCGCGGACGAGGTGCTGCTGATGGACCCCGACGGCATCGCCGTCGAAGCGGCGTACTCGGCGCTGGCCTGGTGGGAAGGCGACACCCTGCACTTCCCGCCGTCCGACCACGCCTTCCTCCCGTCGGTCACCGCCCGCCTCGTCCGCGACCTCGCCGCAGCCCGAGGCGCCGAGGTCGCCGAAACAGCCCGCCGCCCCGAGGACCTCGCCGAGGTCGACGAGCTCTGGCTCCTCAACGCCCTGCACGGCATCCGCCCGGTCCACGCCTGGCACGACGGTCCCATCGACCCTCTCCCCGCCTCGGCCGCCGCCGACTGGCAACAAGCCCTCACTGCCCTGGCCCGCCCGATCTGAGCAGAGGTCCGCTTTCAAAAACTGATATCACTATGCTACCTTCGAGACATCGAATCTCTAGGGAGTGCATGATGACTGATGTTGACGTGATGGTGGAGATGCCCAAGCCGAAGGTGACCGAGCGGCCGGCGCGGGATCTGAACGGATGGCCCGTGCTCGGGCTGTCGTTCGTGCTGGTGGTCGTCGCGGTGGTGCTGTTCATCGTGGGGATCAGCCAGGAGAACCTGGCGCTGATCATCGTGGCCGCGGTGCTGTTCGTGGCCGGCGTGATCCTGGCGGCAGGACTGACGGCGGTGGCGCCGGGCCGGGCGCGAGTCCTGCAGATCCTCGGCCGGTACGCCGGGACGATCCGCACCGACGGCCTGCGCTGGGTGAACCCGATCTCGGTCCGGCACCCGGTCTCGACCCGGATCCGCAACCACGAGACGGCCGTTGCCAAGGTCAACGATGCCGACGGCAACCCGATCGAGATCGCCGCGGTGGTGGTCTGGCAGGTCGAGGACACCGCGCAGGCGATGTTCGAGGTGGACGACTTCGTCGAGTTCGTCGCGATCCAGACCGAGACCGCGGTCCGGCACATCGCCAACTCCTACCCGTACGACGTGCACACCGACGAGGGCGGCCTGTCGTTGCGGGACAGCACCGACGAGATCACCGAGACCCTGTCGACCGAGATCGGCGTCCGCGTCCAGGCGGCCGGCGTGCACGTGATCGAGTCCCGGATCACCCACCTGGCCTACGCGCCGGAGATCGCCCACGCGATGCTGCGCCGCCAGCAGGCCGGTGCGATCGTGGCGGCACGGCAGCGGATCGTCGAGGGCGCGGTCGGCATGGTCGAGCTGGCGCTGGACCGGCTGTCCGACCACAACGTGGTCGAACTGGACGAGGAACGCAAGGCGACCATGGTGAGCAACCTGCTGGTGGTGCTGTGCGGCGACCGTGACGCGCAGCCGGTCGTTAACGCCGGCTCCCTGTACCAGTAGTTCCGATGGCGACCGAACGCAAGAAGATCCTGCTCCGGCTGGATCCCGTGGTGCACGACGCGCTGGCTCGTTGGGCCTCCGACGAGCTCCGCAGTACCAACGCCCAGATCGAGTTCCTGCTCCGGCGCGCGCTCGCCGACGCCGGCCGGTTGCCCGGAGAGGTCGGCAAGATGCGCCGCCCGGGCCGCCCTCGCAAGGAGGAATCATGAACGCTCGTCAGAACAACCCCCGGCAGGGTGCCGCCCGTCCGAACCGCAGGCCGGAGCGCCCACAGCAAGCAGTTGCCCCTGACAAGGGCACACCGCCCGGCCTCGCGGAACGCCTTTACCTGTTGGCGTTCGACCCCGCCACGTCCAAGCTCGCCAACAAGTCCCGCCTCGGCCTGATGCTGCGGGCCGCCGCCCTGATCGACCTCCAGCTCGACGGGCGGCTCACCGAGCAGGACGGCCGGGTCGTCGCCTCCCGCGGCGTGGCGGCGTCACCGCTCGCCGCCGACGTTCTCGCCCAGGTCGAGTCCGGTGGCCGCAAGCGCTGGAAGTACTGGGTCGAGCGCAGGGCCCGGCACGCCCTGCCGATGGTCCGCGACGAGCTCGAGCGCCGGCACCTGATCAAGGTCGAGCCCTACCGCCGCTTCGGTCTCTTCCCGGCCCAGCGGATCACCCTCCGCCAGCCCCTCGTACGCCGTCAACTGCTGCACGCGGCCACCGACGCGCTCCGGCCCGCCCGCTTGGTCAGTCGCGTCGACCCCCGCGACGCCGCGCTCGTCGTACTGGCGTCGACCGGGGAGCTGAAGCCTGTGCTGTCCAGGGCGCAGCGCAAGCAGCACAAGGACCGCCTGGCGCAGCTCGAGGTCCTGGCGGGCCCGGCCGTGCCGGCGCTGCGGAAGGTGATCCAGCAGCGGAACGCCGCCGCGGCCAACTCGGGCGGCGGTGGCTGAGCCGCGAGGGGCTTGACGTCAGGGGGTTCGTCGGTGCTACGGTTCGTTAGTCAAGTAATGAACCTACGAACTGAGTGCTGTCACGGCTACCCTGACGGCGGCCACGACCGGGGAGAGACGAGGGACCACGATGTTCGACGATCGCAGCCCGATCTATCTCCAGATCGCGGACCAGATCAAGAACGACATCGTCACGGGTGCTCTCGCCGAGGACGAGCAGGTGATGTCGACGAACCAGTACGCCGCCTTCTACCGGATCAATCCCGCCACCGCGGCCAAGGGCTTCGCCCAGTTGGTCGACGAAGGCGTGCTCTACAAGAAGCGCGGAATCGGGATGTTCGTCAGCAGAGACGCCCGTGAGCTGCTGCGCGGCGGCCGCCGGGAGGCGTTCTTCACCGGCGTCGTCGACCCGATGATCGCCGAGGCGAAGGCGATCGGCGTCCCGCTCACCGAGATCGTCCAGCACATCCAGAAGGAGGAGCAGTGAACGCCCTGGAAGTGCGGACCGAGAACCTGACCGTCTCCTTCGGCGGGGTCCCCGCCGTCGACGGCCTCGACCTCCGGCTGGCGCCGGGCAAGATCCACGGCCTGCTGGGCCGGAACGGATCCGGCAAGAGCACGCTGGCCGCCCTCCTGGCCGGATTCCGCAGGCCCGACGAAGGCCGGGTGCTGATCAGCGGCGGTGACCTCGGAGCAGCGCGTACGCCGTACGAGGACGCCATCGTGACGAGCCGGATCTGCCTGATCCGGGAGTCCGGCGACCTGGTCGACCAGGTGCCGGTCAAGCGGGTCCTGGAGTACGCCGCGAGCCTGCGGCCGTACTGGAACCCCGACCTGGCCGGTGAACTGCTGGACAAGTTCGAGGTGCCGACCGGTAAGCGGGTGCAGAAGCTGTCCCGCGGCAAGCGGTCCGCCCTGGGCGTGGTGCTCGGGATGGCCAGCCGGGCACCGCTGACGATCTTCGACGAGAGCTACCTCGGGATGGACGTGCCGTCCCGGGAGCTGTTCTACGACGCCCTGCTCGCCGACTACACCGAGGCGCCACGGACGATCCTGCTGTCCACGCACCTGGTCAGCGAGGTCAGCGCGCTGCTGGAGGAGGTCGTCATCCTCGACAAGGGACGGCTCGTCACCCAGTCGCCGGTCGACGCGCTCCGCGGCCGCGGAGCCTCGCTGGTCGGACCGGCCGGCGTCGTCGACGAGCTGACCGCCGGCCTCGACGTACTGGCCGAGCAGCGGCTCGGCGGGACCAAGTCCGTGACCGTGCTCGGTCATCTCGACGACGCCCTGCTGGCCAAGGCCCGCTCGGCCGGGCTCGAGGTCGGGCCGGTCGGGCTGCAGGAGCTGTTCGTCCACCTGACCGCACCGACCTCCTCGAAGGAGGGGAACCGATGACCGCCACGACCACCAGCCCGGCCGCCACCCTGCCGAACGGCGTCACCTCGGGACAGCGGCTGCGCCGGGTGCTGCACGCGATGCGCGTCGGGATGACGCCGATGCTGGGCGGCTACTGGGCCGTGATGGTGCTGTCCTTCCTGGTGATCGGCCTGGTCGTGCAGCTGATCAGCAACGGCGACAGCCACTCGATCTGGGACTACGGCACCCAGTCGCCCAAGTACTTCTCGCTGGTGGTCGGCATCACGATCGCCCCTGCGTTCTTCACGCTGATGGTCTCGCTCGGCATCACCCGGAAGATGCTGTCGGTGGCCGCGAGCATCTTCCTGGTCGGCGCCGCGGCCTGCACGGCGGTGCTGTGGGTGATCGTCTACCAGATCGAGCACGTCCTCTACGCCTGGCAGGGCTGGACGCAGGCCCTGGCCAACCCGCACCTGTTCACCAAGTCCTCGCAGGTCGGACTGATCTTCACCGAGTTCTTCCTGCTGGTTCTGTCGCACGAGGTCGCCGGCTGGCTGACCGGGATCAGCTTCCAGCGCTTCGGTGTCTGGAAGGGCCTGCTGCTGCTGCCGCTGACCCTGATCCCGGCCGCGGCGGCGGAGTTCCTGCTGGTCGCGCAGTGGCTCGGCGAGGCGCTCGCCAGCACCGGCTACCACCGACCGTCGCTGGCGGTCGCCGTACCGGGAGTGCTCGCGGTCAGTGCCCTCGGCCTGTACTTCGGCTACCTGATGATCCGCTCGTTCGGCGTCCGGCCGACCAAGGGCTGATCCCTCCCCACCTTCACTTCTCACCTCCACCTGTACGACGGAAGGCTTCGCCATGCCCGAAAACACCCTCGACGACCTGGTTGTCGTCCAGAACCTGCGCAAGACGTACGGCGCGACCGTCGCCGTCGACGACGTGTCGCTGACCGTCCACCCCGGTGAGATCTTCGGCATCCTCGGCCCGAACGGCGCCGGCAAGACCACCACGGTCGAGTCGATCGCCGGGCTGCGGACGCCCGACGGTGGCACCGTCCGGGTGGCCGGCCTCGACCCGCACGCCCGCCGTAGCGAGATCACCTCGCTGATCGGGGTGCAGCTGCAGTCGAGCGAGCTGCCCGAGAAGATCAAGACCCGCGAGGCGCTCGAGCTGTACGCCTCGTTCTACCCGGCGCCGCGGGACCCGGCCGAGCTGCTCGAGGAGCTCGGGCTGACGAAGGTGCGGAACACCGCCTTCGCGAAGCTGTCCGGCGGGCAGAAGCAGCGGCTCTCGATCGCGCTCGCGCTGGTCGGCAACCCGAAGGTCGCCATCCTCGACGAGCTCACCACCGGACTGGACCCGCAAGCCCGGCGGGACGCCTGGGAGCTCGTCCGCAAGATCCGCGACACCGGCGTCACGATCATCCTGGTCACCCACTTCATGGAGGAGGCCGAGCACCTCTGCGACCGGATCGCCATCATCGACGGCGGCCGCGTGGTCGCCCTGGACACACCGGCGGGGCTGGTCGACGCGGCCCGCTCCGAGCAGCGGATCACCTTCCGGCTGCCCGCGCCGCTGACCGACGAGACCGTGCTGACCTCGCTGCCCGCCGTCAAGACCGTGGCCGTCGACAACGACCGTTTCATTGTCACCGGCAACGACGACGTCCTGGTGGCCGTGGTCACCGAACTGGCCGCCCGCGGCCTGGCCCCGCTCGACCTGCACACCGAACAGACCACCCTCGACGACGCCTTCCTGCTGCTCGCCGGCAAGAACTTCGAAGGAGCGAACTGATGAGCCAGACCCTGACCCTGACCCGGATCGAGACCAAGCTGTTCGTCCGCGAGCCCGCCGGACTGTTCTTCGTCTTCGTGCTGCCGCTCGGGCTGCTGACGGTCTTCTCGCTGATCAACGGTGACAACCCGACCCCGGGTGACGGGGTCCCGGTCAGCTTCCTGCCCACGATGGCGATCGGGATCGGGATCGGTCTGCTCGGGATGGCGACGCTGCCGATGATCCTGGCGGGCTACCGCGAGAAGGGCGTGCTGCGGCGGATGTCGACCACGCCGGTCAAGCCCGTCAAGCTGCTCGTCGCGCAACTCCTGCTGCACCTGGTCGCCGCGGCACTGGTGATCGGCCTGATCCTGGGTGCGGGCGCGGTGTTCTTCGACGCGGCGTTGCCGAGCGCACCGTTGCCGTTCCTGGTCGCCGTCCTGCTGTACACGATCGCTCAGTTGAGCATCGGACTGTTGATCGCCGGACTGGTTTCGACCGGGAAGGCCGCCAGTGTCATCGGCAACCTGCTGCTCTTCCCGAGCATGTTCTTCGCCGGCGTCTGGACCCCGGGCGACCTGATGCCGGAGTCGATCCGCTGGCTGCGCGACATCACGCCGATGGGCGCGGGAATGACCAGCATGCAGGACGCGTGGTCCGGTCAGTGGCCGGGCACGACCAGCCTGGTCGCACTGATCGTCGCGATCGTGGCGTGCGTCGCCGTGGCGGCCCGCTTCTTCCGCTGGGAGTGACTTATGCACAGGGGGTGTGCATAACCGCGACGGTTTCTGTGGACGGGCGAGCACACACTGTGGACGACACGCATGAGCTTTCCGGAAAGGGTTGTGTGGCTCCGGCTCCGGCGGTAGAACAGACGACACGCTGTTCCAACCGGGACAGCGGGTCGAAGGGAAACCGAGCCCCCTTGCGGTGGGGATCCCCACCGAGTAGACCGGTGACGGGGTCTGCCGGGCGCAACGGACTGCTTCGGGAAGCTGGAGACGTCACTGTCCCTTCAGCTGTGCTGGGCCCCTCCGACTCATACTCTGAGGGGCCCAGCGCTTCGTCCTGCCACTACTTCAACGTGATCCTCACACTGGTCGAAGAACTGTGCGCCGAGGTGTGAACCTCGGTTCCGCGACTGGTCGTCACCAGTTGGTACGAACTGCTCCGGCCGTCGACCGAAACCTTCGCGACCTTCGCTCCGGCCGGCAGCACCGCACCGACCGTGACGTCGGCGTGAACACCCTTGACCTTGACATCGGTCCGCAGTTCCTTGTTTTCAAGGCGTGCGGACACGTCAACCGCACCACGACCCACCTTGATGTTGCTCCCGGCCACCTTCTGCTGGCCACCGGGAACCTGCGGTACGACGGCGAGCTTGCCGTGACCCAGGTCGGGGTCGACGCCGAGCTGCTGGTGCACGACCGGCCACAGCACGCCGTACGTGCCCCACGCCTGGAGCGCCATCGAGCGGTCGGTGAACGGCCGGTCGATGTTCGCCGGCGAGTCCGGCGACGGGGCGATCTCCGGCATCGCGCCGGGGGTCTCCCACACCTTCGGGTCGAGCTGGATCCGGGCGTTGCCGGTCGTGTAAACCTGCTGCTGGTTCTTGCCCAGCCGGCCGAAGTTGCCCTCGGCAACGGCCATGATCGAGGTGTTGAGCGAGAAGATCGAGCGCTCGCTCTTCACTGCCGAGACGACGTTGTCGCAGGTCGCGCCCGGGTTGCCGGCCGCGTCCGCGGTCGGGCCGGTGCCGGTGTGGAACAGACCGAACTCGCCGGTGTAGCAGGCCTTCTCGCGCTGGTCGAGCGCGATCTTCGCGTGCTCGGGCGACGCCAGCGGTGCGTCCGGCTTGCCGGGGCGCGTGAGCACGGCCTCCATCGGGGTGACGCCGGTCCAGTGCCGCTGGAAGATCGCCTTGTTGTCGTTCGCGGGATCCGCCGGGTCGTCGACCGAGTCGGCGTACCCGAAGGCCTGCTGGACCCACCACTGGGTCTCGAAGCGCTTCTCGAGGTCGTCGGCCTTCGTGGTCGCCCACTGCTGCGTCGCCTTGTCGCGCTTCGAGGCAGCCAGGTCGGCGAGGTCGCGCAGCCCGCGGGCCAGGTAGACCGTGCTGTCGAGCTTCTCGGCGCCCATGCCGCTGCGCTCGACGTTGGCCAGCCCTTCGAGCCAGCCGTCGTTGTCCTTGTCGAGCTCGCGGTAGACGTACTCGAGGTTCCGTACGCTGAAGTCGTACATCTGGTCGCGGAACCGGTCGTCGCCGGTCCAGCGCCACAGCAGCGCGACGATGCTCGGGAACTTCACCGTCTCGTCGGTGTTGCCCGCGCTCGTGTTCGAACCGAAGTAGACGTCACCGGTCGGCACGATCTCGTGCGCGACCTTGCCGCTGCGGTCGTTCAGCAGGTCGCTGATCTCCTGCAGGGACTTCAGGTGCGCCTTGACGGTGTCGAACTGGCCGGCCGCGACCGCGGCGTACGAGGTGTACTCGCCGTCCGTCGCGAAGATCCACGGGTAGTCGGGGAAGCCGGCGCCGAACCAGCGGGCGCTGTCGACCGTACCGGCCGGCTTCGGGTAGGCCTTGCCTTCGTTGACGTCGCGGATCTGCAGGTCGCGCGCCTCCTGGACGGAGTCGGCGAGGTTCTGCTTGCTCCACTCGACGCTCTGCTGCAGCAGCTTGTCGCCGGGGAGATCGACGGTGGATCGGCTTGCGAGTTCTTCCCTTGCGTCGGTCTTTGCCTTCAGCAACTTCTCGGGGTTGCTGATCGCCTTCCGGTACTCGTGCTCGGCCTGCTGCCGGCCTTCGTCCGAGCCGGCCACGGCGAACCAGACGGTGGTCTTCTGGTTCGGCTTCAGCTTCACGCTGTACGTGAGCCGCCCGCCGGTTCCCTTGCCCACCGCCGAGTCGTCACAGTGCGCCGGGGGAGTGCCGTCCATCGGGCACACCACCGCGGGGTCCTGCGGTCCACGGTTGTCGGCACTCAACGTGTGCCCGGTCGGACGCAGGGACGATCCGACCAGCGCGTTGTAGTCGTGCCTGGTCGCGTTGGGTATCGGGGAGGTGCCCTGGTCCCGGAAGCGCAACGCGCCGTCGGCGTACGAGCCGGTGTCCTGGAGGTTCGCCTGACCGGCGCTGGGCGTCGTCCCACCCCACGGGTAGGCCGGCATCAGCTCGGAGTGCGCATCCACGTTCAGCGTCACCGTCTTGCCCCGCTGCGCCGGGAACGTCAGCCCCACGACCGTCGCCCGGATCCCGTCCGGCACGAAGTCCGTCCGCTGGACCCCGTTCCCGTAGTCGATCCGCTGGTAGCCGTAGCCACTGGTGTACTTGCTGGCCGGCACCTGCTTCCCGAGCCAACCACCGTCCACCCCGAACCAGATCCCGTCCAGCAACTTGATCGGCTGCGACCAGATCCCACCCATCTCCCCGCGGGTGTGCCACCCGGTCGCGGGGTAGAGCCCGGTCTCGTCACCCATCGAGTAGGCCCGATCGCCAACAACCAGCGCCCGCCGATCGGAAAGCCGAGTGGTTTCAGAGAGTTCGTCCGGCGAGCCGGCGCCTTGCGCCGCCCCAGCGGCGCCGGCCTGCGCGCTCGGCTCAGGCTGCTGCGCCGCCGCGGCGCCGGGGCCGGCCTGTGCGTTCGCGCCGGGCTCCGCGCTCCGCGCGTTCGCCCCGCTTGCGGTGGCGTCGGGGGCGCCGGCTCCACCTACCCCCATCCCCGCCGGGAACCCGCGCCCCGCGGGGGGGGCGGGGGACGGGGGAGGGGGGTGGCCGGGGGGGTTGGGGGCCCCCCACAC
>NZ_JBNCLH010000005.1:0-372040 GCF_049844575.1 Kribbella sp. DT2 | reverse complement strand
CCGCCCCCGGCGCGTTCCCCCGGTTTGTGGTGGGCGGGGGGGCCCGGCACCCCCCCCCCCCCACCCCCGGGCTCCCCGCCCGCCCCGGGGAGCGCGCGGGGTCGGTGGCAGGTGGTGCGCCGGAGGCTTGGGTCGCCACACTCACCAGGAGAGCTGCGGCGATCAGCCCGGCGCCCGCCGTACGGGTTCGGCGTCGGCCGGGTGGTTGGGAGGTAGTCGGGCGGGGTGTCATGACAGGATTCCTCCTTCTCGCGGCACTCTCGCGCGCCGCGTCATCAGCCGGGGGCTGAGCTGCCCCTGACGATCAGTTCGGGCTGCAGCAGGCGTTCGGTCGGTCCTTCGACGTCGGCCGTGCTGGTGAGGATGTCGATCAGTTCGTTGGCGATCAGGTCGATCGGCTGCCGCAGCGTGGTCAGCGCGGGCGAGACGACCGACGCCAGCGGCGAGTCGTCGAACCCGGTCAGCGCGACGTCGCTCCCGGTGACCAGCCCACGCCGGTTGAGCTCCCGCAGCGCCCCGAGGGCCAGTACGTCGCTCAGGGCAACGATCGCGTCGACGGGTTCGGATGCGTCGAGCAACAAAGCGGCACCGCGTGCACCCTCGTCGAAGGTGTCCTCCACGCAGTGCACCGCAAGCCCGTCCACCGGCAGCCCGAGCTCGACGCACGCGTCACGCCACCCCGCGAGCCGGTCCTCCGCGAGCCCCGACGTCCGCGGCCACCCGAGGAACCCGATCCGCCGCCGCCCACCGTCGTACAGGTGCCGCGTCGCCATCGCGCACCCACTGGCGCCGTCCACATCGACGTACGGCCCGGGCTGCGTGGACTCCTTCCACACCCGCCCGAAGGAGACGAACGGAATCCGCTGGTCCTTCAACCACCCGTGCCGCGGGTCGTGCGTCTCGGTCTGCGACAGCACGAACCCGTCGACGAGCCGCCGCGCGTGCAGGTCGTCGTACACCGACATCCCGTCGGCGCCGGCAGGGGCCGTGAACAACAAGATGTGCCGCCCGGTCGTCTCCGCCGCAGCGCACAACGCGTGCAGGAACTGGTCCATCACCAGATGAGCCTGCCCACCGTGCCAGCTCGGCACGCAGTACCCGATCAGCTCGACCGCACTGGTCCGCAGACTCCGGGCGTTACGATTGGGCCGGTAGTTGAGCAGCTCGATCGACCGAGTCACCCGCTCGAGCGTGTCCGGCCGCAACCGGTGCGGAGCATTCAACGCGTTGGAAACGGTCTGCACAGAAACATCGGCATGCGCCGCAACCTGCTTGAGCGTAGCCACCAGACCCCCTCACCGCTGCGGGTTTGAACGTTAAAATTCCCCCCGCAGTCTCACCCGCCACAACCTGCGTTGTCAACGGCAGGCCGGCCGAGGGCCATCCGGCGGCCTACAGGAAACGTTCCCTGTCACGGGCTGATTGGGGAGTGGTGATCGGGCCGATCCGGGCGAGGACGAGGGCCAGGACTTCCTGCAGGCCGGGCGAACCGTCGACGGTGATCTCGCCGGGGACGCCCAGGAGGTCGAGGGGGTGGTACCACTCGCGGAGCTTGGCAGCGGGGACTGTCATCGGCTTGAGCTCGTGCCGGCGCAGGGTTTCGTCGAGGGGAACGTCGAGATAGAACACGTGGGACGGGCCCGGGTGCTCGGCGAGCAGCTCGCGGAGCATCTCGCCGTAGTGAGGTGCGTGGAGGATGCCTTCGAGGATCGTCGTGCACCCGAGGCGGAGGCAGGTGCGGACGGTCTCGGCGATGAGGGTGATGTTGTCGCCGTCCGGTACGTCGTGCTCGCGGAGGATCACGCGGCGGAGGTGATCCTGCCCGACGTTCGCCGTACCGGGTCCGAGGGCGCGCTGGAGCTCCAGGGCGAGGGCGGATTTTCCGGAGGCGGAGTTGCCTCGGAGGACGACCAGCGCCGGCATGTCAGATCCTCGGGGGGCCGGCGCGGAGGATTTGTTCTGCTTCGGCTCGGGGGCCTGGGGGGATCCAGCGGCCCCACCAGGTGGCGCCGGCTTCGGCGAAGGCTTGGGGGCTGCCGCCGCTGGTCTTGATGTCGAAGTCGTTGCTTCGTTGGGCTCTGAGGGCTTGGACGTCTTCGGGGAGCATTGGCAGGGAGGCGGTGGTTGGGCCCTTGTAGGCGCAGGAGCCGTCCCATCGCAGGATTCTTCGGCGTACGGCGGGGACGAGCAGGTTGCCGCCGATCCAGATCGGGATTCTCGGGTGCTGGATCGGGCGGGCGGTCAGTTGGGCACCGTCCAGCTGGTAGTGCTTTCCGCGGTGGTGCACGGCCTCGCCGGACCACAGTGCGTCGATCACCGCGAGGCCTTCGTCGAGCATCTCCGCGAGAACGCGCGGATCGGTCGGTTCGCCGACCCCGCCGAGGAACGGGTCCGCGGGGTCGCCGATCCCGACGCCGAGGATCATCCGGCCGTCCGACAGGTGATCCAGCGCGACCGCCTCGGCCGCGACCTTCCACGGACGCCGGCGGGGGAGCGGCGTCACCGTCGTACCGAGCCGCACGCGGCTGGTCGCGCACGCCATCGCCGCCAGACAGATCCACGGATCGTACGTCGGAAGCGAGGTGCCTTGATAGGCGAGATAGTCCTCCAGGAACACCCCGTCCCACCCGGATTCCTCGGCGAGCCGGGCGAGATCCGCCAGCCCCCGCGGATCCCGCCCGTCACCCACCGCGCCAAAGGTCACCGAGAACTTCATCCGGTCACCGTAGATGGACCTACCGACAGAACCAGATCAGGCCGCGTGGCCGCCGTCGATGGTCAGCTCTGTGCCGGTGACGTACCCCGCGTTCGGCCCCGCCAGGTACACGATCGCGGCCGCCACCTCGTCCGGCGTGCCGAAGCGCGGTAGTGCCAGCGCTCCACGCTGTGCCTCGGCGTACCGACCGTCGGCCGGGTTCATCGCCGTGTCCGTCGGGCCAGGCTGTACGACGTTCGACGTGATCCCTCGCGGGCCGAGATCTCGCGCCAGTCCCTTGCTGAGACCGACCACCGCCGACTTGCTCAGCCCGTACAGCGTCATCCCCGGCCCGGCGTTCCGTTCGGCGATCGTGCTGCCGACGTGGATCATCCGGCCACCGTCCGCCAACCGCGACGCGGCAGCCCGCGCGGCGACGTACGCGCCGCGCACGTTCACCGCGATCACCCGGTCGATCTCCTCCAGAGGAACGTCCGTGATCATCCCGCTCGTCCCGACGCCCGCGTTGTTCACCAGTACGTCGAGCCCGCCGAGCGCGTCGACGGCCCGCGCCACCGTCGCCTCGACAGCCGCGGCATCGGTGGCGTCCGCCTGAAAGGCGAACCCCCGCCGCCCCGCAGCCTCGATCTGCTTCACCACGTCCGCCGCGTCCGAAGCCGCACTCTGATAGGTGATCGCCACATCCGCGCCCGCCGCGGCCAGCGCCAGAGCGGTCGCGGCTCCGATGCCACGGCTCCCGCCGGTCACCAGCGCCAGCTTGCCCGTAAGGTCGTTCATCGTTTCCTGCCTTCTCGTTGTCCGTCGCTACCGCTCCAGTTCAGCGGCCGCGGAGCCCGAGAGCTGGCGGTTTCACGCCGCCGGATCCTGCCGTCGTTTTCCCGCGACCGGGACGATCACCTCGATGGCGCAAATCCGCTAGTACATGTCGGCGGAACCAGCGATGCTGGGGAGGTGTACGAATGTGTCGAGCGGTGCGTGCGAGCGGTCCAGTCCAAGGACGCGCGGTTCGACGGCTGGTTCTTCACCGCCGTACTGACCACCAAGATCTACTGCCGCCCGAGCTGCCCGGTGGTCCCGCCGAAGGTCCAGAACATGCGGTTCTACCCGAGCGCCGCCGCGGCCCAGCAGGCCGGTTTCCGCGCCTGCAAGCGCTGCCGCCCGGACGCGAGCCCGGGCTCCCCGGAGTGGAACGACCGCGCCGACCTGGTCGCCCGTGCGATGCGCCTGATCAGCGACGGTGTCGTCGACCGCGACGGCGTACCGGGCCTCGCGACCCAGCTCGGGTACAGCGTCCGTCAGGTGCAGCGCCAGCTCCAGGCCGAGCTCGGCGCCGGCCCGCTCGCCCTGGCCCGGGCGCAGCGCGCGCAGACGGCGCGGATGCTGATCGAGACCAGCGACCTGCAGATGGCCGACGTCGCGTTCGCGTCGGGATTCTCCAGCGTGCGCACGTTCAACGAGACCGTCCAGGAGGTCTTCGCGCTCTCGCCGAGCGAGCTCCGCGGCCGGGCGCAGCGCGGCTCGCACCCGACCGCCCCGGGCACGATCTCGCTGCGGCTCCCGTTCCGCGCGCCGCTCACGCCGGACAACCTGTTCGGCCACCTGATCGCCACCGGCGTACCGGGTGTCGAGGAGTGGTACGGCGGCGCCTACCGCCGCACGCTCCGCCTCCCGCACGGCCACGGCGTCGTCGCGCTCAAGCCGATGCCCGACCACATCGCCTGCCAGCTGTCGCTCACCGACCAGCGCGACCTCGCGATCGCGATCAGCCGCTGCCGCCGGATGCTCGACCTGGACGCCGACCCGATCGCCGTCGACGAGTTGCTCGCCGACGACCCGTTCCTCGCGCCGCTGATCGCGAAGGCACCCGGCCGCCGCGTGCCGCGGACCGTCGACGGCAACGAGTTCGCCGTACGGGCCGTGCTCGGTCAGCAAGTGTCGACGGCCGCCGCCCGGACCCACGCGAGCCGGCTCGTCCTGGCGTACGGCGAACCGGTCGACGACCCGGCTGGCGGACTCACGCACCTGTTCCCGACGATGGAGGCGCTGGCCGGGCTCGATCCGGAGACGCTGGCGTTCCCGAAGTCCCGGCGTACGACGTTGACCACGCTGATCGCGACGCTCGCGGCCGGCGACATCGACCTCGGCGCCGGCAGCGACTGGGACCGCGCCCGCGCCCAGCTCGCCGAGCTGCCCGGGATCGGCCCGTGGACGGTGGAGTCGATCGCGATGCGCGCGCTCGGTGATCCGGACGCCTTCGTGGCCAGCGACCTGGGCATCCGGTACGCCGCCCGCGACCTCGGGTTGCCCGAGGCCCCCAAACCCCTGATCGCGCACGCACGGGCCTGGCGGCCGTGGCGCGCGTACGCCGTGCAGTACCTGTGGGCGACCGGGGACCATGCCATCAACAAGATCCCGACCGAGCTTCCGAACGACGGAGTGAGATGACCGACCTGAAGACCGAGCGGCTGCTGCTGCGGCAGTGGACCGAGGCCGACAAGGAGCCGTTCGCGGCGCTGAACGCGGACCCGGCGGTGATGGAGCACTTCCCGTCGATGCTGACCCGCGAGCAGAGCGACGAGATGGTCGACCGGACTGCCCGGGCTGTCGTCGAGCGAGGGCTCGGCTGGTTGGCGGTCGAGGTGCTCGAGACGGGCCGGTTCATCGGGTTCATCGGATTGTCGGTGGCGAGCTTCGAGGCTCCCTTCACCCCGGCCGTCGAGATCGGCTGGCGTCTGTCCAAAGATGCCTGGGGCAATGGTTATGCGACCGAGGGGGCTCGGGCAGTCCTGGAGTACGGGTTCGGCCCGCTCGGGCTGGACGAGATCGTCTCCTTCACCGCGACGACGAACCTGCCGTCCCAGCGCGTCATGCAGCGCATCGGCATGACCCACGACGAGGCTGACGACTTCGACCACTCACGACTCGAGCCCGGCCACCCGCTGCGTCGGCACGTCCTCTACCGCATCACCAAGCCCTGACATGCCGTACGCCGTACTCGAGAGCCCGATCGGCGACCTCACCCTCGTCGCCACACCCGACGACGAGCTGGTCGGCCTCTACATGGAGCAGCAACGTCACCGCCCCGCGATGGAAACCTTCGGCGCGCGCGACGACAGCATCCTCCCCAAGGTCGCGCACCAGCTCACCGAGTACTTCGCCGGCGAGCGCACCACCTTCGACGTCCCGCTCGCCCCCGTCGGAACCCCTTTCCAGCAAGAGGTCTGGACAGCCCTGCTCGACATCCCGTACGGCACCACCACGACGTACGGCGAGCTCGCCCTGACCATGGGCAAGCCTTTGACCGCCTCGCGAGCCGTCGGTCTCGCCAACGGCAAGAACCCGATCAGCATCATCGTCCCCTGCCACCGCGTGATCGGCTCGACCGGCAGCCTCACGGGGTACGGCGGCGGCCTCCCGCGCAAGCAGCAACTCCTCGACCTGGAACGCGGCGACGCTCTCTTCTAACCCCAGGACTCGCTGAACACCACCATCCCGTCCGGCACGGCGACCTGTTCGAGAACGGCCTCGGGCGAGAAGTCCTCGTGCGGCGCCTCGTAGTCCTCCGGGGAGACGTAGACGCGCGTCGCCGCGAGCAGGCCTGTGCCCGGGAGATCCAGCCACGGCTCGCCGGCGTCGTGGATGATCGCGTACACGGCCTGCACCACGTCGTCGACCGCGACCTCGGCGTCCGCCTCGGTCTCCTCCGCCCAACTGCGCCGGTGCGCCGCCCGCCCGGCGGTCAGCAGTTCGTCGGCGTCGCGCACGCCCAGGTCGACCCGCGTCACCAGCGAGATCACGTCGACCGCGACCTCCTCGTCGTCCTCCAGCTCGTCCTCGTCGTCGTACCCGCCGGGTGAGACCGAGGTCCCGGTGTGGTCGAGCACGGCGTCGTCCCAGCCGCCGAGCAGCCGGCCGAGCTTCTCGTTCTCGGCCCACAGGTCGGCCTGCTCGGCGCTGCCGCCGCGGAGACCGAGCACGGCCTCGGCGTGTGCGCGCAGGCCGTCGATCAGTTCGTCGGTCCGCCGGCGCAACGCGGCCCGGCTCTCGTCGGAGTACTGCTCGATGTCCAGAGTGTCGTCCATGACCTGATCATCCTCAGAAACCGTCCGGATAAGTGCTCATTGGGTGAGCACTTATCTACGGCAGAGTGGGACCAGGCAGCGAGGGAAGGGACCCCGGAGATGAGCAGCACGGTGGCGAAGGTGGACCTGTCGGACGACCTGGCGGTGCGGCCGGCGGATGTGGACGAGTGGCGGGGCTGGCTTTCGGTCAACGGGCAGAGTGAGCGGGCCGTCTGGCTGGTGGTCGGACGAGGTGCCGACGACGTGGTCGACTACGTCGCCGCGGTCGAGCACGCGTTGTGCTTCGGGTGGGTGGACAGCAAGACGATCAAGCGCGACGACTCGACGACGTACCAGTGCTTCACCCCTCGGAACCCGCGCAGCACCTGGAGCAAGGTGAACCGCCAGCGGGTCGCCCGGCTGACGGCGGAAGGCCTGATGGCGCCGGCGGGCCTCGAGGTGGTCAAACGGGCGCAGGAGACCGGCGTGTGGGACGTGCTCGCCGAAGCGCAGAACCTGGTCGTCCCGGCCGACCTCCAGACGGAGCTCGACCGGAACGACCAGGCAGCCACGCACTTCGCGAAGTTCCCGCCGTCGTCCCGGCGGCTGATCCTCGAGTGGATCGCCCTCGCCAAGCGCCCCGAGACGCGCGCCCGACGGATCCAGCAGACGGTCGAGCTCGCCGAGAACAACCAGCGGGCCAACCACCCGAGGTGAACACACACCACTCACCAACCCCCTCGAAACACCCGCGACCGGCCGCTCCTGAGCGTGGGCGAAGGCCGAGGCCGCGGCTTGGTGAGTGGTGGGGGAACGAGAGCCTGGCGCCCCGACGCCTGCGCCGGCGCGGCGGAGAGTGTGGCCGAGATTCAGCTCCCGGTGTTGGCCGGGTCGTCGAGGCGTTCCTCGGCAGGTCCGCCGGCCGGGATCGCCGGCGGCGCCGTCTTCCGGAGCCCGGACAGCTTCTTCGCGACCGGCTCGGTGTACCGCGCGGCGATCGGCCCGAGGATCACCAGGATCAGCACGTACGCCGTCGCGAGCGGCCCCAACCGTGGCTCGACCCCAACGGCCAACCCGGCGATCACGATCGAGAACTCGCCGCGGGCGACGAGCGTCCCACCGGCCCGCCAACGCCCTGCCGCCTTGATCCCGGCGCGCCTGGCGGCGTACCAGCCGGTGAGCACCTTCGTCAGCGCGGTGAACACCGCGAGCGCCAGCGCGACGCCGAGCACCGGCGGGATGTCCGCCGGATCCGTGCTCAACCCGAAGAACACGAAGAACACCGCCGCGAACAGGTCCCGCAGCGGGCTCAGCAGGTTCCGCGCACCGTGCGCGACCTCACCCGAGAGTGCGATCCCGACCAGGAACGCGCCGACCGCCGCCGACACCTGCAGCTTCGCCGCGATTCCCGCGACCAGCAGCGTCAGACCCAGTACGACGAGCAGCAGCATCTCCGGGTTGTCCGACGAGACCGCCCGGCTGATCACCCGCCCGTACCGCAGGGCGACGAACAGCACGATGCTCACCGTGCCGAGCGAGATCAGCAGCGTGATGCTTCCGCCGGCCAGCCCGACGCCGGCCAGCAGCGCGGTCAGGATCGGCAGGTAGACCGCCATCGACAGGTCCTCGAGCACCAGGATCCCGAGGATCACCGGCGTCTCGCGGTTACCCAGCCGGCCGAGGTCCCCGACCACCTTCGCGATCACTCCCGACGACGAGATCCAGGTGACGCCGGCCAGCGCGACCGCGGCGACCGGACCCCAGCCGAGCATCAGCGCGACGGCCGCGCCCGGCAGCGCGTTGAGCACGAAGTCGACGACACCGGACAGGTACTGCGTCTTCAGCGTGCTGACCAGGTCGGCCGCGGTGTACTCCAGGCCGAGCAGCAACAGCAGCAGGATCACGCCGATCTCGGCGCCGGTGGCAACGAACTCCTCGCTCGCGTCGAGCGGCAGCAGCCCGCCGTGGCCGAAGGCGAGCCCGGCCAGCAGGTACAGGGGGATCGGGGAGAAGCCGACCCGGCCGGCGATCCGGCCGAGGATGCCCAGGGCAAGGATCACCGCGCCGAGCTCGATCAGCAGCATCGTCATGTCGTGCACGTCAGCCTCCCGAGATCAGGTCGGCCACGGCGTCGACGCCCTCACGTGTGCCCACCACGACCAGCGTGTCGCCGATCGTGAAGCGGAAGTCCGGGGTCGGCGACGGTGTCGCGCCGGTCCGTCGCAGCACCGCCACGATCGAGGCGCCGGTGCGGCTGCGGGCCTGGGTGTCGCCGAGCGTGCGGCCCGAGTACGGCGAACGGCTGGTGATCGGGATCTGCTCGGTGACCAGGTCGATCTCCAGGTCGTTGTGCAGCGGGTCGATCGGCGTCGGGACGAGCAGCTGCGCCAGCGCGCCGGCCTCGGCCGCGTCCAGCGGGACGGAGTTCGTGCAGTTGTCGTCGTCCTCGGGATCGTGAAAGCCCAGGAACCGGCGGCCGTCCTCGTGGACGACGATCGACACGTGCTTGCCGCCCCCGGTGACGAGGTCGTAGCGGGTGCCGATCCCGGGCAGTGTGGTCCGGGTCGGGTGGGCGTGGTCCATCAGTAGTCCTCCGGCTCGGAAAATGCAATCAGTGGTGACAACCATTCTCCCGTACGGGGTGTTCCACCGCTGTGACCTGTGCTGCAATCAGGTGCACTGCAACTAGTTGCATAGGTACGCTGACGGCGTCTGGAGGTGGTCGCGGTGGCGCTCGAGCACGCGTTGCTGGTCTCGCTCAGCGAGCGGGAAGGGTCCGGGTACGAACTGGCCCGCCGGTTCGACCGGTCGATCGGGTTCTTCTGGGCGGCCACGCACCAGCAGATCTACCGGGTGCTGCGGCGGATGGAGGAGGCCGGCTGGGTCACCCACACCGACGTCGCGCAGGAGGGCCGGCCGGACAAGAAAGTCTACCAGGTCGCCGGCGCGGGCCGCACCGAGCTCACCCGCTGGCTGGCCGAACCGATCGAGCCGACGATGCTGCGCGACGAGCTCGGCGTGAAGCTGCGCGGCGCGTCGCTGGGCGATCTCGACGCCGTACGGCGTGAGGTCGAGCGGCACCGCGACGAGCACGCCGCGCGCCTGGCGGCGTACCAGGCGATCGAACGCCGCGACTTCCCGAAGCCGTCGACGCTGGCGGGACGTGAGCTGCACCAGTACCTCGTGCTCCGCGGCGGGGTCCGCGCCGAACAGTCCTTCACCGACTGGTGCGACGAAGTCCTCCAGGCCCTACGACCGAAAGGCGCCCGATGAACGGCTCGCTCCCGACCAACAACGGCTCCCCGCGTTCGGCGCCGCCGGCGGGTTCGGCGTACCCGACCTTGCTGGCGCCGCTCGACCTCGGGCACGTGACGCTGCCGAACCGGGTGATCATGGGCTCGATGCACACCGGTCTCGAGGACCGGGCGCGCGACCTGCCGAAGCTCGCGGCGTACTTCGCCGAGCGCGCCCGCGGTGGCGTCGGCCTGATCGTCACCGGCGGCTACGCGCCCAACCGCACCGGCTGGCTCACCCCCTTCGGCTCCCGGCTGACCTCCCACCGGCAAGCTCGCCGGCACCGCATCATCACCGACGCCGTGCACGCCGAGGGCGGCCGGATCGCCCTGCAGATCCTGCACGCGGGGCGCTACGCGTACCACCCGTTCAGCGTCTCCGCCTCCCGGCTGAATGCCCCGATCAACCCGTTCCGCCCGCGCGCTCTGTCCGACCGCGGCGTCCGGAAGCAGATCGACGCGTACGTCGACTGCGCCGCGCTCGCCCAGGAGGCCGGGTACGACGGCGTCGAGATCATGGGCTCCGAGGGCTACTTCATCAACCAGTTCCTCGCCGAACGCACCAACCGCCGGACCGACCGCTGGGGCGGCTCACCGGAGAACCGCCGCCGCCTCGCCGTGGAGATCGTCCGCCGAACCCGCGAGCGCGTCGGGCCGGACTTCCTGATCATCTACCGGCTCTCGATGGCCGACCTCGTCGAGGGCGGCCAGACCTGGGACGAAGTCGTTGCACTAGGCAAGGAGATCGAGACCGCCGGTGCGTCGATCATCAACACCGGCATCGGCTGGCACGAGGCCCGCGTACCGACCATCGTCACCTCGGTCCCGCGGGCGGCCTTCACCTCGATCACCGCCGCCTTCCGCCCGCACGTCGCGATCCCGGTCGTCACGTCGAACCGCATCAACCTGCCCCAGGTCGCCGAGGAGGTCCTCGCCCGCGGCGACGCCGACCTGGTCAGCCTGGCCCGCCCGTTCCTCGCCGACCCGGACTGGGTGCTCAAGGCAACGGAATCGCGCGCCGACGAGATCAATGTCTGCATCGCCTGCAACCAGGCCTGCCTGGACCACGTCTTCGCCAAGAAGCTCGCCAGCTGCATGGTCAACCCGCGCGCGGCCCGCGAGACCGAGCTCGTCCTGCTGCCGACCCGCCGTACGAAGAAGGTCGCGGTCGTCGGCGCGGGCCCGGCCGGCCTCTCGGCGGCCGTCACCGCTGCCGAACGCGGCCACGACGTCGCGCTCTTCGAGGCCGACCGGGAGATCGGCGGCCAGTTCGGCATCGCCCAGCGCATCCCCGGCAAGGAGGAGTTCGCCGAGACGATCCGCTACTACCGCCGCCGCCTCGACCTCACCGGCGTCAAGGTCCACCTCAACCACCGAGCCATCCCCGAAGACCTGGCCGGCTTCGACGAGATCATCCTCGCCACCGGCGTGGTCCCGCGTATCCCGTCGATCCCCGGCATCGACCACCCCAGCGTCCTCTCGTACGCCGAACTGGTCCGCGGCCATCACCCGGTCGGCTCGTCGGTAGCCGTCATCGGCGCCGGCGGCATTGGCGTGGACATCTCCGAATTCCTCACCACTGCCAAGTCCCCCACCCTCGACCTGGCGCTGTGGAAGTCCGAATGGGGCGTAGGCAACCCGGAAGAAGACCGAGCCGGCCTCACCGAGCCCCACCCCGACCCGTCCCCCCGGGAGGTCTACCTCCTCCAACGAAAGCCCGGCAAGATCGGCGCCGGCCTGGGCAAAACCACCGGCTGGGTCCACCGAGCCGCCCTGAAGAACAAGCAGGTCACCCAGCTCCGAGCCGTCAACTACGAACGCATCGACGACGAAGGCCTCCACCTGACCTTCGGCCCCAACCACGAGAACCCCCGCACGCTGGCGGTAGACACCATCGTCATCTGCGCGGGCCAGGAGTCCGTCAACGACCTCGCCGCCCAACTCCCCAACCACTCCGTCCACGTGATCGGCGGCGCTGACGTCGCCGCCGAGCTGGACGCCAAACGAGCGATCGACCAAGGGACCCGCTTGGCCGCCAGGTTGTAGCAGAGCAACGACAAGAGCGGCGCTCGTCGGCGATGCTGTGGGCATGGAGTACGTGTCCAGAGTGCCGCGACCGCCGTTGGACGGCCTGATCGACGACCTCTACTACCTGGAGGGTGCGTCGCCGTACGCGCGGCTGACGCTGCCGCCGAGCCCGTCGGCCCTGCTCATCGTCAACCTCGGGGCACCGTTCCGCATCCGCGCCGGCCTCGACGGCGAGACGGCCGAGTACGCCGACGGCTGCGTGATCACCATGCCCACCCGCGCGTTCGAGTTCGGCTACCCGCTGCGGACCCGGTCCGTCGGCGTGCACCTGAAGCCGTGGGGGCTGGCGCCGTTCCTGCCGATGCCCGCGGCCGAGCTGTGTGACCGGCCGGTGACGATCGAGCAGGTCTGGGGCCGGCCCGCCGTTGCGGAGCTAAGAGACCGGTTGGCGACGGCGCGCGGACCGCACGAGCTGCTGACGCTGCTCGAGGAGGAGCTGAGGCGACGGCTGTGCGAAACCGCCGGCCTGGGGCTGGTCCGCCGTACGAGCAGTGTCATCGCGGCGACCGGCGGGACGGTGGCGATCGGCGACCTGAGCGTGGCCGCCGGTGTCAGCAGCACGCATCTGGCGCAGCGGTTCAAGGAGCTCGTCGGCGTCACGCCGAAGCGGCTGGCCCGCACCTACCGCTTCACCACGACCGTGCTGGCGATCGACCCCACCGGACCGATCGACTGGGGCGATGTCGCCGGTCGGGCGGGCTACTTCGACCAGGCCCACTTCGGCCACGAGTTCCGGGCGTTCACCGGGCTCACGCCGACCCGGTACGTCGAGGTCCGGCGGCGGTTCCTGCGCGAACATCCCGGCCACACGCTGGAGGGCTGGCCGCTGCCGGCCGATTGATTTCCTACAAGAACGACAGCTCACCGGACGCTAGTTTTGGGGCACCCTGAAGCAGAGGAGAGTCCGGTGGGCAAGGTGGTCCTGTACAGCTCGGTGTCGGTGGACGGTTTCGTCGCGGACGAGAACGACCAGCCCGGACCGCTGTTCGACTGGTTGACCAGCGGCGACGTCCCGTTGGACGAGAGCGGCGTGGTCAAGGTGTCGCAGGTGTCCTACGACTACACCCGGGCGTACTGGGACCAGATCGGCGTGACCGTCGCCGGCCGCCACGTCTTCGACCTGACGGATGGCTGGGGCGGGAAGCCTCCGGCCGGGATCGACCACGTGGTCGTCGTGACGCACCGGCCGCAGCCCGAGGGCTGGGACGCCGAGGCGCCGTTCCACTTCGTCGACGGCGTCGAGGCGGCCGTGGCCAAGGCGCAGGAGTTCGCGGGTGACCGCATCGTCGAGGTCGCCGCCGGCGACGTCGGTGGCCAGGCGCTCGCCGCGGGGCTGGTGGACGAGGTGCGCATGGACGTCGTACCGGTCGTGCTCGGGTCCGGCAAGCGCTACTTCGGGTCGGTCGACGCGCAGCACCTGCTGGAGAACCCCGACGTGATCCAGGGCGACCGGGTACTGCACCTGCGCTACCAGGTGCGCCGCTGACGACACCTTGCTGTGAAGGGCCGATCACGTTCCGCGAGGCTGACATCTGGGGTTAGGTAAGGCTATCCTCTGGCCATGCGAGAGTCGGTGGGGCTGACGGGCGCCGGGTTGCGGCTGGGGTACCACGGGCGGTTGGTGGTGGACGACGCCGGGCTGGAGATCGACCCGGCGGGGGTGACCGCGCTGGTGGGGCCCAACGGGAGTGGGAAGTCGACGCTGTTGCGGGCGCTGGCTCGGTTGCACAAGCCTGATGCGGGGACCGTTCGGCTCGCCGACGGCGAGGACGCCCTGGCGCTGTCGCAGAAGGACTTCGCGCGGAAGGTCACCTTGCTCTCGCAGTCGCGGCCGACGCCGAACGGCGTGAGTGTGCGCGACGTCGTCGGCTACGGCCGGCACCCGTACCGCGGGCGCTGGCGTCACGACGACCCCGAGGGCAACGCCGCGATCGAGCACGCCATGGACGTCACCGGCGTGACGAGCATGGCCGAGCGGGCCGTCGACGAGCTGTCCGGTGGTGAGCTGCAGCGCGTCTGGCTGGCCACTTGTCTGGCGCAGGACACCGGCGTACTGCTGCTCGACGAACCGACCACTTTTCTCGACCTGCGCTACCAGATCGAGATCCTCGACCTGATGCGCGACCTCGCCGACGAGCACGGGGTCGCCGTCGGCGTCGTACTGCACGACCTGAACCAGGCGGCCGACGTGGCCGACCGGATCGTCCTGCTCGACCAAGGGCGGGTCCGCGCGACCGGTACGCCGGCCGAGGTCCTGCAAGCGGAGTCGTTGACCGAGACCTACGGGATCCGGATCGACGTCGGTACCGACCCGGTCACCGGGCGGATCAGCACCCAGCCGGTCGGCAGGCACCTGCACCGGCACGTCCTTCAAAACCACTGCCTTCAAGACATCTGAGGACCCGATGAGAAGAGTCACCGTCCTGGCCGCGAGCCTGCTGCTCGCCCTGACCGCCTGCGGCACCAGCGAACCGACCGAGCCGGCGGCGGACTCGTCCGCCGCCGCGCAGCCGGTCTCCGTCACCGACGCCCGCAACAAGAAGCTCGACCTGCCGAAGCCCGCGACCAAGGTCGTCGGCCTGGAGTGGGGCGTGGTCGAGAACCTGATCACCCTCGGCGTCCAGCCGGTCGGGGTCGCCGACGTGAAGGGCTACACCACCTGGGTGACCGCGGCCAAGCTCGACGCCGGCGTCAAGGACGTCGGCACCCGCGGTGAGGCCAGCGTCGACGCGATCGTTGCCCTCAACCCCGACCTGATCATCACCACCACCGACGAGTCGGCCAGCACGATCACCCAGCTGGAGAAGGCCGCGCCGGTGCTCGTCGTCAAGGGCTCCGACGCGAAGAACGCGATCCCGCAGATGAAGAAGAACCTCGACCTGGTCGGTCAGGCGATCGGCAAGGCCGAGGAAGCCACCGAGGCGAACGCCGCGTTCGACCAGGCAGTTGCCGACGGCAAGAAGAAGATCGCCGACGCTGGCAAGGCCGGCGAGGGCTTCACGATGGCCGACGGGTACAAGGAGGGCAGCACGATCTCGATCCGGATGTTCACCAACGGCTCGCTGCTCGGCGCGGTCGCCGGCGAGCTCGGCCTGAAGAACAACTGGACCGGCGCGGGCGACCCCGACTACGGCCTGGCGCAGACCGACATCGAGGGCCTGACCAAGCTCGGCGACGGCAGCTTCCTCTACATCGCCTCGACCGCCGACGGCGGTGACGTGTTCGGCGGCGACCTGTCGAAGAACGCGATCTGGAAGAACCTGCCGTTCGTGAAGGCCGGCAGCGTGCACCGCCTGGCCGACGGGATCTGGATGTTCGGCGGACCGAAGTCGACCGAGCAGTTCATCGACGCGACGGTGCAGGCAGTCACCTCTTGACCCAGGTCACCACCGAGCGGCCCCAGGTCGCCGAAGCCCTCCAGCCGGTACGACGGATCCGCGTCGCCGGGGTGTTCGTGATCACCCTGGCCGCGGTCGTCGTCCTGGCCGGCGTGCACCTGACCCAGGGAACCTCGTCGGTCGGCGCCGGGGACCTGCTCCGGCTGGTGATCGGCCAGGGCACAGACAATTCGGCCAACGTGCTGATCGCGTCGCGGCTGCCGCGGCTGCTGGCCGGCGTACTGGTCGGCCTCGCGCTCGGCGTCGCCGGCGCGGGGCTGCAGTCGCTCGCACGCAACCCGCTCGCCTCGCCGGACACGCTCGGCGTCAACGCGGGCGCGTACCTGGCGGTCGTGATCGTCGCGGCGTTCGGGATCAACCTGCCGGTGCTGCCGGCCGGTGGGGTCGCGTTCGTCGGGGGGCTCGCGGCCGCCGTACTGGTGCTTGCGTTGTCGGCCGGTGGGACGTCCGGGCCGACCCGGTTGATCCTGGCCGGATCCGCTGTGGCAATGGCGTTGTCGGGTGTGACGACGTTGCTGATGCTGCTGCGTCGCGAGGAGACGATCGGGACGTTCGCATGGGGGAGCGGGACGCTCGTCCAGACCGATCTCGACGCGGTCGGGCAGATGGCGCCGATCGTCGCGGTCGCGCTGGTCGCGGCGCTGTGGCTGGCGTCGCGGCTCGACATCCTGTCGCTGGGCGACGACACCGCGGCGGTGCTGGGAGTTCGCGTACGACGTACGCGGGTGCTCATCACGCTCGTCACGGTGATGCTGTCCGCGGCCGCTGTCACGGTGGCCGGGCCGGTCGGGTTCGTGGGCCTGGTCGCGCCGGTGCTCGTGCGGCTGGTCGCGCCGTTGGTGCCGGGGCTGATGCGGCACCGGGTGCTGCTGCCGCTGTCGGGGCTCGCCGGGATCCTGGTGGTGCTCGGGGCGGACGTCGTACTGCGGGCTGTGCTCGGTGGGCAGGCCGGCGTGGAGATTCCGACCGGCATCATGACTATGCTCGTCGGGGCTGTTGTGCTGGTGTGGCTCGCGCGCCGGTACCGCGACTCAGGACCGAGCCGTACGCCGTCGGGCGCATCGTCCGGGCTGCGGAGTGCGCGGACGTTCTGGATCGTGGTCGGCGTACTGGCTGTGCTGCTGGTCGCCGCACTGGTGCTGGCGATGCTTGCCGGGGATGCGTTCCTGCGGACGGGTGACATCGCGAACTGGATCAACGGACGCTCCGGGCGGGCGATCACGTACGTCCTCGACCAGCGGTTCCCGCGGGTGTTGTCGGCCGTGCTGTGCGGCGCGGCGCTGGCGATCGCCGGCGCGACCGTGCAGGCCGTCTGCCGCAACCCCCTTGCCGAGCCGGGCATCCTCGGCATCACCGGCGGTGCCGGCTTCGGCGCCGTCGTCACGCTGATGCTGGTCCCGTCGGCCGGCATCTGGCTCCTGTCCGGCGTCGCCTCCGCGGCCGCGCTGGGCACCTTCGCGCTGGTCTACCTGGTCTCCTGGAGGGGTGGGCTCAGTTCGGACCGGCTGGTGCTGATCGGGGTCGGCGTCTCCTCGGCGACGACCGCGATCATCACCTTCGTCATCGTGTACACCAACCCGTGGAACATCACGCTCGCGATGACGTGGCTCTCGGGCAGTACATACGGACGAACGCTCCCGCAGGTCATACCGGTCACTGCGGCGCTCCTGGTCCTGACGCCGGTCGTTGTCCTCGCGCGCCGAGAGCTCGACCTACTGTCCCTGGACGACGACGTCCCACGCATCCTCGGCGTACGCCTGGAACGCACCCGGCTGTTGGCGCTGGCGGCCTCCGCCTTGCTCACCTCAGCCGCCGTCTCAGCCATCGGAGTCGTGGGCTTCGTAGGCCTGGTCGCCCCGCACGCCGCGCGAGCCCTGGTCGGCGGCCGCCACTCCCGCCTCCTCCCAGTCGCCGCACTCCTGGGCGCCGTCCTGGTCTCCGTAGCCGACAGCCTCGGCCGCACCCTGCTGGCCCCGGCCCAGATCCCCGCAGGCCTCCTCACCGCGATGATCGGCGCGCCGTACTTCGTGTACCTGCTGTGGAGAACCCGCGCCAACAAGCTCTAGAGAAGTACAAAGAGCAGAGAAGGGTCACCGAAACACTGCGCCATCCCGGAGTCCGGCTCGAAGAGCTGGTCGAGATCTCACCTGGCGCTGGTCTCCTACCGGCTGGCCGATACCGGCGAACTCGTTCCGATGCTGCAGGTCGTGCCCTCGAAGACCGATGAGGAGCGCGTCCTGTTGATCAGCCCTGAGCTCGCGAGCGTGCTGGCCAGCATGATCACCCGGCTGGGCGCCCAGAACGGCGGCACCATCCCACTGGTCGCGCGCTATGGCGCCCATGAGCGCGTCGACTGCCCGTTGTTGCCGC
Source organism: Kribbella sp. DT2 (assembly GCF_049844575.1). Taxonomy (NCBI): domain Bacteria; kingdom Bacillati; phylum Actinomycetota; class Actinomycetes; order Propionibacteriales; family Kribbellaceae; genus Kribbella; species Kribbella sp. DT2. The sequence goes on along the minus strand of NZ_JBNCLH010000005.1, from coordinate 354,114 downwards.
ATCTGTTCCAGCGCAAGGCCGGATGGCGGGCGTACGCGATGGGTGCCGGGGCGGTCCAGCGGCTGCGCAGCAACACCCTGCAGCGCGCAGGGCTTCGGGACAACGCCGGCGAGCTGCTCCGGTTCACCCCGCAGGACCTCCGCCGTAGGTTCGCCACCGATGCCGTCGCGGGCGGACTCCCGGTCCACAGCGCGGCGAAGCGTCTCGGACATCGCAGTCTGGCGACGACCCAGGCGTATCCAGCGATCTTCGATGCGGAACTGATCCGCGGCCGAGTACCGCGAACCAACCGCTGAGGAACGGACCGACTTCCAGCAACATTTCGAGCTACGCAAGGTCGAACTCGGCGGATGCAGGCGTGCTCGTGGATACCCAACTTCTCCATGCCACCCGTTGAGCTTGGCCCAAGCAGCAACCTCCTGTTGATGCCGCGATTCGGCCGATCTCGGCCTACCAGTCTTCCGTCAGATCACGACGGCCTGACCGCTCGGCGATGATCGTGTCAGGGGCCGAGGTCCTACCTGCGCCATTGAATGGCGATCAGGTCGCCAGGTCCCGCTCATCGGCGTCGCCGTAATATTCGCCGAAAAGCGGGCGGATAGGGCGTAGGCGTTGTTGGCGACCGCGATCGGGTCGAGCAGGCTGGTGAGGTCGCGCATGTCCTGCGGGGACGGTTCGAAGTAGCGGGCAGGTTCTCGGGTTTGCGGTGCCGGGATTTCGCCATGAGCTACTTCGTCACGCCGCACACGGCGGTCAGCGTCGGCACCGCCGAACCGCATGCCGCGATCCACTGGCGACTTACCCGAATCAGCCGGTGAAGGATTCGGGGCCGAAGCGGCCCCAGGCTACGAAGGCGGCCAGGGCGAGGTAGACGAGATTCAGCGCGACGTACTTGTATTGCCCAAGGCGACCATGGGTGATCATTGCGCCGATCATCAACAGGATCCAGCAGACGGCTGTCACCGGCACCATGACCGGTGCGATGTCGAGCGCGGCGGGAAGAGTCAGGCCGGCCGCGGCCAAGATCTCGAGCACCCCGAGGGTTTTGACGAAGGCAGCGCTTGCGTGCATGGTCCAACCCCCGCCGGTTTTCGCGCTCAGTTCGTCCAGCTTGTCCTTGGGCATGAAGGCCTTGCTGATGCCGCCGGACAGGGCGACGGCGGCAAGCAGCCCGGCCGCGATCCAGAGAGCGAGGTTCATAAGTTTCTCCTGAGGTGCGCGCGACTTGGGTTCGTCCTCGATCGGGCGGAACCCCGTCGTCGCAGGCTGCCGGGCGATGCCGTTCGCGGGCGTCCCGGCCGGCTGCCCTGTGGTGTAACTGTCGGGCACTAAACACCGACGGCGCCGCATGTGTGACACCACGCCGGTGTGACGTGCGCCACCGCACGGACGGCGACATCTCTGATGCTGATCACCTGATTGTGGCGCACGTCATGTAGCTGCGGTGTCACAAAGGACCGAGGCGCTGACGTCTCATGCTCGACCAGAGGGCTCGATCTCGATCAGGACAGGAAGCAAGTGATGACGATGGCGGAGCAAGGAACGGGTTCGCTGGCCGGGAAGGTGGCGGTCGTGACCGGGGCGGGGTCCGGTATCGGCGCGGCGACTGCGGCAACGCTGGCGGCCCTGGGAGCGCGGGTGTGCTGCGCCGGCCGTCATGTCGAGCGTGTTGAGCGGACGGTCGATGAGATCACGGCTGCTGGTGGCGAGGCGTTCGGGCTGCGGGTCGACGTGGCATCGCCGGAGGACAACGATGCGATGGTCCGCGAGACGGTTGCCCGCTACGGCGCTGTACACATCGCACATCTCAACGCCGGAACGGGGCACTGGGCAGGTGTTCTGGAGTACCCGTTGGAAGAATGGGACCGCACGATGGCGGTGAACCTGCGCGGTGTACTGCTCGGTCTGCAGGCGGCGGGTCGGGCGATGCGCGACGTGGGTGGCGGCTCGGTTGTGGTCACCTCGTCGGCGGCCGGGCTCACCGGGGTTCGGATGTCATCGGCGTACTCGGCGTCGAAGCATGGTGTGATCGGTTTGGTCAAGTCGGCTGCCCTGGAGCTGGGGCCGATCGGTATCCGGGTCAACACCATCTGCCCGGGGTACATCGCCAGCAACGATCTCCTGCGGAAGATGGGCGAGGAACTCGACATCGACAGCCGATTTCCACTGCGCCGACCGGGGCGCAGCGAGGAGGTCGCCGACCTGGTCGCGTTCCTGGCCAGTGACAGGGCGGCGTTCATCACCGGCAGCGTGTTCACCATCGACGGCGGCTGGCTGGCCGGCGGCATTGACCTCCAGGATGATTCCGAGGATCGAACAACCAGCGCCGACCGGGTTGCCGCCCTTGCCAACACCTACTCCCCGAAGTCGCAGGACTCGTAAGAGCGCGTGGGGTGTTTATGGATGGCACAGCCGAGAGCCGAGAGCCGAGAGACAGGAGCCGCCATGGCCGGCACGTTGCGGACCGCGCCGGAGGTCGTGGCGGGGCCATGAATGAGAACAGCCGCCCAGACCCACCTACTGAGGTGTTCGTCGCCCACCGCAACCTGCTCTTCACAATCGCCTACGAGATGCTTGGCTCAGTTGCCGACGCAGAGGACGTCCTGCAGGAGACCTGGCTGCGGTGGGTGGGCGTCGATCTCGACACGGTGCGGAACAAGCGTGCCTACCTGGTCCGGATCATCACCCGGCAGGCGCTCAACCGGCTGCGTACGCTCACCCGGCGCAAGGAGTCCTACGTCGGCCCCTGGTTGCCCGAACCGCTGCTGACCGCGCCCGACGTGGCCGAGGACGTCGAGCTGGCCGACAGCGTCTCGATGGCGATGCTGCTGGTGCTGGAGACGCTCACGCCGACCGAGCGGGCGGTGTTCGTGCTGCGCGAGGTCTTCGAGATACCGTACGGCGAGATCGCCGAGGCCATCGGTAAGCCCGCGGCGACGGTTCGGCAGATCGCGCGGCGAGCACGCGAGCATGTGGCGGCTCGGCGGCCGCGGGTGCAGGTGAGTCGAGCGGAGCAACAGGCCGTGGTGGAGAGGTTCCTGCTCGCGTTGCAAACCGGGCATTTGCGGGAACTGCTGGAGATCATGGCGCCGGACGTGGTCCTGATCGCCGACGGTGGCGGGCTTGTGGCCGCCACTCGGGCTCCAATTCACGGGGCCGAACTGGTGGCGAAGTTGCTCGCGCGCCTGAACCGGGTGGTGGCCACGTTCGAGACGACGACCGTGTGGCTCAACGGCGCGCCTGCGGGCCGGATCGAGATCGACGGCGAGCTGGCCGCGCTGAGCCTCGTCGTGGAGAACGGGCGGATCACCCAGATCTACGCGATGGCAAACCCGCGAAAGCTGGCGCGGCTCGATGAACCGGCCGAACTCGCCCGGTAAACCCGCTGCAACTCTGGCGTCGTAGTACAAGGCGAACTCGTACGGGTGCCGGGCGCGATCACATCGGGTCGACCTGGTCGGCTGCCATCCGCGACTCGCCGCCGAACGCGCCTCGGTTCCCGCGTACCGCGCTCTCGGCCCACTGATACATCTGCGGGGGACGGCGCGCCGACGGAGCTGGAGGCGTTGCGGTGGGATACCAGAATCCGCCCATCTCTTGGCGGGATCTCGAGCAGAGCTCTCCGGGGGCGCCGGTGAACGACTTCTGGACGCCGCCAAGTTCAGTAAAGACATCATCTGCTGATGCGGGTGATGCTCGACACCAAAGGCGGCGGTTGCCGACCGAGGCCGAGGTGGAATGCATGGAGGTTGTTGCCGAAATCCGGCGTCTTCGGCCGGCTTGGATGCGCACGATGCCGGACACGGCAGGCACCGCGTTCCTCAATGCCTTCTGGACCAAGCGTATTTGGCGGGAGGTGCTGGAGGATTCACGGGGAATCCATGAGCATCAGCTCTCGGACCGAACAGTGAGCGAGTACCTGCTGCAGCACGAGCAGCACAGTTCGTACCTCGTCGACTGTGATCTGTTCCTGACGGCGGACACGCGCTTTGCATCGACGCTGCAGATCGTCAAGGAGGATGCGCCGTTCGCGATGGCGGAGACGAGGCTTGTTTCCGGGGACCGCTCTGTTCCTGTCCTGGAGCGAATCTCCGCGGCTCTGCCGGCATCGTGACTTGATCAGCAGGGCAGGCGTTGAGTACACCGCCCGTCCGTCGGCTTGCTGGGTGGAGATCTCGTTGGCGGACGCGTGGAGTTGGTGGTCCGGGACCTGGCGAGTACGGGTGGGCTGGCGCTGAAGTTGCTGGGGCCGGAGTGGGTGTGTCCCAAGTCTGGGCGCACGGTGGCGGCCATTGGTGGGCTGACGGGTTAGCTCAGCTGAGCCGGGAGGGATGCCGACGTCAGTCGGCGGCTTTGGCTGCGGCCTTCTTGGCTTGTTTGTACTCGCGGACCTTGAGCAGTGAGTCGGCGTCGACGACGTCGGCGACTGAGCGGTGGCCGTCGAGGGCGTAGTCGCCGGCGGCGGCTTCCCAGCCGTCCGGCTTGATGCCTAGTTGTTTAGCGAGGAGGGCTACGAAGATCTGGGCCTTCTGCTTGCCGAAGCCGGGGAGTTCCTGGACGCGCTCGAGGAGCTCCTTGCCGGTGTCGGGCTCGGTCCACAGGCGGGTGACGTCGCCGTCGTACTTGGACTCGATCAGCGCGGCGAGCTCCTGCAGGCGGGCCGACATCGAGCCGGGGAAGCGGTGGATCGCGGGTGGCGTGCTGCAGAGTGCTTTGAACTCTTCGGGGTCGGCGGCGGCGATCGCGGCCGGGTCGAGGTTGCCGAACCGGCTCAGCACCTTCCAGCCGCCGCGGAACGCGTGCTCCATGCCGTACTGCTGGTCGAGCATCATCCCGACGAGCACGGCGAACGGGTACTGGTCGAGGACGCGGTCGGCCTCGGGTTCGTTGGCGATCTGGAAGCCCATAGGGACCATGGTAGGACCCTCGGGTCCCGCACACGGAGGGTCACTTCCAGTACGGCGTCCGCGTGTTCGCGTGCGGGTTAACCCGTGGATCCCCGGTGAGTTCCGGGCGGGGGCGCTCGGGCGGGCCTATGCTCGGCAAGGGCGGGTCGACGGGAGGAGCACGGGTGGACATCCGGGATCTGGATCGGCGGGCTGGTGCGGTGCTCGGCGAGGTGGTGATGCAGGTTCGGGCTGAGCAGCTGTGGTTCCCGACGCCTTGCCCGGACTGGACGGTGCGGGGGCTTCTCCGGCACATCGTGAGCGACAACGAAGGGTTCGCGGCCGCGGCGGCGAACGGGTCGGCTCCGGTGCAGACCTGGAACGGTGGGCGGCTCGGCGACAACCCGGCCGGTGCTTACCGGCGGTCGAACGTGAAGGTCGCGGAGGCGTTCGCGGACGGTGGCGCGCTGGACCGGCCGATCGAGGTGCGGGAGTTCGGGACGTTTCCGCGGCGGGTGGCGCTGACCTTCCACCAGCTCGACTGCATCGTGCACGCGTGGGACCTGGCGCGGGCGATCGACGTACCGTACGACCCGCCGATCGACCTGGTGGAGATGGCGCTGAGTTTGGCTCGGCGGATCCCCGACACCGAGGGCAACCGCGGGCCGGGAGCCGCCTTCGAGCGTTCGGTGAAGGTGCCCGGCGAAGCGGACGACTTCGAGACGCTGCTCGCGCTGCTCGGCCGCAACCCCGACTGGATCTCACCGATCGACTGACACTCCACTGGTGCGAAAGCGATTGCGGTAGGTCCCCGGACTCACTCCCAGCACCCGGGTGAAGGCCCGCCGCAGCGTCTCCGCCGTCCCCAGCCCGGTCCGCCGGGCGATCACGTCCAGAGGGTCGGTGGTTGCCTCTAGCAAATGCTGGGCGGCCTCGACGCGAACCTTCTCGACGAACCGGCCGGGGGTGGTGCCGATCTCGTCGTTGAAGAGGCGGGTGAGGTGACGCTCGCTGACGCCGGCTTGCCGCGCCAGCGCGGAGAGGCTGTGGTCACCGGCGGGGTCGGTCGTGATGGAGTCGAGCACTCCACGGACCACCTCGTGCCGGGCCTGACCAGCGGCGAGCCGGACGCTGAACTGGGACTGGCCGCCGGGCCGTTGCAGGAACACCACCAGATGCTTGGCCACCAGTCGCGCAGCGGCAGCGCCCAGATCTGCCTCGACCAGCGCCAAGGCCAGGTCGATCCCCGACGTCACTCCCGCCGACGTGATCACCGGCCCGTCCTGCACGAAGATCGCGTCACTGTCGACCCGCACCGCGGGAAACCGCAGCGCCAGCTGATCGGCCAGCTCCCAGTGCGTCGTTGCCCGCCGCCCGTCCAGCAGCCCGGCTGCCGCCAAGGCAAACGCGCCGGCACAGACAGACGCCGTCCGAGCGGACTGCTGCGACAACCGCCGGATCGAAGCCAGCAGCCCGGCGTCGCTGATCGTGTGCAACCAGTTCGGCCCACCCGGTACGACGAGCGTCGCGCCCCGCGCGTCGACGTCGGCCAGGCTCACGTCCACCCCGAGCCGCGTCCCCGTGTTCGCCACCACGTCAGCGCCGTCGGGCGAAGCGATCACCGACCGGTACGCCCCGCCGCCCTGCTCGTTCGCCACCGCGAAGACCTCGAGCGGCCCGGTCACGTCGAGCAGCCGGACTCCGTCGTACACGACGACCACCACAACGCGCTCCACCCCAGCAGTATGCGTGTCCGGATCGGAGGGTCACCCGTCCGGATCACCCGTACGCCGGCCGCCGCGCCCGCGTCACGCTGGGGAAATCCACCGATGAAGGAGCTGAACGACAGTGATCGCAGGGATCGAGATCCCGGACAGCAAGCTCGCCACCGAGGCGACCGAGCTGGTCCGCGACGTGACCGACGACCTGGTCTACGACCACTCGCGCCGGGTGTACCTGTTCGGCGCGCTGCACGGCCGCGACCTGAGCTACGACCCGGAGCTCCTGTACGTCGGGGCGATGTTCCACGACCTCGGCCTGACCGGCGGCTACCGCGACTCGCTGCAGCGGTTCGAGATCGACGGCGCCGACGCGGCCGCCGACTTCCTGCGTGCCCACGGCATCGCCGAGGAGGACGCGGTCACGGTCTGGACGGCGATCGCGCTGCACACGACGCCCGAGGTCCCGGTGCACCTGAAGCCCGAGATCGCGCTGGTCACCCGCGGCGTCGAGGCCGACGTACTGGGTCTCGGCCTGGACCGGATCACCGCCGGGGAGCGCGCCGAGATCGTCGCGGCGCACCCCCGGCCGGACTTCAAGAACCAGATCCTGCACGCGTTCACCGAGGGCATCAAGCACCGCCCGGCCACGACGTTCGGCACCGTGAAGGCCGACGTGCTCGACCGGTTCGTGCCCGGTTTCGAGCGGACGAACTTCGTCGACGTCATCCTCGGGTCGGAGTGGCCGGAGTGAGCCCGGCGTAGTCGGCGAGCTCGATCGCGTCCGGCTGCGCCGCGGCAGCCTTCGCCAGTACGCCGCGGAACGGCCGGGACGTCATCGTCGCGGTCATCAGGTCCCGCGCGCGGATCCCGAGCGCGGTCTTCGGCATCGCCAGCGCGATCCCGCCCGGCGGCAGGGCGCTGCGCTGGACGACGTACTCACGCATCACCCGCTGGTACGCCGCGAACGCGCGCCGATGGTCGCCGTCGGCAACCAACTCCCCGGCGAGGACGTACGCGCCGACCAGCGACAGCGCCGTACCGTAACCAGCCAACGGTGAACCGCAGTACCCGGCGTCGCCGAGCAGCACGACCCGTCCGCGCGACCACTCCGGTACGACGACCCGGCTGGTGCTGTCGAAGTAGAAGTCGTCGCCGGCATCCATGCCGTCGAGAATCTCCCGGGTGTACCAGCCGGCGCCCTGGAACGTCTTGTGCAGCAGGGCCTTCTGCTCGGAGACGTCACGCCGGTTGTAGCGGATCACCGGCGAGCGGAAGCTGAGTAGCGCGCGAGCGAACCGCGGATCGTGGTCGGGGCGCAGGCCGACCCAGCGGCCGCCCGGCGCGGTGTGGATCTTCAGCCAGCCGTCCAGGTCCTCGGGTGCCGGGATCGTGAAGTACGCGCCGTAGCCGCCGAGGTGGTGCACGAACTCCTCCTCCGGCCCGAAGGCGAGCGCGCGGACCCGCGAGTGCACGCCGTCGGCGCCGACGACGAGATCGAACTCCCGCACCGCACCGCCCGTGAACGACACCCGGACCCCGTCGGCCGTGTCGGTCAGCCCGCTGATCGAGTCGCCGTACAGGTACTCGACGTCCGGCGTCGCCGCGAGCAGCACCTCGGACAGGTCGCCACGCAGGATCTCGATCTCGGCGACCGGCCCGCCGTCGGCGAGCAGTTCGGCAGGCAGCGCTGCGGCGCGCTTGCCGTTGGCGCGCACGTAAGCGAGCCCCTTCTCGTGCAACTGCCGAGCCTTGATCGCGGGCATCACCCCCATCCGCTCGACGACGTCCCGCGCGACGCCGCGGACGTCGATGGTCTGGCCGCCGGGTCGAGGCGCCGGGGCGAGCTCGACCACGGTCGGGGTGAAGCCCGCGCGCTGCAGCCAGTACGCGAGTGCCGGTCCGGCGACGCCGGCTCCGCTGATCAGTACCTTCATGGTGTCTCCCAGAGGTAGTGCGCTGTACGGTGTACGCAGCAAGATGCCTGACCGGCGGAACCGACGTCCACGTGCACTAGGGCACCCAGGGAGAACGCATGCCAGCGCCGTACCAGCAGATCGCCGCGGGGATCCGGGCGCGGATCAGCACCGGGGAGCTCGGTCAGGGCGAACGCGTGCCGTCGACGCGTGAGTTGATGCGCGAGTACGGCGTCGCGATGGCGACCGCGACGAAGGCGCTGACGACCCTGCAGCAGGAAGGCCTCGTGCACTCGCGGCCTGGCGTCGGAACAGTCGTCGGGCCTGCCCGCCGAACGCCGGTCCGGGCCGATGAGCCCGCGTTGAGCCGGGACGAGGTGGTCCGGGTCGCGATCACGCTCGCCGACGCGGAAGGGCTGGCCGCGCTGTCGATGCGGCGGATCGCGAGCGAGTTGGGGGTGGCGACGATGGGGCTGTACCGGCACGTCGGCGGCAAGGACGCGCTGGTGCTGCAGATGGTCGACCGGGCGATCGCGGACTTCCCGTTCCCGCCGGGCGAACCGGCGGACTGGCGAGCCGGCATCGAGACCGCCGCGCGGCTGCAGTGGGCGGCGTACCGGCGGCACCTGTGGCTGCCGGGCGCGATCTCGCTCGGCCGGCCGCAGATGCTGCCGAGTCTGCTGTCGCACACGGACGCCGTACTGCGCGCCGTCAGCGGATTCGGGGTCGATCCGAGTACCGCGCTGTACGCGGCGATCACGGTCTTCGGGTACGTGCGCGGCGTCGCGCTGAACCTGGAGCCGGAGGCGCTCGCCGAGCAGGACACCGGGTTGACGGCAGACCAGTGGGCCGACGAGCACGCCGATCGGCTCGCGGCGGTGGCACGAGGGCTGGCCGGTTTCGAGACGCTGCTGGACGGGTTCGATTTCGACTTCGACCTGGACCAGTTGTTCGAGTTCGGATTGCAACTGGTGCTCGACGGGCTGGGCGTCCGCCTCGAAACCGTGCGCTCGCGGCTACGCTGAGTGTCGTTCGTCGACGGTTGGGAGGTGCCGATGGATCCGGTGTTCGCGCCGGGTGTGCCGATCGCGGTACGCCGGTTGTTCGAGCGCAGGCCCGAGCTGTTCGTGCCCGCCGGTCAGGCGCCGCCGAAGCGGCGGACGTCGTGGTCGGAGGCGCCCGGCAACACCTTCGGCACGATGCTGGTCTGGCTCGCGGTCTGCGTCGGCGGGTGGATCCTCGCCGTGATCGTCCTGGCGCTCGCGCTGCCGACCGCGGTCGCGGCGTGGGCCTCGGTCGCGCTGGCCGTGCTCGCGGTGGTCGCGACCGGCGGGATCGCGGTGCGGTCGGCAGTCGAGGACCGCGACCGCAAGCAGGTCCGGCGGCAGCACGGGAAGTACCTGCTGGCCGAGGACTTCGACGAGCCGTCCGGGAAGCTGCTCGGCCGGGCGCAGCGCGCGGTGAAAACGGTGCTTGAGGCAACAGTTACCCAGCGCGGGCTGCTCGACGAGATGCAGAACGAGCTGGTGCTGCCCGAGCAGCTGTGGGACATCGGCCAGGTGCTGCACGAGCAGTCGGTGCTGCGGGCGCGTCAGCAGGAGGTCGCGCGCGGGATGGCGACCGCCGAGCTGGAGGCTGTCCTCGGTCCCCAGCGCCGCGCGCTGTCCCGCTCGGTCGACGCGATCAGGCGCAAGGTCGAGCTGTTCGAGCAGTACGCCGACCGCGTGCGCTCCGCCGACGCCGCCCTGCGCGCCGAAGCGGCCCTCGAGGACGGCGACCGCTACATCGAGCTGCTCGCCCGCACCGAGCCGGCCGGCGACACCGCCGTGGTCCAGGGTTTCGCCGACGAGGCCGCGGCGCTCAAGGACACGTTCGCAAGATCCATCAAGGCAGCCCGCGACGCCGGGCGCACACTCGCACTGCCTGAGTAGGCTTCACCCATGAAGCGGACTGTGATTGTTGCCGGGGGCACCGGTGGGCTGGGTGGGGCCGTCACGGCCGAGCTGCTCGAGGGTGGCTGGCGGGTCGTCGTACCAGGTCGTAGTGAGGAGTCGCTCGCCGCGTTGGGGGCGCACGAGCTGCTGGCTCCGGTGCTCGCCGATCTGTCGGATCCGGCCGGCGTCGCGGACGTGGTCGCGTTGGCGACCTCCGAGGAGAGCGCCCCGCTGCACGCGCTCGTCAACCTCGTCGGCGGCTTCGCCTCGGGCAAGCGCGTGCACGAGACCCCGGTCGAGGACTTCGAGCGGCAGCTCTCGGTCAACCTCCGCCCGCTCTACCTGACCACCCAGGCAGCCCTCCCGCACCTGATCGCCAACGGCGGCGGAGCAATCGTCTGTACGTCGAGCCAAACGGCACTCAAGCCGTTCCCCGGCGCCGCCGGCTACATCACCTCGAAAGCCGGCGTGATCGCCTTCGCCGATGCCCTGGCCGTCGAGTACGCCGCCGACCACATCCGGGTCAACACGATCCTGCCCGGCACCATCGACACCCCCACCAACCGCGAGGCCCGCCCGGGCGCCGACACCACCCACTGGACCCCACCCGGCCGGATCGCCCAGGCCATCCACTTCCTGATCGACTCCGACGCCATCACCGGAGCCCACATCCCGGTCTAGGGCGTCGCGCCCCCGGGCCCGGCCTTCCCGCTCCACCCCGTCCAGGCCCCCGCGCCCCTCCTCCTCTCCCGCGCGCCCCGCGCCCGCAGGGCGTGGGGTGCGCGGTTCACTAACGCTGGTCGATCAGCAGCTGGATGCCGTCCAGGATCCGATCCAGCCCGAAGCGGAACGCATGGTCCGAGTCCAGTGGCGCCTGGAACTGCTCCCCGGCCGCCTGCCCCACGCGTCCCGCGACCGGGAAGCGATCCGCCAACCCGGCCATGTAGCGGTCGAGCAGCGGGCCCGTGGTCAGCCACCACTCCTCGTCCGTCAGTCCGCTCTCGCGCTGGGTCCGCAGGTGCTCGGCGGCGCCCCGCGCCGTCCCCTGCACGTGGGTGAGGATGAGCGTCAGCGCCGAGTCCATCTCCACGTCGCCCAGCCCGAGCCCGTCCAGCGGCCGCAGCTCGGCCTCGTACTTGAGCGTGATGTTCGGCCCGAGCGCGTTCCGTACGGCGGGCACCTCGTGGAGCCAGGGATGCGCCATCAGCACCTCCCAGTTCCGCCGCGCGACGAACTCCATCCCGGCACGCCACCCGTCCTGCCGCGCCGGCTCGTCCACGTCGGCGTACAGCTCGGCGTACACGCTGTCGAACATCAGGTCGGTCAGCTCGCCCTTGCCCGGGACGTGCGTGTAGAGCGACATCGTCCCCGCTTTCAGCTGCTCGGCGACCTGACGCATCGAGACCGACTCCAGCCCGTCGGCGTCGGCCAGCCGGATCGCCGTCTCGACGATCGCCCGGACGGTCAGCCCGGAGCGTCCGGGTTTGCTGTGACTGCCCCAGAGCAGGGCCAGGCTGCGCGCCGGATCGGGCGCCGCGGACTTCTTTCCACTCACCGGGAACAAACTCCAACCGCTCGTCGTTGACTCGATCGTACCTGAGTCGTACGGTGTACGGTACGCCGTACCGAAGTATCAACGAAGAACGAGGTGGAAGTGACTGCAGAACGCGTGATCGTCGCGGACGACGTGCGCAAGAACTACCCCGGCGGCACCGAGGGAGCGGGCCTGAACGGGTTCGACCTCGAGGTCGCGGCCGGGTCGGTGGTGGGACTGCTCGGCCCGAACGGGGCCGGCAAGACCACCGCGGTCCGGATCCTGTCCACCCTGCTCGACCTCGACTCCGGCCGGGCGAGCGTCGCCGGGTACGACGTCAGCCGCCAGGGGCAGGAGGTCCGGAAGCGGATCGGCCTGGTCGGTCAGTACGCCGCGGTCGACGAGATCCTCACCGGCCGGCAGAACCTGGTCCTGTTCGGCCGGCTCAACCACCTGTCGCGCAAGGCGGCCGGGCAACGGGCCGACGAGCTGCTCGCGAGGTTCTCGCTCCAGGACGCCGCGGACCAGGCGGCGAGCAAGTACTCCGGCGGCATGCGCCGAAGGCTCGATCTGGCCGCCAGCCTGATCGTCGCTCCGGCGCTGCTGTTCGTCGACGAACCGACGACCGGGCTCGACCCGGGCGGCCGGCGTGAGGTCTGGTCCGCGGTCCGGGAGCTGGTCCGAGCCGGTACGACGGTGCTGCTGACCACGCAGTACCTGGAGGAGGCCGACCAGCTCGCCGACCGGATCTCGATGCTCAAGGCAGGCAAAGTAGTTGCCGAGGGCACCCCTGACCAGCTGAAGGCGCAGTTCGGCGGGGACTGGCTGGACCTGGTGCTGGCCGATCCGGCCGACGTGCCGAAGGTCCAGGCGCTGGTCGAGCGGTACGCCGACGGGGAGGTCAAGGTCGACGACCTGACCGTCAGCATCCCGGTCCGGGACCGCACCAAGGCGCTGGTGGAGATCGCCACCGCGCTGAACGACGTACAGATCGAACCGGAGGACATCGCGCTGAGACGACCGACGCTGGACGAAGTCTTTCTGCACCTGACCGGATCGGCGGTGGCCGGATGAGGTGGGCGCTGGCCGACGGCTGGACGATCGCGCAGCGCACGTTGCTGCACTGGCGGATGCAACCCGGGGTGGTGATCTTCGGGTGGTTCTTCCCGGTGCTGATGCTGCTGGTGTTCGGCGCGCTGCTCGGTGGGGCGATGGAGGTGCCGGGTGGAGAGTCGTACTACGAACTGCTGGTCCCGGGCATCTTCGCGCTGTCGATGCTCTTCGGGCTGGAGGGCACGATGACCGCGATCACGACCGACGCGGCCAAGGGGGTGACGGACCGGTTCCGGTCGCTGCCGATGAGCTCGGCGGCCGTCGTACTGGGGCGGTGCATCGCGGACATGCTCGACTCGGTGGTGACGCTGGTCGTCCTGGCGGCGACCGGGCTCGCGCTCGGCTGGCGGTGGCACGGGTCGCTGCTGGAAGCGCTGGCGGCGTTCGGGCTGCTTCTGCTGCTGCGGTTCGCGTTCCTGTGGGTCGGGATCTTCATCGGGCTCTCGGTGCGCAACGCGGAGTCGGTGAGCGCCGTCCAGGTCGCGGTCTGGCCGGTCGGGTTCCTGTCGAGCGCGTTCGTGAACACCGCGACGATGCCCGACTGGCTCGGCGCGGTCGCGCAGTGGAACCCGATGTCGTCGACGGCGACCGCGGCCCGCGCGCTGTTCGGCAACCCGGGTGGATCCGCCGGGTCGTGGATCGGTGAGCACGCCCTGGCCGGCGCTGTGATCTGGCCGCTGCTCCTGGTGGTGGTCTTCCTGCCGCTGTCGGCCCGCAAGTTCCGAAACCTGTCCCGCTGATACCAGCGCGGGTGGCGCGTGAGCCAGTAGACTTCCGTACGAGGTAAACCGATCGACCCCGCCCAACGTCTGACCAGTGTGCGGCCTGGGTACTTGTTGTCCAGGCCACGGGGTATCGACAGGGGAGCCATGGGTCGTCGTTCACGCGCCACCCGCGCCAAGGGGACAGCTACCGGCACGCCCGACGGCCGGGCCAGGACCGTGCCGCAGTCGCTTGGGCTGACGCTGATCAGCGCGATCCTGCCCGGAACCGGGCTGATCCTCGGCGGACGTCGCCGGATCGGCGCGTTCGTGCTCACCCTCACCCTTGGGCTGATCGCCTTCGGCCTGTACGTCGGGTTCTGGCGGCGCGACGACGTCGTCGAGTCCAGCGTCGTGCCGAACCGGTTGGTCGGCGCCGCGATCGCGATCGGCGCGCTGGCGCTCGGCTGGGTGATCGTGGTCGTCGCCTCGCACCGGTTGTTGCGCCCGGCAACGGGTGGTCCGGGCGGCCGGGCCGCGGGTGCGGTCTTCGTCGGGGTGCTCTGCTTCGCGATCACGGCGCCGGCGGCGGTCGGCGTACAGAGTGTGCTCGCGCAGCGCGACCTGGTGACCAACGTGTTCGTCTCCCAGGGTGAGAGCAAGAGCGCGACGCGGCCGGAGACGGTGAACGTGAAGGACCCCTGGGAGGACAAGCCGCGGGTCAACCTGCTGCTGCTCGGCGGGGACGACGGCAAAGGGCGGGTCGGCGTTAGGACCGACACCGTGATCGTCGCCAGCATCGACACCAGGACCGGGGACACCGCGCTGATCTCGCTGCCGCGCCAGCTGACGTTCATGCCGTTCCCGGAGAGCTCGCCGCTGCACAAGATCTACCCGAACGGCTTCGGCAAGGAGGGGCTCAGCCTGACCGGCCGGCTGGAGTGGATGCTGACGGCGATGTACCAGAACATCTCCCAAATGCACCCCGGCATCCTCGGCCCGTCCGACAACGAGGGCGCCGACGTGGTCAAGCAGTCCGTCGGCGAGGCGACCGGGCTCCCCATCGACTACTACCTCCAGGTGAACCTGCAGGGCTTCGACCAGATCGTCGACGCGCTCGGCGGCATCACCGTGAACGTCAACGAGCGGGTCGCGATGGGCGGCATCAGCAGCTCGCACATCCCGCCCGGCCAGTGGATCGAGCCCGGCCCGAACCAGCACCTCGACGGCTTCAAGGCGCTGTGGTTCGCCCGCGGCCGGTACGGCGCCGACGACGACCAGCGCCAGATCCGCCAGCGCTGCGCGATCAAGGGCATCGTCGACGCGGCCGACCCGAAGACGCTCGTCACGAAGTACCAGGCGATCGCCAGGGCCGGCAAGAACCTGCTCCGCACCGACATCCCGCAGGAACTGCTCCCGGCCCTGGTCCAGCTCGCGCTGAAGGTGAAGTCCGGCACGGTGTCCAACGTCGCGCTCGACCAGTCGAAGCTGAAGATGAAGTACCTGCACCCGGACTACGACGGCCTGCGCGAAACCATCGAGAAGGCCCTCGAGCACGAGCCGGTCACCACGACCCAGCCGCCGACCACGCCGCCCACCGGCAAACCCGGCACCCTCAACCGCCCGGGCCAGCCGACCACCCCGCCGCCCGGCCCCACCGAGGACCTCCGCGACGCCTGCGCCTACCACCCGCCGGGTGCCGACAGCTGACCGCCTGCTGCGGGCTCGGCGAGAGACCGGTTCAGGACTTTTGGATGACCAAAGGGTCTCGGGTCGAAGTGGGAGAGTCGAGGATCGTCCGGATTCGGGCGACCAGTGCCCGGTTGGGTTCCCACAGCGTGACGTCACGGCGCCGGATCCGCCGGACCGCCCCCTGTGCCTGGAGATCGTGCAGGACCTTCGGAATCAGTTCACGCTGATGCGGGGTCATCGAGCCACGGTAGAACGCATTCTCCTTCCGCGCCCGGCCGCTCTGGCCGTAGGTTCGCCGAAGGATCGTCAAGGCGATGCGGGTGTAGTCGCTCAGGTCGAGCTTCAGGATTGCACTGATGTTCTCGGTACTGTCGGAGAATGATTCGAACGTGCAGTTGCGAATCTTCTCACTGGCAAAATCGTCGATCTCCGCCATGCCGTGAACGGTCCCGACGGCGCAGTCGATCATGTACGGAAGGTTGTCGAAGGCCACGACATCGGTGACGTCGAGGGTGTCGATGATGCACTGGGTCAACGTCAGCTTCGACGCGTCAGCGGAACCTCCGATCGCCAGCGACGGGATGTGCTGACTGTGGATGGGCACGGATTTCGTAGGTGTCGCACCCCAGAGCAGAATCAGGCGGATCAGTTCGGTGCCGATTCCCTCCAGACCTTCTTTGTTCCACGCGCGTTCGGCCGCTGCCTGCAGAGTTCCGATGTAGGTGCCGTTGGTCGCCAGGCGGTAGCTCAGGACGGCCATGCCGGTGTCGCCAAGCATGTTCTGCCAGTTCCGGAACCCCTCGATGAACTCGTCGTTGAATCGGTGGGAGACCCAGTTGAGCACGTCTCCCGCCCGCGCTGCGTCGACGTAGTCGTCGTCTACGAAGACCCTCGAGTTGGTTTGTGTGTCGTCGGTTCGCAGTCCGGGGAGTCTTTGCAGAACGCCGTACGCCGCCTCGTCCGGTGCGCGGCCCTGGAGTTCCTGGAAGACCAGCACCAGGTCTTCGAAGGAAATGGGCCCAAGGCCGGTTGCCGTTCTTCGGGCGAGCGTCGCCAGACGTTCGATGATCTGGCGGATCGACGCCCCACTGACACCGGACTCGAGCTGAGCGTCCCGTTCACAGATCGAGTCGAGCAACCCGTCCCAGCCGGCCCCGACGTCGATCGTTGACAGGGGCCCCACCAGATCGAGCATCGAGCGGCTGGCGAGGTAGCCGATGAGCAACGGGCGACGCGGCAGCCAGGTGGGCAGGACCGCGGTCCACTTCCGGTTGTCGAGGTACTGCTGCACCTGCGCCTCGGTGAAGTCGGTGGCGCTGGCAATCAAGGTCTTCTTGTCCAGGCCGAAGGCGACCCGCATCTCGGCGAGCGAGTCGAAGTACTGCTGCCGCCCGGCGATGACCACCGATGCGCCGGCCGGAGTCTGGACGAGGAACTGCCTGATGAGTTGCACGCTGCGGTGACGGAAGTTCGCGACCGGCGACTTCTGGGTGATCGCGCCGAGGCCGGGGGTGAACAGCTCGTCGAATCCGTCCAGGAGAATATGTGCGTCCCCTGACTTCCACGCGCGAACCAGCTGGTGGGGATTCTCGAAGCCGATCGTTTCGGCGTGGCGCAGCAGCGCCTCCGCCGGGTTCGTCTGCCCCTGGTGCTCGTTGAGATTCAGGTGCAGACAGAACTTTCCGGATTCACGCTTCTGCTTCGTCGACACGGACCTCAGGAAGATCTCCCGCAGGGTCATGCTCTTGCCCGCACCGTAGTCGCCCAGCAGCACCAGACGCGCCGACTCGGACATCGCTTTGATCAGGTCGTCGATTCCGTACTGCGTGTTGCGGTCGCCGACGTCCACAAAGTCCAGCGCCACGTACTCGTCGAGCAGGTTGGGTTTGTTGGTCTCCGGGTCCCGCGCACTGCCGAACGGATGGTCCTTGCGCGCCGCGATGTAGGCACGGACATCGACGAGATGCGCGCGAAAGGCTGCGTAGCTCAAGGCGGCAAGAGGCTGACCGATCCTGCGGATGACGTCGTGCTGGTACGCCGTCGGCTCTCCCTGCGTGATGAAGTAGCCCTTGATGCCTTTGTACGGGTACCTGCTCGCGAGTCGCTCGCAGATCGCCTTCAGCTTTCGGCCGTCCTGCTCAGCCTTCGCCTTGTCCGTGGCGGTGGTCGCTTCGATCGCGACGGCGAGGTCCTCAGTAACGAACACGCCGTCGTGCTCGCGGCCCTGATAGATCGTGCTGCCGCCGCGCTCGTCAGGGAACAGCAGGGCCGCGATCCGGCGGACCTCGGTCTCGAACTCGATCGATTTCGCACGCCAGTCCGGGGTAGCCATCGTCTCCTCCTCGCGGACTCAGCGTGCGGTGCTCGGCGGCAACAGGCTCTCGACCCAGGCAGATCGTCTGAGGGTCAAGGAGGGTTCTGGCGAGGTTCGCCGATCCAACAGACTCGACCTGCGCAGGATTCTCAAGGCTCGTTGCCGGTCGCGGGTGTCGTACCCGAACACCGGTGAGTTCGCCTGTTCGTCGCGCGTGGCCATCCGGGCCAGGAAGTCGTGCTCGGCGATCGGCCGGCCGAATTCGAAGTCGAACAGACCGGCGACGTTTCGGACCATCGTCGATACTCGGCGGCACAAGGGGTGGCTGTGGATGACCGTGAGCAAGTATCCGTCCGTGCCGTGAGGGATGGCGTCGATGACCCCCAGCCGTCGGCCCAGCTCGATGACGTCGCCGGCGGCCTTGCCTCCCCTGCGGTCGGCGTCCTGCGCTATCGGTGTACTGCGGAGCGCCTTGAACAACGTGTCCCGCGGTACGCCGTCCGCGACGGCCTCGAAACTCAGTCGACTGGCTTCGGTGATCAGTCGGAGAATCGGTTCGAGCAGTCCGTCCGACGGGCGCTGCACGTCCGCCTGATACGTGTTGTCAGGTCGCTGCAGGATCCAGCCCAGCTCTTTCATTGCCAGCAGCAACCGGGTCAGTTTGCTGGCGTTGTCGTCGGACCTGAACGGTCCGCCCGACAGGTCGCCGATCCCAGCAGGGCGGGTCGGGTTCGCGAGCCTGCGGAGCACCCAGTCGGCGCTGTCGATCGTCGACGCGACCGCTTCGATCTGGAAGCTCAGGCTGGTCCGGCGCATGACGGTGAACTTGTTACCGGTCTCGCTGCGGGCCGGGAACGCGACTTTGCGCGGGTCGGTGCGGGTGAACTCGGTGAGAAAGCCCTGGTAGTCGATCTCTTCCCGGCCGGTCGTCGACAGCTGGCCCCAAGTCGTGAGCAGCTGGATGTTCTTCGTCTGGTCTCCGCCGAGTACGCGACCATCCAGATTCAGACGGAAGAGCGCGAGAACGGCGGAACTCGTGCGTTCGGCCGACGTGGTCGGAAGAGGCTGCAACTGCAGGGTCTCGACCAGGGAGATCAGCGACACGTTCGGTTGGGAAGCGACGGTGCGATACGCGGGCGCCAGGTTCCCCGACGACGCGACTACGAGTACGACCCGGCTCTTCTCTGCGACGATGCGCTCGATCAGTGGCACGAAATCCTGATCGCCGGTGGCCAGGAAGAACAGCGCCGGGCATCCAGTGGGGGCATGCAGGTGGTCCATCGCCAGGACGGCGAGCTGCAGGTCTGCCTGCTCCTTGGCCGTGCGGGTCTCGTGCAGTTCTGCCACCAGCGTTTTCTGAACGGCAGTTCGCACGTTGCCCGAGATGTTCTCGCCGACGAAGTGTGCCCGGGCGAGATCGACCTGCCCAGGCAGCCGGGCGCACTCCTGCCGGGCGACAGCAATGAGTTGATGAACGAGATCGGCGCCGAAGTTGAGGCGCAGGTTCTTGAGATGAATGCTCAGGTTGAGCCAGTCAACCAGCAGAACTGCTTCATTGTTCAATGCCATCTTCGTGGCCGGCTATTCGACTGCTCGGCTGAAGAAAATGGGCGTGCTGAAGTACCCTGAAAGATCTTTCACGAGCCCCCCTGGACCGCGATTTGGTCGAGATACGCACCGTAGCGCCGCTGATTGACGTGCGCAACATGTCGTGCTGGACCAAAAGAAAGAAACCCTCACGCATTGTCGCGAGAGGGTTTCCAACCGGGGATCCTGACTAGATTGCCAACAGTGTGGCCGAAGCCAGCCGTCGAGAGCCACTAGTCGCCCTGTTTGATTCAAAGGTAGAAGCGCTCCGCCACGATGTCAAGCGATGGCGGGCCGGTCAGGGAGCAATGCTGTGCTCACTGGTCCAGCGACGAGAGTCCCCTTGTGAGGCCGCCGAACTGGTGATCCGCAGCGTGAGCTGCCGCCCGACGAGGGCGTTCGGCGTGAGGAGGGAGAATCGCGCGACGCCGTTCAGGCTGATGGCTGCCGGCCCCGAGTCGAAGATCAATGCACTTGGCGAATCGCGAAGGTCGACGCCGAGATTCATTTCACCGGGTGCCGCGACCAGAGTGACTTCAATCGTTTGTTTCTTGATCCAATCGGTGACCGGTGGAGTGTGGCCGTGGTGGAAGGGTGTCAGTGTGCCGGTGGACCTCCCCTTCGCGGTGAGCACGCCCCATTCCTCGTCGGCGAGCATTCGCACTCTGTAGACGGGCGCGGAGCGCTTGTGACGTTCTTCGGCTTCGGAGTCAACTTGTCGACGAAGCAGGTTTGCCTGCTCGACCGTTGCTTGCGCCTGGACAGACGCCGCGGTTGCTGACGTACCGGCGGACTTGGCGGCGGTGCGAGCGATGCGTGCCTGCCAGATCGCCACGACGGCGCTGAGAACAGCTAATCCAGTCCCGGCAAAGGGGATCACGTTGTCCCAATTGATTGCTGTCGGCAGCATGGCTTCGACTGTCATCTCCACCTGATTCTCTGGACGGAGCTTCAGAGTAGATTCTCCTGCGTCGGGGAGCTATCGACGAGCTTGTGGAGAGCAGCCCGGTGGAGTCAGGGTGTCGCTTCGGGGCCCGGGCTGTCGGCAGGGACAGGGATGGCGCGGCCGAAGAGGGCTTCGCCGACCGTGGCCAGGTGGGGCATCAGGTCCTGCTCGGTCGCCTTGGTCAGGGTGGGGGTGCCGACGGCGGTCCGGAGGATGCCGATGCCGAGCAGCCAGGCGGCGAACAGCTCGGTCCGGAGCTCGGCGTCATCGTTGCCGTTGGCAAGTTCTTTGAGGATGCCGAGGTAGCCGTTGCAGACCTGCTCGCGGACGCGGTCGCGCATGTCCTCGTGGCCGGCCGAGCGGAGCATCGCGATCAGCGGGTGCTCGCCGGCGTACGCGGCCCAGTCCTCGAAGACGAGGTCGTGCAGGAGCTTCGCGGGGAGCTCCTCGACCGGGCCGTCCGGCAGGACGACCGAGGCGGTCGACGTCGCCATCGCCTCGGTGAACAGCTGCGACTTCGAGCCGAAGTAGCGGAACACCAGCGCCGGGTCGACGCCGACGTCCCCGGCGACGTCGCGCACGCTCGCGCCGTCGTACCCGTCCCTGGCGAACCGGACGCGGGCGCAGTCCAGCAGTGCGGTCCGGGTCGCCTCCCGATCCCGTTTGTGCGCCATCGCCGTCCCTCCGTCTCCAAGTCATCGATCGTTGACATGGTAGCGCGCCAGTGCCTACCCTCGGGCTAAGTCATCGATCGATGACTTGGAGACGGAGGCTGGGATGAAGAACGTCGTGGTAGCCGGTGGAACGACCGGGATGGGCCGCGTGATCGCACTGCACCACCTGCGGCAGGGTGCGCGGGTGACGGTGATCGGCAGTACGCCGGCGCGCGGCGAGCAGTTCCTCGCCGACGCGGCCGCGCTCGGTGCGGGGGAGCGGGCCGGGTTCGTCCGCGCGGACCTGCGCTCGGTCGCGGAGAACCATCGCGTCGTCGCCGAGATCGAGCAGCGGCACGAGGCGCTGGACGGCTTGGTGCTGACCCAGCTGATGCCGTTCGTGAAGCGCCACGAGACGGTCGACGGGTTCGAGGGGGTCTTCTCGCTGTACTACGTGAGCCGGTTCGTGCTCAGCTACCGGCTGACCGAGCTGCTCGAACGCGGCGACACCCCACTCGTCGTCAATATCGGCGCGACCGGCCTCACGAAGGGTGCGGTGAACTGGGCGGACCCGCAGTTCACCTCGTCGTACGGGATGGTGAAGGCGATGGTCAGCGGAGGCCGCGCCAACGACCTGCTCGGCGTGCACTACGTCCAGAACCACCCCGACGGGCGGACGAAGTACCTGCAACTACGGCCGTGGTACACCGACAGCGGCACCAATCACCTGCCGCAGCCCCATCGCACGGTTGCCCGCACTCTCGGCAAGCTCTTCGCCAAGTCCCCGGAGGCCAGCATCCGCGGCACGATCGCCTTGATGGACGACCAGCCGCCCGAGCGCTTGATCCTGCGCGCCCTGGACAAGCCGGTCGATCCTTCGCTGCCGACCTTCGATCCGGTGGACGCGAAGCGCTTGTACGACCTGACGAAGGACGTACTGACCCCGAGCTGAGGTGGGCTGCTCAGGTGAGGCGGGTGCGGTCGTGGAGCCTAGACTCGCGGCATGTCTCTGCACCAGGACGCCGTGGTCGTGGACTGCCACAACGACCTCATCCTGCTGGTCGACCACTTCGACCAGCGCGATCAGCCGAACCACTTCAGGGACTTCTGGCTGCCCGAGCTGCGGGCCGGGGGCGTCGACGTCCAGATCCTGCCCATCTGCCTCGAACCGGCCTTCCAGTCGGAGGGCGGACTGCGCCGTACGCTGCTGCTCGTCGAGCGCATCCACCGCCTCGCCGCCGAGCACAGCGACGACGTGGCGGTGTGCCTGACCGGCGCCGAGATCGACGCGGCGGTTGCCACCGGCAAGATCGCCCTCGTCATCGCGCTCGAGGGAGCGCACGGGATCGGGCAGGACGTCGCGCTCGTCCGCACCCTGCACCGGGTGGGCGTCCGGGTCGTGTCGATGGCGCACTTCGGCCGTACGTTCCTCGCCGACGGCAGCGGCCTCGACACGACTTCGCGGAGCCGCCTGACCCCGCAGGGCATCGAGGCACTGCGGGAGATGGAGGACCTGGGCATCGTCTTCGACATCAGCCACCTCGGTCTCGGCGGTGTCGACCACGTGCTCGAGCTCGCCACGCGGCCGTTCCTCGCGACCCACTCGGCCTGCCTCGGCATCACCGACATCCACCGCAACCTGCACGACGACCACATCCGGCAGATCGCCCAGCTCGGTGGCGTCGTCGGGGTCGCGGCGGCGATCCCGTTCTTCATCGATGCCCAGCACCCCACGGCCGACCGGGTCGTCGACCACATCGAGCGGATCGTCGAGGTGGCGGGCATCGACCACGTCGGGCTCGGCCCCGACTTCATCGACGACTACTACCAGCAGGTCTTCGGCGGCTGGATCCTTCCGCCCGACTTCGCCGCCACCACCGCCCACGCCGAGGTCGCGCGTCCGTCCGACCTGCCGAGGATCACCGAGGCCCTCGTACGGCGCGGGTTCGCCGAGTCCGACATCCGCAAGATCCTGGGCGAGAACGTGCTGCGGGTCCTCCGGGAGGTCATGGCGCACGCCTGACCGTCCCGGAGCACCCTGCGCGGCCGGATCGAGGCTCAGCTGAACAGGTCCGAGTCCGGACCGAAGTCGGCCTCGTCGACGACGCGGCGGACCTCGACCTCGTCGTCCAGCGCCTCGGCCAGGCGGGCCGCCCACTCGATCGCCTCGTCCTTGCTGCGGACCTCGACGACGATGATGCCGCCGATCAGCTCCTTGGTCTCGGCGAACGGCCCGTCGGTGACGGTGCGCTTGCCGCCGCTCACCTTCACCCGGGCGCCCAGCGCGCTGCGGTGCACGCCCTCGGCAACGAGCAGGACACCGGCCTTGGACAGGTCGTCGACCAGCGCGCCGACGTTCGCGGCGACCTCGTCGCTCACCATCCGCCCGGCCTCGCTCGCCTCGTCGGCCTTGTTGATGATCATGTAACGCATCTGCTGCCCACTCCCTCGGTCGTCGGTCGATCACTTACTCTCACGTCGACCGGGTCACCGGCAGATCGACACACCTGCCGGAAAGGATTTCCGGGGACGCCGACCCGACCCGGTGTCGACCATCGTCGGGCGCCGGGTGCCCGCTGAGGTCGGCGCCCGCCGTACCGGCTTGCTCTGACCCCGCGCGTGCTGTTCTATCGGTCGGGTGACGGTGACGGACACGCACGGGGCGATCGACGCGGTCTGGCGGATCGAGTCGGCCAGGATCGTGGCCGGGGTCGCGCGGATCGTGCGCGACGTCGGGCTGGCCGAGGAGCTGGCGCAGGACGCGCTGGTGGCGGCGCTCGAGCAGTGGCCGGAGTCCGGCGTACCGAGGAATCCCGGCGCCTGGCTGATGGCGATCGCCAAGCGCCGCGCGATCGACCTGATCCGGCGCAAGGAGACCTACCAGCGCAAGCTCGCCGAGCTGGGTCACGAGCTGGAGATCGACGGCGAGTCGGTCGAGGACGACGTCGAGGCGATTCTCGAGGACACCATCGAGGACGACCTGCTGCGGCTGGTGTTCACCGCGTGCCACCCGGTGATCACCACCGACGCGCGGGTCAGCCTGACGCTGCGGCTGCTCGGTGGGCTGAAGACCGACGAGATCGCCCGCGCGTTCCTCGCGCCGGAGGCGACGATCGCGCAGCGGATCGTGCGCGCGAAGAAGAACCTCGCGAAGGCCGAGGTCGGCTTCGAGGTGCCGACCGGCGACGAACTGCTGGACCGGCTCGCGTCCGTGCTCGAGGTCGTCTACCTGATCTACAACGAGGGCTACTCGGCGACCGCCGGTGACGACTGGATGCGCCCGACGCTCTGCAACGAGGCGATCCGGCTCGGCCGGCTGCTCGCCGAGCTGATGCCGCAGGAGCGCGAGGTGCACGGCCTGCTCGCCCTGATGGAGCTGCAGTCGTCCCGCGCGAAGGCGCGGGTCGGCCCGACGGGTGAGCCGGTGCTGCTGCTCGACCAGGACCGCCGCCGCTGGGACCGGCTGCTGATCCGCCGCGGGCTGGAGAGCATCGACCGCGCCTGGGCGCTGGAGGGCGCGCCCGGCCCGTACCTGCTGCAGGCCGCGATCGCCGCCTGTCACGCCCGGGCGGCCGAGGCCGAGGACACCGACTGGGCGCGGATCGCGGGCCTGTACGCCGTACTGGCGCAGCTCGTGCCGTCGCCGGTCGTCGAGCTGAACCGGGCGGTCGCGATCTCGATGGCGTTCGGGCCGGAGAACGGGCTGATCGCGGTGGACGCGCTGCTCGACGAGCCGGCGCTGAAGGACTACCACCTGCTGCCGAGCGTGCGGGGCGACCTGTTGTTCAAGCTCGGGCGGCTGGAGGAGGCGCGGGCCGAGTTCGAGCGGGCCGCGTCGTTGACCCGGAACGGGCGCGAACGGGCGCTGCTGCTGGACCGGGCCGCCGCCTGCTGAAACTTTCTCCGACGTCGTGTCGATCCCGGGCCGAGGTGTTCGACGCAGTGGTGTGAGGCCGGGATCGCGGCCCCCGACGCTAGGAGAACAGCTCATGGACAAGGTCACCTCGGCCGACGGTACGTCGATCGCCTACGACCGGCTCGGCACGGGACCCGCGGTGGTCCTGGTCTGCGGAGGCTCGGTCGACCGGATGTCGAACGCACCGCTGGCCGCACTGCTCGCGGAGAACTTCGCCGTCTACAACTACGACCGCCGCGGCCGGGGCGACTCCGGCGACGCTGCCGAGTACGCCGTCGAGCGCGAGTTCGAGGACCTCGACGCGATCTTCGCGGCGGCGGGCGGATCGGCGTCCCTCTACGGTACGTCGTCAGGCGCGGCGCTGGCGTTGCTCGCGACGGCGTCCGGACGGCCGGCCTCGCGGCTGGCGCTGTGGGAGCCGCCGTACATCCTGGACGGCGGCCGGCCGCGGCCGCCGGCGAACACGGCCGACATCTTCCGGGACTTCGTCGCGGCCGGCCGGCGGGACAAGGCGGCGGAGCACTTCATGGCCGAGGTCGTCGGGCTGCCGCCGGAGTTCGTCGAGATGGCGAAGGCGTCGCCGTGGTGGCCGGCGCAGGAAGCGATCGCGCACACCCTCGCGTACGACGCGACGGTGATGGGGGACTACTCGCTGCCGGTCGATGCGCTGGGCAAGGTCAGTGTGCCGACACGGGTGCTGACCGGCGGTGCTTCGTGGCAGTGGATGGTCGACGGCAACGAGGCCGCGGCCGCGCGGCTGGCGGACGGCAGTCACCGTACGCTCGACGGCCAGGAGCACAACGTGGACCCGGGCGCGATGGCCCGCGCGCTGAAGGAGTTCTTCGGATGAAGTTCCGGACAGTCCTGATCGGGACGACCAAGGTCGGTCTCGAGGTCCCGGTGGAAGTGGTCGAGTCGTTCGGCGCGGGCAAGAAGCCCGCGGTCCGGGTGACGATCGGCGGTCACACCTACCGGAGCACGGTCGCGGTGATGGGCGGGGTCTACCTGGTCGGCGTCAGCGCCGAGAACCGGGCGGCCGCCGGAGTCCAGGGTGGCGACGAGGTCGAGGTCGACCTGGAGCTCGACACCGAGCCCCGGGAGGTCGCCGTACCGGCGGACTTCGCCGAAGCGCTCGCGGCCGATCCCAAGGCGAAGGCCTTCTACGAGACGCTGTCGTACAGCCAGCGCCGCTGGTTCGTGCTCGGCATCGAAGAGGCCAAGAAGCCCGAGACCAGGGCCAACCGCATCACCAAGGCCGTCGAACGCCTGGCGTCAGGTCGCGGTCAGCGGTGAAGCACCTGCGGTGCGTCCGGAGGAGGCTGGGACCTCTTCCGGACGCTGCAGGACGGATCAACCGACGGTGATCAGGCCACCGGCGTTGGTGCGGGCGGCGTCGAAGCGGGCCTGGGCGTCGGCCCAGTTCACCACGTTCCACCACGCCTTGACGTAGTCCGGCTTGACGTTCTTGTACTGCAGGTAGAAGGCGTGCTCCCACATGTCCAGCATCACCAGCGGGATCTGGCCGGCCGGCAGGTTGCCCTGCTGGTCGTACAGCTGGTGGATCAGCAGCTGACCCTGCAGCGCGTCCCAGCCGAGGATGGCCCAGCCGGACCCCTGGATGGTCGTCGCCGCCGCGGTGAAGTGCGCCTGGAACGCGTCGAACGAGCCGAACGACTCGTCGATCGCGGCCGCCAGCTCACCGTCGGGCTTGTCGCCACCCTCCGGGGACAGGTTCTTCCAGAAGATCGAGTGGTTGACGTGCCCGCCCAGGTTGAAGGCGAGGGTCTTCTCCAGCCCGACGATCGAGCCGAAGTCGCCGCTCTCGCGGGCCGCGGCCAGCTTCTCGAGGGTGTCGTTCAGACCCTTCACGTAGGTGGCGTGGTGCTTGGAGTGGTGCAGCTCCATGATCTCGCCGGCGATGTGCGGCGCCAGTGCGCCGTAGTCGTAGGAAAGGTCGGGAAGCGTGTACGTGGTCAACTCTGCTCCTTCGTCAGGGCCCGCGGGGGCCGGTCGTCTCCGATGTCCTGTCTCAGCAACACCAGCTTGAAACTTCAACCACGGTTGAGGTCAAGTCACCACGCGGGGCGACGTGATTCCTGACCTGTTCCCGGTCCGTCGCCGTTCACACGGGACGCGCCGGTCGCCTCCAGCTTCACATACTCCGGCCACGCACCCACGCCGGAGGTCTCCCAGTCTCATCACAGCGCTCCGCGTCAGAGCCGGTGCCTCTCAAAGACCCTCACCGGCTAGCAGGTCAGCTGATCGTGTCGAGCACCAACTTCCCTCGCGTCCGGCCCGACGCCATCCGCCGGTGGGCCTCGGCTGCCTCCGTGAGCGGGAAGACCTGCTCGACCTCCACCCGTACGTCGCCCGCCTCGACCAGCCTCGCGATCTCCCCGAGCGCATGCCCGTCCGGCTCGACCAGGAACCCGGTCGCATGCACCCCAGCGGCACGAGCCTTGGCGAGCAGCTCCGCCGACGTCCCCGACGGCACCGCGACCAGCTGCCCGCCCGGCTTCAGTACGGCGAGCGCCTGCGTGGACGTCGTCTCGCTCCCGATCAGGTCGACCACCACGTCGATCTCCGCGACAGCGTCCTCGACCGCGGTGCTGTGGTAGTCGATCACCTCGTCCGCGCCCAGCCCGCGCAGCCACTCGTGCTTGCCCGCGCTCGCCGTACCGACGACGTACGCCCCGAGCTGCTTCGCGAACTGCACCGCGAGGTGCCCGACGCCGCCCGCGGCCGCGGTGATCAGCACCCGCTGCCCCGGCTTCACGTGAGCGGCCGCGGTCAGGATCTCCCACGCCGTCAGCCCGGCCAGCGGGAGCGCCGCCGCCTCGGCGTGCGACACGTTGGCCGGCTTCCGGGCGAACTGCCGCGACGGCGCGGTGACGTACTCGGAGTACGCCGAGGCCGCCCGCGGGAACCACGGCATCCCGAACACCTCGTCCCCGACCGCGAGCGTGTGCACCCCGCCGCCGACCTGCTCGACGACACCGGACACGTCCCACCCGAGCACGAAGGGCGGCTTGCCGAGCACGCCGGCCATGCCGCTGCCCTCGCGGGTCTTGAAGTCGACCGGGTTCACCCCCGCCGCGTGCACCCGTACGAGTACCTCGGTCGGCAACGGCTCCGGCCGCTCCAACTCGACAAGCCGCAGCACCTCCGGCCCACCGAACTCGTCCTGGCTGATCGCTCTCATCCCGTTCCTTCCAACGGCCTGCTCTGACGCTGTGAAGCTATCGTTCGGACCGTACTTTCCCGCAAGGACTGCTACTATCCATTGGGAAGTACTACCGTGAGGAGTCGGCATGACCGCCACTTGTGTCACTGGCCAGCACGACAAGCACGACGTGTACGCCGCCCAGTGCCCGTGCCGCGACGTGCTCGATCTGCTCGCGAACAAATGGGCCGCGCTCGCCATCGGCGCGCTCGAGTCCGGCCCGCTGCGCTTCGGCGAGCTCCAGCGGCGCCTCGAAGGCATCAGCCCCAAGGTCCTCACCCAGACGCTGCGGCGTCTGGAGGAAGCCGGCTTCCTGCACCGCGAGATCTTCCCCGCCGTACCGCTGCACGTGGAGTACTCGCTCACGGACCTGGGGCGCAGCGTGTCCGTGCCGCTGTCCTCGCTGCGGACGTGGGTCGAGTCCCACCTGCACGAGATCACCTGAGCCGCCACAGCGAGGTCACCTCCAGCGCCCGAGCCGCCGCGAGCGAGTCGCCCCGGTCCGCACTCGGTTCTTCCCGCGCTGCCTGCGCTCGCGGGTGCGTCGGTACGGCGTCAGACCGGCCGGCAATCTTCAGCCCCGACCGCTCGAACAGCTCCAGCAACTCTCCTCTCGACCGCAGCCCGAGGTGCTCGGCCAGGTCCGACAGGATCAGCCAGACCTCACCGCCGGGCTCCAGATGGTCCCGCGCCCCGGCCAGGAACCGGCTCAGCATCCGGCTGTCCTCGTCGTAGACCGCGTGATCGAGCGCGCTGATCGCCCGCGCTGGAATCCAAGGCGGGTTGCAGACGATCAGCTCGGCCCGCCCCGGCGGGAACAGGTCCGCGCACACGACGTCGACCGCCGGCCCGAGCCGCGCCAGGTTGTCCCGGGCGCAAGCGACCGCGCGCAGATTGTTGTCGGCCGCCGTCACGGCAAGCCCGCGCCGGGCCAGCACGGCCGCCAGCACCCCGGTGCCCGTCCCGACGTCGAACGCTGTCCTGCCGTTCAGCGGGGCATCGGCCACCAGTTCGACGTACTCGGAGCGCGTCGGCGCGAACACTCCGTAGTGCGGATGGATCCGGGCGTCCAAGGCCGGAACGTACACACCGCGCCGACGGAGCTGGTGAGCGCCGATCACACCCAGGAGTTCCTGCAGGGCAACCAGCCGATCGGTGGTTGGTTCGCCGTACGCCTCCAGGCAAGCCGGTCGGACGTCGGGAGCTCGCCGGGCTCCGATCGAGTCAGTGGAATCGAGGGACACGAGGACGGCGTTGACCGCCTGGGCCTGGCGGGCACGCTGGCGGCGGTAGGTGCCGAAGTCGGTCCCACCCGGTCTGAGTCGCCGCTTGATCGCGGCGACCACCTGCCTGCCGTTGTGCCAGTCGCCCTGCCAGAGCAGGCGGGAGCCCTGCTCGATCGCCCGGAGTGCCCGCGACGCCGACCACGCGTCGTCGATGACGAGAAGTGTGTTCATCAGCCGTTCCTGCTGCGAAGAAGTTGACCAGAGGGCAGCGCGGCTCACCCGACGGCCGAGTGGCGCCGGGGAGCGGAAACGGCTGGATCAGTGAACGACGGGCGCGTGCACGGGTCTGGTCACGCCCGTCACGCTAGGCCACCTCGGCGTCGGTCGTCGACACCATTTGGAGCCGCTGAGTGGTCGTGCGGTGACGCGTGGCGCGAGCAAGCGGTGGGGGCTAATAGACTTCGCAGGTCGATCCCGGTGGTGAGCCCGGCCACCAGGGTCTTGAGATCCCCATACCGAACCCGAGGTTGTTGTCGTGCTCACCATGCAGGACGCGCTGCTCGCGCTGACGAAGTACTGGACCGACCGGGGCTGCATGGTGGTGCAGCCGTTCAACACCGAGGTGGGTGCCGGCACGCTGAACCCGGCCACCATCCTGCGGGTGCTGGGTCCTGAGCCGTGGCGGGTCGCGTACGTCGAGCCGAGCGTGCGCCCCGACGACAGCCGCTACGGCGAGAACCCGAACCGGCTGCAGACACACACCCAGTTCCAGGTCGTGCTCAAGCCGGACCCGGGCAACCCGCAGGAACTGTTCCTGGCCAGCCTGGAAGTGCTCGGCATCGACATCCACGCCCACGACGTGCGCTTCGTCGAGGACAACTGGGCCAACCCGGCGACCGGTTCGTGGGGTCTGGGCTGGGAGGTCTGGCTGGACGGGCTGGAGATCACCCAGTTCACCTACTTCCAGCAGGCCGGCGGCATGACGCTCGACCCGGTGTCGGTGGAGATCACCTACGGCATCGAGCGGATCATGATGGCGCTGCAGGGCGTCTCGCACTTCAAGGACATCGCCTACGCGCCGGGCATCTCGTACGGCGAGGCGTTCGGCCAGGCCGAGTACGAGATGAGCCGGTACTACCTCGACGACGCCGACGTGGAGTCGCAGAAGCGGCTCTTCGAGGAGTACGCCAACGAGGCCCGGCGGATGCTGGACGCTCGCCTGCCGGTCCCGGCGCACGTCAACGTGCTGCGCTGCTCGCACACCTTCAACGTGCTCGACTCCCGCGGCGCGGTCAGCACGACCGAACGTGCGAAGGCGTTCGGCCGGATGCGCACGCTGGCCCGTGAGGTCGCGCAGCTGTGGGCCGAGCGGCGCACCGAGCTGGAGTACCCGCTGGGCAAGGCCGAGCTGCCCGCCGCGGCGCCGGAGCCGACCGAGTTCCCGAAGGTCAGCGGGACCCGTCAGCTGCTGTTCGAGATCGGTACCGAGGAGATGCCGCCGTCGGAGGTCGCCAAGACCGCCGAGTCGGTGCGCAAGGCCCTCACCGAGAAGCTGGCCGCGACGCGGCTCGGCCACGGCAAGGTGACGACGTACGCGACTCCGCGCCGGGTGGTGGCCTTCGTCACCGAGGTGCAGGCGTTCGAGCCGGACGCCGAGAAGGTTGCCCGCGGCCCGAAGAAGGCCGCCGCGTTCGATGCTGAGGGCAACATCACGAAGGCGGCCGCCGGGTTCGCCCGCGGCCAGGGTGTGGACCCGTCCGAGCTGCACGAGCTCGAGGTCGGCGGGGTCGTCCACGTCGCGGTGACCAAGCCCGACCCGGGGCGCGGTGCCGCCGAGGTGCTGAGCGGCGTACTGAGCGAGATCGTCACCGGGCTGCGCTCGGACAAGAACATGCGCTGGAACGACGCGAAGCTGTCCTTCACCCGGCCGGTGCGCTGGCTGGTCGCGCTGCTCGGCGACCAGGTCGTCCCGGTCGCCGCGTCGACGCTGACCGCCGGCCGGATCACGCGCGTGCACCGGACGGCGGCGCAACCGACCGTGGAGATCGCGGCCGCCGAGGGGTACCTCGACCTGCTCCGGATCCACGGCATCGAGGCCGACCCGGCCCGTCGCCGCGAGCAGATCGTCGCCGCGGCGCAGGAGCTGGCGGCAACGGTCGGCGGCAAGGTCGACGTCGAGGGCGAGTCCGCGCTGATCGACCAGATCGTCAACCTGGTCGAGGAGCCGACCCCGATCCTGGGCGGCTTCGAGCCGGCGTACCTGGACCTGCCGGGCGAGATCCTGACCACGGTGATGCGCAAGCACCAGCGCTACCTGCCGATCCTTGATGCCGACGGCAAGCTTCTTCCGCATTTCGTTGCCGTGGCCAACGGTTCGGTCAAGCCGGACCTCGTGCGCGGTGGAAACGAAGGCGTGCTGCGGGCCCGGTACGAGGACGCCAGCTTCTTCTGGCGGGCCGACCTGCAGACCACGCCGGAGACGATGAAGGGCGAGCTGGACAAGCTGGCCTTCGAGCAGAAGCTCGGCTCGATGGCCCAGCGGGCCGGCCGGATCGGGCGGATCGCGCAGTCGCTCGCGTCCGTCGTCGAGCTGGGTGGCGACGAGCTGACCACGCTGAACCGGGCGGCCGAGCTGGCGAAGTTCGACCTCGGGTCGCAGATGGTGGTCGAGCTGACCAGCCTGGCCGGGACGATGGCGCGCGAGTACGCGCGGCGTGCCGGTGAGACCGAGGCGGTCGCGCAGGCCCTGTTCGACATGGAGCTGCCGCGGTCGGCCGGTGACCCGCTGCCCTCGACGACACCGGGTGCGCTGCTCGCGCTCGCCGACCGGTTCGACCTGCTGGCCGGGCTGTTCGCGATCGGCGCGAAGCCGACCGGTAGCTCGGACCCGTTCGCCCTGCGGCGGGCCGCGGCCGGCGTGGTCGCGATCCTGCGTGAGCACCCGGAGCTGCGCGCGATCACCCTGCCGGTGGGTCTGGCGGCGGCCGCCGCGCAGATCGGTGCCCAGGGCATCGACGTACCGGCGGAGTCGCTGGCCGAGGTCTCCGAGTTCTCCGTACGCCGGTACGAGCAGCAGCTGATCGACCGCGGCGACGACCACCTCCAGGTCGCCGCCGTCCTCCCGCTCGCCGAGGCGCCGGCCACCGCCGACGAAACCCTCGCCGAGCTCCAGCGCCAGGTCGACACCGACGGCTTCGCCGACCTCGTCGCCGTACTCCAGCGCGTCCGGCGGATCGTCCCGGCCGACACCAACCCGTCGTACGACGCCGGCAAGCTGACGGAGCCCGCCGAGGTAGTCCTGCACGAGGCCGTCCAGAAGGTCACCCCCGCGCCGACAACCCTCGCCGAGTTCGTCCCGGCGGCGTCGGTGCTGGTCGAGCCCATCACCACGTTCTTCGAGGAAATCCTGGTGATGGCCGAGGACCCTGAGGTCAAGGCAGCCCGCCTGGGTCTCCTGGCCACCATCCGCGACCTGGCAGCCCCCATCCTCGACTGGCAGGCCCTGGGCACCAGCCTGACCTGACAAGCAGCCACCAACGAATGGGGTGTCCAGCCAAACGGCCGGACACCCCGTTCGCGTGGGAAGGACATTGCGGCGCAGGACGTTGTGTGCGGTCGTCAGTCGCCGTTGGTCGGCGGAGTCACCTTCGTACGGGCAGGGACGAACGCCGTACGGAGTACCTTCGCGTCGCCGCGGAACTCGCCCGCGGCGACGGCCTGTTCGATGCTGATCGCTCCAGCGGCCAGAGCGACGATCACGTCGGGAGCGGCTGTGAGTACTGACGCCGGATCCTGATCGGGCACGAAGGCGCTCGGACCGTCCTCGTCGACCCTCAGGATCATGAGGAAGCCGTCCGTCTCGATGCCGAGCTCGACGGGAGGAGAGGCGGTCGCGCCTTGGAGGAGGGCCGGCAGCGCAAGGGTCAGCCAGCGCGGCTGAAAGGCGTCGTCGCCCTGGCCGGTCGCCAGCAGCGGTGCGCCCCACCGGCCGAGCGCTTCCATCGGCTCGCGCAACCCCGTGCCCCAGGGCGTGAGGGCGTAGACGACGCCCGCGTCCTCGAGGCGACGCTCGACGATCCCGTTCGCCTCCATGGTCTTCAGCCGCGTGGCCAGGAGGTTCGTGGCGATGCCCTCGAGCGAGGTCTTCAGCTCTGTGTAGCGCATCGGACCCGGCAGCAGCTCGCGCACGATGAGCAACGTCCACCGGTCGCCGACGACGTCCAGAGAGCGCGCGAGGGCGCAGTACTGGCCGTAGGAACGCGAGCCCTTCACCTGATTGACTTTCTCCATCACGGTTGATTTTATCAAGTACCCGGAGCCCGTGTCGAGCAGAGGAGATCCGTGGAGCTGAGCATCAGTTGGCCGGCCGTCGTCGCCGCGATCGTGGTCGGAATGGCGGTGGCCTGGGTCTGGTACAGCGACTGGGGGCTGGCCGGCGGCGTCTGGCGGAAGCTGACCGGGGTGACCAAGGAAGACTCCGTGAGGGCCGGTAAGGGTCCGTTCGTGGTCCTGGTGGCGTCGATCGTCGTCACCGCACTCGCGCTCGCGGCCGCCAGCTCCGTCGCGTCCGGCTTCTCCGGCACCGACTCCTTCTGGATCGCCCTGGCGGTCGGACTCGTGGCGTGGCTCGGCTTCTCGCTGTCGACCCTGGCGCAGCACAACGGCTTCGAGCAGAAGCCTGGCCGCCTCACCGTGATCAACAGCGCCTATCAGCTTGTGCTGTTCTTAGGTATGGCGATCCCGATCGGCTTGCTGCAGTAGCAGCGAGCGGTGGGGCGGGCGGCGATTGCTTTGGCTGAGGGGTTGGGGCAGACGGCGACGGTGTTCCCCGGGGACCACGGGGGATTGGGGAGTGCGGCGGAGGGGGTTGCGGTGGTGCTGGACGAGGTGCTCAGAGAGGGAGCGTGAGCAGCGGCGCGAGGCGGTCGGCGATCAGGCGGTAGCCGTCGGGGCCGGGGTGGAGGTCGTCGGCGTACAGGGCCTTGGCCTCCTCGGGGGTCAGCACGGTGCGGCCGTCGATGAGCTGCAGGTCGGGGTCGGCCAGCGAGCGGGCGCCGAGCTCGACGCAGGCGCGGATGTCGTCGAGGGTCAGGCCGACCTCGTTGGGTTTGCCCTCGAGCTTCGGCGCGACGATCGGGGTGATCAGCACGATCGGCGTGTGCGGGTGGCCGTCGCGGACGGTGTGCAGGAACGACTCGACCTGGCCGGGCAGGGTGCGGCCGCTGAACGTGGCGCCGCCGTAGATGTTGATGCCGAGGCAGAGGGAGATCAGGCGCGCGGGGGTGTCGCGGATCGTGCGGGCCGCGACCGGGTCGAGGTGGCACTCGCCGGCGAAACCCATCGCGGTCAGGTCCCAGCCGTGCCGGCGGGCGACGAGGGCCGGCCAGGTCTCGGACGGGCCGTACGCGCCGGTGCACTGGGTGATCGAGCTGCCGTACGTGATCCAGCGCGGGCCGGTCGGCGGTGAGGGGACTGCTTCGCCGGTGAAGTCGACAGCCCGTACGGCGATCGCGCCGGCTTGGGGGAGCCAGATGGTCAGGTCGAGGTCGGTTCCAGGGAGGTCGATGAGCAGCTGCTGCTCGCCGATCGCCACCTCGCAGCGTTGGTGGAGCTCGCCGTCGACGAGGACGTCGACCGGGGCGATGGTCGTGTAGATGTCGAGGGCGGCTCGGAGCTCCAGGCGTACTTGGGTCGCCGAGGTGCGCCAAGAGGCCCGTACGCCGGCCGGAGTCGCGGCTCGGGACCAGAGGCGGTCGCCCGGACGGTCGGGACGGCCGTGCCAGTCGTGCAGGCCGGGTGCTTGGCCTCGGGGGTCGAGGCGCCAGAAGGTCGACCAGCCGTCGGCGTCGACTTCACGAAACCGGTAGCCGGTCCAGAGGGCATCAGACATGGCTGTCTTCCGGGGTGGTGAGGTGGGTGGCGGCTCGGGCGCCGAGGCTGGCGTTGACGTGGGCGAGCATGACGGTCGCTGCGGTTTCGGTGTCGCGGGCGGCGATGGCTTCGACGAGGGCCAGGTGGTCGGCGCGGGTGCGCTCCAGGTCTTCCTCGGAGCGGCCGTTCTCCAGCGCCAGGCGCCGGTACCGATCGGCCTTGTCCCACAGGCCGTCGAGGGACTGGATGAGCAGCTGGTTGTGCGACGCTTGGTAGATCGCGGCGTGGAATCGCCGGTGCGTGTCCAGCTCGTACGTCGCCGGGTCGCTCCGGAGCGGCAGCAGCTCGGCGGCGGTCGCGCGGATGGCCTCCAGCTCATCTCGCGTACGGCGTTCGGCCGCGAGACCGGCGGCGAGCGGGTCGAGTGAGCGCCGGATCTCCAGCAGGTCGCGGGCCTCCTCCGCGGTGAGCGCGGTGACGCGGGCGTCGCGGTGGGCGTCCAGCTCGACCAGCCCGTCGCTCATCAACCGGCGCAGCGCCTCGCGCAGCGGCGTCGTACTGATGCCGAGGTCGCGGGCCAGTGGGCCCTGCTGGATCACCGCGCCGGCGATCAGTTCGCCGCTCAGGATCCGCGCGCGGACCAGCCCGTACGCCGCCTCCGCCTTGGTCGGGCGGTTCCCGTTCTGCTCGTCCATCGCACCTCCCTCCAGCCGGGCTCAAACTTATCGCAAGCCGGTTCTGTTAGCTCGTTATAACGCACATTGGGAGCAAAGCCGCCGATTTCAACGCATGAGATCACGCAGTGATGATCTTGACGTCGCAGGTTATAACGTCGCACAGTAGTGGCGACCACCCCGGAGAGGACCCCGCGTGAACCCAACGACCCGCAGCTACCGGCTCGGCATCCTGCTCGGCGACGGCATCGGCCCCGAGATCATCCCGGCCGCGGTCGAGGTGATGGATGCGGCCGTCGCCGCCGCCGGCGCGGCCCCGATCGAGTGGGTCCCGCTGCCGCTGGGCGCCGCGGCGATCGCGACGCACGGCAGCGCGCTTCCGCCCGCGACGCTGGAGACCCTCGGCGAGCTCGACGGCTGGCTGCTCGGTCCGCACGACAGCGCGGCGTACCCGGAACCGCATCGCCGCCGACTGAATCCGAGCGGCGCGATCCGCAAGCACTTCGACCTGTACGCGAACATCCGGCCCGCGCGGTCCTTCGACGACCGCGGGACGGACCTGGTCGTCGTACGGGAGAACACCGAGGGTTTCTACGCCGACCGCAACACGTTCGCCGGCACGGGGGAGTACATGCCGACCAAGGACGTCGCGATCGCGATGGGTGTCTTCACCCGGCCCGCGATCGAGCGGATCGCGCGGGAGGCGTTCGAGCTCGCCATGCGCCGGCGGCGGCACCTGACCGTGGTCCACAAGGCGAACGTGCTGCGGCTCTCCACGGGGATGTTCCTGGGGGTCTGCCGGGAGCTCGCGGCGGAGTATCCCGAGGTCGAGGTCGACGACTTCCACATCGACGCGATGACGGTCCACCTCGTACGCCGGGCCGCCGACTTCGACGTGGTCGTCACCGAGAACATGTTCGGCGACATCCTGTCGGACCTCGCGGGCGAGCTCGCCGGGTCGCTCGGGATCGCTCCGTCGATCAACGCGTCGGCCGAACGCGCGATGGCGCAGGCGGCGCATGGTTCGGCTCCGGACATCGCGGGGATGGACCTCGCCAACCCCACCGCGATGATCGCCTCCGGCGGAATGCTGCTGGCCTGGCTGGGCCGCCGCGTGGACGACCCGGCGGCGACCAGAGCCGCCCAATTGGTCGACGACGCACTGTTCAGCACGATCAGGTCGGGAGTCTGCACACCGGACCTCGGCGGAGACACTGGTACGGCGGAGTTCGGTACTGCGGTGGCCAAAGCGGTTGCCTCAGAATGATTGCCCACGACTACCAAGCTCTTCGGCGGGCTGCTCCCGATCATCTTCCGCGGACGTTGCGGATCCTGCTGGAGAACGCGTTGCGGCGGGGGACGGCCAGTGAGGTGCTGGCCAGTTGGGTGCCGGGGGTGACGGGGGAGATCGAGGTCTACCCGTCGCGGGTGTTTCTGCATGACACCAACGGGGTGCCGGTGCTTGCTGATCTGGCGGCGATGCGGGACGCGATGGTGGAGCTCGGGGGTGATCCGGCGCGGGTGGAGCCGTTGGTGCCGGCTGAGTTGGTGGTTGATCACTCGGTGATCGCGGACGTGTTCGGGCGGGCGGATGCGTTGGAGCGGAACGTCGAGCTGGAGTACCGGCGGAACGGGGAGCGGTACCAGTTCCTGCGGTGGGGGCAGGAGGCGTTCGAGCGGTTGAAGGTGGTGCCGCCGGGGGCGGGGATCATGCATCAGGTCAACCTGGAGAAGCTTGCCCGGGTGGTCGAGGTGCGGGACGGGATGGCGTTTCCGGACTTTTGTCTGGGGACCGACTCGCACACGACGATGGTGAACGGGCTCGGCGTACTGGGCTGGGGGATCGGCGGGATCGAGGCCGAGGCGGCGCTGCTCGGGCAGTCGGTCTCGATGATGATTCCGAAGGTGGTCGGGGTTCGGCTGGTCGGTGCGCTGCCGGCCGGGTCGACGGCGACGGATCTGGTGCTGACGATCACCGAACGGCTGCGGGCGCACGGGGTGGTCGGGAAGTTGGTGGAGTTCTACGGGCCGGCGCTGGATGACCTGCCGGTGCCGGATCGGGCGACGATCGCCAACATGAGCCCGGAGTTCGGGTCGACGGTGGCATGGTTCCCGATCGACGAGCAGACGCTGGACTACCTGCGCTTCACCGGCCGGGAGCACGTGGACCTGGTGGAGAACTACGCGAAGGAACAGGGTCTCTGGCACGGCACCGAAGAACTCTGGTACGACGAGGAGCTGACCGTCGACCTGGGTGAGGTGGTCGCCTCGATCGCGGGGCCGAACCGGCCGAACCAGCGGATCCCGTTGACGGAGGTTGCCGACGGCAAATCGTCTGCAGATGGACTTGGTGAAGACGCTGTGGTGATCGCGGCGATCACCTCCTGCACGAACACCTCCAACCCCAGCGTGATGGTTGCCGCCGGGTTGCTGGCCAAGAAGGCTGTCGAGCTCGGCCTCGCGACCAAGCCCTGGGTGAAGACGACGCTCTCGCCCGGGTCCCGGGTGGTGATGGACTACTACGCCGCCGCTGGGCTCACGCCGTACCTGGAGAAGCTGGGGTTTCACCTGGCCGGCTTCGGGTGCATGACGTGCATCGGGGCGTCGGGTGGGTTGGCGGACGGGGTGGCTGAGGAAGTCCGGGCCAAGAACCTTTCGGTGGCGGCCGTGCTGTCCGGCAACAGGAACTTCGAGAGCCGGATCCAGCCCGACGTCCGGCAGAACTACCTGGCGTCGCCGCCGCTGGTCGTCGCGTACGCGCTGGCGGGGCGGCTCGGGATCGATCTCACGACCGAGCCGATTGCCAACGGCATCTACCTCAGGGATCTCTGGCCGACCCGGGCCGAGATCGACGAGGTGATCCAGAGTGCGCTCGAGCCGGAGATGTTCACCGCGGCGTACGCCGACGTGTTCGCCGGTGACGCGCGATGGAGGAGCCTCGAGGTCGTGAGCGGCAGGACCTACGCCTGGCAGGACGACTCGACGTACCTGCGGCGGCCGCCGTACTTGGAGGTCAAGGCGCCGACCGGCCTGAAGAACGCACGGGCGCTGGTCAGGCTGGGGGACTCGGTGACCACCGACCACCTTTCGCCGGCCGGAGCGATCCCGCCGGACAGCGTGGCAGGCCGCTATCTCCGCGAGCTGGGGGTGAAGGAGCTGAACACCTACGCCTCCCGCCGCGGCAACCACCTGGTGATGATGCGGGGCGCGTTCGCCAACCTCCGGCTCAAGAACCAGTTGGTGGACAGGGAAGGTGGATTCACCACCAAGGACGGCGAACTGCTGCCGGTGTACGACGCCGCCGCGGCGTACGCAGCAGAAGCGACGCCAGTGGTTGTTGTCGCGGGCAAGGACTACGGGACCGGGTCGTCGCGGGACTGGGCGGCCAAGGGGCCGGCGCTGCTCGGCGTACGGGCGGTGCTCGCGCAGTCGTTCGAGCGGATCCACCGGTCCAACCTCGTCGGCATGGGCATCCTCCCGCTGGAGTTCCTCCCCGGCGAGGGCGACGACCTGACCGGCGAGCACCCGATCGACATCACCCTCGGGGACGACGGGTTCGCGACCGTCGAGTCCGGCGGACGCACCTATCGCCTGCGGATCCGCCTGGACACCCC
The DNA here is from genome assembly GCF_049844575.1 of Kribbella sp. DT2. Taxonomy (NCBI): domain Bacteria; kingdom Bacillati; phylum Actinomycetota; class Actinomycetes; order Propionibacteriales; family Kribbellaceae; genus Kribbella; species Kribbella sp. DT2. Next base: position 314,596 of record NZ_JBNCLH010000005.1, on the reverse strand, counting down.
GCGGGAGTCCGAGTACTACCAGCACGGCGGCGTCCTGCCCTACGTGCTGCAGCGCCTGAAGGCAGGAGAGCTCTGAGATGATCCGTTCCGTCAACCCGGCCACCGGTGAGCAACTGGCAACGTTCGATCCCGACTCCGACGCGTCGGTCGACGAGCGCCTGACCACTGCCACAGAAGCGCAGGCAGTCTGGCGCCAGACTCCGGTCGGCGAACGCACCGAACTGCTCCGCCGGATCGCGAGATCCCTGCGCGACAAGTCCGAAGACCTCGCCCTGCTCATCTCCCAGGAGATGGGCAAACCGCTGACCGAGGCCCGCGCCGAGATCGAGAAGTGCGCGATCACCTGCGAGTACTACGCAACGAACGCGATCGGCTTCCTGGCCGACCAGCCCGTCCGCAGCAACGCCGGCCAGAGCCGGATCGTCTACGACCCGCTCGGCGTCGTGCTCGCGGTGATGCCGTGGAACTACCCGTTCTGGCAGTTCTTCCGGTTCGCCGCCCCAGCCCTTGCCGCAGGCAACGGAATCGTGCTCAAGCACGCGAACTCTGTTCCGCAGTCCGCGCTCGCGATCGCCGCCGTGCTCCATGCAGCCGGTACGCCGGAAGGCCTGGTCCAGGTCCTGCTCGTGGAGACCAAGAAGGTCGCCGAGCTGATCGCCGACGACCGGATCGCGGCCGTCACCTTCACCGGGTCGACCGAGGTCGGCACGATCATCGCGTCCCAGGCCGGCGCTGCGCTGAAGAAGCAGGTGCTCGAGCTGGGCGGTTCCGATCCGTACGTCGTACTGGCGGACGCCGATGTGCAGGCCGCTGCCGAGACCGCGGTGAAGGCGCGGTTCATCAACGTCGGGCAGAGCTGCGTGAACGCGAAGCGGTTCATCGTCGAGGAGGCGGTCGCGGACGAGTTCGTCGACGCCTTCTGCGCGGCGACCGACCGGCTGGTCGTCGGCGATCCGCTCGACGCCAGGACGACCATCGGCCCGCTGGCCCGCGCGGACCTGCGGGTCACGCTGCACGAGCAGACCCGCCGTTCGGTCGAGGCCGGGGCGAAGCTCCTGCGGGGCGGTGGGCCGGTCGATCGGCCGGGCTACTACTACCAGCCGACCGTGCTCGACCACGTCGTACCGGGGATGGCCGCGTTCGACGAGGAGACGTTCGGCCCGCTCGCGGCGATCACGCGTGCGGCGAACGCCGACGAAGCGATCCGGCTGGCGAACCAGACCGAGTTCGGACTCGGCGCCGCGCTCTGGACGAGTGATCCGGACAAGGCCGAGCAGTACAGCCGCCGGCTCGACGCGGGGGCGGTCTTCGTCAACGGAATGGTTGTCTCCGACCCCCGACTGCCGTTCGGCGGGATCAAACGGTCCGGCTACGGACGTGAGCTCGGCCCGCACGGGATGCGCGAGTTCATGAACACGAAGACCGTCTGGGTCGGCCCGGCCAGTACGCCGGAGTCGGAGTGCCTTGTCATCAGGCCAGGCCAAACAGAGATTTTCGACCGCGGCAACGGCGTCGTCACCACGCCGTACGTCGGAAGCTGGAACGCCACGCACAACGGTGTCACCACCGGCACGACCACCTTCAAGGCCGGCACGCAGATCCCGCTGCACTCGCACAACGTGGAGGAGTCGGTGCTGATCCTGCGCGGCAGCGCGGTCGCGGTGATCGGCGGCGAGCGGGTCGAGCTGAAGGCCGGCGACGCGACCTGGGTGCCGGCCGGCGTCCCGCATCACTTCCTCAACGTCGGCGACGACGAGATGACCATCTACTGGGTGTACGGCGGCCGCGCGGTGACCCGGACGCTGACGGAGACCGGCATCACGGTCGCCCACCTGTCGGACGGCGATCGCGGCGCGGTCACGACCCGTTGACAGGTGATGTAACGATCACTACCGTCAGGCCAAGATTCGTAACGAACATACCGGGAGTAGCTTCCGTGACCCAGTTGCCGACCATCGACCTCACCGCCGCCGACCCCCGCGAGCGCGGTCTCCAGTACGGCGAGGCCGCCCGCGCCCAGATCGAGCGCTCGCTGGCCTTCTACTCCGAGTCGGTGGCCCGCAAGACCGGGCTGCCCTGGGCCGAGGTGGTCGCCCGGGCGCCGCAGTGGGTGCCGCTGATCGAGGGCTTCGCGCCCGACCTGCTGGCCGAGATCCGCGGCATCGCGCTCGGCGCGAACCGCAGCGTCGAGGAGATCCTCACGCTCAACGTCCGCGGCGAGCTGCTCCGCGGCGACGTGCTGTCGACCAATGACGAGGCCAGCGACGGGGCCAACGACGAGGACGACGGCTGTACGTCGTTCGCGCTGCTGCCGGGCGCCAACCCGCTCGGTCACGTGTACGCCGGCCAGAACTGGGACCTGTACTCCGGCGTTGCCGACACGGTCGTCGTCCTGCGTATCACGCAGCCCGGCAAGCCGACGATCATCGGTCACGTCGAGGCCGGCCAGGTCGCGCGGCACGGCGCGAACTCGGCCGGGATCGCCCTGAACGCCAACGGCCTCGGCGCCGGTTTCGGCCCCGGCGCGGGGATCCCGGGCACGGTCGTTCGTCGTACGGTGCTGGAGTGCTGGGACTTCCACGACGCGCTGCAGGTGATCTTCGACGCGCAGCAGAGCCTGTCGAGCAACCTGCTGCTCACCCACCGGGACGGCTTCGCGATCGACATCGAGACGACCCCCGGCCGCAACGGCTGGATGTACCCGACCGACGGGTTGCTCGTGCACGGCAACCACTTCCAGTCGTTCATCCCCGAGCAGGTCAGCGGCAGCTACAAACCGTTCTCGGTCGACTCGCTCTACCGGTTGCCCCGGGTCGAGGAGGGCCTGGCGCCGCTCCGCACCGAGGGGACCAGCGAGGAGGCGGTCGCGCGCATCGTCCAGTCCGCGATGAGCGACCACTTCGGCCATCCGAACGCCGTCTGCCAGCACTCCGACCCGCGCCGCCACGAGCTCGACCGCAACGAGACCATCGTGTCCAGCCTGGTCGACCTGACCACGGGTGTGTACCAGCTCACCCCGGGCCTGCCTTGCAGCAACAGCTACCAGCAGGTGCCCTGGAACCTGTACGACGGCCCGGGGCCCGAGGACCGGCCGGACGTCCCGGCGCCGACCGCCGTACTCGCCGGTCGCGGCTGAGCACCTTCCAGGCCGAGCACCTCCAGGTCGAGCACCTCCAGGTCGAGCACCTCCAGGCTGAGCACCTCCGAACAGGGAGACCTTGAATGACTGAAGCACCGACCCCCGCCGAGATCGCGGCCCGGTCCGAGCAGGCCGCGCCCAAGCTCCGCCGGCACCTGCCGGTCACGCCGCTGGTGCGCTACGAGGCGTTCAGCGAGGAGCTCGGCGCGGAGGTGCTGGTCAAGTGCGAGCACCAGCAGCGCACCGGCTCGTTCAAGGCGCGTGGCTCGATGGCGAAGATCCTCACGCTCACCGACGAGCAGCGTGAGCGCGGCGTGGTGACGGCGTCGACCGGCAACCACGGGCTCGGGGTCGGCAACGCGCTGGCGACGCTCGGCGGTCGCGGCATCGTCTACCTGCCGGAGAACGCGGCGGCCGGCAAGGTCGCCGCGCTGCGCCGGTTCGGGCTGGAGCTGCGCGCCGAGGGGTTCGACTCCGGCGTGCTGGAGCCGAAGGCACGGGCGTACGCCGCCGAGCACGATCTCGTCTACGTCTCGCCGTACAACGACCCCGACACGATCGCCGGGCAGGGCACGGCCGGGGTGGAGATCCTCGAGCAGCTGGCCGGTCAGCCGCTGGACGCGGTGGTCGTCGCGGTCGGCGGCGGTGGGCTGGTCAGCGGGATCGCGTCGGTACTGAAGAAGCACCGGCCGGGGATCCAGGTGATCGGTGCGTCGCCGGTGCGCGAAGCGCCGATGGCGGCCTCGGTCGTCGCCGGGGAGATCGTCCAGGTCGAGCCGCAGGAGAGCCTGTCCGACGGGACGGCCGGCAGCGTCGAGCCGGGCAGCATCACGTTCGCGCTGTGCCGTGAGCTGGTCGACGACTGGGTGCTGGTCAGCGAGGACGCGATCGCCGCCGCGCTGCGGATGGTGATCGACACCGAGCACCAGCTGATCGAAGGGTCTGCCGCGATGGCGTTCGCCGCGGCGCGCGCCCGGCGTACCGAGCTGGAAGGCAAGCGGGTCGCGATCGTGTCCTGCGGCGGCAACATCTCGGCGAGCACGCTTGTCGCTGCCCTGTCTTGATGCCGACCTACACCTCGCTGCTCAACGGGTACTCGCTGTCGTCCGACCAGGGCAGTCCGGCGTTCTGCTCGATCGTGCTGGTCGAGAGCGAAGGGCGGCGCCTCGTGTTCGACTTCGGGCACGTCGGCCGACGGCGGGCGTTGCGCAGGGTCCTGGCCGAGCGCGACCTCGAGCCCGCCGACATCGACACCGTCGTGCTGTCGCACGGGCACTGGGACCACATCCAGAACGTCGACCTGTTCCACCGGAGCCGGGTGCTGGTGCATCCCGCCGAGCTGACGTTCCTGGCGAACCCGGCCGGACCGCACACCCCGAGCTGGACGAGCTCGGTGCTGGCCGGGCTGAAGGTCACCGAGACCGCCGAGGGTGAGGAAGTCCTGCCCGGCGTGCACGTGATCGAGCTGCCCGGGCACACGCCCGGATCGATCGGGCTCACCGTCGCGACCGACGAGGGGACCGTCGTGCTGACCGGCGACGCCGTACCGACGCTGAAGGTGCTGCGGTCCGGTCAGGCGTCCGGGCAGCCGACCGACCCGGAGCAGGCGAACGCGTCGATCGCGCGGGTCGCCGGTCTGGCGGACTTCGTCCAGCCGGGACACGATCAGTTGCTCCGGCGGACCGCCGACGGAGCCTTCGAGACAGCGCGGGCACGGACGCCGTTGGTGTTCAGCGGCGTGAAGGAGTGAGCGTGGAGACAGCAGCCGGCCAGACCCCGAGCATGGTCGAGGATCCGCCCGAGGTGAGCGTCGCCGCGGCGGCCGCACTACTGCGGTCGGCGTACGGGATCAGTGCCGAGCTGCGGATGCTGCGCAGCGAGCGGGACCGCAACTTCCTCGCGGTCGCCGACGACGGGCGCGAGCTGGTGCTGAAGATCTCCAACACCGGCGACGACCCGGCGCAGATCGCGATGGAGAGCGCGGCGATGCGGCACGTCGAGGTGACCGATCCCGGGCTCCCGATCCCGCGGTTGCTCACGGCGCTCGACGGCAGCTCGGTGGTCCTGGCCGAGGCCGAGGACGGCCGCGAGCACCTGACCCGGTTGATGACGGTGATGCCTGGTCAGGTCGGCGATCTGGTGCGCCTGCCGAGCTGGTTCGCGGCGTCGTTCGGGACCATTTGTGCCCGGCTGGTCAAGGCGCTGCAGGGCTTCGGCGACCCGGCGGCGCATCGCCGGCTGGACTGGGATCCACGCATCGTCTCCTCCCTGCGCCAGTACGCCGAACGCCTGCCCGAGGAGCGCCGCCGGGCTCCGATGCAGCGGTTGCTCGACCGTTTCGAGTCATTGCCTGAGGCAACGGCCAAGCTGCCGGCCTTCGTCCTGCACGCCGACGTGACGTTGAGCAACGTGCTGCTCGGTGCCGACGGCATCGACGGGGTGATCGACTTCGGCGACATGCACCACACCGCGCGGGTCGCGGACCTGGCGATCAGCCTGACCTCGTTGCTGCGGGAGTCGGACGATCCGTGGCCGGCCGCGCGGGAGTTCCTCGACGCGTACCAGCGGGTGCTTCCGCTGGAGCCGGAGGAGGTCGAGCTGATCGGGGAGCTGGTGCTTGCGCGGTGTGCGGCGAGCACGCTGATCTCGGCCTGGCGGGCGCCGCTGTACCCGGGCAACGAGGAGTACCTGACCAGCCTCGTCGCCGGGAGCTGGCACGTGCTGGATCTGTGGGCCGATCTGGATCCGCGGGAACTGGCCGATCGGTTCCACCGGATCTGTGGCACGTCGCGCGTCGACGTTTCGGCGGAGCCTGCCCTGCTCGGGCGCCGGGACTCGGTGTTCGGCGGGCGGACGTTGTCGCCGCTGTTCTATCGGAAGCCGTTGCAGGCGGTCCGGGCTGAAGGGGCTTGGATCGAAGGGGCCGACGGCAAGCGTTACCTCGATGCCTACAACAACGTTCCCGTCGTCGGGCACGCGCATCCCGCCGTGGTGCAGGCGATCGCGCGGCAGGCCGGCGTACTGAATGTGCACTCGCGGTACCTGCACCCGCACGCGATCGAGCTGGCCGAGCGGCTGACCGCGTCGATGCCGGACGGGCTGGACACCTGCGTGTTCATGAACTCCGGGAGCGAGGCCAACGACCTGGCCTGGCGGATGGCGCGGATCGTCACCGGACGGTCGGGAGCGCTCGCGGCAGATCTCGCGTACCACGGCGTGAGCGAGGCGACGACGGCGTTCTCGACCAACACCTACCCGCCGTCCGCGCGCCCGGCGCACGTCGGCACGTTCGAGGCACCGCGGACCGACGCCGACGGGCGGCAGCCGACCGAGGAGGACGCCAGGCAACGAGTTCGCGCCGGCCGTTCGGAATTGCAGGGACATGAGGTCGCGTTGCTCGCCGTCGACTCGGTGTTCAGCAGCGCTGGGATCTTGACGCCGACCGGTGATTTCATGCGCGGGCTGCAGGACGAGGTGCGGGCCGCCGGCGGGCTGTTCCTCGCCGACGAGGTGCAGGCCGGGTTCGGTCGCGGCGGGCGGCACCTGTGGCGGTTCGAGGACTACGGACTGACGCCGGACTTCGTCACGCTGGGCAAGCCGATGGGCAACGGGCACCCGGTCGCCGCACTGATCACCCGCCGCGAGATCGCCGAGCAGTTCGCCGGGGTCGACGAGTTCTTCAGCACGTTCGGTGGCAACCCTGTCTCCTGTGCCGCGGCGAACACGGTGCTCGACGTGATCGAGGAGTCGGACCTGGTCGCGCGCTCCGGCGAGGTCGGTGCGCAGCTCGCCGCCGGGCTGACCGAGCTGGCGCCTGCGATCCATCCGGCCGTTCGGGTGCGAGGCCAGGGCTTGATGGTCGGCGTCGAGATCCCCTCCGAGGCCGGGGTCACCGCGGAGGAGCTCGCCGAGCGGCTGCGCGACCACGGCGTACTGGTCGGAACGACCGGTCCTGGTGGTCAGGTGCTCAAGGTCCGGCCGCCGTTGATCTGGCAGACCGAGCACGTCGAGATCTTCCTGAAGGCGTTCGCACTACTGTGAGGGCGTGCGCGAACTAGTTGTGCTGGGCACCGGCAGCCAGGTCGCCTCGCGTGAGCGGAACCAGAACGGCTACTTCCTGCGGTGGGACTCCGAGGGCTTCCTGTTCGATCCGGGCGAGGGCACCCAGCGGCAGATGCTGTACGCCGGGGTCGCGGCCGGCGCGATCACGCGGTTGTGCGTCACGCACTTCCACGGCGACCACTGCCTCGGCGTACCGGGTGTTGTGCAGCGGCTGTCGCTCGACGGCGTGCCGCACCCGGTGCACGCGCACTACCCCGCGTCCGGGCAGGAGTACTTCACGCGGTTGCGGTACGCCGCGTCGTTCTTCGAGCGGGCCGAGCTGCGCGAGGAGCCGATCGACGAGGAAGGGCTGCTGTCGGTCGGCTCGTTCGGACAGCTCTGGGTACGACGCCTCGAGCACCCGGTCGAGGCGTTCGGGTACCAGCTGATCGAGCCCGACGGCCGGCGGATGCTGCCGGACCAGTTGGCGGCGTACGGCGTGCATGGTCCCGCGGTCGGGCGGTTGCAGGCGGCGGGATCGCTGGTGGTGGACGGTCGCACGGTCACGGTCGAGCAGGTCAGCGAGCCGCGGCGCGGGCAGCGGTTCGCGTTCGTGATGGACACGCGGCTGTGCGACGGCGTCTTCCGGCTGGCCGACGGCGCGGACCTGCTGGTGATCGAGTCGACGTACCTGTCGTCGGAGGCCACGCTGGCCCGGAACTTCGGGCATCTCACCGCGCGGCAGGCCGCGCGGGTGGCGCAGGAATGCGGCGTACGGACGCTCGTGCTGACGCATTTCTCGCAGCGCTACACCGACATGACGCCCTTCGAGGAGGAGGCGCGGGCGGAGTTCGACGGTGAGGTCGTGATCGCCGCCGACCTGGCCCGCGTAGCGGTGCCGCGGCGGGAATAGAACCCGTGGCCGGGTGGCTACAGACGGTATGGCAGAACAAGCACTGTACGGAGCCGAGCACATCAAGGCTTATGAGGACAGCGACGGCGCGGTGGGGTACACCTGGGGCGACCACGGCGCGACGATCCTGGTCCTGACCACCGTCGGCCGCAAGTCCGGCGAGGAGCGCAAGAACGCGCTGATCTACCGCGAGGTCGAGGGCGGCTACGCAATCGTCTCCTCCAACGGCGGCGCCCAGGCGCACCCGGGCTGGCACTTCAACCTCGAGGCGAACCCCGACGTGAAGGTGCAGATCAAGGGCGACCGGTTCGCCGCGCACGCCCGCGTCGCCTCCGAAGAGGAGCGCGCGAAGATCTGGCCGAAAATGGTCGAGGTGTGGCCCGACTACAACACCTACACCACGCGCACCGACCGCCAGATCCCGATCGTCATCCTCGAACGGTCCTGAAGAACGCCCGGACGTCGCTGAGCAGGAGCTCCGGCTCCTCGAGCGCCGCGAAGTGACCGCCGTGGTCGACGTCGGTCCAGCGGGTGATCGTGTTCTCCTGCTCGGCGTACCGGCGGATGCCGACGTCGTGGGCGAACACGATCGCCGCGGTCGGGACGCCGGAGTTCTCCAGCTGCGCGCCCCAGGCGCCGCCCTGCGCGTAGCCGACGTACGCTGAACTGCCGGCCGAACCGGTCAGCCAGTAGATCATCACGTTCGTGAGCAGCTTGTCGCGCCCGATGATCTCGTCCGGCAGCGTCGCCCGCGGGTGGGTCCACTCGCGGAACTTGTCCATGATCCAGGCCAGTTGCCCGACCGGTGAGTCGACCAGCCCGTACGCCAGCGCCTGCGGGCGGGTCGACTGGATCGCGATGTAGCCGAACTCCTCGTGCATGAACGCGCCGACCCGCGCGACCCGGTCCTGCTCGAGCGGCGTGAGCGTCGCGAGCTCCTCGTCCGGCAGCGGGTACGGCGGAATCGCCGGCCCGCCGTTCACGTGCACGCCGACGACGCGCTCGCGGTCTTCGCGCGCGACCTGTGGCGAGACCGCGCCCCCGATGTCACCGCCCTGTACGCCGTACCGCTCGTAACCGAGCCGGCTCATCAGCTCGGCCCAGGCCCGGCCGATCCGCTTGGTGGTCCAGCCGTCGCTCGCGACCGGCGTCGAGAACCCGAAGCCGGGCAGCGACGGGATCACCAAGTGAAAGGCGTCGCCCGCCTCCCCGCCGTGCGCGACCGGGTCGGTCAGCGGGCCGATCAGGTCGACGAACTCGATGAACGAGCCGGGCCACCCGTGCGTCAGCAGCAGCGGCAACGCGTCCGCCTCGGGCGAGCGGACGTGCAGAAAGTGGATCCGTTGCCCGTCGATTTCGGTCGTGTACTGCGGGAACTCGTTGAGCTGCTGCTCGACCTTGCGCCAGTCGTACTCGGTGCGCCAGTAGTCGACCAGGTCGCCCAGCCAGCTGACCGGCACGCCGGTGTCCCAGCCGTCACCCGGCAGCTTGGCCGGGAGCCGAGTGTTGGTGAGCCGGCTCTGCAGGTCGTCGAGCGTGGTCTGCGGGATGTCGATGCGGAACGGGGTGATCGTCATGCCTTCGACTGTTTCAGCCGGTTAGGACAGCTTCGGTCCTAGCTTGGTGACAGACTTCGCGGCATGCTGGAAACCTCCGCACGGCTGCTGAAGCTGCTGTCCTTGCTGCAGACTCCGCGTGACTGGTCGGGTACGACGCTGGCTGACGAGCTGGGCGTCGGCGTCCGGACCGTGCGGCGGGACGTCGACAAGCTGCGCACCCTCGGCTATCCGGTCGAGGCTGTGCCTGGCGTGGCCGGCTATCGACTGGGGGCCGGGGCGTCGTTGCCGCCGTTGCTGCTGGACGACGAGGAGGCCGTGGCCGTGGCGATCGGGCTGCGGAGTGCGGCGGCCGGGGGAGTGGCTGGGTTGGAAGAGTCGTCGGTGCGGGCGTTGACGAAGCTGGAGCAGGTGCTGCCTTCGCGGTTGCGGCATCGGGTTCGGCTGTTGCAGTCGGCCGCCGTACCGGTTGGGCAGGGGGCTGTGGTCGACCCGGAGGTTTTGCTGGCGGTGGCCGCGGTGTGCCGGGATCGTCAGCGGTTGCGGTTCGACTACTCGGCCCATGACGGTACGGCGAGTGTGCGGACGACGGAGCCGCATCGGCTCGTTCACACCGGGCGGCGGTGGTACCTGACGGCTTGGGATCTCGATCGCTCGGACTGGCGGACTTACCGGCTGGATCGGATGGTGCTGCGCGTTCCGACCGGGCCGCGGTTCACTCCGCGCGAGGTGCCGGAGCTTTCGTCGGTCGGCGCCGGGATCGCGTCCGGGGCCTACCGCTACCAAGCCGTCTTCCGGATGCACGCGCCGGCTGCCTCCGTGGCCGACCGGCTGGCTTCGTCGGTTGCCTCCGTGGAGGCCGTTGACGAGCAGAGCTGTCTGGTGCGGACCGGCTCGAACTCCATGGACGAGCTCGTGCTCCACATGGGCCTGCTGGGCTTCGCGTTCGAGGTCGTCTCACCACCCGAGGTCGCCGAGCATGCCCGGACAGTAGCGGCGCGGCTTGCGGGGGCTTAAGGTCCCGCTCATGGAAGACCAGTACGTCGAGACGGTGCTCGGGCGGATCCGGCTACGGGTCGGGGGCGAGGGGCCGGCGATGGTGTGCTGGCCGAGTCTGCTGATGGACGGGACGCTGTGGAACGCCCAGGCGTCGTACTTCGCCGACCGGTTCCGCGTCGTACTGGTGGATCCGCCGGGGCACGGTGGGAGCAGCCCCTTGACGCGGGCGTTCAGTTTTACCGAGTGTGCGCAGGTGGTGGTGGAGATTCTCGATGCCCTGGGCATCGAGCGGGCGCACCTGGTCGGCAACTCGTGGGGCGGGATGATCGGCGGGACGTTCGCCGCGCTGCACCCCGAGCGGGTCGATCGGGCCGTGCTGATGAACGCGACCGCTTCGCCGGCCGGGGTGCGGCATCGGATCGAGTACCCGTTGCTGGTTGTCTCGGCGCGTCTGCTGGGTGGGATGCGCGGGCCGTTGGTGGGGCCGGTGCGGGACGCGTTCCTCGGGCCGACCACCAAACGGGAACGTCCCGCGGTTGTTGCCGTCGTCAACGATCTCGCGTCGCGGGCCGACGTTTCCTCGGTCCGGCACGCGGTGACCAGCGTCGTCCCGCGGCGGCCGGACCAGCGGGAGCTGTTCGCGTCGATCAAGGCGCCGGTGCTGGTCGTGGCCGGGCGGGAGGACGCGACCTTCCCGGTCGCGGAGACACGGGTGATGGCCGACGCGATCCCGGGCGCGCGGTTCGTCGTACTGGAGAAGACGGCGCACCTGGCCGCGCTGGAGAACCCGACCGAGGTGAACGCTTTGATCGAGGAGTTCTTGGTTCAGTAGTTCGTCGAGGTGCTGATGTGGACCCACTGCTCGGCCTCGGCGGCGCGCGCGGCCGACGACTTGCGGGTCGCTTCGAGCGCGTCCTTGCCGAGCAGAAGCCGCAGCGGCGGGTTGTCGAGGGCAACCACATCGACGATCGCACGAGCGGCCTTGGCGGGGTCGCCGGGTTGCTTGCCGTCGTTCTCGCGGCGGTAGGTGTTCATCGCGCCGACCGTCGACTCGTAGTCCGCGCCGACCGGCGGGATCGTCATCGACGAACCACCCCAGTCGGTCCGGAAGGCGCCGGGCTCGACGATGGTGACCTTCACACCGAACGGCCTGACCTCGTTGCTCAGCACCTCGCTGAACCCCTCGACGGCAAACTTCGCGGTCTGGTAAGCACCCATCCCCGGCGTCCCACCGACCCGCCCACCAACCGACGAGAACTGCAGAAAGTGCCCGCCCCGCTGCCCCCGAAACACCGGCAACGCTGCCCGCGTCACGTTCACCACCCCGAACAGATTCGTCTCCACCTGCGCCCGGAAGTCGTCCTCACCCATCTCCTCGATCGCCACACTGTTCGCGTAGCCGGCGTTGTTGGCCACCACATCGAGCCCGCCGAACGCATCCACCGCCACCTGCACAGCAGCCCGCGCAGCCGCCGCGTCGGTCACGTCAAGCGCCACCGCCCGCACCCGGTCGCCGTACTTCGCCACCAACTCCCCAAGCTGCTCAGGCCGCCGAGCAGTCGCCACCACCCGATCACCCGCCTCGAGCGCCGCCACCGCCAACTCCCACCCAAGCCCCCGAGAACTCCCGGTAACAAGCCACGTCTTGGACATTTTCGTTCCCTCTTCCACTAACTAACTGACCGGTTGGATACATCCATGGAACACCCCTTCCGCCGGTTAAGCAACTGACCAGTTGGTTGGTAAGCTGCTTGGTATGGAGCCCGAGGAGCTGGACGGACCGATGCCGGACAGCGGGATAGCGGGGCGGGTGCGGCCGGTCCGGGGTCGGCGGAAGACTCGTGACGCCGAGCGGACTCGGGGACAGATTCTGGTGGCGGCGACTGATGAGTTTGCCAAGTTCGGGATCGCGGGGGCTCGGGTGGACAAGATCGCCGAGGTCGCCGGGTGCAACAAGGCGATGATCTACGCCTACTTCGGGAACAAGGACGGGCTGTTCGACGCGGTGTTCACGGCGTACGTCGAGGCCTACCTGGCTGAGGTCGGGTTCAGTGCGGACGACCTGCCGGCGTACGCGGGGCGGGTGTTCGACTACTTCGAGGAGCGCCCGGAGCACCTGCGGCTGGCGGTTTGGTACCGGCTGGAGCGGCCGGGGAGTGCGCGGCTAGAGGCTGTGCTCGATGTCAACACGGCTCGGCTCGACGAGCTGGAGCGGGCTCTGGGGTCCGGCGCTGTGGTGAGTGACTTCAGTGCGGTCGAGCTGCTGTCGCTGGTGCAGGCGATCGCGACGAGTTGGTCCTCGATGAACCCGGAGTTCGAGTCCGCGGTGCCGGCTCAGCCGGTACGTCGGCGCGCGGTGGTTGAGGCGGTCGGGCGGCTGCTGAAGTAGCTGCCCACGGCGTGTGTCGTGGGGCCGTCGGTGCGCATCCGCCGTCCCAGGGTGCGTTGACTGATGCGTTGTTTCACGACTGACGCGTAGTTCGATGACTGATGCGGTGTACTGCGCCAGTCGTGACATTCGGCTGCAGTCGTCCTGAACGGCGGCAGTGGGCGCGGTGGTGGGTGGCCCCGTGGGTGGCCGGGGGCGACCTTGGGCACGGCGCAGCCGCATTCGTGCGAATCGGTAGCTGGGTGGTGCTCAAAGCGCGAAGTGGCGGGGCACGGGCGGGGGGTGTGATGGACGCGCTCAGTCGGTCGGACGGCCGGTACGGCGACGAGCTGTTGGGCGGCTGCTGAAGTAGTTGCCCTGGGCGTGTGTTGTGGCACACACCGGATTCTCAGGTGATTCCTCTACTGGTCCGATGGCGTTCTCAGGTCCGCGCGGTCTACTCGATCTCAGGAAGGAACAGCCTGAGGAGGCGCAGGGACGATGGACCAGCAGGGGCAGCAGAATCAGCAGCAGGGTGGTTACCCGCCGCACGGCTACGTGTCGTACGGGTACCCGCAGCCGGGGCCGTGGCAGCCGCCGTACCAGCCGCAGCCGCCGAAGCGGCGCCGCCGGGTGCCGGCGATGGTCGGCGCGTTCGGTCTCGCCGCCGCGCTCGTGGCCGGATCGGTGGCGTGGGGCATCGACCAGCACGTGGCGAACTCCTCGCAGCTGGCCCAGGTCATGACACCGTCCGCCGTCGCCGCGAAGGTGTCGCCCGGGCTCGTGAACGTCAACACCGTGCTCGGGTACGAGGGAGCGCGCGCCGCCGGGACCGGGATCGTGCTGACGCCGGACGGTGAGGTGCTCACCAACCACCACGTCGTCGAGGGCGCGACGCAGATCAGCGTGGTGAACGTCGGCGACGGCAAGACGTACCAGGCGAGCGTTGTCGGGTACGACGACAACCACGACATCGCCGTACTGAAGCTGAAGGACGCCTCCGGGCTGCAGACCGCCAAGATCGGCGACTCCTCGACGGTCAAGGTCGGCGACGACGTGGTCGGGATCGGCAATGCCGGCGGCAAGGGGGGTACGCCGAGCTACGCGGCCGGCGAGGTGACGGCGCTGAACCAGGCGATCACCGCGACCGACGAGTCCGGGCAGGACCCGGAGAACCTGACCGGCCTGATCGCGACCGACGCGAACATCCAGGCCGGCGACTCCGGCGGCCCGCTGGCGAACGCGGCCGGTGAGGTGATCGGCGTCGACACCGCCGGCTCCGGGGGAAACGGCAACCAGAACGGTCGCCAGACGGCCTTCGACCCGAGCAACCCGGGCTCCGGCACTGGTGAGGGCGGCTTCGGTGACGGCAACGGCTTCGGTGGGTTCGGCAACGACCAGGGGCAGGGCAACGGCCAGAGCCAGGGCAATGGTCAGGATCAGGGCAATGGCCAGGGCCAGCAGGGCCAGGGCGACGATGGCCAGGGCGACCAGGGCAACGGCGCCGGCCAGACCCAGGGCTTCGCGATCCCGATCAACGCGGCGATGGCGATCGCGGACCAGATCGAGGCCGGCCAGTCCTCGGCCGACGTCCACATCGGCGACTCCCCGATGCTCGGCATCACCGTCCTGACCAACGGCGCCCAGGGCGCGGTCGTCAACGACGTGGTCGCCAACGGCAAGGCGTCCGAAGCGGGCCTGGCGGCCGGCGACGTGATCACCTCCCTCGGCGGTACGACGGTCAGCTCGCCCGAGGCGCTGGCCACCGCGCTCGACCAGCACCACCCGGGCGACAAGGTCTCCGTCACCTGGACCGACCAAACCGGCCAGCGGCACACAGCCGACATCGAACTCACCACCGGACCGGTCCGCTGACGCCTCCCCCACACCCAGCGGACCGAACAAACCGGGCCCGGCCCGGCGCCTAACCCCCTCAGGCGCCCCCGGGCCCGGCTGCACGTCCGGTACGGGGCCCCGCGCTCCCGGCTGCTTCCCCGAGCGCGGGTGTCTCCGCGCTCTCGTGCGCCTGCCTGCCTGCCTGCCGCGCTCCCGCTCCTGCGCCCCGGGCTACGGCGCCCCGCCGCTCCCCGCGCTCCCGCTCCCGCGCCCGCCGCTCCCCGCGCCCGCCGCTCCCCGCGCTCCCCGCGCCCGCGCTCCCCGTCGCGCGAGTGCTGCCGTTTTTCGCGTGTCGGTGCCGTGTGGTGGGGAACCCGGTTGAGGTTGGGGTGAACAGTTGTTTACTCTAGAGGTGAGCTTCTGTTCGTCGCTGCCGCGAGTGAGGATTTTGCGTGACCGTTCGGCCGACCGCCCATCCCCGTCTGATTCTGTCTGCGCTCGCGTCGTGCGGGGTGCTGGTCTCGGTGATGCAGACCATCGTCGTACCGCTGTTGCCCGAGTTGCCCGGGTTGACGCACAGCAAGCCTGCCGACGTCAGTTGGCTGGTGACGGTCGCGTTGCTGACCGGTGCTGTTTTCACGCCGCTGCTTGGGCGGGCCGGTGACATGTACGGCAAGCGCAAGGTGCTGCTGATTGCCCTGGTCTCGATGGTTCTCGGGTCGTTGCTTTGTGCAACTAGCTCGCTGTTGCCGGTACTGGTGGTCGGGCGCGCGTTCCAGGGGGCGGCGGTCGCGGTGGTGCCGCTCGGGATCAGCATTCTGCGGGACGAGCTGCCCGCGGAGCGGGTGATCCCGTCGATCGCGATCATGAGCTCGACGCTCGGTGTCGGCGCCGCGTTCGGTATTCCGGCCGCGACGCTGGTGGTCGAGTACGCCAACTGGCACACGATGTTCTGGATCTGCGCCGGGCTCGGGCTGCTCGACATCGCCGTCGTGCTGCTGATCGTGCCCGAGTCGAAGCTGCGGACCAGAGGGCGGTTCGACGTACCGGGTGCTCTGGGGCTGAGTGGGTTCCTGGTCTGCCTGCTGCTCGCGGTGTCGAAGGGCAGCGCGTGGGGCTGGGGGTCGGCCGCCACGATCGGGACCTTCGCCGGGGCGGCGCTGATCGTGCCGTTGTGGGTGTTCTTCGAGCTCCGTACGACGAGCCCGCTGGTCGATCTCCGCGTCTCGGCGCGGCCTGCTGTCTTGTTCACCAACCTGGCCGCGTTGCTGATCGGCTTCGCCTTCTACGCGAACTCGTTGTCCACCGCGCAGCTCGTCCAGGAACCGGTGTCGACCGGGTACGGGCTCGGCGCGTCGATCGTGGTGAGCGGTCTGTGCCTGCTGCCCGGCGGGATCGCGATGGTTCTGCTGTCGCCGGTCTCGGCCCGGATCTCCGCTGCCCGCGGGCCGCGGTTCACGCTCGCGGTTGCCTCGGCGCTGATGGCCGTCGGGTACGTCGTGCGCCTGTTCACCAGCGAGAACCTGTTCGCGATCGTGGCCGGCGCGACCGTGGTGTCGGCCGGGACCGCGGTCGCGTATTCGGCGTTGCCCGCCCTGATCATGCATGCTGTCCCGGTGACCGAAACGGCCGCGGCGAACGGCCTCAACACGTTGATGCGCACGATCGGCCAGGCAGTCTGCAGCGCGATCGTGGCGACGGTGCTGACCGCGGTGGTGGCGACGAACGCCGGCCACACCGCCCCGAAGCTCAGCGCGTACCTGATCGTCTTCGTGATCGCCGGCGCAGCCGCGCTCGTGGCGGTCGGTCTGACCCTGCTGATCCCGGCCCGCCGCCAGGCCGCCGTGCCGACTCCGGTGAAAGCGTGAACGACGCCGGCCGGCAGGCGATTCTTCGGGCCGCCTGGCGGGCGTTCGCCCGGCAGCCGTACTCCGCGGTGACGTTGCGTGGGATCGCCGCCGACGCCGGTGTCAGCGCCTCGCTGATCGTCAAGCACTTCGGCGGCAAGGATCAGCTGTTCGACGTGGTCGCCGACTTCAGCGGTGCGGGGGAGCTGCTGGTGGCGGCTCCGAACGAGTCGCTCGGGCGGCACGCCGTACTGACGCTGATCCGCTGGCGTCGCCAGAACGACAGCGATCTCCTGGTTCGGGTCGTCTTCGCGGCCGGTGACGGGGACGAGCGGGCCAGGATGCGGAACCAGTTCCGCGAGCAGGTCGTGCAGGCCTTCGCCGATCGGCTCGACGGTGACGACAGCGAGCTGCGTGCCGAGCTGATCGTCGCGCACCTGCTCGGGCTCGGCGCGATGATCGCCCTGCAGAAGACCGGGCCGGCCGCGACCACCGATCCGGAGCTGGTCGCCGACCTCTACGGGCCCGCGCTGCAGCAGCTGGTCGATCAAAGTGGACAGCAGTCTCATTAACTGGACATTTTGTGCTGGTGTGAGCGCTCAACGCCAGTACGATCGTTGCTTGGGCCGAGAGGCGCTGCAACGGGCCGGAGGCCCGCCACGCTCGTCCTGAGTCACTACTGCAAGGGCGCCTCCGGGAATCTTCTGGAGGCTAAGGGTGACCACAAGCTCGTTGCGGGACCTGCTCGACCAGCGCATCGCCGTGCTGGACGGTGCGTGGGGCACGATGCTGCAGGGCGCGAAGCTGACCCCCGAGGACTACAAGGGCGATCGTTTCGTCGACCACACCCACGACGTGACCGGTGACCCGGACCTGCTCAACCTGATGCGTCCGGACGTCATCCTCGACGTGCACCGGCAGTACCTGAACGCCGGCGCCGACATCACCACCACCAACACCTTCACCGCGACCAGCATCGGCCAGGCCGACTACGGCCTGGAGTCGCTGGTCCGGGACATGAACCTCGAGGGCGCGCGGCTGGCCCGCCAGGCCGCCGACGAGGCCGGCGGCAAGTTCGTGGCCGGCTCGATCGGCCCGTTGAACGTCACGCTGTCGCTGTCGCCGCGGGTCGAGGACCCGTCGTACCGGGCGGTGACGTTCGAGCAGGTCAAGGACTCGTACGCCGAGCAGATCGCGGCACTGCGCGACGGCGGCGTCGACCTGCTGCTGATCGAGACGATCTTCGACACCCTGAACTGCAAGGCCGCGATCGCCGCGGCCCGCGAGGTCGCCCCCGAGCTGCCGCTGTGGATCTCGGTGACGATCGTCGACCTGAGCGGGCGGACGCTGTCCGGCCAGACCGTCGAGGCGTTCTGGAGCTCGATCGAGCACGCCAAGCCGCTGGTCGTCGGCGTGAACTGCTCGCTCGGCGCGCACGAGATGCGCCCGCACGTCGCCGACCTGGCCCGGTTCGCCGACACCTACGTCGCCTCGCACCCGAACGCCGGACTGCCGAACGCCTTCGGCGGGTACGACGAGACGCCCGAGCAGACCGCCGGGATGATCGGCGAGTTCGCCGAGTCCGGCCTGGTCAACGTCGTCGGCGGCTGCTGCGGTACGACGCCCGCGCACATCGCCAAGATCGCCGAGTCGGTCAAGGGCCAGGCGCCGCGCAAGCTCGCCGACCACGAGACCCGGACCCGGTTCAGCGGGCTGGAGCCGTTCAAGATCGGCGCCGACACCGGCTTCGTGATGATCGGCGAGCGGACCAACGTGACCGGGTCGGCGAAGTTCCGCCGGCTGATCGAGTCCGACAACCACCAGGCCGCGGTCGACGTGGCGCTGGAGCAGGTCCGCGGCGGCGCCAACCTGCTCGACGTGAACATGGACGCCGACCTGCTCGACAGCGAGCAGGCGATGACCACGTTCCTGAACCTGATCGCGACCGAGCCCGAGGTGGCCCGGATCCCGATCATGATCGACAGCTCGAAGTGGACCGTGCTCGAGGCCGGCCTGAAGTGCGTGCAGGGCAAGGGCGTGGTGAACTCGATCAGCCTGAAGGAGGGCGAGGAGGAGTTCCTCGAGCGGGCCCGGCGGATCATGGACTTCGGCGCCGGCGCGGTGGTGATGGCCTTCGACGAGCAGGGCCAGGCCGACACCGTCGAGCGCAAGGTGTCGATCTGCGGCCGCGCGTACGACCTGCTGACCGGGATCGGGTTCGCGCCCGAGGACATCATCTTCGACCCGAACGTGCTGGCCGTCGCGACCGGCATGTCCGAGCACAACGGGTACGCGCTGAACTTCCTCGAGGCGCTGCCGCTGATCAAGGAACGCTGTCCCGGCGTCCACATCAGTGGTGGCATCTCGAACCTGTCGTTCTCGTTCCGCGGCAACGACATCGTGCGCGAGGCGATGCACTCGTCGTTCCTGTACCACGCGGGCAAGGTCGGCCTGGACATGGGCATCGTGAACGCCGGGCAGCTGGCGGTCTACGAGGACATCCCGAAGGACCTGCTGGAGCTGGTCGAGGACGTCATCTTCAACCGGCGCGACGACGCCACCGACCGCCTGGTCAGCTTCGCCGAGAACGTGAAGGGCAAGGGCACCCGGCGCGAGGTCGACCTGACCTGGCGCGAGGGAACCGTCCAGGAGCGGCTGTCGCACGCGCTCGTGCACGGCATCGTGGACTTCATCGAGGACGACACCGAGGAGGCCCGGGTGCAGTACCCGCGGCCCCTGCAGGTGATCGAGGGTCCGCTGATGGACGGCATGAAGATCGTCGGCGACCTGTTCGGCGCCGGCAAGATGTTCCTGCCGCAGGTGGTGAAGAGCGCCCGGGTGATGAAGCGCTCGGTCGCCTACCTGGAGCCGTTCATGGAGGCCGAGAAGGAGCTGGCCCGCCAGGAGGGCCGGGCCGAGGACGTCCGCGGCCAGGGCAAGGTCGTGCTGGCCACGGTCAAGGGCGACGTGCACGACATCGGCAAGAACATCGTCGGCGTCGTGCTCGGCTGCAACAACTACGAGGTGATCGACCTCGGCGTGATGGTGCCGGCCGCCAAGATCCTCGACACCGCGATCGCCGAGGGCGCGGACGCGGTCGGCCTGTCCGGGCTGATCACGCCGTCGCTGGACGAGATGGTCGCGGTCGCCGCCGAGATGCAGCGCCGTGGGCTCGAGCTGCCGCTGTTGATCGGTGGCGCGACGACGTCCAAGCAGCACACCGCTGTCCGGATCGCACCGGCGTACGACCAGACGACCGTGCACGTGCTGGACGCGTCGCGGGTGGTCGGCGTGGTCTCCGACCTGCTCGACGACGACCGGTCCGCGGCCCTTGCCATCAGCAACCGTGAGGACCAGGACCGGCTCCGCGAGCAGCACGCGAACAAGCAGCGCGCACCGTTGCTGACCGTCGAGCAGGCCCGGGCCAACGCCGAACCGGTCGAGTACGGCGAACTGCCGGTGCCCGCGTTCACCGGCCTGCGGCGCGAGACGCCGAGCCTGGAGACGCTGCGGGAGATGATCGACTGGCAGTTCCTGTTCCTGGCCTGGGAGCTGAAGGGCAAGTACCCGGCGATCCTGGAGAACGAGGTCGCGCGCGAGCTGTTCGACGACGCGAACACGTTGCTGGACCAGATCATCGCGAACAAGTCGTTCACCGCTAAGGGCGCGTACGGGTTCTGGCCCGCGCACAGCGAGGGCGACGACATCGTCCTGGACGACCGCGGTGTCTCGTTCCCGATGCTGCGCCAGCAGACCGAGAAGCCGGCCGGACGGCACAACCGCTGCCTGGCCGACTACGTCGCGCCCGCCGGCGACCACCTCGGTGGGTTCGGCGTCGCGATCCACGGGGCCGAGGAGCTGGCGGCGTCGTACGAGGCGAACAACGACGACTACCGGGCGATCATGGTCAAGGCGCTGGCCGACCGGCTGGCCGAGGCCTTCGCCGAGTGGATCCACCTGGAGGCCCGCAAGGCCTGGTTCGAGCCGGACGTCGAGCCGGTGCTGGCCGACCTGCACGCGGAGCGGTTCCGCGGGATCCGGCCCGCGCTGGGGTACCCGGCGAGCCCGGACCACAGCGAGAAGAAGGAACTGTTCGACCTGATCGAGGCCGACAAGCTGGGCCTCGCACTGACCGAGTCGTTCGCGATGACCCCGGCCGCCGCGGTGTCCGGCCTGATCTTCGCCAGCGAGTCGGCACGGTACTTCAGCGTCGGCCGGCTCGGCCGCGACCAGGTCGAGGACTACGCCAAGCGGCGCGGGATGGAGCTCGCCGAGATCGAGCGCTGGCTGCGCCCGAACCTGGCGTACGAGCCGCAGTAGGCGGCACGGTGGGGCGCATGCGAGTGCGCCCCGCCACCCCGCTACCTGGCACGACGTCAAGAAGTCGTCAGCCGCCGAGTAGCCGGTACGACGACCAGCAGCGCCGCGCAGAACACCCCGAGAACAGCAGCGAAAACCATCAACGGCACCTCGCCGGTGATCCCCGCCAGCGGACCCGCGACCGTCCGCCCGAGTGCCATCGTCACGAGGGACCCGGCGACGTCGTACGCGTAGACGCGGTTGAGCAGGTCCGGCGGGACCTGGGTCTGGACGGTGGTCGACCAGAGCACCGACCAGAAGGCGATCCCGGCGCCCGCGATCGACCAGCCGATCATCAGGACGGTCAGGTTCGGGCGCAGCGCCGGGACCAGCGGGTAGATCGCGAACAGCGCCCAGCCGATCGCGCCGACCGCCAGCGGACGCCGTGGCCGGAAGCGGATCGCGAGCGTGCCGCCGATCGCGCCACCGGCGCCGAACGCGGCCAGCCCGAGCCCGAGCGCGGTCGAGTCGAGGTGCCCGATCACCAGTTCGGCGCCGATCGGCAACGACGTACCGACGACGAAGCAGCCGTACAGGCCGAAGATCGCGATCACCGACCAGAGCCACGTCCGCGCCCGGAACGCCTGCCACCCGGCGACCAGCTCGGCCAGGAAAGGCTCGCCGGTCGAAGCCGGCGCGGTGTCGAGCTTCAGCCCGAGCAGGCACGCACCACTGACGGCGTACGTCGCCGCGTAGATCCCGAACACGACCCCGGGCCCGGAGACGCTGACCAGGACGCCGGCCAGCGCCGGGCCGAGCACGCCGGCCATCGACTCCGCGATCCGCAGCGTCCCGTTGGCCTTCTGCACGTCGTCCGCGACCTGCGGCACCATGCTCGCGACGCCCGGCTGGAACATCGCGGTCGCCGCGCCGCTGAGGAACTGCAGCACGACGATCAGCACCAGCGACGGCGCACCGGCCAGGAACAGCATCGCGGTCACCGCCTGCAGCGCGAACCGCGCGAAGTCGGCCAGCACCATCATCCGGCGGGGCGTGAACCGGTCGGCCAGCACGCCGCCGAACAGCATGCACAGGGCAACGGCCGCCAGCCACGCGCCCAGCGCGTAGCCCACGCCGGTCGCGCCGTACCCGGCGTCGAGCACCCCTACCGACAACGCCACCGGGATCATCGCGTCCCCGAGCAACGAGGTCGTCCGGGCCCCGAAGTACAGCCGGAAGTTCGACGACCACATCGGCCGCACCGGTGCGAGTTCAACAGCGCAGGCCATTAGCCACCCTTAAGAAGACACCTGTCGGAAGCTGAAATCTAAACCAGTTCAGCCTCCGTTGGCCGGGTGTCTCAGTGTCCGGATGAGGAGTGCTGAGGGATTCCCCCACATCTCGGCGCTGTGTGGCGCCGACCACCGCTTCCGGGGTTAGTTTGCATTGGTTAGCTATCCATTTGGGAGAGGGTCATCATGTTCAACCGTTCCTGGCGCCGGCTGGTGCTGACCGGGGTCGTGGCTGTCGCGGGCGTCGCGGTGGTCGGTGGGGTCGCCTACTCGGCCGGCGTCGCGGCGCAGCAGCCCGCGATCAAGACCTCCACGCCGCGGACCGAGAAGCAGGTCACCAACATCGACGTACTGCGGCAGCAGCTCCGCAACTACTACGGTGACCCGCTCGGCACCGGCTCGTTCACCGCGGACAGCAACTACGCCAAAGAGGCCCGTGGGGTCGCCGCCGACGGCAAGCGCTTCCTCTCGACGCGGCACCACACCCGCGGTACGAAGGCGATCCTGCTCGACGTCGACGACACCGCGCTGGCGACCTGGAACTACGAGATCGCCAACAACTGGGCGTTCAACCCGACGACCAACGGCGAGTTCGTGACCGGCCAGAAGTTCCCGGCCGTGCCGGGCATGGTCGACCTGGTGAAGACCGCCGAGCGTGAGGGGTACGCGGTCTTCTTCCTGACCGGTCGTGGCGCCGCGCAGGAGCAGGCGACGCTCGGCAACCTGACCGCGGACGGTGTCGGCATCGACGCGGGGTTCCCGAAGCCGACCACGCTGCGCGGTGGTGAGGACGGGCTGTTCACGAAGCCGGCGGTCGCCGACTACCCGGCGTACCTCAAGAAGGCGTGCGCGGCGGACCCGAACGGATCCTGCACGACGATCCACTACAAGTCGGCGACCCGCGCGCACATCGAATCGCTCGGGTACGACGTGGTCGCGAACTTCGGCGACCAGTTCAGCGACCTGAAGGGCGGCTCCGCGGACAAGACCTTCAAGCTGCCGAACCCTAACTACTACTTGCCCTAGGCAACAGCCCGAACAGCAGGCCGTCCAGAGCGATCCGCAGTGCGGGCCCGAACTCGACCCGCATCGCGGTGAGCTCCGGCGCGGCCTCGTACGCCGCGAGGACCGCCGCCGACGGCCGCGAGTGCGACCAGATCGCCCCGGCCAGCAGCGCCGCGACAGTGATGAACTGGGCAGCCCGTTCCTCGTCCAGCTCCGGTACGGCGACGCGGACCGCCGCGGCCATCCGCCCGAAGTCCGCGACCGCGGACCGCTTGTAGTTCAGCGCCATCTCGGTCGAGATGTTGTGCTCGAGCACGGCGGCCTGTGCGCTGATCAGCTCGCACAGCATCGGCCGCGCGGTCAGCGTCGACACGAGCGTGCTCGCCAGCTTTTCTGCTCTGTGGGTGAGTGTTCTCGCCTGGTCGAACCCGCTCACGGCGGTCTCCAGCGCGACCAGCCAGTCGGCTGTCTCGGTGGTCATCAGCGCCAGCAGCACGGCTTCGCGGGAGTCGAAGTAGTTCAGGACGTTCGACTTCGCCAGGCCGACGCGACGGCTCAGCTCGTTCAGCGTGAGCTGGGCGACCGGCTGCTCGGTCAGCATCTCCCGCGCGGTCGCCAGGATCACCCGGCGCCGTTCGGCTCGCTGCTCCTCGCTGCGCGCTCGCTGGAAAGTCATGCTCCCAGTCTACAGACCGATGGTCTGTTGTGATCAGACCACCGGTCTGTTACTGTCGAAGACAACAGACCGGCAGTCTTTTAAGGAGTGAGACATGTACGAGGTCCCTGATCAGACCGGCAAGTACGCCGTGGTCACCGGTGCCAACAGCGGGACCGGCAAGGAGACCGCCAAGCGGCTGGCCGCGGCCGGCGCCCACGTGGTGATGGCCGTGCGCACGGTCGCGAAGGGTGAGGCGGCGCGCGCCGAGATCCTGGCCGAGCACCCGGGCGCCCTGCTCGACGTCCGGCGGGTCGACCTGGCCGACCTCGCGTCGGTGCGCGAGTTCGCCGACGGGCTGATCGCGGACGGCGTACCGCTGGACCTGCTCGTCAACAACGCCGGCGTGATGGTCCCGCCGCAGCGGATGACCACGGCCGACGGGTTCGAGCTGCAGTTCGGCAGCAACTTCCTCGGCCCGTTCGCGCTGACGCTGCGGCTGCTCCCGTTGCTGCTGAAGGCGCCGGCGCCGCGGGTCGCGACGATGAGCAGCGGGATGGCGAACCGCGGCAAGATCAACTTCGACGACCTGAACGCCGAGCAGCGCTACCGCCCGACGGCGGCGTACGCGCAGTCCAAGCTCGCGGACCTGATGATGGGCCGACAGCTCGCCACGATTGCCGCCGAGCGCGGCTGGCCGCTGGTGAGCACGATCGCCCACCCCGGCTACACCCGCACGAACCTGCAGACCGCCGGTGCGAGCCTCGGCCGGGACAAGCCGTCGCTGTTGGCCCAGGTGCTCGTCAAAATGCCGCTTCCTTCGCAGGGCGTCGAGCAGGGTGCTGAGCCGCTGCTGGTCGCGGCGGTGGGTCCGGAGGTCAAGCCTCGCGAGTACTACGGGCCGTCGCAGTGGTTCGGCCTGGTTGGACCGACCGAGCTCGCCAAGACGCCGAAGAGCGCGCTCGACGACAAGGTCGCGGCCCGGCTCTGGAAGACGGCGGAGGAGTTGACCGGCGTCACCCTTCCCACCGTCGCCGCCTGAGCTCTAGCCGGCGGTTCGTCGAGCACGCCCGGCAGCGGGTGGCCGCGGACTTCGAGGTCCGGGATGCCTTGCGGGAAAGGCTTCCTGTTGCTGACGACGGCAAGATCAGGCTGACCGCGCGGCACTACTGGGCCCTGGGCCAGTCCGGGTGCAGCCGCCCGAAGACCAGGTCGTCGGTCCATTCGCCCTTCCACCAGCTCGCCGCGCGGCGCATCCCCTCGCGCTCAGTACGCCAGGATCATGGGCCGATGATGTCAAAATCCACCGCCCGGCACCGTCTGGTTGATGACAGCACCTGACGATCGGAGCGGCCGCATGAAGTACCTGGTGATCCTGCACGCCGTCGACCAGTCCCGCCCGCCGGACCACACGGCCTTTCGCCGTACGGCCCAGGACGCGGGCGAACTGGTCGACGGACACCTGCTCGCCGACCCCTCGCTGGCCACCGTGCTCGGTTCGCCGGGTGCTCCGATCCACGCCTGCTACCTGCTGGACGTCGACTCCGCGGCGCGGGCGGTCGAGTTGGCGTCGTTGCTGCCCGAGGCGACGCGGGAGGGCGCGGGCGTCGACATCCGCCCGGTGATGTTCACAGCGGCCGGCGACTACTGACCTTGAACCAGAGGTTGTTCGCCTGCGGTACGGCGCTGTGGTGGATGCGTTCGAGCTGGACGCTGCGACCGCGGAACAGGGGAGTGCCGTCGCCGAGGAGGACGGGAACGATGATGGTGAGGATCTCGTCCAGCCGGCCCGCTTCGACGGCCTGGCGGGCGACGTCGGCGCCCATGATGTTGACGTACTTGTCGCCGGCGGCGGCCTCGGCGGCGTCGAGGCCGGTGACGACGTCGGGGACGAAGAAGACCTTGTCCTCAGGCGTGCCCGGGTGGTGCGTGACGACGTACTGCGGGCCGTCCCAGCCACCGCCGAAGGCCTTGCCGGCGCCGTCGTCGTCCTTGTGCGGGTCGTCGCCGCCGTACGTCGTGGCGCCGACCAGGAGGGCGCCGATGTCGCCGAGCAGCTCACCGATCACCGGGTTCGGGCCGAGGTGGTCGGTGAGCCAGGACATGTCGCCGCCGGGGCCGGCGATGAAGCCGTCGAGCGACATGGAGACGGAGTAGAGGGTCTTGGCCATGGGATTCCTTCCGGGGTTGCCAGTTGTTGTTGAGACGAGCGACCCCGGAAGAACTCATCGGTCAGGGGGCGGACGGTCCCACGTCGGCCGGCGTGAGCGGGCGGTTGAGCGGTACGGCGGTGCTGTACTCGTCGGCGCCGACATCGGCCTTGCCCGAGCGCGGCTGACCGTCGAGGTCGCGGGTCACCGACGGGTACGACCGGCCGGCCGCGTTGATCGCCGGGCTGCCCGCGGTCAACCGCCGTACGCCGGACGTCGTGAGCTTGGGGTCGACCCGGCGGTAGCCGCCCGACGGGATGTTGCCGTTGCCGGCGGCGCCCCACAGCAGGTTGCCCGACCAGGTGATGCCCTGCTGGTAAGGCATCGCGACGAGGTCCCCGGAGTCACCCACCAGAAGGTTGTCCGAGATCGTGCAGCCCAGCGGCGGCAGGGTTCGCTGGCTCTCGCCGCTGATCGCGGAGCCGGACGACAGGACGGTGTTCAGCGCGATCATCACCCGGTCGGGGGCGTCGTTGCCGCGCCGGCTCTCCGGGGAGTCGGTGGCCAGGTGGTCGCGGACCGACCCGCTGCCGAGCACGATCCCGGCGCTCGCCACCTGCTCGACGTAGTTGTTCACGATCAGGTGGTCGTTGCCGTAGATCCGGATCCCGTTGCTTCCGGCAAGGATGAAGTTGCCCTCGACCCGCGTTCGGTTGCCGTGCCGCAGCACGATCCCGCCGAGGCTGTTGCGGATCGTGTTGTCCCGGATCGTGTTGCCGCTCGACTTCACCGAGATCGCCTCGGGGTCGCCGTTCGCGCGCTCGAACAGGTTCTGCTCGATCAGCGCGCCGGCGTCGGCCAGCGACCGGCCACTCAGCCCGAGCCGGATCGGCTCGCCGCCGTTGTCGCCGGTGAAGGTGTGGTCGGAGAAGTAGTTCCGCAGGATGTGCAGCCCGCGCGCCATCCCGTCGCCGTTCGGACCCTCGACCCCGACGAACACCCCGAGGGTGGCCTTGCCGTGGAAGTGGTTCCGGTCCAGCTTGGTGTTGTCGGCCTTGACCAGCAACCAGTTCAGCCCGTCCGAGTCGGTCAGCTGGACGTCGTTCCGGGTCAGCCGCAGGTGGTGACAGGTGAGCGGCAGCTCGAGCGTCGAGCGCTGCCTGAGCACGAACCCGTTCACGGTCACGTACGACGAGTCGGCGAACGTGAAGCCGCGCTGCCCGGTCAGGACCGCCTTGCCGCGGTGCTCGGCGGCGATCGTGATCGGCGCGTCCGCCGTACCGCGCCGGCCGTTGACCGCGAGCGGGCGATCGGCCGGTACGTCGTACGTGCCGTCGGCCAGGCTGATCGACGCGCCCGGGCCGGCCGAGGCGATCTGGCCGCGGAGCTCGTCGAGCGTGCGGGCGCGGGCCGGGCGGGCCCGGGTGGTGGTCGAGCTGTGGGCCGGGCTCGCGGTGAGACCCGCGACGGCCAGCGCGGCGGTCGAGGCGAGGAAGGTACGGCGGTGCATGGCGGTCCTCCGGTACGTCGGGGCGGTGCCGGGACCGTGTTCCACGGGCCCGGGTGGCGCTCAGTCTGGGGTCCCGGCCACTGCGTGGCAAGCGCTTGCCGGGGAACGGGTGAACGATTTCTGTGCACCGGAACGATCACGTCTCGGTGTTCCGTGGGGCAGGAAGATGTAGGCAACCGCCGACCTGCGATAACCTCGCCGACAATCCAGGTTTTCGGATCCTTCGGGCGCGGGTGGGGTGACGCGAGTGGTGGCTGACGGCAGCCGGCGGTCCTTCCTGCCGGACGTGGACACCAGCCGCCCGAACGCGGCCCGCGTGTACGACCTGCTGCTGGGTGGCAAGAACAACTTCGAGGTCGACCGGCAGCTGTACGCCGAGCTGATCAAGGTCGCCCCCGAGATCCCGAACCTGGTCCGCGAGAACCGCCGCTGGCAGGCCCGGATGATCGAGACGATGGTCCGCGACGGCGGCGTCGACCAGTTCCTCGACCTCGGCTGCGGCCTGCCGACCGCGGACAACACCCACGAGGTCGTCCAGCGGCTGAACCCGCGGGCGACCGTCGTGTACGTCGACAACGACCCGACCGTCGCCACCCACGGGCTCGCCCTGCTGGCCGACGAGCGCACGGTCCACTTCGTCGACGCCGACCTGACCGACCCGGCCGCCGTACTGGGCGATCCGGTGGTCGAGAAGGCGCTCGACCTGAGCCGGCCGGTCGGCGTACTGGAGGGCCTGGTCCTGCACCACGTCCCGGGGCAGGAACGCGCGCGGCAGGCGGTCGTCGGGTACCTGTCGGCGATGGTGCCGGGCTCGTACCTCGCGCTGACGCATCCGATCAACCCGCGCGACGGTGGACGGCTCGCGGACTTCTCGGCCTCGGTCGAGGACGCGCTACGGCCGGCGGTCAAGACGATCGCGTTCCGTACGCCGGCCGAGGTGGCCGAGCTGGTCGAGGGGCTGGAGCTGCTGCCGCCCGGCCTGACCACGATCGCCGACTCGTGCCCGAGCGCCGAACAATCCGCCAAGCCCACCGGCGTCACCCGCCTGGTGCTGGCAGCACTCGCCCGCAAGTAATCGCCCGACGGTGCCCCCCAGCAAGTAGTCGCCCGCCCGACGGTGCCCCCCAGCAAGTAGTCGCCCCGCCAGGCGCACATCACCAATCCCCCTCCACCACCCCAGTCGGGGCTTTCCTTCCCTTGCACTCCCCACGTGCACCAGCGAGTGATCAACCGTTGACGAGCCGTTGACGAACGGCTGCGACGCCTGCAAGCTTTGGCTACTACGGCGCAAGAAACTCGCAACACAGCGCAAGTTACGTAGCTCAGACTGCAGTTCCCCGCCCAGACCTGAGGACGTCCATGAAACGGAGCCAGCCCCGCAGGCGGCTGATCAGTGGCCTGCTCTCCGCAGCCCTGATCCTCGCCGGTGCCACACCGGCCATCGCCTCCGCGACCGTCACCGCCCCGACCGCCCCGACCGCAGCCGCCGCCCCCGCGGCCGCGCTCCCGAAGACCCTGTCCGCGAGCAGCCAGCTGGGGGAGTACCCGGCCACCAACACCGGTGACGGCAACCAGAACTCCTACTGGGAGAGCAACAACAGCCAGTTCCCGCAGTGGCTGCGCGCCGACCTCGGCGCCACCAAGAGCGTCGACCGGGTCGTGCTCAAGCTCCCGGCGGGCTGGGGTGCGCGGACCCAGACCCTGGCCGTCCAGGGCAGCACCAACGGCACGGCGTACAGCGACATCGTCACCGGTACCGGCTACAACTTCACGCCGGCCGACGCGAACACCGTGACGATCACCTTCCCGGCCACCAGCGTCCGGTACGTCCGGCTGAACATCACCGCGAACACGGGCTGGGCCGCCGGTCAGCTGTCCGAGTTCGAGGTGCACGGCCCGGACACCGGCGGCGACACCCAGGCGCCGACCGTACCCGGAAACCTGAGCCTGACCGAGCCCGCGAGCGGCCAGATCCGGCTCGCCTGGTCGGCCGCGACGGACAACGTCGGCGTCACCGGGTACGTCGTCTACCGCAACAACACTGCCGTCACCACGGTCGCGGGCAACGTCCTCACCTACACGGACAACCAGCCGGCGTCAGCGACGGTCGAGTACTCCGTCCGCGCCCGCGATGCCGCGGGGAACGAGTCCGTCGACAGCAACCGGGTCCGTCGGGCCGGCCAGGGCGGCGGCACCAACCTCGCCACCGGCAAGCCAATCGAGGCGTCGTCGACGATCCACACCTTCGTTGCGGCCAACGCCAACGACAACAACCTGGCGACGTACTGGGAGTCCAACGGCCTCCCGGCCACGCTGACCGTCAAGCTCGGCTCGAACGCCGACGTCAGCTCGGTCGTGGTCAAGCTGAACCCGGACCAGTCCTGGGGCGCACGCACCCAGAACTTCGAGGTGCTCGGCCGCGAGCAGAACGCGACCGCCTTCACCACCCTGTCCGGCCGCGCGAACTACACCTTCAACCCCTCGTCGCAGAGCACCGTCGAGATCCCGGTCAGCGGCCGGATCGCCGACCTGCGGCTGCAGTTCTTCAGCAACACCGGCGCACCCGGCGGCCAGGTCGCCGAGCTCCAGGTGATCGGTACGGCGGCTCCGAACCCGGACCTCGTCGTCAGCGCCCTGTCCTGGACGCCGGCCTCACCGAGTGAGACCAGCCCGATCACACTGTCCGGCACCGTGCGGAACGTCGGTTCGGCCGCGGCGCCCGCGACCACGGTCAACTTCACCCTCGGCGGCACGGTCGTCGGCAGCTCCCCGGTCGGCGCGCTCGCCGCCGGTGCCTCGACCACGGTCACCTTCAACGCCGGCCCCCGCGCGCAGGGCTCGTACACCGTCGGCGCGGTCGTCGACCCGACCAACACCGTCGTCGAGCAGAACAACGACAACAACGCCTTCACGGCGCCCACGCAACTGGTGATTGCGCAGGCGGCCGGCCCGGACCTCCAGGTCACCGGCGTCACGACCAACCCGGCCAACCCGGCGGTCGGTCAGGCGGTCAGCTTCACCGTTGCCGTCAACAACCGGGGGACCTCCGCGTCCGCTGCTTCGGTGACCCGCGTGGTCGTCGGCGGTACGACGCTCAACGGCACCACGGCGGCTGTCGCAGCTGGTGCCACCAGCAACGTTGCGATCAGCGGAACCTGGACGGCCGGGAACGGCGGCGCGACGATCACCGCCACGGCCGACGCGACCGGGGTCGTTGCCGAGACCAACGAGACGAACAACGTGTTCACCCGGGCGATCGTGGTCGGCCGCGGCGCCGCCGTACCGTACACGTCGTACGAGGCGGAAGCGGCGAACTACACCGGCCAGCTGCTCGTCACCGACGCGCTGCGCACCTTCGGTCACACGAACTTCGCGACCGAGTCGTCCGGGCGCAGCTCGGTGCGGCTGACCAGCCAGGGCCAGTTCGTCGAGTTCACCTCGACCAACCAGTCGAACTCGATCGTGGTCCGCAACTCGATCCCCGACTCCGCCAACGGACAGGGGCTTGAGGCAACGATCAGCCTGTACGTGAACGGCACCTTCAGCCGCAAGCTGACGCTGTCGTCGCGGCACAGCTGGCTGTACGGGAACACCGACCAGCCGGAAGGGCTGACCAACACGCCGGGCGGCGACGCCCGGCGGCTGTTCGACGAGTCGAGCGCGCTGCTCGGCACGTCGTACCCGGCCGGAACGAAGTTCAAGCTGCAGCGCGACGCCGGCGACAGCGCGTCGTTCTACGTCATCGACACGATCGACCTCGAGCAGGTCGCTCCCGCTCTCAGCCAGCCAACCGGTTGTACGTCAATCACTCAGTACGGCGCCGTACCGAACGACGGGATCGACGACGCCGACGCGATCCAGCGGGCCGTCACCGACGACCAGAACGGCGTCATCGGCTGCGTCTGGATCCCGGCCGGCCAGTGGCGGCAGGAGAAGAAGATCCTCACCGACGACCCGCTGAACCGGGGTCAGTACAACCAGGTCGGGATCAGCAACGTCACCCTCCGCGGAGCCGGGATGTGGCACTCGCAGCTGTACTCGACGGTCGAGCCGCAGAACGCGGGCGGGATCAACCACCCGCACGAAGGGAACTTCGGGTTCGACATCGACAAGAACACACAGATCTCCGACATCGCGATCTTCGGGTCGGGCCGGATCCGCGGCGGTGACGGCAACGCCGAGGGTGGCGTCGGCCTGAACGGGCGGTTCGGGGTCGGCACCAAGATCACCAACGTGTGGATCGAGCACGCCAACGTCGGGGTCTGGGTCGGTCGCGACTACGACAACATCCAGGAGCTGTGGGGCCCGGGCGACGGGCTCGAGTTCAGCGGGATGCGGATCCGGAACACCTACGCCGACGGGATCAACTTCACCAACGGCACCCGCAACTCCAAGGTGTTCAACTCGTCGTTCCGCTACACCGGCGACGACTCGCTGGCGGTCTGGGCGAACAAGTACGTCAAGGACCAGGCGGTCGACGTCGCGCACACCAACTCGTTCACCAACAACACGATCCAGCTGCCCTGGCGGGCCAACGGGATCGCGGTGTACGGCGGCTACGACAACAAGATCGAGAACAACCTGATCTACGACACGATGAACTACCCCGGCATCATGCTGGCGACCGACCACGACCCGCTGCCGTTCTCGGGCCAGACGCTGATCGCCAACAACGGCCTCTACCGCACCGGCGGCGCGTTCTGGAACGAGGACCAGGAGTTCGGCGCGATCACGCTGTTCCCGCAGAACCTCCCGATCCCCGGCGTCACCATCCGCGACACCGAGATCCTCGACTCCACCTACGACGGCATCCAGTTCAAGACCGGCGGCGGCGTGATGGCGAACGTCGCGATCACGAACGTCCGCATCGACAAGTCCACCAACGGCTCCGGCATCCTGGCGATGGGCGGCGCCCGAGGAAACGCCACCCTCACCAACACCACCATCACCAACTCCCGCGACGGCAACGTCCTGATCGAACCGGGCTCGCAGTTCACGATCTCCGGTCAGTAGTCCGCACCTGAAAACCCCGGGCCCGGCGCCACAGCGCCGGGCCCGGGCTTGCGTTGGGGGGAGGCGGACGCTGGTGGGGGCGGGTAGGCGCGAAGCACAAGAAGGCCGGGCGAGGATCCACGGCCGGCCGGCCAACTACTTGGCCAGCGCCAGGCAGTTGGCGGTGGACTCTCGACGGGGTCGAACTCGGAGGTGGGGATCAGGCCCGGTCGGCAGGCGTGGGGTGTTGGTGGGGTGGGGTGGGGTGGGGTGGGTGTGGGGTGTTGGGTTGGTCGGGGTGTGGATCGGCGCGGGGGTGTTCGGTCGGCGGGCGCGGGGCCGGCAGGCGCGAAGCGCCTAGCCGTCGGGGCGGCGGCTCCCCTTACCCCTCCCCAGTCAGCTGCTGCGTTGGTCGAGCTCGGTGACGATTTCTTCGGCTACCCGGCGGAGCTTGATGTTGTGGTCCTGGGAGAGGCGGGCCAGGAAGGCGAAGGCTCGTTCGTCGTTGAGCTGGTAGCGCTCCATCACGATGCCGACGGCCTGGCCGATCGCGCCGCGGGTCTGGATGGCCTGCTGGAGGTCGTTGATCTCCTGGGCGTAGGCGATCGCGGTCGCGGCCTGGTGGGTGAACAGGGCGCTGACCGTGGCGAAGTCCTCGAAGGCGCCGACCTCGGTGGCGTACAGGTTGAGGGCGCCCTGGGACTTGGGGGCGTCGAAGAGACGCAGGCCGGCCTGTGAGCGGATGCCGGCGGCGAGGGCGACCGTGGCGTAGCGCGGGAAGCGGCTGTCCCGGGCGAGGTCCGGGGAGATCACGTGCACGGCGTCGACGGCCGCGTAGTAGCACGGTCCTTCGCGGAACTCGTACTGCGCGGCGTCGAGCGGCAGCAGCCGCTGGTCGGTCGGGGCGCTGGTACCGAGCTTGCCGTCGCTCTGCAGGACGGTGATGCTCGCGTAGTCGACCCCAGGGATCATCTCGACCGCGGCGTGCGTGATCTGACTCAACGTGTGGTCGAGATCGCCGGGCGTGAGCGCACGGCGCAGCAGCCGAGCGGTTTCGAGCAGGCGCGAGTCATTCATGCTCTCCGGGTACCCATCGCAGGGCTCAGCGAACCGGTGCGCGGCCCGCGGGGTCGGCCTGGCGGAAGGCGGCGCGGTAGGCGTGCGGGTTGGTGCCGACGACGCGTTTGAAGCGTTCGCGGAAGGCGGTGGGGGAGCCGAAGCCGACGCGGCCGGCGATGCGGTCGACCGGCTGGCTGGTGGCCTCCAGCAACGACTGTGCCCGCCGGATTCGCGTCCGCAGCAGCCACTGCAGGGGAGTCGTCCCGGTCTGCTCGCGGAAGCGGCGGTTCAGGGTGCGGGTGCTCATCCCGGCCTGGGCGGCGAGGTCGTCGAGGGTGAGGTCGCCGGCGCAGTTCTCCTCCATCCAGCGCAGCAGCGGTTCGAGCTCGGAGCCGCGGGGAGTCGGCGGCTGGTCGTGCACGATGAACTGGGCCTGGCCGCCTTCGCGTTCCAGGGGCATCACCGCCGTCCGAGCGGCGTCCGCGGCGACGGCCGAGCCGTAGTCCCGGCGTACGAGGTGCAGGCAGAGATCCAGCCCCGCGGCGGCGCCCGCCGACGTGAGGAACTGGCCGTTGTCGACGTAGAGGACGTTCGGGTCGACCTCGATCTCGGGGTGCCGCTCGGTCAGCAGGTCGGCGGCGAACCAGTGGGTGGTCGCCCGCTGGCCGTCGAGCAGCCCGGTCGCGGCGAACACGAACGCACCAATGCAGATCGACGCGATCCGCGTGCCCTGCGCAGCGGCGTCGCGGAGCGCGTCGAGCACCGGCTCCGGGATCGGCCGGTCGAGATCACGGCAGCCCGGCAGGACGATCGTGTCCGCCTCGGCGAGCACTTCCAGCCCGTACGGCGGTTGCAGCGCGAACGCACCGGCCGCGACCGACGCCGTCGCGCCACAGACCTTCACCTGGTACGCCGACCGCCCGTCGGGCAGCCGAGCCCAGCTGAACACCTCGATCGGCGTCGCCAGGTCGAACGGGATCACGTCGTCGAGAGCGAGCACGGCCACGGTGTGCATGGCTGGATCGTAGATGCTCCACCGATTCCAGCCAACGCCTGGTGTTGACAAATCGCCTGTTGAAGGAGTTGGCGAGAATCCGTTGGTCTCTGGCTCGCTAGCCAGTTCCGTGGGAGTCGTGGCGGCCACTACCGTCCACCGCGTGACCAAGCTGCTGCTCTCGATCCACGTCATCGCGGCCATCCTCGCCATCGGCCCCGTGGCGGTGGCCGCCAGCCGTTTCCCGGCGGCGACCCGCCGCCTGCTCGCCGTCGTCGACCCGCCTGCCGGTGCTCCCGAGCCGCCTGCCGGTGCTCCCGACCCGACGGCCGCGGTGCCGCCCGCTGCGATGAACCGCGCGGTCGAGGCCGCGCTCGCTGTGCGTGCGGAACGCGAGGTGAGCGAGCTTCGAACGCTGCACAGGATCTGCAGGGTGTACGCCGTCGTCGGCATCGCCGTACCGGCCTTCGGACTGGCGACGGCGCGCAGTCTCGACGTGCTCGGCGATCCGTGGCTGATCATCTCGATCACGCTCACCGCGATCGCGGCCGCCGTACTGGTTCTGCTCGTTCTCCCTGGACAGGAACGCGTCCTGACCGCCACGCCCGACGAGAAGACTCCTGCTCGCCTCGCGATGCACGCCGGCCTCTTCAACCTGCTCTGGGCCACCGTGACGGTCCTGATGATCACCCGCCCCGGCTCAACCACAGGAGTCTGACCATGCCCGCACTCCGCGCCGCGGCCACCGCCGAGGTCGTCTCGCTGGTGATCCTCTTCACCAACCTCTTCACCGTGCACTGGCCCGCCGTCTCGTCCCTCATCGGCCCGACCCACGGCTGCTGCTACCTGCTCGTCGTCATCCTCACGGCGCGCTCGGCGGGAGCGACCACCAACACCAAGCTTCTCGCGCTGGTCCCCGCCATCGGCGGCCTGCTCGTCCTACGCCGCCTCAACACCGTTGCCCAAGACAACGATCCTGTGGAGCTGTAGCCGCGCGGGATCCATCAGGTGGGACATCCGCTGCTCGGCGCCCGGAATACGTCGTACGGACTAAGACCCGGAGAGCTTCACGTCGGTCGCGGTCGCCGTGACGCGCAACGACTGGCCCTCGACGTCCGCGCCGGTCACGCGCGCCCCGAACGGCAGGTCAGGGATGCGCACCCCGCGCGCGAGCAATGCGGTGATCACCGTCCTGACCTGCGACGGAACGCCGTCCGGCAGGTTCTCGACGACCAGCCCGATCCGCCCGTTGCGCACCTCGGGCCGCACGGTCGCCACCGCGTCGAAGCCGCGGACGGTCAGTTTGGCCTGCAGCTTCTCGCCGACGGCCGACAGGTTCAGGCCCTCGATCCCGCTCGCCGCCGCCGTCAGCTTGGTCAACGCGGCCGGCGACATCTTCAGGTGAACGTCGGCGCGGCTGACGGTCACGGTCGCGCTCGTGTCGCCGGTCAGCATCGCGCGGGGGACCTGGATCCCCTGCATCACCATCGTCAGTTCCTCGGCCGCCACGTTCGAGACGCTCGGCTGGTCCATCGTCACGGTGATCTCGGAGAACTCGCCCTTCGCGAGCTGCGGCAGGAAGCCGAACCCGCCGACCTCCGCCTTCGTGCTCGCCGCGGTCACGTCGTACTGCGCCGCCTCGTTGACCGCCTCGGTCGCCAGCCGCTTCTCGGCCACCGACTCGGCGGCCCGGTCGCCGATCACCAGGATCAGCAGCACGATCACCAGGAAGATCAGGAACCCACGGCCCCGGCGGCGCGGCTTCGGGCGGTCTGCACGAGTACTCACGGGCGGGAGCCTAGGGCATACCGGAGGGCGCTCGCCGTACGACGTCGTGCGTCGTACGGCGAGCGCCCGGCCCGATCAGCGCCGCTGGGTGTGGTGGTGGCGCCGGCGGTGCTGCAGCGGACCGCCGAACAAGGCGATCCAGAAGAACACCCACAGCACCCACGGGGCCGCGAACGAGACGCTCGCGACGACGAGTCCGACCATCAGGAACGGCAGCAGGAACAGGAACGCCGGCGGGCGGCCCTGCGCCACCCAGGACGGCGGCCTGCCACGACCGGCAGCCCACGCGGGCTGCTGCCGCCCGGCGACCTGCACCAGCGCGGTCTCGTCCGGCAGGTCGGCGAACAGCGGCGTGAGCTCGTCGTCGTACCGGGCCTTGGTTGCGCGCTCGCTGCGCTCCTCGAACTCGTCCTGCGTCAGCCGGCCCGCGACGAAGTGGTCGCCCAGCGAGGCGACGGCCTGGTCGCGTTCGGCGTCACCGATCCGCAACGAGCCAACATGGTCCGGCCCGAACCGTTCGGGGCCGAGCCGTTCAGGGCCGAGCCGTTCAGGGCCGAGCCGTTCAGGGAAGGTCATCACCGGTCCTGCTCGTCGTCGCCGAGGATCCCGTACAGCGTGCGCCGCAGCTCGATCAGCGCCTTGCGGGCCTTGGCCTGCTGCTCCGGGGTCCCGGTCGCGAGCACCTGCCACAGCGCCCCGCCGACCTGGCCGAGCAACGGCTTCAGCCCGTTCTCGTCGTCGTCCGCGGTCGCGCTCATCGCCTCCCACGGCGCCGAGACCTCGTCGGCGTGCTCGGCGACGTACGCGCGTCCCTCGTCGGTCAGCGAGAACGTCCGCCGCCCGGTCGCCGCGTCGGCCGTCACCAGACCCTCGTCCTCGAGCTGCTGCAGGGTCGGGTAGATCGAACCAGGGCTGGGCTTCCAGGCCCCGCCGCTGCGTTCGGCCACGACCTGGATGATCTGGTAGCCGTTCATCGACTCCTCGGCCAGTACGGCGAGGATCGCGGCTCGCACGTCGCCGCGCCGAGCCTTCGACTGCCGCCAGCCGCGCGGACCCGGCCCGCCCGCCCACGGCGGCCCACCGAACATCGGACCCCACATGCCGCCGAACGCCTGGTGGTGATTGCCACCGCCGTGACGCTGCCGGCCGGTCATCGCGGCCCGCAGCTCTTCCTTGATCTCCTCGAACGACGAACAGCCGCGGCTGTCCTGCCCGAACTGCCAGAACGGCCATCCCGCCGCGTACGCCGATCCACCCATCTCCGACCACCGTCTCTCTCGCCCAGAGGTTGCTTGCCCAGAGGTTGCGATAGTTCGACGATATATCGCGAACTGTCGCCACCCAAGGGGTGATCGTGAGGTGGTGTGCCGCCGGGTACCTGAGGTGTTCACTGCCTTAGGAGGGATGTGCGATGACGAATCCCAGCAACCGTTACGAGAACCTCACCCCGACCCGGTTCGAGAAGACCCACTCGGTCACCGACTCCGAGATCAACGAGGCCCTGGAGCGCGACGGCGTGGTCGAGGAGTCCGGCCTGGCCGACCGCGAGGTCCTGCACGACGACGGGACGCCGCCGGCCGACGACCAATGACGACGTTGAGCGCTCAGTTGAACGCGGTCTGTAGGTTGGAGAGTTCCTAGCTCGTCCCCAACCCTGAGACCCGAAGGATTTCGCGATGAGCATTTTCGACAAGTTCAAGGACAAGGCGACCGAGATGCTGCAGGGCGCCGGTGACAAGGTCACCGAGGCCACCGGCATCGACGTCAGCGGCGTCACCGACCACGTCGGCGGCGCCGCCGAGGGCGTCACCGACCAAGCCCAGGGCGTCACCGATCAGGCCCAAGGCGTCACTGACCAGGCGCAGGGCCACGTCGACGGCCTCGCCGACCAGGCGCAGGGCCACGTCGACAACGCGCAAGGCGCCGCGGACCAGTTCACCGAAGCCACCGGTGTGGACGTCCCCGTCGACCAGGCCACCGAAGCCGCGCAGGGCTACGCCGACCAGGCCCAGGGCCACGTGGACGGCCTCGCCGACCAGGCCCAGGGGCACGTCGACAACGCCGGCAACCACATCGACCCGACGCAGCGCTAAACGCCGTACGCGACAATCGTCGGCATGGCGAAACGGCGACCGGCGGTCTTCTGCCCCTGCGGCTCGAGTACGACGTACGAGTCCTGCTGCGGGCTGCTCCACCGAAGCGAGAAGACCGCCGCGACCGCGGAGCAGCTGATGCGTTCGCGCTACTCCGCGTTCGTCGTCGGCGATGTCACGTACCTGCTGCGCACCTGGTCGACGAAGACCCGGCCGCCGTCCCTCGAGCTCGACGCCACCGACTGGACCGGCCTCGAGATCCTCGGCACGACGGCCGGGACCGCCTTCCACAGCGAGGGAACCGTCGAGTTCCGCGCCTCGTACGCCGGCGGCGCCCAGCAGGAGAACAGCTACTTCACCCGCGAGCACGGCGACTGGGTCTACGTCGAGGCTCGCTAGGCCTTCAGGAACTCCAGCAGGTCGGCGTTGATGACGTCGGCGTGCGTGGTGGGCATGCCGTGCGGGAAGTCCTGGTAGGTCTTGAGCGTGCCGTTCGCGAGCAGCTCGGCGGACTTCGGGCCGGCGGCGACGTACGGGACGATCTGGTCGTCCTCGCTGTGCATCACCAGGACCGGGATGCTGATCTTCTGCAGGTCCTCGGTG
Organism: Kribbella sp. DT2; assembly: GCF_049844575.1. Lineage (NCBI taxonomy): Bacteria > Bacillati > Actinomycetota > Actinomycetes > Propionibacteriales > Kribbellaceae > Kribbella > Kribbella sp. DT2. The sequence goes on along the minus strand of NZ_JBNCLH010000005.1, from coordinate 275,457 downwards.
AAGTCGGTCTGCGAGAACGCCACGACGCCGTCGTAGTGCGCCTTCGCGCCGCCCATCATGCCCTGGCGCCACCAGTTCGCGATCACCGCTTCGGACGGCTCGGCGCCCGGGCGGTTGTAACCGTAGAACGGTCCCTCGGGCAGCGCCCGGTAGAACTGCGAACGGTTCGCCGCGAGCTGCACCTGCAGGTCGTCGAAGATCTCCTTCGGCAGGCCCTCGGGGTTGGCGTCGGTCTTCACCATCAGCGGCGGTACGGCGCACAGGATCGCCGCCTTCGCCGCGCGCCCGTCGCCGTGCCGGCCCAGGTAGCGCACGACCTCGCCACCGCCGGTCGAGTGCCCGACGTGGATCGCGTCGTTCAGGTCCAGGTGGTCGACGACAGCCTTGAGGTCGTCGGCGTAATGGTCCATGTCGTGCCCGTCGCTGGTCTGCGTCGACCGCCCGTGCCCGCGCCGGTCGTGCGCGACGACGCGGTACCCCTGCTGCAGGAAGAACAGCAGCTGCGCGTCCCAGTCGTCACTCGACAACGGCCACCCGTGACTGAACACGATCGGCTGCCCGCTACCCCAGTCCTTGTAGAAGATCTCCGTACCGTCGCTGGTCGTGATGGTGCCCACTGTCCCGCCCCTGTCTCTCGATGAGTAGAAGACGCGCCCCCAGCACCTGCCCACGCTAACTCCGGCCAGGCAGCCCTTCCAATGGCTTGCGACCAGCTCGATCAGACCTCCACCTTGAAAGGGTCGTGCTCGCTCAGGAGTTTGTCCAGGCGGGCCTGGTCGACCCGGTTGGTCACGCCGGCCAGCTCCTGGCGGTCGCGGACCACCTTGCACAGCACGACTGTTGACGTCACGACGTACAGCAGGCCCAAGGCGAGGAAACCTCGCACCCAGGGCTGGGCGGGCAGGTAGATCAGGCCGATCACCATCGCCGTCACCGAGATCCCGAAGGATGCCACCGCCTGCGCGTAGAACGCCCCCGTCTGGGAGGGCTGAACTGGTTTTGTCATGCCCCGAATCCTCCGGGCCCGGAGGATTCGGCGCATGAGCAGAAACACTCAGCTCGGTCAGAGTCCTTTGCCGCCGATGTGGCATGGGCGGCCGCCGACTGCCAGCAAGTTCAGTCCGACTGAGGTGTCGCGCTGTTGCGTTCGTCGGGCGGGGTGGGGGAGTTGGGCGGCGGCGTGCTCGGCGGTGGGGTGTCGGGCGGCGGCGTGCTCGACGGGGTGTCCTCCGGCGTCGACGTCGTCTGGGTCGGGCTGGAGGGGGTGTTGCTGGGCTGGACCGGCACGGTGGGCGACGTCGTCGGCGTCGGCGTGCTGGACGGCGTCGTGGTCGGGGTCGGACTGTTCGACGGCGTCTGGGTGGGCTGGCTGGACGTCGCCGGACCTGTGGGGCCGGTCCGGGTCGGGTCGTTGCTGGTGCTCGGGTCCGTCGTACCGGGGTTGACGCCCGGCGTCGGGGTGACGTCGGGACGGAGGTCGGTCGTCGGCGGCTGGCTCGGCTCGTCGCCGAAGAGCACGACGCCGGTGATCGCGGCCGCGGCGGTTGCCAGTACGGCGATGGCGCCGATCAGCAGCTGCTTCGTCCGCGAGCTGGGCTTGGGCGGTACGCCGCCGGCCGGCCCCTGGTCGCCAGGCGCGCCTCCACCGGCAAGCTCAGGGCTCGTGGCTGTCGCACCGGCGAGGCCCGCAGCTCCTGCAGCCCCAGCAGCGACAGTGGGCGCGTCGGCTCCAGCAGCGCCCGCCGCAAGCCCGCGCCAGTCGTCCCCGACGCTGCGAGCCCGCAACGCCCCGCCCGCGATCTCGGCGGCCGTCGGACGCTCCGCCGGGTCCTTGGCGAGCATGCTCAGCAGTACCTGCTCGAACGCGCCGCCGAGCTCCGGCCGCTCCACGCTCGGCGGCGTCGGCACCGCGTCGACGTGCTGGTAGAGGATCGCCGTCGGGTTGTCCGCGTTGAACGGCGGCTGCCCTGTGACGAGCTGGTAGAGCACACACCCCAGCGCGTACACGTCCGACGGCTGGCCGGCCCGCCCACCCCGTGCCCGCTCCGGCGCGAGGAAGCGCGAGCTGCCGATGATCTGCCCGGTCGCGGTCAGCGTGGCCGATCCCTGGTCCGCGACGTGCGCGATCCCGAAGTCCGCGACCTTGACGGTCCCGTCCGCGGCGACCAGCAGGTTGCCGGGTTTCACGTCGCGGTGGACGATGTCCTCCCGGTGCGCGGCCGCGAGACCGGCGGCGGCCTGCTCGACGATGTCGATCGCCCGGTCCTTCGGCAGCGGCCCGTCGTTGGCCTCGAGCTCGCCGGCCGCCGTAGGGCCCTCGACCAGCTCCATCACGAGGAAGAACCCGTCCTCGTGGTTGCCGAAGTCGTACACCGACACGACGTGCGGGTCGCTCAGTCGCGCCGCCGCCCGCGCCTCACGGTGGAACCGCTCGGCAGCGCTCGGGTCGTGGTCGTTCGGCAGCAGCAACTTGACCGCCACCGGCCGCTGCAGCACCTCGTCGACGGCACGCCACACCTCACCCATGCCGCCCCGCCCGATCGACGGACCGAGCCTGTACCGCTTTGCTACGAGCATCCGGCCCTCGTACCCATCAACACCCTGCGTCAACCTCTCCCCGTACGTAACCTGCTTGATCTGCCAGCCTAGTTCGCTCGATGCTGGAATCGTTTTCCGTCTCGGACAAGGAGCACCCGATGGACATGGCGACCGCGCTGCGCGACCTCGGCGTGACCGGCAGCGAACTCACCCAGGACGAGAAGGACCAGCTCGACCGCGACGGATTCCTCCCGTTGGAAGACGTTCTGAGCCTCGAAGAGGTTGACTCCTTCAACCGGCGGATGGCGGAGCTCACTGCCGCCGAGGGCGCCGAGGCCGGTCTCGAGGTGCACCAGGAGCAGGGCGCCGACCGCCTCGCCGACCTGATCAACAAGGACCCGATGTTCGAGGTCTGCTTCAGTCACCCCCGCGTGCTGGCCGCGATGCGGCACGTCCTCGGCGCCGAGTTCAGGCTCTCCTCGCTCAACAGCCGCGCGGCGCTGCCCGGCCAGGGCCATCAGTCCCTGCACGCGGACTTCGGCCATCCCGTCGCGCCCGGCGCCTACGAGGTCTGCAACTCGATCTGGCTGCTCGACGACTTCACCCCCGAGAACGGCGCGACGCGCGTCGTACCGGGCTCGCACCGCCGAGGCACGATGCCCGCCGACGAGATGCCCGACCCCGCCGCCACCCACCCCGACCAGATCCAGCTGACCGCCAAGGCCGGCACGGTCGTCATCTTCAACAGCCACCTCTGGCACGGCGGCACCCGGAACCACACCAACAGACCCCGCCGAGCCATGCACTCCTATTTCGCGCACCGCCACCTGCCCCAGCAGCTCAACCAGCAGGCCTACCTCCGCGGCGAGACCTACGACCGGCTGACTCCTGCCCAACGCTTCATGCTCGACGTGACCGCGCCATGACGAAGCTGCTGAGCGCTGCGGACATCCCGGTGATGCAGGGGTTGGCCCAGCGAGTCACCGCCGTACGGCCGGAGCTGATCAGTGCCGGCGCCTCCTACGGCGAGCTGGCCTGGATCTGGGGAAAGGGACACGCAGGGACATCACCGGCGCCTCGCTGAGCTACCAGATCCACCCCGATCACCTCGAGCTGATCGACGAGGTGATCGACTGGTACGACGGTGTGGCGGACGGTCTGGAGAGGACGGCGCCCCCGACGACCGCTGAGAAGTTCGCCCTGGAGCCCTGGGCGGCGTACGGGTACAAGCCCGACCAGGAGGCGCTCGGCGACACCGGCGACTGGACCCAGCTCAACCAGCGGGACCTCGCCGAGCTCGGCGATCATGTGGTTCGACGAGGCGAACCGGGCCGTCGAGTTCGAGCCGGTCGGAACGCATCCGGACTTCCGGCGACTCGGGCTGGCCAGCGCGATGATGCTGCACGCGATGCGGCGGGCGCGGACGGCCGGGGCGACGCACGCCACGGTCGTCTGCCTGGGTGCGCCGGGGCATCCGCGGGCACGCGGCCTCTACTACGGTCTCGGGTTCCGTGAGCTCTCCCGCGCCGCTGGTCAGGCCTGCGAGCTAAAACCAGCCCGATGGGTACAGGGCGGGCATGAGCACGCGGTGGGCTGGTGCGGTCGCCGTCGTCCAGACGCGGAGACGGCGGCTGCTTCGTGGGGTCCTGGCGATGCTGGTGTTCGCGCTGCCGGTGGTGCTGCTCGGGCTGGCGGTGCGGCAGCAGTTCGATCCGCTGGTCAGGGCGGACCAAGCGGCGATCCGGGAAGCGACCGGGTTCAGCGTCCGGCACGGGTTGATACCGGTGCTCACCGTGATCCAGGTCGTCAGCCTGCCGATCTTCGTGTACGTCGTGGCGACTGCTGTTGCGGTCTGGACCTGGAAGGCCAAGCAGCTGAAGGGGCGCGCGGTGTGGGCGTTCGTCACGATGATGGTCGGGTGGTCGATCGGCGGGATCGCCAAGCCGATCGCGCAGCGCGCGCGGCCGGTCGTCGACGACGCGGTGCCGCACGCGCACGGCTACTCGTTCCCCTCCGGGCACACGCTGAACATCACCTTGGCGGCCGCCGTACTGGTGTTCCTGCTCTGGCCGCTGCTGTCCGCGAACCAGCGCCGGATCGCCGTCGCGCTGGCGGTCGTCGTACCGGTGGTCGTCGGTCTGGACCGGCTCTTCATCGGTGCGCACTTCCCGTCCGACATTCTCGCCGGGCACGTACTCGGTCTGGGCATTATGTTCGCTTCATGGACCGGATTCATCGGCAGGACGGCGTCGACCTCCTCACCAGGACCGTCGCACCCGGCGTAGCGCTCGGCGGCATCCTCATCGGCCTCGGGCTCTCGCTGCGTGGACCACTGCACGGGCTCAGCCGTTCCGAGGAGGCGGTCAACAAGGACCTCGCCGCCGACCGCACCGGGACCTGGGACACGATCACCGCGATCTGCTCCCAGATCGGCAACACCGTCGGCGTGATCGCGGTCTGCATCGTCGTCGCGTCCCTGATCCTGTGGCGAACCCGCGACCTGCGCCTGGCCTTCGTCGCTCCCGTGGCGATCGCGATGCAGGGCCTGATCTTCCTGGTCGCCGCCAAGGTCGTCGACCGGGACCGCCCCCAGGTCGACAAGCTCGACGCGTCCCCACCGACCGCGAGCTACCCCAGCGGCCACACGGGTGCTTCCACCGGCCTGTACGTCGCCCTCGCGCTGCTCGCGCTGCGCATCGAACGCCCCTGGCTGCGCTGGACAACGGTCGTCGTCTGCCTCGCGATGCCTTTGCTCGTGGGGTTCTCGCGCCTCTACCGCGGTATGCACCACGTCACCGACATCACCGCGGGCGTGCTCAACGGCGCCATCTGCGCGCTGCTCGCGTACGCCTGGTACCGGCACTGCGCCTCCCGGCGGACGCCTCGCCGTACGGCGGTCCGGCGGCGGTGAGCAGACGCTAGGATTCCTTGTGTGACCGAGGGAACAGGCGCGCACGCGCAGCGCGCGCAGACATGTGGTGCGACCGCCGAGATGACACTCGAAGGCGTCAGCGCCCACGACCACCACATCTGCCGCCGCCCGAGTGGCCACGGCCCGGAGCACCGCTGCTCGGTCTGCCCGCACGTCTGGCAGGCCCAGTAGCTTCAGGTTCCCCCCGGGAAGCCTGACTTGACCTCAGGTTGACCTGAGGTTCGAGGATGTCGGCCATGACCACCGACATCACCGGACCCCGGCTGGCCGGCCGGCGGGAGTGGATCGGCCTCGCCGTCCTCGTTGTTCCCGCCCTGCTGGCCTCGCTCGAGCTGACCGTCACCCACCTCGCCCTGCCCGCGATCGGGCGTGAGCTGGGCGCGTCCAGCACGCAGATGCTGTGGATCGTCGACGGGTACGCGTTCCTGCTCGCCGGCACGCTGGTCGTGATGGGCGCGCTGGGCGACCGGATCGGGCGGCGCAGGCTCCTGATCGGCGGCGCGATCGGCTTCAGCGTGCTGTCGCTGATCGCCGCCTACGCACCCACCCCGGAAGTCCTCGTCGCGGTCCGGGCCTTGCTCGGCGTCGCGGGAGCAACGCTCATGCCGTCGGTGCTGGCGCTCACCGTCGTACTGTTCACCGAGCCACGCCAGCGGACGCAAGCGGTCGGTATCATCATCGCCGCGGTCTCCGCCGGTACGGCGATCGGGCCGCTGCTCGGCGGCTGGCTGCTCGACCACTTCTGGTGGGGCTCGGCGTTCCTGCTGCCCATTCCGCTCATGCTGGTACTCGTTGTGCTCGGTCCGGTGACACTGCCCGAGCACAAGGCGCCGGGTGAGCGCAGCCTCGACCTGCCCAGCGCGGCCCTCTCGATCGCGGCTGTGCTCGCGACCGTCTACGGGCTCAAGCAGCTGGCCGCAGCCGGTCCGGAGCTGACGGCGTTCGCCGCGATCGCCGTCGGGCTGGCCTGCGGGGTGCTGTTCGTCCGGCGGCAAGGCCGAATGGCCGACCCGATGATCGACCTGCGGCTCTTCGCCGGCCGGGCGTTCACCACGGCCACCGTCACGCTCGTCTTCGGGATCTTCGTTTCCTGGGGGATCAACTACGCGGCCGCCCAGCACCTGCAGCTCGTGGCGGGGCTCGACCCGTTGACCGCGGGCCTGTGGACCGCGCCGCCCGCGCTCGGCGTGATCATCGGCTCGCTCGGCGCGACCCGGCTCGGGCGGAAGGTCCCGGCGGGGCGGATCATCGGCGGTGGGATGCTGCTGTCGACCGTCGGGTTCGTGGTGCTCGGCTGGATCGCACCGGACACCCCGCTCCCGGTGCTGGTCGGAGCGATGGTGCTCATCTCACTCGGGCTCGGCCCGATGATGACGCTCGCCACGGACATCATGGTCGGCAGCGCTCCCGCCGACCGGGCCGGCGCGGCGTCGGCGATCGCTTCCACCGCACCGCAACTGGGCGGCGGCCTGGGCATCGCCATCCTGGGCAGCATCATCACCGTCGCCTACCGCGCCGACATGCACGCCACCACCGGCCCGGCCGGCGAAAACCTGACCGCCGCCGTCGCTGCCGCGGCACACCTTCCGCCCGCCGAAGCCGAGACCCTGCTGGACTCCGCCCGCTCAGCCTTCACCAGCGGCTTCGGCATCAGCGCACTGGTCGCAGCCGCCCTCACCGCGGTGATCGCCAGCACGGTCCTCGTCGTACTCGGCCGCCGGTGAGTCCTGCACGGCCGAGCCGAGGAAGGTCGCGTGCACTCGCGTAGAGCTGGTACTTCCGCTGCTGACGTCTGGGTGAGTCAGCAGGCGCGGGTGTTGTAGTTGGCCCAGATCGGGGCGCCGCGCCTGCTGCTCGCCGGGCCGTAGAACCGGTAGTTCCCGTCGGGCGAACGCTGCAGGACGAATTCGCTCGCGCCGTACGGGCTCCTGGAGCCCTTCACTCCGCGATACACCACGAACAGCCATCCGAGCTGGTTGTCCTCCTGCGTAAGTCTGTCGCCGGCCTTCGTCCAGCTGTTCCGGCCCGCGGAGCCGTCCGCGCCGAGGCCCTTGTCCCGCTGGAAGTTCCGCGTCGCGGCATCGGTCCGGTCGCCGAAGACGCCGTCGATCCCGGACGACGGCAGGTAACCGTTGGCCCAGAGAACGGTCTGCCACAGACAGGTGACGTTCGAGGAGCGGTGGGTGGAGACGTTGACGACACCCTCGTCGTCGAAGTCGTCCGGCACCGCGCCGGTGCCGTAGACGAACGCCCGGCCGGTGTAGGAGCCGCTGGCCACCGCCGGCGTGGCGACGGCGACGGTGATCGCGAGGGCGGCCGCCGCACCAACGGCGGGGACAGCAGCTTTACGGAGCACGCGACCGATGAGATTGAGCGATGGGTTGTTCACAGCGCGAAGATAAGGATCCCGGACCGCACCTCGCTGCCCGTACTCCGCCCGTACAGCGCATGAGCGCTTCACCGGCCCGCCCAGCACGCTGCGGGAGATCGCCCGCCGGAGCAGGTTCAGGGAAGCGAACCTACTGGCCGCGCTGCGGGTCGGTCTGACCGACCTGCTTGCCGGCCTGTTTGGTCGCGCCGCCCGAAGCGGCCCGGCTGCCGAAGCCGGCCTCGCTGAGCCGACGGGACCCGGACAGCGGCTTCTGGCCTTTGAAGGCGTGCGCGATGGCACGGTTCGCGTCCAGGACGGGGTGGCGCTGGTGCGCCTTGCCGCCGCTGCCGACCTGTGCCTCCCCGAAACGGTCCAGCTGCGGGAGTTTGTCGGCCGACCGGCCGAGGCGCATGGCCGTCTGCTGGTAGGCGTTGTGCTCGGTGCCGTGGCGAGCACCGATCGCGATCACGTCGCGGGCGTCCTTCCCACCGGCGTTCCGGCCGGGGATCTCACGGAACGTCAGACGGTGGTTGGGCTTCCCGGTGCCGTCGCCGACCTTGGACACGACGATGTCACGGCCGTCACCGATCCCGCGGTGCGCGCCGAGCACGTGGTGCCCCTTCGACGACCCGGTCTCGAGATCCTGCAGCTCGCGCAGGACGTTCTTGAACAGCGTCCGGTTCGCGTTGTGCGCGGGCGTCTTGTCGTCGGGGTACTGCTGGGCCTCCGCGGCCGCCGCGTCCCGCATCCGGGTGAGGTCCTGGACGGCGCCTTCGCTGAGCAGGACCTGGAACGGCCGTTCCGGCGGGTTCTCAGCCATCGGCCGGACCGCGTTCCTGCCGGATCTCCTCGAGCATCTGCTGGGTGAACGGGTCGTCCTTGGCCCACTCGTCCACGCTGAACGGCGTACTGCCCTGCGTCGGCACCGAGTCGTAGGTGCGGACGGTCGGGTCGTCGATCACGCCCGGCGGCGGCTCGTCGTCACCCCGCAGGGCGCGGTACTGCTGGGTCGACAACACCACCAGCACGGGGTCGGTCTTGCCGCCCACGAGGACCGGAGGACCGAAGGTCCCGCGGCGGATCGCCTCCACCATCTCCGGCAACTGCCGGACGAGCACCTCGGGGGCAACCACCGTCTCGTAGCTGCCGACGGTCTCCTCGCCGCTGAGGTCGTCGTACTGGTCATAGCTGGTGATGACGGCCTCGGGGACCCCACCGTCGCCGAAGGCGAACGCATGGGACTCGCCGCGCGTGAATCGCTCGAGCACGCCGGCGATGTCAGCAGCCACGGCGGCGACGGACGGCAGATCAGGGTACGGCGACTCGGACATGGCTCCCAGAATAGGTCTCCGCCGGGTTCGGCGCAGTGATCCGCCGGCTTCCGGCGCCGGTGAGCAGCCGCTATGCCGCGGCGCGTGCTTGCTCCTCAGGCGGCCGGACGTCGCGGAACCGGCGCAGCAGTAGCAGGTCGTAGCAGATCTTCAGTGTGCCCCCGATGACGAGCGGCCAGCCGAACGTCGACCGGCCCAGCATCCAGCCGGCGAGCACGGGTGGCACGACGGAGGCCAGGCTGCGTGGCACGTTCGTCACGCTTGCCGCCGCCGGGCGCTCGGCCGGCGTGACGACCGCCATCACGTACGACGTACGCACGGGAACGTCCATCTGCGACAGCGCGGCCCGGGCGAGCAGAGCGCCGACCGCCAGCGGCGCGTTCGGCATGAACGCGGCGAGGATCAGGAAGCCGTTCGCCGGCAGGTGGGTGAACACCATCGTCCGCACGAGCCCGATCCGGCGGGCGATGCGGACGGCGACGAGGGACGAGAACGCCGAGAGCAGACCGGCCCAGAAGAACACCGCGCCGCTGACGGCGATCGACAGGTCGAAGCGTCGCTGCAACCACAGCACGACGAGGGCGGTGAGCACGAATCCGCCGCCGAACGCATCCAGGCTGAAGAGTGCGGCGAGGCGGTACACGATGCCGCGCGACGGACCCAGCGCTACGGCCGGTGTCTCGGCCCGGGGCTCGATGGCCGGCGACAGCGAGCGGTAACGCAGGAGGACCGTTGCGCCGAGTACGGCGTACCCGACGAACGTCCACCGCAGCGCGGTCTCGCCGCTGACGTCGACGCGTGCGGCGATCCACTCGGGCACGCCGGCGCACAGCGCGCCGAACGCCGCGACCAGCGAACCGATCAGCGTGTAACGGGCGAACAAGGCGGTGCGTTCGGAGTCGGGCGCCGTGCCCGGCAGCAGGGCCTGCTCGGTCGGGAGGAAGATGCTGACGTCGCCGTTGGACGGGTTCAGCGTGCCGATGAAGGCGACCACGAGCAGCACCCAGAACCCGCTCGCCGCCGCGAAGCCGAGCCCGGTCAGGACCATCGCCAGCGACACCAGTTGCAGGAGGCGGCGACGGCCGACCCGATGGCCGCGGAGCCCGACACCGAGCGTCAGTGCGGCCGAGCCGAGCAGTGTCGCGGCGACGACCACACCGATGCGGGTGCCGGAGAGTCCGAGCGCGGCGAGATAGCCGGCGAGGACCACACTGACGACGCCGTCACCGAACGCCCGGATTCCTCGGGTCTGTAACAGGACAGCGGCGTCGTGGCCTGCGCCTGGCGGGAGGATACGCACCTTGGATCAGCTCTCTGAGGGTCTCAGGAAACGGGACAACTCGCTGCACGCCCAGGAACCTAGCAATCCACGACGCGTCCCTGAACTTGTTTTTCGCGAGCTCATGGTGACGGCCGGAGGTCTCGCGGCGGACGCCTCCGCCGTCTCCGGCGGGTGTCCGCCGGGTTCGGCGCAGTGAGCCGCCGGCTTCCGGCGCTATTGGGCGGCCGTTCACCTGGGCGGAGAACTGTCGCACGGGGACCTCCGCGGTAGCGGGTGGCAGCACATGCGCGACGAGGAAGGTACAGGCGTGACCTCAGGAGAACATTCAGACGATCTCGACGATTCGAACCAGGACCCGAGCGGCATCCGGCGGCGCTCGGTCGTGCTGGGCGGCGCGGCAGCAGCGGCTGCGGGCGCCGTCGGGCTCGGCAGCCTGGCGAACACGGCGGCCGCGCAGGCGGCGACGGAGGGCCGGCCGCACGGCATCACCCACACCATCCGGGACCTCAAGCATGTAGTGATCCTGATGCTGGAGAACCGGTCGTACGACCATTACTTCGGCATGATCCCCGGGGCGCGTGGCTTCGGGGACAAGCAGGCGCTCCAGCTGCCGGACGGCACCAGCGTCTTCCACCAGCCGGACTCCTCGCGCCCGGAGGGCTACCTGCTGCCGTTCCGGATGGACTCGGCGAAGATGAACGCGCTGGGTGGGTGGGACCTCCCGCACGGCTGGCCCGACGGCCAGCAGGCGTGGAACAAGGGCGCGAACAACCAGTGGGCGCAGGCCAAGACCCCGCGGACCATGGGGTACTTCACCGAGGCCGAGATCCCGTGGGCCTACGCGGCGGCGCAGGCCTGGACGGTCTGCGACCACTACCACTGCTCGATCTTCAGCGCGACGTACCCGAACCGGTACTACCTCATGTCGGGCACCATCGACCCGAGCGGTGGCAACGTTGCCGGGCGCGGGTTCCAGTCGGCGTACAACAACAACGGCACCAACTCGCCGTACACGTGGCCGAGCTTCGTCGAGCAGCTCGAAACCGCCGGCGCGTCGTGGAACGTGTACATCAGCCGGTCGCCGGGCACGAACTACGGCCTCAACATCCTCAGCAAGTTCCAGGGCGTCAGGGACTGGTTCACCTCCACCGGCGACGTGCCGTTCGGCAAGGGCACCGAGCCCGCGAAGACCGCCGCCGCGCGGGGCGGCTACCACTTCGATGCCGACGGCAAGCAGATCTTTCCGGAGCCCACGCCGCCGAACACCGACGACTTCGGCCCGGCGTACCTGAACGCGTACCTGCAGGACTTCATCACCGACTGCGCCGAGGACACGCTGCCGCTGGTGTCGTACCTGATCCCGCCGGACGCCTACCAGGAACACCCCGGTGGTGGCGAGCGGGGCGGCTCGTACGTCAGCCGCGTGGTCGAGGCGCTGGCGTCGAACCCCGAGGTCTGGAACTCGACGCTGCTGATCATCAACTTCGACGAGGCCGACGGCCTGTTCGACCACGTCCTGCCGCCGGTTCCCGAAGAGGGGACCAAGGACGAGTTCCTGCCGGCCTCCGGAGCCAACCCGGCCGGTCACATCGGCCCGGGCCCGCGGGTCCCCGCCGTGCTGATCTCGCCGTGGACCCGCGGCGGGCACTCGTACTCCGGAGTCATGGACCACACGTCGACGCAGCAGTTCATCGAGGACTGGCTGCACGAGACCCAGGGCCTCAGGGTCAGGAACACCAACATCACGCAGTGGCGCCGGAGCCTGCTGAACAACCTGGCCGGCGCATTCGACTTCGCCAACCCGGACTTCTCGGTCCCGGCGCTGCCGAACCCGGCCGCGGAGCGCGACCGCTTCCACATGGACGCGACGCTGCCGCCGATGGCGCCGCCGGCCTCGGCCCTGGAGCAGTCCATGCCGGTCCCGCACACCGCCCACGGTGGGGTGAAGCCGAAGCCGGTGCCGTACCAGCAGCACGCCTCCGTCGAGGTCCACCGGGCGTCCGGCAAGGTGGTCGCCACCTTGTCGAACGACGGCGGCAGTACGTCGACGGGTGTGTCGATGTCGGTGTATCCCGATGAGCACTACCCCTTCGAGGCCACGCCGTACACGGTGCTGCCCGGCCGGCACCGGACCTACGAGTGGGACGCGAACGCCACTGACGGGCGCTACGCCTTCTCGATCTACGGTCCCGACCGGTTCGTCCGGACGTTCGCCGGCACGGTGATCCGCAGGCCCGAGCACGCCGACAGCGTCGCGTCGGTGGCCGCGCAGCTCGAGAGCCACGGCAGGGAGCCGGTACTGCGGCTGACGTTGCGGAACGAAGGCAAGCACAAACTGGAGTTCACGCTCACGCGCAACGACTACGAGGGCAGGACCCAGAAGGTGACCGTGCCGGCCGGCAGGTCGCACCGGATCGACTGGCCCACGGATCGCTACGGCTTCTACGACGTGATCGTCACCGACGACAGCGAAACGGGCTTCAAGCACCGGTACGCCGGGCGCATCGCCAAGCACCAACGACGAAGCTGAGTCGAGGTGGCCTCCTTCGCTCCTGGGCGCGGGAGGCCTCTCGCCGTACTGGACAGGAAGCGCCGGCAGATGATTGAGCAGACCGATGACGCGAAGGTGCCGCCACGTGACGACGACGCGTCGCTGCGGTCACGCGTACTGACCGCGATGACGACGGGACTGGCGACGACGGCGGACACCGTCACGCCGTCCTTCGAGACCCTGCCGGCCGGAGTGCCGGTCACCGCGGAAGCGTCAGGTACCCGCGTCAGCTACTACATCCAGGACACCCTGATCGCGACATGGCAGTGGCGTGTCCACGGCCGCGACCCGCGCGTGACGCTGGACATGCTCACCCCCGAGGTCTACGAGCAGCGGTACAACGGCTACCGCAACCTCGAGGCGATCCATCACCAGGTGCTGGAGAACCTGAGCGGGACCCCCTGCGTCCTGCGCTCGACCTTCACCGGAGCCGGCACCGTCGAGTGGGCCCCGTACTACGACTGGGCCCCCGGGCTGACCAACCTGCACGCCGCCAACCTCAAGTACGCCGTAGAGCTCGTGTCGAACGCAGCCAGCGGCCAGACGGTCTGGGACGCCACAGACCTCCCCGCCCGGGTGAAACTCATCGCAGGCCCCGACCCCTCCCTCGAGACCGGCGAAGGAAGCTGGCGGCACCTGATCACCAGCACCACACCGCAATCGCTCTTCACCGGCCTGAACGGCATCAACGAGCACCTCGGCCGCACGGTCTTCTCGACGGTCACCGCCTGGCACGGCGTACGAGTGATTCAGTGAGTCTGCTCGGTAAGGGCATCGGTGAGCAGATCGAGGTGGCCGACGTGGCAGGCCGTCTCCTCGAGCATGTGCACCATGACCCAGCGAAGTGTCACCGGGCCCTTCCCGAACGACGGGCGAGGCGCGGTCGTGTCGAGTGAGGGAAGCCGGTCGGCGACCTGTCGGCTACGGGCGCACGCCGCTCGGTAGAGCGCGGAAACCTCTCCGACGGTGTCGTCGGCCGCGGACTCGAAGTCCCACTGCGGTTGGCTGTCGAGCGGCGCCGACGCCCACGGCTGAGGAAGCTCGCCTCCGCCGACGCGTGCAATGAACCAATGGTCTTCCATGTGCGCGAGATGCTTGACGATCCCACCCGGCGTCAGGTCGGTGGCCGGGAGGCTTTTCGTGCGCGCCTGCGCGTCCGTCAGCCCTTCGAGGCGCGACAGCGCGCGGTGCCGGTACTGATCGAGGAACTGGCCGAGCGTGGTGCGCTCATCGGCGTCGAGCTCCGGGTACCTCTCGGTGCTCATGCTGTTCCGACCCCCTGACCCGCAGGTTTGTGGGGTGCCCCCGGCAGGATTCGAACCTGCGACGCACGGTTTAGGAAACCGAGCAGACCGCTCCGCGTTTCGCCTTATAAATAAGGGAATCGCCAGGTAGCGGCCGAGTTCGAGCGTGCGGCTAGGACGTCCCCGATCTGGTCTGATACTACCTGATCTGTGGTCGCCAAGTGGGCTTCAGCGGGTGCCAGGTGTCGGCGGTCGAGAGGCGCAGGTGGTTCTAGCGTGGGACACTCAAGCCAGCAACTTTTCGCAACATTGGTGACAGGCAACTTCGCGGAATCCGAGACTTGGCAGCGCAAGCTCAAGCAACCGATGCGAACAGGGGATCATCATGAAACTGACACTCGTTGCGGGCGACCCGGAGTCGGCTCCGAAGAACAGCCCGACCCTCTACAAGACTGATCGTGGAAGCTGGGTCGTGCAGGGCTGGGTCGTGAGCGACCCGGACGCGCTCGCAACGCTCAACCTCCCCGACGGTGAGACTGCGGTGGAGATCCCGGACCGCATGATTCCGTTCTTCACGAAGCCGTAGGTCGGCCGGCGTGGAGGAGATCACCGAGGCTGCCTTTGACGAACTGCTGGCGGAGTTCAGACGAAGTTCGGTGCACCTAGAGACCCGCGATGCGTACGGCACCGAGGTCGAACTGCCGCACATGGCTAAGTGGAAGCGCGGCGAGCCAGACGACTTCGAATGGCTCCAGGAGTGGTGCACGACGCTCGGTGAACATGTCGCCGCTGGGAGAACGGTGCGGCGTGTGAAGATCGTTTCGCAACCCCTCAGCGACTATCAGCGCTGGGTGTACAACGTGTTCACGCCGATCGACGCAGCCGGTGAGGACGTCCGGTGGGTGCCGCGACGTCAGGTCTCCGAGCTCTGCCTACCCGGCAATGACTACTACCTGCTCGATGACGAGAGAGTGGTATTCCTGCACTACGCCGGATCGGGCATGAACACGGCGTTTACGACCACCACGGATCCGACTGTCGTCGAGATGTGCCGCGACGCATTCGAGCAGGTGTGGGGGTTGGCGATACCGCACAGTGAGTACAAACCCGAATAGCGCCACCCGGAAGGCGCAGGAGGCATTGGGCCTGCGGCTCCGGGAACTGCGCAAGGATGCCGGGCTGACCGGTCGCGAGCTGGCCACCGCGACCGGTTGGCATTTCACGCGTGTCTCGAAGTTAGAGCATGGCGTACAGGCACCCTCCAACGAGGACATTCGGCTGTGGTGCGTTGCCTGCTCTGCAGAGGGCCAGATCCAAGATCTGATCGCCCAGGCCCACACAGTCGAGTCGATGTACCTGGAGTTCAAGCGGCAGGCACGAGCGGGAATGAAGCAGATGATGCTCGCGCCGGTGCCACTTGAGGAGCGAACTGAACGCTTCCTCATCTATGAGCACCACGTCATACCCGGCTTCTTCCAAACCGCGAGTTACACGCGGGCGATGCTTCAGTTCTGGTTCGGATTCCTCGACGTACGCAACGACATTGACGAGGCTGTGGCTGCTCGTCTCAACCGCCAATCGGTTCTCTACGACGGCGGCAAGACGTTCGCCGTCGTCCTCGAAGAGGCCGCTCTATATACCCGCTTCGGTGACGTGGACACGTTGGCCGGTCAACTGGACCGCCTTCTGTCGGTCATGAGCTTGCCGAACGTTGCGATTGGTATCGTTCCGCGTAACGTAGAGCGGGCTGTGGTTGGCCAGGTGAGCTTCTGGGTCTTCGATGACAAGCTGGTGAGTCTGGAGACACCAACCGCGAGTATTGAGATCACCGCACCGCAAGAGGTGGCCATGTACGGGCGGATGTTCGACCATCTGAGGCAGCCAGCGGTCTACGGGAAGGATGCCCGCGCGCTGGTCATCAAGGCGCAAGATGAACTAGCCGACGGCAACTAATCGCAATGTTCTAGCCGCCGTTGTTGCGGCGCTCCTACGGTTCACTCATGGCATCAAGAACTGCTTCGCACCTCGCGGTGGAGTGGGGTGGCGAACCCAACGAGACAGGTTGGCCAACGTTCCGGCCCGCCGACCGCTGCGACGGGGAGAACCCCATGACCGGCAGCGCCTGCGTCAATGGTCACCACAAGGGCTACCACCGCGACGCGTCCGGTGCGGAATGGCTCGATGACTGAGTTCAGCCGTCACCGACACCTCACCTGATCGGGCAGGGCGTGCGTGCTGACCCCTGCATCGCGCCCGCCCTGCCTGCTGATTAGCCGCCGTACATCCCCTTTGTGATCACCTGAGCCGTCACATCAGTGAGTATGTCCCGGCCGACACCGGCTACCGCTTCAGCCGCCCGCCGGAGCTTGGTCTTCTTCGCCTCGTCCGGCTCGTTGTCGGCAGCTTCGTTCAGAGCGGCAACGATCCGATCGGCTAGACCCTCCGGTGTCGGCCATGCGCCAACTACTCGCCGGGCATGACCTGTCGGTGCGCCAACCAACATGATTCCGCCGCCGAGGGACCCGCTCATCTTTGTCACGAACGGCGGCTCGTTATCGCGTAGCGCCCGCAAGGCTCGCTGAAGGTCGTCCTCAGAGAGTCCGGCAGCGGCATTAATGGCCGACGGTCGCATCGCGCTTCCGGTCTCGTCGTACAGCCGGACGATCGCTTCCAGGACCGGCAGGTCTCTTGTCTCCCAGGTTGATTCCACGACGGAGACAGTAGACCTCGGCTCCGACAATCCTGCCGCTGAACATTCCGCGGCTTCCTCCCCACGCTGGGTAGTACAACCAACCGAGGAGGGCCCATGCCGAACGAAACGATCCACGAACCCAGCGAGTACGAGGAGAGGCCCGGTCAGGCCAACAGCCGAGCAGCCCGGCAGGATGAGGCACAGGCTCGCGCTCTCAAAGATTCGACCGAGCCCATACCTCCGGTCGGTGGCTCCTACAACGGCTGGCGGCGGTAGTTGACCATCCGAGGAAGCCGTGCGCTAGTTCTGATTCCGGGCGGCCTCAATTGGCGGGATGCCGCTGCCTGTGTGGATGAGCCGGCCGATATGTTCCCGGACGAGAGTGACGTTGTAGGTAACGAGCGAGCTCGGGCCGTATGCGGACTTTGTCCAGTAACAGAGGAATGTCTGCTGTTCGCGTTTGCCAGCCGGGAGCCGTGGGGTGTGTGGGGAGGACTGTCTACTGCCGAGCGGCGCGAGGAGTGGTACCGCCGCTATGCGCCTGACAGCCCGCACCGGCCCCGGCTGGCTGGCAGCAAGCGGCCTACCTCGGCCACAGAATCGGCGTAGTCGGGCTTAGAACGCTGGAATACCGGCTGCCTCGGGTGTGGGGCCGAGTAGCTCTCTGTCCTGGCTCAGATCGGCACACAGCGGAGACCGGTTCGAGGCCGTGGGGAGAGGGTGGGTATCGGTGTGCCCAACCGAACCAGCCTCGCGCCTGGACTGCGGGGATGCGTCGACCGGCGGCTAGCGACCACGGCAGGCGACCACGGCGAGCCGGTGGGTGCAGCTACACGTCGACCACGCTCCACCGGTAGAGGCATTGCACAACGCGATCCCGCGAGATTGCCTGGTGGCCGCTGTCCCGACCGTCGATCGCGTTCGCGCGGACGTCGGAACGCCACTCGTCTCCGGGGATGATGAACAACAGCGGGGTCGGCTCGGTAAAGTCAACCAGCACAACAGCGGTGTACGAGTCGTCGGCGACCTCTTTACGCCAGTCATCCAACTGCCACGTGCCGTCCTTGGAGAATCGGCTCAGGATCCGGAGACGGTGCTTCTGCCCTTTGGTGTCCAGCCGATAGCTGCCGCCCTTCTCCCGGGGCGTCAGGTAGATGCCTCGTTGTGCGAACTGCTCCAAGACGACGCCGAGGGCGCGCTGATGCTTCAAGGTGTTGTTCACGCGTCTTCCCTACGTAGGCCGGAACGTCCGTGTCAATGGTCCGACCCCGGTAGCGGAGATTGATCGCTACCGGGGTCGGTGGGTGCTGCACTGGCTGTGGGTGCCTATGGCTGCTGCTCGGGATCGTCGTGTCGCTCCCAGGCCGACGCGTACCAGCCGCTCCCGTCTGGTAGTTCGAAGACGCCTGCGTTCCGCATGAGCTGCGCCAGGTTCTCGGAGGCCTGTACTGCGTCCCCGTCAGACTGGACTCTGCCGGTGAGGACTGCCTGTGCATCCTCCTCGGTCATGTCGGCGTGCGCCCCGCAGACGGGACACTCGCTGTTCGCCGCCAGTTGGGCGACGTGCTCGCCCCCGCAGGTCTCGGCCAGCTTGGCGGCGGTCGCTGGGGTTAGGGCTGTCACTTGCTCGCCCCGTTCACGATGATCTCCGCGCCCTCGGTGCCGTCCCACGCCTTGTCGTGCTCTCCAGCCTCGACCGCCTGCGCGAGGAGGAGGCCGGTGATCATCCGACGAACGGTGGCGACGCTAGCGTTCAGGTCCTCCGCGATCGCGCCGATGGTGTCGCCGCTCTCGCGCCTCTTCTGCACAGCCTCGGCCGCCTTGCGGGTGTCAGTGCCCGGAGCGAAGTACGGCAGGTTGCGGAGCGTCTTGTTAGCGCGCTGCCGGTAGAACTTCACCTTGCCGGTAGCGGCCGCTGCGGCGAGAACGGTGGGCTTGCTGGCGGCCCGCTTGGCGGGTGCCTTGCCCCTCGGGGCTGGCTTGGTCGACGCAGGCTTGGCGGGTGCTGCCTTGCGGGTGCTGGTGGCCTTCTTTGTTGCGGTGGTGGTGCTCATGGTGCGCCTCCTGGCTGCTGGTCGACTCGAACGTTTGTTCGAACTGGAGCTAGCTTGCAGAGGATCGCCGGGAATGTTCAGAGCTCCGACGTGTCCCCTAGTCAGAGGGGGCGGGCGTCGGTAGGGTCGCCGGACGAGACTGCGGGCGCACAGCTTGGGTGGGCTGCCCGCGACAAGGGGGAGGGGCATCTATGAGTGAAGAGACGGCACCGCAGATCCTGCGGCGCATCTGGGTCGCCTGCCGCGACTTGTTGGAAGAGTCGGGCGGCAAGACCATCACTAGCTACGAGGTTGCCGAGAAGGTCCAGCTCGATCACTCGTTGGTCGTGGAAGGGCTGAGGAGCATGGACTACTACCTGTTCATGCGTCCGTTCGACGCGTCCAATGGTCGCGAGGCATACGTCGAGGTTCAGGGCTTGGATCAGGAGTACGAGGCGCAGTAGCGACCCGCTGTGTGGTCGTAAGCGTGGTCGCCCCTGCGCCGGTGGCTGCATCCGAGCAGGCCAGCACAGGGGCGTACGACGGTTAGACCAACCGAGCGAGGCTAGACCGCGTCGGACTTCGGTGTCGGCAGCGGCACGACGTTGCCGCCCGTGAACGCCAGGTCGAGAGCGGCGGCCCGCTGTGCGTGCTGCTCGTCGTCCTTGAACAGGTGGGTGTAGATATCCAGCGTGGTCGACGTCTTAGAGTGACCCATCCACTCGCTGACCTCAGCCACCTTGTGCCCCTGATGCGCCATGAGAGACGCGTAGGTGTGCCGTAGGTCGTGAATACGGACCTTGCCGAGCTTGGCTCGCTTGCAGGCTGGCACGAATCGGCGACGGTAGAAGTTCTCCAGCCTTCGTGGAGTTGCCCCGCCATACAGATAGTCCTCGGGCTGGAGGTTGCGAGCGGCAACGTAGGCCGTCAGCATCGTCATCAACGTGGGGGCGAGGGGGACGGTACGGAGACCACGTTCGCTCTTTGGTGGGCCGATGATGAACTCGCGATTGATCCACTGAGCCGACCGCTCGACACGGACAGTGAAGCGCAGTGGGTCGAGGTCCTTTACCTGCAAGGCTGCAACCTCGCCGCGACGGAGACCGCTCCAAGCCATGAAGCGGACCATCAATGACTCCTCGACGGCCCGTTGTGGATCGGCCCTGAAGCCCCGACCTGCCTGCGCGAGCATCGTCATCTCATACACCGCGTCCGCGAGCCGGCCGACCTCCTCCGCTGTCAGGAATCGAACCTTCTTCTTGGCGGTGCGGAGAGCAGCCTCCCTGCTGGGCAGCCGCTTGCGGGCTTTGCGAGCCGGGTTGGCATGGATGTACTCAAGGTCTTCCGCGTAGCCCAGGACGCCGGACGCGACATTGAACACGTTGTGCCGTGTTTGAGTAGCGAGGCCCGCTTTGGCCAGCGCCTTGAGTATGGCCTCCACGTCCGCGGTCTTGATCGAGGAGATGGGCCGGTTGTTCCACTTCGAATACCAGCGAATAAGGATGCGGTCGCTCGACTGCGTCGTGCGTGGGGTGCATCCCGCCTCGATCTTGCTGGCCAACCAGTCCTCAGCGACTGTCTCCCAGGTCGTGCGCTGCCGCTCCGGTGAGATGTAGGTGCCTTTGCGCAGGTTCTCCAACTGCTCGGTTCGATGGTCGGCCGCCGCCTTGGAAGTGGGGAACCCGGACTTGCTGCGGAGCCTGCCGCCGAGCTCCTTCGGTTCGCGCCATCGGGCCTCGTAGACCTTGCTGCCGTCGTCCAGCTTTCGCCACCGCACACCGGCTGTGCTGCTCGCGCCCGACCGGGCTGTCTTCCTTATAGACATTGGACTCTCCTTCGGTTCTGTGTGGTCGTGGGCGAGCAACGGTTAGGTTCGGATTAGGTGGAGGGCAATGAATCCAGAAGCTCCATCTCGACGAACCGGGCCGATTGGAAGTGCTGGCAGGTGGCAACGGTTGCCGCAACCGTTCGGCTGTACGGCCTTGAGCTGCGGGGATGCAGCCGGGGTCAAGCTGCCGACCATGCCGCCGACCACGAGACCAGCTCCGTAGCCGATCTGCGGGCCGACGACGCCCACCTGGCCCCATGCCCGACACCGACCCTGTTCCGGCTTCTACGGCTGGTCTGTGGCGGCTCAGTCGGTGCGTACGTCGGCCTGCCGACTGCGCGGGCCGCTCGGTTGGCGACGAGGTACAGGTACGGGCTCGCTGCCGGGCGGTCGAGCCCAGTCGCTCGCAGGTCTAGCCTTGATGCGCTCCGCTTCTGCGCGAGTGCGGGCATCCTCCTCGACCACCTCGGCATCGACGTAACCCTCTAGCTCTCGTGGGGGTGGTGGGGCGAGGCCACGCACGTAGCTTTGAGCACGCTCGATTTGGTCCTCGTCAACCTCCGCGACGATGCCCGAGATGAGAACGTCCTTCCAGGGCACGTCGATCTCAATCTCGAGCTTGGACGTGATGCCCGCACGATCCAGCCAGTCTCGAATCGCGGCCAGTCGCACCGCAGGCGGTACGGACTCGTCCGTGGCCAGTTTGTAGAGAAGCCCTAGCAGGGGAAGGACGCCCTTCTCCAACCGCTCCTGAGCCTTGCGCTTCACTTGGCCTGCCGCTCCGCCATGCATTCGACACACAGCGGCACCCTGAATAGGTGAGTTATTGCACGGGTCGCCTTTCTGAGTCCGAGCGGAGCACTTGGCCGGCTCAGGCAGCAATCCAGCGGCTCGACGTCGAGCCCGATTTCCCTTACTCATGACGCCGCTCCCATCTCGTGAATTTCCCTTTGAAGCCGCTGCCACTCTGCCTCGACTTTCCCGCTGCACTTCCGGCCGCGTTCGACACGGACGGGGTCCCACTCGGTGAGGAGCCTTCGATGCTTGCCGCCTCGACCGTTGTTACACCTGGAACAACTCGGAACGAGGTTGGCGGCGTTGTCCATCCCGCCTTTTGCCCTAGGTCGAATGTGATCGAGAGTGGTTGCCTGCGCCTCGCAGTACACGCAATGGCCGAAGAGGAGTTCGTCTCTCATGTCCGCCCAAGTCACACCGACCAGTAGCTCACCGTTCTCGCCAAGTAGGCAGCGCGGACAACGAGGCGTCCTGTTCGTGTAGGTCCGACCGCAGTGCTCACAGGTAGAAGTGATCGCCCGGTCGTTCCGAGTCTCGTTGGCATGGTCCCGGTTCTGGTTGCAGTCCACGCACCACGAGTACCGCTTGCCGGTTGGGCCAACACGTGCGGAGTTCTGACATCCCGTCCGCCACGGGTCGGAGCACCTCTTCTGAGCTACGGGTTGTGCAGTCTCCATCTCAATTCCCTTTCTTGATATCGCTGTAGTCGGTCCAGACACACTGAATACACCTGCTTGGTGGTGTGCAGGGTGTGTCTGCCCTATAGGGCAGCAGACACACCGGCCCTGCCTGTCTGCCAACCGCCAGACATACGCAGACGCACCAGACACACCGGCGTCATCTGGCACCGAGAACCTTGCTTCCGGCTTCAGTTATCGAGTGCAAAGAGGACCTATTCGGTCCTGCCTCGACCCGAATCCACCCGTTGCTTACTGCCGCCTTAATCCCCGCATTTCGAACCTTGGTGTCACCATCCATTGCCGCCCGCAATGCAGTGGAGTTGATACCAGGGCTATCAGCAACAGTCCTTAGCGCTTGATGCGATGCGCCCGCGGAACGCGCCTGCGCGCGACTGTGCGCCTTCAGCACGTAGAGCATGTTGTCGTCCTTGTCGAAGTCAATCTGCCGTTCGCCTACGTCCACGCCCCGGCTGTTGCGAGCACTGAGAAAGCGCTGCATTTGCGCCGTCCCGTCCGCGCCGCTAACCATGGCTTTGGTGTAGAGCCAGCGCACGTCCGCCCAGTCGTCTACCGAGCTTGCCCCGCGCACATGCTCGCCGCCTTCTTCAGCCTCGCCCCGGCCGGTGTGCGCGGGCATCCACAAGTCCTGAATACCGGCCTCGTACTTCAGCGGGTCTAAGCATCCGAGAAGCCAGTTGCGCGCCTCGCTGTTGTCGTTCTCGTTCTGCAGCCGTGCAGCCGCACCGAACGGGTCCATGATGATTGCGTCGCAGCCCATCTTCTTGAGCCACCGCACCGCGTCGTTGAAAGCGTCCCTGCTACGTAGGTCGAAGTTCCGACCCCGCAGGTTCCACACCACAATGCGGTCAGAGTTCACAATCCCCATTGGCTTGAGGTATTGGTCAATCAGCATGTCTTCGTTGAGTTCGTAGTTGAATACAGCCAATCGACCACCGCCAGGGTTCATCGGGAACTCGCCAAGGAACCTGTCCCCATCCGCGTACGCTTTGGCCAAGTTCGCCATCAGCATGGTCTTGCCGACCTTGTACTGCGCAGCAATTAGAGTGTTGGACCCCAGCGGATGCAGGTCCTCAATTGTGTACTTGAGGGGTGGGCGATCTTTCTTTAGAAGCTGCTCCAGGCTCTCCATGCCTGGTGGCTGCGTGTAGAGCGCTGCTGCGCGCTCGGCAGTGATTACCTCCCGAGCCTGCTCTCTGGCCCTGAGGTCTCTCACGTACTTGGAGACAAGCTCGTCCTGCAGGCCGACACTTTCGGCCGCAGCCTCAAACTCAGCGGCTTTCTTTTTCTTGCCCACGGCTTGCCTCCTTCATGCGTCGCACGCGAATGCCACCGGGTACGTGCGTCACCTCATATTTGTTTCGAGGGATGTAGCTACTTCCCGACTGCTGCCAACCGGCCGCCTCCTTGGCGAGCACGTACACGTCGGCTGGTACAAAGTCCTTCAGCCCTAGACCGGCTGACAGGTGCTCGGTGGCGTCCTTGCCCACGGCGGGCCATACGACCGTCGCGTTGACCGCTAGGCCGAGCAGATGCCGGGCATGTGCGAACGCCAGATAACTCCCAGCCTCGTCGCGGTCAGCAACGATGATGACCTTCTTTGCCCTGCACAACCACTGTGCTTGGTCCGGAGTCATCGGGTGGCTAGCCCCTTGATGGTGGGCTACCGCCACGACTCCGGCCGCGCGCAGACTGTCCGCATCCCTCTCGCCTTCGGGAACCCAGACCTTGCCGGTTAGTTTCTGGTCGAGCCCATACAGCAACGAGTCGTACTCGGGATGCTTGTGCCAGCACATCTCCATAGGTTTGCCAGCACGCCAGCATTCAAGGCAGCGATACTTCATCGTTTTGTCCCGACCGTGCGCAGCCTCGTCCAAATAGACCTTCTCTTTGACGAACAGCACTCGGCCGGCCGATGGATCGATGAACTTGAACGACTGCGCTCCGGTTGCGCACCAGCAGGAGAAGCCTTCCCAGCGCAGTTCGTGCTGCCGATAGCCCGGCGTCGTGGGCGGAAGTACCGGCTCGGATGAGCCGCCCTCAGAGCCCACCCACGACGCCGGAGTCATGAGGCCGCCGCCCAGCTACGCAGCGGATACAAGGCGAGGGAGCCCGCCGGATCATTCAGCGCCTGGCAGATGAGTTCGTCAGCTGGGCAGGCACCATCGACTGCCTGAGTCGGCAGGCCAGCGGCCGCCAGGCGGTAGCGCACCTGTACTCGAAGTGCGTTCAGGAGCAGGGCTTCTAGGTCGAGTGCAGAGGTGACAGCGTGCACGATCTCCCAGACGCAGTTGACCGTCGGCTGTCTCGGTGCCCAGTCGCGGGCAACGACTGCGTGGGTCCATTGCAGATGGAGGACGTCGTCCGGTGTTCTGACTTGCACTTCAGTGCGCGCGGGGCGCACGCTGGTGGGGCTCATTGGGAGCGCCTTTCTAAGTGGCGGGTTGCCCCGAGCTCCCTAGTGGTCAAGGGCAATGACTTGAGAGCTCGGGGCAACTGCTAGAGGTTGTACTTCTTCCGCAGGCTGGTCATGAAACCCACGGGGTCGGCCTTCACTCGCTCGGCATCCTCTGCCGCGCGGCTGACTCCCTCGGTGAGGCGGTTCATGTTGAGCTCTTCGCGATGCAGCGAATCCAGACGCTTGCGGGCTTCCTTGGCGGTCGGCTCGGTGTCTCGCAGCCACTGCGCGAACTCCTCGTACCCGGTGCGGCAGGTTGCGTAGGTGTTGGTGATGCGAGCGCTCGTGTCGGTGACGTATCTTTCCCGTTCCTCAACGAACTTGAGCCCCTGCTGCTCGTACCAGGCGCGGGCCTCGTTGATCTCTTCTTGCGCCGCGCGCCGCTGATTAGGGCTCATGCCCTCGGTGTTGTCGAGTCGCTGCTGTGCTGCGGCTGGGTCGATGTCCAACACGCCCATCAGTTGCCCCTCTCCTGGCGATCCGCGAGGTGACGCGGTTGCCCGTTCATCCCGTACTTGGCGCGGAGGTCACCTTCCGTAGCGCTGCCGATCTCCTCGTTGCGCTTGAGCCGGTTGAGGTACACCGCGAGTGCATCTTCGGCGTCCTGGCGGGAATGGCGCGTCTCTTTTGCGAGACGGTCCAGGTCATTCATTGCTGCCTCCTTCTGTTGCTCTGGTGTCAGCGGCGGATTCGATCGGCCGGCTCGAACGTGCGCGTTCCATCTCTCCTGCGCTTCCTCGTAGGCCTGTTCTCGTTCTGCGACCATCGCCGGGTCTGGGAAGAGCGCCGGAAAGGTCGCGTGCTGTTCCTCCGGGCTTAGCTCCCAGAGCGGCTTTCGCCTGCTCATACGCCGACCACTTGATTCGTACCGAGCGTCGTTTCCCCGGCTCGCCAAGCAGTCAGGATTGCCCGTACAACCCACGCCTCGGATTCCCCGGTCGCCTTCGACATCGCGGCGAGCCATCCCTTGGTGTCTTCGTCTACGTACGAGACGACTCTCTTGTCGAACTCCCGAGGGCGACCGCTTGGGTCTGGCATTTGGCCTCCTTGGTTGGTGTGCTGCAAATAAGCAAACAGAATGCGTGCCATTAAATGCAATAGAAGATTTTTCCCCCGATAACTCAGACCCGAAGAGGTCGCGAATTCGATTAGGCAAGACGAATGTGATTGCTTAGTCGAGCAAAATTCGTACTCAGCCCGTAGCAGGTTCGGCGAACGGCTGCGGGCCGGGAAGGTGGGTAAGGGGTAAGTCCGCGTTCTGCAGTGCGGTTGCTGGCTAGCCCGTCGGCGTGGGGTGGGCGGGGGCGGCAGTGCGGGCCGCGTAGACCGAACTCCGCTCCACCACGGTGGAGTTCAACCCGCCACGCATCTCAGCTTGGAACCAATAGGAGGTGTCCGGCTGCAGAAAGCCGATTGAGAGTACGGCTGTTCGCGGAGTGCGTGAGCCGCTCGGTGGCCCTTCAAGGGAGGCGACCATGTCCGGGTTTTCGAGTGACTCTGGTCCGTAGAACGGGGGAGCCATCGTCACGCAGGTGGCGGCAACGAGTCGGACGCTTCGCACGTCGGCCGAGACGGTGACCTCGACGGAAAAGCCGTCTGGCGTGGGTGTGGGATCACCGACCCGAATCAGACGGAGGTCAGGAGCACGCATCTCACGCACCCGCCTTCGCGATGCCACCGACGTTGCTCGCGATGTACTCGTCAACGGCTCGCTCTGGGATACGCGCTGCCCCACGGACGTACACGGTTGGCAGTTCGTCGTCTCGACGCATCCGGCGCACGGTCGTCTTGCTCACGCCGAGTCGTCCGGCAGCGGCTTCATCGCTGATGAGCCGAACGGGCTTCTTGGTCTTCTTCTTGGGCACGGTGGCCTCCTTTGGGGACAAGGAGGGTCCTGGGCAGGGCATGAAAAAGCGCCGAGCCAGAACCCTTACGGGTCCCGCCCGACGCTCTACAGACGTCTGCTCTACCTGTTCCGACCTCTCGGTACTCCGTCGGTGCAGCAGGGGGCTAGCAATGAGGTCACTTAGTCGGCCTAGGCCGAGCCAGCTAGCAGCGGTGATGCGCTTGCCAGAGTACGTGGGGATGGCCCTGGCGGACAAGCGGTCTGGCCCGGACGGACCTGAGCCACTTAGAGCGGGAGGAGGGCACTTGTGGTCTTGTGTGTGGGCTTTGGTAGTGCCCACACGATGCCAGGTCCGGGCCATTCGGCCCCTGACCTGCATGTTTCTGCGGTGCCCCCGGCAGGATTCGAACCTGCGACGCACGGTTTAGGAAACCGACGCTCTATCCCCTGAGCTACGGGGGCGCACGATGGGACAGCCTAGCGGAATCGGGTGGGGGTGCTCAGCCGGCAGTTGGATGACGGGCTGCGGAGCTGAACAGTCCGGCGTTGAGGAAGTCCGCACCGAAGGTCGCTTCGCGGTCGGTGCGTACGGCGCGCAGCTCGACCGGGGTGAGGTGTCCGAAGATCTCTTGCAGGTCGCCGAGGCCGAAGGTCATGCCGCCGCCGCTGTCGCCGTCGGTGAGAACCTGACGATCCGAGGGGGTGTCCACGGATCCGGCCGCGAACGTGATGATGCCGAACAGGCCTCCTGGGCGGAGCGCTGAGGCGAGGCGTTCCAGGTAGGTCAGTCTGCGGTGCGGAGCAATGTGGTGGAAGCAGCCCGAGTCGTAGACGACGTCGAACTGGCCGGCCGGCAGTGGGTCGCGCAAGAAGTCCGTCGCAGTCAGGCGCACTGACTCGGGCATCGTCGATCGGACCGACTCGAGGAGCGGGGCGGCCAGATCGATGCCTTCGACGGTTGCGCCCTGGTCGGCGAACCAGCGGCTGTTCCGGCCCGAGCCGCAGCCGATGTCCAGCACTCGGGCTCCGTGCAACTCGTCCAGCAAACCGCGCTCGTGCCAGTCGACCAGCGTTTCGTCTGGGAGGCGAGTGCCCAGCGGATGCCCCGGCTTGGTCAGCATCTCGGTCCAGAAGCCGGCGGCCGACTTCTGGGATCGGTCACCACGGCCGCTTGCCGCGACCACCTCGTCGAGGATGTCGAGCAGTTGGTCGACCGTGTGGAGGCGAGTGTTCGGCACTGCCTGATTTTACAGGATCAGCCGGTCAGTGCTCGGACTCCGAGGTGGCCGGCGATGGAGTTGTAGCGTTCGGCGTACAGGGTGGTGCAGCGGGAGGCGCTGCAGCCGGAGCCGGCGAAGGCCATGCCTCGGATGGTGGCTGTGGTGGATGACGGGCGGGAGTAGACGGGGCCGCCGGAGTCGCCGCCGATGATGGCGATCTGGTTGTTGCGGGTGGCTCGGATGACGTACGTCGTGCAGCCGTCGGAGTCGCAGTACTTGGCGCTCAGGGAGCGGACCGTGATGCCGCACAACGACGTGCTGAACGAGCCGGACTGGCAGACCGACGCGCCGACGGCGGGGTCGCCGCCGCCCTTGACGGTGCGGGTGTCGGCGGAGTCGCCGGGGCCGTCGGTCCAGATCTTGGCGCCGTACGAGCTGCCGGTGATCAGGGCCTGGTCGTAGTCGGGGTAATTGGTGCGGACCGACGTGGTGCCGTAGTAGTTCGAGCCGCTGCGCCAGACCGTGCCGGGGCCGCCGCAGTGGCCGGCGGTGACCGAGGCGCGGGTGTTGTTCGACTTGCGGACGACCGAGAAACCGGCCGTGCAGTTCTTCAGTGCCGAGGTGATCCGCGCGCCGCCCCAGTGGCCGCCCTTGGGGGTGTCGTTGAAGCGGGTCGTCCGGGTGACGCCGGTCGCGACCGCGTCGACGCCGTCGAGGTTCGCGAGGGCTTCGGCGCCGGACGGGGAGGTGGTCGCGGCGTCGTACTCGACGACGACGTTCTCGGTGGCCGGGTCGAGGTCGGCGGTGAACGTGGTCTTCGCTGCGTCGGCGGACCAGGCGCGGCCGCCGACCGCCTTCCAGGCGGCGGCGACCGAGCGCGCCGAGCGGCAACTGCGCTCGACCGTGAGCATCGGCTGACCGGCTGCCGGAACGTTCTTCTGTACGGCGGCCTGGTACTTCCTCTCGTCGACGACCGAGTCGTCCAGGACGACCTTGTAGCCGGTCTCCTGCGTGCCCAGTACGCCGATGACGCCGGCGCCCAGCCCGTACGGCAGGCCGGACTTCGCGCGGCCGGTCGCGTCCAGCGGCTCGATCGAGCGGACCGCGGCCGCGACCCCTTCGCCGAGGGCCTGGCCGAGCGGCCGGGTGTCCTTGGCGCTGGTCGGCTGGGCCAGTCGCTTCGAGTGCTCGGCGGTGGTGATCGGGTCGTTGTGGTTGCAGACAGCGACCGACGCGGGGGTCGCGGACGCGGCCGGGATCGGGGTGGATCCGGCGGGTAGAGCGACTGCGACGAGTGACATTGAGCCGAGAGCGAGCAGTGGGACGGTAGCTGAGAGTCGCACTAAGCTCCCCTTATTGGTGGACAGGCCTGCGTAGATCCTTCAAGGAAGGACTCCGGATAGTCAAGAGCTGACTACGTTCCGCAAGCAAATCCCGCTACCGTGCGCGAGCGTAGATCGCAACTTCTCGCCCGTCCCCGGCATAGAACTTCAGCGTCGTCCGGTCGGCCGTGATCCGTTTTGCCGTCTGCAGGACCGCGGTGTGTGGGACGTTCGCGCACTCGATCAGCCGCTGCGAGCCGGCCGTCCCGGTGAACTCGCCGCGCTGGCCGATGCTGAAGGTCCCACCGAGGCCGTTGCAGCCGTCGGAGCCCGTCCAGGTGCCGTCGGGGTTGAACGTGAGGGTCGGGTTGTCCGGCCGGGACGTCTTCAGCGCGCTGAACCCGTCCAGCTTGAGCGGGCGCCAGGTGCCGGCCAGCTGCTGCGAGGCGACGACGGGGGTCGCGCTCGAGACGGCTGGTGCGGGGGTGGTCGCGGCGGGCTGCGGAGCGGTCGATCCGCCCAGGCCGCCGCTGAGGGCGAACCCTGCCGCGGCGATCACCGCGACAGCGGCAACGGCCGCGCCGGCGGCGACGTACGTACGCCGCTGGGCCTGGCGGCCGCCGACGGTGGCCCGCGACACCAGGTCGGTGGCGGGCGGGACGGAAGCGGCGGCGCGGTCGAATGTCGCGCGCAGATCTTCCTCGAGCTCGGTGGTGCTCACGGCAACCTCTCAACGAGATGGTGGGTGCTCGGGCCGGGGACGCGGGACCTGCTGACGTCCACGACGTGGTGGGTGCTCGGGCCGGCGACGCCGTACGTGGTGACGTCAGTGGTTCGGCCGGTGCTCATGGCAGGCGCTCGTCGACGCGGTGGGACTGCCTCGCCTTGCGCAGCGAGCCGAGCGCTCTGCTCGCGACGCTGCGGACCGAGGACGGTTTGATGCCGAGCAGGTCGGCGATCGTCCGGTCGTCCAGGTCCTGGTAGTAGCGCAGGACCAGGACGACCCGCTCGCGGGCCGACAGCGTGGCCAGGGCGCGCCACAGGTCGTCGGAGGCCACGATGTCGTTGGCGGGGTCGGGCACCGTGCGGTCGGGGTCGAGGTCGGCCGCCGGTGCCTCGGTGAAGGAGCGCCGGCGCGTCATCGACAGGTAGGAGTTGACCAGGATCCGCCGGACGTAGGTGTGCGGGTCGTCGGTCCGCTGCACCTTGCGCCAGGACCGGAACGCCTGCATCAGCGCGATCTGGGCCAGGTCCTCGGCGCGCTGGTAGTCGCCGCAGATGGTGAACCCGAGCCGCACCAGCTCCTGCCCGCGCGCGGACGCGTACTCCTCGAACTCCACCGGCAACTCCCCAACTGGGCGTACAACACCTCACAACTATTAGACGCATCGAGCTGCTCAAGGTGCTGCAGACAATGTCGCTCAGTTGCGTCTCAGCCCAGCAGGAACGCCCTGACCTGGGCTTTTCCGGTCTGGTCCACCTGACTGCCCTGCACGCCGTGACCACTTCCCGGTACGACGACCAGCTGCGCCTGGCGGGCGTGGTCGCGCTCCCACTCGGCCCACGCGGTCGGGCAGAACAGGTCGTTGCTGCCGTGGAGGATCAGCGTCCGCGGCAGCAGCTCCTGCCCGGTCGGGTAGGTCGAGACGCGCGTCGCCGGCCAGTGCAGGCAGCCGTCGATGATCAGCTGGTTGCGTGCGGTCTCGACGTCGTACGGGTGGAGCTGGGACGGGGTCAGCTTGCTGACGGCGGCGTTGAGCAGGCCGGGGCGGGCGGCGACCGGGGTGTCCGGCTTCCAGGGGAAGCGCAGGTCCGAGCAGAGGGTGGCCAGGTGGAGGCCGGCCGACAGTTCGTCGTACGGCGTGCCGCGGCTGGTCGCGCGCTGGAACATCTCCTTCAGTGCGGCGGTGTCGCCGGTGCGGGCGTCGTGCAGGACCTTCGGGACGCCTTCGAGGGACGGGTTGACCGAGTTGAGGCTGAGGATCGACAGCGACTCGATCAGGCTCGTGCCGTTCACTGGTACGCCGTCGAGCTCGCCGCGTTGCACCAGCCAGGCCAGGTCGGCCACCGGGTCCGTCGTACAGGCTGGGTCGCTTGTGCAGGTCGCGGCGAGGACTTCGCCGGTGTGGGCCATCAGGTCGGCTCCGAACGGGTCGAAACCGCGGTGTGGGACGACGGAGTCGAGCACGAGCGAGCGGACGTGGTCCGGGTACTTCAGCCCGTACTGCGCTGCCGTGAAGCTGCCGTACGACGTGCCGTTGAGCGTGAGCTGGTCGCGGCCGAGTGAGCGGCGCAGGAGGTCGATGTCCTCGACCGTGTCGGGGGTGCCGTAGAAGTTGATGCTCGGGCCGAGCTGGCGGGCACAGGCATCGACGGCGTCCGCCGGTGGCGTGAGGAAGTCGGAGCCGCCGACCGCTCGCTGCAGCTCCGGGCAGTCGATGCCCTTGGTGCCTGTCCCGCGCTGGTCGAACATGACGAGCTGGTACTCCCGCAGCACAGCCGGGTCGAGGTAGGAGCGGATGCGAGGGAGCAGTGGGACGCCTGGCTGGCCAGGGCCGCCGGTGAGCATCAGGAGGACGCCGCGGGGTGCGTCGACGTTGCTCGCGGCGGCGACCGCGAGCTCCAGCTGGGGGCCGGACGGCTTGGAGTGGTCGAGCGGCACGCTCAGCGTCGTACAGGTGAAGCCGGCCAGGCCGTCGCACTGTTGCTGGGCGTTGTCGGGTACGGCGTCTTGGGGTGGGTCAGAGCAGGCAGAGCCGGCCAGCAGTAGCGCGGCAACCAGTGCGACCAGCCGCATACGGCCTCCCTGATGGGCTCTTGCCGATCAGGGTGCGGCCAACGAGGTGCTGGGGCAAGGCTCTGCCACCCACCTTGCGGGTCAACCCCAGGGGGACCCGCAAGGCGGGCGGGATGACCCCGTCCCGGACGGCTTCGGGGGGCGCGTCCGGAGCAGGGTCAGCGCAGGCCGAGCGACTTCAGCAGCTCGGGTGTGGTGGCCCGGGGCGCGGCGAGGTCACCAGGCTTGCCCTGGCCCTCGAACGAGGTTGCCACCAGTCGGTGGCAGCCGAACGCCTCGGCGGTGTAGGAGAGGACGCCACGGTCGTTGTCGGTGAACCGCAGCACGTACGTCGGGCCGAGCTCCTTGGTGCAGAAGCCGGGCTTCTTGGGCTGCGGCTTGGCGGAGTTGACCAGCGCGAACAGGTCCGTCGCCTGCTTCGTGGTCCGCTTGGTGGTCACCGTCGCGTAGTCCTGCCCGGACGCCTTGGCGTCGTACTGGCAGATCGTCACGCTGACCGGCTGGAAGGCCGACTTCGCCGTGCCCTTGCCCCAGACCGCCGCGTCGACGGACTTGCGGACCGCGGTGATCGTCTCCGGGCAGTCCGTGCTCGGCGTTCCGCTGGGGGTGGGCGGGGTGGCGCTGGCCGTCGGCAAGGTAGGGGTGGGGGTGGGCGTAGGGGTGGGCTGGGCGGCGGGTCCCGAGGAGCCGCTCTCGTCACCGCAGGCGGCGGTGACTCCGAGGACGGCTACCACTAACGACGCTCCGATCAGGCCCCGTGTCCTTGATGCACTCACGACTCGGTCCTTCCGGGTAGGCAAGGAGCACCATGATGGTCGACCGAGGTCTCGCGGACCGTGGCAGAAGTGTCACGGAGGCGCGTCTATCCGGTCACGAGGTGGATCGAGTGGCAAAAGCAGCAGAGCTGTAACAGGTGCGCGCTGTTCACCCTGGAGAAATGGGATGATGCCGGGTGCAGCCGAAGGAAGGACGGACGTGGGCAAGAGAAAAGACTCGGCCGAGCTCGCACGTCGAGAGCAGGAGGAGTGGCAGCTCGGGCAGGACTGGGCGCGCTTCCTGCGCGGCGGAGGTGCGCCGCAGGCGCTGCCGCTGTACGGCATCGTGCTCGAGCCCGGTGAGGTCGCGTACCTGCAGACGTCGGTGCACTACGCACGTCTGTACGGCGGCGACGGGCGGTACAACAGCAGCGGTGGGTTCTTCTTCGGTGGCGCCGGTTTCGTGCTCGGGATGATGGCCGCGAACGCCGCGGTCAACTCCGGCCGGAAGGCCGCCGCGCGGCGCGACATGCAGCTGCTGTGGCGCGACCTGCAGGAGGTGCAGCTGATCGCGACCAACTACCGGCTGATGACGCACCTGCAGCAGCGTGGATGGTTGAGCTTCTACTACAACTCGGTCCAGGAGTTCTATCCGGACCCGGCGAACTGGACGGTGACGTTCGGCTTCCAGCAGGCGGAGCCGTTGCAGCTCGGTGGGTTGGCTACGCCGACGCTGTCGATCCTTACCGCGTGGTCGGTGCTGGGCGCCGACCGTTGGCAGAGCGAACCGGGCATCGCGCCGCTGCTGGCGCCGCAGGTTGGGCCGGGGCCGGGGCAGGGACAGATCGAGGGCGGCAGCCAGCAGAACCTGCCGCGGATCCCGGGGCAGGACTGAAGTACTTGCCCGGAGGGGCCGTAATCTGGAGGTATGAGTACGCCGTACGAGGATGATGAGCCGCTGCTTCCTGAGCAGACGCGGGATGATGACGCGCGGAGCTGGGGGGAGCGGGAGAGCGGTAGTGACGACGACGAGCGCATTTTGCGTGAGGTACCTCCGCATCACGGGTCCTAGGGCCGTGGGGGTGTGATGGCGGCTTCTGTGCTGCTGGTTCATGGTGGATTGTGGGACGGGACCGATGCCGAGATGTTCTGGCACGGGCCTGGGATTGTGGCTGGGCTCGAGAAGGCGGGGCTGACGGTCGTCGCGCCGGATCGGGTGCGGCGGGCGGTGGGGTGGGGGCAGGAAATCGCGGAGTTCGGTGGGCTGCTGACGAGTGGGGTGCTCGGGGCGGAGCCGGTGACGCTGGTGGGGGCTTCCAACGCGTGCACGGTCGCGGTGCGGCTCGCGGTGGAGTATCCGGAGGCGATCGGGCGGTTGCTGCTTGCCTGGCCGGCGACGGGGGATGACCCGGAGGTCAGTGCTCGGGCTCGGAGGGGGCTGCTCGAGCGCGGGGCTTCGGGGGCGGTGGCTGATGGGTTGTTGGCGGGGGAGACGCTGCGTGGGGTGACCGACGCGCAGCTGGTGTCGTTGGGGGAGTATCGGGGGCCGTGGCGTCCTGGACTGCCGGTCGGGGTGCTGCCTTCGGTGCCGGAAAACCCTTCGCACCAAAGGAGAACGGTCGACGCGTTGCTGCGGTTGATGCCGTCGGCGGTCGAGCTGCCCGGGTCCCCGGAGCCGCCGCGGCCGGACTTCGGGCCGCACCGGGACCGGCTGGTGGCGACGCTCGCCGCGTTCGCCGGGCGGGGATAAGGCGTGGATGTTCCGGTGGGATCGCGTGATGCTTGGGCGCATGGAGTTGCGCGGGTTCGAGTCGGGGAAGGCTGCGGTGGTGGCCGGGTGGGCGGCCTCGGCGCAGGACGTCTCCTTGCTGTCGGGGCGGAACACGTTCCCGTTTCCGGTTGAGCTCGCGGGGAGCTGGCCGAAGGTGGCCGACGACGTGTGTTCCTACCTGTACTACGTGGGTGGAGAGCCGGTCGGGTACGGCGAGTTGTGGCTGGACGACGAGGAGGACGAGGTCGAGCTGGCCCGGATCATCGTGCGGCCGGGGTCGCGCGGGCGGGGGATCGGGACGGCGTTCGTGAAGGCGTTGCTGGGGCCGGCGCTGGAGTCCGGGTACTCCGAGGTGTTCCTCAGGGTGCGGCCGGACAACGATGTGGCGATCCGGACGTACCGCCGGGCCGGCTTCGAGTACGTGGCTGCTGATCTGGCCGACGAGTGGAACAAGGACCAACCGGTCGCCTACACGTGGATGCAGTACCCGACCACGAGCCAGGCGTAGGCGACCCGAGCGACCTACTGCTGGCGGGCCTTGAGGGCGTCGCGGATTTCTACCAGGAGTTGCTGGTCCATGGTGAGCGGTTCCGGCTCGGGCTCGGCCTCGCCCTTGGCGGCGGCCGCGGCGGCGCGGCGGTCCTGGATGGCCTTCATCGGGACGACGAGGACGAAGTAGACGACGACCGCGGTCAGGAAGAACACGATGAACGCGTTGATGATCGCGGCGAAGTTGATGATCGACGCCTTGTTGCCGTCGACGATCTGCCAGGCCAGGCCGTCCACGTTGGCGCCGCCCAGGGAGGCGATCAGCGGACTGACCAGGTTGTCGACGACGGTCTTCACCACCGCGGCGAAGGCGGTGCCGATGACGACGGCGATCGCCAGGTCGAGGACGTTGCCTCGCATCAGGAATTCCTTGAAGCCCTTGAGCATCTCTTTCTGCCTCCACGAGAGGGTCCCGGTGGACCCGCGGCGATCTGTACCCGGCCAACGTAGGACTCTGCCCGGAGGCTGGCGAGGGACCGCGCCGCAGGGCAGCGGATCGTGGCCGGAGATGTTCGCTCAGTGACCGTCGAGGCGGCGGGCGCTCAACTGGTGTCCCGGGTGAGGGCGACGGAGATTCGGGTGTTGGTGGTGGACTGCGCCAGCCTCGCGGCGGTGGCAGGAGAGGTGGCGAGCACCACCAGCGCGCCTCCGGAGGATCGGCTCGGAGCCGGGAGTGCGATGACGCGGACCGCTGTTGCCAAGCGGGCGGCGGAGAGGTCGGCCGTCGCCGAGGCGGCGTACAGGTCGATCTGGTCGCCGGGGCGGAGGAGAGCGGCGATGTCGGGGTCGTCGAGGCGGAGCGGGTAGGCGACCTGGCCGGCTGGAACCGCTGTGGGGGTGAGGAACCTGGCGTCGGTGAGTGGCTCGCCGGCGCGCACAGGCGTCGCGAGGATGCGGTCGGCCAGGTCGGTGTCCGGTCGCAGAACACCGCTGGGCACGGACGCCGGCGGTAGTCGCAGCACCCGGAGGTCGTCGGCTGACGGTGTGACGCCACCGGGGAGGTCGCGCGCTGCCGCCAGGACCGCGGTCGAGGCCGCGGCCGGTGGCGAGAAGGAAGCGAGGCCGAAGTACACGGCGGCCGCCGCGAAGAGGCCGGCGAGGAGCCGGCGGTGCCAGCGGGCGGCGCGGATGAGGTCGTGCCAGAAGTTCGTCATGCCAGGGAAGGTACGAGTTTTCCCCGAAATGCCGATTCAGTTGTCCACAGGCTCGCTCGGGCCGCGGTGGATCAGGCGGCGCTGGTCTTGCTGGAGCCCGACGACTTGCCCGACGAGGACGAGGACGACGACGAGCTCGAACCCGAGTCCGAGGAGCCGGACGACGAGGACGACGACTTCGAGGAGTCCGAGGACGACGAGGAGCTGCCCGACGAGGCCGACGCGTCGGACTTCGCGCTGATCGTGCTGGTGCTCGACGAGCGGCTGTCGTTGCGGTAGAAGCCGGAACCCTTGAACACCACGCCCACCGCGTTGAACACCTTGCGCAGCGTGCCCTGGCAGTTCGGGCAGACCGTCAGGGCGTCGTCGGTGAAGCTCTGCCGGACCTCGAGCGCTTCCCCGCAGTCGGTGCACTGGTACTGGTACGTCGGCACGTTCTTCCCCTTCAGGCCGTCTGGCACTCCTACTACTCGACTGCTAATAATGCGCCAGAGCGCCGAAGTATTCCAACTCCGGCGGTCTGGACCGGTTTTGGCCACTTGCTGCAACCGTGCAACCCAACGGCCCTCGGGGAGCGTCTCCCCAGGCGTGGGACCACTGGGGAGGGGTCTGCTGCCAGGCGCGGCAGTCTGGGCAGGGGCCGCGGGGCTGCTGGCGCACTACGGGACACCGTGGAGCGCGATTCTGGCGTACAGCGCGTACCTGGGCCTCGGGATCATGCTGCCCGGGGTCCTGCTCTGGCGGCTGCTGCGGGGGAATCAGGACGGGTTCGCGGCCGATCTCGCCTTCGGGACCGGTTTCGGCTTCGCGCTGTCGATCCTGACCTACCTCCCGGGCCGGGCGATCGGCTTCCCTTTCCTCCCGCTGGCGGTACCGCTGCTGACGGTCACAGCCTTCACAGCGCTCGAACCCCTCCGCCCGTACTGGCGCAGCAAGAGGCCTCCGATGCCGCTGTGGTGGGCCTGGTCGGTCGCCGCGGCCGGGGTCCTGGGTCTGTGGGTGATCACCCGTGCCGGTCTCCAGATCGAGCCGATCACGTTCCCCGACGCCGCCTTCCAGTACAGCGACATGCCGTACCAGTTGGCCTTGGCCGCCGAGCTGAAGCACCACCTACCTGGTCAGATCCCGTTCGTCACCGGCCAGCAGCTGAACTACCACTGGTTCCTCCACGCCGAGCTGGCCGCGGCCAACTGGCAGACCGGCATCGAGCTGGACCTCCTGCTCCGCCGCCTCATGCCGGTGACGGCCGCCCTCGTACCGATCCTCTCCGTCGCCGCACTGGCCACCCGGCTGGCCCGTAAGTCGTGGGCCGGGCCGCTGGCGGCCTGGCTGCTGCTGATGGTGACCAGCTTCGACGTCTACGGCTGGGGCGGCCGCGACCTGATCAGCCAGGCGGCGTACTCGAGTGCTGTGCTCATGTACAGCCTCACCCACGCCTTCGCCGTCGTCCTGGCGTTCCCGGTCGTCTACTCGATCGTCTGCCTGCTCCGCAGAGACCCGAACCGCGGCAACTGGCTGATCCTGGTCATCGGCCTGGCAGCGCTCGCCGGAGCCAAGGCGTCCTTCGTGCCGATGCTCGTGGCGGCCGTGGCACTGGCCGCGTTCGTGAAGCTGGTGACCGAGCGAAGACTCGACCGGACCTCGGTAGGACTCGGTCTGGCCGTCCTGGCCGCGTTAAGTTTCGCCCAGTTCGTCCTGTTCAGCGCCGGCTCGTCCGGAGTCGCGTTCGGGCCGGGGCAAGCCTTCCGGGCGATGGCCAGTTCGGTCGGCTTCGAGAGCCGCTACAACGACCACACCGCCGCCGCCGTAGTCATCGGTACGACGGGCGCCACGCTCCTCGTCTCCTGGTCGCTGGCCGGCCTCGGCATGCTCGGCTTCCTCCGGGACCGCAAGTGGAAGGACCCGGCCGCGGTCTTCCTGGCCGGCTTCGTCCTCACCGGCGTCGCGGCCGCCGCGCTGCTCCGCCACCCGGGCTTCAGCCAGCTCTACTTCCTCCGCGCCGCCTTCCCGTTCGCCATCGCGGCCTCGGCCTGGGGGCTGACCCTGCTGCTGAGCGGACTCCGGCTCCGGCAGATCGCGCCGCGGGTCCTGCTGGCGCTGGCGGGCGGGATGGTGCTGGCGCAGGTCGTGGCGTCCCTGACTCCGCAGAGACCGCGCAGCAGGCAGGGTGTGCAGGCTGTCAGCTTCCAGGTGATCTGGCCGTGGCTGGTCGTCCTCCTGGTCGCCGGGCTCACAGCACTGGTCCTCAGACAGACGGCGGAGCGCACAGCAGCACTCGGCCTGGGCGTGCTGATCGTCCTGGGCGTAGCCGCGGTCAACGTCCCGAAGACGATGGTCACCACCCTCACCGACCAGGTCTGCGTCGCCGGTCCGGACCGGCCGGAGTGCCGGCAGACCAGGCGGCAGGTGCCGGCCGGAGGCGCCGAGGCGGCTCGCTACATCCGCGATCACTCCGCCGCCGGAGACAAGCTGGCCACCAACTCCCACTGCACGCCGGTCTACAGCGACCGGAAGTGCGACGCCCGCAACTTCTGGCTCGCCGGGTACGCCGAGCGGCGGGTGCTCGTCGAGGGCTGGGCGTACACGCCGACCGCGCAGAGCCGGAAGGACAGCGACGCTGCCGTCAACGGACCCTTCTGGGACCAGCCGCTGCTGCAGCTGAACGACCGGGCCTTCAAGCGACCGACCAAGCGGCTCCTGGGCCAGCTGTGGACCCGGTACGGCGTCCGCTGGCTCGTGTTCGACACCAACCTCGACTGGCCACCGAGTGACCTCGGGCGCCTCGCCGAGCATCGCTACTCGATCGGCGCGGTCGCGGTCTACGCGCTGACCGCGCCGACGGAGGACACGCCTACGCCCGGCGTACGGAGAAGTTCCAGCAGCCCGCGATGACGTTCCGGACGTGGACCAGCTCACCGCCCCAGATCGGTGGCCGGGACGGCAGGAACTCGAGCTCGTTGGACATGGCCGTGGAACGTCCGCGCCCCCGGTTGTGTGAGTACGGAGCGTTAAGGACCGGTATCAGCATTTGGGGTGCGCGTCGGCATTCTCTACGGTTGGGTCCGTGCGTCGCCTGCTTCGGTTACTCGTCATCAGCGGAATTGCGCTGGCCACCGTCCTGATCGTGGTGGCCGGGACCGGCATTTTCGTCGTCCGCCACTCCATCCCCTCCTACGACGGCACGATCGAGCTGACCGGCCTGGACGCCGACGTCGAGGTGGTCCGCGACGCCAACGGCATCCCGCAGATCTACGCCGACAACCCGGCCGACCTGTTCTCCGCCCAGGGGTACGTGGCGGCGCAGGACCGGTTCTACGAGATGGACTTCCGCCGGCACGTCACCTCCGGGCGGCTGGCCGAGCTGGTCGGCGAGCCGGCCCTGGAGACCGACAAGTTCGTCCGGACGCTCGGCTGGCGCCGGGTCGCCGAGAAGGAGCTGGGCCTGCTCAGCCCGGCCACCCGGCAGTACCTGGACGACTACGCCCGCGGCGTGAACTCCTACCTCGACCAGCACAGCGGCTCCGGGCTCAGCCTCGAGTACGCCGTACTGTCGCTGAAGGGCAACGACTACCGGCCAGAGCCGTGGACGGCGGCCGACTCGCTGGCCTGGCTGAAGGCGATGGCCTGGGACCTCGGCGGCAACATGGACGAGGAGATCACCCGGACCCAGCTGGCGGCGTCGCTGCCGGCCAAGACCATCGACAGCCTCTACCCGGCCTACCCGTACCAGCGCAACGAGCCGATCCTGTCCAGCGGCGCGGTCGACGACGAGGACAAGTTCACCACCGCCCCGGTCGACAACGAGGCGCCGGCCCGGGCCATGTTCAGCAAGGAGTTGCTGGAGTCGCTGGACAGCGTGGACAAGGTCGCCAAGGGCCTGCCGCTGCTGCTCGGCCGCGGCGACGGCATCGGCTCGAACTCCTGGGTGGTCTCCGGTGAGCACACCACCACCGGCAAGCCGCTGCTGGCCAACGACCCGCACCTGGGCGCGACCATGCCGGGCGTCTGGACCCAGGTCGGTCTGCACTGCAACAAGTTCAGCCCGCAGTGCCCGTTCGACGTGTCCGGCTTCAGCTTCTCCGGTCTGCCCGGGGTGGTGATCGGCCACAACAGCGCGATCTCCTGGGGCTTCACCAACCTCGACCCCGACGTCCAGGACCTCTACCTGGAGCGGCTGTCCGGCAACGGCGCGCTCTACAACGGCAAGGTCGAGCCGTTGAAGCTGCGCACCGAGGAGTTCAAGGTCGCCGGCCGGGACGAGCCCGAGCGGATCATCGTCCGGGAGAGCCGGCACGGCCCGCTGATCTCCGACGTCGACGACGACGCCGAGCAGGCCGGTGAGCTGGCCGCCAAGGGCAAGAGCACCGAGCCGTACGGCATCGCCCTGCGCTGGACCGCGCTCACCCCGGGCCGGACCGCCGACGCGATCTTCGCGATGAACAAGGCGCAGAGCTGGACCGCGTTCCGGACCGCCGCCACCTTGTTCGACGTCCCGTCGCAGAACCTCGTGTACGCCGACCGCGAGGGTCACATCGGCTACCAGGCGCCGGGCAAGGTCCCGATCCGCCGGGTCGGCACCGGCGACTGGCCGGTCCCCGGCTGGGACCCGCGCTACGAGTGGGACGGGTACATCCCGTTCCAGGCGATGCCGACCGAGTTCGACCCGGCCGACGGCATCATCGTCACCGCGAACCAGGCGGTCGTGCCCAAGTCGTACCGGTTCCACCTGACCAACGACTGGGACTACGGCTACCGCTCCCAGCAGATCCTCGAGCGGATCCAGGCCGCGGGCAAGCTGGACGTCGACGCGATGAGCTCGATCCAGCTGGACACCAAGAACCGCAACGCCGAGACGCTGGTCCCGTACCTGCTCCGGATCGGGATCTCCGACGACTTCGACAAGCAGGGCCAGGACACGCTGAAGGGCTGGGACTTCACCCAGCCGGCCGACTCCGCGCCGGCGGCGTACTTCAACATCGTCTGGCGCAACCTGCTCGCGCTGACCTTCCACGACCAGATGCCGGAGTCGGTCCGGCCGGACGGCAACTCACGCTGGTTCGAGGTGATCCGCAACCTGCTCGTCCAGCCGAACAGCACCTGGTGGGACGACCTGCGGACGCCGCAGCGGGAGAGCCGCGACGACATCCTCCGCGAGGCGCTGGTGGACGGCCGGGCCGAGATCACCACGAAGATGGCCCGCGAGCCCGGCAACTGGCAGTGGGGGCGGCTGCACAAGCTCACGCTGACCAACCAGACGCTGGGCGACTCCGGGATCGGTGTGGTCGACAAGCTCTTCAACCGCGGCCCGTACGAGCTGGGCGGCGGTGCCTCGGTCGTGAACGCGACCGGCTGGGACGCCGCCCAGGGGTACGGCGTGACGTCGACCCCGTCGATGCGGATGGTGGTCGACCTGTCCAACTTCGACAAGTCGCGCTGGATCAACCTGACCGGTGTCTCCGGCCACGCGTTCAGCGGCAACTACACCGACCAGACCGAGCTGTGGGTCAAGGGCGAGACGCTGCCCTGGGCGTTCAGCAAGGGCGCGGTGGAGGCCAGACGTGAGCACACGCTGACCTTCACCAAGCCTGAGCGGTAGCGGCTAGACGAGCCCGTGGGCGAACGGCCCGCTCCGCCAGTCGTCGACCATCGGTGCGAGCGCGTCGGCCATGCCGGGCATCTGCGGGGTGAGCGGCAGGACGGCCAGGAGCTGGAGAGCCCGGGCCAGGTTTGCCGCCACCTGTGCCCGCTCGTCCAGCAGCGGCCGGCCTTGCTCGGCCGCTGCCTTGTTGTAGAGCTGCGTGTACTCCGGCGGGACGCCGGCCAGGTCCCACTCGATCGGTCCGAGGGTGATGTCCTCGAAGTCCGACCAGAGCACGCCCTGCGCCGTGGGGATGATGTTGTAGTACGGCGCGTCGCCGTGGATCGGCTGGACCTGCGAGGCCGGGAAGGCCGCCTCCCACGCCTCCCTTGTCGAGCACAGCGGCTCCAGGACCGCCCACTCGCGCCGGGCCCGGTCCACGCCCTCCGCGCTCAGCAGGGGCGTGTCCGCGGTGAGCTGCTCCATCGCCTGCGGTACGGCGGGAGTCACCGGCGAGAACCAGGGCAGCTCACCCGGGTACTCGGCCAGCAGCGCGTGCAGCGCCACCGAGCGGACCGTGCCCTGCTCGTAGTCCGGGTCGGTCGACTTGTCGTGCTCGACGTACTCCCAGAACGACATCGAGAAGCCGTCGCGCTGCACCGGGCGCCGCGGGACCAGCGGGCTCGGCCGGACGACCTGCCCGCCCTGCTCGTACACCCACTGCGCCACGTCGAGCTCACGCTGCTGGCGGTCGCCGGCCTCCGCCGGAGTCAGCTGGAGCACGAGCGGGATGCGTGCCACGACCGGAGACGGCGTGAGGTGGACGACGGCCGAGAACAGGTCGTAGAGGACGGTCGGCTCGGTCACTGTCAGGCCCAGCTCGCGCCCAGCGGCTGCGGAGGCCTCTGCTGCTTGAGGTGTACGTTCCGTAGTCATCCGCCCATCCAACCAGCGGAGAGGGCTCAGGTCAGCTGGATTAGGCCACTGGGTGTGAGTGCTGCGTGGACCGGCCGGTCGTGCGGGTCGCAGGGCAGGTGATCGAAGATCTCGTGGCCGTAGACCGCCGCCCACACCGGTACGCCGGCAGGCACGCGGACCAGCGCCCGGTCGTACGAGCCGCCGCCCCGCCCCAGCCGTACGCCGGTCCGGTCGACCGCGAGCGCCGGGCAGATCACCAGGTCCGCCGTGGCGATCGCCTCCGGCCCGAGGTCGACCCGCGGCTCGGACATGCCCAGCCGGCCCGGGACCAGGTCGGCCGCACCGGGCGCCAGGCCCCAGCCGAGGTCGTTGTCGGCGTACAGGATCGGCAGGAGCACCTCGTGGTCGGTGGCCAGCAGCCAGTCGATCAGCCCACCGGTCTGTGGCTCCGGGCCCATCGACACGTACAGCGCCACTCGTCCGGCCTGCTGGACCTGCTGGGTCGCCCGGGCAGCGTCCATCACGCCCTGACCGGCCGGGAGCGAGCGACGGGCGTCCAGAAGTGACTGCCGCACGGCAGCCTTGGTGGGGATCACCCCTGGATTGTATGAAGCACGCCACTCGCCATCGGCGCCTCACACACCGT
This sequence comes from Kribbella sp. DT2, assembly GCF_049844575.1. Taxonomy (NCBI): domain Bacteria; kingdom Bacillati; phylum Actinomycetota; class Actinomycetes; order Propionibacteriales; family Kribbellaceae; genus Kribbella; species Kribbella sp. DT2. The sequence goes on along the minus strand of NZ_JBNCLH010000005.1, from coordinate 232,148 downwards.
CCCCTAGTGTTGGGACATGAGTGAGGCAGGGCTTCAGCAGGCACAGGAGAAGATGCGCGCGGCCGGCGCGGCCGAGGTGGCGATCCGGGTCTTCTCGCACTACTACCGGTTGCTCGAGGCGGGTCAGCAGGGCACGATCCGCGAGGACGAGATCGAGCCGGTGGGGGACCTGCCGCACCTGGAGCACCTGGACACCGACGCCGAGGCGATGCGCGCGGCGCTCGCCGAGACCGTGGTGATCAAGCTGAACGGCGGCCTGGGCACCTCGATGGGGGTCACCGGGCCGAAGTCGGCGCTGCCCGTCAAGGACGGCCTGAGCTTCCTCGACATCATCGCGCGGCAGATCCTCGCCACCCGCAAGGAGTACGACGTCCCGCTGCCGCTGGTCCTGATGAACTCGTTCCGGACCAAGGAGGAGTCGCTGGCCGTGCTCGGCGAGTACGGCGACCTGCCGGTCGACGGGATCCCGCTGGACTTCCAGCAGAACATGGAACCCAAGCTGCTCGCCGACGACCTGACCCCGGCGGAGTGGCCGGCCGACCCCGAGCTGGCCTGGTGCCCGCCCGGGCACGGCGACCTGTTCACCGCGCTGGTCGCGTCCGGCATGCTCGACACGCTGCGCGAGCACGGTTTCCGGCACGCGTTCATCTCCAACGCCGACAACCTGGGCGCGACTCCCGACGGACGGATCGCGGCCTGGATGGCCGAGCACGACGTCCCGTTCGGCATGGAGGTCTGCCGCCGGACCCGCTCGGACCGCAAGGGCGGGCACGTCGCGGTCCGCAAGTCCGACGGCCGGCTGATCCTGCGCGACAGCGCGCAGGTGCACCCCGACGACGTCGGTTCCTTCCAGGACACCAAGTTGCACAAGACGTTCAACACCAACAACCTGTGGATCGACCTGGACCGGCTGGCCGAGCTGATGGACGGCCACGACGGGATCCTCGGCCTGCCGATCCTCGTGAACCGCAAGACCGTCGACCCGGCCGACCCCACCTCGCCGAAGGTGATCCAGCTGGAGACCGGGATGGGGACCGCGATCGAGACCTTCGAGGGTTCGCAGGCGGTGATCGTGGACCGCAGCCGGTTCAAGCCGGTGAAGACCACCAACGACCTGCTGGTGCTGCGCTCGGACGTCTACGAGCTGGACGAGTCCGGCGACCTGACCACGACGCACGAGGGCGACGAGCCGTACGTCGACCTGGACGCCGACCACTTCAAGATCCTGGCCGACTTCGAGGCGCGGTTCCCGGCCGGTCCGCCGTCGCTGGTCCGCGCCGACCGGCTGGAGGTCCGCGGTGATGTTGCCTTCGGCAAGGACGTGGTCGTGGTCGGCGAGGTCGAGGTGAGCGCGCCCGAGGGCGAGCGCCTCGAGATCGCCGACCGTACCGAGCTCCGCGGCTGAGCGCAGCCGATGCTGGAGGACCTGCTGATCCGGCCGCTGGAGCCGTGGGACACCGACGAGGCGGCCGGGGTGTGGTGGGCCGCCCGGCACGCGGACGGCGCGCAGCTGCCGCCGGCGATCCACACCGAGGCCGCCGTCCGGGCGTGGTTCGGCAACGTGCTGCTGCCGGACGGGCAGAGCTGGGTCGCGGTGGACGACGGCCAGATCGTCGCCGTCCTGACGCTGGACGGTGACGACCTCGACCAGCTGTACGTCGAGCCGTCCGTCGCCGGACAGGGCATCGGGTCCGCGCTGGTCGACCTGGCCAAGGACCTGCGGCCCGGAGGGCTCGCGCTGTGGACCTTCCAGACCAACACGCGGGCCCAGGCCTTCTACAGCCACCACGGCTTCACCGAAGTACGCCGTACTGACGGCAGCGCCAACGAGGAGAAGGCGCCCGACGTGAGGATGGTCTGGGGCGCTCATCCCGAGCGACTAGAGTCAACTGCGTGAGACGCAGCGTTGACGAGCACCTGGACGTAGTACTCGGCAGGGTTCGGGCCCTGCCTCCCTTTGAGCAGTCGCTGATGGAGGCGCTCGGGCTGGTGCTCTGCGAGGACGTCGTGTCGGGTGTGAACCTGCCGGGCTTCGACAACTCGGCCATGGACGGGTACGCCGTGCAGATGGCCGACCTGGCCGGGGCCTCGCAGGAGGAGCCGATCACGCTGCCGGTGGTCGGCGAGATCGCGGCCGGACGCAGCGAGCCGATCGTGGTGACCGCCGGGACCTGCGTGCGGATCATGACCGGCGCACCGATGCCCCGCGGCGCCGACAGCGTCGTACCGGTCGAGTGGACCGACGGGGGAGCGGCGCACGTGCGCATCGCTCAGCAGCCGGCCCTCGGCGCGTCGGTACGGCGGTTCGGTGAGGACCTGAAGGCCGGCGACAAGGTGCTGGAGGCCGACACCGTGCTGGGCCCGCGGCAGGTCGCCGTACTGGCTGCTGTCGGGCGGGCCCGGGTGCGGGTGCGTCCGCGCCCCAGAGTGGTCGTGGTGTCGACAGGTGCCGAGCTGCGCGAGCCCGGTACGCGGCTGGGCGACGGACAGATCTACGACTCGAACAGCTACACCCTGGCGGCCGCGGCGCGGCAGGCCGGTGCGGTGGTCTACCGGGTCGGCATCGTCGACGACGACCCGAAGAAGATCATGGACACGCTCTCCGACCAGCTGGTCCGGGCCGACCTGGTGATCACCTCCGGCGGCGTCAGCAAGGGCGTGTACGACGTGGTCAAGGAGGTGCTGACCAAGCTCGGCACCATCGACTTCCCCGAGGTCGCGATGCAGCCGGGCAAGCCGCAGGGCTTCGGCGTGATGGGCGACGACGAGGTGCCGATCTTCACGCTGCCCGGCAACCCGGTGTCGGCGTACGTGTCGTTCGAGGTGTTCGTCCGGCCCGCGTTGCGCAAGCTGATGGGCCAGATGCCGTACCGGCGGACGCCGGTCCAGGGGATCAGCCTGGACGGGTTCAACTCACCGGCCGGGCGGCGCCAGTTCGTCCGCGCCGCGGCCACCTCCGGCGACGAGGGGTGGATGGCCAGTACAGTCGGCGGGCACGGCTCGCACCTGCTCGGCGGGCTGAGTCGCGCGAACGCCCTGATCGTGGTGCCCGAGGACGTCACCGCCGTCCGGGCCGGCGAGCGGGTCGAGCTCTGGCTGCTGGACGAGGAGACCGGATGACGCAGGACGGTGCAGGCGCCGGTGGGCTGACCCACGTCGACGCCTCCGGCGCGGCCCGGATGGTCGACGTGTCGGACAAGACCGGGTCCGCCCGGCGAGCTGTTGCCTCCGGCAAGGTTTATGTGTCGGCCGAGGTGGTCGAGGCGCTGCGTGGCGATGGCGTCCCGAAGGGTGACGCGCTCGCGGTGGCCCGGATCGCCGGGATCATGGGCGCCAAGCGGACGCCCGACCTGGTGCCGCTGTGCCACCCGATCGCGGTGACCGGCGTGAAGGTCGCGCTCGAGGTCGCCGACGACGCGGTACTGATCGAGGCCGTGGTGAAGACCACCGACCGGACCGGTGTGGAGATGGAGGCGCTGACCGCCGTCTGCGTCGCCGGGCTCGCGCTGATCGACATGGTGAAGGCACTCGACCCGGCCGCCGTGCTGTCCGACGTACGGGTGGAGACCAAGGACGGCGGCAAGACCGGTCATTGGGAGCGCGCGTGAGAGCCCTTGTCGTCAGCATCTCCAACCGCGCGGCCGCGGGGATCTACTCCGACACCACCGGGCCGCTGATCGCGGAGCGGCTGGCTGCCTGGGGCTTCAGCGTCGACGGGCCGCAGGTGGTGCCGGACGGCGCTCCGGTCGGTGAGGCGTTGCTGGCTGCGGTCGAGTCGGCGTACGACGTGGTGGTGACGACCGGTGGGACCGGGATCTCGCCGACCGACGAGACACCCGAGCGGACCGCCGGAGTGATCGAGAAGGAGATCCCTGGCATCGCCGAGGCCATCAGGGCCTACGGCATCGCGCAGGGCGTGCCGACTGCCGCGCTGTCGCGTGGTGTGGCCGGAGTGGCGGGCAAGACCGTGATCGTGAACCTCCCTGGCTCCCGTGGGGGAGTCAAGGACGGCCTGACCGTGCTGGAGCCGCTGCTGCGGCACGCTGTCGACCAGGTCGCCGGCGGTGACCATGTGCGGACGGACGACGCCTGATGGCAGTCGTCCACTGGCCGGTCGAGCTGCAGCACGGGCAGGTCGGGCTGCGGCCGCTCCGGGCCGGTGACGGGACCGAGTGGAGCGCGGCCCGGCAGCGCAACATCAGCTGGCTGCGGCCGTGGGACGCGACCCAGCCGCCTGGCGCTGACGACGGCGCACGCACCTTCCGGGCGATGGCGCGCGACTGGAACCGGCAGGCCCGGTACGGGCGGATGCTGCCGTTCGTCATCACGTACGGCGGGGCAGCGGGCGCCGGTGCCCGGGCCAAGTGGCCGCTGGTCGGGCAGTTGACCGTGTCCGGAATCACCTACGGCTCGGCGCGCTGGGCGAACCTCGGCTACTGGGTCGACGAGCAGTACGCCGGCCGCGGCATCGTCCCGGCAGCCGTGGCGATGGCGGCCGACCACTGCTGGTTCACGCTCGGGCTGCACCGGCTGGAAGTGGCGATCCGCCCGGAGAACAAGGCCAGTCTGCGCGTCGTCGACAAGCTCGGCTTCCGCTACGAGGGCGAGCGGCCGCGGTTCCTGCACATCGACGGCGAGTGGCGCGACCACCGGATCTTCGCCCTCAACGCCGAGGAGGTCGGGCCCGGGCTGGTGGCCCGGCTGACCTGATCACGCTCCGTGGTTGTTCACACCAGTCACACGAGTCTTCTTGCGACACACCGTCCCACGTACCCCACCTGACCCGTCCGGGGTCTTAGCGTCGTCGCATGGGGACGACAGGGCTGATCTATGTGGCGATCGTCGCCGCGTGGGCTGCCTACCTCGTCCCGATGATGCTGAAGCGCAACGACGAGGCCAGCAGGCGCCGCTCGGCGGAGGCGTACTCGTCGTCTGCCGCGCGCGTGCTGTCGCGAACCGACGGAGGGTACGCCGTACGAGCTCCCGGTACGGGGGTGACGACTCCGGCCGGGACGACAGTGACCGGTACGTCGGCGCACGGCGCGACGGTCAGCGCGGCCGGCGTGCCGCAGGCCGAGCCGCCGCCGCACCGTTACGTCCCGAACCGAGCCCGCCGGGTGGCCGCCATGCGCCGCCGGCGGGTGCTGTCGATCCTGACCCTTTCACTGCTGTCGATGACCGCACTGGCCGGACTCGGGATGCTGCTGTGGTGGAGCGTCTCCATCCCGGCCGGGATGATCGTGGCGTTCGTCGTACTGACCCGTGTCCAGCTGCGCCGGCAGGCGCGGGAGCGTGCGGCCTTCGTCGCCGAGCGCCGGGCGCGGACCGCTGCCCGCCACGACCGCGGCCCGGCTGTCGCCCCGCCGTCGTCGCCGGACAACGAGATGACGGTCGAGGTCAAGCTGCCGGTCGCCGAGCCGCCGAAGCCCGAGCCGAAGCCGATCTCGTCGGAAGGCCTGTGGGACCCGGTACCGGTCACGCTGCCGACGTACGTGCTGAAGGAGAAGGCCCCCGACCGGACGGTCCGCACGATCAACCTGTCCGGACCCGAGGTCTTCTCGTCGGCCCGCATCGTCGAGCCGGAGCCGACGGCCCCGCCGATCGTCCCCGACGAGATCGTCGAGGAGCCGGTCGTGGAGCCAGAGATCAAGCGCGCTGTCGGCGACTGAAGCCGGTACTTCGTACGCCGACGCCGCGACGTCGTCAGCCTGCCCGCCGCCTCACCGCGGCGGGCAGATCTGTCTCTCCCGCGAGGCAGTATCCGATTTCAGCTCCACCCCGTCACCGTGTTAGAGTTTCGCGGTCGCCAGGAACATCGGTGACACGGTCTGGGGCTGTGGCGCAGTTGGTAGCGCGTCTCGTTCGCAATGAGAAGGTCAGGGGTTCGAATCCCCTCAGCTCCACCAGACAGGTGTTGTAGAACAACCAATTGGCCGCTCCCGGTGACGGGGCGGCCATTGTGGTGTCTGGGGCGGTTTCGGCCGCCGAGGATGGTTCGGGCGCGGCTGGGGACGGTTGGCCCGTGTGGATGGCGTCGAGGCCCGCGGACGGCCGGCGCAGCTCGTACCCCGCTGAGCTCCCATCGAGGCTCAACCGGTGGAAGTGTCCCGGTTCAAGAGCCGGGTCCTCCAGTCCCGCACGGGTCAGCTTTCCGGTTGTTGGTCGTTCATCGGCCACGGGTGCCAGCACGTTACATTTCCCGGAATCGTTCCTGCGCCGCTCATACAAACGGGTGTTGCATATCCGGAAATATCGCTGGTCCATTAAATGTGTGACCACCCGAGCCCTTGGCAGGCGTGGCCCGAGGGCGGCATAGTTCGGCTCACGCGCCGTCACGGAGATCTGCCGGCCACCGAGGAAGTTCTTGGGGCGGCACTCGAGTCTTCAATGTGGTGGTTAGTTTTCAGGGGGGAAGGTTCTGTGTACAAGACGAACGAAGAACTGCAGGCGGCGGCCGACCGTATCGGCGAACTGCAACGAGGCATTCTGGAGGGTAGGTTCGCGTCGCCGACCGAGGCGGCGGACGAGATCGTTGAGAAAGCTCGCTCAATACTGAGCACGTACATCGTGCTCGGCGATCTCCCGGATGACTACATGTATCGCAAGTATGTCGAGCCGCTCGGCATCTGGTGCATGGAACTCTCCATGCTGTGGATGGGCAAGGAAGACACGCCGCGCGGTGCCGCGCTGAAGACTTGCTTCGACACCGTGTCGGATTTCGTCAAGGGCTTCAGCTACTTGAATGAAGGCTGACTGTTCGAAATCAATATCGAGGAGCAGATGTGGCTGACAACCTGTCGGGAACACGGGACAAGCTGAAGAGCCAACGGAACACGGTGCGGACGCATGTCGAGAAATGGAGGGTTCAGGTCGAGCCGTACGAGAAGACATTCGCCCTGAAGACGATTGAGAATGCACAGAAGTTCATTGCCAAGCTCAAGTCCGACCATCCGACTCTGCGCAACGACAATCAGCCCGAAGACAACTGGAAGCCCGGCGACCGGTTGTAGGCAGTGGTTGCTTCAGGCAATGACTAGGGGTGGTTCTGCCACGGGATGAGGCGGCTGCGGCCGGTGTGGTGCGTTGTGGGTGGGAGCTGGGGGCGGTGCAATGAACCGAGGGTGGGGTCTTCGGGGTGGAGGGTGGGGTCCCGGAGGACTGCCCAGTTGATGCGGTCGCCGTTGCGGGTGGGGGAGGAGCCGCAGGCTTTGGCGAGCTCGGTGAGGAGGCGGAGGCTGATCGGGTCGACGGGTGGGCCGCCGGGGTACTCGGTGAGGTCGGGTGGGTCGGGGCAGTCGTCGGTGACGGCGACGGTGAGGAGGCCTCGGCGGAGCTCCAGGCGGAGGACCAGGTCGCCGACGGAACGGTGCAGGGCGGTGCAGACGAGTTCGTTGGCGACCAGTACGGCGTCCTCGAGCAGGGTGGTGCAGCCCCACGTCGTACAGACGTCGGTGACGTAGGTGCGGGCCGTGCGCGGGCTGACCTCGGACGGCGGCAGGATCATCACCGCGAGGCGGCGCAGCGGGGCGCGCCGAGCCGCGGCGCGGGCCTGCGGCAGCGTCGGGCAGATCCGGACGAACTGCCCGAGCGCCCTGGCGGCGCGGCTGTGGCCGCCCTCGAGCGCGGCGCCGGACACCAGGATGAGCTGTACGCCGGACCACAGCTCGGCCCGGCGGGCGACCATGCTGAAGACGTTCAGGACGTAGGCCTGCTCCACCCGGGCCAGGCTGAGGTCGACGACGATGGCCGACGGCTGCTCGGCGACGCACTTCATCAACGTGTCGCGGACCCGCGGCGCGGCGGCCAGGGACAACGCACCGGTCAGGGTCACGACCGCCATGCCCGCGGTGGAGTCGTCCACCGCGATCATCAACGCGGCACCACCCGTACTGATCAACTGTTCCGGCACGCCATGATCCACGGCGAGTCACCCCCGGGGCGTCGTCGCCCGGCGCGAACGGCGCGGGCGTGTGAGTCACGTTACACCTGATCAAATGTCAGAGCTGCCGTCGAGGGAGAGGTGCTCATCGCCCACTGCTGCCCGAAGGGCTGGGATCACACGGGGGCGTGGGTGCAGCGGCCTGGGGGTGGCGTGTGCCAGGGTAGGTGCGTCGGGTGGGCGCGTGGAGGTGAGTGGCGTGAGGCAGCGCGTGGCGGCGGGGCTGTTCGTGCTGGCGTTTGCGATGGCGGGGGTCGCGGCCGGGCACGGGAACGCGGTCGACGAGCGGGCCGGGAGTGAGCAGTGCGAGCTGCTGCTCGAGGGTGCGCCGCCGGAGGCGGGACGTGGTGACGGCGAGGAGCCTCCGCTGATGGTGACGAAGGAAGACTCGGGGCTGGTGAAGGGGCACGTGTTCACGCCGGCCGCGTTCCTGATGGCCAAGTCGACCTGCCCGGACGCCGGGATGTGGGAGAGCTGGCAGGGAAGTCAGCACCTGGACGGCATCGAGTTCGTCGAGTCGGACCTGGCCAAGGTGCACGTGTACGACGGCGACCCGCTCGGGGTGCGGACCTGGCGAGGGCCGCAGGGCGTGGACTTCCGGGCGGTGGACGTCGACATCCGGCTCGGCACCGACATCCAGTCGATCGCCAGCCTGCCGCAGGACGACGGCGGAGTGGAGGCGACGTACGTCGTACTGCGGTACTCGCCGGAGGCCAAGGGCCTGGAGCCGTACGGCGGTGTCGGCGTGAAGGTGGAGAAGCGCTGCGGCGGGGACTGGTCGGAGCTGGCGCAGACCTCGACCGACGCCGAGCGTGGGGAGTTCACGTTCGCCGTACCGGCGGGGGAGTGTGCGGAGCTGGAGCTGCGGGCGACGGCGGACGACGCCGAGGACACCTGGGGCCGGCCGGTTCCGCTCGAGCTCTGAAAAATTCATAAATTAGGTCTGGACAGCGGCCCGGGTGGGAACATACTTGATCGACTGAAGTAAGCCCACCGCCCCTGGGAGTAGAGATGACGCTGTCGAGAAGGACGTTCATGGCCGGGACCGGCGGGGTGCTGGCCAGCATCTCCGTCGGATCGATCGAGCAAGCCGTGGCGGGACCCGACGTCGCGAGCACCGACCTCGCCCTCAACCGCCCGGTCCGGGTGTCCTCGACCGCGTACGCCGCGACGCCGGCCCAGTTCGCCGTCGACGGGCTGGCGCAGACCGGTGTGAAGGGCTCCGGCTGGCGGGCCGCGACCGGTGACCCGCAGTGGATCGTTGTCGACCTCCAGGCGCGTTGCCGGGTCGAGGCGGTCACGCTGACCTTCGAAGGCACGGCTGGTGACCCTGCCTTCGACCTGTCCGGCGGCAACCCGTACGGCCAGACACAGGGCCACGAGGTCCTGTCCAGCTCGGCCCTGGACTTCCGGGTCGACACCTCCACCGACGGTACGACGTGGCGCACGGTGCACCAGGCCACGAACAGCCCGGGTGGCCAGGTCGAGGTCCCGCTGACCACTCCGGTCAACGCCCGCTACGTGCGGCTGACCGGTACCAAGCAGGCCAACGCCAACCCGCTCGGGCTCAACGGCTTCCAGGTGTACGGCACTGCGAGCGGCAGCCGTCCGCCTGCGACCGGGTGGACCTCCTGGGGCACTCACCACGGCACACCGCCCGCGCTGAAGGCAGACCCCGACGGCACGGTCCCGCTGGAGTCCGGCTGGTCCCTGACGATGGATGACTTCGCAGCTACGCAGGACGGCGCTGCACTGAGCAAGGCCGGTCAGGACACGTCCAGCTGGCTTCCGGCCGCCGTACCGGGCACTGTGCTGGCCACTCTGGTCGAGCAGGGCCACTTACCCGACCCGGTCGAAGGCATGAACAACCTGGAGATCCCGGAGGCACTGAGCCGGCACCGCTGGTGGTACCGCCGCGCCTTCGACCTGCCGAAGGGTCTCGACGTCAGCGCCGGTCGGCGGGTCTGGCTGGAGTTCGACGGGGTCAACCACCAGGCCGACGCCTGGCTCAACGGTGTCCAGGTCGGCACGGTGAAGTCGCCGTTCGCCCGGGCGGCCTTCGAGGTCACCGCCGCGCTGAAGGCCAAGAACGCGCTGGCCGTGCAGATCACCCCGATGCCGCACCCCGGTCAGCCCGGCGACAAGGGCGACGCCGGCCAGGCGTTCGTCCAGTCCGGCAAGCTCTGGCAGGACTCGCCGACGCTGCTCTCCGCGTCCGGCTGGGACTGGATGCCCGCGGTCCGCGACCGGGCCGCCGGGATCTGGAACCACGTCCGGCTGCGCTCCACGGGCGACGCCGTACTCGGTGACGCGCGCGTGGTCACGAAGGTCCCGAACCGTTCCATGGCGACCGTCGCCGTCACCGTCCCGGTACGGAACGCCGCGAGCGTCGACCGGACGGTCAACGTCCGAGCGGCCTTCGACGGTACGACGCTGACGAAGACGGTGACGCTCGAGGCCGGTGAGAGCGCGAACGTCGCGTTCGACGCGGTCACGGTGACGAATCCCGAGCTCTGGTGGCCCAACGGGTACGGCGACCCGGCGCTGCACGCGCTGACCACGACCGTCGCGATCGGCGGCCGGACCAGCGACAGCCGCCGGACGACCTTCGGGATCCGCGAGTTCGGGTACAGCTACGACCTGCCGATCACGGTCGACCCGGCCACCAACTCCGCGGCGCAGACCGTCGAGATCCCCCAGCAGACCAAACGGTTCGTGCGGATCCAGGGCAAGCGCCGGGCGACGGGGTGGGGCTACTCGCTGTGGACATTGGCGATCAAGGACTCCGCGGCCGGTGCCGACCTCGCGCGCACCGGGACGGCGACCGCGTCGTCCGACGACGGCAGCCCGGCGGCGAACGCGATCGACGGGGACGACCGGTCGCGCTGGGCGTCGCAGTACAGCGACGACCAGTGGATCCAGGTCGACCTCGGGGCGCCCAGGACGTTCGACCGGATCGAGCTGCTCTGGGAGACGGCGTACGCCGTGCTGTTCGTCGTACAGGTTTCTGATGACGGCGAGGACTGGGCCGACGTGCAGGAGGTCAGCAACGCGCCGGTGCCGCTGAAGATCAGCGTCAACGGGGTGCAGATCTTCTGCCGTGGCGGCAACTGGGGGTACGACGAACTGCTGCGCCGGGTCACGCCGGAACGGATGCGAGAGCTGGTCGGGCTGCACCGCGACATGAACTTCACGATGATCCGCAACTGGATCGGCTCCAGCACCCGCGAGGAGTTCTACCAGGCCTGTGACGAGAACGGGATCCTGGTCTGGAACGACTTCTGGGAGGCCGGTGAGTTCTCCGACGACCTGCCCGGGTACGTCGAGATCGCGCGGGACACGATCGTGCGGTACCGGACGCACCCGAGCATCGTGATCTGGTGCGGCGCCAACGAGCAGCACCCGCCGCCGGGGATCGAGGCGGGGATCAGCGCCGCGGTCCGGGAGGAGGACGACGAGATCCTGTACCTGCCGGACTCGGCGGCCGGGTTCGTGTCCGGGCACGGGCCGTACTACTGGGTGGACCCGGCGAAGTACTTCGACGCGAACACCTACGACACGTTCAACTTCGGGTTCCACACCGAGATCGGGATGCCGACGATTCCGGTGGTGGAGTCGATGCGGAACCTGGTCGGCGACGGGGACGAGGGGTGGCCGATCGGGACGCCCTGGTACCACCACGACTGGTCGACGCACGGGAACCAGAAGCCGGAGACCTACCTGGGGGCGATCGACGAGCGGCTCGGGTCGTCGAGCGGGCTGGAGGAGTTCACCCGCAAGGCGCAGCTGGTGAACTACGAGAACATGCGGGCGATGTTCGAGGCCTGGAACGCGCACCTGTGGGAGGACGCGTCGGCGTTGCTGCTGTGGATGTCGCACCCGGCGTGGCACAGCACGGTGTGGCAGACCTACGACTACGACCTCGATGTGAACGGGAGCTACTACGGGGCGCGGAAGGGGTGCGAGGCGATCCACGTCCAGGCGAGTCAGCCGGGCTGGAAGGTTGCCGCGATCAACCACACGACGTCGCCCTTGACGGCGACGGTGACCGCGGACCTGTACGACCTGCAGGGGAAGCGGCTGGGAACGAGGCAGCAGGCCCTGACGGCGGAGGCCTCGGGCAAGGCTGATGGATTTGTGGTTGCCTTTGGCGACGAGTTGCCGGCGTTGCACCTGCTGCGGCTGACGCTGACGGATGCCCGGGGCAAGGTGTTGTCGGAGAACACGTACTGGCGGTACCGGGCGGCGTCCGACGTACAGCAGCTGAACGCGTTGGGGAAGGCTCGGCTGACCGTGAGGACGACCACGGCTCGTGGAAAGTTGACCGCGGTGATCCGGAACGACGGGAAGGCCGTCGCGCCGTTGATCCGGTTGTCGTTGCGGGACCGCGACGGTGAGCGGGTGCTGCCGGCGATCTACAGCGACAACTACTTCTGGTTGCTGCCGGGGGAGTCGCGGACGGTCACGGTGACCGCGAACGTGAGTGGGACGCTGAAGTTGCTGGTGGATCCGTACAACAGCTGATCAGTTCGGGCTGAAGTCGTCGGGGTCGCCGAGGGTGATCCCGAGGGCCGCGGCCATCGCCAGCGTCACGGCGAGTGCGTCGATCGGGGAGGAGTTCGCGATCGTCGCGCCGCCGAGACTGGTGATGCCGCGGGTGCCGTCCCAGGTGCAGTCGACGAAGACCGCGCCCTTCGCCTTCACCTGGGAGAACTCGGCGCCGGTCAGGTCGCAGTTGCGGAACACGGTGCCGGACAGGTCGGCGGAGACGAAGTCGGCGCTCTGCAGCCGGCAGTCGGTGAACTCCGCCCGCACGAACTTGGCGAACCGGAACGAGCTGAAGTCGAGCACGCTGTCCCGCACGGCCACGTGCTGAAGGTTGAGTGCCGGGCCGGCGAAGCCGGTGAGGCGGGAGGAGCTGACCTGCACGCGGGTCGCCGAGGCGTCCGACCAGCGCGCGTTGGCGAGATCGCAGTGGTCCAGCACGACGTCGACGAGGATTGCCTTCTCCAGCTCGGACCCGCCGAGATCACACCGCGTCAGCCGGCAGCCGCTGATCTCCAGGTGCTCGGCCTCGAGATCCCGCAGCTCCACGTCCTCCAGCTCCAGATCGAGCAACCGGTCCTCGTCCTCGATCTCGTCCACCGACGGAGTGGCTCGCTGGAGATCGTTCCGGAGCCGAGGTGCCGCGAGCTTCTTGTTCACCGCTGCACCGTATCCGGCCCGTCGGACAGGTCACGAAACAGAACGAACCGCCGTACCGATGATGGCTGAGTGTTCGGTGTCTTCGGTGACCGCTACGTCGAAGGTGAAGACCTCCTTGACCAGGTCGAAGGCTCCGGAGATGGAGCCGCCGAGGACGACGCGGGTGGCGGCGAAGCGGTCGAGCCACGGGGTCAGGGCTTCGGCCAGTACGGCGAAGGCGTCCTGGAGGACCTGGTGGGCTCGTTCGTCGCCGGCTCGGGCCGCGTCGGCGATCTCCTTGACGCCGGGCGCCTCGCCGTACGTGCGGAGGATGGCTCGGGAGGAGATCCAGTCCTCGAGCGGCTTGCCGTGGATGGAGGTGCGGTAGAGCTCGCCGCCGGGTGGGACCGAGTCGCCGGTGCGGACGACGCGGCCGTCGGCCAGGAACGCCGTACCGATGCCGGTGCCGATGGTGACGCCGCAGCAACGCTCCAGGCCCTGGAGCGTCCCGGTCGTCCACTCGCCGACGCTGAAGGCCTCGGCGTCGTTGACGAAGACGACGCGGTCGAGGTCCAGCAGCGAGCGCAGGCTCTGACCGAGATCGAAGCCGTACAGCGAGTCGAACTTGTCGACCCCGCGGTACCACGCGACCCCGGCGGCGTAGTCGAACGGCCCGGGCATCGCCAGCGCCAACCCGTTTGCCAACGGCAACTGTGCCGCCGCCTCCGCGAGCTGCGCGACGATCCGGTCGGCCGTGGTCTGCGAGTCCAGCGGCGTACGCTGAAGTGACGCGACCTCCCACGATCCCGCCGCGACCACCGCCGCTGCCACGTGACTGCCGCCGACCTCCAGCACAGCCACCCCTGCATCGTTGCTCATGACCCCCATCATTCCCGATCGCCCGGGTGATGGACCTGACCGCCGACCCGAACCGCGAGCCCTCGCCCCGGAGCCGGCGGGTCCTCCCGAGCGGTCACGCGGCGTACTCGGACGCCTTCCACCAGGCGATCGGCAGGTTCGCCCGCCACGCACCGACCGGCATCAGCCGGTGCCCGGACGGCGCGGCTGTGGAACCATGGGAGACGGCGGTTTCACGGCCGCCCACCGCCCAGGCAAGGAAGTGACAGCTTTTGCACGCCGAGAGCACCGCCACGTCCGCGGTCCTGACGCTCAGCGTCGGGGTCGCGGTGATCGGCCATGCTCTCGCCGGCGGAGTCGTCGCGGCCGCCGTCCTGCCGCAGCTGCTCGCGCTCGCCGCGGCTTGCTGGCTGCTCGGTGACCACCTCGCGGGCCGGCAGGAGCTCGCGGTCGTCGTACTGGCCGCGATCCAGCTGGTCGTGCACTTCTCGCTGGACTCGGCCCACCACATGGCCTCGATGCACGGCGGTGCCGCCGGTTCGCTGACGATGGCGACGGCCCACCTGGTCGTCCTGCTCGTCGGCGTCGGCCTGATCGACCGGACCCACCAGTGGCTTTCCCGCGTACGGCGAATCGTCGCGCGCCTGGTCCCGGCCCTGCCGGCGCCGATCGTGGCGATCCCGACGAGCCACAGCGCGCCGCGCGCCGTCGAGTCCACACCCTCGTACGAGCAGCACCGCCGCACCTCGAGCATGTCGCGCCGCGGCCCGCCACCGGGACGGGTTCTCCCCGTTCCGTCCTGAACCGGTCGCGCTCCCGCGGGACCGGCTCCCGCGTGTCCGCGAAAGGCTCACCCATGCTCAAGAAGCTCGCCCTGCGCGCTACCGCGATCTCCGCGGCGTCCGCACTCGTCCTGGTCGGCGCGGCGAACTCCGCCTCGGCCCACGTCACCGTCTCCTCCCCGGACGCCAAGCCGGGCGGTTACGCCAAGCTCGTGTTCCGCGTCCCGACCGAGTCCGACACCGCCAGTACGACGAAGCTGGTGGTCTCGCTGCCGAAGGACCACCCGTTCGCGTCGGTCGGGGCGCAGGTGAAGGAGGGCTGGAAGGTGGTCAAGACCACCGAGAACCTGCCGTCGCCGGTGAAGGTCGGTGACGTCACGCTGACCAAGGCGATCACCACGGTCACCTGGACGCCGACCGGTACCGGCGTACCGGCGAACGACTTCGACGAGTTCGCGCTGTCGGTCGGCCGGATCCCCGAAGGCGTCGACACGTTGAGCTTCCCGACCGAGCAGACCTACAGCGACGGCGAGGTGGTGAAGTGGGCGGACGTCGCCAAGAGCGACGCCGACAAGCCCGAGCATCCGGCGCCGTCGCTGAAGCTGACCGACACGATCACCCAGGTCGCCGCCACCACGGACGACGACGATGACGACGAGTCTGGCTCGGACGTGCTCGCCCGTTCGCTGGGTGGCGCGGGCCTGCTGCTGGGGCTGGTCGCTCTGGGCCTCGCCGTACGGCGGCCTGGCGCGTCCTCGGGTGAGGCCAAGTAGTCGTGCGCAAAGTCCTCGCTGTCCTGGCCGCGTCGCTGCTCGTCCTGGTGGGTTCCACCGGGACGGCGGCGGCGCACGCCAAGCTCGACTCGATGACGCCGGGTGACGGTACGACGATGGCGGTGCCGCCGACCCAGGTGGTGCTGACCTTCAGCGAGCCGGTCGGCAGTACCGGCGCCGAGGTGCAGGTGAAGTCGCCGACCGGCGTGAACGTTGCCCTGGGCGACATCCAGGTGATCGACAACACCGTCACCCAGCCGGTCGGCGCGATGATCGAGACCGGCCGGTACCAGGTCGACGCCCGGGTCGTCTCGGCCGACGGGCACCCGATCACGGTCACCGGCGCGTTCACCGTCAGCCACGCGGGCCACGACCCGAACAGCCCGGTCACCCCGGCGGCGGCGCCCGCCGAGGGCAACTCGAACGTGGCGACCATCGTCGCGATGTCGCTGGTGATGCTGGTGGTGGTCGCCCTGGCCATCGTCATCGTCCGCCGCCGCCCGGCCGCATGACCAGTTCGTCCACCACACCCGTCCCGGCCCGGCAGCTGCACCGGGGCGTGGTCGTTGCGGGAGTCGTTGCCTCAGGCATCGTCGTCTGCGTCGTCGCGTTGCTGGCGGCCGGTGGTGCGCCGAAGCCGTTGCCGGCGGGACTTCACGGCGCCGGCCTGCCGGTTTCCTGGGCGGTGCCAGTACTACGGTTGCTCGCCGACGCCGCGGCTATCGTCTGCGGTGGTGCTGTACTGGCTGCCGTCTTGCTGCTGAAGCCGGAAGAAGGCGGAAAGCTCGGTGCGCAAGGGCTGAAGGCGATGCAGGATGGTGCTGTCGCGGCGAGTGTGTGGGCGGTGGCGAGCATCGGTGGTCTGATCGCGACGGCCTCGGTCATCCTCGGCCTGCCGTTGTCCCACCTGCCGGAGCAGGCCGCGGTGGCGGGCCAGCTCGACCAAGTACGGGCCTTGGCGGTCGCGGTCGCGCTGACAGCCGTGCTGGCTGTCGTGCTCAGCGGCACTCGGACGGTCGCATCAGCTCGGGTCGCACTCGTCCTCACTGCAGCAGCCTTGGTCGGCCCGTTGCTCACCGGGCACGGCGCGATCGAGCGGACCGCCTTCTGGACCGTCCTCGCGACCGCGTCGCTGGTCGTCCATGTCTTCGCCGCGACGACTTGGGTCGGTGGCCTCTGGGCCGTCGTTCGCTACCGCGGCGCCGTCGACAGGTTCAGCCGGCTGGCCCTCGGCTGCGCCGTGACGATCGGCGCGACCGGCCTGCTCACCGCCGAGATCCACCTCGACGGCCGCGAGGGCGGCTGGGGCCTGATCACCCAGTGGGTCACCACCGGGTACGGCGCGCTCGTGTTCGCGAAGGCCGCGGCGTTCGCCGTACTGGTGACGATCGGGTGGTGGCACCGTCGGGCCACGCTGCCCGCGCTCGCGGATCGCCCGGCGCTCTTCTACCGGCTCGCCGCGGTGGAGCTGCTGGTGATGGCGGGCACGGTCGGTCTGGCGGTCGCACTCTCCCGGACGCCGTGAACGATCGGTGATCCGTCAACGAGCCCGTATGCTTGGTCAATGACGGAGGTGCAGTGGCTCGATGCGCGTGAGGCGCGGCTGTGGCAGTCGTACCGTGACTCCTACCGGGAGCTGACGGCCGCTCTCGAAGCCCGGATGATCGCGAACGGCGGTTTGTCCGTGGCCGACTACGCGCTCCTGCACCCGCTGTCCTCGGCGGAGGACGGCGTCCTGCGGACCCGCGACCTCGGCAAGTCCGTGGGCTGGGAACGCAGCCGCCTGTCGCACCAGGTCAGCCGGATGGAGAAGCGCGGCCTGGTCGTCCGCGAGGAGTGCCCCTCCGACGCCCGTGGCTCGATGGTCCGCATCACGCCGACCGGGCGGGAAGCGATCGAGGCCGCCGCGCCGGACCATGTCGACGCCGTCCGGACGTACCTGTTCGACAAGCTCTCGCGGGAGGAGCAGGACCTGCTGGCCGGCCTGCTCGACCGCGTCCTGAGCGGCCTGCCGACGCGGGACCTGTGCCGCACCGGCGCCTCCGACGACGCCGGCTGCTGACCCCGCGCCGAGTCCCACCAGCTGACCACCGCACCCTCTGGGTTGACATGTCATCTCTATTTGCTACTTTGGTGATGCATCACCAAAATCCCTCTTCTCGAAGGACTGACATGCCCAAGATCGCGATCATCCTCGGCAGCACCCGCCCGGGCCGCAACGGCGCCGCCGTCGCCGAGTGGGTGCTCGACATCGCCAAGCAGCGCGATGACGCCGAGTACGAACTGGTCGACATCGCCGAGTACAAGCTGCCGCACCTGGACGAGGCGATGCCGCCGGCCATGGGGCAGTACAGCCAGCCGCACACCCTGGCCTGGGCGGAGAAGATCGCGTCGTTCGACGGCTTCGTCTTCGTCACCCCGGAGTACAACCACTCCACCTCCGGCGCGCTGAAGAACGCGATCGACTTCCTGTTCGCCGAGTGGAACAACAAGGCGGCCGGCTTCGTCAGCTACGGCTCGGTCGGCGGTGCCCGCGCGGTCGAGCACCTGCGTCTGGTGATGGGCGAGCTCAAGGTCGCCGACGTCCGTGCCCAGGTCGCGCTGTCGCTGGCCACGGACTTCAAGAACTACAGCGAGTTCGCCCCGGCCGAGTACCACGTCGCCGAGGTCACGACGATGCTCGACCAGGTCGTCGAGTGGAGCGGTGCCCTGGCGCACCTGCGCCGGCCTGCCGCTGTCTGACAGCGACCACCATCCGGGTCACAGCCAGGGCCACGATCGCGGCGAGGGTGCCGTTGATCAGCCAGGCCAGATCGGGTGCCCAGAGGACGACTTGGTCTCGTTCCAGGCCCTGGCTGTGCGGAAGGTGGACGGCGAAGAGGTAGGCCAGTCCACCGAGGATCACCAAGGTGAGCCCGAGGTGTGCCCGGCCCCGTCGTCGAACGGCCTGTTTGATGCCTAGAGCAACCAGTACGACGAGCAGCAGCAACAGCGCCGTCATCCCCGCGAGCACGGCGGGATACCCGATCCCTGCCTCGCTGGTCTTCGGTTCACCGCCCGCGAGCAGAGCCGTGAGTCCGAATGCCGTGTCCAGCAGCTGCGACTCCTGGAACGTGCCGTACGCGTTCTGCAGTACGACGACCGCCCGGTCCTGCGAGGGCAGCAGCATGATCGCCGCCTGGTAACCGGCGACCGCGCCGCCGTGCCAGATCACCGGCTGGTCCGAGTCGACGCCGAAGTCCTTCAGTGGCCACCGTCGCCAGCCGAGCCCGTACTGAAGGCCTTCACCGGTCGCGACCTCGCCGCGATGCGTCGCGCTCAGCAGTTCGGGTCCCAGAACCTTCGGGGCGCCCCCGAGCTGGGCCTGGGCGAACGCGATCCCGTCCCGCAAGGTCCCGCCGAGGTGGCCGTAGCTCACACCGGCCGGGTCGTAGGGTGATTCCATGCCGACCGGCTGCCCGAACACGTACCGGTGCCCGGGCGGCAGTCGATCGTTCGGCGCGGTGATCGCATCCTTGGCGCCCAGCGGTTCAAGCAGCCGCGTCCGCAGTACGTCGGTGAACGGCTTGCCGGTCACCTGCTCGATCACCGCGGCGAGCACCAGGTAGTTGAGGCTCGAGTAGCGATGCTCGGCCCCCGGTACGCCGGCTGCGCTGACCTCAGTGAAGGCAGGGATCGTGTCGATCGGCCGGCGCCCGGCGTCGAACTGGTCGGTCAGTTCCAGTGAGGCAGGGATCCCGCTGGTCTGGTTGAGCAACTGCCGTACGGTGATCCGCTCGGCGCCGGGCTCCTTCAGCCGGAACGCCGGCAGATAGCTCACGACCGGCGCGTCGAGCCGGAGCTCGCCGGACTCGACCAGCTGCATCGTCAGCGTCGCGGTCACCGGTTTCGAGACCGAGCCCCACAGGAACGGCGTCGTCGCGCTCACCGGGTTCCCGTCGCCGTCGGTGCCGAACGTGCCGGTGTGCACGACCTCCCGCGCGCTGACCACGGCGTACGCGACGCCGGGGACGTGGGCGGTGGCCATCCGTCCTCGCACGTGCTCGTCGAGCCGGTCGACCGGTGCGGGCTCGGCGGGTGTCAGGACCGTGAGCAGGGAGGCCAGCGATAGCAGTATGCGCATACTTTTATCGTAACCATATGACTGTATTGTGTGCGCTGTGCCTCGTGTCGCCGACCATGCCGAACGCCGTCTGACCATCGCTGCCGCGTTCCAGAAGCTGGTCGCCGACGAGGGATTACGGCGTACGTCGTTCGTTCGCGTGGCCGCTGAGGCCGGGGTCTCGGTCGGGCTGATCCAGCACTACTTCGCGAACCGGGACGAGCTGCTGCTGTTCGCGTACGAGGAAGGGCTGCGGTCGATCGCCGCGCGGGTCGAGGCGCGGATCCAGGCGGGGGAGTCGGCCGGCCGCCCGATCTCCGCGATCCTGCTGAGCGGGCTCGAGGAGTTGCTCCCGCTCGACGAGCAGCGATCCGTCGAGTACAGGGTCCAGCAGAGCCTGCGGACCGAGGCGCTCAGCGACGACGCCCTGGCGCAGGTGGTCCGGCAGGCCGCGGCCGCGCTGCACGCGCGGGTCGCGACCGCGATCGGGAACGGCAAGGAGTGCGGCGAGGTCGAGGCGGCCGTCGACGCCGACCGGAACGCCATGATGATCCTCGCGACCGCCGACGGCCTCGCCGCGGCGCTGGCGCTTCCCGAGTCGCCGGCCCTTCCCCAGGTATCGGCGCAGTCCGAGGTGTCGGCGCGGGCAGACCTGCGGGCGGACGCCGTACTGCGGCCTGTTCTGGACCTGGTGTTCACCGGGCGCTGCCGGCACTTCGACCGCTGAGTCCGGGAGTCACTGCCAGTACTCGGAGGTAGTTGGGCAGTGACACGCCGTCACGGGCAGCGAGGGGCCGATCGGCCGTCGAGAATGAGTCTCGTTCAGAGTGCGCGCTGAATTTGACAACGATTTTCATTAACGGCAGGATCGACGCCGGCGGGGGGAACTCGCCGGACCCATCGCACCGTGAGGGAAAACCTGATGTCCGAAGCGCTGAACAGACGTGGGTTCCTGGGGCTGGCCGGGGGACTGGGACTGGCCGCGATCGCCGGCTGCGGAAGCGGCGGCGACCAGGCCGCGGCGCAGCCGCAGCAGGGTGGACGGCTGCGGGCGGTGTTCGCCGGGGGCGGCGCCAAGGAGGTTCTCGACCCGCACGTGCAGAGCCTGTTCGTGGACATCGCGCGGCACAAAGCCCTGTACGAGAAGCTCGTCGAGCTCGGCCCGGATCTCAAGCCGGTGCCGCGGCTCGCGGAGAAGTGGGAGCCGGACGCGCAGGCCGCGACCTGGCGGTTCACGGTGCGGGACGTCACCTGGCACAACGGCAAGTCGCTGACCACCGACGACGTGCTCTACAGCCTCGCCCGGATGGCGGATCCGTCCGTACCGGAGCGGGTCGCGCAGTCGTCGCTCGCGTCGCTGGACCTCAAGCGGTGCCGCGCTGTCGGCAAGCGCACGGTCGAGCTGACGCTGACCGCGCCGAACGCCGAGTTCCCCGCGCTGCTGGCCGGGATCGGCACGCAGATCGTGCCGGACGGTTTCAAGGACCCGACCACACCGATCGGGACGGGCGCCTTCACCTTCGTCTCCTTCGAGGCCGGCCGGACGATGGTCGCCAAGCGGTACGCCGACTACTGGGACGGCGCGGCCCGGATCGAGGAGCTGCAGGTGCTCTCGGCCGACGCGGAGGCGCGCGCCAATGCGCTGCAGGGCGGCCAGGCCGAGTACGCGAACGACATGACCGCGACCTTCGCGCGAACCGCGGAGGCCGGCAAGACGGCGAAGATCGTGGCGGCCAAGGGCAGCACGATGCAGTCCTTCGTGATGAAGACCGACCAGGCGCCGTTCGACAACCCCGACGTACGGATGGCGTTCAAGCTGCTCGTCGACCGGCAGCGGCTCGTGGACGTCGTACTGGCTGGGCGCGGTGCGGTCGGGAACGACCTGTTCGGCAAGGGGTACCAGTACTACCCGGACGGTCTGCCGCAGCGTGAGCGCAATCTCGACGAGGCCAAGGCGCTGCTGAAGAAGGCCGGCCTGGTGAACCAGCAGATCGAGATCTTCACCGCCGACGCGTCGGCCGGGTTCGTCGAGGCGGCGACGCTGCTGGCCGAGCAGGCCGGTGAGGCCGGGGTGAAGCTGAAGGTCACGACGGGCAGCGCGCAGACGTACCAGAAGGATCTGCTGACCAAGGGCGCGATCGGCAGCCACCGGTCGGGCGCGATGCCGATCCCGCAGTACGTCACCGACCGGCTGCTGTCGAAGTCGCCGTTCAACGCGACGCACTGGCGGCGGCCGGCCTTCGACGCGGCGTTCGCCGCGGCGCAGGTGCTGACCGACGAGAAGGCGCGCGCGGCCAAGTACGGCGAGCTGCAGAAGACGTTGCGGGACGAGGGCGGGATCCTGGCCTGGGGCCACCCGGACTTCCTGGTCGCGGTGTCGCCCAAGGTGCAGGGGGTCGAGGCGGTGCCGCCGAACACCGTGGACTCGGGCCGGTTCGACAAGGTGTGGCTGGCCTGAATGCGGGTCTACGCGGCCCAACGGGCTGCCCTCGCGGTGCTCCAGCTCGCCGTCTTGTCGGTGCTGGTCTTCGTGCTGACCTCGTTGCTGCCGGGCGACGCGGCGGACCTGCGGTTCACCGAGACGCTGACGCCGGAGCAGGTGGCGTCGCTGCGGGCGCAGCTGGGGCTCGACCAGCCGGCGGTCGAACGCTTCGGCCACTGGCTGGGGAACGTGCTGAGTGGTGATCTCGGGACATCGCTGATCAGTGGTGGACCGGTGCTCGACATCGTGAAGGCCTCGGTCGGCGCGTCGCTGGTGCTCACGGTGGCGACGCTGGCGGTCGTCGTACCGGTGGCTGTTGCCCTGGGCATCTTGATGGGAACGCGGGAGAACGGCCGGCTGGACCGGACGATCACGTCGATCACCTTGGCGCTGAGTGCGATCCCGGACTTCGTGATCGCGGTGGTGCTGGTGGCGGTGTTCTCGCTGAAGCTGGGCTGGTTGCCGGCGACCTGGGTCGGCGGAGATCTGCTGGCGAGCCCGGTGCTGCTGGTGCTGCCGGTCGGCGTGCTGCTCGGGCGGACGGTGTGCCTGCTGTCGCGGCAGGTGCGCGCGGGGACGATCAACGCGTTGCACGCGGACTACGTCGTACAGGCTCGGCGGCTCGGGGTTCCACGACGGCGGTTGCTGCTGCGGCACGTGCTGCCGAACGCCGCCGTACCAGGCGTGCAGGAGCTGGCGCGGACCGGCGACACGTTGCTCGGTGGAGTGCTGGTGGTCGAGGCGATCTTCGCGATCCCCGGATTTGCGACGGCGCTGGTGGACGGGGTCGAGACGCGTGACCTGCCGGTGGTGCAGGGGCTGACGCTGGTGCTTGCCGTGGCGGCATTGCTGATCAACCTCGGGGCGGACCTGGTCTGCAACCGGTTGGTGCCGCGGACGGAGCTGCTGCGATGAGAGCCCGTACGCCGCTCGCCGTCTCGCTGCTGCTCGTGCTGATCCCCTTGCTGGTGGCGGCTTTCGGGCCTTTGATCCCGGTGGATGCTGCGCCTGGGTTGCCCTACGAGCGCGAAGCCGGACACGTCCTCGGGACCGACGGGCTCGGGCGGGACGTGCTCGAGCTGCTGCTGAACGGTGGACGGACTGCTCTGGGGATGGCGCTGGGCGCCGTCGCCGTCGCGTACCTGGTCGGTGGGCTGATCGGGCTGGTGGCCGCGTCCACCCGGCGCCGGTGGCTCGACGAGCTGCTGATTCGGCCGCTCGACGTACTCATGCCTCTGCCGTCGCTGCTGGTGATCAGTGTGGTCGCCGTCGGCTGGCGGGCCTCTGCTGTCGCGATCACGTTGGCTGTTGCAGCGGTCAACGTTCCTACGGTCGCACGGTTGGTGCGGGCTGCGGCGCTGGATGCCGCCAGCAGCCCGGTGGTCGAGGCTCTGCGGATGCAGCGGGAGAGCTGGGTCGGCATTCACCTCGGGTACGTCGGGCGGGCAGTTCTGGGGCCGGTGGCCGCGGACATCGGGACCCGGATCACGCTGGCGGTGTTCCTGGTCGCCTCGGTCAACTTCCTGGGGCTGGGGCTGAGTCCTACCGCGCCGGACTGGGCGGTGAGTGTGAGCCGCAACCGCGAGGGTTTGCTGTTGCAGCCGTGGGCGGTGCTGGCGCCGGCGTTGCTGCTGGTGGCGTTCACGCTGGGGTTCAACCTGCTGGCCGATCGCCTGGTCCACCGCACGCGGCGGATGGCTGAGGTTTCGCGATGAAGAAGAGAGAAGCCGTCGGCGCCGGGCAGCCGGCTCCTGCAAAGCCGCTGGTGCGGGTGAGGGATCTGGCCGCGGTCGCGGGCCGGTCCATCCTCGTCGACCAGGTGAGCTTCGAGGTGTGGGCCGGGCAGGTGACTGCTCTGGTCGGTGCCTCTGGGTCTGGTAAGACGACCTCGGCGTTGGCGCTCCTGGGCGAGCACGGGGATCGCGTCGAACTGAGCGGGTACGTCGAGGTCGGGGGAGAGATCGTTGTTGACGGCAACGGCCCGGCCACGGCGGACGTGCGTGGACGAGTAGTGGCCTACATGCCGCAGCATCCCGGGAGCGCGCTGAATCCCGCGCGACGGATCGGGGTGGGGCTGCACGAGCTGGAGAAGCTGCACCATCCGGGGCAGCACGTCGTACCGGAGGCTCTGCGGGCCGCGCAGTTGCCGCAGGACCGGAAGACGCTGCGGCGGTTCCCGCACCAGTTCTCGGGTGGGCAGCGGCAGCGGATCGCGTTGGCTCAGGCGTTGACGTGCCGGCCGCGGGTGCTCGTGCTGGACGAGCCGAGCACGGGGCTGGACTCGATCACGCGGCTGCAGCTGGTGGGGGAGTTGCGTGAGCTGGCGGGGGAGGGACTGGGGATCTTGTTGCTCAGTCACGATCTCGAGCTGGTGCGGGCGCTGGCACAGCACGTCGTCGTACTGAACGCGGGGCAGGTGGTGGCGTCCGGAGGCAGCGAGGTGCTTCCGGCCGCGCTCGAGCTGCCGGTGTCGCGAGGAACCGATCGCTCGGCCCAGCCGTTGCTCCAGGCAACCAAACTGTCCGCGCGGGTGCGGGGACGGGAACCGATCCTGCGAGAGGTCGAGCTCAGCGTGCTGCCCGGAGCGTGTCTCGGCGTGGTCGGGCGGTCCGGGAGCGGGAAGACGACGCTCGCGCGGTGCCTGGCCGGGCTGCACGAGCGGTACTCCGGGGAGATCACCCTCGACGGCGAGGTGCTCCCGGTGCTGCGGAAGCGAACGGCCGAGCAGAATCGGCGGGTCCAGTACGTGTGGCAGGAGGTCCGCGGGTCGTTCGACGAACGGCGCCCCGTGGTCGACCAGGTCGCACGGACCGCGCAGAGGCTCAGGAGCTTCCGGCCTCTGGAGGCCAGGGACGCGGCGGTCGCCGTACTGGCTCGGCTCGGGGTGTCGGCGATGGTTGCCGCGCGGCCGCCGAGCAGGCTGTCCGGGGGCGAGCTGCAGCGGGCCGCGCTGGCTCGGGCGTTGCTGGCCGAGCCTGACGTGCTGATCTGCGACGAGATCACCACCGCGCTCGACGAGCACGGCACCGGGCTGGTCGTCGAGCTGCTGCAGGAGCTGAAGGCCGACGGTACGGCGCTGGTCTGGATCAGCCACGACCTCGGCCTGGTCGCGGCCGTGGCCGACGACGTCCTGGTGATCGACGGCGGCCGGATCGCCGAGCAGGGACCGCCGGCGACCGTCATGACGTACCCGTCCACTGAGGTGACCCGGCGGCTGGTGAGGGCCGCCCGGGTCGGACAAGACCCTCCGCCTCCGCCCGTGCCGACCCTGAGTTATGACACGAGGAGCACCCCGCAGTGACGATCCCTGGTACAGCCCGGCTGCACGACCACCTCGCGGAGGCGATCAAGGACCCGGATCCGATCCGCGTCGGCGACGACCTGATCTGCCTGCGGTTCGAGACGATGAAGGTGTACTCCGCGCTCGGCGCCGTCCGGCACCTGCTGGAGACCGGCGCGGTCCGGACCGGTGACACGCTGATCGACAGCTCCAGCGGGATCTACGCGCACGCGCTCGCGCTGGCCTGCCACCGGTACGGGATGAAGTGCCACATCGTCGGCTCGACCACCGTCGACCGGACGCTGAAGATCCAGCTGGAGATCCTCGGCGCGACCGTCGAGCAGGTGCCGTCGTCGAACAACCTGCAGCTCGACCAGAACCTGCGGGTCCGCCGGATCGCCGAGATCCTGCGCGACAACCCGTCGTACCACTGGATGCAGCAGTACCACGACGACATCCACTACCTCGGGTACGGCGCGGTCGCGGACCTGGTCGACCAGGTCGCCCCGGCCGGGCCGCTGTGCCTGGTCGGCGGCGTCGGGACCGGCGCGTCGACCGGCGCGATCGCGGCGTTCCTGCGCGATCGCGGCCGGGACGTGAACCTGGTCGGCGTGCAGCCGTTCGGCAGCATCACGTTCGGTGCCGGGCACACCCAGGACCCGGAGATGATCATCGCCGGGATCGGCAGCTCGATCGAGTTCCGCAACGTCCGGCACGAGCTGTACGACCGGTTGCACTGGGTCTCGTTCGACTACGCGATGTCGGCGGCGGTCGACCTGCTGCGGACCTCCGGCGTGTTCGCCGGGCTGTCCGCGGGCGCGGCGTACCTGTCCGCACTGTGGGAGCACAACTGTGACAGCAGCCGCCAGCACGTCTTCCTGGCCGCGGACACCGGGACCCGGTACGTCGACTCGGCTTTTTCCCGGCATGCCGAGGCGCGGCCGATGGACACCATGCGGCCGCGGGAGATCGACTCGCTCGAGCAGCTCGCCGTGCCGTGGTCGGCGATGTCCTGGGACCGGCGCGCCTCGGCCTGGGCGCAGCACGAACAACTTCCATCTGCGACTCCGTCGCACTAACCTGAGAGGTATGTCGGGGTATGTGCTGCTGCCGCAGTTGTTCACGGCAACGGAGGTCGGCCGCCTGCGGGACGCGGTCGAGCAGGTACACGCTGCCGTCGTCGCCGCGGCCGAGGCGGGACGGACGGCTGTGACGGTCTGGCCCGACGGGCACCGGCTGGAGGAGATCGACGGCACGACGATCCACTGGGAGCCGGACGCGCCGGGCAAGGCGGTGCGCTCGTTGTCGCCGGTGTCCGGGATGTCTGCCGCGATCGACGCGCTGTGGACCGATCCGCGGTTGACGCGGCCGATGGGCTCGTTGCTGGGAGCATCGTCGGTCGGGCCGTTCGTGGCCAAGCTCAACTTCAAGCGGGCCGGGGTCGGGTCGGAGTTCGCGTGGCACCAGGACTTTCCGTACTGGTACGGGTGCGCGGGTGATCCGGCGTACGAGATCGCGACGGCGATCGTGATGCTCGACGACAACACCGTCGCCAACGGCGCGATGACGCTGGTCCCGGGCAGTCAGCTGGACGGGCCGGCGCCGCGGGATCCTCTTGATCCGACCGGGTTGCTGGTGGACCCACGCGCTGTGTCCTCGGCGACAGTGACGGTCGAGGCGCCGGCCGGGTCGGTGCTGATGTTCCCCAGCCTGATGGTCCACCGGTCGGCACCGAACCGGACGGCGAGCGACCGCCGGTCGCTGCTGTTCTGCTTCCAGCCTGCTGGTCGTCCCGAGTTGTCCGCCCTGACGTACGACCCCGAAAGGCTCACTGATCTCCCGTGATCTGTGCTTTTGGCCTCGCCTCCGGCTCGGCGGGTCATGGGGCCTTGGTTCCCGGCCTTCCCTCGTCGCTCCGGTCGCTTCGCTCCCTCCACTCCTCAGTCCAGGCCGGGAGGCCCCATGACCTTCTCCGTCACCACCCTGATTTCCGCGGTTCTCGCCGGAGAGCGCGGGCCCGCGCCGTCGACGGTGCCGGTGATCAGCGCGTTCTGGTTGCACAACACGACGCGGCTGCCGGGGGCGGACGTCACGTACAAGAACTACTACGTGCTGCTGCGCGTCGGTGAGGTCTTCGGGGCGTGCGCCTTCGAGGAGGGCGAGCTCGATCCGTCGTGCTGCGCGGACACCTCCGGGCGTTCGCTGGAAGAGTTGCTGACCGATGCGCCGCTGCCGGTGCGGATCGCTGCGTTGGATGCCTACCTGGCGTCGGTCGAGCCGCATCACGCAGCTCTTGGTGCTGAAGAGATCGTCCTGCCGGCCGGTACGCCGGAGGTGCGCGCCCGTTCTCGCGACGCGGCCGTCGCCGGGTTGCTCGATGTCGCGCGTGGTTCGAAGGTCGCGCTGATCGGGGTCGTGAACCCGCTGGTCGACGCGATCACATCACGAGGCGGTCTCTGTTTGCCGTGTGACTTCAACCTGCGCGAGACCGCCTCCGGACTGCCGGTTTCCCGCGACATGACGGAGGTTGTGGACGCCGCCGACGCGGTCGTCGCGACCGGAATGACCTTGAGCAACGGGAGTTTCGACGTCCTGCTCGACCGTTGCCGTGAGCAACGCAAGCCGCTGGCCGTCTATGCTCAGACCGGAAGTGCGGTGGTGCGCGCCTTCCTCGGTTCCGGGGTCACCGCGGTCTCCGCGGAGCCGTTTCCCTTTTCCCAGTTCAGCTCCCGCCCGACGAGCTTGTACCGCTACCACCTCCAGGACGGAGCGTCCCGCACGTGAGCACCGACAGCCGCAACCCAGCTGCGCCCTCATCCACCCTCGACTCGCCGGACGTGCACCACTCACCAACCGATGGTGGCGAGCGGGACCCGCGCTCGGCGCAAGAGGCGGAGCGGGGGTTGGTGAGTGGTGCGAGTCCGCAGGGTCCCGCCGAGGCGGTGCCGGGAGATCTCCAGATGGCGCGGCGGTTGTGGCCGTTTCTGCTGGCCTCGACGGTGAGCCTGATCCCGTTCACGGTGTTCGGGATGTACCTGGTACCGATCGCGGACACCGCGGGCGGCAGCGTGGCGGAGATCGGCGGGCTGCGGGGGCTCGGTGGTCTGGCCGCGCTGGTGGTCGGCTTCGCGCTGGCGCCGCTGATCGACCGGCTGGCGCGTGAGCTGGTCGCCGCGGGTGGGTTGGCGCTGCTCGGGCTGTCCGCGCTGCTCGGTGCCGTGGGCAACGTGTTCGCGCTGGCCGCGTTCTGCCTGCTGATCGGGGCGTCGACCTCGATCCTCGGGCCGTCGATCGGCGCTGCCGCGGCGGACCGGTTCACGTCGCCGGCTGCCGCTGGACGCGCGGCGACGCTCGTCTCGGCGACCACGTCGATGATGGCGATGCTCGCGGCGCCGGTGCTCGCCGTACCGGGCATCGTGTGGGGCTGGCGCGGCAACCTGATCGCCGCCGCGGTGATCTCGCTCGTGCTGTCCGCCGCGTTCTTCTGGCGGGGCTGGGGGCGCAAGGCGCCTCTGCGGGCCGACGGCGCGGCGAGGACGAGCTACCTGGCGACGTACCGGGCGCTCGCACGGATCCCTGGTGCTGTCCCGCTGCTGGCCGTCGCGATGCTGCGGACCGCCGCGTTCATGGGGTACCTGGCGTACCTCGCGGCCTTCTACGACGAGAAGTTCTCGCTCGAGCCCGGCTGGTTCGCGCTGGTCTGGTCGCTGTCCGGGGCGTCGTTCTTCCTCGGCAACCTCTTCGCCGGCCGCTTCCTCGCACTCGACCGCACCTGGCTCAGCCCCGACAGGCTGCTGGTCGCCGGGGTCGTCGTCGCCCTTGTCAGCGTCACCGCGTTCTACTTCTCCCCGACACTGCCGACCACGCTCGTCCTCACCGCCCTGATGGGCGCAAGCCACGCGACGGTCGCAGCCTGCGTCACCACCCTCCTCGTACGCCGCAGCGGCGACCTCCGCGGCTCCGCCCTCAGCGTCAACGCCGCCGGCATGTCCCTCGGCGTCTTCCTCGGCGCCGCCATCGGAGGCTTGGGCCTGGGCCTCGCCGGCTACCCCGGCACGGCCGCAGCCTTCGCCGTGATCACTCTGCTCGCGCTGGTCTTCGCCCTCCGAGTCCGCGCCACCGACGTCTGAGCCGCTGCCCCTTGGTCCCCGCGGCCCCCCGCCCCGGCTCCACCCCACCTCCCCTCGCACCACCGACTTTGAGCACCGGTCAGCCAGAAATTCCGCGGTGGTGCGGCTGGTGGGTGCACAAGGTGGCGCGGGCCGCCGACCACGGTTCGACTTTGTGCACGGGTCAGCCGGAAAGCCGGCGTCGGGGCGGCTGGTGGGTGCACAAAGTGGGGTGGTGGGGACCGGATGTGAGCGAGCGGTCGGGGGGAACCCGGAGGGGGACCCTGGGGTCTTCGGTGCGGACCCTGGATCGGGGGGAATCGCGTTCCGCGGTGGACGGAGTGAGGGATATCGTCGGGTTATGGAGAACCTGCCCGAGCGCCAGAACCCGCACGCGCACCTGCGCGCGTCCGACACCGATCGTGACCAGGTCGTCGAGGTGCTGCGGGACGCGCTGATGAGTGGGCGGCTGTCGCAGGAGGAGCACTCCGAGCGGCTGGAGCAGACGCTGAACGCGCGGACGCTGGGGGAGCTCGAGCCGATCACCGTCGACCTCGCGATCCCGGGGCAGCCGTTCCGGCCGGCCACGGCGGTTCCGGCGCCGGCGACCGGGCGGGTGCCGATCGAGGAACCGGCCAACGGGCAGGACAGCTTCGAGTTCGTGGTCGCGATCTTCGGCGGCAGTGAGCGCAAGGGCCGCTGGCGGGTGAAGCGGCGGACCAACGCGCTGGCGCTGTTCGGGGGGACCGATCTGGACATGACCAACGCGGTGTTCGAGGGCCGTGAGGTGACGGTCTACGCGTTCGCGATCTTCGGCGGGATCGACATCGTCGTGCCGCCGGGCGTCGAGATCCGGAACCAGGGGATCGGCATCATGGGCGGCTACGGGGTGTCCGGCGGGCAGGGCGAGATCGACCCGACCGCGCCGGTCGTCGTACTGAAGGGTCTGGCCTTGTTCGGCGGGGTCGGCGCGAAGGTCTTCAAGCCGAAGAAGAGCAAGCGCAAGGACCAGCTCGAGGACTAGGCTCAGATCCAGGACTTGAACCACATGCGGTTGAGCCAGTCGGGGTGGGGCAGGACCTGGTCGGTCAGGATCGGCCAGATGTAGGCGAAGTTGAGCACGACCAGGACGACGAAGGCGCCGACGACCGCGCTGCCGATCAGGCGCCGGGGCGTCGAGGCCTGGAAGGCGGTCTTGGCCGGGCCGAGGATCTTGCCGAGGACCAGGGCGACCGCCATCACCGTGAACGGGATCATCGTCACGGCGTAGAAGAAGAAGATCGGTCTGGTGTCGAAGAAGAACCAGGGCACCCAGCAGGTCACGTAGCCGACGATCGGGACACCGAAGCGCCAGTCCCGCTGGGCGACCCACAGGACCACGGCCGCGAGCAGAGCCAGGGCGCCGCCCCACCACAGCAGCGGCGTACCGACGGCGGAGATCACCGACAGGCAGTTCGTGCCTTCCTTGGCCTCGCAGCCCTCGGTGCCGGGCTTGATGTCGTTGACCGCGTCGAAGCCGATCGGACGGGCGATGATCGGCCAGCCGGCCGGGTGCGACGAGTACGGGTGGGTGGCGTTCTTGATGTAGTCGCCGGTGTGGAAGGCGAGTACTTCCTGGTGGTAGTGGATCAGTGAGCGGAAGTCGTCGGGCACGACCTTCATCACGCCGGTCGCCGGGTTCTTCGAGGCGTAGTCGTGGTCGTAGGCGTTGTCGTGCAGCAGCCAGCCGGTCCAGGTCGCGGTGTAGGTGACGACCGCGACCAGCACGATGCTGAGGAACGCCGGGATGCCGTCGACCAGCGCGGACCGCCAGAACGCGTGCCGTACGCCGATCGCGCGCCGCGCGCCGAGGTCCCAGGCGAAGACGAGGATGCCGAAGCCGGCGATCACCCAGACCGCCGACCACTTGGTGCCGAGCGCGAGTCCGAAGCAGACGCCGGCCGCGATCCGCCACGGGCGGAGCAGCAGCAGCCGGCCGACGGCACGTCGGCCAGACGCTCGTACTTTGGCGGGACCGGTGCCGTCGTCGAGGGACTCGGCGTGCCGGCGGCGGGTCCAGTCGCGGTCGGCGACCAGGCAGGAGATCGCCGCGATCAGCCAGAACGCCAGGAAGATGTCGAGCAGCGCGACCCGCGACATCACGAAGTGCAGGCCGTCGACGGCGAGCAGCAGGCCGGCGATCGCGCCGACCAGCGTCGAGCGCGTCATCCGCCGTACGGTCCGGATCACCAGCAGCACGGTCAGCGTGCCGAACAGGGCCGGCATGAACCGCCAGCCGAACGTGTTCATCCCGAACAGGTGCTCACCGGCGGCGATCATCCACTTGCCGACCTCGGGGTGCACGGTCAGGCTCGGGGTGTCCTTGAAGACGTCCAGGTTGCCGGCCAGGATCTGCTTGTCGGCGATCCCCTCGGGCTTGTCGATGAACTGCCGGGCGTACCCGAACTTGAGCAGCGAGTACGCGTCCTTGGCGTAGTAGGTCTCGTCGAAGACGAACTTCACCGGGTTGCCCAGGTTCCAGAACCGCAGGATCGCCGCGAACGCCGTGATCGCCAGCGTCGCGATCCAGCCACCCTCGAAGTCCCGCGGCATCGGCGGGTACAGCCGCTGCTTCACCGGCGGCAGCTCACGCCCGAACGCGTCCCGTCCGAGCGTCTCCCGCGCCGGTACGGCACCCGCACCCTGGTCATCGATCACGGCAGTCACGCCCGCCATCGTACGGAGCCCTCGGTCAACCGTCTCCCCACACCGCCGGGGGAGCCGGCCTGTGGATATCCCCACGGCGCCGGTGAGACCTTCTAGACTCGACACATGAGCACGCCACGCGAAGAGCTGCACGCCCTGATCGACTCGCTCTCGGACGGGGCCGCGGCGGAGCTGTTGCCAGAGCTTCGGCTGCTCAAGTTGCAGGCCGAGGCACGCACCGAGCAGCCGCGGGGTTCGGGCACCTGGCCGCCGGCCTGGTTCGGGTCGATCGAGGGCAGTGCTACCGATATCTCCGAGCGCGCTGACGAGATCCTCCGCGCGGAGATGGGCCGCGGCCGGCAGTGATCGTTGTCGATACCGGCCCGTTGGTCGCCGCGGCGATCACGTCGGACAAGAACCACCACCAATGCGTCGAGCTGTTCGCGTCCCTGCGGATGAACAGGGAACGGCTCGTCATCACGCCTTTCGTGGTGACCGAGGTGTGCTATCTACTGGCGCGCCAGGGCGGCGCGAAACCGGAAGGGGCGTTTGTGCGCTCGTTGGTGGCGGGCGATTTCACCGTCGTTCCGTCGACGCTCGACGGACTGGAACGCATCGCCGACCTGATCGGTCAGTATGCCGACCTGCCGCTCGGGATGGTGGACGCTGCTGTGATCACTCTGGCCGAGCAGCTGGGAGTGGATGAGATCGCGACGCTCGACCGCCGGCACTTCACTGTGGTCAGGCCCAGCCACGTCAACGCGTTCACCCTTCTCCCATGACTGGGCGACTGATCTTGGCGGGGACTCCGATCGGGGATCTGGGGGACGCGACGCCTCGGCTGGCTCGGGTGCTGTCGACGGCGGACATTGTCGCCGCGGAGGACACGCGGCGGTTGCGGCGGTTGACCAGTGAGTTGGGGATCGTCGTCGGTGGGCGGGTGACGAGTTTTTTCGAGGGGAACGAGCGGGAGCGGACGCCTGAGCTGGTGGCGGCGCTGGTCGAAGGACAGACCGTGGTCGTGGTGACCGACGCGGGGATGCCGAGCGTGTCGGATCCGGGGTACCGGCTGGTGGCGGCGGCGATCGAGGCTGGGGTGGACGTCACCGCGGTGCCGGGGCCGTCGGCCGTGTTGACGGCGTTGGCGTTGAGTGGGTTGCCGGTGGACCGGTTCAGCTTCGAGGGGTTCCTGCCGCGGAAGGCGGGGGAGCGGGGCAAGGTTCTCCAGGAGCTGGCGGACGAGCGGCGGACGATGGTGTTCTTCGAGGCGCCGCACCGGCTGGCCGTGTCGTTGGTGGCGATGGCCGAGGCGTTCGGGGCCGACCGGCGTACGGCGGTGTGCCGGGAGCTGACGAAGACGTACGAAGAGGTGAAGCGCGGGCCCGTCGGTGAGCTGGCGGCCTGGGCGGCGGACGGCGTGCGCGGGGAGATCACCGTGGTGGTCGCCGGGGTCGACCCGTCGGCGCGCAAGCTGGGGCCGGAGGAGCTGGCCGCGGAGGTGGCCGTCGACGAAGAGGCCGGTACGCCGCGCAAGCAGGCGATCTCCGACGTCGCCAAGCGGTACGGCGTACCGAAGCGGACCGTGTACGACGCCGTACTGGCTGCCCGCCAGCCCCGGTAAAACACGCTGGCCCGGCGCACTACGCTTGAGACATGTCGGAGAAGCCCTACTACGTCACAACGCCGATCTACTACGTGACCGCTGCACCGCACATCGGCAGCGCGTACACGACGGTCGCCGGTGACGTCCTGACCCGCTGGCACGCCCAGCGCGGCGAGCGCAAGTGGTACCTGACCGGTACCGACGAGCACGGCGAGAAGGTGCTGCGCAGCGCCCAGGCCCAGGGCATGTCGCCCCAGGAGTGGACCGACAAGCTGGTCGAGGAGGCCTGGAAGCCGGCCTGGGTCGACGTCGACATCGACTACGACGACTTCATCCGGACCACCGAGCCGCGGCACACCGAGCGGGTCCGCGAGTTCGTCCAGGCGCTGTACGACCAGGGCGACGTCTACAAGGGCGAGTACGAGGGCCTGTACTGCGTGGGTTGCGAGGAGTTCAAGCTCCCGGCCGACATCAGGACCGACGAGGACGGCACCCAGCGGTGCATGATTCACGGCACCGAGCTGGAGACGGTCTCGGAGACCAACTACTTCTTCCGGCTCTCGGCGTACGCCGACCGGCTGCTGGCGCTGTACGAGTCGCAGCCCGACTTCGTCGCGCCCGCGAGTGCCCGCAACGAGGTCGTCTCGTTCGTCAAGCAGGGCCTGCAGGACCTGTCGATCACCCGGTCGACGTTCGACTGGGGCATCCCGGTCCCGTGGGACGAGAAGCACGTCCTGTACGTCTGGGTCGACGCGCTGCTCAACTACGCGACCGCCGCCGGGTACGGCGCGGACCCGGAGCGGTTCGCGGAGCTGTGGCCGGCCGACGTGCACCTGGTCGGCAAGGACATCCTCCGGTTCCACGCGGTGATCTGGCCGGCGATGCTGATCGCCGCCGGGATCCCGGTTCCGAAACAGGTCTTCGCGCACGGCTGGCTGCTGGTCGGCGGCGAGAAGATGAGCAAGTCGAAGCTGACCGCGATCGCGCCGAAGGAGATCACCGACCACTTCGGCTCCGACGCCTTCCGGTACTACTTCCTGCGCACGATCCAGTTCGGCTCGGACGGCTCGTTCTCCTGGGAGCACCTGAACGCGGTCTACACCTCGGAACTGGCCAACGGCCTGGGCAACCTGGCGTCCCGGATCGCGGCGATGGTCGGCAAGTACTTCGACGGCGTCCTGCCCGAGCCGACCGACCACGGTCCGGCCGAGCAGGTGCTGGCCGACAAGCTGGCCGAGACGGTCGCGACCGCGGATAACGCGATCGACACGCTCGCGTTCCAGGACGCGCTGGCCGCGATCAACGACCTGGTCGGCGCGGTCAACGGCTACGTGTCGGAGCAGGAGCCGTGGAAGGTCGCCAAGGACGAGTCCCAGCGGGAGCGGCTGGCGACCATTCTCTACACGTCCGCCGAGGTTTTGCGGGCTGTCGCCGTACTGCACCACCCGACGATGCCGAAGACCGCCGCGAAGCTGTGGACCCTGCTCGGTGCCGAGGCCAAGCTCGGGGCCCTGGGCGACCAGCGCGTGCAGGACGCCGGTACGTGGGGCCAGCTCCCGGCCGGCTCCACGCTGGTCAAGGGCGACGCGCTCTTCCCGCGGCTGACCGAGCCCGACTCTTAGATCTCCTGGGATCGCTGTCCAGTGCACCGCAGGTCAGCGGCGGGGTAGCACGCCCAGGAGGTTTGCGGTCAGGGCCAGTTTCAAGGAGTCCTTCAACTCCAGGTGGAAGCGGGCCAGGTCGGGCTCGGACTGGTAGGCCGCCTGCAGGCTGGGAGGGGGTGTGCTGTACGCCGACAGCGCGCCGGCCATGACCACGGTGTGCAGGCTGAACAGTGTTGCGCTCTCGCCCAGCTCCGGCAGGTACTTCTGGATCAGGGCGGCCATGGTTGTCAGGCGGTCCAGGGAGGTGCGCTTGTAGCGTGCTACGACCTCGGCGGAGACGTTGTGTTCCAGGACGCTGCCCTGTGCGCCGAAGAGGTCGCACAGCACCACTCGGCCGGACAGTGAGCGGCCGAGGATTTCGGCCACCGCTGCCGCTCGCTCGGTCATAGGGAGATTCTGGTCGACGCCGGCGGCCAACTCGCCTGCCAGTTCCGTCAGCCACTCCTGCAGGAAGTGGTCCAGTAGTTCCAGCAGGACCGCCTCGCGGGACTCGAAGTAGCGCAGCACGTTCGGCTTCGCCAGGCCTACCCGGCGGCTGAGCTCGTTCAGGGTGACTGCGGCCACCGGCATCTCCTCGAGCATCGCCGATGCCATGTCGAGGATCGCCCGTCGGCGAATCTCCCGCTGTTCTTCGGTGCGCGCCCGCTGGAAAGTCACGATCACCAGCCTAGCTTAGGTACCTGCGGTACGTTGACAAAGTACCGCAAGAACTTTAAGGTCCTAGTGCAAGATACCTTCGGTACGTTAGCTGTTGGGAGCCTGATATGAGTGAGAAGTGGACGACGGCGAACATTCGGGACCAGCGCGGGCGGGTGGCTGTGGTGACCGGGGCCAACACCGGGCTCGGGTACGAGACCGCCAAGGCGCTCGCCGAACGTGGGGCCTCCGTGGTGCTGGCCGTCCGCAACGTTGAGAAGGGCGAGCAGGCCGCGGCCCGGATGACCGGCGACGTGACCGTGCAGGCGCTGGACCTGACCTCGCTCGACTCCGTCCGGACCGCGGCGGCGGCGCTGCGATCCCGGCTCGACCGGATCGACCTGCTGATCAACAACGCCGGGGTGATGTACACCCCGAAGCAGAGCACCCACGACGGCTTCGAGATGCAGTTCGGCACCAACCACCTCGGCCACTTCGCGCTCACCGGGCTGCTGCTGGACCTGATGCTGCCGGTGCTCGGCTCGCGCGTAGTGACGGTCAGCAGCGTCGGCCACCGCATCCGGGCCGCGATCCATTTCGACGACCTGCAAGGGGAGCGGTCGTACGGCCGGGCCGCCGCCTACGGTCAGTCCAAGCTGGCGAACCTGATGTTCACGTACGAGCTGCAGCGTCGGCTCGCGACGCACGGCACCACGATCGCGGTGGCCGCGCACCCCGGCATTTCCAGTACCGAACTCTCCCGCAACTCCCCCGCGGCCCTCCGGCTTCCGCTCAGCCGGCTCGCGCCGCTGCTCGCCCAG
Source organism: Kribbella sp. DT2 (assembly GCF_049844575.1). Taxonomy (NCBI): domain Bacteria; kingdom Bacillati; phylum Actinomycetota; class Actinomycetes; order Propionibacteriales; family Kribbellaceae; genus Kribbella; species Kribbella sp. DT2. Next base: position 195,230 of record NZ_JBNCLH010000005.1, on the reverse strand, counting down.
ACGCCGGCAATGGGCGCGCTGCCGACCCTGCGCGCCGCCACCGATCCCGCAGTGCTCGGCGGCCAGTACTACGGTCCTGGCGGCCGCAACGAAGCCAAAGGCCACCCCCGGTTGGTCACCTCCAGTCCGGAGTCGTACGAGCTCGCCGTCCAGCAGCGACTGTGGGCCGTCTCCGAAGACCTCACCGGGGTGAAGTTTCCCGTCGTTCAGGCTGAGCAGAGCTCGTTTCCTCCGGATCATGGAGGTCACGCCTGACGCCGGCCCAGCGGTGATGGAGCCGTAACGAGCGGAGGTGGAATATTCAGTGGCGGGGGGCGTTGGAATGTCAACGGAGTCAGTTGATGTATCAACTCATGGAGGATGTATGCGGGCGGTCGTGTTCGAAGAGTTCGGTGGTCCTGAGGTTTTGGGGGTGCGGGAGATCGACGCGCCGCAGGCCGGAGCGGGGCAGGTGCGGATCGCGGTCAAGGCGGCCGGGGTGAACCCGATGGACTACAAGGTGCGGCGTGGGTGGTTCGAGGCGATGATGCCGACCACGTTCCCGGCGGTTCCGGGGGTCGAGGTCGTGGGGATCGTGGACGAGGTCGGCGAGGGTGCCGAGTTCGCGGTCGGTGACGAGGTCGTTGGGTGGACGGTCAGCGGTGGGTACGCCGAGCACGCGCTGCTCGGGAACGCCGTACGGAAGCCGGCTGGGGTGTCGTGGGAGCAGGCTGTCGCCGTACCGGTTGCTGGTGAGACGGCGCAGCGGGTGCTCGACCTGCTGAAGGTGAAGTCGGGAGAGACGCTGCTGCTCCACGGTGCGGCCGGCGCCGTTGGTGCTGTCGCGGTGCAGCTGGCGGTCGTGGCGGGCGTGACAGTTGTCGGTACGGCGTCCGAGGCGAACCATGAATACCTGCGCTCGCTCGGTGCCACGCCGGTCGCGTACGGCGACGGCCTGGTCGACCGGGTCCGCGCGGTGGCGCCGGTGATCGACGCGGTGTTCGATGCTGCCGGCCAGGGCGGGCTGAAGGAGTCGATCGAGCTGCGCGGTGGCCCGGAGCGGATCGTCACCATCGCCGACATGAGTGCTGGTGAACTCGGGATCGAGGTGTCGCCCGGTGGAACCGCGCCGGAGATCGTCAAGGGCTGGCTCGCCGACCAACTCCAGCTCGCGGCCGACGGCAAGCTGAAGCTGCGGATCGCCGAGACTTTCCCGTTGACCGACGCCGATGCCGCCAAGGCGCAGGAGATCTCGGAATCCGGCCACGCCAAAGGCAAGCTCGTCCTCGTTCCCTGATCGGCAAGCTGGCCCGGCCAGCCGGGGCGTGGGTTGGTGAGGCCTGGGCTGGTCAGGGCCGGGCTGGTCAGAGTTGAGGCGGACCGGGTCCGTCAGGGCTGGGCTGGGCCGGGCTGGTCAGGACCGAGCGACTCGACCGGTCGCTGACTTCTCGGGCACCTGGGAGTGGGTGAGGGTGAGGACCGTGGTGCTCGGTCCGCTTTGGCCTGGCCGTAGCTTTGATCTCTCCCGTGGTGGTTTGGATGGCGGGAGAGATCGATACCGGGCGAGCGTGCGCGGCGGGCCGCAGCGTTCGCGCGAGCATGCCCGGTTGGGTCCGAGCAGGCTTGGTCCAGCCTGGCCGTCCAGGCGCATCGTCAATCGGGGTGAGGCTCGGGCATCGCCTGCGAGGCCTGACCACTCGATTGCCAGGCCCTCGACGGTACGGCGAGCAACTTGGTGCTTCGCCGTGGGCACGGCTGCAGAGCCGGCGTCCTGGGGCCGCGACGATGCTCGTCGGTGTGGGTGTGGTGGTCAGGCGGCGGCGGTGGGCGGGTCCTTGGAGGATCTCGGTGTCGGGGTGGCCCAGGCCGGTGTGCTGACCTGAGGGCGGCCGTCCTGGACGGTAAGCGTCCGGTGGCCGTTGTGGACGCCGTGGTGGTGGGCCTTGCACAGCAACGCCAGGTTGGTGATCTCGGTGGGTCCGCCGTTGACCCAGTGGATGATGTGGTGGGCCTCGCACATCCCGACCGGCGCCGCACACACCACACAACCCCGGTCGCGGGCAATCAGCGCCTGCCGGATCGGGCGGGTCACGAACCGGTGCTCGCTACCAACATCCAACGGCTCAGAATTCGACCCGAGAACGAGCGGGATGACGCCCGCGTCGCAGGCCAGCAGCCGCACAGCGCTCGCGGACAGCGTCGCGCCGGAGGCGAGAGTTCCGGTTCCGGTGCCGGATTGCAGGTCCGCGAGGTCGATGGTCACCGTGACGTGCGGCTTGATATCGCCGTGCGCAGGTGCCGCAGCGCCGGTCGCGGCAGCCGCTTGCAGAACTGCGGTCAGCGCATCTGCCCGGCGCTTCCCACTAGTACGCGGATCACGCGCGCCGTCAGAAGTCAGATGTGGTTTCGCGCCGGCGAAGATCAGCGTCTGTAACAACTCTGCGTGGGCGCCGGCGAGGTAGCCCTTGAACGTGACGCCGTGATCGTCGGGCATCAGGGCCAGGGTTTCCGCGGCCAGGGCCCGGTCTTCGGCGGGCTCGGGCCCGTCGGTGTCCAGGGTGTCGCGGACTTTCTTGCCGAGCTTGCGCAGATCACCCGGCGGCAGGACTGCGGCGGCCTTCACCAACTGCTGCTCAGCGACACGCAGCGTCTCGACGGGGACCATCGCACTCGACGGGACCCCTTCCAGGGTCGAGACGATCACTTCGGCCTGTGCCGGATGCAGCGCGGCGATCTCCGAGGAGGCCGGGTCGGTGGGAGCGAGGGCTGCTTGGACGTCGGGGTACTTCGACAGCGCCGTCGCCAGCTTCAGGTCACGCCGTACCGCGGCAGGGTCGAGGCGGTGCCGCACAGCGATCAGCTCGACGGTGTCGCGGGCACCGATCTCGGCGGCATACCCGTTGGCCTCCAAGGCGGCCAGCATCTCCAGGCGCTGAGTCTGGATACGGTTGATGCCGGCCTGGAACTCGTCCATGGCGCACAGCATGTCGCTGCCGCTCATCGACCAGCTCGGTCGCACCTCGCCCTGTTCCATGACAACCATGATGCACCACGCCACCGACAGTTCCCGGCCCCGGAACCCCTTATCCACAAGGAGAACAAGTCACATCGCAGGACCCGGCAAACCAGGGCATCCTGTCCTGTGACTCGTCAGCCCGCGACCACTAGCCCGGGACGAACCGCGACGGCGTCGGCACGTCGTCCAACCACGGGCCAGGGTCGGGAAGTCCGCCACTCCGGGTGGCTCTCGTCCGCCTCCGCCCGCATCATCCCCGGGCCGGTAGCCGGCGCGAGGACCACCTCGACATCGCCGGAGCTGCTGACCTCGTACACGCTCCGGTGACAAACCCCGTCGCCACTGCCGGTGGGCCGGATCTACAGTCGGGCCATGACCCACATCCTGGCCGCGGTGGCGTGGCCCTATGCGAACGGGCCCCGGCACATCGGGCACGTCTCCGGTTTCGGTGTCCCTTCGGACGTGTTCGGCCGGTACCAGCGGATGATGGGTCACGACGTGCTGATGGTGTCGGGGACCGACGAGCACGGAACGCCGATCCTGGTGCAGGCCGAGCGCGAAGGGGTCAGCCCGCGCGATCTCGCCGACCGGTACAACCGGGTGATCGTCGAGGACCTGCAGGGCCTCGGCCTGTCGTACGACCTGTTCACCCGGACCACCACCCGCAACCACTACGCCGTCGCCCAGGAACTGTTCAGAACCGTTCACCGCAACGGATTTCTCGTCCCCCGGACGGCGATGGGCGCGATCTCGCCGTCCACCGGCCGCACCCTCCCGGACCGCTACATCGAGGGCACCTGCCCGATCTGCGCGTACGACGGCGCCCGCGGCGACCAGTGCGACAACTGCGGCAACCAGCTCGACGCGATCGACCTGCGCAACCCGCACAGCCGGATCAACGGCGAGACCCCGGAGTTCGTCGAGACCGAGCACTTCTTCCTCGACCTCCCGGCGCTGGCCGACCAGCTCGGCTCCTGGCTGCAGACCCGCTCGCACTGGCGCCCGAACGTGCTCAAGTTCGCCACGAACCTGCTCGACGACGTCCGCCCGCGCGCGATGACGCGCGACATCGACTGGGGCATCCCGGTCCCGCTGCCCGGCTGGGAGAACAAGCGCCTGTACGTCTGGTTCGACGCCGTCATCGGCTACCTCTCGGCGAGCATCGAATGGGCCCGCCGCTCCGGCGACGACGACGCCTGGCGGGCCTGGTGGTGCGACCCGGACGCCCGCTCGTACTACTTCATGGGCAAGGACAACATCACCTTCCACGCCCAGATCTGGCCCGCCGAGCTGCTCGCCAGCAACAGCGCCCCCGGCCCGTACGGCGTACTGAACCTCCCGACCGAGGTGGTCAGCTCCGAGTTCCTCACCATGGAGGGCCGCAAGTTCTCTTCGTCCCGGTCAGTGGTGATCTACGTCCGCGACGTCCTGGAGCGGTACGGCGCCGACGCGCTGCGCTACTTCATCGCGGCGGCCGGGCCTGAGACGCAGGACACCGACTTCACCTGGGCCGAGTTCGTTCGCCGTAACAACGACGAACTGGTCGGCACCTGGGGCAACCTGGTGAACCGGACCGCGTCGATGATCGCCAAGAACTTCGGCGCGATCCCCGCGGCCGGTGAGCTGACCACCGCCGATCACGAGCTGCTCGCGCGCAGCCGGGCGGCGTACGGCGTGGTCGGCGATCACCTGGAGCACCAGCGGCTGCGCCAGGGCATCGGCGCCGCGATGCGGGTCGCCGCGGACGCGAATCAGTACCTGTCCCAGCAGGCGCCCTGGAAGGAGTCCGACCCGGAGCGGAAGGGCACGATCCTGCACGTCGCCGCGCAAGTGGTCAGCGACACCAACCGGCTGCTCGCGCCGTTCCTGCCGCACGCCGCCCAGCAGGTGCACGAGACGCTCGGCGGGACCGGCGCGATCACCGACCGCCCGGAGATCCGTGAGGTCGCCGACCTGGACGGCGGCCCGGCGTACCCGGTGATCACTGGCGACTACTCCCGTACGACGCCGTGGGCGCCGCAGGCCGTCGTACCGGGGACCGCGGTGCCGCCGCCGCGCCCGGTCTTCGCGAAGCTGGCGCCGTCCGTGGTCGACGAGGAGCTGGCCCGGCTGGAGTGACGCTTTTCTCCAAGACCCGGCATGGGTACCGGCCTACGGTCGGGGAAACAGAGGAGTTGAGACTGATGGCCGGATACGTGGCCACTGCACGGGTGGAGATCGAGGCGTCGGCCGAGCGGGTCTGGGAGGTGCTGCTGGACCCGGTGGCGACCAAGGAGTTCATGTTCGGCGCCGATCTGGACACCGACTGGAAGGTCGGGAGCCCGATCATCTGGGCCGGCGAGTACGAGGGCAAGGCCTACCAGGACAAGGGTGAGGTGCTGGAGGTCGAGCCGCGCCGGCTGCTGAAGGTGACGCACTACAGCCCGCTCGGCGGGCAGCCCGACGTACCGGAGAACTACCACACGCTCACGTACGAGCTGAGCGGTGACAGCCCGACGTCGTTGTCGCTCAGCCAGGACAACAACGCGTCCGAGGAGGAGGCCGAGCACTCGCGCGGCATGTGGGAGATGCTCGTCCAGGGCGTGAAGAAGGTTGCCGAGTCAGGCTGATCTCCCTCCGGTCGCGCCGTAGCGGCGGACGGGCCGCCGTTGGCTAAGCTGCGGGGACTTGTTGTCAGGTGGGAGAAGCAGAACCTCTGATGTCCCTGCGTGTGCTTCGGCCCGCCCTGTGGTTCGCCCTGCCGGTCGTCACGGTCGTGACGATGGCAGGCGTCGGGGACCCGGTCACGGAGACCATCAGGTACCTCATCACCTGGCTGCTGACCGTGCTCGTGCCCGGCGTACTGATCTGGCGGGCGCTGGCCGGTGGGCGGTCCGTGCCGCAGGACCTCGGGTTCGGTGCGGTGCTCGGCATCAGCTGGCAGCTGGTCATCTGGGTCGCCTGCACCGGGCTGGGAGTGCCCAACCTGCAGTGGGTGCCTGCGCTCGGGTTCTACGCCGTCTTCTTCGCGATCCCTGCGCTGCGGCGACGCGTGACCTGGCAGCCGGGGCCGGGGTGGTGGCAGCCGGTGATGGCGGTGCTGCTGCTGTTCGCCGTACTGCGGACTGTCGTCGGCCTGCTCAGGGCCTGGCCGCTGCCGCCTGTGGCCTTCGACCGGCACCAGGACGTCTGGTACCAGCTCGGTCTGGTTCAGATGCTCAAGCACGACATCACTCCGCCCGACCCGTCGGTGCTGGGCGAGCCGCTGATCTACCACTGGTTCGCCAATGCCTCGATCGCCGGTCAGTCGATGATGGCGAACGTCGAACCGTCGCACCTGCTCATGCACCAGTGGCAGATCACCTTCGTGATCAGTCTGGTCCTGGCGGGCTGGGCCGCGGGCGAGGCGCTCAGCGGCAAGACCTGGGTGGGCGCTGTGGCCGGCCTGCTGACCGGTGTGTTCCCGGCGACGCTCCAGCTCGCCGCCCGGCCGATCGTCGAGGCCTCACCCGCTCAGGTGGTCCAGGGGCCTACCGGTGCGCTCGCTGCCCTGGTGATGCTGGGCATGGTCGGGCCGGTCGTACAGATCCTGCGCAAGCAGACCACGCGCGGCACCTGGCCGGCGATGATCCTGATGATCGGCCTGGCGACCGGTACGAAGCCGACCCTGCTGCCGATCCTGCTGGTCGGCTCTGTGGTCGTCGGCGTCTACAGCTGGGTCAGGGAGCGCAGGCTGCCGTGGAGGATCGTCGTACTGGGTGTGCTGGCCAGTGGGTTCTTCCTGGCCGCCACCTACACCCTGACCGGCAGCACCGGTGGCAGCCGGGTGCAGCTCCTCGCTGCGCTGCGGTCCCAGCCCTACTACGCCGCGGTCTCCGGTGACGAGTCATTCCCGGCGACAGGCGGCTGGGTACTCCCGTCGATCGCTACTGGCGAGCCACGGCTCCTCCTGTTCGCGGGAACCCTCTTGGCCTACTACCTGCTCATCAACGCAGCCCGCCTGCTCGCCCTGCTCGGTACGACGACCAGCCCGTCGCGCCGCGATTCGGCGTACTGGTGGCTGGCGGGCTGTGTCGCGGCTGGGACCGGCATCACACTGGTGTTCTCCCACACGGGCTACTCGGAGTACCACTTCGTCCGGACCGTCACCGCGCTCGGTGTGGTCGGCACGGTCGCTGTGGCGTCCACGCTGGTGGACGAAACGACCCGCTGGCGTCCGGTGCTGGTCGCTGCGGTTGCCGGCTTCCTGACGGCTCTGTTGATTCGCCTGCTGTGGTTCCCCATCACGGAGGCGCCGACGACGGTCGGCCGGACGATCGTCGCGCTGGTCGTACCGTTCCAGGTGCTCGCCGTGGTCGGCCTGCTCGTAGTCTTCCTGACCAGACGGCGGTCCAGGTCGCTGGTGCTCCTGCAGGTGATCGCACTGGTCCTCGCAGCCGGTCTGCCGAACCAGGTCGCGGTCTTCTCCAGCAACGTGGTTCGCTGGACCTCCGACCGTCCGGTGCTCGCCGACCAGAACGACCGCACCTACCTGACCGAGAACGAGCAGCAGGCGATGCTCTGGCTCGCGGAGAACGCCGAGCCCGGTGATGTGGCCGTCAGCAACGTCTTCTGCATGCCGCCGCGCTTCCACACCTACTGCGACGACGACGCGTTCTGGACCTCCGGCCTGAGCGGCGTCCAGCAGTACCTGGGCGGCTGGGCCTACGCCCCGAAGAACCTCGAGGCGACCCAGAACCGGACCAGCTTCCTGACCCAGCCGTCGCCCTGGCCGGACCGCCTCCAGCAGAGCCTGGACGCCGTACGCCGGCCGACGCCGGCCCTGCTCACCCAGCTGCACCAGCAGATCGGCGTCGACTGGATCATCGCCGACCTGCGCGCCGGCCCGGTCTCCCCGGCCCTGGACCGCCTGGCCGAACGGGCCTACGCCAACTCCGACGTACGGATTTATCGGCTGCGGTAAGTAGGCTGGGGTGCATGTCTGAGGGTGTGGAGGTCGAGCGGCCGACCAGGGAACGTGCGGCGATCGGGGAGGACGGGCGGTCGCGGGACCGCAGTCGTCCGGCGTTGCCGGACCAGTTGCCGATGGCCGTGGTGGACGCGCACTGCCACCTGGACATCGCCGACGGAGAGAACGGGAACTGGTTGTCGGCGGCGGAGGCGATCAAGCTGGCCGCGTCGGTCGGCGTGACCCGGATCGTCCAGGTGGGCTGCGATCTGCCGGGCGCCGCGTGGGCCGTCGAGGCCGCGGAGAAACACCCGAACCTGATCGCGGGCGTCGCCCTGCACCCGAACGAAGCGCCGAAGCTGAAGCAGGCCGGCGAGCTGGACAGCGCGCTGGCCGAGATCGAGCGGCTGGCGTCGAGCTCGGCCAAGGTCCGCGTGATCGGCGAGACCGGGCTGGACTACTTCCGGACCGGTGAGGACGGGCGCGCGGCGCAGCACGAGTCGTTCGCCGCGCACATCGAGCTGGCCAAGCGGCTCGGCAAGACGCTGATGATCCACGACCGGGACGCGCACGACGACATCCTCGCAATCCTCGACAGGGAAGGCGTTCCGGACCGGTTGGTGATGCACTGCTTCTCCGGCGACACCGAGTTCGCGCGCAAGTGCGTCGAGCGCGGGGCGTTCCTGAGCTTCGCCGGCGTGGTGACGTTCAAGAACGCGCAGTCGTTACGGGACGCGCTCGCGGTGACGCCTTTGGACCGGGTGCTGGTCGAGACCGACGCGCCGTACCTGACGCCCTCGCCGTACCGGGGACAGCCGAACGCGTCGTACCTGATCCCGCACACCGTCCGGAAGATGGCCGGCGTGCTGAACATCTCGGTGGCCGAGCTGTGCGGCGCACTGACCGACAACGCGTTCCGCGCGTTCGGTGGCCGCTGGTAGTGGAGTTCTCCGAGGTCGTCCGGCGGCGCCGGATGGTGCGCGACTACGACCCTGCTCGGCCGGTGCCGCCCGAGGTGCGGGAACGGATCCTGGAGAACGGGCTGCGTGGGCCGTCGGCGGGGTTCAGCCAGGGGTGGGCGTTTCTGGTGCTGGAAGGTGCCGATCGCGACCGGTACTGGGCGATCACGGCCGCCGATGTCGACGAGAAGTATGTGCGATGGGTCACAGGGCTGCGCCGCGCTCCGCTGCTGGTCCTGGCCTTCGCCGACAAGGCCGCGTACCTCGATCGGTACGCCGAGGCCGACAAGGGCCGGGCCGACCGCGACGAGTCGCGCTGGGCGGCGCCGTACTGGTTCGTGGACACCGGGATGGCGTCGCTGCTGATGCTGCAGACGGTGGTCGACGAGGGGCTGGGAGCGTGTTTTTTCGGCGTACCGGGCGCTCTGCTGCCGGCGGTGAAGGCCGAGTTCGGCGTACCGGAGGATCAGCTGTTCGTCGGGGTGATCTCGATCGGTTACCCGGCACCGGATCGGCGGTCGCCCTCGCTGCGTCGGGGGCGTCGGAGCACGGCTGAGGTGGTCCATCGTGGCCAGTGGGGTCGACACGCCGGGTAGTCGGCCCGTTACACCCATTTCGGTACGCGGGGGGAGAGGATTGGCGCTCTCGGGACTTCTTCGTTACTGTCTCGTGATGTTGGCCGGGATCGGGGAAGGTTCCGGACAGCACGCCCCTCGGCGGAGACCCTGGTCTCCGGGCCCATCGGCCCGGCGTACACGGACCTCGCCAGTGCTGTCGGACCCCGTGCCCGGGTAGCCCTACCTGGGAGCATGAGTGCGTAAGTCCATCATTGCGGTCGTCGGTGCGACGGCTGCGATCGCCGTCGTGGGCGGCAGCGTGGCCTATGCGAGCAAGAGCAAAACGGTGAGCCTGTCGATCGACGGTCAGGTGCAGAAGGTGCACACCTTCGGTTCGACCGTCGCCGATGCCCTGCAGGCCAAGGACATCCAGGTCGGTGAGCGTGACCTCGTCGCGCCCGCGCTGGACGCCAAGCTGCAGGACGGTCAGGAGATCGCGGTGCAGTACGGCCGCCAGCTGACCGTCAACCAAGACGGCTCCAAGAAGAACTTCTGGACCACGGCCGACAGCGTGAACGAGGCGCTGACCGACCTGGGACTGCGCTACGACGGCGCGTTCCTGTCCACCAGCCGCAGCGCCCCGATCGGGCGCGAAGGGCTGGCGCTGGAGGTCCGGACCCCCAAGACCGTGCAGTTCGTCCGGCAGGGCAAGGTCGTGTCGGTCAAGTCGATGGCGATGACGGTCGGTGAAGCGCTGACCGGTGCCAAGGTCGGCTTCGACAAGGACGACCGGATCACCCCGGCCGTCGCGACCGCGCTGAAGCCGGGCGTCAACCGGATCACCGTCGTCAAGATCGACGTCAAGAAGGTCAGCAAGACCGAGGCGGTCGCCTTCACCAAGAAGGAGACCAAGTCGGCCGAGCTGACCGAGGGCGAGAAGAAGACGATCAAGCCCGGCAAGGCCGGCAGCAAGACGGTCGACTACCTGCTCACCTACGTCGACGGCAAGCTGGTCACCACCAAGACGCTGACCACCAAGACCGTCTCCGAGCCGGTCGAGGAGCTCGTCACCGTCGGCACCAAGCCGAAGGCCGACGAGGAGACGTCCGAGGAGGAGCCGGCCACCGGTAACACCGGCGCCTGGGACCGGATCGCCGAGTGCGAGTCCGGCGGCAACTGGAAGACCAACACCGGGAACGGGTACTCCGGCGGCCTCCAGTTCAGCCGGCAGACCTGGGGCGCCTACGGCGGCGACAAGTACGCCCCCGAGGCGTACCAGGCCAGCAAGGCGCAGCAGATCGCGATCGCCGAGAAGGTCCGCGCCGCGCGCGGCGGGTACGGCGACTGGCCGGTCTGCGGCAAGCGCGCGTGACGTTCTCGAGCAAGGGCCTGACACACTGACCGGTGTGACCAGCGCTGATTCGTCCACCTCCGCCGGACCGAGGCTTCTCGGTCCGGCGGACGTGCGTTCGCTGGCCGCGTCGCTCGGGATCCGCCCGACCAAGCAGCGTGGCCAGAACTTCGTCATCGACCCGAACACCGTGCGCCGGATCGTGCGCGCCGCCGGCCTGGACGAAGCCGGCGAGACGGTGCTCGAGGTCGGGCCGGGGCTGGGATCGCTGACCCTGGCGCTGCTGGCCGCCGGGCACGGCGTGATCGCGGTCGAGATCGACCCGCTGCTCGCCGCCGCCCTGCCGTCGACGATCGCGACCTATGCGCCGGGGCAGGCCTCGTTGCTCTCGGTGGTCGAGGCGGATGCGATGCAGGTTCAGTCCGATGTTCTTGGAACGCCGACGGCGTGTGTGGCGAACCTGCCGTACAACGTCGCCGTACCGGTGCTGCTGCACCTGCTCGCCATCGCGCCGTCGCTGCGGCACGGGCTGGTGATGGTGCAGTCCGAGGTCGCGGACCGCCTGGCCGCGCCGCCGGGCTCGCGCACGTACGGCGTACCGTCCGCGAAGGCCGCCTGGTACGCCGACGTACGGCGTGCCGGTCCGATCGGGCGCAACGTGTTCTGGCCGGCTCCGAACGTCGACTCCGGGCTGGTTGCCTTCACCCGACGGGAGCCACCGGCAACGACCGCCACCCGCCAAGAGGTCTTCGCGGTGATCGAGGCGGCCTTCTCCCAGCGCCGCAAGACGATCCGCTCGGCGCTGGCCCGCTGGATCCCGGACCGCGCGCTGCTGGACGAGGTCTTCGGCGCCGCGGGCGTCGACTCGGGGCTGCGCGGGGAGATGCTGGGCATCACCGAGTTCGCCGCACTGGCCGACGCGAAGCGGCAGCGCACGCCTTAGCAGTTCCGCGGTGGCGAAACCTACCGCTGACCGTGTCGTGCCGACGTGTTGTTTGCGACTGCACGCGGGCAACACATGTCCTAGGGTGTGGCCGTGCCACCAACAGCCCAGGTCACGGTGCGGTCGCCCGCGAAGATCAACCTCGGTCTCTCGGTCGGTCCGCCGCGCCCGGACGGGTTCCACCCGCTCGCGACGGTCTACCAGGCCGTCGCGCTGTACGACGACGTGACCGCGACCCTGCGCGACGACGCCGACATCACCGTCGAGGTGGTCGGCGACTTCGCCGTCGACGTACCGATCGACGACTCGAACCTCGCGGTGCGCGCGGCGCGGCTGCTGCAGGCGGAGTACGGGGTGGACGGCGGGGTCGACCTGAGCATCCGGAAGACGATCCCGGTGGCCGGGGGGATGGCCGGCGGGTCGACCGACGCCGCGGCGACGCTGGTCGCGTGCAACCGGTTGTGGGGCCTCCAGGCCACCCAGTCCGAACTGCAGCACCTCGCGGCCGAACTGGGGAGCGACGTCCCGTTCTGCCTGGTCGGCCACACCGCCCTGGGCCAGGGCCGGGGCGAACAGGTCACGGAGGTGATGTCCCGAGGGACGTTCCACTGGGTCTTCGCCATCGCGGACGGCGGGCTGTCCACTCCCGAGGTGTACGCCGAGCTCGACCGCCTACGCCCCCTCCGCCGAGTCGAGCCGCCCGAGGTCCGCCCTGAGCTCCTCTCGGCCTTGCTCTCCGGCCGCCCCGCCGCCCTGGCAGTTGCCGTAAGCAACGATCTCCAGCAGGCCGCCCTCTCCCTACGCCCCGAACTCGCCGCCACCCTCCAGTTCGGCCTCGACCAGGGCGCCCTGGCCGCGATGATCTCCGGCTCCGGCCCCACGTGCCTCTTCCTCGCCGCCGACAGCCGCCGAGCCGTGGACCTGGCAGTAGAACTAGCCGAATCCGGCCTCTGCCGAATGGTCCGCCAGGCCGAAGGCCCGGTCCCCGGCGCAAGAATCCTCCCGGCAACAGTCAACCGGTAGAGAAGAACAGAGTAGTGGCTGAGGCCGGCTGTGAGGTTGCCGCAGCATGAGGTGCTGTTGAAGAAGAGAAGACATTGCTGGAGCCTCCCGGGCTGGGCTCAGTGCGACGACTGAGGAACCCGGGATGCCAGGTGCTAACGCCGTACTAGATCATCAGATAGCGGTCGAGCAAGTAGCTCCCCTGATCGGATGACTTCCGCAATCGCACCCGCAACCAGTTCCGGTTCGTCGTTCTGCACGTAGTGTCCGCCGACCTGCGCAATCCTCCGCTCGCCGCCGAGATCGGCGGCAAGTTCACCGTGATACCGCTGCCAGCGTTCGTCCAGCGCTTCGAGGGTGAAGGGCTCCCAGAGATGCGGAGTCTTCGAGTCGAGCCACCTGCCGATTCGGCTGCTGACAACAACACTCGGGATCTCAAGGTGTCGCCGGCTCTCTGCGGCCTCCTCGGCACCGAGCTTCACGTCGAACGACATATGGCTTTCGCGATCACCGTCGGCCACCAGAAGCTTTGGCGTCTCGATCTCAAGCCAGAGCCGGACGTCGCCCGGATCGACCAGCACGAGCCCGGCGAGCTTGTCCGGCCAGCGAGCCGCGAACAGTTGGGCGACGATTGCTCCAATGGAGTGCCCAACAAGGACGTAAGGGCCCGGGAGCCCGGTCGCTTCCAACAGTCGGCGAAGTTCGTCAGCGGCATCGCCAAACGATCGTGGCCTCGGATCCGGCCGCGCCTCACTCAAGCCGATGCCGGCGCGCGCATAGGTCAACAGCCTGGTCGGAACCGTAAGGGCCGCGATCGTCGCGTCCCATGCCTCACCGGCATCCCCTGATCCGGAGCTGAAGACCACGGTGGGCGAGCCGTCACCGGTAATCTCTGCTGCCAGCTTGTAACCGCCAACATCGAAATGGGTAGCCGCCATGAGGTCGATCGTACGGCTGTGTAAACCTGCGTCGCCGCGTCGAATCAGATCCGAGGCCTGGTAGAAGGAGCGTTGTGGAGTTTCGGGTTGTTCGGGATGTGCGGGTCATGTTGCCCTCGGACGAGTTGGATGAGTCGGCCGGTGAGGGTGACGAGCTTCGGGGTGTGCGGGTTGTCGGGGCGCAGTGGCAGCGGGCGGAATGGGATCGCCGTGCGGTTGGTGGCGTGGTGTTCGAGCGGGTGGATCTTTCCTCGGCTCGGTGGAGTGGGGTCAAGGTCGAGCGGACGAGGTTCACGGGGTGCAAGCTGAGTGGGCTTGCGTGGAGTGACGGCAGTCTGGGGAATGTTCTTTTCGAGGACTGCCGGTTGGATTATGCGAGTTTTCGGCAGGTCGACGTGGTGGGGCCGGTGACGTTCGTGAACTGCACGTTGACCGAGGCGAGTGTCGTCGGTGGGCGGTGGCGAACGGTGGCCGTGGAGTCGTGTCGGCTGGAGGGCATGGAGTTCGATGGGTGTGACCTCCGAGGAGCCGACCTGCGTGGGAATCTGCTGAGCGGCGTACGGGGTGTGGAGTCGCTGCGGGGTGTGACGGTCGCTGCTGAGCAGGTGGATCAGCTGGCGGCGGCCCTGGTGGCAGATCTGGGGATCACCGTCGACGGCCGGTACTGATTCGGCGACGGCTTGTCGGTGGGTGACGTTAGCGTCAGCGGGTATGAGTGCCTCGTGGGTTGAAGTCTTGGCGTGGGTTGCCGAGAGGCTGAATGGCGAACGCATCGAGTGGATGCTTGTTGGTAGTGCGGCGACGGCGCTTCATGGGGTGGGGGTTGTGCCGGGGGACATCGACATTGCCGTGCGTGATGCGGTCGACGTGGAACGGGCTGCGGCGGTTTTGCCGACGCCGGAGGGGCCGCTGGGTGAGGTTGACGACCCGGCTGACTGGGTCAGTACGGCGGTTGAGCCGGTGCTTCGGTTTGAGCATGCGGGGGAGCGGTGGACCTTTGGTAAATGGATGATCGGTGGGGTCAAGGTCGAGCTGGCACATATTGATGCGCCTGACGTTGCCGGCTTGATGCTGGAGACCCGCTCGCCGCTGGTGTGGCTCGAGCGAGAGGCTGTGGATTGCCGAGGACAGCGTGTCCCGACGGTGCCGATCGAGGTGCAGCTCGCGACCATGGTCGCGCGGCAGCAGGACGCACGCCTTCAGGCGACCATCGCCGATCTCGACAGCGCAGCGGTCAACGGGACGCTGCTGCGGCGTGCGATCTCGGACCGACGGGTGGAAGCGCCTGCTCTCAAGGTTCCTGAGTCGGTTCGGCGGCTTCTCGACGGCGGCCGGGCGAGGACCGACTGAAGCCGGGGAAAACCGGTTCATGGGCAAGGCGGGGTGTTGTTAAGGTCGCGGGTGTGAGACACCTTATTGCTCCGCCGGCCGCCGCTTAGCGGACGGCCGGTTCAACGCGCTCAGGGGGCTGACCCCTGGGCTTCTTCGGGCTGTTCGCAGATGCCTGTCTGTTCCTGCGAGCACTCTGGAGTGTCTGGTGTTTCATCGTCTTGCGCCGTCGTCGGCGCGTGGTTTTTTGTACGTCGCCCTGGCGGGGATCGCCTGGGGTACCGGTGGTGCTGCCGGGGCGTTGCTGTTTCGAAGCAGCGGGCTTGGGTCGACGGCGGTTTCGTTTTGGCGGCTGTTCGGGGGCGCCGTCTGGTTGGTGGTGGCCTGTCGGTTGTTGAGGCGCGGGCCGCTGGTTCGGCAGTTCAGCGCGGCGCCGGCGCGGTATCTGCTCAGTGGGGTGGGCCTGGCTGTTTGCCAGCTTGGTTACTTCGCGGCCATCCCGCGTCTCGGCGTCGGCGTCTCGACTGTCATCTCGCTCGGGGTTGGCCCGCTCTTCATCGCTCTGGGCGCTCGTGAGCGCATTACCGGCACCTTGCTGCTCGCCGTACTGGGGTTGGCTCTGCTTGTCTCCGACGGCGGGGGTGGCGACGCGTCGACGGCGGGTGTCGTTTTCGCGTTGCTGTCAGGGGCCGGCTACGCGCTGACCACGCTGCTCAATCGCGACCAGCAGGATCCAGTCGTCAGCGCCTCGCTAGGTTTCATCGTCGGGGCGATAGTCCTGTTGCCGTTCGCGGGTGACATCGTCCCGGCGCCGGCCAGTTGGCCCGTGCTCGCGTACTTCGGTCTCGTGCCGACCGCGCTCGCCTACGCGCTCTTCTACACCGGCCTCCGAACGATCCGCGCGTCCACCGCCGCCGTCATCGCGCTGATCGAACCGCTCCTGGCGACCGCCATCGGCGTACTCGCGTTCCACGAGCGGCTGACCACGCTCAGCCTGATCGGCGCGGCAACCCTTCTCCTGGCCGTGCTTCTCCAAGCCCGCCGCGAGTAACAGACCGCCGAGTTGTTCAGGTGGAGTTTGCCTGGTGGCCGATCTACGTCGCGAGGATCGGCCCATCAGGGCGTTGGGGGCGCCAGCCGGGTTTTCAGGGAGGGTCGTCATGTCGTTGGATCGTCGGGCTGTACTACGTGGAGCTGCTGTCGGTGGGGTCGGGTTTGCCGCGGTGGGGGCTGTGCCTTCGCTGGCCGAGGCCTCGCCGGGGGAGCGGCGTGGGCCGTTCCCCCAGCACAAGCCGTTCCCGCCGTTGATGGACGACCCGAAGGGTGTGCTGGCGCTGCCGCCGGGGTTCAGGTACACGGTCGTCACCCGCGCCGGTGAGACCAAGCTGAAGACCGGTCAGGTGACGCCGGGGCTGCACGACGGGACCGCCGTGTTCGACGACGGGCGCGACTACCTGCTGATCCAGAACCACGAGGTCGGCGCCAACGACCCGCTCGGCGTACCGCCCGTCAAGGGCACCGTGTACGACGCGGGCGTCGGCTCGGCCGGCGGCTGCACGGTCATCTCGGTCGACCGCACCGGCAAGAACCGCGGCGAGTGGGTCGGCATCTCCGGCACCCTCACCAACTGCGCGGGCGGCCCGACGCCGTGGGGTACCTGGATGACGTGCGAGGAGACCGAGAACAAGGCGAACGGCACGACCCGCCTGAAGGACCACGGGTACGTCTTCGAGGTGTGGGGCGACGGCAGGACCGCGCACCCGGTCCCGCTGAAGGCGCTCGGCCGGTACGCGCACGAGGCGCTCGCGATCGACCAGGACCGGCAGCACATCTACCTGTCCGAGGACGCCTCCGGCCCGAACGGGCTGTTCTACCGGTGGAGCGCCCCGCGCGGCTACCGGCTCAGCTCGAAGTCCTGGAAGGACCTGGCCGACGTCGGCTTCGGCACGCTCGAGGCGATGGCCATCCTCGGGGACGACGGCAAGCCGATCCCGGACGTCGCCTACCTGACCTCGGCCCAGCTGCTGCGTCCGTTCCGCGTCGCCTGGGTGAAGGTGCCCGACCGGGACGCGGTCTCGGTGTCGGTCCGCAAGCAGGTGACCGACGCGCAGGTCACCCGTGGCAAGAAGTTCGAGGGCGTCTACGGCACCCGTGACGGCGTGTACGTCGTCAACTCCTACGCCGAAGCCGGTACGACGGACCTCCCGGCCGACGCGGTCCCGCACGACGGCATGGTCTGGTTCTACAACTACGAGGCCAAGACCATCCAGCTGGTCACGTACTTCCCGAGCAACGACGCCGCCGACCTCGGCCCCGAGGCGCGTTACGTCGACTACAACTTCGACAGCCCGGACAACGTGACCGTCACCCCGTGGGGTTCGCTGGTGCTCGCCGAGGACGGCAACGCGAGCAGCCACGTGCTGAGCTCGACGCCCGGCGGTCCGACGTACGCGATCGCTCGCAACATGCTGAACGACTCGGAGTTCACCGGCCCGACGTTCTCCGACGACGGCAAGGTGCTGTTCGTCAACATCCAGACGCCGGGGCTGACGCTCGCGATCACCGGCCCCTGGCGCGACTACCTGGGCTGAGCGACGGTGTCGGGGGAGGGCGGCGCCAGCGTGGCGTCGACCTCCTCGATCACCGAGATCCCGGTCGAGCCGTCGAGGCGGTGCCAGTGCTCGGTGAGCGTGAGCACTCCCTCGGCGGTCCGGCCGGGCACGCTCGTCAGGCTGCCGGCGGTGACCGATCCGTCGGTCGCGAGCTGGCAGTACGTCGCGGTGATGGTCCCGGTCTCGTCGCAGGTCCCGACCAGCCGCCCGAAGTGCAGCCGCCCGCCGCCGAACTCGGCCCAGATCAGGTTCCCGCGCTGCCGGTAGAGCCCGGTCGGCGAGCCCGGCGGGTTGTGCAGCGGGCGGAACACGCGGCCGTCGTACTCGATGCTCATCGGCCGGTCAGGATCGAGAGCAGCGCCTCGACGCCCGGCGCACTCGCGGCCATGCCGGTCAGCACAGCCCGTACGGCGAGCGCCGGGTCGAACCGCCGCGGCCCCAGTGCCGCCATCCCGCGCGTGACGTCGGCGGCGGCCAAGGTCGCCGGCAGCGTCGCGTCGGAGGCGTCCGGTCCCGAGTCGCGCGCCTTGTCCAGCAGCGGCCGCACGTACGCCTCGAACTCCCGGTACGCCGACAGCGTGAAGTCGCTCGCGAACCGGTCCGGCCGGTCCCACGCCAGGTAGAGCCGGACGATGTCGACGTCCTCGTCGGTGAGGAAGTCGTTCGCCCAGATCGCGTGGTTGCGGCTGGTCGAGAACTTCTCCCCGTCCAACGTGTAGAACTCGTTGACCTGCGCCCCACCGATCGCGTCCGCAGGCACTCCCGCGGCCAGGTACACGGCCGGCCAGAACAGCGCGAAGTAGAACCCGTTGTCGATCCCGTTGAAGTGCCACAGCGACGCGACCTCGGACCACGCCTCCGCTGTCGCCTCCAACCCGAGCGCGCCGGGTCGCAGCGACTGCGCGACGCCGTACACGGTGCTGAGCCCGACCTCGGCGTACACCTCGAGCCGCAGGCCCTCGTGCGGCCCGGTGCCGCGCAGTCCCCAGTTCGTCGGGTAGGCAATCGGTACGTCGGGCAGCGGGTACTCCAGGTAGTGCGAGACGATCCGGCGCGCGCGGTCCGGCAGTTCGGCGCGCAGCCAGATCTCGACCAGCTCGTCGCGGTAGTCCTCCATCGGCAGCACCGGTACGGTGGCGAGGAACGGGCGGGGTTCGCCACCGCACCGGTTGCACTTGGGGTCGACCAGGTTCTCGGCCGACGTGTAGCCGCCGCAGCCTTCGCAACCACCGCCCGCGGCCTCGGCGCCGCACCACGCGCACTCACCCACGACGTACGACTGATGCAGCGTGCGATCGCAGTCCGCGCAGGCCAGCAACGTCAACTCCCGCAGGGGAAACCGCCCCGCCTCGGTCAGGTCGGCGGCGAGCGTCGTGACGCCGTGCTGGTACGACGAGCTCTGCGGGTTCAGGAACACGTCGTACTGGATCCGGGCCGCGTCGAGTGCGGCGACGATCTCGTTCCGGTACGACGCCGCGAGCTTCTCGACGTCGACACCTTCGTTCTCGGCGCGGGTCAGCACCCAGTTCTGGTGCACGTCGAAGCCGGCGGTCGTGACGACGCGTTCGCCGCGGGCGCGGGCGGCCCGGGCGGCGATGTCGGCGGCCAGGTACGGGCCGGACAGGTGCCCGACGTGCAGCGGTCCGTTCGCGGTCGCCGGCGGGACGATGACAACGGTGGCGCCGGTTCTCGTCGAGGTGCTCATGCGACTCCATCCAGGGGAGGCCGGTGGGCTGTGCCGGCCCGGTGACTGTTGCCACCGGGCCGGTCGCAGTCCGCGACGTTACTCCCGTGCTCGCACCCACGGCGAGACGGAAAACCCTTGAGAACAAGGGTTTCCGGGGTCGAATTCTGAAACGTTCGTTTGTTTGCGGATCAGCGCTGGTGGAAGCAGCAGGTCGCCGTCGCGCCGGTCGCCATGTTGACAACGCCGCCGTCCAGCTCCTGCGAACCGCGGATCAGGAAGCCGCCGAGACCGTCGGCGACCAGGAACGCTCCCCAGGTCAGCAGCCACTCCTCGCTGCCGTCGTCGGTCGGGAACACCTCCGGGATCGGCCGGATCCGGCGCTGCAGGACCCACGGGTTGTCCATCGCCTCGCGAATCTTGGTGGTCCAGGTCTCGTCGTCGGTCAGCCAACCGAGCAGTACGCCGTCGCCGCCGTGCAACGCGGTCGGCTTGAGGACGAGCTCCTCGCGGTTCGCGAGCGCGTACTCCTCGAGGTCTGTCTGTACGCCGTCAACGGTGACGGGGCCGCTGCGGACCATCCGCGTCCACGGCAGGATCCGGTCCAGCACGGCGAGCTCGTCGGCCGGATAGCGGTCGCGGTAGGCCTCGTCGGACAGCAGCGCGAGCGCGCCCTTGCTGCCGTACAGCTCGGCGTCCAGCGGGGTGAAGATCGAGACGTGCCCACGCTCGGCCGCCTGCAGCACGGGCTCGAGCAGCTCGACCGCGCCCGGCTTGAGCACGTCCTCGATCATGAACAGCCGGAACACCACGTCGATCGCGCGGTCGCCCAGCCAGATCCGGTCGTCGCGGTACTCGAGAGCGTCGACCGGGCAGGGGATCGCGTCGATACCGAGCGGTGCGAGCATCTCCGCGCTCTTGTGCAGCTGGCGTTCCAGGTCGGGGTAGCTGTCGGGGAAGTCCGCGATCGCCATCACCGGGCGGACGCCGGTCGGCACCTTCGCCTCGGTGACGATCGTCCGGACGACCTCGGTCATCGTCTCGGCGTACGACAGGTCGTTCTCGGCGACGAACTCGGCGATGAACGGGTGCTCGATCATCGCCGCGTTCAGCACCGGGTTGTCGACGCCGCCGACCGTGCTGCCGAGGTTGATCTCCAGCAGGTGGAAGCCGTCGGCGTCGCGGTACAGGTCCGCGCGGCCCATCCGGCTCGGCGCGGGACCGCGGCCGCGCGTGATCGCCTCGATCTGCGGCTCGGCCATCCCCACGGTCCGGGCGAACTCGGCGAGATCGCCGCCGAAGACGCGCTCGGGCAGCCGGGTCAGGGCCGAGTGCAGCAGGTCGAGGTCCGCGACCAGCTGCCGGTACGGCGCGGCCTCCAGGAAGGTCGGCCGGCTCAGGCACCGGCCGAGGTAGGTGGTGGCATCGAGCTCGGGGGCCGCGGCGGCGAGTACAGCGCTGGCTTTGGGGCCACGATCGGCGGCCGCGCGGAGATAGTCGTCCGTCAAAGACATCGGGGAACTCCTCGTGTCCACGACGCCCGAGAACCCTTGTTCCGCGAAGTGTTTCAAACAAGACCTGGGCGGCCGTGTGGGCCGCAGAGTACTTGTCGCGACAGGCACTGTGAAAGGGGTCGGAAAACCACCTGCGGCCGACGTTGCCGCGGCGTTACGCTCGTCAAACGTTTGTCTTGCCCCCGTGAAGGAGCTCCCTGATGCGCCGACTTTCGATCCGCCCCGTCTCCACCCAACGGATCGAGACCAGCATGAGGACCTTTGAGCACACTCACGATGGGAATTTTGGCGCATGTTGACGCCGGCAAGACCAGCCTGACCGAACGGCTGCTGCACACCGCCGGCGTGATCGACCGCGTCGGCAGCGTCGACGCGGGCAGCACCCGCACCGACACGATGGACCTCGAACGCCGCCGCGGCATCACCATCCGCTCCGCGGTGGTGTCGTTCGAGCTCGCCGGGGTGACGGTCAACCTGATCGACACCCCGGGCCACTCCGACTTCATCGCCGAGGTCGAACGCGCGCTTTCGGTGCTGGACGGCGCCGTCCTGGTGCTGTCCGCCGTCGAGGGCGTTCAGGTCCAGACGCGACTGTTGATGCGGACTCTGCAGCGGCTGCGGATCCCGACGCTGCTGTTCGTGAACAAGATCGACCGGATGGGCGCCCGGTACGACTCGTTGCTGGGCGATGTACGGCGGTTGCTGACGCCGGCCGCGATCCCGCTCGGGGCGGTCACCGACCTGGGCACGCGAAGTGCAGCCTTCGAGCGGTTTCCGGTGGGGTCGCCGCAGGTCGACGAACTACTTGCCGAACGCAATGACAAGTATCTCGCGCGGTACTTGGCCGACGAGCTGACTTCCGAGGACCAGCTGGCCGAGCTGACCGATCAGGTCGGGCGGGCAGCGGTGCACCCGGTCTTCTTCGGCTCGGCGATCACCGGCGACGGCGTACCGGAGGTGATCGAAGGCATTGCCACGCTGTTGCCCCGAGCCACTGGATCGCCCGGGGATCCTTTGCAAGCCTCGGTGTTCAAGGTCGAACGCGGGCCGGCGGGGGAGAAGATCGCCTCGGCCCGGGTGTTCGCGGGAACGCTGCGTTCGCGCGAGCAGATCACGGTCCACCGCAGCGGGCGCCCGCCTGCGACACCCGCCACGACTCCCGCCTCGGCGGCCGCCGGAGGCGGCTCGCCTTCGGGGGCGACGTACTCCACCAAACCCTCCTCTCTTCTTCTCTTCTCCCAGGGGGAGACCGAGCGGGTGGAGGCCGTGGAGGCTGGGCGGATCGTCGCCCTGCGTGGACTGAAGGAGGTCCGGATCGGCGATCAGCTCGGTGCGCCGAGCGATCGGGGTGGGCAGCTGTTCGCTCCGCCGACACTGGAGACCGTCGTCCGCGCCGGCGACCGGATCAAGCTGTTCCAGGCGCTCCAGCAGCTCGCCGAGCAGGATCCGCTGATCCGGGTCCGCAAGGACGAGGAGATCTCGGTCAGCCTGTACGGCGAGGTGCAGAAGGAAGTGATCGCCAGCCTGCTCGCCGACGAGTACGGCCTGGACGTCACGTTCGACCAGACCCGTCCGATCCACCAGGAACGCGCGCTCGGCGCCGGTTCCGCCGTACGGGAGATGGGTGCGCCCGGCAACCCGTGGGTCGCGACCGTCGGCTTCCGCGTCTCGCCCGCCCCGCCCGGGACAGGCCTCGACTACCGGCTCGAGGTCGAGCTGGGCGGACTCATCCGGGCGTACCACACCGCGATCGAGGAGACCGTCCGGCAGACGGTGCGACAGGGGCTGCACGGCTGGGAGGTTGACGACGTACGGGTCGACCTGGTCCGGAGCGGGTACGACGCGGCGACGTCGACCGGCACGGACTTCCGGCGACTCGTCCCGGTCGTCCTGATGGAGGCGCTCGCCCGAGCCGGTACGACGGTCGTCGAACCGGTGAACCACTTCGAGCTCGACCTCCCGCCCGACGCCGTCGCACCGGTCCTCGGCCGCCTCGCCGAGTCCCACGCGACCCTCGAGACCAGTCAGATCGACGCCGACCACGCCCAACTCACCGGCCTGATCCCAGCCGGCCGGGTACACACCTTCGAGTCGCAGCTCCCCGGCCTCACCCACGGCGAAGGCATCCTGCTCACCACCTTCGACTCCTACCGCCCGGTCCCCGGCACGCCGCCCACCCGAGCCCGAACAGACGGCAACCCGCTGAACCTGAAGGAGTACCTGCTCCACCTCAACCAGCAGTAGCGGTACCGGCCGACAGGAGGTGTACCGCGTCCTGTCGGCCGGTGAGCGTTGTCCACGCTCGGTGGACGGCCAAATCCGGGAGATGTCCTGTCGCTCGGTACCGGAACCCCTGGGGCGATCCCGTAGGCTGGTCCGGTTATGGCTGCCACCCCTGCACCGAACTTGGTCAACCTCGAAGCCGTCTCCAAAGGCTTCGGAACCCGCATCCTGCTCGACAAGGTGAGCCTCGGCGTCGGCCGCGGCGACCGGGTCGGAGTGGTCGGGCGGAACGGGGACGGCAAGTCGACGCTGCTGCAGCTCCTCGCCCGCCGGCTGGAGCCGGACGACGGCCGCGTCACCCAGAACCGCGACCTCCGGCTGGGGTACCTCGGCCAGACCGACGACCTCGACCCCGAGCTCACGGTCAGCAAGGCCGTGCTCGGTGACGTCGAGACCTACACCTGGGCGGCCGACCCGCGGGCGCGTTCCGTGATGGAGCACCTGCTCGGCGAGATCGACCACGAAGCACTGATCGGCACGCTGAGCGGTGGTGAGCGCCGCCGGACCTCGCTGGCGCGGCTGCTGCTGACCGACGTCGACCTGCTGGTTTTGGACGAGCCGACCAACCACCTGGACATCGAGGCGGTCAACTGGCTCGCCGCGCACGTGGTGGACCGGGCCGGCGCGCTGATCGTGGTGACGCACGACCGGTGGTTCCTCGACGCGGTCTGCACCGAGACGTGGGAGGTGCAGAACGGGCGCATCTCGTCGTACGAGGGTGGTTACGCGGCGTACGTGCTGGCCAAGGCCGAGCGTTCGCGCGCCGAGCAGGTGATGGAAGGCAAGCGGCAGAACCTGCTGAAGAAGGAGCTGGCCTGGTTGCGGCGCGGTGCGCCGGCGCGGACCTCGAAGCCGAAGTTCCGGATCGACGCGGCGAACGCGCTGATCGAGAACGAGCCGGCCCCGCGGGACAAGCTCGCGCTGTCGTTGCTGGCGACGTCGAGGCTGGGCAAGGACGTGTTCGACGCGGAGGACGTGAGCCTGGCGTTCGGCGACCGGGTGATGCTCGACCACGTCACGTTCCGGCTCGGCCCGGCCGACCGGATCGGGCTGCTCGGGCCGAACGGTGCCGGCAAGACGACGTTCCTGAAGGTGCTGACCGGTCAGCTCGTACCGGACTCGGGGCTGGTCAAGCAGGGCAAGACGGTACGGGTCGCGAACCTCTCGCAGACGCTGCACGAGGTCGACGGTCAGTCGACCGTGCTCGCGCACATCACGGACATTCGCCGGACGGCGGCACTCGCCGGGCACAGCGGTGAGATGACGTCGTCGCAGCTGCTGGAACGCTTCGGCTTCACCGGCGACAAGCTGACCACGCGGATCAACGACCTGTCGGGTGGCGAGCGCCGCCGGCTGCAGCTCCTGCGCATCCTGCTGGACGAGCCGAACGTGCTGATCCTCGACGAACCGACCAACGACCTGGACGTCGAAACCCTCACCGTGCTGGAGGACTTCCTCGACAGCTGGCCGGGCGTCGTCGTGGTCGTCACCCACGACCGGTACTTCCTCGAACGCGTCAGCGACATGGTCTACACGATCATGGGCGACGGCACGGTCCGGCACCTCCCGCGTGGCGTCGAGCAGTACCTGGACGAGATCGAGTCCGGCGGCCCTGCTCGCCGGTCCACTCCTGGCGCGGCTGTCGCTCCGGTGGTGGAAGCCAGTACGCCGGCCGCCGCCCCCGTCGACGCGGCCGTGGCCCGTGCGGCCAAGAAGGACCTCAACCGCATCGAACGCCAGCTGTCGAAGCTCGCCGGCACGGAGAAGAAGCTCCACGACCAGCTGGCCACCCACGCCTGCGACTACGGCCGCCTCGCCGAGCTCGACACCGACCTCCGCAAGCTCAAGGACGAACGCGAAGAGCTCGAACTGGCCTGGCTGGAAGCCGCCGAACGCGCGGAGAGCTGACAGCGCCGAGTTTGCCGACAACTCGTCAGAACCAGCGGTTTAACGTTCTATTCGAATAATGTATACATGATCAAATGTTTCGGCCACGTGAATCGCGGCGTATCTCCCATCCCCTGTGATTGGGAGGTACGCCGCGATCACTGGGGTGAGCGGGTCCCGTTGTGGTCAACGTTGTCCGGGCCCCGAGCCCCGGACACCATCGACCTCCTTCGGCGAACCACCTCTTGCCGCCGAAAGACACCTTGTTCGCAACGATACGTAGCCGAGAACGTACCGACAGTGAGGACCTTAGTGCGCATGGTGACTCAGTGTCGACAGTCGTCTGCTACAGCACCTTCACGATCCGGTTGCAACTAGCAACGATCGGTGCGGGTATTAAGTGACGCGCCGTCTTTTCGGATTATTCCGGCACAATTCGGCGCGGTTTCCGCGGGCCTGCGTCAGTGTGTTTCCTGGTCGAACGGGCCGACCAGTTCGCGCAGCAGCCGGGCGAGTTTGGCCTGGTCCCGGTCGGTGACCGCGGACAGCAGGGTGCGCTCGTGCGCGAGCAGGTCGGCGAGCGCGGCGTCGACGGCGTCGCGGCCGGCGGTGGTGAGCTGGACCAGGACGCCCCGGCGGTCGGCGGGGTCGGGGAGGCGTTCGACCAGACCGCGCGCGGTCAGGCGGTCGACCCGGTTCGTCATCGTGCCTGACGTGACAAGGGTTTCCTTGAGCAGCCGGCCGGGGGAGAGCTGGTACGGCGCGCCCGCGCGCCGCAGTGCTGCCAGTACGTCGAACTCCCAGGACTCCAGCCCGTGGGTCGCGAAGGCGTGACTGCGGGCGCGATCCAGGTGCCGCGCCAGGCGGGTGACCCGGGACAGCACCTCCATCGGTGCCACGTCGAGATCGGGTCGCTCGCGGCGCCAGGCCTCGACCAGCCGGTCGACCTCGTCCTTCATGGTTCGAGAGTATCCGTCAAGACTCTTGACATCAAGACAAGTACCAAGCGTAATGTGTCTGCTCGTAAAGTATCTCGACGTCAAGAGATCCGGTCGGAAGATCGCTGAACGAAGGAGCCAGGATGCGCAACTCGCCGGTGTGGAGCCCGCAGCAGTACGGCAAGTACCCGGAGGAGCGGGCCCGTCCCTTCGCCGACCTGGTCCGCAGGATCGGCCCGGTCCGCGGCGAAGAGGCCGGCGATCCGGCCGGTACGGCGGGCGATCGGGCGGGTGCCGGCGATCCGGCCGGCGCGGGTGCGAGCGAGCCCGGCCCCGTCGTACTCGATCTCGGGTGTGGTCCAGGCGCTCTCACCATCAGCCTGCTCGATCGGTGGCCCACGGCAACGGTCCGTGGGGTCGACAGCTCGCCCGAGATGATCGCCGCGGCCGAGAAGCTGCGGTCCGACCCGGCCGTCGCCGACCGGCTGACCTTCGAGGTCGCCGATCTCCTGGACTGGTCGATCCCGCCCGGTTCCGTCGACGTGATCGTCACGAACGCGACCCTGCAGTGGATCCCCGAGCAGCTCGACCTGCTGCCGGGGTTCGTCCGCGCGCTCCGGCCGGGCGGCTGGCTCGCGATCCAGATCCCGGGCAACGGCGACGCGCCTTCGCACGCGATCCTGCGCGAACTGGCCAACCGCCCGCCGTACGCCGAGCACGCCGCCGGCCGGTCGCTGCGCCCCGACGTCCCCGGACCGGCCGGCTACATCGAGGCGCTGAGCGCCCTCGGTTGCCGGGTCGACGCGTGGGAGACGACGTACAACCATCTCCTCGCCGGCGACAACGCCGTCCTGGAATGGGTGAAGGGGACCGGCGCCCGGCCGGTGCTGCAGTCGCTGCCGGACGAGCTGCGGACGGAGTTCGAGGCCGAGTACGGCGCGCGCCTGGCGGAGGCCTACCCGCAACGGGACTTCGGCACGCTGCTGCCGTTCCGCCGGATCTTCGCCGTCGCCCAGAAGGAGGCGTGATGCGCCTCGACCACGTCCAGGTCTCCTGCCCGCCCGGCGGCGAGGACGTCGCCCGCGCGTTCTACCGCGACGCGCTCGGCCTGACCGAGATCGCCAAGCCACCGTTGCTCGCGGCAAGGGGTGGGTGCTGGTTCAAGGAAGGTCCGGCCGAGCTCCACGTCGGCGTCGAGCAGGACTTCCGCCCGGCCCGGAAGGCGCACCCGGCCTTCGCGGTCGACGACCTGGACGCCCTCGCGGCGAAGCTCGAGGGGCTCGGGTTTCCGGTGACCTGGGACAACGAAACGATCCCGGGCCGCCGGCGGTTCCACACCGCCGACGGCCACGGGAATCGGGTGGAGATCGTGTGACTACTCGGTGGCGAGGGCTCCTGCCGGAGCGACCTTGGCCGCGCGGCGCGCAGGGAGGACCGAGGCGAGCAGACCGGCGATCGCCGCGACCAGCGCGATCGTGACCAGCAGCGTCACCGGTACGGCGTACTGGACCTTGCCGTCGGTCTGCGAGCTCATCAGTGCCGCCGTACCGGTCCAGCCGTAGACCAGGCCGAGGAAGATCCCGAGACCGGCCGCGACCAGTGCCATCAGCAACGACTCGACCGCGAGCATCCCGCGCAGCTGGCGCCGGGTCAGACCCATTGCCCTGAGCAACGCGTTCTCCCGGGTGCGTTCCAGCACCGACAGGCTGAGGGTGTTGCCGACGCCAACGAGTGCGATCAGCACCGACACCCCGAGCAGGCCGACGGCAACGATCAGCAGTACGTCGAAGATCTGCGTGTAGCTGCTGCGTTCGGCCAGACCGCCGTCGACGTTCAGCACCTTGATCGTCGGCAGTGACTGCTGCACCGCGTCGATCACCTCGGGACCGTCCGCCTTGGGGTCGCTGGCGAGCCAGAACCCGGACACCGCGGCGGCCGGTGCGAGCTTCTGCAGGTCGGTCTGCGTGATCGTGATCGGGTCCAGACCGCCTGCCTGGTGGGCCTTCAGCGTGACCTTGTGGCCGGCAGCAACAAGTGTGACGTCCGCGCCGTCGGTGAGGTCGAGCATGTTCATCGTCGGCCGGTCGAGCAGCGCGACACCCGGCCGCAACTGGCTGACCAGCTGCGGGTCGTGGATGACCGAGCCGGCCCGTGCCTGGTCGATGCCTGTGATGGTCAGCGTCTGCTCACCCTGCTTCACCTCGACGGTCCGGACCGGGACGACCTGGGTGATGCCCTTGATGTCTCGCAGTTGCTGCTCGGCGCTGGCCGGCAGCTTCTCCTCGTACGTCCGGACGGTCAGGTCGACCGGGTACTCGCCGTCCATCGTCACGTCGAACGTCTTGCGGACCGACGCGATCCCGACGCAGGTCAGGCTGATCAGCGTGACACCGATCAGCAACGCGGACGTCGTGGCCGCCGTACGGCGTGGGTTGCGGACCGCGTTCGCGACCGCGATCCGGGCCGGTACGCCGCCCTTGCGGGCCGGAAGCGCGCCGAGCAGCCGGACCAGCGCCGGGACCAGCAGCGAACCGAGCGCCAGGACACCGATGAAGGAGAGCACGCCGCCGGCCACACCGATGACGACCTGCGCGGTCGAAGCGCTTGCCGCCAGCAACAGTCCGCCACCGGCGAGCATCAGGAAACCGAGCACGATCCGTACGACGCCACGCTTCGAGGCCGCCCCCAGGGCATCGGCCGGACGCAGCGCCGCCAGCGGGGAGACCTTCGTGGCCCGGCGGGCCGGGACGATCGCGGCCAGGACGGTCGCGACGGTACCGAGCAGCAGCGGCGCGAAGATCGACACCAGGTCGAGGTGCAGGCTGATCGGCGGCAGTTCCAGGTCGAACTCCCGCGACAGCGCCAGGCCGAGCGCGGACAGCGCGACCCCGACCACCACACCGATCGCGGAGGCGACCAGGCCGACCACCGACGCCTCGGCCAGAACGGAGGAGAACACCTGCCGGCGGGACGCGCCGACGCAGCGCAGCAGCGCCATCTCGCGGGTGCGCTGGGCGATCACGATCGTGAAGGTGTTCGCGATCACCAGGCAGGCGACGAACAGGGCGATCACGGCGAACATGCCGAACACGCCGCCGAGGACGTCGATACCGTTGGTGAAGCTCTTCACCTCGTGGTCGATCCACGCCGTACCGGTGTAGACCTGCAGGCCGGGCACGGCCGCGGACACCGCGGCGGCGAGCGCGGCCTGGTCGGTCCCGGGCTGGGCGCTGACCTTGACGCGGTTGACGTAGCTCTGCGGCTCGAAGATCTTCACCGACTGCGCGGTCGCGACGGCGTCACCGGTCCCGAAGCTGGTGGAGTCGTCGAGGATGCCGACCACGGTGACGGTCCAGCGCTTGTCGTCGTACGAGCTGAGCTGGAGCTTGTTGCCGACGGCCACCTTGTTCTTCTCGGCCGTCCGGGCCGGCAGTGCGATCTCGAGTGCGCTGTCCGGCAGGCGGCCCTGGCTGGCCGTGGGGCCGGCGATCTTCGAGGTGTCGTAGAGCGCCTTGACGCTGAGGTAGCCCGGACGGACCTGGCCGGCCCACTGGATCTGCAGGTACGCGCCGGTGTCGACCACGACCGACGCCGCCTGCGGGACCTTCTGGATCGCGGCAACGTCCTTGGCCTCGATCGAGCGCTCGCCGCTGTCGACGACGGCGTCCGCGCCGGCGTTCGCCTTGCCGATCGTCTCGTCGATCCCGTGCGACGCCGACGCGTGCACGGTCAGGGCCAGGGTGCCGAAACCGACCCCCAGCACGATCGCCAGGCAGGCGGCGACCAGGCGGCCCAGATGGGCGCGCAGCGAGGAGAGAATGGAGCGTCGCACGGTCAGGCCCCCAGCTGCCGCAGGGCGCCGAGCACGGTCTCCGGCGTCGGGTCCAGCAGCTCGCCGGCCAGCTTGCCGTCGGCGAGCAGGACCACGCGGTCGGCGTACGAGGCAGCGAGCGGGTCGTGGGTGACCATCACGACGGTCTGGCCGAACTCGCGGACGCTGCGGCGCAGGAACCCGAGGACCTCGGCGCCGGAGCGGGAGTCCAGGTTGCCTGTCGGCTCGTCGGCGAAGACGACCTCCGGGCGGCCGACCAGAGCGCGGGCGACGGCGACGCGCTGCTGCTGACCACCGGACAGCTCCGACGGGCGGTGCGTGAGGCGGTCCTGCAGACCCAGTACGTCGACCAGCGTGCTGAGCCACTGCTGGTCGGGCTTGCGGCTGCCGAGCTCGAGCGGCAGCAGGATGTTGTCCTTCGCCGAGAGCATCGGGAGCAGGTTGAACGACTGGAACACGAACCCGATCCGGTCCCGGCGGATCCGGGTCAGCTCGGCGTCCGGGAGCGTGGTCAGCTCGGTCTCGCCGAGCAGCACCTGGCCGCTGGTCGGGGTGTCGAGGCCCGCGAGGCAGTGCATCAGCGTCGACTTGCCGGAACCCGACGGCCCCATGATCGCGGTGAACCGCCCGACGCCGAAGTCGACCGAGACCCCGTCGAGCGCGGCCACCGCGGTGTCGCCCTGCCCGTAGATCTTCCGGAGCTCGTGGGCCCGGATCGCGGTCCTGGCGGCGGCGTCCTGCGGCAAACGGCCGAGCGGGAGCTCGCCGGTCTGGATGGTCATCGGTGTCCTCCGGGGGCTTGTCGGCGGGGGTGTTCCCGCCACCCTCCAGAAGTTAGTGATCCCCGGCCGGCATCTCGTCGGACCACGGCATGGAGTCGCCGTACGACTCTGGTCGTACGCCGGTGGTGTTTGCCTTCCACAACAGTTTTCCTGGATCGATCGATGCTCTTGGGTTTTGCGACGTTTCGTCGTATTGTTTACGACAGGTAGTCGTAAACCTGGATGAAGGGATCGACCATGGACACGCTCACCGATCGCGCCGACCTGATCGAACTGCTCGGCCGGTACGCCGACATCGCGGACCTGAAGGAGTTCACCGACCTCCCCGGTCTCGTCTTCACCGACCCGCTGACGCTCGACTTCGGGTCCGTCGCCGACATCCCGCCGACGACCGTGCCGCTCGGCGAGTACGTCGAGACCCTGCGCGCGGCCTTCGCGCCGTACGTGGCGACCCACCACGCGATCACCGGTCCCGTCGTCACGATCGACGGCGACCGCGCGACGATCCACGCGCACGTGCGGGCCGAGCACTGGCTCCCCGCCGACGTCGCCGCCGGCGGACCCAACTACTGGCTGGTGGTCGGCTTCTACGACAACGAAGCAGTCCGTACGGCGGACGGCTGGCGCCTCAGCAGCGTCAAGCTCACCTCGGCGTACCAGGAGAACCCGCAGCTGTCGGGCGCTGCGCTCGGGAACCGGTAGGGAAGGATGCCTGCATGCCGCGGATCCGGGGAGCCAGCATCGAGCAGCACCACGAGCTGGTGTGGGCCGACCTCGCCGAGGCGATGCGGCAGCTGCTGCTCGAACGCGACTACGACTCGATCACCATGGGCCACATCGCGGCCCGGGCCGGGCTCGCACGCAACACGCTGTACAACTACGCCGCCGACAAGGGCGCGCTCGTCCTCGCGCTGACCCAACGAGCGAGCCGTCCCACCGTCGAGCGGGTCGCCGCGATCGTCGCCCGGACGGCGGACCCAGCCACGAACCGGCTGCGCGACATCATCGACGTGGTCCTGGAGTCGTCCACGGACCAGTCCCTGCAACTGATGTTCCGCCCAGGCTCCGGCCTACCGGTCGCCGAGGTCCCGAAGGGCCCGGACGGCCCGTTCCACGCGATCGTGGTCGGGGTCGAGAAGGTCGTCCGCGACGGCGTCGCCAACGGAGAGTTCCGCGACGTCGGCGACGTGCGGCTCGTGGTGGAACTCCTGTCCGGCGCCATGCGAGCCGGCGCCGAACGCATCGGGCGGGACCCGTCCACGTTCAACGCCACGGTGCAGGCGGCACGGGAGCTCATCCTCAGTGCCCTCGCCCCGCGGGGGTGAGGTCAGAGGCCGAACACCCGGTCCGGGTCGGTCGCCGACGCGTACGCGGCCAACGCGCTCGGCATTCGCAGGTCCCCGTCGTCCACGAGCCACCCGAACGCGTGCGCGACGACGTGGTCGGTGCGGCCCTGGGTCTCGAGGTGCAGGCCGGTGGGGGAGCGGCGGACCGTCAGGCCGTCGTACGAGGTGCCGATGGTCATCGCGTCGACGCTCTTGAACAGCAGGTCCACCCGGCCGCTGCCGGTGTCGCCGCGGAGGAGCAGCTGGCTGTGGGTCACGGTGTAGGCCCAGACCTGTATCCGCAGGTCGGACTCGTAGAGGACAGCGCCCTCGGGGACGTCCTTCAACTTGTACCAGGCGCGCTCGGTGGGCATCCCAGCTGAGTCCTTGACCGTCATACGTCAGAGCCTAGGTATCACCCGCGGGCCTGTGCCACACTCGCGCTGTGAAGGCCCTCTCGTTGTGGTCGGAAAACTCGTTCCTGTCGATCGCGAGCCGCGACTCGGTCCTGTCGATCGGATCAGCCGGCTCGGTCCTCAGCCTCGGCTCGGTCGGCTCCGCACTGTCGATCGGCTCCGTCGGCTCCACCCTGTCCGCGTTCTCCGCGGGGTCGGTCCTGTCCGTCGGCTCGGCCCTCTCGGCCCGCTCCCGCTGGTCCGTCCTGAGCAGCGAAGGCGACCGAGCCGTCCTCCACAAGCCGCGGACCTTCGTCGCCGGAGGCGTCGCGCTGGCCGTCCTCCTGACAGCCCTCACGCATCGCCGCTAGCCAGTTCTATCGGTGGCGCCTGGCAGCCTTCTGCGCATGGTGATTCCACGGGCAGCGGCCGTCGTCGTGAACGGTCGTCGAGCACTGCTGATCAAGCGCTACCTGCGGCACAAGCCCGGCAGCGCCTGCGTCATGTGCGAGGCCGCCGGCGGGGACGGCCCCGATTGTCCTGGCCATCAGTACGCCGTACTGCCTGGCGGTCACGTCGAGGAAGGCGAGACAGCCGAGGTGACCGCGCTCCGTGAGCTGACCGAGGAGACCACGCTGACGGCCCGCATCGACCGCCTGCTGTGGACCGGCAAGCACAACGGCCGGCCGGCGTCGTACTTCCTGATGGCCGACGTCACCGGCACGCCGCTGCTCTCCGGCCCGGAGGCGGAGGCCCAGGGACCGGACAACAACTTCGAACTGATCTGGGCAGAGCCCGCCGAGTTCGACGAGCTCGGCCTGTACCCGGCTGACGTCAAACCACAGCTGACCGACCTGCTGAAGGCGGCTTAGGGTGACGCCGTGGAGATGAACGAGTATCAGCTGGCCGCACTTCGTACTGCTGCGCCGAAGGACAAGTTCAACGAGCTGTTTCACCTGCTGCTCGGGCTGGTAGGGGAGACGGGTGAGATCGCCGAGAAGGCGAAGAAGATCGTGCGGGACAAGGGCAGCGACTTCTCGCAGTGGGACGTCGAGGATCTCGCGAAGGAGCTCGGGGACACGCTCTGGTACGTCGCGGTGATCGCCGACCACTTCGACATCCCGCTGGACGACGTCGCGCAACTCAACATCGCGAAGCTCGCGGACCGGCAGCAGCGCGCGGTGCTCGGCGGCAGCGGCGACAACCGTTAGCTCGCGCGTCCTCCACGAAAAGCCTTCGACCGGCCCACCGGCGTCGGTGACGATGGTGCGATGCCCGAAACCCACTCACGCCCCGTGCCCGGCGGCCGCGCCGTCTTCCTGACCGAACGCCTCTGGAAGCTCGCGGAAGGCCTGCCGGTCGAGTCCGTGCCGATCGACGACATCCGCGAGTTCGACGAGAACTGCTGGTTCGGCGACGGCCCGGTCACCTGCCGCATGGTCGCCCAGCACGCCGGCCGCATCGAGAAGGCCGACCTCCGGCACCCGGTGATTCTCTCGTCCGACGGCCGCCTGATGGACGGCGGCCACCGAATCTCCCGGGCCTGGCTCGACGGCTCACCAACCATCAACGCCGTCCGCTTCCCCGTCGACCCGGAGCCCGACTACATCGAGTGGGACGCCACGCCTGAACCCAGCTGACCTGTCGAACCTCGCGCCGGCTCCTGCCACAGTGAGCAGATGCTGAACGAGGTGGCTGACGGTGTCTGGGTCCGGCAGAGCGAGTGGGTCTGGAGCAACGCCGTCGTCGTACGCGGGGAGAACGGGCTCGTCCTGGTCGATCCGGGCATTTCCGGCGCCGACCTGAACGAGCTTGCCGATGAGGTGGATCGGCTGGGCGTTCCGGTGGTTGCCGGGTTCTCGACGCATCCGCACTGGGATCACCTGCTGTGGCATTCCCGGTACGGCGACGTGCCGCGCTACGCGACCGCCGGCTGCGCCGAAGTCGCCGGCGGAGCCCGGGAGCGGGCGCAGGCGATGGCGGCGGAGAGCGCGGCGGACATCCCGCTCGAACTGATCGGGCTCCTCACCCCGCTGCCCGCCGACGGGGGACCGGTGCCTGGCGAACTCATCGAGCACGACGCGCACGCCATCGGCCACGCCGCGCTCCTCCTCGCCGACCGCGGCGTCCTGATCGCGGGCGACATGCTGTCCGACGTACTGATCCCTCTCCTCGACCCTCGCCGCCCTGGTCAGCTGAGCGCGTACGACACCGCCCTCGACCAGCTCGTCGAGGCGGCCCAGCACGCCGACGTCCTGATCCCCGGCCACGGAACCGTTGCCCAGGGCCCCGAGATCACAGCCCGCCTCACCGCCGACCGTGCGTACGTCGACGCACTCCGCCGAGGCGAGGACCCGGTCGACGCCCGCCTGGCCCAGGAGTGGCTCGCCGGCCCCCACCAATCGAACCTCGAGTCCGCCGGATGACCACCCGATGGCTCTGGCCGGCCAACCTGGGCGCGGCATGCTGCGCAGGAGTGGCTTACCTGGGCGAGGGGCTGTTGCCGGGCTCGTCGCACCTCACGCTCATCGCGATCGAGCTTCTTCCCGCGGCCCTCGTGATCCTTGGGCTGTACGTCGTACAGGCGGTTCCACCGAAGCCGACACTCGCTGATCCGCCGTATCCGAAGTAGCGCGTTCCGATGTTCAGCAAGCTCGACTCTGAAGGAGCCAGATCATGCCGGGTCCGACAGGCGGTGCCCTCGTCCACATCAACCCGATCCTGAACGTCTCCGATCTGCAGGCCAGCATCAGGTTCTCCACAGAGGTCCTCGACTTCGAGCTCCTGGGCACCTTCGGAGAGCCGGCTGACTTCGGCATCATCCGCTGGGACGAGCACGAGATCTACCTCTGCGTGAACGGCCAGGGGCAGTCCGGCACCTGGCTCGCGCTGTTCATGAGCGAGCCTGCTGCGCTGTACGACCGACTCGTCGCGCATGGAGCCGAGGTCCTGATGCCCCACGCGGGCGGCGACGGCGAGTTCCGCGTCGCCGACCCGGACGGACATGTGCTCCGGGTGTTCGCGGGTTCCCCGAAGGAGTAGATGTCCGATGACGCCGATTGTCACGACTGACGCGTTGTACGGCGTCAGCGGTGACAATTGACGTCAGTCGTACGACAACAATCGATGGCGGCCACCGGCCGTTGTCGCACTGGTCGAGACGCCGCCGCCGTCCTCATCGGAGACGTGGACCAGGCGAGCGGCGATATCACAGGCCCCGAAGTCAGCTTGCCGGGACTGGAGGCAACCACATCGTTGTTGTTGGTTGATCGGGCGTCTCGGATTCGTGGGGTATTACGACGACTTGGTGGGCATCTTTGGAGATGATCCGGCCAGGGTCCGACGAGACGTAGCGCTCACAAGGCAGGTTGTGCGCGGCGAGGATGGCCAGGTAGCCGGGGATTGGGTCCATCAGATGTTGGGCTGTCGGGATGAACCAGGCAGTGGCGTGCGGGTTGATGTCCGGGTCATACACGGTGGAATCGACGCTCGCCGGATTCACGTAGGTCGAGTCGTACCAGGCGTTGGTCGTGCGGCGGAAGTGCTCTTCGTCCGCTGTGAGAAGTTGCCGGTTGCCGAGCATGTTGACAAGTCCGAAGATTCCGATCCGGCGGCCCAAGCGGTCGGGAACGGGGCTCTGGAATCTGACATAGGTCGGCGGCGTGGTCACTTTGCTGATTCTGTCCTGGTGGCAGGTCGTTCGCAGTCACCACACCCGCCCCGGAAGCGTTCTGCTGCTGGCCACCGGCGAGGACGGCACCCCAGCAGTGCACTCGCGCGACAAGCGCGTACTCCGCGCGGTAGCGCGGCACCTCAGCGCGGCAGCGCATAGGAAGCGCGCGCAAGCACGCGCACCCACACTCAGGGCGGGCGGGAGCGGCGCGTAGCGCGCGACGAAGGAGGGGCGTAGCACCGCGTGGGATGAGAACCTCCACCCAAAGAACCTGAACTTGCTCCCCCGCCAGGTTTCGATCCTGGTCTTCGAGATTCAAAGTTGCCGCAGACCCGTCCGCACCGGTCCACGCGAGGCATCTGCCCACCCCGGCCTGAGCGTGATCCCGGCCCGGCTCGCACCTGGTCGTCCACTCCGATCCACACCGTTTGTTAGCAAATCCGTTAGCAAGAGCGGTGGCGTCGGTACGCTCAGGCCAAGGCAGGAGGGCTGGGATGAACTACGAGCTGCTGCTGTTGGTCGTGATCACAGTCGGCTTGACATTGCGCGCGCTGTGGGCGTCTGCCGTCCTACATCGTCACGTCGGGTGGCTGATCGCGGTGTCGTGGCCTGGTCGGCGGGATCGGTCTGGAGTCCGACTGGCTGGCGATTCCTTGTGTACTCGTGTTCCTGGTCAGCGAGTTCGTTTACCCGACCGGAGGGGATGGACCGTCGAAGGCACCACCAGCACGGTGGTTGGATCCCTGCGTCGGCATTTCTCAGCCGGGCCGCCTGGCCGCCACGGACGAAACGCACGTGACAACGGCGGTGAGCCTTCTGATCCGTGACCGAGTTCAACCCGTCCACCGCTGACCACTCCGCGCTTGGACGCGGATACCGATCCAACGGATTGTCCAGGATCGTCCGGGCCGATCCGAGGATGCTGTTAGCAAGCCCGTTAGCAACTCCGGCCCTGACTCGGATCAACTTCTCTGGCTAGCCGAGCGCGCTGCGGCCCTCGGGAGGACGACGCCCGAGCAGATCGAGCGTGACATCCAAGAGAGGGGTGTGATGCAGGTCCGGCACCGAGCTGAGGGATAGCCATGCTGCTTGGTCAGAGCTGCCGCCGATCTCGTGGCGCAGGGTTCCGCCCACTAGGGCTACCTCGTAGACGAGGCTCGTTGCATGGATCTCGGCGTCCGGGCTACGCCAGACATTCGAGTAGACACCGAGCAATCGAACGACCCTGACGTCATACCCGGTCTCCTCGGAGACTTCGCGAACAACTCCATCTGCCGGGTGCTCGCCGTGGTCGACCCCACCACCAGGCGGTCCCCACCGCAGATCTGGCGCCTCGAACCGGGATAGCAAAATGGCGCCGTCCTCGTTCACACATGCTGCGTAGGCACCGAGCCGTTGAACACGGTCAAGCTTGTCCTCCTCTGCCATCCGGCGATGGTGGCACACGGCACGGTCACCTTGGCTCGCGTCCTGATAGGTCCTGACTGGGCTGAACGGCAGACGGGAAGACGCACCCCGACCCCACTCCGACATAGCCGGCCAAATCGGTCCCGTCATCCCGGAGTCGTGATGCCCCCGCCGGAGGCGATGTCGTTGGCATTCAGGAAAGACAACCGAGAGCGGGCGCGGCGGTGAAGGGCCGGAGGCCGCATGCGCACGCCGCGCCGCGCGCCGAAGGCGCGCCTTGACAAGCGAACGCTGACGATTCTGCGCGAGCACCTTGCGCGTCAGGAGGCCGAACAAGAGATGGCGGGGGATGCCTGGTTCGGCGAGGACTACGTGTTCACCACTGGCCTTGGGCGGCCTGTGCCACCAGACATAGACACAGTCACGAACCTCATCGCCGTACTGATTCGGCAATACAACGAACCGGCAGTCCCAGGTACTCGGCGGACCCCACGGCAGGAGCTTCCTCGGCCCGCGCATCCGCTCCCGCCCGCTCGGCTCCATGACCTGCGGCATGTGCACGCCACCCTGCTCTTGATCGCCGGCGTCCCGGTCCACGTCGTCGCGGAACGTCTCGGCCACGATGACCCCGCGATCACCCTCCGGGTTTACGCGCACGTGATCCGCCAGCATGCAGACGAGGCTGCTAACACCTTCGCGACCGCTGTGGACGGTGACGACCAGTCCGAGCGTTCGGAGGGCGACGCTGATGCGGGGGAGTAGGACCCTGTTAGCAAAAGCGTTAGCAAAACCCCGGCTCTGAGTATCCCGAGCCGGGGTTTTGCGCTGCTCCCCCGCCAGGTTTCGATCCTGGTCTTCGAGATTCAAAGTCTCGCGGGCTGCCGATTACCCCACGGGGGACCGCTGGTGCGTTCGGACAGTTTGCCATGGGTGGGGCGCACGACACGCGTAGGGGTTCCTTACCTACGGCTCCGTAGGTTACGGTTGCGTAGGTAAGCCGTCCTCCACCTGAGGGAACACGACATGACTCCACCCGCCGTGGCAGCACCGGAGGCGCCCACCCGCGCCGATCAGGCCGACGAGCTCGACGTCGACACCGGAACTCTCGGGGGTGAGCGGAAGCACGTCTGGGAACAGGTCGCGCTGGCGCTGTTCATCGGGATCCCCTTCCTGGCGGTGCTGGCCGCCGTACCGATCGCCTGGGGCGGCTTCCTGGGGTGGCGTGACATCGTCATCGCGGTGGTGTTCTACACGGTCGCGGGGCACGGCATCTCGATCGGGTTCCACCGGTTGTTCACGCACAAGTCGTTCAAGCCGAACCGGCCGATGAAGTACGCCCTGGCGATCGCCGGTTCGCTGGCGATCGAGGGGCCCGTGGTGCGCTGGGTGGCCGACCACCGCAAGCACCACAAGTTCTCCGACCGCGACGGCGACCCGCACAGCCCGTGGAAGTACGGCAACACCCTCGGCGCGTTGACCAAGGGGTTCCTGCACGCCCACATCGGCTGGCTGTTCGACACCGAGCAGACCCCGCAGCGGCAGTACGCGCCGGATCTGCTGAAGGACAAGGACATCGTCAAGGTGTCGCGGTTGTTCCCGTTCCTCGTCCTCGTCTCGCTGCTGCTGCCGGCGCTGATCGGCGGGCTGTGGTCGTGGTCGATCGAGGGCGCGCTGACCGCGTTCTTCTGGGCCAGCCTGGTCCGGATCGCGCTGCTGCACCACGTCACCTGGTCGATCAACTCGATCTGCCACACGATCGGCGACCGGCCGTTCAAGAGCCGGGACAAGTCGGGCAACGTCTGGTGGCTGGCGATTCTCAGCCAGGGCGAGTCCTGGCACAACCTGCATCACTCCGACCCGACCTGCGCGCGGCACGGCGTACTGAAGGGTCAGCTCGACACGTCGGCGCGGTGCATCTGGTTCTTCGAGAAGCGCGGCTGGGTCAGCGACGTGCGCTGGCCGGTGCCGGAGCGGCTCGAGGCGCGCCGGGTGAGCGCGGAGGAGCAGGCGGCCGAGAAGGCCGCCGAGAAAGCGGCACGCACCCGCCGCACCAAGGTCGCGGCCTGAGCGGGACTCCCGCCCGGTCACAAAACGGTCCGCGCCCGGAAATCTCCCGGCGCGCGGCACCGTCGTACGGCATGATGCAGACGTGATCTCGACGTGACGGAACCCAAACCGCGACGTTCCACCCGGGTC
This sequence comes from Kribbella sp. DT2, assembly GCF_049844575.1. Classification (NCBI taxonomy): domain Bacteria; kingdom Bacillati; phylum Actinomycetota; class Actinomycetes; order Propionibacteriales; family Kribbellaceae; genus Kribbella; species Kribbella sp. DT2. Next base: position 155,701 of record NZ_JBNCLH010000005.1, on the reverse strand, counting down.
CGGATGACGAGTGCGGATCGTCGCGAGCAACTCATCGTGATCGCCCGGGCGCTGTTCGCCCAGAAGGGTTACGAAGGCTCGTCGGTCGAGGAGATCGCGGCCCGGGCCGAGGTCTCCAAGCCGGTCGTGTACGAACACTTCGGCGGCAAGGAAGGCCTGTACGCCGTAGTGGTGGACCGCGAGGTCCGCAGCCTGCTCGACACCGTGACCGCGTCGCTGACGGCGGGCCGGGCGCACGAGCTCGTGGAGCAGGCGGCGCTCGCGCTGCTGGACTACATCGAGAGCTCGTCGGACGGCTTCCGGATCCTGGTCCGGGACTCGCCGGTCGGGTCGTCGAGCGGGTCGTTCATCTCGATCCTCAGCGACATAGGGAGGCGGGTCGAGCACATCCTGGCCGAGGAGTTCAAGCGGCGCGGGCTGGACCCGAAGAACGCGCCGATGTACGCGCAGATGCTGGTCGGCATGGTCGCGCTGACCGGTCAGTGGTGGCTCGACGCGCGCCGCCCGAAGAAGCAGGACGTCGCCGCGCACCTGGTCAACCTGGCCTGGAACGGCCTGGCCGGGCTGGAAGCCAAACCGACGCTGTCGACCCGGCCGCACAAGTAGGAGTCGGTCCCCGGTAGGACGGGGAGATACGTCCGTGGCATGACCTTTTCGCCGGGCGATCGCCGTACGCTGGCCGGCATGACGGGGTTCTTCACGGCTCGGCGGGTCTCGCCGCAGTCCAAGGCGTTCGACCTGCTGCTGGCGGGTGGACTGACGCTGTTCTTCGGGTTCCTGTCGCTGGCGCAGGCCCAGTTCGCCGGCGTGGTCGGCGTGGCGTTGCTGGTGCCGCTGATCTGGCGGCGCAGCTATCCCGAGCTGGTCTTCTTCGGTCTCTCCGCGATCGCGGTGCTGCAGTGGCTGGCCGGGATCGACCTGCAGCCTGGCAACGTCGGGCTCCTCGTCGCGCTCTACACGGTCTCCGTGTACGGCGAGGTGAAGTACAGCCGGCTCGCGCTCGGCATCGGCGGCCTCGGCGTCCTGATGGCGACGGCTCGCTACTGGGCCGGCACCGACTGGCGCCAGCAGGTCACCATGATGGTTGCCCTCGGCGCCGTCGTGTTCGGGGTCTGGGCCTTCGGGGAACGCCGCCGCACCCGCGGCCTGTACGTCGCCCAACTGGAGGAACGCGCCGTCCAGGCCGAGCGGGACCGCGACCGCGAGGCGATGCTCGCGGTCACCAACGAACGGACCCGGATCGCCCGCGAGATCCACGACGTGGTCGCGCACGGGCTGTCGATCATGATCGTCCAGGCCGACGGCGGCCTGTACGCCGCCGACGCGTCGCCGGAGCAGGCGAAGAAGGCGCTGGCCACGATCGGCGACACCGGACGCGCGTCGCTGACCGAGATGCGCAAGATGCTCGGGCTGCTCAAGCAGGACGAGCAGAACGAGCTCGACCCGAACCAGCCGCGGCCGCAGCCCGGCGTCCAGTCGCTGCCCGAGCTGGTGGAGAACGTCCGCGAAGCCGGGTTGACCGTCGACTACGAGGTCACCGGGACGCCGCGCGACCTGCCCGCGCTGCTCGGCCTCACGGCGTACAGGATCGTGCAGGAAGGCCTGACCAACACGCTGAAACACGCCGGGCCGGGCGCGCGGACCTCCGTCACTCTGGACTTCGGGCGCGAGATGCTGACCGTGGTGGTCACCGACGACGGCCGCGGCGGCGGGGTCGCGCCGAGCAGCGACCCAGGGCACGGACTGGTCGGGATGCGGCAACGCGCCTCGATCTCCGGCGGTACGGTGAACGCCGGGCCCAAGGTGGGCGGCGGGTACGAGGTGGTCGCGAGGCTCCCGTACGCCGGACCGCCTGACCAGTAAGCAAATCGGAGGAACAGCAGCGTGAGCGAGACCGACGACGGCGTGATCCGGGTCTTCCTGGTGGACGACCAGGAGCTGGTCCGGGCCGGGTTCACCATGCTGGTGGACTCCCAGCCCGACATGCGGGTGGTGGGCCAGGCGGGTGACGGCGGTGAGGCCTTGGAGAAGCTGCGGGTGACCGCTTCCGACGTCGTCCTGATGGACGTGCGGATGCCACGGCTGGACGGCGTCGAGGCGACCCGCCAGCTGCAGTCGTTGCCTACGGCACCGAGGGTGATCGTGCTGACGACGTTCGACCTCGACGAGTACGCGTTCGCGGCGATCAAGGCGGGGGCTGCCGGGTTCCTGCTGAAGAACACGCCGCCGGCGGATCTGCTGTCGGCGGTTCGGCAGGTGCACTCGGGGGATGCTGTTGTCTCGCCCAGTACGACGCGGCGGTTGCTCGAGCATTTTGCCGGCGCGCTGCCGGACGAGGATCGTGAGGTGCCGGATCTTGCGGAGCTGACCGCGCGTGAGCGGGAGGTTTTGGTGGAGGTCGCTCGGGGGTTGTCCAACACTGAGATCGCGCGGTTGTTCACGCTGTCGGAGGCGACGGTGAAGACGCACATCGGACGGATCCTGGCGAAGACGGGGTTGCGTGATCGGGTGGCTCTGGTGGTGCTGGGGTACGAGACCGGGTTGGTGAAGGCGCACGGCTGACTTGTACGGCGCTGAGGCCGGCGGGCATGCGGCCGGAGAGGTCGCGGTGGCTGAGGTCGCGGCGGCCGGAAAAGAGTTGTAAGTCAGTAGCTGCATCATCCCCACCCCCGGGTGTGGCCGCGGACCGCCGCCCCGATCCGTCCCCACCCCCGACCGCCCCCAAAACCTCCGCCCCCACCCCCTCCACCCCGAAACCTCCACCCCGCCCCCAACCGCCCAATACCTCCGCCCCGACCCCTTCCACCCCGAAACCTCCACCCCGCCCCCAAACCTCCGCCCCGCCCCCAACCGCCCCAATACCTCCGCCCCGACCCCCTCCACCCCGCCCCAAAACCTCCGCCCCACCCCTCCGCCCCCCAACCGCCCCAAAACCTCCGCCCCCACCCCCTCCACCCCGAAACCTTCGACCCCACCCCCAAACCAGAAGACCCAGTCAGGCCGGAAAGTTGGTCGGTGGCCTTGGGGTGGGCGACGATGGGGGCGCGCGGGGTCGGTGGTTGGGAGAGGGTTGTGATGCCGGGGTTGTGGGCGGCGGTGCGGCGGTGGGTCGTGGCCGAGGGGCCTGCGGTGTGGCCGGTGGTGGTGGCGATGGTGGTGGTCGGGGGCGGCCTGTGGGCCGGGGTGCCTTCGGCGGGGCGTGGGGTGGCGCTGACTGCTGAGGCGATGGGTGGGGCGACACTGCAGCAGGTGCGGCCCAGTGCGAGTGGTGAGGTCGACCCGCGGCTGGGGGCCGCGGTGGATGCGATCCTGGCTCGGCGGGGGATCGCGGTGAAGCAGAACAACCTGCAGCTGTTCCTGCGCGACGTGGCGCCCGAGCTGCGGGTCGAGCAGAAGCAGGTCTTCCAGAACATGCGCGAGCTGGGGATGTCGGTGATCTACCGGCGTGCCGAGGTCTGGACCAACTACGAGGCCGTACGCCGGTACGGCCTGGCGACCGGCACCTTCCGGGTGAGCATGCGGTACCAGATCTCCGGGAGCCGCCTGGCGCGGGCGGCGACGGACGTCGGCTACACCTACACGGTCCGCGACGGCCGGCTGTACCTGGTCGACGACAACGACCTGGACCGCGCGATCGGGTCCGGGCGGCAGCCGTGGGACTACGGCCCGATCGACGTGCTGAAGCGGCGCAACGTGCTGGTCGTGGTCGACCAGGGGCGGCTCGCGTACGCCGACCGCCAGGCCGACGAGACGGTCGCGATGGCCCGCAAGATCCGCACCCTGTGGAAGGGCCACCTGCAGATCGTCCCGATGATCGTCGCGATGCGCGAACCGGGTGTCCTGACCGACCTGCCCGCGACCCTCAAAGGCAACGAGCCGGCCCGCGTCCAGCCGATCCCGAGCCCGGCGGAGGACGGTCGCCCGGTCGGCGGCTGGATCGTCGTACGGCCTGAGTCGCAGGAGCGCTTCGACTCGGCTCAGCTGAACCATGCGCTGATGCACCTGCTGCCCGTCCGCCTCGGCGAGGAGGCCCCGCGCTGGCTCGCCGAGGGCATAGCCCAGTACGCCGAGAGCCTGCAGCTGATCGCCACCGGCCGGGGCAAGCAGGTCACGGCCGCTCGCGACGACATCCGCAGACGAGCCCTCGGCGACCTGGCCAGGCTCCCCGCCGACGACGAGTACGACACTACGGACAGTGACGACATCAGCTGGCTGGCCGTCGAGCAGCTGATCAAGCAGGTCGGCCTGAAAGCGGTCACCGACTTCTACCTGCAGGTCGCCCGCCGCGGGTACAACGAGCCCGCTCAGGACCGGCTGCTGCTGGAGTACACCGGCTTCACAGAGCAGAAGCTTGTGGATGCGCTGCGAACCCTCGCACAGTGAGGAAGTAGGCTGACGCGGGCGCTCGGTTCCGGGCGCTCACGCACCGAACTCGCCCAGAACTCGTAGGGAACCCGAGGAGAAGACCGCGTGACTTCCCACCGTCCTGCGGCGGTCATCGTGATGGCCGCCGGTCAGGGGACCCGGATGAAATCCGCGACCCCCAAGGTCCTGCACGAGATCGGCGGGCGCAGCCTCGTCGGGCACGCGGTCGTCACCGCGCGTGCACTCGCGCCGGAGCACCTCGTCGTCGTGGTCGGTACCGGCCGTGAGCAGGTCGAGGCCCACCTCGCCAAGGTCGACGACGCCGTCCGGACCGCCGTCCAGGAGCAGCAGCTCGGGACCGGCGACGCCGTCCGGGCCGGACTGACCGCCGTACCGGCCGACTTCGACGGGACCGTCGTGGTCACCTCCGGCGACGTCCCGCTGCTGGCCGCCGGCACGCTGCTGGAGCTGATCGCCGAGCACGACAAGCAGGGCAACGCTGTGACAGTGCTCACCGCGCGCGTCCCCGACCCGACCGGGTACGGGCGGATCCTGCCGGGTCCCGACGGCACGGTCGCGGGCATCGTCGAGCACAAGGACGCGACCCCCGAGCAGCGCCAGATCGACGAGATCAACGCCGGGATCTACGCCTTCGACGCGGCCACGCTGCGCGACGGGCTGAGCCGGCTGACCACGGACAACGCGCAGGGCGAGCTGTACCTGACCGACGTCCTGGCGATCGCCCGCGGCGACGGCAAGCGGGTCGGCGCGTGGGTGATCGAGGACGCGATGCAGACCGAGGGCGTGAACGACCGCGTCCAGCTGGCCACGCTGCGCGCCGAGCTGAACCGGCGCACGCTGGACACCCTGATGCGCTCTGGCGTCACGATCGTCGACCCGAGTACGACGTGGGTCGACCAGACCGTCGAGCTCGAGCAGGACGTCACCCTCCTGCCGAACACGCAGCTCCACGGCGCGACCACGGTCGCGACCGGCGCCGTGATCGGCCCGGACACCACGCTGACCGACGTACAGGTCGGTGAAGGCGCCTCGATCATTCGTACGCACGGCTCCGGCGCGCTGATCGGCGCCGGCGCCTCGGTCGGCCCGTTCGCGTACCTGCGGCCCGGGACGTCGCTCGGCGTGAAGGGCAAGATCGGCACCTTCGTGGAGACCAAGAACGCGGCGATCGCCGACGGCGCGAAGGTCCCGCACCTGTCGTACGCCGGCGACGCGACGATCGGCGAGGGCGCGAACATCGGCGCCGGCACGATCTTCGCCAACTACGACGGTGTGAACAAGCACCACACCACCGTCGGGCGCTACTCCTTCGTCGGCAGCAACTCGGTGCTGGTCGCGCCGGGCACCATCGCCGACGGCGCGTACATCGCGGCCGGGTCGGCCATCGACCAGCCGGTGAACGCCGGCGAGATCGCCGTCGCGCGCGGGCGGCAACGCAACATCAAGGGCTGGGTCGCGCGCAAGCGGGCCGGGACGAAGACGGCGAAGGCGGCGGAACGTGCGCCGGCCGACGCGGCAACGGCGGGGCCGGGCGAACCGTCCGCCGAGGTGGAGCCGAAACCGGGCGCAGCGGGCGACTCCGGCGACCAGGCGTAACGGGAGGCAGTGGCGATGAGCGGGATGAAGCGAACCACCGAGAAGAACCTGATGGTTTTCTCCGGCCGGGCCCATCCCGGTCTGGCCGAGGAGGTGTCCGAGCAGCTCGGCTCCGGCCTGGTGCCGACCTCGGCGTACGACTTCGCCAACGGCGAGATCTACGTCCGGTTCGAGGAGTCGGTCCGGGGCAGCGACGCGTTCGTGATCCAGAGCCACACCTCGCCGATCAACGAGTGGATCATGGAGCAGCTGATCATGGTCGACGCGCTGAAGCGGGCGTCGGCCAAGCGGATCACCGTGGTGCTGCCGTTCTACGGGTACGCCCGGCAGGACAAGAAGCACCGCGGCCGGGAGCCGATCTCGGCCCGGCTGATGGCCGACCTGTTCAAGACCGCGGGCGCGAACCGGCTGATCTGCGTGGACCTGCACACCTCGCAGATCCAGGGCTTCTTCGACGGCCCCGTCGACCACCTGATGGCGCTGCCGATCCTGTCCGACTACGTCCGGGAGAAGTACGGCGACCAGCAACTGGCCGTCGTGTCGCCGGACGCCGGCCGGATCAAGGTCGCCGAGCAGTGGTCGGCCCGGCTGAACAACGCGCCGCTGGCCTTCATCCACAAGACCCGCGACATCGACCGCCCGAACGAGACCGTCGCGAACCGCGTCGTCGGTGAGGTCGCCGGCCGGGTCTGCATCCTGGTCGACGACATGATCGACACCGGCGGCACGATCACCAAGGCCGCCGACGCCCTGTACGCCGAGGGCGCCGCGGGCGTCGTGATCGCCGCCACCCACGCGATCCTGTCCGGCCCGGCGGTGGACCGGCTGAAGAACTGCCAGGCCAGCGAGGTGATCGTCACCAACACGCTGCCGATCTCCGAGGACCGCAAGTTCGACAAGCTGACCGAGCTGTCGATCGCGCCGCTGATCAGCCGCGCGATCCGCGAGGTGTTCGAGGACGGATCGGTGACCAGCCTGTTCGAGGGCCGGGCCTGACCGCCGATGCGGATCGCCGTCTTCCACCCCGGAGCCATGGGTTCGCAGCTCGCCGCGCAACTGGTCGCGGCGGGGCACGAGGTGCACTGGGTGCCGGCAGGACGCAGTACGGCGTCGGCCGCGCGCGCTGAAGCGGCCGGGCTGATCGGTTCGTCGTACGACGAAGCGGTCGGTGCGGCCGAGGTGGTGCTGTGCTCGTGCGCGCCGCAGGGCGCGGTGGCGATCGCCGAGCAGGTCGGGCGGTCGGGGTTCGCCGGGATCTACGTCGAGGCGAACCCGCTGTCGCCGCAGTCCCTGCAGCGGGCCCGCGAGGCGTTGCCCAAGGCAACCTTCGTGGACGGTGGAGTGATCGGGCCGCCGCCGACCGGTGGGCCGAGTCCTACGCACCTGATGCTGTCGGGGAGCGCGGCTGATCAGGCGGCGGAGTTGTGGGCGGGGACCCTGGTGACGCCGATGGTGGTCGGGGCCGAGCCGGGGGCCGCGAGCGCGGCCAAGTCGTCGTACGCGCTGTACAACAAGGGCAAAGCGGCACTGGCTGTGCTGGCGTTTCAGCTGGCGGCTGAGCACGGCGTGACCGAGGCGCTGACGGCGCAGCACACGCGGGCCGACGGCGGGTCGCTGAAGGATCCGGGGCTGCCGGAGCAGCTGCGGGCTGTCGCGTGGCGATGGGGGCCTGAGTTCGACGAGCTGGCGGAGACGCTGGATGCGGCCGGGCTGGAAGGCGACGCGGCGCGGGCGCTGCGCGAGGTGTGGACTCAGCTGAGCCGGTAGCCGGCCTCAATCCATCAGTTGCGGGTGGACGACGGCCGAGGCGTAGCGCTGGTTTGATCAGCACACGTCAGAACTAACGGATCTGCCGGGCCACCTCGGGGTCGACGGCTGTCCCTCGAAGGATCCCGGCCAGTGCCTCCACACCGTCCACCAGGCGGGGGCCGGGGCGGGCGAAGTACCCGTTCGCATCAACAGCCCACACCGGTACGGCGGGCAGCTGGTCGAGCAGCTCCTCACCCAGCCGAGCCGCCTCGTCCAGCCCGAACCCGCACGGCGCGACCACAACCACCTCAGGCTTCGCGGCGGCAATCGCAGGCCAGGTCGTCCGCCCGGACCGCAACCCGGCCGACCCCAGCACACTGACCCCGCCCGCCACCTCCACCATCTCCGGAATCCAGTGCCCCGGCGCGAACGGCGGATCAGTCCACTCCAGAACCAGCACCCGAGGCAGCTCGACCGGCCCGGTGTTCTCGACGGGCAAGCGCGTTGGCGAGCTGGCAACAGACGCCGAGCCGAGCCCATCGGAGGTGGGTGAAGCTGCGCCGTGGGCCGGTGCCCCTTCCCTCCTCGCGCTCCCGCGCCCCGCGGAGCGGGGCGCGGGAGCGCTTGCCGGAGGAAGAGCGTGGAGTGCGTCGAGGCGCCCGCGGAGGGTGGAGACGAGCGGCTCGGCCTGCCGGCCGATTGCTTGGGCTATTTGTTCGATCGACTCCAGGACCTCGTTCAGGTCGTGCGGGTCCGTCGTGACGACCTTGGCCTGGCAGCCGAGGTAGGAGAGGGCTTCCTCGACGTCGTCGACGTCGATGGCGCAGACCGCGCAGAGGTCCTGGGTGATGACGAGGTCCGGGTCGACGGCGCGGAGGGCGTCGCGGTCGAGTTTGTAGAGGTCCTCGCCGGCGGCGGCTCGTTCCCGGACGGCAGCGTCGATCTCGGCGGGCGTGAGCCCGGTGGGAAGGCTGGTGGTGGAGACGATCCGGCGCTCGCGGGCGGCCGCGGGGTAGTCGCACTCGAACGTCACGCCGTGGACCTCGTCGCCGGCGCCGAGTGCGAAGCAGATCTCGGTCGCCGACGGCAACAGCGAGACGATTCTCATGCCCCGACCTTAGGGCGTCTGCCCCGACGCGTCCTTGAGCACGGCTCAGCCGTTTCCGACGGCTTCCGGTGCCTGACCGGTGCTCAAAGTGGGGGAAGGGGTGGATTTCTCGTCTGGGGGGAGTGTTGGGTAGACTGTTTTGGTTGCCTCGGCGAGGGACGCCCCCCGACTGCGCTTGATGTCGAAGTGCTCGACTCGGTGAGAAAGTGCTAGGCGGGCGCGGCTCCGTGATCGACGCGGTGGTTCGTTGCCTGACGCCTTTCCGGAGTCAAGACGTGCCCGCTGAGGCTCTGCAACCGGTTCCACCACCAGTCAACAGATCACCGCAACAAGCTTGAGGGAGTTCATCTCGTGGCCGAGGTCAAGATCCAAGCCGAGTCGCGCACTGAGTTCGGCAAGGGTGCTGCCCGCCGAATCCGCAGGGAAAGCAAGGTCCCCGCCGTTCTGTACGGTCATGGCACGGACCCGGTGCACATCACGCTGCCCGGTCACGACACCATGCTGGCGCTGAAGACCGCCAACGCCCTGCTGCTGATCGAGGTCGAGGGCAGCGACAGCCTGCTGGCCCTGCCGAAGCAGGTCCAGCGCGACCCGATCAAGGGCTTCATCGAGCACGTCGACCTGGTCATCGTGAAGCGCGGTGAGAAGGTGCAGGTCGACATCGCCGTGCACCTCGAGGGCGAGGCCGTCAGCGAGACCCTGGTCGTGCTGGAGAACGCGAGCATCCTGGTCGAGGCCGAGGCGACCCACATCCCGGACGGCGTCACCGTGTCGATCGAGGGCCTGGACGCCGGCGCGCAGATCCACGCCTCCGACCTGAAGCTGCCCGCGGGCACCACGCTGGCCGTCGAGCCGGACACGCTGATCGTCAACATCACCGCCGCCACGACCGCCGAGCAGCTGGACGCGGAGCTGTCCGAGGCCGAGGCCGAGGCCGGCATCGAGAAGGACGAGGCGGACGCTCCCTCCGAGGAGCCGGTCGCCGCCGCGGCGGAGTAAGCACCGCGCCGTACCGGCACAGAGGCAGTACGCCGTACAGGCAACGAACAGGAGAGGGCCGGGAGATCCGTGGCGGACGACGTGTGGTTGGTCGTCGGGCTGGGGAATCCCGGCCCTTCCTATGCCAAGACCCGGCACAACGTCGGCCAGATGGTGGTCGACGAGCTGGCCGGCCGGGTCGGCGGTGGCTGGAAGCAGCACAAGCAGGCCAAGGCCGAGGTGATCGAGACCCGGCTCAGCGGCTACCGGACGATCCTGGCCAAGCCGCGCTCGTTCATGAACGAGTCGGGCGGACCGGTCTCCGGGCTGCTCAAGTTCTTCAAGGTCGAGCCGGTCCACCTGGTGGCCGTGCACGACGAGCTGGACATCGACTTCGCCGCGCTGCGGCTCAAGTTCGGCGGCGGCGACAACGGGCACAACGGCCTGAAGTCGATCCGCAAGTCGGTTGGCACCGGTGACTACCATCGAGTGCGGTTCGGGGTCGGGCGTCCGCCCGGCCGGCAGAGCCCGGCGGACTTCGTGCTGAACGAGTTCTCCAGCACCGAGCGCAAGGACCTCCCGTTCGAGCTCGACCGCACCGCCGACGCCATCGAGTCTTTGCTCGCTGACGGCCTCGAAGTGACCCAAGGGCGGTACAACTCGTGAAGCAGGACAACTCGTGAAACTCGCCGGCCTGGTCGACACCCTCGTCACCGATCCGGTGGTCGCCGACGCGATCAGTGACGCCCGCAAGGACATTCGCGGCAGCGGCGTCGCCACGCTCGACCTGAGCGCGCCCGGCTCGATCCGTCCCGTCCTGCTGGCCGCGCTCGCCTCCGAGCGGCTCGGCGCCGACCGACCGGTGCTCGCGGTCACCGCAACCTTCCGCGAGGCCGAGGAGCTGACCGAGGCCCTGCAGTGCCTGGTCGAGCCTGGCTCGGTCGCCTACTACCCGGCCTGGGAGACCCTGCCGCACGAGCGGCTGTCGCCCCGGTCGGACACGGTCGGCCGCCGGCTCGCCGTACTGCGACGCCTGGTGCACCCGGACCCCTCGGACGAGACGACCGGGCCGATCAAGATCCTGGTCGCGCCGGTCCGGTCCGTGCTGCAGCCGCAGGTCGCCGGGCTGGCCGACCTGCGCCCGGTCCAGCTGCACGTCGGCGACAGCATGGAGCTCGAGGACGTCGTCGCCCGGCTCGCGGGGGCGGCGTACAGCCGGGTGGACCTGGTCGAGCGGCGCGGTGAGTTCGCGGTCCGTGGCGGCATCATCGATGTCTTCCCGCCGACCGAGGAGCACCCGCTGCGGGTCGACTTCTTCGGCGACGACGTGGAGGAGATCCGGTACTTCGCGGTCGCCGACCAGCGGTCGCTGGAGATCGCCGAGCACGGCCTGTGGGCGCCGCCGTGTCGCGAACTGCTGCTCACCGACGAGGTGCGCGCTCGCGCCGGCGTACTGGCCAAGGAGCACCCCGAGCTGGCCGAGCTGTTCGAGAAGCTCGCCGAGGGGCACGCGGTCGAGGGGATGGAGTCGCTCGCGCCCGTCCTGGTCGACCACATGGAGCTGCTGGTCGACCTGATGCCGGAAGGCACCCACGTCGTGGTCAGCGACCCCGAGCGGGTCCGCGCCCGGGCGCACGACCTGGTCGCGACCAGCCAGGAGTTCCTGGAGGCCTCCTGGGCCGCGGCCGCCGGGGGAGGCGAGGCGCCGATCGACCTGGGCGCCGCGGCGTACATGTCGCTCGCCGACGTCCGGACCCAGGCGCTGGACCGTGGGCTGGCCTGGTGGAGCCTGTCGCCGTTCGCGGCCGCGCCGACCGACGAGCCCGAGCTGCGCGACTCGATGGGTACGCGGGTCTCGTTCGACATCGACACCGACAGCGGCGCGGTCCGCAGCCGGCAGATCAAGGCGCACGAGGTCGACGCCTACCGTGGTGAGACCGCGGCCGCCGTCGAGGACGTCCGCGGCTGGCTGCGCGACGGCTGGCGCGTCGTCTGCGTCACCGAGGGCCACGGCCCGGCCCAGCGGCTGGCCGAGGTGTTCTCCGAGGCGGAGCTGCCGGCCCGGACCGTCGACTCGATCGACGGCATCCCGGAGCCGGGCGTCGTGCTGATCTCCCAGGGCGCGCTCGAGCACGGGTTCATTGCTGAAGGCATCAAGTTCGCGGTGCTCACCGAGAACGACCTGGCCGGCCAGCGCTCGGCGGCCGAACGCCGTTCCCAGCAACGGATGCCGAGCCGCCGGAAGAAGGCCGTCGACCCGCTGGAGCTCGCTCCCGGCGACTTCGTCGTGCACGAGCAGCACGGCGTCGGCCGGTACGTCGAGATGATGCAGCGCACGGTCGGCACCGGCACCCAGCGGACCACCCGCGAGTACGTCGTGATCGAGTTCGCGCCGAGCAAACGCGGCCAACCGGGCGACCGGCTGTTCGTGCCGACCGACCAGCTCGACCAGGTCACCCGGTACGTCGGCGGCGAGCAGCCCACGCTGGACAAGATGGGCGGCGGCGACTGGGCCAAGCGCAAGGGCCGCGCGCGCAAGGCGGTCAAGCAGATCGCCGGCGAGCTGATCAAGCTGTACGCCGCCCGCCAGGCGACCAAGGGCCACGCGTTCTCCAAGGACACGCCGTGGCAGCGCGAGCTCGAGGACGCGTTCCCGTTCGTGGAGACGCCGGACCAGCTGGCCACGATCGACGACGTCAAGCACGACATGGAACGTGTCATGCCGATGGACCGGATCGTCTGCGGCGACGTCGGCTACGGCAAGACCGAGATCGCCGTCCGGGCTGCCTTCAAGGCGGTCCAGGACGGCAAGCAGGTTGCCATCCTGGTGCCGACCACGCTGCTCGTCCAGCAGCACTACGCGACCTTCGCCGAGCGGTACGCCGCGTTCCCGGTGAACGTCGCGCCGCTGTCGCGGTTCCAGACCGACAAGGAGTCGAAGGCCACGATCGACGGGCTGGCCGACGGGTCGGTCGACGTGGTGATCGGGACGCACCGCCTGTTCAGCGGCGAGGTCGCGTTCAAGGACCTCGGCCTGGTCGTCGTCGACGAGGAGCAGCGCTTCGGCGTCGAGCACAAGGAGCAGCTGAAGCGGCTCCGCACGGCGGTCGACGTACTGACGATGTCGGCGACGCCGATCCCGCGGACGCTGGAGATGTCGATCACCGGCATCCGGGAGATGTCCACCATCGCCACCCCGCCGGAGGAGCGGCACCCGGTGCTGACCTTCGTCGGCGCGTACGAGGAGGGCCAGGTGACCGCCGCGATCCGGCGCGAGCTGCTGCGCGAGGGCCAGGTCTTCGTCGTGCACAACCGGGTCAACACGATCGAGAAGGCCGCCGCCCGGATCCGTCAGCTGGTGCCCGAGGCGCGGGTGTCGGTCGCGCACGGCCAGATGAACGAGCACACCCTGGAGAACGTGATCCAGGGCTTCTGGGAGAAGCAGTCCGACGTGATCGTCTGTACGACGATCGTCGAGTCCGGCATCGACATCTCGAACGCGAACACGATGATCATCGAGCGCGCCGACCTGCTCGGCCTGTCCCAGCTGCACCAGCTCCGCGGCCGGGTCGGCCGGGGTCGCGAGCGGGCGTACGCGTACTTCTTCTTCCCGCCGGAGAAGCCGCTCACCGAGACCGCGCACGACCGGCTGGCCACGATCGCGCAGCACGCCGATCTGGGCGGCGGTATGGCAGTGGCGATGAAGGACCTGGAGATCCGCGGCGCCGGCAACCTGCTCGGCGGCGAGCAGTCCGGGCACATCGCCGACGTCGGCTTCGACCTGTACGTCCGGCTGGTCGGCGAGGCGGTCGCGGAGTACCGCGGCGACACCCAGGCCGACGAGCCCGAGGTCAAGATCGAGCTGCCGATCGACGCCCACCTGCCGCACGACTACGTGCCGTCGCAGCGGCTGCGGCTGGAGATGTACCAGCGGCTGGCCGCCGTACGGGACGAGGCGGGGATCGCGGAGCTGGTCGAGGAGCTGCACGACCGGTACGGCGACATCCCGCAGCCCGTGCTGAACCTGATCGAGGTCGCGAAGTTCCGCAACCACGCCCGAGTGGCGGGGCTGCACGACGTCACGCTGCAGGGCAATCTGATCCGGTTCGGACCGGTCGAGCTGCCCGATTCGAAGGTCATGCGGCTGAACAGGCTGTACCCGAAGAGTCTGGTCAAGGCGCAACTGCGTACGATCCTGGTGCCGAGACCTGCCACCCGGCCGGTCGCCGGTGAGCCGCTGCGCGACCAGGAGTTGCTGCAGTGGTGCGCCAGACTGATCGACGATGTGATTGCCGAGCCCGTGGGGGCGAAGGCCTGATGAGTTCCAGCTGGAGGAGAGTCCGTTGAGCAGAAACCTCGCACACGTGGCGGGTGTCGCGCTGGCTTCGGTGCTGCTGCTGGGTGGTTGTGCCGCGGGGACGCACCCGGGTGCGGCGGCCGTGGTGGGCGGGACCGAGATCACCGTCGGCGACGTCGACGACACCTCCCGCTCGGTGACCACCGCGCTCGGCCAGCCGTTCACGGCTTCGCTGGCGCTCAGCGAGCTGGTGAACAGCGCGCTGGTCCAGCAGGTCGCCGACCAGCGGGCGGTCACGGTCACCGACGCCGAGCTCGCGCCGGCGATGAAGGCGGTCGTGGGCGACCAGGCGGCGTACGACAAGTTCGTCTCCGACCCGGTGGCCGCGGAGTTCCTGCGCGGCGTCGCGAAGGCAGCGGTCGGCACGATCAAGCTCGGCGGCGGCACCGGGATCACCGACCCGAACGTGCAGCAGGCCCAGCAGGCCGGCCTGGTCGCGGTCAAGGACGCCTCGAAGAACATCGACGTCAGCGTCTCGCCGCGGTTCGGCAAGTGGACCGACGGCGCGATCGACGGCAAGGTGTCCGGCTCGCTGTCGGAGGAGTCCGCGCAGGCCAAGGCCAAGCGCGAGGCGGCCGAGCAGCAGCAACAACAGCAGCAGCAACCGCAGCAGCCAGAGCAGCCGCAGCAGCAGCCAGAGCAGCCGCAGCCAGAGCAGCCGCAGGGCTGACGTTTTGATCAAGGTCGTCCTGACCAGCCCGCGGGTCGCGCCGGGTCTGCTGACCCGCGCGGCCTGGCAGGCGTTCGAGCAGGCTGACGTGATCGGGGCCGCGGCCGGGGTCGAGAGCCCGTCGGTGCAGGCCGTGGTCGGGTCGGGGCTTGTCGTGACGTCGGTCGAGGGTGGCGCGGACGCGCAGTGGTCGTGGCTCGTGGCCGCCGCTGCCGAAGGCCGGGCTGTCGCCTGGCTGGTCGGCGAGGACGGTGAGCCGGCGTTGCTGCGGCTGGTCGCGGACCAGCTCGCGCGCGAGCCGCGTCCGGCGTACGAGGTGGAGATTTTGCACGGCTCGTACGACGTACCGGGGGCTCGGCTGATCGACCTGGTCCAGGTGATGGACCGGCTGCGCCGCAACTGCCCGTGGGACCAGGAGCAGACGCACGAGTCGCTGGCCAAGTACCTGCTCGAGGAGACCTACGAGACGCTCGAGGCGATCGACACCGGCGACTACGCGCACCTGCGGGAGGAGCTGGGGGACCTGCTGCTGCAGGTCGCCTTCCACGCGCGGATCGCCGAGGAGGCCGAGGACGGCTTCTCCGTCGACGACGTCGCGGGCGGCATCGTCGAGAAGCTGATCCGGCGGCACCCGCACGTGTTCGCGGGCGTCGCCGTCGACGGGGTCGCCGACGTCGAGGCGAACTGGGAGACCATCAAGGCCGCCGAGAAGCAGCGCTCCTCGGTGCTGGAGGGGATCCCGGTCGCGCTGCCGGCGCTGGCGCTGGCCGACAAGGTCGTGTCGCGGGCCTCCAAGGTGCTTCCTGCTGTGGAAACGCCGGTCATCGACGAGAGTGCGGTTGGTGGGGCGTTGCTCGACCTGGTCCGCCAGGCCCGTGCGGTCGGCGTCGACCCTGAGCAGGCCCTTCGCAACGCCGTACGGCAACTGGCCGACGACGTACGGGCCGCCGAGTAGTTACAGCGGCCCGTCGAGCAGCGCCCGGAGCGCGTCGCGGTGGGCGTTGTACGCCGTCTGACCCGCGCGGGTCATCTTGTACGTCGTGGTCGCGCCGCGGCCGCGCCCGTCCTTGGTCGAGCTGACGTAGCCGGCCGCCTCCAGCGCGGACATGTGCTTGGACAGGTCCGAGTCGCTGATCTCCAGGAAGTCCTTCAGGAACCGGAACGACGCCGTCGTCGCGTTCGCCAGCACGGCCATCGCAGCCAGCCGCTTCGGCGCGTGGATGATCGGGTCGAGCCCCTGGATCACGCCAGTCGCTCCCGCACCCGCGCCGCCGCCTTGGCGTACGTCCGCTCGTACAGGTACAGCCCGCTCGTCACCTGGACGAACGCCACGGCGGCCGCGACCGGAACGCCGACCAGCCACCACACGAGTCCGACCATGACGACGATCGCGGCCACCCCGGCGAAGTACTTCCGCCAGACCGCCCCGATCTCCACCGGCGGCCGCCCGCGCCCCGGGAACGGCATCGCGCCGTGCCGCCGCTGCATCCAGTTGATGAACCCGATCTCGGCCACGATCAGCACCGCCAGCGACAGGCAGAACAGCACCGCGTTCTCCCGCCACCAGGTGAACGTCCCGATCATCGCCGTCACCCACAGGCCGATCGCCGGCGCGTACCACCAGGGACTCTTCGGGTAGTTCACGTACGGCGCCGCCTCGGCCCGCTCGAGCTCCCGGAGCTGCTGCTGCGGATCACTTTCCATACCGGCAACCTTAGAGATCATTTTCCACTTTCGCAAGTAGAAAGTTCTCGTTGACGGCGTGTGTCAAAGCCCGTACGGGTCGGTGGTGCCGGTCACCCGGACGCCGGTGCGCCGGGAGATCAGTCTGGCGAGGTCCTGTACGTCGTCGTACGTGGTGTTGAACGTCCAGACCGCGTCGCTGCCGGTTGCCCGCGCCGTGAACGCCACGTCGTAGGCGAAGGCACTGCCCGCCGGAAGCGAGCCGACGGCGAACTGGGTCTTCTGCCCCTTGATCGACCGGACCTCCGGCCACGCCACGCTGATCAGCCGCCGGCCGGCGGCGTCGACGAACCCTCCCGAGAACAGGTAGAGCCCACCGCGCACGCGCTGAATCCAGACGTAACCCCAGGCGACGACGATCACCAGACCGAGCGCCACGACGGGGCGACCCCAGACCGTGTCCGACGAGTTGACCAGGAAGTTCGCGACGACGACAAGAATCACCAGGCACGCCAACGCCCCACCGAACCCGGGCCGGCGCTGCATCCGCCGCTCGAACTCACCGAGCTCGTCGCGGGCGGCACGCTCCAGAACGCGGGGCGGCGGCGCGTCGATCGGCTTACTCGTACCGGCCATCGAGTCAGCTTAGCGAAGCTAAGCCTGCCCCTGCTGGCCTGCGCACCGATCCGGCGCCCGCCGAAACCCACGTCCTGACGAGCCTCGAGCGTTTAGTCCGTGCCTTCGACGATGCGGAAGTCGCGCTCAACGCCGTCGGAGAGGGCGACCAGCGCCTTCTGGTAGGCCGCGCTCTCGTGCGCCGCGACGGCCTGCTCGAAGCTGTCGAACTCGACCAGGACGGTGCGCTCGGCGATTCCGGCGCCGTGCGCCACGACCCGACCGCCGCGGACGAGGGTCCGGCCGCCCCCGGCCTTGACGGCCTCAGCGGCCAGCTTGTTGTAAGCAGCCAGTTTCTCAGGGTCGGAAATGGTGCGGTACGCGCTGACCCAGTAGCCCTTGGGCATGGAAACCTCCAGTGTTGGATGGGTGTTCAGGTTGTGGCTGAGTGGAGAAGCTGACGCACAGCCGGGCGACCATCCTCGTCGAGACGGAGGACAAGGTGCCGGTTCCACTGTTCGTCGGTACGGGGGTGGTCGGAGCGCCAGTGGCACCCGCGGCTGTCCTCCCGGGTGACCGCTGCCGTGACGACCGTTCGCGCCACCGTCGCCAGGGGGCCGTCGCCCGCCGACTCGAGCTCGTCGAGGGCGGTCTGTAACCCGACGGCGTCGCGGCGGATGCCGGCGTGCTCAGTCAGGATCGCCCGGATCCTGTCCGGTTCGCGGTCCTCGCCCAAGGTCAGCCGACCGGGCTGTCCGTACGACGCCGTGGGCAGGTCGAGGGTCAGAGCCGTGGCGACGCGACGCCCGAAGACGAGCCCTTCGAGCAGGCTGTTGGACGCCAGTCTGTTGGCTCCGTGGACGCC
This sequence comes from Kribbella sp. DT2, assembly GCF_049844575.1. Taxonomy (NCBI): domain Bacteria; kingdom Bacillati; phylum Actinomycetota; class Actinomycetes; order Propionibacteriales; family Kribbellaceae; genus Kribbella; species Kribbella sp. DT2. Next base: position 137,694 of record NZ_JBNCLH010000005.1, on the reverse strand, counting down.
ACTGCCCGCGGCCTCGCCGACGGCGTAGAGCCCCGGCACATCGGTTGCGCCGTCGCGGTCCGTCCGGATTCCGCCGCACAGGAAGTGTTCGGCCGGGGCCACCGGGATCGGCTCGCTCAGCATGTCGACGCCGATTCGCCGGCAGGACGCCAGGACGGTCGGGAACCGCCGGCGGATGGTGTCTTCCGGGATCGACCGCGCGTCCAGCCACACGTGCTCGGACCCGTCGCGCCGCATCGTCGACTCGATGGCGCGCGCCACGATGTCCCGCGGCGCGAGGTCGGCCCGCGGGTGCACGCCGGTCATGATCCTGCGGCCGCGCAGGTCACGGAGTACGGCGCCCTCGCCGCGGACGGCCTCGGTGACCAAGGGGAGCTGGCCAGTGCTGTCGCCGGTGAACAGTGCGGTCGGATGGAACTGCACGAACTCCATGTCGACCAGCGACGCCCCGGCCTGCAGCGCCAAGGCGATGCCGTCGCCGCGGACGGTCGACGGGTTCGTGCTGGCCAGGTAGGCGTTGCCGATCCCGCCGGTGGCCAGTACGACGGCGCGAGCGTCGATCTGGCTGACGTCCGCGCCTTCCTCGAGGAGTACGCCGGCGATGTGCCCGGAGCCCGACTTGATCAGGCCGACGGCCCGTCCTGTCACCGTCCGGACGCCGGCGAGCCGCCCTGCCTGGTGGAGCGCGCGATGAACCTCGGCGCCGCTGGCATCGCCGCCGGCATGGACAACCCGGTGGCGGCCGTGGCCACCTTCGAGGGTCCTCGACAGTGAACCGTCCCCGTCACGGTCGAAACGAGCGCCCAGGGCGATCAGTTCGGCCAGCCGCTGTGGACCTTCCTCGACGAGCGCGCGAACAGTGCGCGGGTCGCAGAATCCCGCACCGGCGATCTCGGTGTCGTGGGCGTGGTCGAACGGGTCGTCGTCGCCGTACGCGGCGGCGATCCCGCCCTGCGCCCACGGCGTACTCCCGGAACCGGCGCTGACGAGGAGTACGTCCCGGGTCGCCGCGAGGCCCAGCGCGGCCGACAGGCCTGCCGCACCGCTGCCGATGACGACGACGTCGGCGGATCGTCTCACCGAGCACCACCGGGCTTGCCGATGGCAACCATCCGCTCGACCGACTGCCGGGCACGCTCGGCCACGTCCAACGGCACCTCCACCTCGTCGCGGCCCTCGCGAAGGCACCGCAGCAGCAGTTCGGGCGTGATCATCTTCATGAAGCGGCACGACGCCTTCGGGTTCACCGGCCGGAAAGTCGTCCGCTGGTTGACCTTGCGCAGCTGGTGGAGCATGCCGATCTCCGTCGCGACCAGCGCCGTCTTCGCCGTCATGTCGCGCGCGGCGCCGAGCATCCCGGAGGTGGACAGGATCCGGGTCCGGTCCGCGGGCAGGTCACCGACGCCGGCGAGCCAGACCGCCGAGGACGCGCAGCCGCACTCCGGATGCACCAGAACCTCCGCCTCCGGATCGGCCGCCACCTGGGCCCGCAGATCGGCCGCAGTGATGCCGGCGTGGACGTGGCACTCACCCATCCAGACGTGGATGTTGTCGCGCCCCGTCTGCCGTCGTACGTGGTTGCCGAGGAACTGGTCGGGCAGGAACAGGATCGGCTGGTCCGCCGGGATCGACTCCACCACGTCCACAGCGTTCGACGACGTGCAGCACACGTCGGCCTCCGCCTTGACCGCTGCGCTCGTGTTGACGTAGGCAACCACCGCGGCGCCGGGATGCTCGGCCTTCCAGCTCCGCAGCTGATCGGCGTCGATCGTGTCGGCCAGTGAGCACCCGGCCTGGGCCGTGGGGATCAGCACGGTCTTGTCCGGACTGAGGAGCTTCGCGGTCTCGGCCATGAAGTGCACGCCGCAGAAGACGATGGTCGACGCGTCGGTACTGGCGGCGAGCCGCGACAGCTCGAGCGAGTCGCCGACGTGATCGGCCACGTCCTGGATCGCGGGGTCCTGGTAGTTGTGGGCGAGGACGACCGCGTCCCGCTCGCGGGCCAGGCGTCGTACCTCTTCCGACCAGGTCGTGGCGGTGCTCTGGGCAACGGACATTGCCTGTTCCCTCCCTCGCATGGTTTTCGCCTTTAAGGCGATAACTAAGGTGACGGTACCATCGGCACCATGCCCGTCGCCAAGAAAAGTGATCCGGTCAACATCCCCAGTTATCCGCACGAGGTGCTGGCCGTGGTGCTTTCCGTCCGTGACGGCAACCTGTGCGTCCTGCTGTGGCGGCGCGGGCAGAGCCCGTTCAGGTATCGCTGGGCGCTGCCCGGGGGTGGCGTGCAGCCCACGGAGCGGCTCCGGGAGGCGATCACCGGTCACCTCGCGGCGAAGGTCGACGTGCGTGATGTCGCGCATCTGGAGCAGTTGGCCACCCACAGCGCGATCGATCGGGATCCGCGGGCGCGGGTCCTCGCGACCGCGTACCTCGGGCTCGTTCCGTCCGACGTGCAACCGAACCTGCCGGCCGACACGGCCTGGCACCCGGTGGACGAGTTGCCGCGGACGGCGTTCGACCACCACTACTTCATCGACGCGGCCGTGGGGCGGCTCCGGGCGAAGCTCTCGTACACGAACATCGGGTTCGCTCTGGCTCCGACCGAGTTCACCATCGCCGAGCTGCGCGACCTGTTCAGTGCCGCCCTGGGCTACGAGCTCGGCGCGACCAACCTGACCCGGGTCCTGACCCGGCGACAGGTCATCGGCCCGACCGAGCGGACCGCCCGGCCCGGACAGTCCGGTGGGCGTCCCGCCGCGGTCTACAAGTTCGTGGCGCGGGAGTTGACGGTGACCGACCCGTTCGCCGTACTGCGTCCACCGCGATGACCCGGCTCACGGCCGCACGGTCTGCTCCTGAAGCTCGAACGGACTGATCAGCAGGCTGGTGTCGAGCGCCGGTGCCGAGTGCGTCAGTGCGCCGACGGACAAGGCGTCGACTCCGCTGGCGGCGATGCCGGCGACAGTCTCGAGACTGATGGTGCCGGAGGCCTCGAGCCGGCAGCCGGATCCGGATGCGTCACGCTGCTCGACCACTGACCTGATGGCGTCGATGGACATGTTGTCGAGCATGATCCACTCGACCTGGCAGTCCAGTGCCTCGTAGGCCTCGGCCAGGGTGGTGACCTCGACCTCGACGGCCAGGTACCGGCGGGTCGCGGCCATGCCGTCGCGAACCCTTCGGACGGCCGAACGGACGCCACCGGCGGCAGCCAGGTGGTTCTCCTTCAGAAGCACCATTGCGGCCAGGTCGAGTCTGTGGTTGGTTCCGCCGCCGCAGGTCACCGCGTACTTGTCCAGGGCCCGGAGGCCGGGCGCTGTCTTGCGGGTGTCGAGAAGCTTCACCTCGTGCTGCCCGATGGCGGCCACGAACGCGGAGGTCAGCGTGGCGATGCCCGACATCCGCTGGACGAAGTTCAACGCCGCCCGCTCGCCGGTGATGATCGAGCGCGCCGGTCCACTGATCCAGGCGAGCGGCTGCCCGGCGCGCACCAGGTCGCCGTCGGCCACGGCCGGTCGCACCGCGACGGAAGGGTCGACCGCGTCGTACACGCCTACTACCAGCGGTAGGCCCGCCACCCGGCCCGCCTGCTTCGCGATCATCACTGCCTCGACGTCCAGCTGCTCAGGAACGCTCCACCGAGTGGTCACGTCGTCAGCCGCGTGATCCTCCGACAGCGCGGTACGGACGGCAGCTCGGATCGTGTCGGTAGCCAGTTGCATGAGTTCGTCTCCCTGCCTCACTCGTGGTGTTCGGGCGCAGCACCTCCACATTTTTGCCATCGGCAACTATGCGTCTCGAGGTGTTTTCGATCATCAGGCGATAACCGGGTGCCACGGTACCACCGCCGAGCCACGGCATCAGTCGGCAGGCTGTTGCCGGCTTCGGCTGCCGATGTCGAGAGGGCTGTCAGGCGCACCGTTGGCGAGTAGGTCCTGAAGTAGGCGACCGAGTCGTGGCGGGAAGACTGTCTCAGTTGTTTCGACCAGCTCCGCGGCGTGCCACCACCGGAAGCCCAAGATGCTGTCGGCTTCGTACTCGGACAGACTCGCCGGCTCGGGATCGAAGCGCTCAACTGCGTGCATCAGCCACTTCTCGTGCACGTCGATGACCCGGCCACTGAACTCGTAGGTGTGATCGCGTTGCCAGACGGGACGGCCGGGCGGCAGCCTGACCAGGCCGGTCTCTTCGAAGGCCTCACGAGCTGCGGCCTCCTGCAAGGTCTCCCCGAGCTCGATGCCCCCGCCCACGGGATACCAGCACTTCGCGTGCGTCTGAGGGTCTTGGGCGTGGAGGAGAAGAAGGCGTTCCTCTTCATCGAGCAGGAGCAGCTTCACTGCGAGTCTCACCACGGCTTCTCAGAGCTCCGACATCTGGCGTACCAGTTCTCTCGTCAGTCCTGGTCTGTCGGTGATTTCAAGGCGCTGCCAAGTGCTTCCGTGAGCGAGCGGCGAAGCCTGTCCTGCTCCGCCGGGGGGAGTGCTCGCAGCAGCGTTGTCTCCATCGCGCGGATGTCGTCCTGGGTGGCGCGGACCAGCGCGGAGCCGCTGTCGGTCAGGCTCACGACGCGGCGGCGGCGGTCGGCGGGGTCGACGTCACGAACGATCAGGCCGCGTTCGGCCAGTTCGTCGAGGTGGCGGATCAAGCGCGTCGGATCGCGCCGGCTCTTGCGTGCGAGTTCGTTCTGGCTCAGCCCCGGCTCGTCGGCGATCGAGACCAGGACCACGTACTCCCACATCGTCAGTTCGCGGGCGCTCAGGATCGGCGCCTCGCGCTCGACGATCACTTCCAGCAGTCGGCTGAGTACCGCGCCGAGATCACTCGTCAAGGGGCTCCCTTCCTATCCATCTACCGTGGTAGATTATCTACGTGGTCAGAGCAATCTGAACCTGCCGAACGGGACAACGCTCGTCAAAAGGAGTCGAACCATGGGAATCCAGCTCGGAATGATCGTCCTCTACGCTCGCGATCTGCAGAAATCGATCGAGTTCTACCGCCTCCTCGGGCTCGACGTGCCCGACCCGCATCCCCAGCGCCCGGTCTCGATCAACAAGTTGGACAACGGCGTCACGATGATCATCACCGTCGACGAAGTCGCGCTGCGTTTCGACTCACAGTGGACCCGCCCCGAGGGTGGATACCAGCAGGTCGTGGAGTTCTTCGTCGACGACGACGCGGCCGTCGACGCCGTGTGGAACACACTCACCTCCGCCGGCTACAGCGGACGTACGGCGCCGGGGCGCCTCCTCGGCCCCTACGCGACGATGATCGAGGACCCGGACGGCAACGTAGTGCTCATCACCAACGAACCCAGGACGAACGCCGACGCACCAGCACCGGCCTGAACGAGGGAGCCAGGGCACTGATGATCAGCACGACGATGAGGAACAAGCCGCCGTTGATGCGGAGCGTGCGGGGGAAGACGAAGGTGTGTTGCTGACGGGGCAGCGGAAGCTCGGGTGGGATCGTAGGAGGTGACGCGGTCCACCCTGTCGGCTGGTCTGACCGTTAGGCTCGCCTGTGATCCGTCATCCAAGAACCTGGGAGTAGATGTGGCCACCATCGAGGCCGTCGGCGCCCGCGAGATCCTCGACTCGCGCGGGAACCCCACTGTCGAGGTCGAGGTACTGCTCGACGACGACACCGTCGCCCGGGCCGCAGTCCCGTCCGGCGCGTCCACCGGCCAGTTCGAGGCCGTCGAGCTGCGCGACGGCGACAAGTCCCGGTACGGCGGTAAGGGCGTGCTGAAGGCCGTCACCGCCATCCTGGAGGACATCGACAAGGAGATCGTCGGGTACGACGTCCACGAGCAGCGCCTGATCGACCAGGCCCTGCTCGACCTGGACGGCACCCCGAACAAGGCCAAGCTCGGCGCGAACGCGATCCTCGGCGTCAGCCTGGCGGTCGCGAAGGCCGCGGCCGACTCGGCCGGCCTGCCGCTGTTCCGGTACGTCGGCGGCCCGAACGCGCACGTCCTGCCGGTCCCGATGATGAACATCCTGAACGGCGGTGCGCACGCCGACAGCAACGTCGACGTGCAGGAGTTCATGATCGCCCCGATCGGCGCGGCGACGTACGCCGAGGCACTGATGCAGGGCGCCGGCGTCTACCACGCGCTGAAGGCGGTCCTGAAGGAGCGCGGCCTGTCCACCGGCCTCGGCGACGAGGGCGGCTTCGCGCCGAACCTGGCCAGCAACCGTGAGGCGCTCGACCTGATCGCCGTCGCGGTGGAGAAGGCCGGCCTGAAGCTCGGCACCGACATCGCGCTGGCGATGGACGTCGCGGCGAGCGAGTTCCACACCGACGGCGTGTACGCCTTCGAGGGCGGCAAGAAGTCGGCCGACGAGATGATCGCGTACTACGCCGAACTGGTGGCGGCGTACCCGATCGTGTCGATCGAGGACCCGCTGAACGAGGAGGACTGGGAGGGCTGGAAGAACCTCAGCGCCCAGCTCGGTGACAAGACCCAGATTGTCGGCGACGACCTGTTCGTCACCAACGTCGAGCGGCTGCAGCGCGGCATCACCGAGAAGTCGGCGAACTCGCTGCTGGTCAAGGTCAACCAGATCGGCTCGCTCAGCGAGACCCTGGACGCCGTCGACCTGGCGCACCGCAACGGCTTCACCTGCATGATGTCGCACCGCTCCGGCGAGACCGAGGACACCACGATCGCCGACCTCGCCGTCGCGACCAACTGCGGCCAGATCAAGTCCGGCGCCCCGGCGCGCTCGGACCGGACCGCGAAGTACAACCAGCTGCTCCGGATCGAGGAGGAGCTGGACGACGCGGCCCGGTACGCCGGCCGCTCGGCCTTCCCGCGGTTCCAGGGCTGATCTGATGTCGTCCCGCCGGGATTCCGGTGCCCGACCCGGCTCGCGTCCGTCGAGCCGGACCCAGTCGCGGCCACCGGTCCGGCGGGACGGCACCCAGCCCAAACGCCGTACGGCGGGAGCGCCGCCCCCGCCGCCCAGGACGCGCGGTTCGCGCAACCTGACCGGCCGGGCGGCGGTCGTGCTGCTCGTGCTCGGCGCGCTGATCGTGTCGTACGCGCAGAGCCTGCGGGTCTGGTTCGACCAGCACCAGCAGATCACCGCGCTGCAGCAGGAGATCCACGACCGGGAGAAGCGCGTCGACCAGCTGAACGACGAGATCGCCCGGTGGGACGACGACGCGTACGTCCGGGCGCAGGCCCGGCAGCGGCTCGGCTGGGTCATGCCGGGTGAGGTGGGGTACAGGGTGATCGGCGCGGACGGCAAGCCGATCGGCGCTCCGCCGGAGCCGGCCGGTCCGGCCGACGCGGAGGCCGACGAGCAGAAGCCGACCTGGTACACCAAGCTCTGGGGGAGCGTCGAAGGCGCCGGCAAACCCGCCGTACCGCCCAAACCGCCGGCTGCGAAGCCGACCCCGAAGCCCGTCCTCACCCCGAAGGCCAATCGTTGAGCGTCACCCCCGAAGACACCGCCGCCGTCAGCGCCCAGCTGGGGCGTCAGGCGCGTGGCATCCGTTCCATCGCGCACCGCTGCTCGTGCGGTCTCCCTGACGTGGTCGAGACCGAGCCGCGACTGCCGGACGGTACGCCGTTCCCGACGACGTACTACGTGACGTGCCCGCGGCTCGCCTCGGCCATCGGCACGCTCGAGGCCGGCGGCATGATGAAGGAGATGACCGAGCGCCTGGGCACGGACGAGGAGCTGGCGGCGTCGTACCGGTCGGCTCACGAGTCGTACCTGGCCCACCGCGAGTCGATCGAGCACGTCGAAGAGATCGCCGGCATCAGCGCGGGCGGCATGCCGACGCGGGTCAAGTGCCTGCACGTACTGATCGGCCACTCGCTGGCCGCGGGGCCGGGCGTGAACCCGCTGGGCGACGAGGCGCTGAAGGCCCTGGAGGACTGGGGCCGTCGGGGTCCCTGTGTCTGACTGGCCGGAGTCGGCTGGGTCGGCTGAGGTTCCAGAGGCCAGGGAGTCGATCGAGACCCCCGAGCCGACCGAGACCCCGGACGACGGCCCGGAGCTCGCCGGGGGAGCGGCCGTCACGTCGTCGGCTGCCCCGCCGAGTGCGTCCGGCGCTCCGACCTCGCCGGTCCGCCCGGAGGACCTGTCCGGCCACCCTGACGTGATCGGCTCGGCCGAGAGCATGGGCCGGTCGTCGGAGGTGGACTTCCCGGCTCCGACCGCTGGCGCCGTACGGGTTGCCGCGATCGACTGCGGCACCAACTCGATCCGCCTGCTGATCGCGGATGTTGCCGACGGCAAGTTGACCGAGCTCGACCGGCGGATGACCGTCGTCCGGCTCGGCCAGGGCGTCGACTCCACCGGCGCCTTCGCGCCCGAGGCGCTCGAACGGGCCTTCGTGGCCTCCGACGAGTACGCGGCACTGGTACGACGAGCCGGCGCCGAGCGGATCCGTTTCGTCGCGACCTCGGCGGCGCGCGACGTGAGCAACCGCGACGAGTTCTTCGCCGGGATCCGGGAGCGCTTCGGCGTCGACCCCGACATCATCTCCGGCGACGAGGAGGCGGCGCTCAGCTTCCAGGGCGCGACCGCCGGGCTCGCCGACCTCGACGTACCGGGCCCGTACCTGGTCGCGGACATCGGCGGCGGCTCGACCGAGCTGGTCCTCGGTGACGAGACCGGCGTGATCGCCGCGCAGTCCCTCGACATGGGCTCGGTCCGGATGACCGAGCGCCACCTCCCGTCCGACCCGTCGTCGATCCCCGAGATGGCCGCCGCGACCAAGGACGTCGACGACCTGCTCGACACGACCACGGTTCCGTTGCACCAGGCCCGCACTCTGATCGGCGTCGCCGGGACCGTCACCACGGTCGCGGCCGTTGCGCTGAAGCTCACCGAGTACGACCCGGCGGTCATCCACCACGCCCGGATCGAAGGCCCGCTGCTGCTCGACACGACGTCGTGGCTGATGGGCTCGACGCGCGTCCAGCGCACGGTCGAGCCGGCCATCCACCCCGGCCGGGTGGACGTCATCGGCGCCGGCGCGCTGATCCTGCAACGCCTGTACGACCGCCTTACGCTGACCCGTGACGAGGTCGTCGTCTCCGAGCACGACATCCTCGACGGCGTCGCGCTGGCCCTCGGCCGCTGATGCTGGTCGCCGTCGTCGGTGCCGGCCGGATCGGCACCCCGCTGATCGAGCGATTGGTTGCCGCAGGCCACGAGGTGACGGCGTACGACGTACGGGCCGAACGACGTACTGCGGTTGAGGAAGCCGGTGCTCGCTGGTCGTCGGACCTCTCCGCGGCCGAGGTCGTCCTGACCGTCCTGCCGGGAACTCCTGAGCTGGAAGCCCTTGTCCACGGCCCGTTTCTCACCCAGCTGCACCCCGGCACGCTCTGGATCGACCTCACAAGTGCATCCCCTGAGCTGGGCAAAGCCGCAGCTCAAACCGCTGCAGCCGCAGGGATCCGCTACCTGGAATCCCCGCTGGGCGGCGGTGTCGAGGGCATGCGCTCAGGCACCCTCACCCTGTACGCCGGCGGCGCCCCCGAGGTCCTCGCGGCCGCCACCCCGATCCTGCGAACCTTCGCCATCACGATCCACCACACCGGCCCGCACGGCACCGGGTACCTCACGAAACTCCTCATCAACCTCCTGTGGTTCGGCCAAGCCGCTCTCACCACCGAGGCGCTCCTCTTGGCCCAGCACCACGGCCAGTCGCCGGCCGTTTTCGCCGAACTCCTCAAAGGCAGCGCAGGCGACAGCGCCTTCGCCGAGCGCCACCTTCCTGCCCTCCTGGCCGGCAACTACCTGCCCGACTTCGGCCTCGACCGTTGCGTCGAGGAGCTCGACTCGGTCGAACACAGCGCAGCCTTCGCCGACCTCCCGCACCCCATCACCACCGCGGTCGCGGACCTCCACCGAGCCGCCCTCCAGCACTACGGCCCGATCGACGGCGAACTACTAGGCCCCGCCTGGCTGGAAGTACAAGCCGGCACCCGCCTCCACGACCCGCGCTAGGCCTGCTCGGCCAAGACCTTGGTGACCTCGGCTCGCGGCCTCTCGCGAGCCCCCGGTGTTCAACGCCCGACCTTGAGCACGGCTCAGTCGCTCGGAGGGCTTCGCGATGGCTGAACCGTGCTCAAGGTGGGACTTTGAGGAACCCGAAAGCGCGGCACAGTCCGGCACGACGACGTACCCGGGCTTGATGCCGAGCTTCGCCCGTGTCTGGGCGGATCGGCGGCGTATCGGGCGGGACCGATCGACAGGATGTCTCCCGCTCGGGCCGCTCGGGCGGGCAAAATCCAGGCGCAGGCCGCGGGCATGGTGATCCGGCGAGCGTGAGACATCCTGTCGGTCGGTACCTCTTCGGCCTGACACAACGCGCCGGCGACGCCTCTTGGGCGAGCTGTCGCCCGATGTCGCCAACTTGGGGCCGAGCGCAGCTAGGGCTTGCGGGCAAGCAGCGCGAACGAGTTCGGCAGACGCCCTTCCCACGCAGCCGCTTCCTGGCCGACCGGCTTCCAGAACGGCTGCGGGTACTCCTCGAGCACGCTGAGCTCCAGCCCGGCGGCGACGACCGCCGTGACGATCTGCCCGAGCGTCCACTGCCATTCCTGCGCGCCGTTCGCGGGATAGGTGTCGTTGATGTGCGAATCGGCGAAGTAGCTGCGATCCGGCCGAATGCTGATTTCGTTCTCGTCCCACCCCCAGAGCGGGACCGCCGGATGCGCCTCGTACACGAACAGCTGCCCGCCGGGCTTCAGCAGCTCGACCACACCCCGCGCCCAGGCATCGAGGTCCCGCATCCAGATCAGCGCCCCCTTGCCCGTATAGACGAGATCAGCCACCCCCGGCTTCAACGGCGCCCCAGGCACTTCAGCCACCACGTAGTACGCCGGTACGCCGAGCTCCCGCGCCCGCCGCTGAGCCGCCGACGCCGCGGTGACGCTGTAGTCCACCGCCACCACTCGGCTCGCTCCTGCAGCAACCAGGTCGATGTCGTCCAGCCCGTGTCCACTCTGCAGGTGCACGACGACCGGCCGCTCCCGCAGTACCGGCTCGAGCAGCCTCAGCTCGTCAGCGTTCAGCGACTCGTGGCGCGAGGCCCGCGCCAGCAGTTCGTCGTACTCCCGCACATGCTTCTGAGACGCCTGCTCCCAAACAGCCCTGTTCCGCGCAACGTCGATGTCCACCCGCCCGATCATTCCCTGGGGCCTCGTGGATGGATACACCTTTTAGGTGTGGACGCCGTCCAGGGCGATCTTCAGGACCCGCTCGCGTTGGGCGTCGTCGACGAAACCGGCCGCGGTCAGGCCGCTGACCATGCGGAGCAGGTCGTCGAAGGCGATGTCGGTCCGGGCCTCGCCCGCGGCCTGGGCGCGCTCGAACAGCGGCGTACCGGCGGCGTACATCGCCTCGCGCGCCGTCGTGAACATCGCGGAGTCGCGGTTGAGCGCCTCGATGACCGCGCGCTTCGTCGCGGCGTACTGGACGAAGCGTTCGAGCCAGCTGGTCAGCGCCTCCCACGGCGGCAGGTCGGCGACGTCGTCGGCGGCCGCGCAGAGCTCCTCGACCTCGCCGAAGTAGACCGCCTCGAAGAGGTCCTGGCGGGTCGGGAAGTTGCGGTAGAGCGTGCCGATGCCGACGCCGGCGCGGCGGGCGATCTCCTCCAGGGAGGCGCCGGTGCCCTGCTCGGCGAAGGTGTCGCGGGCGGCGGTCAGCAGGGCGTCGAAGTTGCGGCGCGCGTCGGCCCGCTGCGGGCGCTTCACCGCGGCGGCCAGCCCGCTGCGTGGAGTCTGGGTCACCTCGATCACCTTAATTGACTAGAACCGGAGGGAGGCCTCCGGTATAGTGGAGGCATGCCTCAACTTTACCACCGGAAAACGACGTCCCCACGGCTGACGCTGGCCGTGCTGGCGACCGTCGTGGCCGCGTTCTCCATGTTGCAGTCGCTGGTGACCCCGGCGCTGCCTGTGATGCAACACGACCTGCACACCTCGGCGAGCACGGTCACCTGGGTGTTCACGGCCCTCCTCCTCTCGGTCTCGGTGGCGACCCCGCTGCTCGGCCGGATCGGCGACATGGTCGGCAAGGAACGCACCCTGCTGATCGGCCTGGTCGCCCTCGCGGTCGGTTGTCTGCTCGCCGCGCTCGCGCCCAACATCGGCGTACTGATCGCCGCCCGGGTGATCCAGGGCCTCGGCGGCGCGGTGTTCCCGCTGTCGTTCGGCATCATCCGCGACGAGTTCCCCGCCGAGCGCGTCCCGTCCGTGGTCGGCATCGTGTCGGCCGTCATCGCCGCCGGCGGTGGGCTCGGCATCGTCCTGGCCGGCCCGATCGTCGAGGCGCTCGGCTGGCGCTGGCTGTTCTGGATCCCGCTGATCGTCGTCTCGATCGCGGCGGTTCTCGTACGCCGGTTCGTGCCGGAGTCGCCCCATCGCGTCCCCGGCCGGATCGACTGGCTGGCCGCCGCGCTGCTGTCGACCTGGCTGATCGCGCTCCTGCTGCCGCTGAGCATGGGCCGCTCGTGGGGCTGGGCCTCTGTACGGACGATCGGGCTGTTCCTTGCGGCCGTCGTACTGGCTGGTGCGTGGATCGCCGTCGAGCTGCGCTCGAAGAACCCGCTGATCGACATGCGCATGATGCGCATCCCCGCCGTGTGGACGACGAACATGGTCGCGCTGCTCTTCGGCGCCGCGATGTTCGCGGTCTACGCCTTCGTCCCGCAGTTCCTGCAGATCCCCAAGGAGGCGGGCTTCGGCTTCGGCTCGACGGTCACCCAGGCGGGCCTGCTGATGCTCCCGATGCTCGTCACGATGGCTGTAGCCGGCTTCCTCAGTGGCCCGATGGCTCCCCGCTTCAGCGTCAAGGCCCAGGTCATCTGGGGCTCCTTCCTCAGCCTGATCGCCTCGGTCCTCTTCGCGAGCTTCCACGACGCGACCTGGCAGATCGCCCTCTCCACCGCCATCTTCGGCCTAGGGCTGGGCCTGGCCTACGCGTCGATGACCAGCCTCATCGTGCAAAACGTCCCCCGAGAACAAACCGGCGCGGCCACCGGCATGAACGCCAACATCCGCACCATCGGCGGCGGCATCGGTACGGCGGTCGCGAGCTCCATCATCACCGCCCACGTCCAACCCTCAGGCCTCCCCGCCGAAGCAGGCTTCACCGACACGTTCATCCTCCTGTCCGCCTTCTCCGCGGTGGCTGTCCTACTGGCCCTCGCCATCCCCGCCGCCCACCGCTCCCAGCCCGCGGCCCCAGACCCGCTGCTGGAGGAGCTGGTCCGCTAGCTCCCAGTGCTTGACCGGTCCCTTGTTTCACCACTGACGCGATGTACGGCACCAGTGGTGAAACAAGGCGTTAGTCGCCGGCGGCCCGGGCTGATTGGGCAGCTGTCCGGGAGTCCTGTCCCTGGGCATCTAGGCTGAGGGGATGAAGCTTCCGCATCCGTTGACCGGTGAGCTCTTCGAGAGTCCGGTGCCGCCGGGGACTGGGTGGCCTGAGGATCCGGCTGTACGGCGGACGCCGGTGGCGCACGGGCCGGGTGAGGTTGTGGAGCTGGCTCGGACGGACAGCTTGGGGGAGCTGGAGGCTCGGGTCTCGGTGTGTGGGGCCTGTCCTCGGTTGGTGGAGTGGCGGGAGGACGTGGCTCGGGTCAAGCGGAAGTCGTTTGCTGATCAGCCGTACTGGGGGCGGCCGATTGCTGGGTGGGGAGCGACTGAGCCGAAGATTGTGATTGCTGGGTTGGCGCCTGCGGCCAATGGAGGGAACAGGACGGGGCGGGTGTTCACGGGGGATCGGTCGGGGGACTGGTTGTTTGCTTCGCTTTACCGGGTGGGGCTGGCGAATCAGCCGACCAGTGAGCACGCTGGGGACGGGCTGGAGTTGAGGCACGCGCGGATGATCGCGGCTGTGCGGTGTGCGCCGCCGGCCAACAAGCCGACGCCGGAGGAGCGGGATACCTGCAACCCCTGGTTCCGGCGGGAGCTGGAGTTGGTGCTGCCGACGACGAAGGTGATCGTTTGCTTGGGGAAGTTCGGGTTCGACGTGCTGCTCAACGCGCTCCAGGGCCTGGGGGCCACGAAGCCGAAAGCGAAGTTCGGGCACGGGGTTGAGTACGTCGTACCGGTCCAAGGGCGCGAGGTGACGGTGATGGGGAGTTTTCATCCGAGTCAGCAGAACACCTTCACCGGGCGGCTGACCGAACAGATGCAGGACGAGATCCTGGCGCGGGCGATGACTCTGTCGGGTGTGCAGGCCGCACAATAAGGCTCATGGGTCCCTCTCAGGAGTGAAGTTCCGGTGGGTGAGATCACCCGTTCGGGGGTTTGTGAAAGTTTTCACGAGCGCGTAACCTGAAGGGGACATGAAGTCGAGTTCGCACTCAGGGAGAGTGAGCGACATGACAGCCCAGGTACCGCACATCCTTGTCGTCGGAGGCGGTTACGTCGGGATGTACACCGCGTACGGCCTGCGCAAGGCCGCCCGGCGGGGCAAGATCCGGGTCACCGTGGTCGACCCCCGGTCGGTGATGACCTACCAGCCGTTCCTGCCCGAGGCGGCGGCCGGCTCGGTGGAGCCGCGGCACGTCGTCGTGCCGCTGCGCAAGACGCTCAAGGGCTGCCGGGTCGTCACCGGCCGCGTGACCTCCATCGACCACGCGCACAAGGTCGCCAAGGTGATGCCCGAGGAGGGCCCGGACTACGAGCTGGCCTACGACCAGATCGTGGTCGCGCTCGGTTCGATCGCGCGCACGCTGCCGATCCCGGGGCTGGCCGAGGAGGCGACCGGGTTCAAGAACGTCGAAGAGGCGATCGCGCTGCGCAACAAGGTGCTGGACCGGCTCGACGTCGCCGCGTCCCAGCCCGACCCGGCGCTGCGCAAGGCCGCGCTGACCTTCGTGTTCGTCGGCGGCGGGTACGCCGGGGTCGAGGCGTTCGCGGAGCTGGAGGACATGGCCCGCTACGCCACCCGGTACTACGACAACATCGAGCCCGAGGACATGCGCTGGGTCCTGGTCGAGGCGACCAACCGGATCCTGCCCGAGGTCGGCCCGGAGCTCGGCCAGTACACGGTCGATGTACTGCGCAAGCGCAACATGGACATCAAGCTCGAGACGCGGCTGGAGTCCTGCGAGAAGGGCCGCGTGATCCTGAGCGACGGCGAGGAGTTCGACGCCGACACGATCGTGTGGACCGCCGGCGTGAAGGCCAACCCGCAGCTCGCGAAGACCGACTTCCCGCTGGACGAGAAGGGCCGGGTCAAGTGCCGGGCCGATCTGCGGATCGAGGGCCTGGACGACGCCTGGTCGGCCGGCGACAACGCCGCCGTACCGGACCTGACGTCGGAGACCGGTGCGTACTGCGCGCCGAACGCGCAGCACGCCGTACGGCAGGCGAACCGCCTCGCGGCGAACATCCTGCGCGTCGTCGACGGGCAGGAGCCGCAGGACTACAAGCACAAGTACGTCGGATCGGTCGCGAGCCTCGGCCTGCACAAGGGCGTCGCCCAGCTGTACGGCGTGAAGGTGAAGGGCTGGCCGGCCTGGTTCCTGCACCGGACCTACCACGTGTCCCGCGTCCCCACCTTCAACCGCAAGGCCCGCGTCATCCTCGACTGGACCCTCGCGCTGTTCTTCCGCCGCGAGGTGACCAGCCTCGGCAGCCTGCAGATGCCGAACGAGGAGTTCCGCCGGGCGACGAACTCCTAGTGGTCGACGGGAGCGGTTCCCCAGGAAGTGGGAGCCGCTCCCATCCGTACGTCGATCCGCCCGCCCTTCGTGATGAACGACTCCGGCAGCCAGGACTCGGCCCGCTGACGCCCGTTGAGGGACAGCGAATCGACGTACTGGTTGGTGTCTGAGGTCCGCGGCGCGTTCACAGTCAGCCGTACGCCGTTGCTGCGCTTGATCTCCACCTTCGGGAACAGCGGGCTGCCGACCAGCAACTCGGCGCGCCCGGGCGTCTGCGGGAAGAGACCGATCGCGGTGAACACGTACCAGGCCGAGAGCGTGCCCAGGTCGTCGTTGCCGGGTAGGCCCGACGGGCCCACGCCGTACACGGTGTCGACGATCTCGCGGGTGGTCGCCTGCGTCTTCCAGGCCTCGCCGAGTCCGTTGTAGAGCCACGGCGTGTGCAGGCCGGGCTCGTTCGTCGGGTCGTAGCGCAGCGGGCTGCCGCCCTTGACCGCCCAGTTGCCGGCCTCGTCGTGGAAGAAGGCGTCCAACCTGGGGATCGCCTGCCCGTTCATCGCGGTGGCGAGGCCGGCGACGCCCTGCGGGACCATCCACGTGTACGTCGCACTGGAGCCCTGCGCGAAGCCGACATCGGTCGACGGGGTGAAGCCGGGCTGCCAAGTGCCGTCGCTCAGCCGGGCGCGCTGGTAGCCGACGGCCGGGTCGAAGGTGTTCTTCCACCAGGTACCACGGTCGTTCAGCGCGGCGGCGGGCTTGCCGAGCCGCTGCGCCCACTGGCCGAGCGAGAAGTCCGCGAGCGAGTTCTCCAGCGTCTCGGCCGCGCCGCCCCAGCAGTGGCAGGCGTCCTGCGGCGCGTAGTGCTTGGCCAGATACGTGTTCAGCGCTGGTCGTTGCCCGGTGCATTGCCCGGGGCAACCACCGTCGTTCTCGGCCTCGGCGTTCTGCACGGTTGCCTGGTGCAACAGTGAGTCGTAGGCGCCGCGGGCATCGAAGTTGCGAACACCCATCGCCGCGAAGGTCGCCAGGGTCGGCGCGGCCGGGTCGCCGGTCATCACGTGGGTGGCGCCGTTGTTGTGCAGCCAGCGGTCCCAGATCCCGTTGTTCTGCTGGGCGAACTGGTACATCGACTGGGCGAAGTCGCCCGCGACGTCCGGCTTCAGCAGCGCGAGGAGCTGGATGTGCGCGCGGTACTGGTCCCAGCCGGAGAACGTTCCGTACTGCGCCTTCTGGCCGCGGGCGAGCCGGTGGATCTTCAGGTCGGTGCCGAGGTAGCGGCCGTCGACATCGTTGAAGATGTTCGGCTGCAGGTACGCGTGGTAGAGCGCGGTGTAGAAGGTGGTCCGCTGGGCGTCGGTGCCGCCGGTGATCTTGACGTCCTCGAGCTGCGTGTTCCACGCCCGGTAGCCGTCGGCGGCGACCTTGTCGACGGTCGCTCGCGGCTGGAGCTCGGTGGCAAGGTTGCGCTCGGCACCGGCCAGGCTCACGTACGAGATGCCGATCCGCGTCCGGACCTTGGCGCCGGGCTGGAAGGTGACGTAGCCGCCCGAGCCCTTGCCGGCCCGGTCCGCGCCGGTCGCGTAGCCCTCGCCGCCGGTGGTGTGGGTGCTGCCCGGCGTCAGGGTCGCGTCCTTCCAGGTGCCATTGGCAACGATCGGCTGGTCGAAGGACGCGGTGAAGTACAGGCGGTAGTAGGTCTTGCGGTTGTTGGTCCCGCCGTTCGCGCGGCGGCCGCAGAACGCGCCGGTGAGCACCGAGCCGGTGACCTTGCGGTGCTTGGCGTCGATGGTGATCTCGGCGTCCTCGCTGCCGTTGAGCGAGTTCGACGTACGGAAGAGCAGGTTCGCGGGGTGGTCCGCCGGGAAGGTGAAGTCGCCGAGGCCGGTGCGCGTGGTGACTGCGAGATCGGTCTGTACGCCGCTGTCGAGCTTCACCGAGTAGCGGCCGGGCTTCGCGACCTCGTCGGCGTGACTGAAGTTGCTCGCGTACTTGGCGTCCTTCGTGTCCGCGGTCGGCGAGGAGTCGACGGCACCGGCGTACGGGAGGATCGGTACGTCGCCGGCCGCGCCCGGGTTGCAGCCGGCGCCGTTGACGTGGGTCAGGCTGAAGCCGCGAACGCGCGTCGTGTCGTACTGGTAGCCGTTCGCCGCGCCGGTGCTGGTCTGGTCGCCGCGGGTGCTGGTCGGGCTCCACGAGATCATGCCGAACGGGCGGACCGCGCCGGGCCAGGTGTTGCCGTCGCGGGCCGAACCGATCAGCGGGTCGACGGACGCGGCGGGATCGAAGCGGCCGGTCGCGACGGCAGGCTGCGGGATCGCCGCGGACGGCTGAGCCTCGATCGGCGGCCGGGCCTGGGCCGGGAGTGCGGGCAGGAGCAGAGCCAGACCGGTGACGGCGGCAACGACGCGGCGCATGGGGAACCTTCCGTGGGGCGGACGGACCTCCTCAGGCTAAACCGGAACAGTGACGTACGGGTGATCAGCGGCTGTCGTCCAGGAAACCGGCGTCGTGCACGAGCAGCGCGATCTGCACCCGGTTGTTCAGGTCGAGCTTGGTCAGGATCCGGGACACGTGCGTCTTGACCGTCGGGATGCTCAGGTAGAGCGTCGCGCTGATCTCGGCGTTCGACTTGCCCTCGCCGACCGCGACGGCGATCTCCCGCTCGCGGTCATTCAGCCCTTCCAGCCGGGTGGCCGCGCGGTTC
Source organism: Kribbella sp. DT2 (assembly GCF_049844575.1). NCBI lineage: Bacteria > Bacillati > Actinomycetota > Actinomycetes > Propionibacteriales > Kribbellaceae > Kribbella > Kribbella sp. DT2. Next base: position 119,333 of record NZ_JBNCLH010000005.1, on the reverse strand, counting down.
TTGCGCTGGTCCTGGCCGGACGCCGCGACCCGGCTGATCAGCCGTTTGGTCACCGCCGGCGACAGCACCGGCTGGCCGTTCGCGACCCGGCGTACGGACTCGACGATCTCGCCCGGGGGAGTGTCCTTGAGGATGAACCCGGCCGCGCCCGCGCGGAGCGCGCGCAGTACGTGCTCGTCGGCGTCGAACGTGGTCAGGATGACGATCTCCGGCGCCCCCGGCCGGGACCGCACCGACTCGGTCGCGGTCAGGCCGTCGATCCCGGGCATCCGGATGTCCATCAGGACGACGTCCGGGTGCTCGCGGTCGATCAGCGCCTGCACGCCGGCGCCGTCGTCGGCCTCGGCGACCACCCGGATGTCCGGCGCGCCGCCCAGCATCATCTTGAGCCCGGCACGCAGCAACGGATCGTCGTCGACGATCACCACACGGATGGTCATGGGGCCTCCCGGCCTGGACTGAGGAGCGAAGCGACTGAAGCGACGAGGGAAGGGCGGGAGTTAAAGCCCCATGACCCGCGGCGCCGGAGGCGACGCCAAAAGCACAGTCATGAGGGCCACGGTAACCAGGCAGAGAGTCGGAAGTCTCCCTCTGGCGTGTGTCCGTGCTCGAGTCGGCCCTCGACCAGGGCCGCTCGTTCGCGCAGACCCTTGAGTCCTTGGCCCTGGTCTCCGGGCCTGACCTTCGGTGCAGGGTTGCTCACGTCAACGGTCAGACCGTTGCCTGGAGCCCCGGTCACCCGGATCCGGACCGCTTGATCCGGGGCGTGCTTCATCGCGTTGGTCAGCCCTTCCTGCACGATCCGGTACGCCGTACGCCCGACGTGCTCGGGCAGCGAGCCCGGCGCGTCCAGCTCCAGTTCCACCGGTACGCCGGCCCGCTGGGCGCCCTCGACCAGGACCGGGAGGTCGCCGAACGTCGGCTGCGGAAGCTCGCCGACGGGCGCCCGCAGTACGCCGATCACCTCGCGCAAGTCCTGCAACGCCTGGTGCGCGCTCGACCGGATGATCTCCGCGGCGCCGGCGATTTCCTCGGTCGACGCGTCCGGCCGGTACGCGAGCGCGCCGGCGTGCACGCTGAGCAGCGACAGACGATGCCCGAGTACGTCGTGCATCTCGCGCGCGATCTCCTCGCGGGCCCGCAGCTGCCCCTGCTCGGCTTCGAGGCGGGCAACGCTCTCGGCTCGCTCGGCGCGCTCCCGGAGCGTCTGCAGCAGCTGGCGGCGCGAGCGGATGTAGGAGCCCCAGCCCACGGCGGCGATGTAGAGGGGGACAGCCGTGGCGTACACCAGGACGGGCGGATCCGTGGTCTCGCGGACGATCGAGTAGAGGATCACGCTGACGACGCTCACCGCGCCGACCAGGAGCGTCACCCGGAGCTGGAAGTAGACGGCCACGGTCATGGCGAAGATCAGTGCCGCGACGCCGCCCGTCTCGGAGTAGACCGTCACCGCGGCGGCCAGCACCGCCAGCTGGATCGGCCAGCGCCGGCGGAACCACAGCAGCAGGCAGAGCACGATCCCGCTCACGAAGTCCGCGAAGAACATCCACTCCGGGATCTGGTCGGCGGAGTTCTGGTCGTAGAAGATCGCGCCGACCAGCAGGGCGATCAGGAACGCGACCGAGTCCACGACCCAGTCGCGGGCACTGCGCTTGCGGGTGAGCGACCGGTCCATGTCCTGACGATAGCGAGCGGCGCGCCGCCGTACGGGGTGAATCGGCGGTCCGGATACCGAAGTCGGGGAAGGTCGAGACTTTCGGTTGGGTACGGTTCCGGCATGCTCTACCAATGCCGCGCCTCCGGCGCGGGGGCCATGGGGCTCAACTCCCGGCCTTCCCTCGTCGCTCCAGTCGCTTCGCTCCCTCCGCTCCTCAGTCCAGGCCGGGAGGCCCCATGACCCAGCTCGCAGTCACCGTCATCGGTCCGGACCGGCCCGGGATCATCGCCGACGTCACCGAGGCGCTCGCGCAGGTCGGGGTCAACCTCGAGGACTCCACGATGACGCTGCTGCGCGGGCATTTCGCGATGATGATCGTCTGTACTGGGCCGTTCGCGCCGGTCAAGGAGGCGCTCGAGCCGCTGCGGGGCGAGCTGGTGATCACGGTGCGGGAGATGGGGCCGGAGACGGCGCACGCGCCGCTGGGCGCGCCGTACCTGCTGAGTGTGCACGGCGCCGACCGGCCGGGGATCGTGTCGGCGGTGACGCGGATGATCGCGTCGGTCGGTGGAACGGTGACGGATCTGACGACGCGGCTGAGTGGGGAGCTGTACGTGCTCACGGCGGAGGTCGAGATTCCGCCGACCGCGGAGCTGCCGATGCTGCTGCGCGCGCTCGAGATCACCGCCGAGGAGCTGGGCGTCGGCGTCACGCTGCACCCTGCCGAGAGCGACGATCTGTGATCGGTCACCTGAACCAGACCCTCGCGGCGTGGTCCCCGGCGCAGCTCGGCCTGGCGGGCGACGTTCTGGAGGTCGTCCGGGCGCCGCACCCGGTGCTGGCGCTGGAGGGGGCTCCCGTCGATCCGCTCGATCCCGTGATGGTTGCCCTCGCCGCCGACCTCGTGGCGACGATGCGGGTTTCGCCTGGGTGTGTGGGGCTTGCGGCGCCGCAGGTCGGCGTCGCGGCGCAGATGTTCGCGCTGGACGTCACCGGGCATGCGAAGACGCGGACGTGCCACGGGGTTTTCGTCCTCTGCAACGCGGTCGTCGTCGAGTCGAGCCGCCGGGAGAAGGCACGGGAGGGCTGCATGTCGGTGCCGGATCTCACGGGCGACGTCAAACGCGCTACGCGGCTGACGGTTTCCGGGGTGCTGCCGGGGACCTCTGATGTCGTGACTCTGTCGACCGACGCTTTCGAGGCGCGGGCTATCCAGCACGAGATGGACCACTGCAACGGGCTGCTGTTCCTCGATCGGGTGGCCGGGGCGCATGCGGTGTATCCGCGAAAGGTCTACCGCTGAGCCTGCTCGCCGGGTAAGGATTCGCCATGGCGACTTTCAACCGGTCGGACGATCTTCGGGGCGCGCGCTTCGCCGGCGCCGACCTGCAGGGCGCGCGTTTCGTCGAAACGGACCTGTCCGAGGTGGTGATGCGCGGCGTGGAAATCCGCGACGGCGACATCGACGCCCCCTGGCTGAGCACACTCCGCGTCAACGGCATCGACGTCGCACCGTACGTCGAAGCCGAACTCGACAAACGCTTCCCCGGCCGCGAACTCCGCCGAGCCTCAACCCCCGAAGACCTCCGCGAAGCCTGGACCGCACTCGAACGCACCTGGTCAGCAACCCTCACCCGCGCCGCCGCCCTTCCCGCCGGCTCGGTCGACATCTCCATCGACGGCGAGTGGTCCTTCGCTCAAACCCTCCGTCACCTGATCCTCGCCACCAACACCTGGCTCGGCCGAGGCATCCTCGGGGTCGAGCAGCCGTTCCACCCCCTCGGCCTCGCAGACACCGGCGCCGCCGAGGAGGGGCTCGACCTCAGCCTGTTCGTCGCAGGCACTCCGGCGTACGAGGAAGTCCTGAAGGCCCGCGCCGACCACGTCGCGATGGTCCGCGACTACATCGCCACGGCGACGTCCGAGTCCCTGCAGGTCGCCCGCAAGAACCCGCATGCGCCGCAGTATCCGGAGACCACACTCTCTTGCCTGCAGGTGATCTTGGAGGAGGAGTGGGAACACCACCGGTACGCCGTTCGCGACCTTGATGCCCTCGCCACCTGATGGTTGTGGGCGCCAACGACGGTACCTAGCGACAGGAGGTCTCCTTCCAGGGTGCTCCGCCAACCCGGCGATGACGCCTGAATCCCCTGCACCCAGGACGCCTCGGCCGGACACGTCCTGTTGGTCGGTACCCTTCGCGGATCCGGAGCTCGACGCCCTGGCGTCTGCCAACGCGCCCCGACCGAACGCGAGCGAACTGCAACCAGAACTGCAACCGCGTTGCCTCAGCCGGATACCTGGCCGATCAAGTGCTGGTCAGGCGCACCACAGTGCTGGAACGGTGCATCCCGTGGAGAAGGGAGCCATGGATGGCGCAACACCACCGATTGAGTTTCTGACCGACGGTCGGACCTACGAGCCGACCGGACGGCGCTCCGATGAGTTCGTCGTTGTGTTCGGCACCTTGGTCAGCGGGCCGTCGGCTCCCCCTCCGGCTCGTTGGTGGTGGAATTCTCAGCCGAGTTGACGAGGCAGGACGGCACAAGCTTCCTCGTCGAGGATGCGCATGTGGACTATCCGATCGCCGACGAGTCGCCGGAAGAAGGGCCTTTCGTCCTCCTGCGGGGGATACGCGCGGTCGACGTGTCTGCCGGGACCTCGATCGTCTCCCACGGCTGCCGGCGGTAGCTGGGCCGAGGAAGGTGCGGCGCTAAGCCGGGGTGGATGGAGCGGGCGTAGTAGCGCGCTGACGACCGTAGCGACGAAGGAAGCGCGCAGGGAGCGCGCGTGGGTTTGGCCGGTGCCGGGTGGGACTCGAACCCCTAGGCCTCGCGGAGGTGGGGTGTGGACTCGATTGGGGAGGTGTTCGGAGCCGGTCAGGCCGGGTGGTAGCCCCCGCGGTAGCGCGGAACCGCGTGCGGAGCACGCGTGGGCTGGATCGGGTGCCCGGGACGGGATTCGAACCCGTACAACCTTTCGGTTTGCGAGGTTTAAGCTCGCTGCGTCTGCCGTTCCGCCACCCGGGCCGGGGTGCGCAGGGACTGACGATACAAGCTGGTACGGCGGTTCGGGGCTGTTCGGGTGTTGAATCGGCGGCATGACTGATGCTGACCGGGAGACGCTGCGGGCGTTGGCTGATGAGGGGAACGAGAAGGCGCTGGATCGGCTGGCGGAGTTGGCTGACCAGGGTGGGGATCTGGTCGAGCTGAGTGAGCTGCTCGACGAGGGGTCTGAGCGGGCGGGGGAGTTGCTGACTCGGCGGGCGGCTGAGCGGAAGGACCTGGTCGAGCTGCAGCGGATTGCCGACGCCGGATACGACGAGGCGGGCGACGTGCTGAACCGGCTGCTGGACAGTTGAGTGGCGCGGATCTTGGTGACGGGGATGTCGGGGACCGGGAAGTCGACGGTGCTGCGGGTGTTGGCGGGGCGGGGGCACAAGGTCGTGGACACCGATGCCGGCGAGTGGTGCGAGTGGACGACCGACGAGCAGGGGAACAGGGAGTGGGGTTGGCGGGCTGAGGCGATCAACCAGTTGCTTGACCAGCACGAGGACCTGTTTGTTGCTGGGTGCGAGAGCAATCAGGGCGAGTTCTACCCGAGGTTCGACAAGGTCGTGCTGTTGAGTGCGCCGGTTGAGGTGATGCTGCAGCGGATCGATCAGCGTAAGGACAACCCGTACGGGAAGTCCGCTGAGGAGCGGGCGCTGGTGCTGATGCATCTCGAGGTCGTGGAGCCGCTGCTGCGGGCGTCGGCGGATGTGGAGATCGACACGTCGGGGCCGCTCGAAGGAGTCGTGGATCGGCTCCGGATGCTGGCCGGCTATTGATCCAGATATGTGGATCGTTCTAGTATTGCGGATTATCGGAGCGCGACGAGAGGACGGTCATGGCTGAGGTGCTGTTGTTTCATCACTCGCAGGGGCTGACGGACGGCGTGAAGGCGTTCGCCAATCACTTGAGCGCGGCGGGGCACGTGGTGCACACGCCGGATCTGTTCGAGGGGCGGACGTTCGGGTCGGTTCCGGAGGGGATGGCGTACGTCAAGAGTGTCGGGTTCGGGGAGATCGCCGCGCGGGGGGTGAAAACCGCCGAGACGCTGCCGAACGAGCTCGTGTACGCCGGGTTCTCGCTGGGCGTCGTACCGGCGCAGCAGCTCGCGCAGACCCGGAAGGGCGCGCGGGGCGCGCTGTTCTTCGACTCGGCGTTGCCCGTGGAGGAGTTCGGGAGCTGGCCCCAAGGACTCCCGGTCCAGATCCACGCGATGGACAAGGACGAGTTCTACCTCGAGGACGCCGACGCGGCGAAGGCTCTGGTCGCGGAGGGCGCCGAGCTCTTCCTGTACGACGGCGACCAGCACCTCTTCGCCGACAGCTCCCTCCCCTCGTACGACGAACAAGCCGCCCAGCTCGTGATCGAGCGCGTCCTGAAGTTCCTCGACGGACGCTAGTCACATTTCCCCAGCGGGATCCGTCGCACCTGTGAGACCCCGAGAAGCGGGGGCGAGGCGATGGAGACCGAGATGATTCTGGTGACTGGCGGGACGGGCACGCTGGGGCGCAAGGTGGTCCGCGGGCTGCTGGACGCGGGCCGCGACGTGCGCGTGCTGAGCCGCAACGCCAAGGCGCCGTACGACGGCGTGCAGGTCGTGGTCGGTGACCTGGAGACCGGTGACGGCGTCGACAAGGCTGTGCACGGCGTCGAGATCGTCGTGCACTGCGCGGGATCGGCGAAGGGTGACGACGAGAAGGCGAAGCACCTGGTCGCGGCGGCGGTTCCGGCCGGCGTGCGGCACATCGTCAACATCTCCGTCGTCGGCGCGAACACGCTCCCGGTGGTCAGCGGCCTGGACCAGAAGATGTTCGGCTACTTCGCCGGCAAGCGTGGCGCGGAGCTGATCATCGAGCAGTCCGGGATCCCGTGGACCAACCTGCGCGCGACGCAGTTCCACGAGCTGACGTTCACCGTGGCCGAGCAGCTGGCCAAACTGCCGGTCGTGCCCGCGCCGAGCGGGTTCAAGATCCAGCCGGTCGACGCGCAGGCAGTGGCGGAGCGGCTGGTAGAGCTCGCCACCGAAGCGCCGCAGGGCCAGGTCGAGGACATCGCCGGGCCGCGGGTCTACACGTTCAAGGAGATGGTGAAGGTCTACCTGCAGGCGGTCGGCAAGCGGCGGCCGATGCTGCCGATGCACACCCCGGGCAAGGCGGCCGCGGCGTACCGGGCCGGCGCGAACCTGTCCCCGGGCCGCGGGACCGGCCGCACCTGGGAGGACTTCGTGAAGGCAGCGATCGAACAGTGAAGGCCTGGTGGAAAAGCTCCGCGGATGGTCCGGCCGCGCAGTAGCGTGCCCAGAACGGCACCAGGAGGGGGTCAACAGATGACCGACGTGAGCGAGCTCGTCGTCAACCGCGCGGACGGGCGCGACGACGGCGAGGACTGGACCGAGAACTACACGGAGCTGCCCGGCGGCGCCGGCGTCTCGATCATCCTCGAGGCGACCACGCAGGAAGGCGTCGGCCCGCGGCTGCACAAGCACCCGTACGCCGAGACCTTCATCGTCCGGCGCGGGTCGGCGACGTTCACCGTCGGCACCACCGAGGTGGTCGGGCGGGCCGGGCAGATCCTGGTGGTGCCGGCGGACACGCCGCACAAGTTCCGGACCGGGCCGGGTGGTTACGAGGCCGTTCACATCCATGCGAACTCGACGTTCGAGACGGAGTGGCTGGAGTAGTTTCCCGTACGGCGGGCAGGCGGCCGCCAGGCGAATTCTTGTCAGAGTCCGGTGAGAAGCGTTGATCGGCGGCGATCGGCGCGCATCAATGGAGTCGTGAGCAACTACCGGGCCCGGGTGACGACCGCGGCCGTCACCGGACCGCTGGTCGTCTGCGCGGCCCTGATCCCCTTCCGGGACGGGTTCGCCAACGCGAACGCCGCGCTGCTGCTCGTTCTCGTCGCCGTCGCCGTCGCGACCGCCGGGCTCCGGTCGGCGGGGATCGTCGCCGCGCTGTCGAGCGCGGTCTGGTTCGACCTGTTCCTGGCGCCGCCGTACTTCCGGCTGACGATCGACCGGCGCGACGACTTGGAGATGACCGTCCTGCTGGTGCTGATCGGTGCCGCGGTCACCCAGCTCGCGATCTGGGGCCGTCGGCAACAAGCCCGGGCGAGCCGCCAGAAGGGCTACCTGGACGGCGTCCTGACGACCTCGGTCGCGGTCGCGGCCGGATCGTCGACGGCCGAGCTGATCGACCAGGTCCGCGCGCAGCTGATCGCCGTACTGCGGATCGACGGCTGCCGGTTCGTCCCCGGCTCGACGACCGCGCGCGGCCCGCTGCTCAGCCACGACGGCACGGTCACCCGCGGCTCGCACGAGCTGAAGGTCGAGCGCGACGGCCTGCCGACGAACGCCGAGATCGAGCTACCGGTCCAGTACGCCGGGCGCACGCGCGGACGGTTCCTGCTCACCGCGGCGACCCGGATCACCCGCCCCGACCTCGAGCAACGCCTGGTCGCGGTCGCGCTGGCCGCCCAGGTCGGCGCCGCGCTCGCCTCCCCGGCCGAGCTGGAGCAGCCCAGCGGCTGACCCCCGAACTGGCCTGCGGGAAGCGTCTCTCCTGGGTGGCCGCGGAAGCCGGCGTCGTACTCGCCCCTACGCGTACGACGCCGCGCCGCGTCCCGCCGGGGTGGAGCCGGGCTGGCGCCGGCGGCCTTCGTACGCGATCATCCGCTGGTGAACGAGCAGGAGATGTACGTGCGGGTCGGGCAGCTGGCGACCCGGGTGGGGTATCCGATGCCGGCGATCGAGCGGACCACCGATCCCAAGGTTCCGGCGGTCCGGCTCAAGCAAGGGGCGGTTGGGCCGACGATGGTGCTGAGGTGCCACACGGAGGAGTTGCCGGGGCAGGTGTTCGACTTCCTGGTGACCCAGGACCTCGTCCAGGCGCGAAAAGGAGTGCTCCGGCGGCACTGGTGGGGGGCCTACGTGATCCCCCTCGGCCTCGGGCTGGCCGTCGGAACCGTCACGGACTGGCCGGCCTGGTTGGGCTTCGCCTTGGTGATCCTGGTCTGCACCCCGGTAATCGGTGCCGTCGAGAGCGTCCGGCGGCGGGCGTACCTGCGGACGACCGATCGGCTGGTGGTGGACGTCCTGGGCGCCGACGAGGTGAGCAGCGCGCTGACCTGGCTGGCGGAGTGTCAGGCGTGGCCGAAGAACCTTCGCTGGCTCTGGTACGGCGCGCTGCCGTCGCCCGCCGACCGGTTGCGGAAGCTGGGAGTGCGGACGGCCTAACCGGTTGGGGTTTGCAACCGCATCTGGGGCTGGGGTTTCGGTTGGGGAACACTGGGTTGTTCCTCAGCAGTTGTTAAGGGTGGGACCGTACTATTCCGGTACGACCCACAGTGGGTACATCAGGAGGATGACATGCAGAGCAGTAACCCGGTTCTGAACCGGTCGAGTGCGTTCGCGCCTGGCCAGGGCCAGGCCTACCCCGGGGCCGCTCCGTACGGTCAGCCGGGTCCCTACGGCCAGCAGCCTGGCCAGGGGTACGGCGGGCCGGGTATGCCGCCGCAGCAGGAGTACCAGACCGCCGGCAGCCGGCCGATGACGCTGGACGACGTGATCGTCAAGACCGCGATCACGCTCGGTGTGGTCGTGGCCGCCGCCGCGGTGGCGTGGACCGCGATCCCCACGAGCCTGGTCACCCCGGCCTTCCTGGCCGGTGCGCTGGTCGGGTTCGCGCTGGCGATGGTGCTGTCGTTCTCGCGCAAGATCAACCCGGTGCTGGTGATGCTGTACGCCGCCGCCGAGGGCGTGTTCCTGGGCATCGGCAGCAAGTTCATCGCCAACTGGGTCGGTGACCCCGGCATCGTCGTCCAGGCCATCCTGGCCACGATGGTCACCGCCGGACTGACGCTGGCGACGTACAAGTACTTCAACATCAAGGTCACCGCGCGGTTCACCCGGATGGTCATGGTCGCGACCATGGGCTTCGCGGGCGTGCTGCTGATCAACCTCGTGCTGAGCCTGTTCGGGATCGGCACCGGGATCTCGGGCATGGGCCCGATGGGCCTGCTGTTCGCCGCGATCGGCGCCGGCCTGGCCGTGTTCAACCTGATCCTGGACTTCGACATGATCGAGCAGGGCGTGCGGCACGGCGCCCCGCAGAACGAGGCCTGGCGGGCCGCGTTCGGCCTGACCGTCACCCTGGTCTGGCTGTACTGGAACCTGCTGCGCATCCTCGCGATCCTGCGTGGTGGCGACTAGCACCAGCTCAGCCCGCTCGGGCTGAGTGACTGACTACAGAAGGGCCGACCCTCAGGTGGGGGTCGGCCCTTCTGGTGTTCCCGGACCGCCGGTGCGGCGGTCGGACTGCCCGTAGGACGACCAGGCGGACGATCACGCTCGACCTCGACCCTGAAGGGCAACGACTTCTGCGCCTCCAGCAGTCACAATCGAGGTATGACGAGTCGAGACGAGATCGTTCGTCGGTACGAGGCCTACCTGGACGCCTGCAACCGGCGGAACTGGAACGAGTTGGGGTCGTTCGTGGCGGACCAGGTACTGGTCAACGGGGTCGACCGGTCGCGCGCCGAGTACGTCGCCGACGTACGGCGGACGACGATGATCTTTCCCGACTTCCGGTGGGAGCTGCGCCGGGCGGTCCACGAAGGGGAGTGGCTGGCGGTCCACCTGTACGACACCGGGACGCGGCACTGGGAGTTCCTCGGGGCCGACGGCGACGGTTCGCGGGTGGAGACCGACGAGTTCGACCTGTACCGGATCGTCGACGGTCTCATCGTCGAGGTCGAGGGCACCGCCGACAACGCCCGGCTCCGGGCCTGAGCGGGCCGGCCCCGGACGCGCGACGGGCCTGCCCCTCCACCTGAAAGGGCAGGCCCGCGGCGAAAACGGCTCCTGTTCGGCTCGTCAGCCCATCCGCCGGTGCGCTTTGACCAGGTCGTACTCGTGAACGATGGCTGTGGCGTGCCCGTGCGCGAGGGCGTACTCGCTGGAAAGCCATCTCACCCTGTCGTCGAAGCGTGAGAACGACGGTCCGTCGTTCATCAGGCCGAACCACTCGGTCATCTCGCGTCCGGTGCACTGGGGCACCTTCTCCACCAGACGTTTGTGGGTCTCCTCGGAGTGGTTCAGGCCCATCTTCGCCTCCCGTCGTCGGGGTCGTGCGTGTTATCGACTGTGCATCACCAAGCCTGCGCAGGCAAGAGTTTCTTGATGAATGTCGCCGCTCAGCGGACACACGATCGCGCGACAGCCCTTCCAGGCGGTCCGATCCGGGCTTTCGGCCTCCAGGGCGCCGAGCTCAGGAAGGCGAACCGGCCATCGACTTGCCGGCCTCCGGGCCGAGCTCCTCGGTGCCGTCCTCGTCGACGCGTTCGATGTCGGCCTTCGGGTGCCGGCGCCGGTGCCGGAGCTGGGCCCAACGACCTCGAGGACCCCGCTCGCGTCCGGCGACCTCGGTCGCGGCGACCTCCGTACCGGCCCGCCGCACAGCCTGTACGGCGGCCTCCGCGATCGGCAGCACGGCCTCGCCGCGGAACGGCTCGGGGTGGATGAACGACTCGGTCCCGATCCCCATCGAGGCGGCGACCGACGGCAGCAGCGCGGCCGCGGCCGCGGCGTACCCGGTGACGGACGGGTGGAAGCGGTCCGGCCCGAACATCCGCGGGTCGGTCCGGAAGACCTCGCTCAGCAGCGACCCGATCGACACCGAGCGCCCGCCGGCCTCGACGACGGCGATCGTCTGCGCGGCCGCGAGCCGGTGGCTCCAGGAGCGGGCGACCTGCCGCAGCGGCGGCATGATCGGCCGGACCACGCCGAGATCCGGGCAGGTGCCGACGACCACCTCGCAGTTGGCCGCGCGCAGCCGCCGGACGGCGTGGTCGAGCAGCCGGACCGAGACCGACGGCGGCATCTGGGCCTTCACGTCGTTGGCGCCGATCAGGATCGCGGCCACGTGCGGTCCGGACAGCAGCGCGGTGTCGATCTGCGGCGCGAGGTCGGTGGACTTCGCCCCGACCTTCGACACGTCGACGAGCCGGACCGGACGCTTGGCCAGCTCGGCGAGACCGCACGCCAGCAGGACGCCGGGGGTCTCGTCGGGTGACGACGTTCCGTATCCGGCCGCGCTGGAGTCCCCGATCATCGCGAGCGTGATCGGACGACCTGCCTGCGCCAATAGTTCACGGCGGCCGTACAGGCCGTCGCCCTTGGCCGGGTGAGCCTTCATCGGGCCGATCACGTGCTTGGCGTACCGCGCTTCCGCGGTCAGCACGCCGTACAGCGTCGCCCCGATCAGTCCTAGTCCCCCACCACCGAAGGCTGCGGCCTGGGCCAGTCGCTTGGCGGCCCGGGCTGTACTCATGAGTCAAGGATTACACGCTGTGATGCCGAAGCAAGTGAAATAGGGCGAAACACACCGTGTCCCATACAGTGAGATCCGTGCGCTACGCGAACTCACTCCTGGACCTGGTCGGCAACACCCCGCTGGTACGCCTGACGAAGACGACCGACGGCGCCAAGCCGCTCGTGCTCGCCAAGGTCGAGTACTTCAACCCCGGCGGCTCGGTGAAGGACCGGATCGCGGTCCGGATGATCGAGGCCGCGGAGGCCTCCGGCGAGCTCAAGCCCGGCGGCACGATCGTCGAGCCGACCTCGGGCAACACCGGGGTCGGGCTGGCGATGGTGGCCCAGCAGAAGGGCTACCAGTGCGTCTTCGTCTGCCCGGACAAGGTCAGCGAGGACAAGCGCAACGTGCTCAAGGCGTACGGCGCCGAGGTCGTGGTCTGCCCGACCGCCGTCGCGCCGGAGCACCCGGACTCGTACTACAACGTCTCCGACCGGCTGGTCCGTGAGATCGAGGGCGCCTGGAAGCCGAACCAGTACGCGAACGTCAACAACCCGATCTCGCACTACGAGTCCACCGGCCCCGAGATCTGGGAGCAGACCGAGGGCAAGATCACGCACTTCGTCGCCGGCGTCGGCACGGGTGGCACGATCAGCGGCACCGGCAAGTACCTCAAGGAGGTCTCCGGCGGCAAGGTGCAGATCATCGGCGCGGACCCGGAGGGCTCGGTCTACTCCGGCGGCTCCGGCCGGCCGTACCTGGTCGAGGGCGTCGGTGAGGACTTCTGGCCGGAGACCTACGACAAGACGATCTGCGACCGGATCATCGAGGTCTCGGACGCGGACTCGTTCGCGGTCACCCGGCGGCTGGCCCGCGAGGAGGCGATGCTGGTCGGCGGTTCGGCCGGGATGGCAGCGGCCGCGGCGATCCGGCTGGCCCAGGAGCTCGACGACCCCGACGCGGTGATCGTGGTCCTGCTGCCGGACGGCGGCCGGGGCTACCTGACGAAGGTCTTCAACGACGACTGGCTGGCGCAGTACGGCTTCCTCGCGCACGCCCGGCAGGGCACGACGCTCGGTGAGGTGCTGGCCGGCAAGGACGGCAGCATGCCGCCGCTGGTGCACACCCACCCGCACGAGACGATCGCCGAAGCGATCGAGATCCTGCGCGAGTACGGCGTCTCGCAGATGCCCGTCGTCCGGGCCGAGCCGCCGGTGATGGCGGCCGAGGTGGCCGGCGCGGTCTCGGAGCGCACCCTGATGGACGCGCTCTACAGCGGGAAGGCCCGGCTGGCCGACATCGTCGAGCTGCACATGGATCCCGCGCTGCCGTCGCTGGGCGCCGGCGAGGAGGTCGCGAAGGCGGTCGCCCTGCTGGAGGGCCGCGACGCCTTGATGGTGCTGGACGACGGCAAGCCCGTCGGCGTCCTGACCCGGCAGGATCTGCTGAGCCACATCGCGGTCGTCTGAAGGTCTGAGGGTCTGAGAGGTCGGGTCCTAGCGGTCGACGACCGTGGGGACGATGGCGATCAGGGCGGTGATCACGACACCGCCGACGATGACAACTGCGCTGATGATCTGAAGAAGGTCCATGCCAATAATGGTGCTCGTCGGCGTCGGCCGGAACATCGGTCCAAGGGCCCGTCCTCGGCTCATCCCTTGGTCGTACGACGCACCCTGAGCGCTACGACCAAGGGAGTCCGGGTCATCCCCGGGTCAGCACGAAGTCCGACGGGTTCAGCCGCCGGGTCCGGCGCCAGTACCCGACGGTGAACTCGGGCCAGATCGTCGAGTTGCGGCCCTGGTCGTCCAGGTACCAGCTGTTGCAGCCGGACTCCCAGACCGTGCTGTCCAGCCGCTGCTGGACGTCGTCGACGAACCGCTCCTGCACGTCCTCACGGACCTCGACCGCCGAGGCCCGGCCGAGCAGGCGCAGCGCCTGGACGACGTAACGGACCTGGGCCTCGATCATGAAGACCATCGAGGAGTGGCCGAGGCCGGTGTTCGGGCCGACCAGGAGGAAGAGGTTCGGGTAGCCGGCGACGGTGATGCCGAGGTGGGCGCCGATGCCCTGCTGCTTCCAGTGGTCGGCCAGGTCGACGCCGTCGCGGCCGAGGATCCGCATCCGGGTCAGGTTGCCGGAGACCTCGAAGCCGGTGCCGAGCACCAGTACGTCGGCCGGCCGTTCGGTGCCGTCGGCATCGATCACGCCGGTCTCGGTGACCCGGCTGATCGGGGTCGTGACGACGTCGACGGTGGGGCGGGTGAGCGCCGGGTAGTAGTCGTTGGAGAGCAGGATCCGCTTGCAGCCGATCTGGTAGTCCGGCGTCAGCTTGGCTCGGAGCACGGGGTCCTTCACCTGCTTGCGGAGCTGGCTCCGGGCCTGCAGTTCCAGGCCCTTCATCAGTTTGGGGTTGCCCGCGAAACCGAGGCCGCGCGCCTCCAGTCCCCAGAAGATGGCGTCGCGGATCACGCGCTGCCCGGCCGGGAAGCGTTCGTGCAGGGCCTGCTCGCGCGGGCCGATCGCACGGTCGGGCTTCGAGGTGATCCAGGGCGCGGTCCGCTGGTAGAGGTCCAGTTGCGCGACCTGCTCGGCGATCCTGGGCACGAACTGGATCGCGCTGGCGCCGGTGCCGACGACGGCGACCCGGCGGCCGGTCAGATCCTGGCTGTGGTCCCACTGGGCGGAGTGGAAGGCCGGGCCGGCGAACGAGTCGAGGCCGGGCAGGTCGGGGACCTTCGGCCGGTGCAGGCTGCCGACGCCGGCGACCAGCGCGCGGGTCTCGAGCGTCTCGTCGCCGTTGATCGTCACGGTCCAGCGGCTGGTGGACTCGTCGAAGACCGCTTCGGTCACCTCCGCGCCGTACCGGATCTTGTCTGCGACGCCGTACTTGGTGGCGCAGTGCTCGAGGTAGGCGAGGATCTCGTCCCAGGGCGCGAACATCCGCTGCCAGCGTGGGTTCTGCTCGAACGAGAACGAGTAGAGGTACGACGGGACGTCGCACGCGCAGCCGGGGTAGGTGTTGTCCCGCCAGGTGCCGCCGAGGCGCTCGGCCTGCTCGAGCACGACGAAGTCCTCGATCCCGGCCGCCCGCAGCTTGATCGCCATGCACAACCCGGCGAAACCCGACCCGACGACAACGACCTCGGTCTGACCCATGACCGGAAGGTTACCGGCGGGTTAGGCTTGGAGGTAAGGGTTGACTTGGTCCGATCCGGCGCTGGTTCGGCTCCGAAGTACGTCCCGGTGGCAGGACGGTGTGCTCACTCCTTGGAGTGTGAACGGATTCACTGTCCCTGCGACCCGTTACTCGTTAGGTTAAAGAACAACCGTTCTTTATTCTGGTGATCCTGCCCAACTGTCTCGTGAGGAGGCGGACGTGAACGCTGCGACGACCCACGGCGGGCCGGTCGGATGAGCGGACGCGACAAGCTGGACGACCGGCTGACCGAGCACGTCGACCGCCTCGGCGACGAGCACCCGCCGATCGACCTGGACAGTGTCGACTACTCGATGGAGCAGCCGGGCGTGATCGCGCGCCGGTTCGGTCCGGTGCTGAGCTACATGGCGCGCGTCGAGCTCGAGGTCGAGCGCAACGTGCTCGAGCTGGCCGCGCTGCTGCCCAACCCGCCCGAGGTGGACCGGCACTTCTACGCCGACGTCTGGATGCCGCAGGAGACCCGCCACGGCGAGATCCTCGACAAGCTGCAGGCGATCATCGGGCTCGACCCGCTGAAGGCCGACCTGACCCAGGTGTCGATCCGGCTGCGGCTGCTCGGCGCGCTCGGCCGGTTCGGGCCGGTCCAGGACGTCAGCCGGATGCTCTACTACCTGACCGGTATGGCGACCGAGCGGTCCGCCGTGCTCGCCTACGGGCAGCTGCACAGCGGCTTGCGGGAGATGGACGAGCGGGCGATCGCGGAGACCGTGATCGCGCCGATCCGTAGGCAGGAGCCCGGGCACTTCGCCTTCTACCAGATGTCGTCCCGCGGGCTGTGGGGACAGCTCGGTGGGTGGCAGAAGTGGCTGGTCCGGTCGCTGCGGCGGTTGACGTTCACGCCGGTCGGGGTCGACCACAAGTGGCAGCGCGCCGACTTCGGTCGCGTGATGGAGGCGCTCGGGATGTCCACGCAGGACTCCGACGTCGTGCACCACGCGCAGCAGATCGCCCGCGTCGAGCACGAGCTGCTCTGGGCGAGCCGCAAGGGCCTGCGCGTCCCGACGTACGTCGTCGACGCGCTGCGCCTGGCGGTCGAAGCGGCGAAGGCCGAGGCGGACGCGGTCGCGCGGAAGCTCCCGAGGCCGAGGCTGAGCCCGGAAGCGTGACAGCGTCCGAAGAATCGTGATGCGTCCGAAGAAGCGAGCGCTATAGCCTCGGGTTCTTCGGACGCATGCGCTTTCTTCGGACGCTAGCGGAGGCGGTGGAGGATCTCGCCGGCGTTGGGGATGACCAGGGTTTCGGGGTCGTTCTCGTACGCGGCGAGGTCGAAGTCGGCCGGGGCCAGGTGGTTGAGGTTGGCCCGGCGTACGACGTCCTCCGGGATTCCGGTCGACAGCGTGACCTCGACGCGGAGGTGCTCGCCCGTCGCCGGGTCCCAGGTGCCGGCGCCGCGCAGGTGGGTGGAGTGCGCGAGCACGCCCCAGTGCAGGTCGCGAAACTTCTCCCACTGGCCGACGAAGTAGTCACGGCAGTGGTACCCGATCTGCTCGATCTCCGGGTGCATCGCCGCGAGCTGCTGGACGTGCGGCGCGTACAGGATCACCTCACCGCCGTCCGCGACGACCGGCTCGACCTTGTAGAAGCCCTTCGCCGCCGTCCAGATGTCCTGGTAGCGCGACGGCATCAGCGAGACGATCCGGCGTACGGGGTGGTCGAGGTAGCGGACGTGGGTCTGCGCGGAGATCTCCGCCGCGGCCCGCCAGGACGACTGGGTGTCGCCGAACGCGACGGCGTGCAGGTTGTGCGTGCCCGACTCGACGACGAGTGACAGCGCGAGCTTCTCGGCCGGGATCAGCGCCGCG
This sequence comes from Kribbella sp. DT2, assembly GCF_049844575.1. Lineage (NCBI taxonomy): Bacteria > Bacillati > Actinomycetota > Actinomycetes > Propionibacteriales > Kribbellaceae > Kribbella > Kribbella sp. DT2. Next base: position 102,294 of record NZ_JBNCLH010000005.1, on the reverse strand, counting down.
GCCTCGTCGATCAGCGCGCGGACCGGCGTCGTGCCCGTCGTACCGATGATGCTCGCGCTGGTGATCAGCGCGCCGAGCCAGTGCGACAGGTCGATCACTTCCTGGCCCGCGACGCCGGGGAAGAAGTACTTGTTGCCGCCGGAGAAGCCGACCACCTCGTGCGGGAAGACCGGGCCGACGACCAGGGCGACGTCGTGCTCGACGACGGCCCGGTTGAGCTTGACGCTGACCTCCTGGTGCAGCCGGCCGTCCGAGATCTCGCCGATCCGGTCGGCGCCGATCGTGCCGAGGTCGGCGAAGGTTTCGGGCTTCCACCACTCGTGGTTCAGTACGTCGTACTCGCCGCCGAGATGCTCGCGCAGCGCCTCCGGCGACATCTCCGCATGGGTGCCTAGGGCAACGAGCACGGTGAGCTTGCCGACCCGCCCGTCGAGTGCTTGGTGGACGGCCTTCATCAGCAACGGCAGCGGACAGCTGCGGGTCGCGTCCGGCACGATCACGCAGACGCTGCGCCCCTCCAGCCCGGCCGAGGCGAGCGAGTCCTGGACGAAGGCGGTGACCTCGTCCTCGGTGAGGGTCCGGTTGGCGTCGCCGATCACAGCAGAGTCGCGCATTCACCCACTCTAGTCGGCAAGCGATTGCCGCCTCTGGGGAGCCGACTTTGAGCACCGCTCAGTCATCAGATCGCGCTGAGAACGGCTGGCCGGTGCTCAAAGTTGAGATTGAGGGAGGGGGAGGGGGATCAGGTGGGCCAGGCGGTGAGGGCGAGGTCGGCGACGGCTTCGAGGTCGGCGCGGGTGGCGCCGTCGCGGGACTGCTGGGACATGCCCTGGAGCGTCGCGCCGCTGAACACCGCCAGGGCTCGGGCGTCCGTGGTCTTCGGCAGTACGCCGGCGTCGACGTCCGCCTGGATCCGTTCCTGGAGTGCCAGCACGTTGCCGGCCCGGATCGCACGCAGGGACTCGTGCACGTCGGCCGACGCCGGGGTCGTGTTCTGGGCGGCGCTGAACACCAGGCACCCGTGCGGATGGCCGGGCTCGGTGTAGGCCACGGCCGCCTCCCGGAGAATCCGCGCGATCGCGTCGCGGGCCGTCGACTCCTCCGCGAGCGCCCGGGCGGTGAACGCGCCGTACGTCGCCTGGTACCGCTCGAGGGCCAGCGCGAACAGCTTCCGCTTGTCCCCGAAGGCGGCGTACAGGCTCGGGGGGCCGATGCCGAGCGCGCTGGTGAGCTCTGCGACCGAGGTGGAGTCGTACCCCTGCTCCCAGAAGGCCAGCAGCGAGTGCTCCAGCGCCACGTCGCAGTCGAACGATCGTGGCCGTCCTCGGATCGCCATGCCCAGCATTCTATAACGCTCGCTAGCTATTGTGTTACGTTCATTCTGTAGCGATCACTAGAGAAAAGGGTGGGACATGAGCAGAACGGCGTTGGTGACCGGTGGCAGCCGCGGGATCGGGCGGTCGATCGCGCTCCGGCTGGCCCGCGACGGGGTGCGGGTCGCGGTGCACTACGGCGGGAACGAGGTCGCGGCGAAGCAGACCGTCGACGACATCCGGGCGGCCGGGGGAGACGCGTTCGCGCTCGGGGCCGACCTCGGGGCCGCCGGGGCGGTCGAGCGGCTCTGGAGCGAGTACGACGTGCACGCCGACGGGCTGGACATCCTGGTGAACAACGCGGGGACCGGGAAGCAGCAGTCGCTGGCCGAGGTGACGCCCGACTGGTTCGACCGGTTGTTCGCGGTGAACGCGAAGGCGCCGTTCTTCCTGGTCCAGCAAGGCCTGTCCCGGCTGCGCGACGGTGGCCGGATCGTCAACGTCGGCTCGGGTGTCACCCGGGTCGCCTTCCCACAGGACATCGTCTACGCGATGACCAAGGGCGCGCTGAACACGCTGACCCTGGCGCTGGCCAAGGAGCTCGGGCCGCGCGGGATCACCGTGAACACGGTGGCCCCGGGCATCGTCGAGACCGAGATGAACGGCTGGCTGGCCGATCCGGCGGCCGCGAGCGCGGCGGCGGCGTACTCGGCGTTCGGCCGGATCGGTCAGCCGGACGACATCGCGGACGTGGTCGCGTTCTTCGCGTCCGGCCAGGCGCGATGGATCACCGGTCAATGGATCGACGTCAGCGGCGGCTCCCTGCTGTGACCGGCTGAGAACCCAACGTAGCAAGGGTTTTCGAGGCGTTGACCAGGGGCGCGGGCGGGAGCAGCATCGGGCGTGTCACCTGGGGATCGGCGAGTTGGGGGGAGTTCCCATGTCCGACACGATGATCACGCGTCCGGTGGGGTTCGGGGGCCGCCTGCTGCGGTCGGGGGACCCGGACTACGAGCGGGCGCGGTCGGTGTTCAACGCGATGATCGACAAACGGCCGGCGATGATCGCGCAGTGCGAGTCGGCCGCCGACGTCGCGGCCGCCGTACGGTACGGCGTCGAGCAGGGGCTGGAGATCGCGGTCCGCGGCGGCGGGCACGGCGTGGCGGGAACGGGGGTCAGCGACGGTGGACTCGTCGTCGACCTGCGCCGGCTGAACACGGTCCAGGTCGACGCCGGCGCGCGGATCGCGCGGGTCGGTGGCGGGGCGACCTGGGGTGACCTCGACAGCATGTGCCAGCCGTACTGGCTCGGTACGACGGGCGGCCGGGTGTCGACCACCGGTGTCGCCGGGCTCACGCTCGGCGGCGGGTCCGGCTGGCTGGAACGCAAGTGGGGCCTGGCCTGCGACAGTCTGGTCTCGGTCGAGCTGATCACGGCCGACGGCGAACTCGTGATCGCCGACGAGACGCGCAACACCGAGCTGTTCTGGGCGCTGCACGGTGGGGGCGGGAACTTCGGCGCGGCGACAGCGCTGACCTTCCGGCTGCAGGTGCTGCCGGTGGTGACGCTGGCGATGCTGCTGTGGCCGGCGGAGGCCGGGCCGGACGTCGTACGGGCTTGGCGGGATCTGTACGAGGGTGGTGCGCCGGACGAGCTCGGGGGAGCGGCGTTGTACCTGACCGGCCCGCCGGAGGAGTTCGTGCCACTGCACCTGCAGGGCAAGCTGCTGGTCGGGGCCGCGGCGGTCTATCTCGGAGACGAGGCGGAGACGCGCGACGTCTTCCGGCCGATGTTCGACCTGGCACCGGAGGGCGTGATGGTGGCCGAGATGCCGTACGCCGCGTTGCAGTCGGCGCTCGACGACCCGCCGGGGTTCCGGAACTTCTGGTCGGGCGAGCACCTGAACGAGCTGCCCGATGCCGCGATCGCGGCGTTCTGCGGCCGGGCGGAGGAGATGGTGTCGCCCTCACCGTCGCAGCAGTTCATCGCGCCCTGGGGTGGAGCGGTCGTCCGCGAGGCCGATCGCTGGCCGCTCCCGCACCGAACGGCGCCGTGGGTCGTGCACCCGTTCGGGATGTGGCCGGACCCGGCGGACGACGCCCGCGGCATCGCATGGGCGCGGAACGTCTGCGCCGACGTCCGGGAGTGGTCGACCGGAGCGATCTACCTGAACTTCATCGGGGACGAGGGGCACGACCGGGTGGTCGCCGGGTACGGCGAGGAGAACTACCGGCGGCTGGCGGCGGTGAAGCGGGAGTACGACCCGGACAACGTGTTCCACCTGAACCAGAACATCAAGCCTGGTTAGGTTCTGCGGAACCACTGCACGGAGGTCGTGGCCGCGAACAGCCCGGCGGCCACGACGAGGATCCCGAACTGCGGGACGGGAAATCTCGGGATCACGCCGATCGCGGCGCAGACCAGCATGATCGCGGTGGCGACGGCGCCGCGGCGGCGCGACTGGGCTGGTGTGCTCGGGAGTGGGCCGACCGAGCGGTCCAGCGCGGCGGCCGCTGCGGCGAGGCCGACGACTCCGATCAGTACGGCGCTGATGATGCCGGGCGGGCCGCCGAAGACCAGGCCGACCACGATCAGGCAGAGCAGCGCGCCGGTACCGAGCGCGCCGACGACGAGGGCGCTGGTGACGTGCGCGAACTTGCGCTGACGGAGGTCGACGCCCTCGGCGGAGCGGACCACGGTGTCTGGTTGGAACAGGCTCTTGATCCAGAGGACCAGGCCGGCGATCACGGCGAGCGCGATCAGGACCGCGATCACGGTCAGGATCGCGGACCTGGCCGGGGAGATCAGCGCGTGGACCTGGCCGTCGCCGAAGTCGCAGACCGCCCGCGGCGGGAACCAGGAGTCGCGCACGGTCACGCCGGCGCTCGACGCGCGCCCGGCGATCAGCGCGCAGTCCTCGCTCGGCTCGAACCAGTTCGGCATCGCGGCGGTCACCACCACCGACCAGGCCATCGCCGCGGGCAGTCCGAGGGCCAGGAGCCAGTTTCGCGTGCGCATCGCCGGTCAGCCTCTCATGGTCTCGGCGCGGCTGGGCACTGGTGTCGTATGAAGCACGAGTGGTTCCTGACCACCGCCGAGCGCGGCAACCCGGCGACCGAGATCGACCGGGACGGCGCCTGGACCGAGGGCAACCTGGTCCAGCCGCTCGTGCACGGCGCGACGTACTTCGGACACCTGTACGACGAGCTGTGCCGGCTGGAGAAGGGCGACCAGGTCTACTTCACCGACTGGCGCGGCGACCACGACGAGGCGCTGACCGAGGACGGGACGACCGTCGGGGAGGTGCTCTGCGACCTCGCTCGCTCCGGCGTCGACGTTCGCGGGCTGCTCTGGCGGTCGCACTCGGACCACCTCAGCTTCAACGCGCAGCAGAACCAGCGCCTCGGCACGGAGCTCAACGAGGCCGGGGCGGAGGTCCTGCTCGACCAGCGCGTCCGGCGGTTGGCGTCGCACCACCAGAAGCTGTTCGTGATCCGGCACCGCGACGACCCTGCGGCCGACGTCGCGTTCGTCGGCGGGATCGACCTGTCGCACCAGCGGCGCGACGACGCGTCGCACCAGGGGGATCCGCAGCAGGCGCCGATGGATCCGCGGTACGGGGAGCGGACGCCGTGGCACGACATCGCGCTGGAGATCCGCGGGCCGGTGGTGGGGGACCTGCTGCGGTGCTTCGTCGAACGGTGGGACGATCCGCATCCGCTCGACCGGCGCACGCCGTACCGGCTGCTGGTGCAGCGGCTGTCGCGGATGCCGCGGCACACCTCGTCGTTGCCGGAGGCGTTTCCTGATCCGCCGCCGGCGGGGCGGAGCGCCGTACAGGTGCTGCGGACCTACGCGCACAAGCATCCTGGGTTTCCGTTCGCGCCGCGTGGTGAGTACAGCGTCGCTCGGGGCTACCTGAAGGCGCTCGGGCGGGCGCGGTCGCTGATCTACATCGAGGACCAGTACTTCTGGTCGCGGGACGTGGCGGCTGCGTTGCAGGAGGCACTGGACCGGTCGCCGTCGTTGCGGGTGATCGTGGTCGTGCCGCGGTTTCCTGATGCGGACGGGCGGTTCTCCGGGCCGCCGGCGCTCGACGGGCAACGGCGGGCCTTGGCGTTGCTGCACTCTCCGCGGGTTGCGGTCTACGACCTGGAGAACGCGTCAGGGGTGCCGATCTACGTGCACGCGAAGGTGTGCGTGATCGACGACGAGTGGTTCGCCTGCGGGTCGGACAACTTCAACCGGCGCTCGTGGACCAACGACAGCGAACTCACCTGCGCGGTCGTCGCGCCGGAGGTCGCGCGGTCGCTGCGCTCGGAGCTTTGGGCCGAGCATCTTGGCGAGTCCGCTCCGATGGATTCGGAGGAGGGCTTCGACGCTTGGCGTCGTACGGCGTCGGCGTTGGATGCTTGGCACTCTGGTGGTCGTGTCGGGCCTCGACCGGCCGGGCAGATTCGTTGCCATCGGCCCGCAAGTGTGAGCCGGTGGCAACAACTCTGGGCGCGGCCGGTCTTCGACCACGTCTACGACCCGGACGGCCGCCCGCTGGCAATGCGCCGCCGTGGGGAGTACTAGCAGACGACTTCCATCTCGTCGTAACCGTCTACTGTCGCTGGAGGTGGGCGAAGGCTGTTGGTGGCGTCCGCAGCCGTTCGGCGATCTGGGTTGCGCACTCGGCGGGGGACTGCTGGTCGGTGTGCACTTCGACGTCGTACTGCAGGTGCTGGTGGACGAGTGGGAACTGTACGGCGGCGCGGCCGACGGTTCGGTTGCCTCGGGCCCGTTCTCGGCGTTCGAGCTCGGGGAGGGGGCAGTGGATGCCGACGAGGTACACGGGAAGGCCCGCGAACACCTCCAGGCAGTCGGTCAGGCGCCAGCGTTCGCCGAGGATGTGATCGACGACGACGTCGTTGCCCGCGGCAGCCGTTCCGGCGACGGCGCGGTGGAAGCCGCGGACGGTGCGCTGGAAGATCGGCAGGAACTCCTCGTCCGTCCACTCGTGCTTCGACCTGATGCGATGGAAGTGGTCGACCGCCAGGTGGTACCACGGGCCGTCGAGCGTCCGCAGCAGTTCCTCCGCGACACTCGACTTGCCGGAGCTCGACGTCCCGTTCAGGAACACCACTCGCCCGGGCGGCCGATCGGTCGCCTCCGGCAGCAGTTCGTGGGTTGCGCTGGTCATCGCCCCATCATTCCCCGAAGTAGGTCCGCAGCCTGTCGACGTACGGTGCCCGCTGCTCGGCGGTCGCGACCTCGCGGACGACGTCCTGTACGGCGTGGCCGGCCGTGGGGGAGAGGTCGTAGAGGTTCTCGTGGTGGTCGGTCGGGACGACGAGGACGTGGCCCTGGTTGTTCGGCCACCAGCGGGAAGCGACGAAGGCCAAAGCGCCGTCCGTACGACGTACGACGTCGTGCTGGGTGGTGAGCTCGTCCTCGCCGCCGGCGGCCAGGTGGCAGAACGGGCAGACGTAGCCGGGCGGTGCGTGGTTGAACATCTCGGAGTCCCCTTGACCTGGATGGTGGGTGCGGGTTGGGTGGTCGGATGAGTGAGCTGCGGGTGGTTGTGGTGGAGGCGGGCGACGAGCGGGCGGTCGAGGACTGGCGGGCGGTGCACAACGCGATCATTCCGACCGCGCCGTTGTCCAGCGACGACGTCCGGGAACGGGCCGGGCGCAACCATCTCGAGGTCCTGTACGCCGATGACGTGGTCGTCGGCTGCTCGACGGTACGTCCGCCGGCGGACTCGTCCGCGGTGACGGTGATCGCGCGCGTGCTTCCGGCGTACCGGCAGCGCGGGTACGGCGAGCAGTTGTACACGCGCGGGCTCACGAAGGCCGAGGAGCTCGGTGTCACGGACGTCGAGACGGTCGTGCTCGCGAGCAACGCCGAGGGGCTGCGGTTCGCGCTGCGGCGTGGGTTCATCGAGATCGACCGGTACGTGCTGCCGGGCGACACGATTCCGTTCATCGACCTGCGACTCAGCTCGCTGTCGGTCGCCGACGCTTCGCACATGGACGCGGTCCGCGCTGAGCCGGCGCAGTAGGACTACCGCGGCACGGCATGTCGGTGGTCGTCGCGCTCAGCGCGTGGGCGATCCACACCAACCACCGCACCGAGGGCAGCTGGACGCGGCGCTACGAGTACGGCGTACCGCGCGGCCCGTCGGTCCCGATCGAGATCACCACCGACTGAGCTTCTTCACCTGTCGCGTGAGCTCAGCACACAGAACTCGTTGCCCTCGGGGTCGGACAGAACCGTCCAGCTAGGCTCGTCCGGCTGACCGACGTCGACGCGGCGAGCGCCGAGGCTCTCCAGCCTCGCGATCTCGGCGTCGCGGTCCTGGCTGGTGTGTGGTGCGAAGTCCAGGTGCAGCCGGTTCTTGACGGCCTTGCCCTCCGGCACCGGCACGAACACGATGCCGGGCCCGACCCGCTCCCACGGCGTCTCGCGCATCGCCGCCTCGTCCACCCACGACGGGATGATCACGCACTCGTCGTCGGTCGCGATGATCACCCGCCAGTCCAACGCCTCGGCCCACCACGCCGCCTGCGCCTTCACGTCCGCGCAGTCCACGACCACGGAGTACCACCGCAACGCCATCTCGCCCCTCCTCGACTCGGTGCCGCGATCCTGCCAGGCGCCACCCCCAGAAAACGTCAGACGAGGTCGAGCAGCTTGCGCGTCGGGCGCACGGTGATGCGCCAGTCGCCGTACAGGCCGAGGACGTCGTCGGTCGTGCAGCGCAGCGCGAGGTAGACCCACCCGAGCTCGCCGTCGATCCGTTCGGTGAACCCGGCCGCGACCTCGAACAGCTCACCGCCGCACGGGCAGACCGCCCGCTGGACCTCCGCCCAGTCGGTGCCGCCGAGCATCACCCGGGGCCGGTCGCAGCCGGCGCAGCGTCGTACGGCGTACTCGCGCTCGTCGTCGATCCCGACCACGAACACCGAGTCCCCACACCCGTCGCAGCGGGCCGGCACGATCTCGCTCACCTGCCCGTGCGAGAACGTCACCAGGAACTCCGCGAGGTCCGAGCTCACCGACCCCCGCCACCACGGACTGCGCCGCTCGATCACCATCCGTTGAGAATGCCAGCCGCTTCCTCCCGCGCTTCGGCGACGGGCCGTGGCCGGCCCGTTTCAGTCCGTACAAGTTTCAACCGAGCTGTCTCGGTCGGTGCATCACCAGTCGTCCTGCCCCAGCCCGACCGCGCCGTCGATCAGCTCCCGCGCCGCGTCCAGGTGCCCGAGGTGCCGCGCCGTCTCCTCGACCAGGTGCAGCACGATCACCCGCAGCTCAGCCGGCTCCGTCCCCACCCCGTGCCGCCCGATCGGTGCCGCCGACAACGAAGTCGAAGCCAGTACGCCGTTCGCCCGCGCGATCTGCTCCCGGTAGAACCCGAACACCACCTCCGGACTCCGCGTGGTCGACAACGGCCCACTCCCGTCGTCCTCCCAGGGCAACGGATCCGCCGCCCCCAGCATCACCTCCTGAAACCAGTGCCGCTCCGCATGCCCCAGGTGCTCCACCAGCCCCATCGGAGCCCACCCCGAAGGCAGCACCGACCGCCCCAACTGCTCATCACTCAACCCAGCAAGCACCTCGAACACCCGAACTCGCTGAGCCTCCAAGAACTCCACCAGCAACTCGTCCACGGCATCCATGGCGAGACCCTCCCACCCACCACCGACAATCCGTCGCCGCAGGTCGTGAACCGGAGGCAGCTATCGATCCGACCAGATGATCCGCTCGGCGAACGCGCCACGCTCCGCCGCCTTCTCCGAGCGGATCCGCTCGATCTCCTCCGCGGTCGAGCCCAGGTCGACCGCCAGGGCCCGGACGACCTCCAGTACGTCGGCCAGCTCCACGAGTGCCGCGTCGCGGTCGTCCTCGCCGAGGAACTCGTCGACCTCCTCGACCAGCTTGTCGCGCAGCCGGCTCCGGTACTCGTCGGGCTCGGCGCGGTACACGATCGGCGTCTCGCCCTTGGCGCGGATGATCTCGGGCATCCGGTCCCTCACCAGTTTGCGCACCGGCTCATTTCAGCAGGTCGAGTACAGCGGCGGCAGGTTCCCCTCCAGCAGGTACGCCGTGATCTTCGCTCGCGCACGGGGAGAGGCCGAACTCCTCGGTGAGGGCGTTCAGGAGGAAGACCCGCTCAGGCTCCTCGGGGTTCTCCGGGCCGTCGGGGAGTGCGTTCGGGCCGAGGTACGCGAGGTCGTCGAGGTGGTAGCCGGTGAGGCACCCCAGCGCGAGGAACTCGGGCAGGCTCGTGCCGACGACGTGGTTGGGCTCGTCGGCCAGGGGGACGCAGAGGACGATCGTCGTGGTCGGTGCGTCGGGTGGGCCGAAGAGGGCGCAGAAGTGGATGCCGTCGCCGCCGGTCGAGGCGAACGTGATCGCGTTGCGAGGGCTGTTGACGTAGTCGCTCCAGTCGCCCGGGGCATCGGGCGACTCCAGGAACAGACCGGCGAAGCCGAGGACCGTCGACGGGTGCTCGTCCGGCTGGAACACCCGGGAGCGCGGGTGCGACGTGGTCAGCCTTTCGGCGAGGTGCCACAGGCGGGTCCAGTCCTGGCGGAAGCTCGTGGGGACGTCGGGCATGCCCGGATGATCTCCGCCGGAGAGGTTCGAGAAGGGGTCATGTCCTGGCCGCTACTCCTCCTAGAGTCGTCGTATGACGACAAACGAGCAGACCGTGACCGGTGAGCGGGCCGACATTCTCGACTTCCTCGCGAAGCACCGGTCCTTCCTGGTGCACACCGCGCAGGGCCTCACCGACGAGCAGGCGAACACGCGGAGCACGGTCAGTGCGCTGACCGTCGGCGGGCTGATCAAGCACGTGACCGCCGTCGAGCAGAGCTGGGCCGACTTCGCCCGCAAGGGCGGCGGCGAGGACGTGACCGACGTCGAGTTCACGCCGGAGCGCGCCGCCGAGTGGGAGAACATGTTCCGGCTCGCCGAGGGGGAGACGCTGGCCGGCGTACTGGCCGAGTACGAGAAGGGTGCCGCGGCGACCGACGAGCTGGTCAAGACCCTCGACCTCGACGCCACCTACGAGCTCCCGACCGCGCCGTGGCAGCCGGCGGGTGTCTTCTGGTCGGTACGCCGGGTGTTCCTGCACATCACCGCCGAGACCGCCCAGCACGCCGGCCACGCCGACATCATCCGCGAGACCATCGACGGCCAGAAGTCGATGGGCTGAAGCATCGCCGGGGCTTCAGCGACTGAGGCCCCGGACCATCATCCGGCGAGAGCCGGCGGCCTGGTTTTCGGCCGCGTCACCGGCTGGTCAGGCCTTGCCGAGGCCGGTGATCGAGCTCACGCCGCCCTGGGCGGACGTGCAGGTTGCCCAGGTGGTTTGACCAAGAGGCACGATCGGCGAGCTGACGGTGGTCCCGTTCGAGCAGCGGACCCTGATCTGAAAGCGCGGGTTCCCGTCGGCCGCCACGCACCGGCCGAACCCGGTCAGGCCCTCGCCGACCGAGCGCCAGACCTCGCAGTCGATTGCGGCAGCGCCGACCGGGGCGGCCTGAGCGGTCGTGACGGGCAGGGCGACGGCGGCGGCCGTGACCAGCAGGGACAGGGCACCAAGGGCGATCGGGCGCATGAATCCTCCAGCTCGATGGGCGAAATTCCCGGCCAATCTATCCGCCGACCGTCGTACGCACCCGCTCGCGAGTGTTGCTGTCAGAACGATCGACGACGGGCTGAGCGGCTCACGATCCTCCGCTACGCCCCGGTCCGGCCGTCATCCGTCCTTGTCTACAACGACATGCAGCACCTCCCGGCGGACCTCCGCTGGACAGGCTTCCCCGCAGGCCCGCGCGTCTAGCCCCAGCGCTCGTCGTACGACGAATGGCCCCGGTCAGCTCTCCGGGTCGTCGATGAACTTCCGGACGTCCTGCGCACACCGGCACGCCACCGCGACCTTCGCTGCCCACTCCCGAGCGCTCTCGCGGTCGGGGACCTCGACGACCATCACGCCGCCGATCAGCTCCTTGCTCTCGGGGTACGGCCCGTCGGTGACGATCCCGTCGGTGCCCACCACGCCCGGGTCCGCGTCGCCGTCGTCGTAGCTCAGACCGCCCGCGAAGACGTACACCCCGGCGTCCTTGGCCTCCTGCACCACCGCGTGCGAGGTCCGTCCCACCTCGGGAAAGTCCTCCGCGGTGATGTGATCCATCGCGCCCTTCTCGAACGAGATCAGGTACTTCGCCATCGCACCGCTCCTTGTCCCGGCGTCCGACTCCGGCCGCCACTCACCCGTACGACGAACACCCCACCCCGGATCCGACACGCTACCGCCAGAATCCTGATCTGAAGCAGGCAAAGGCCGAGGGCCCCACCAGTGGTGGAGCCCTCGGTTGCTGCAGGGGTCAGGCCGGGAACGGCACGCCCGTGTTGCTGTGGCACCTGTAACCGTTGGGGTTCTTGGCCAGGTACTGCTGGTGGTACCCCTCGGCGTAGTAGAACGAGTCCAGCGGGGCGATCTCGGTGGTGATGTCGCCGTAGCCGCGGGGCTTGATGACCGGGGCGTAGAGGTCGCGGGTGCGCTCGGCCTCCGCGCGCTGCGCCTCGGTCGTGTAGTAGATCGCCGAGCGGTACTGGGAACCCAGGTCGTTGCCCTGGCGCATGCCCTGGGTCGGGTCGTGGGTCTCCCAGAAGACCTTCAGCAGATCGGTGAAGGTGGTCTTGGACGGGTCGTAGACGACGCGGATCGCCTCGGTGTGGCCGGTTCCGCCGGTGCAGACTTCCTCGTACGACGGGTTGGGGCTGTACCCGCCCGCGTAGCCGACGGCGGTGGTGTAGACGCCGGGCTGCTGCCAGAAGATCTCCTCGGTGCCCCAGAAGCACCCGGTGCCGAACCAGACTTCCTCGAAGCCCTCGGGCACCGGCGCCGTCTGCGGCGTACCGAGCACGATGTTGTCCGCCGGGACGGCGTAGCCGGGCTCCGGGCGGCCGGGCAGGGCGGCCGACGGCTCGACCAGAGCGGTGTTGCGCTTGAAGAACGACATCTCACGCCTCTCGCAGAATGACTTTCATAGTGTCTCAACACGACCCCAACGGCGAACCTTCCCGCCCAGGATTACGCCAGGATGACGTCAGGCGATCAAGGCGGCCGCCGAACGACGAGTCGGGCCGCGCTCGGTCAGTTGCCCGTACGACGCCGCCAGCAGTTCCACGGAGTGACGCAGCGTGTCCGGATCCTGCGTGTACGGCAACCGCATGAACGTCTCCAGCCCGCCTTCAGGCGAGAACCTGGATCCAGCCACCAGCAGTACGCCGTTACGCTGCGCAACCCCCACCAGTGAAGACCCGACCGCGGCCGGCAGCTCGCACCACATCGACAGTCCACCGCCGGGCAGCGTGAACTTCCAGTCCGGAAGCACCGCCCGCAACGCCGAGGCCAGCGCGTCCCGCCGTTCCCGCAGCCCGGCGCGCCGTTCCGGCAGGACCGAAGCCTTGTCCCGCAGCAGCCGCGCGACGACCAGCTGCTCCAGCACCGGCGCCCCGAGGTCCATCGACGCCCGCGCGTCCAGGATCCGCGCGACCAGCGTCTCCGGCACCCGCAGCCAGCCGATCCGCAGCCCGCCCCAGAACGACTTGCTCACCGACCCGACCGTGATCACGCCGCCCGGATCGAACGAGGCGAACGGCGGCGGCATCTCCTGCCCGTCCAGCGGCAGCTCGTACAGGGTCTCGTCGATGATCGCCGTCGTCCGGCTGCGCGCGAACGCGATCGCCAGCCGTTGCCGGTCGGCGGCGGGCATCAGCCGGCCGGTCGGGTTCTGGAAGTCGACCACCAGCCAGGCGGCGCGCGGCGCGGTCTGCCTGATCGTTGCCTCAAGCAACGGAAGGTCCCAGCCGCCGGGACTCATCGGCGCCGCGACGACCCGCGCCCCGCTGCGCCGGATCGAGTCGACCGAGTTCGGGTGGGTCGGGCTTTCGGTCAGCACCCGGTCGCCGATCTGCGTCATCGCCCGGACCGCGATCGACGTCGCCGCCAGCGCGCCGGCCGTGACGATGATCTGGTCCGCCGACGTCGGCAGCCCGCGCGCCTCGTACGACGCCGCGATCTCCTCACGCAGCTCCGGCAGCCCCTGCGGGTGGTAGCCGGGCGTCGCCAGGTGGTGCGGCAGGTCCTCCATCGCCGCGGCGACCGCCGTACTGATGCCCGGTACGGCGGGCGACGCCGCGCAGGTGAAGTCGTACAGCCCGTCCGTGTCGATCCCCGGCGCGTGGTGCCGGCCGAGCTCGGGCTCGATCCGCGACGGCAGCGCGGTCACGCTGCCCGAGCCGCGTCGGCTGGTCAGGTACCCGCGGTCGCGCAGCTCCCGGTACGCCGAGGCGACCGTCGTACGGCTGACTCCGAGCGCGTCGGTCAGCTCCCGCTCGCTCGGCAGCCGCGAGCCCGGCATGATCCGCCCGTCCGCGATCAGCAGCCGGAGGCGTTCGGCCAGGGCCCGGTACGCCGGGCCACCGTCGTCCGACCAGGTGCCGAGCAGGCCGCTCAGGGTGCTCGCGGGCAGTTGTTGGCCACTCATGCAGTCCACTATTGCTCAAGTGGCTATCGATCACCAGGCCAATGGCGCTCAAAATGGATCCTGTGACCGCCACCGTTGAACCCACCACGCCACCCCGTACGCTCGCCGCGCTCAACCCGATCGAGCAGCTCAAGGCCGGCCGCCTCCCGCGCCGCCTGACCCAGCTGTACGTCGGGCTCGTCCTGTACGGCGCGTCGATGGGTCTGATGATCGAGAGCCACCTCGGCCTGGACCCGTGGGACGTGCTGCACTCGGGCATCACCGAGCACCTGCCGCTGACCTTCGGCACGGTGGTGATCGCGATGAGCTTCGTCGTGCTGCTGTTCTGGATCCCGCTGCGGCAGTGGCCCGGGCTCGGCACGATCAGCAACGCGATCGTGATCGGCCTGGTCACGGACCTGTCGCTGTCACTGGTACCGACGCCGGACGCGCTCTGGGTGCGGATCCTCTACCTGACCGTCGGCGGCATCGTGCTGAACGCGCTCGCGGGCGCGATGTACATCGGCGCCCAGTTCGGCCCAGGGCCGCGGGACGGGATGATGACGGGGCTGGTACGGCGTACCGGACTGAGTGTGCGACTGGTCCGGACGAGCATCGAGGTGACAGTGCTCGCTGTTGGGTGGTTGCTCGGCGGGGTGGTCGGGTTGGGGACTGTTGCTTATGCGCTGGCGATCGGCCCGTTGGTGCACGTCCTGCTGCCGATCTTCACCGTGCGGCTGCCGGAGGGCGTGAAGGCTTAGCTCTTGTCGAACCGGGTCGGTCGGCAGCCTTCGAGTTCGGGCGCCGGCCGATCCGTGAGGATCTCGGACGCGGCCAGTCGGCCGACGGCGGCGGCCAAGGTGATCGCCGAGTGCATCACGGCGACGTACAGGCCCTCAGTGCCGGCCGGTCCGCCGATGATCGGCTCGTCGTCGACGGGCATCGGTCGCCAGCCGACCTCCACGGAGATGATCTCGGCGTCGCCGCCCCCGCGGAAGCGCGCGGCGAACTGATCCCGGACGCGCTGGGCGGTCGCGCGCAGCGCGGCCTGAGCTGTCTCGCCGGAGTACACCGTCGGAGCCAGGACCGTGCCGTCATCGAGTTGCCGCGCCTCCAGCGCCGGCGTCGCGACGATCGCGCGGACCAGGCCCGGCTTCGCCCGCAACCGCACGAGGATCGCCGGCGACGGCTCTACAGGCAGGTGGATGCCGACACCCGCGCAAAGGGCGACACTGCCCGTACCAGCAGCCAGCACGACGGTCTCAGCGGGAATCGTCCCAGCGGTTGTCCGTACGCCGATCACCTTGCCTGCTTGGTGTTCGAGGGCAGTCACCGTCGTACCGACCAACACCTTTGCGCCTCGCTCGCGCGCGGCGGACACCAGAAGCTCGGCAGCAGCGACCGGGTCGAACGCCGCGTCCCCAGCGTGGTGGGTCGCCTCGGCCGGGGGATCGACGAGGTTCGGCTCCAACCCACCGACCTCGTCGGTGATCGGCCCCGGGTTGTCGTCGAAGCCGTCCCAGACCAGCGAACCCGTCCAGCGGATCGCCAGCCCGGGAAGCTCCGCCTCCAAGCGCCGGTACTCGTCCAGCGCCAGGTAGCGCAGAGGCGCCGAGGGGCGATCACTGCTGACCGGTCGACCGATCCACGCGAAAGAAGACCGGGTGACGCCTGAACCAGGCAGGCCCGCGTCGATCAGTGTGACCGGTCGGCCTTGCCCGCTGAGGTGGTACGCCAGGGATGCCCCGACGATTCCGGCGCCGACCACGACAATGCTGCGCTCCGCCATCCCGCCTTTCTAACAGGGGAAAGCATCGCCACGACAGCGAATAACACCAGCGAGGCCCGGACCGCCAGCGGTCCGGGCCTCGCTGTGCAGGACCCCTCAGCCTGCAGTCCGTGGGATCAGCCGACCGGCTCCAGCGTCCGGTCCTCGGTCGCCGGCCGCCGGTTCTTCAGCTTGCGCGGCCACCACGCCTTCGGGCCGAGCAGCGCGGTCACGCTGGGGACCAGGAAGATCGACATCACGAACGCGGAGATCGCGATCCCGACGGCGACCGAGAAGCCCATCTCGGTGAGCAGGGCCATCCCGGCCAGCATCAGCGAGGAGAACGTGCCGGCCAGGATCAGCCCGGCCGCCGCCACCGACGGGCCGCCGTGCTCGATCGCGAGGTCGGCCGCGGTGCGTGGATCGGTGCCCTCTTCGGCCTCCTCGCGCAGCCGGGCGATCATCAGGATGTTGTAGTCGGTGCCGATGGCAACGACGAACAGGTAGAGCATGATCGGCAGCGAGAACGACACCCCGGCGTGCCCGGCGGCGCCCTGGAAGACCAGGACCGTGGCGCCCGTCGTACTGAAGAAGCTGAGCACCACCGCGACCATCAGCACCAGCGGCGCCAGCAGGCTGCGCAGCAGCAGCGCCAGGATGATCGCGATCAGGCCGCCGGCGACCGGGAAGATCACCGACAGGTCGCGGCTGTTGGCGTCCCGGATGTCGGTGTACGACGAGGTCACGCCGCCGAGCAGGGTCGTCGTACCGGCCGGTGCGTCCGCGTGCGCGGCGTCCTTGAGGGCACCGTCGACCAGGTCCAGGGACTCCACCGAGTACGGCGTGCCGTCCAGTACGACGTTGATCTGGGCAACGGTCTTGTCACCGTTCAGCAGCGCGGGGGAGCCGTCGGCCGACGCGGGCAGCACCGCGCCGACGCCGTCGACCTGCGCGAGCTTGCCGGCGTACTGCTTGAGCTCGGCCGGGTCGAGCGGGCTACCGTCGGTGCTCTTCACGTAGACGGTCGTCGGGTTCAGCGCGCCGGCCGGGAATCCGGACTGCAGGTCCTTGATCGCGCGGGCCGACTCGGTGTCGGCCGGCAGCTGCGCGAACGCGTCGTAGTCGATCTTCATGCCGAGCGTGCCGAGCGCCAGCGCCACCATGATGCCGCCGGAGATCGTCGCGACCACGGCCGGGCGCTTGGCGGTGAACCGGCCGAAACGCTTGAACATCGCGCCCTTCGGCGACTTCTGCCACGACTTCGACGGCCAGAACACCTTCGGGCCGAGCAGCGAGACGACCGCCGGGATCAGCGTGATCGCCGCGAACGCCATCACCGCGACCGCGATCGCGAGGCCCGGGCCGAGGCTCTTGAACCCGCCGAACACGGCCAGCAGCAGCGCGCTGAACGAGACCACGATCGCGCCGGCCGCGGAGACGATCACCTCGGCGACCCGGCCGGCCGCGGTGATCAGCGCCTGCTTCGGCTCCTCGCCGGCGCGCAGGCGTTCGCGGTACCGGAAGAGCAGGAACAGGATGTAGTCGGTGCCGACGCCGTACAGGACGACGGTCAGGATCGTCTGCAGGTCCTGGGTGACCTGCAGGTCGAACGCCTTCGCGGCCAGCGCGATCAGGCCCGGCGCGATCGCGCTGACCAGCCCGACGGTGAGGATCGGCAGCAGCGCCGCGACCGGGCTGCGGTAGATGAACAGCAGCAGGCCGACGATCAGGACCAGGGTGGCGATACCGACCACCACGAAGGCGTTCTCGAAGGCGTCCTGGTTGTCCAGGTAGAGCGCGGCGTCGCCGGTCACGCCGTACTGGAGTCCGCTGTCGGCGAGCGCCGGGCCGGCGACGTCACGGACCTTCTGTACGGCGTCGAGCACGGCCTGGTCGTCGGCGAGACCCTTGAGGCCGACGCTGACGAGCTGGACCTGCTGGTTCGGCGAGAGGGCCTGCGGGCCGGTGATCGCGGCGGTGACGCGGTCGATCTTCGCGTCGGTGATCGCCTTCGCGAGGCCGGTCACCTCGGCCTGGTCGGCCGCGGTCAGCTCCCCGCCGCCGGAGCGCTTGACCACGATGCTTGCGGTCGCGTCGTTGGTCTGGCCGAACGCGTCGGCCGCCAGCTTCTGCGCCTGCACCGACTCGTAGGAGTCGGGCAGGAAGCTGGCCTGGTCCTTGCTGGTCACGTCGGCGAGCGTCGGCGCGAAGGCGAGCACGGCGACCGCCGCGATCACCCAGGCCGCGATCACCTTCCACGGGTGGTGGACGACGAAGCGTCCGAGTCGGTCGAACACGGGGACCCCCTCCTGCCGTACGGCGTCGTACGGTCTCTACCTGCCGGTCGGTTGGTAGGCTACCTGCCGCACGGTAGGCTGCACAAATGAGAAAGTAGGTGACATGCAGCACGCGACGAGAGCCCGCGACACCAAGGGCGAGATCCATCGGGCGGCGCTCGAGCTGTTCAGCGGGCAGGGGTACGAGAAGACGAGCCTGCGGGAGATCGCCGAGCAGGTGGGGATCACGAAGGCGTCGCTGTACTACCACTACTCGTCGAAGCAGGACCTGCTGAAGGCGATCATCGGAACGTTCTTCGACGACCTGAACGAGGTGCTGCTGCGGGTCGGGACGACCGAGTGGTCGCTGGAGCACGAGCAGGAGCTGCTCAGCGCGTACGTCGACGTGGTGATCAGGCACCGGGGGACCGGGCCGACGGTCCTGCGCGACATCGCGGCGGTGCTCGCGGCGTTCGGCGACGACTTCGACGACCTGATCGCGCGCAGCCGGGCCTTCCAGCTGTGGCTGGCGGGACCCGACCCGGCACCTCGCGACCGGGTCCTCGCGGCCGCGGCGGTCGAGGTGGGCGGTGCGGTGCTGTCGGCAGGCCTCGAGCCCGCCCAGCTCGGCGACGCGGAGCTGCGCGAGACGTTGCTGGAGGCGGCAACCGCCGTACTGTCGGGGCGGCGGAACGTTTCTTCTTGATTTTTTGTACGGCGGTGGCTGGCGCCGGCGGCGATGCGGCCGGGCAGGTCGTGCCGGGCTGAGACCGCGGCGGCCGGAAAGAGCGAGGGGTGGGGCCGAGCTGTGCTCGGGCCCACCCGTGGTGCTGTGGGCGGGCCCCGGCGCGGGGGCTGAGGTCGCGTCGGGCGGACAAGCGTGAGTGGGCCCGAGTTGTGCTCGGGCCCACCCTGGTGCTGTGGGGGTTAGTCCTGGGACCTGGTGGTTGGGTCCGGGCCCTGCTTCTTGGTGTGGGCGCCGGGGGCCTGCTCCTTGGCGCTCGGGGTCGCCTGGGCGGGTTTGGCCGGCTTGCTCATCGTGTTGGCCGCGGCCTGACCGTCGTGCAGGGTCTTCCACATCTCGCGGTGTGCGGCGACAGCGGTTTGTCCGCCGCCCTCGACCGCGGGAGCGCCGGCCGTCTCCAGGCCGGCGGCCTGCGCCCTGAAAGGCTCGACGAGTCGCCCGAGCTCGGCCACCTTCGCCGCGTCCGGGTTCTGGGAGCTCACGATTTCGGCGACCTGCTGGGCGAACGCGAGATCGGCCTTCGGGAGCTCCTGGCCCGGCACGTTGTTGGTGGGGTCGTTCCGGCGTTCGGCGAACGCGGCAAGAGTGGCGCTGGCCTTCGCGGCCGCCCGGCTCATCTGCTGGTTGCCGTACGCCTTCGCCTCGTCCACCTTGCCACCGGCCCAGTCCGCGGCCTGCGTCAACTTGTCGTCGGCCGCCTGCACCACCGGCACGACCTTCTCGTTGGCCCACATCTGGCCCCGGACCACCTGCTTCGTCACCGCGTCGCCGACGACGGCCTGGCCTTGCTGGACCTTGGACCAAGCCCAGCGGCCGGCGGAACGCAGTGCCTTGTCCGCACCTTTCGCCAGGGCCATGCCGGCGTCGCGCACCAGGCTCCGGCCGCGGTCGCGAGCCTGAACGGTCGCCTCACGGGTCGGCGCGCTCAACTCACCTGCCTGCTGCGCGGGGCCGGCAGTTGCCTGCTGACCGGCAGACGACCGCTCGGCGCGGTGGCGACCGCCCTGCGACGGGTTGAGCGCCCGATCGGTGCTTCGCAGCCGCTGAGCGGCCTGGGAGAGGCGGGCGAACGTGTTGCGGATGCCGCGGATGCACTTGGCGACCGCGTTGATCATCGGGGCGACCGCCTTGACCGCGTTGACCACGTGGTTCATCGCCTGCTGCTGCGCGGGGGTCATCGTCCCGAGTGCCCTGAAGGCCTCCGGGGTCAGGCCCGGCTGGCGCACGGCGGTTTCCGGACCCTCGTTCGGTGTGCTCATCGAATCTCCTAGTCGATGTAGACCGCGTAGTTGACACCCACGGCCGGAGTCAGCGGGTCCTTGGTCGGCTTGTTGCTGAACAGGTGGAACTGCGCGCCGGGCCGGATCCAGGCGGCCAGGTGCCGGCGGTCCACACCCGCTCCCGCGCCCCACTCGTCGAGAAAGTCCGGGTTGCTGTCGTCGCTCAGGTAGTCCGGCTCACCCCAGTGCCTGCGGGCCAGCGCGAGGTGGTCGGGCCAGTGCTCGTCCAGCCCCTTCTCGGCGTCGGCGATGTCGTCCGGGCCGATCTGGTACGCCGTCCAGCCCGCGTTGCGGCAGTCGGCGAACGCGAGCCCGTCGAAGACCAGCATCGTCGTCCCGCGCCGCGTGGTGAACCCCCAGGACGCGGCGCCGTCGTCGATCGTCTCGCCCGGCTCCAGGTCCCACGGCTTCCAGCCGGTCGCCGCCATCACCCGGTTGACCAGCGCGGTCACCACGGCGGGACCGGTCGCGTCACTGTCCGGCCCGGCCACGGCGGTCCAGTCCCCGACCTCGGCGAAGTCGGCCATCGCCCGGTCGTCCTCGTCCAGCGCCCTGTCCTGCGTCTTCATCGGCATCCCTCCACTCAACCGCAGCAAATTTAAGTGCCGCCAAGGGTCAAAGCTGTGCTTTTGGCGTCGACTTCGTCGCCGCGGGTTTTGGGGCTTTGTCGCCCGTTCTTCCCTCGTCGGTCGGTCGCTGCGCTCCCTCCCTCCTCAGTCCAGAACGGGCGGCCCCAAAACCTTGGTGCTTGGTCTTGTCGGGATGTGTTCATGGCCGTCGGCTCCGTTCTGTTGTCCACAGCATCTATGGCACGATTCGGCAACGATGGGACCAGGCCGTACGCTGGTTCGGTGGAGATCAACGACCAGTACGGCTTCGAGACGCTTGCTATTCACGCGGGGAACGAGCCTGACCCGACCACCGGTTCGGTGGTGCCGCCGATCTATGCGACCAGCACCTACAAGCAGGACGGTGTCGGCGGGCTGCGCAACGGCTACGAGTACTCCCGGTCGGCGAACCCGACCCGGACCGCGCTCGAGGAGTGTCTGGCCGCGATCGAGGGCGGCAAGCGCGGGTTCGCGTTCGCCAGCGGTCTGGCCGCCGAGGACACGCTGATCCGGTCGCTGTGCGTCCCCGGCGACCACGTGGTCTTCCCCGACGACGCGTACGGCGGCACCTTCCGGCTGTTCTCCAAGGTGCTCGGCGCCTGGGGCGTCGAGATGACGCCGGCCGCGGTCACCCACCCGGAGGCGATTCGCGCCGCGATCCGCCCGGGCAAGACCAAGGTGGTCTGGCTGGAGACCCCGACTAACCCGTTGCTGAACGTCGCCGACATCGCGATCGTCGCGCAGATCGCGCACGACGCCGGCGCGCTGCTGGTCGTCGACAACACCTTCGCCTCGCCGTACCTGCAGCAGCCGCTGGAGCTCGGCGCGGACGTGGTCGTGCACTCGACCACCAAGTACATGGGTGGGCACTCCGACGTGGTCGGCGGTGCGCTGATCGTGCGTGACCAGGAGTTGGCCGACAAGATCGCCTTCCACCAGAACGCGATCGGCGCGGTCGCCGGACCGTTCGACGCCTGGCTGGTGCTGCGCGGCATCAAGACGCTGGGCGTCCGGATGGACCGGCACAGCGACAACGCCGAGAAGGTCGTCGAGTTCCTGCAGCGGCACCAGGCGGTGACGTCGGTGCTGTACCCCGGCGTCGAGGGTCACCCCGGTCACGAGACCGCCGCCAAGCAGATGAAGCGGTACGGCGGGATCGTGTCGTTCCGGGTCAGCGGCGGCGAGCAGCACGCGCTGGACATCTGCAACAAGGCCGAGGTGTTCACCCTCGGCGAGTCCCTCGGCGGCGTCGAGTCGCTGATCGAGCACCCGGGCAAGATGACGCACGCGTCGGTCGCCGGCACCCCGCTGGAGGTCCCCGCCGACCTGATCCGCCTCAGCGTCGGCATCGAAACCGTCGACGACCTCCTCCAGGACCTCGACCGCGCGATGGCGTGATGATTCGTCCTTGGTGTGGCTTGTTGCCCACGGCAGCAAGTCACACTGCCGGGCGTGCACGGGGTCCGGCCGCGGGGTGCGGTCGGGGAGGGAGCAACAGGTATGGGGCTGGTAGTCGCGGTTGACTTCGGGTCGACGTTCACCAAGGCGATCGTGGTGGATGCGGGGTCGGGGGACCTGGTGGGGCGGGCCGAGCATCGGACGACGGTGGGGACCGATGTGCTGGACGGTTGGTTTGCTTGTCGTGAGCAACTGCTGGGGCTGGATCGTGGGGTGGAGCGGGCCGAGCTGCTGGCCTGTTCGTCTGCGGGGGGTGGGCTGCGGATCGCGGTCGTGGGGAACGAAGAGCTGGTGACCGCCGAGGCCGGGCGGCGGGTCGCGTTGTCCAGTGGTGGGCGCGTGGTGGCCGTCGTGAGTGGCGGGTTGACTGCTACCTCGGTGAAGGCGTTGCGGGCGGAGAAGCCGGACGTCGTACTGCTACTGGGTGGGACCGACGGGGGGAACTCCGCGGTCCTGACCGGGGCGGCCGGGGTGCTGGCGAAGTACAAGTGGCGTAAGCCGGTGGTTGCTGCGGGCAACATCGAGGCGCGGGACGAGGTTGCCGGGCTGCTGGCCGGTGGGGGAGTGCCGGCGGTGCTGGCCGGCAACGTGGTACCGGAGATCGGGGTGTTCGCGCCGGACTCGGCGCGGGCGGCGATCCGGGAGATGTTCCTGGCGCACGTGATCGGTGGGAAGAACCTGTCGAAGGACCCGGCGTTCGCGCGGATGGTGCGGGCGGCGACGCCGGACGTCGTACTGCGGGGTGTCGAGGTGCTGGCCGGACTGCACGGCGATGTTGCGGTGGTGGACATCGGCGGGGCGACCACGGACGTGCACTCGGTGATCGAGCTCGACCCGGAGGACGCGAACCTCGGGCGGGAGGTCGTCGCGACGCATCCGGTGACGCGCACGGTCGAGGGTGATCTCGGGATGCGGTGGAGCGCGGTCCCGGTGGTCGAGGCCGGAGTCGAAGCGGGCCTGCTGGAGGGGCTCGCCGCGTCGAAGGATGCAGGTGGGCCGGCTGGCGCAGGCGGGCCGGCGGACGAGAGCTTGGCGGAGGCGGCGAGGCGGCGGCGAGCTGATCCGAGCTACCTGCCGGACACACCCGCCGAAGCGGCGTACGACGAGGTTCTGGCGACGGTGGCGGCGACGGTTGCGCTCCGGCGGCATGCGGGGCGGCAGCGGGTGGTGTTCGGGCCTGGTGGGCGGGTGATCGAGCGGTCGGGGAAGGATCTGCGCGAGGTGGACCTGCTCGTCGGGTCCGGGGGAGTGCTGCGGCACAACGGGCTTGAGGTGGCTGAGCGGATCCTCGGCGCGGTGGGTGCGGGCGCGCGGGAGGAGGGCTGGCTGGTGCCGACGACCGCCCGGACCTGTGTGGACAAGGACTACGTGCTGGCGGGTGTGGGTCTGCTGGCCGAGGTGGATCCGGTGGCGGCCGAAGGGCTGGCGCGCCGCGTGGGCGCCGAGGTCTAGCGCGCCGGGTACCCATGCCTACATGGAACGGTCTCCGGCGGGCACTAGGGTCAGGAACGAGCCCTGGGGAGGTGCCATGAGCGATCCGGAGAAGCCGGAGCAGGAGCGGTCCGACGTACCGGACGTCGGGCGGGACGAGCTGAGTCCGGTCGCGGACAACGACGTCGCGGAGGGAACCAGCGACACCGTGGTCGCGGACGGCGCCGAGCACCACCTCACGGTGTCGTCGAGCCGGGGCCGGATCGACACCGGGGTCACGCCGGGGATGCAGATCGCCAGCGCCTGGGCGTGGCGGTTCCTGGTGGTCGTGGCCGCCGTGCTGGCGATCGCGTACGCGATGCGGTACCTGTCCGAGGTCGTCGTACCGGTGACCGTCGGCATCCTGCTCACCGCGCTGCTCATCCCGATGACCAACGGGCTGCAGAAGCTGAAGCTCGCGCGCGGGCCGGCGGCCGGGATCACCGTGGTGTTCACGATCGTGCTCGTCGCCGGGTTGCTCACGCTGGTCGGGACGCAGATCGCGACCCAGTTCGAGAACCTGTCGACGCAGGTCGGCGAAGGTGTGCAGAAGCTGCGCGACCTGGCCCGGATCAACCTGAACGTCACCGACGCCGACATCACCGACGCGCTCAACCGGCTGCGCGACACCGTGACGTCGGGCGGCGCGATCGGTCAACGAGCCGCCGAGGTCGGTACGACGGCCACGCACGTGGTCGCCGGGCTGTTCATCTCGCTGTTCTGCCTGTTCTTCTTCCTGTACCAGGGCGAGCAGATCTGGGCCTGGCTGGTCCGGCTGTTCCCGCGGCAGGCGCGCGAGAAGGCCGACTCGTCCGGCCGCAAGGCGTGGGTCTCGCTGACCGCGTTCGTCCGCGCCACGATCATCGTCGCCGCGGTGGACGCGGTCGGGATCGCGCTCGGTGCCGCGATCCTCGGCCTGCCGCTGGTCAGCGCGATCGGCATCCTGGTCTTCGTCGGCGCGTTCATCCCGGTGGTCGGCGCGCTGGTCAGCGGCTGTGTCGCGGTCCTGGTCGCGTTGGTTGCCAAGGGCCCGTTCGTCGCGATCATCATGCTCGCGGTGGTGATCGGTGTGCAGCAGCTGGAAGCACACGTGCTGCAGCCGTTCCTGCTGGGCCGGGCGGTCAGCGTGCACCCGCTCGCGATCATCCTGTCGATCGCGACCGGCGTGATCGTCGCCGGCATCGTCGGCGCGCTGATCGCGGTGCCGACGGCGGCGGTGCTGAACACGATCGTCAACCACCTGGCGGGCAACGACGTCGATCCCGAACCACCCCGTCCGATCCCCCGCAGACCCCCGCGGCGCCGGCCGCCGGTGGAGGAGCCGGTCGCCGACAGCTGATGGTACGGCGTACCAGCCGCAGGTAGGAGCAGCCGTGCGTTGGCTAGACGCCGCGGGGGCCCTGGTCTCGGGACTGGGTCGGGGTTGGCGGCTGGTACGTCGTCGCGCCGGTCTGGCCGGAGCGACTGGGGCCCTGGCGGGTTGAGCCGGTCTGCATCAGGCGCATGCCGTTGTCGATGTCGGGGTTCGCGGCCCGGGTGCGGAGCTCCTGGGCCCAGCCGCCCATGTCCTGCTTCAGGGTCGCGATCTGGTCGGGGCTCAGGCCCTGCTGGGCGTACTGCGCGTCGGGGATCCGGGACGCGAAGTCGAGCTGCTCGGCGTACATGCCGCGGTCCATCGGTGACATCTCACGCTCGTCGGCCAGCTCGAGCAGCTGGTCGTGCGTGTACCGGCCGGACTGCGCGCAGGCCTGCAGATCGACGTAGTCCTTCGCGTCGCCGCGCTGATAGACGGTGCCGACCTTCGAGCCGACTGCGTCCTGGGCGGAGATCACCGGGCCGACCGGTGAGTCGACCGGGGGCCGGCTGCGGTAGTCGCGGCCGAGCTCGATCTGCGTCGTCCGGCCCTCCTTGGTCAGCTGGAGCTGCGCGTACTCGTCGGCCTGGCGGGTCACGCCAACGGCGTACCCTTGCTCGCCGTACGCCGCCTGGAGGCCCTCGACGGTCTGCCGGAAGTCCGTCTGCTGCCGATCGGTGAACAGGTCGACGTCCTTCGACGGCCGCGACCCGATGCCGTGCATCGCGAGCGCGTGCCCGCCGGCCAGAGCGTAGCCGCGGTCCTGCAGGGCGGTCAGCCCGATCCGCGCCACCTGTTCGTGGTCGGGATCCATCACTGCCACACTCCGCCGGCGCCGATCGCCGCGAGCTGCGGGAACGCCGTGTGCCACCGGCGGACGCAGTAGCGGGGCAGGCGCAGCTGCGGCCAGAGCGCGATCAGCAGGTCCTTGTTCAGGAAGCGGGCCAGGTCGTCGACCGTCGCGGCCTCGCTGATCACGGTCGTGTACAGCAGGACCCGGTCGTCGGGATCGCCGAGGTCGTACCCGGTCTTCGGGCTCCAGTCGATCGGGATCGGCAGCTCGACCACCCCGCTGCGTGGCCCGGTGAGCTGGTCGAGGGAGTCCGGTACGACGTACGGGATCCGCGCCGCGTGCAGGTCTCCGGGCTGGGTCCGGGGCGGCTCGTTCATCCACCCATTGTCGCCGACGACCGGATCAGCCGGCGGTGGACGCGTGGTCGAGCTGGTCGGCCCAGCCGGTCGCCGTACGCCGGATCCTGGCGATCAGGTCCGGCGTCGCGCTGTAGCGGAGGAAGCCGGCATCGGGCAGCAGGCTTCCCGCGCGGAGCTGGCCGGCGAACATCGGGCGGTCCAGCGCTGTCACCTCGCGCCGGTCGGCGAGGGCGAGCAGCGCGCCGGTGGTGTAACGGCCGCTGTCGAGGATCGCCTGGACGTCCATGAAGTCGCGTGGTTCGAGACGGGAGTAGACGGTCCCGACCTTCGAGCCGACCGCGTCCTGCTCGGACAGCACCGGCCCGACCTCCAGCTCCACCGGTGGGAACTGCCGCAGGTCGGCGCCGAGATCGGCCTTGGCCTCGCCGTCCACCACGACCCGGGCGAACAGCGGCGCCTGCCGGACCACCTCCGCCTTCAGCCCGTCCGCCTGGTACGCCGCAACCAGCCGCTCCACCGCGGCCGCGAACAGCTCGGCGTCCAACCGGTCGGTGAACAGATCGATGTCGTCCGACGACCGCGCGCCGAACCCGTGCGCCCGCAGCGCGTACCCGCCGGCCAGCACGAACCCGTCCCGGGCCAGAGCACGCAGTCCGACTGTCGCCATCCGCTTCTGAAGCTGATCCACGCGCACAGTCTGCCCGACAAAACAGCCGCCCCCGGGGATTCCCGGGGGCGGCTGTCGGGTGGTGCTGGATCAGTGCATGGCGGCGGCTGCGGAGGCCTCGAGGTTCGGCTCTTCGCCGTCCTTCGGGGTCTCGTCGCGGCCGGCCAGGCGCTGCTCCGGGGTGATGATCGCGATCACCAGGGCGATCGCCAGGAACGGCAGGGAGACCAGGAACACGTCGCCCATCGCCTCGACCAGGCCGTGCAGCGCCCAGCCCTGCATCGGCTCCTTGAGGGCGTGCAGCGCGTCGACGCTGTTCGCCGCCTTGGCGAGCTGGCCGACCATGTTCTGCGCCGAGCTCGGGACGATGTCGCCGAGGTGCTCGGTCAGCCGGCTGGTCAGCACCGCGCCGTACACGGCCGTACCGATCGCTCCACCCATCGAGCGGAAGAACGTCATCGACGAGGTCGCGGTGCCCATGTGCTTGCGGGGCACGCTGTTCTGCGCCGCGGTGACGGTGATCTGCATCGACAGGCCCAGTCCGGAGCCCATCAGGAACATGAAGATTGCCAGCTGCCAGTACGGCGTGCTGAGGCTCAGCGTCGACAGCAGCAGCATCGCGACGCCGACCAGGACCGCGGAGATGATCGGGTAGATCTTGTAGCGACCGGTCTTGCTCATCAGCTGGCCGCTCGGGATCGAAGCGCTGAAGATCCCGAGGATCATCGGCAGCAGGGCCAGCCCGGAACGGGTCGGCGACATGTCCTTGACGGCCTGCAGGTAGAGCGGCAGGAAGATCAGCGCACCGAACATCGCGAAGCCGAGCAGGAACGCGAACCCGGCGTACCCGGAGAAGATCCGGCCCTTGAACAGGTCCATCGGGATGATCGGCTCGGAGACCCGCAGCTCGACGAAGACGAAGGCGACCGCCAGGACGACGGCGGCGACCAGCAGGCCGATCGTGGTGGCCGAGTCCCAGCCGTTGCTCGGGCCGCTCCAGGAGACGGCCAGCAGCAGGGTGGTGACCGCGCCGGTGACCACGGAGGCGCCGAGGTAGTCGATCTTGTGCGAGCGCTTCACGTGCGGCAGCTTCAGGACGGCGCCGACGACGCCCAGGGCGACCAGGCCGATCGGCAGGTTGATCCAGAAGATCCAGCGCCAGCCGGGACCGTCGGTGAGCAGACCGCCGAGCAGCGGGCCGGCGACCGAGGACAGACCGAAGACGGCACCGAAGTACCCCATGTACTTGCCGCGCTCACGCGGCGGGATCACGTCGCCGATGGTGGCGAAGGCCAGCGACATCAGACCGCCGGCGCCCAGGCCCTGGACGGCACGGAAGCCGATCAGTTCCTCGATGTTCTGCGACAGCGCGGCCAGCACGGAGCCGGCCAGGAAGGTGACGATCGCCGCGATGAACAGCGGGCGGCGGCCGTACAGGTCGGAGATCTTGCCCCACAGCGGCGTCGAGGCGGTCGAGGTCAGCAGGTAGGCGGTGACCACCCAGGACAACTTGTCCAGGCTGTTGAACTCGCTGACGATCTGCGGCAGCGCGGTCCCGACGATGCTCTGGTCGAGCGCGGCCAGGAACATGCCGGCCATCAGGCCGCCGAGCACGACCAGGATCTGCTTGTGGGACAGGTAGCTCGGGGTGTTCGGATCAGGCGCAGCGCCGCCGGTGACGGCGGGCTCGGTGGTGCTCATCTGGTGCTCTCCACGTTCTCTTCGGTGTTCAGTCGCGCCGCGGCGGCCCAGCCCTTGTCGGCCCAGGCCTTGTCGTCGCGTGCGTCGGTCAGGTTCGCGACGCCGTCGGCGAACCGCGTCATCAGCTGCTCGAAAGTCTTGACGTCCTGCTCGGTCCAGCCCTCCATGGCCTGGGTGAGCAGCGCCATCCTGCGCTGGGCGTTCTTCTCCCACTCGGCCGTGCCCTGCGCGGTCAGCTCGACCCGGAAGGCGCGTCCGTCGTCGGGGTCCACCGAGCGCTGGACCAGGCCTGCCTGCTCCAGCGAACGGACGTGCCGGCTGGCGGTGGAGGCGTCGATCTCCATCTTGCTCGCCAGGTCGGACAGCCGCAGCGCGCCGTTGCACCGCAGGACGAAGAGCGCCAGGTGGGCGCTCTGGTCGAGCGTGTCGCCGGGCTGCTTGGCCTTCAGCCGCCGCCCGATCCGGGTGAACGCGTGCAGAACCCCTTCGACCGGGGTCTGCGGGGCGTACCCGTCATTTACATGCATGGTGCAAGCATATACATACGTGCGTGATACATGCAAATGAGTTTCCTAAGATGTCTCCTGGATGGCCAATGATTAACCGCCCGTAGTCTGGCGGTCACACGGTGTTCAACGGGCGTCAGGAGCGGGCATGCAGAAGATCGCGGTGGTCACCGGCGGCGGGTCGGGACTCGGGCGGGAGATGGCGCTGGCGCTCGCCGCGGCCGGGTTCCAGGTGACGGTGACCGGGCGGACCGAGGCGAAGCTGCGGGAGACCGCGGCCGCCGCCGAGCAGATCGACGCCGTCGGCGACGCGGGCGTCGGCGAGGTCCGTACGGCGGTGCTGGACGTCACCGACGGACCGGCGGTCCGCGACTTCTTCGCGAGCCTGTCCCGGATCGACGTGCTGGTCAACAACGCCGGCACCGGGATGCCGGCTGCCCCGGTCGAGGAGGTCGGCGAGGACGACTGGCGGGCCGTCGTCGACACGAACCTGACCGGCTCGTTCCTGTGCGCCCAGGCGGCGTACGCGCTGATGCTGCGGCAGGACCCGAAGGGCGGCCGCATCATCAACAACGGCTCGCTGTCGGCGCACGTCCCGCGGCCGCACGCGATCGCCTACACCGCCTCCAAGCACGCGATCACCGGGCTGACCAAGGGCCTGGAGCTCGAAGGCCGGCCGCACAACATCACCGCCGGCCAGATCGACATCGGCAACGCCGCCACCGTGATGACGCAACGGATGGAGCAGGGCGCGCTGCAGCCCGACGGGTCGACCGCGGTCGAGCCCACCTTCGACCCCAGGATCGTCGCCGACTTCGTCGCCCGCGTCGCCCTGCTCCCGACGTCGGTCGCCGTGCCGACGCTCACGGTGATGGCCGCCGGCATGCCGTACGCCGGCCGAGGCTAGCGACCGGCGTACGGGCTTCAGCGGATGCGGTTGACCGTGGAGGCCGAGGCCGGGCAGAGGATCAGCAGGCAGCTGTCGACCTTGACGTCGTCGACGACCGCGCCCCAGGCCTGGGGCGAGGTGCCGGCGAACTTCAGCGTCGCGGAACTGTTCAGGAGGTTGGTGAAGTAGAAGGAGCGGTAGGTCCAGCCCATGTTTCCGTTGGACTTGCCGGTGACGTCGAAGGTGAAGGCGTCGACCTGCTGGTCGTTCACCGTGACCCGGCCGCTCTTCACGGTGGGCGGTCCCTCGGAGTTGCCCGCGACCGCGAACGTCACCTTGTACGTCGTGAGCAGCTGGGTCGGGAGCGTCCGCGCGACCGCTCCCGGGCCCGAGCCGTTGAGGTCGAGGGACTGGCGGCCTTCGGCGTTCTGCCAGTCGGTGGTCAGATCCACGCTGCCGGTGGTCACGGTCCAGCCGCCGAAGCTCTGCCCGGCGACGTAGCCGAAGAACTCGACGCCGAGGGCCGGTTCCTCGAAGCCGTTGGCCAGGACGGGAGCGGCGGATGCCGGTGACGCGGTCAGGGCGACGAGCGCGGTGGACAGGGCGAGCAGGAACGTCGTACGGCGGAACTTCACGGGGCCTCCCCAGGCAGAAAGGACGGACGGGTCCTAACAGTCAGTGTGCGGTCACGCTCCGCGATCGGCGCGGGCTGACGGCGTGGGGGCAAATCGACAAGAAGTTTGTCGGTGGGGGCGTCTAGGGTCGGGCAGGTGAGTGAGCAGCGGGAGTCTCTGGTCCACGCGCGTGGTCTGACCAAGTCGTACGGCGAGTTCGAGGCCGTGCGGGGGATCGACCTGGACGTGCGCAAGGGCGAGGCGTTCGGGTTCCTGGGTCCGAACGGCGCGGGCAAGTCCTCGACCATGCGGATGATCGGCGCGGTGTCGCCGGTCAGTGGTGGAGAGCTGCGGATCCTGGGGATGGACCCGGCGACCCAAGGGCCGCAGATCCGGGCGCGGCTCGGGGTCTGCCCGCAGGACGACACGCTCGACACCGAGCTGTCGGTGCAGGAGAACCTCACCGTCTACGGCCGGTACTTCGGGCTCAGCCGGGCCGAGTGCCGCAGCCGCGCCGACGAGTTGCTGGAGTTCGTGGCGCTCACCGACAAGGCCAAGGTCAAGGTCGACGAGCTGTCCGGCGGGATGAAGCGGCGGCTCACGATCGCGCGGTCCCTGGTCAGCAAGCCCGACCTGCTGCTGCTCGACGAGCCGACGACCGGGCTCGACCCCCAGGCGCGGCACCTGCTGTGGGACAAGCTGTTCCGGCTCAAGCAGGCCGGCGTCACGCTGATCATCACGACGCACTACATGGACGAGGCCGAGCAGCTGTGCGACCGGCTGGTGGTGATGGACGCCGGACTGATCGCCGCCGAAGGTTCGCCGTACGAGCTGATCCGGGACTACTCGACGCGTGAGGTGACCGAGCTGCGGTTCGGGCCCGAGGTGATGTCGGCCGACCACGACGCGCTGGCCGGCAAGGTCGAGGACCTGGCGCAGCGGATCGAGGTGCTGCCCGACCGCCTGCTGCTCTACACCGACGACGGTGAGCGCACGGTCGCGGCGGTGCACGAGCGCGGCCTGCAGCCTGCCGCCGTGCTGGTCCGGCGCTCGACGCTCGAGGACGTGTTCCTGCGCCTGACCGGCCGGACGCTGGTGGACTGATGAGCGTCGTCCTGGAGAACGGCCGCCGCCAGTTCGACTACTGGGCGACGGTCTACAAACGCACCTGGAAGGGCAGCCTGGTCAGCAGCTTCCTGCTCCCGCTGCTCTACCTGGCCGCGATGGGCATCGGTCTCGGCTCGTTCGTCGACGGCAACGGCGCCGACGCGCTCGGCGGGATCAGCTACCTGCAGTTCATCGCGCCGGGCCTGCTCGCCGCGACCGCGCTGCAGATCGCGGTCGGCGAGTCGACGTACCCGGTGATGGGCGGGATCAAGTGGCAGAAGTTCTACTTCTCGATGGTCGCGACGCCGCTGCGGCCCGCCGACGTGATGTACGGGCAGCTCGCGTTCGTCGCGTTCCGGGTGCTGACCACCTGCACGGTGTTCCTGGTCGTGATCGCGCTGTTCGACGGGCTGGCCACGCCGTGGGGACTGTTCGGGCTGCCGGTCGCGCTGCTGGTCGGGATGGCCGTGTCCGCGCCGGTCTGCGCGGTGGCGACCCGGCTGGAGAACGACACCGGCTTCGCGATGATCTTCCGGTTCGGCGTCGTGCCGGCGTTCCTGTTCTCCGGCGCGTTCTTCCCGGTCTCGCAGCTGCCCGACTGGATCGAGTGGCTGGCCTACCTGAGCCCGCTGTGGCACGGCGTCGAGCTGTCACGTGACCTGAGCCTGGGCACGGTCGACCCGCTCGCGGCCCTCGGCAACCTGGCCTACCTGGCGGCGTGGTTCGTCGTCGGCACGTGGTTCGCGGTCCGCGGCCTGACCCGGAGGTTGATCAACTGATGGCCACACTCACCGCGCGGGTGATCCCGTTCCCGGTCCGGATCGGCAACGGCAAGCACCTGGTCGAGCGCAACTTCCTCGTCTACCGGCGGTCCTGGATCGTCTTCGTCTCCGGCTTCTTCGAGCCGGTCTTCTACCTGCTGTCGATCGGTGTCGGCGTCGCCCAGCTGGTCGGCGACTTCACCCTCGCCGACGGTACGGCGATCAGCTACGCCGCGTTCGTGGCGCCGGCGATGCTGGCCAGCTCGGCGATGAACGGGGCGATCTTCGACTCGACGTACAACATCTTCTTCCGGATGAAGTTCGTCAAGCTGTACGACTCGATGCTGGCCACGCCGCTGCGGCCGTGGGACGTGGCGACCGGCGAGGTGACCTGGGCGCTGCTGCGTGGAGCCTGCTACTCGGCGATGTTCGTCGTGGTGATGCTGGTGATGGGGCTGGTCGAGTCCTGGTGGGCGCTGCTCGCGCTGCCGGCCTCGGTCCTGATCGGGTACGCGTTCGCCGGGGCCGGGATGGCGATGACGACGTTCATGCGTAGCTGGCAGGACTTCGAGTTCGTCCAGCTGGCGACGATGCCGATGTTCCTGTTCTCGGCGACGTTCTACCCGATCGAGACCTACCCCGGCGCGATCCGCTGGCTGGTCGAGATCACCCCGCTCTACCAGGGCGTCGCGCTCGAACGCGCGCTCACCACCGGCACCGTCAGCTGGACGCTACTGATCAACGCGCTCTACCTGATCGCGATGGGTACCGCCGGCATGTACGTCGCCTCGCGCCGCCTGGGCACGCTGCTGCTCAAGTAGCCGTCAGCTCGAGCAGCTTGCGGAGCCACCACCTGCCACCGATCTGCATCGAGTCGCGGCTCGGGCCGGACACGTTGTCGGCGAGGTGGAGCGAGGTGACGGCCTGGTGCAGAGCGCCGAGCAGGCCGGCCAGGTCGAGTGCGCGCCGCAGAGCAGGCAGCGGCGCGAAGTCCTGCCAGACGGCGAGGTAGGCGTCCCTGACGTCGGGGGAGCGCGACAGCTCGTGCCGGCCCCCGACAAAGGTGACCAGGTCGAGGAACGGGTGCGCCACCGCCGCGTCGGTCCAGTCGAACGCGATCGGCCGGCCGTCCCGGACGGCGACGTTGCCCGGGTGCAGGTCCGCGTGCAGCAAAGTCTCCGGTACGCCGATCGAAGTCAGCTCGGCGATCGCCTCCCGCAGACCCGGGGACCGGGTGGCGAGCTGGTCGCGCTCCTCGGAAGTCAGCTGAGCAGTCACGCCGTTGGGCCCGAACAGCCGGTCGATCTCGTCGCCGAGGCGGTCGAGCCGACGGTCGACGCAGCTCATCGCAAGCAACTCGTCGGGGGAGTCGGTAAAGCTGCGTTGCAGCCGGCCGTGGGCGCCCAGCGCTTCGATCCACAGCGCGACATCGGTCTGCTCCGCGAGCGGTGTTCCGAGGTCGGGCAGCAGCATCCACACCCGGTCGTGGTCGACAGCGATCGGGCGAACTACCTCACCCGGCCGTACGGTCGAGAGGCGATCGAGCAGACGCGGCTCGTGCGCGAACAGCAGCGGGGTCGCGTCAGGCCGGTCCGGTACGAGGGTGCTGCCGTGGACGAGGGCCTTGAAGTACACGTCGCCGGAAGCGGTCGGGACGCGCAGCACGTTGGACAGCCCCCAGGAACGGACCTGGGTCGGTGGGCCGGTGCGCTCGAGGTGCTCGTCGATCCAGGCCAGCGCTTCGTCGTACCAGGCCGGCTGCATCCAGGCGGGGGTCAGTGGGTAGTCGTCGGGGAGGGCCAGGTGCGCTTGGGCCGCCGCCACCAAAAGCTCGTCGTGCGGGGCCTCGCCGGTTGGGCCGCCGGTGCCGCTGAGGAGGTAGTCGATCGTGCCGGGGCCGCGACCCAGGCAGGTGAGGACGGTCGCGTCGACCCCGAGCTGGGAACGGAACGCCTGGAGCACGCCCTCGACGTCGGGGAACCACACCTCGCCCGGGACCTGTACGTCGGGCAACCGACGGAGGTTGCCGGCCTGGAGGAGTACCGAGGAGATCCTGGTGTCGGGCATCTGGGCAGCGTACGAAGACTCTCCTAATCAGGTGATCGCGAGGGCGGCATCAAGTGATCGGGAGGGCGGTGAACAGCAGCGCGGCCGAGGTGGCGCCGGGGTCCAGGTGGCCGACGCTGCGTTCGCCGAGGTAGCTCGCGCGGCCCTTGCGGGCGAGCAGGTCGACCGTCGCGTCACGTCCCGACTGGGCGCCTGCCGCGCCGGCGTGGAAGATACCGGCGAGGTCGTGCCGTGCGGCGGCCGCCGCGTCGAGCGCGTCGATGCCCGGTGCCATCGCGTCGTACATCGTCTTGTCGCCCGCCTGGGCGCTGCCCCGGGCGACCACGCCGGCCAGGCCCGCCCGCAGGCCGAGCGTGAACCGGCGGACGTCGAGGTCGTGATCGTTGCCTACGGCATCACCGAGGCAGAGGAAGAAGCTGCCGAACAGCGGCCCGGCGGCTCCGCCGACCTTGCTCACCACGGTCTGCCCGACCGCGGTGAGCAGCTCACCCGGCTGCTCCGGCGGCGCGGTCAGCTCGGCGGTCACGACGGTGAAGCCGCGGGTCAGGTTGGTGCCGTGGTCGGCGTCGCCGATGGCCGCGTCGAGCGCGTTGAGGCGGTCGTGCTGGGCGTCGACCAGGCTGCCGAACACGCGAACCCAGTCCGCCAGGAACTCCACCGAGATCATCACGAGGCGACCTCCTGCGCGGCCTTGGTGGTCCGGTCGGCCGCCGTACGGGACAGGGCGAGGTAGACCAGGCCCGCGAGGACACCGGCGCTGAGCTCGGCGATCAGGTACACGGGGAGCTGGGCGAAGTTCACCTGGCCGCCGGCGAGCTGCTGGACCAGCATCGGGCCGGCGGTGCGGGCCGGGTTGATCGAGGCGCCGGTGATCGGCGCGACCGGAATGATCGCGCCGAAGACGACCAGGCCGATCGCGAGCCCCGCGAAGCCCGGCGCCGCCTTGCGGTGGGTCACGCCGAACACCGTCAGCACCAGGATGAAGGTCCCGACGAACTCGGCCAGGAAGGCCTGCGGGACGCCGATGCCCGGCCCGTACGTCGCGACGCCGAGGCCGAGGTCGCTCGCCTTCGGGCCGAGCACGCCGAGGATCGCCGCCGCGCCGAGGACCGCGCCGGCCAGCTGCGCGGCGACGTACGCCGGGACCAGCGACCACGGGAACCTGCCGGTCGCGGCGAGGCCGACGGTGACGGCCGGGTTGATGTGGTTGCCGGAGATCGGGCCGAGCGCGTACACGGTGGCGACCACCGCCGCGGCGAAGGCGAACGAGATCATCCCGAGGTCGGCCATCGTCATCGGCGCCGTGCCGTTCACGATCAGCGTCGCCGGGACCGCGCCGACGCCGACGAAAACCAGGATCGCGGTACCGAGCAGCTCGGTGCCGAGCCGTTGGGCCAGGGAGTTGTCGTCCATGGGAGTGGTCCTTCCGGGATCCAGGTCGGTATCTGAAGGCCGTTCGACATTGTCGAACGATCCTCGGAACATACGCCTGTGGTTCACTGCTGTAAAGACTTGTTCGATTCACTGAGGAGAACTCGGATGATCCAGTCCGTCGACCGGGCGATCCGGATACTCGGAGTGCTGCAGGGCGCGCGCAGGCTGAGCCTCTCCGAGGTCGCCGGGCGGCTGGAGCTGCCGCCGTCCACGGTGCACGGGATCCTCAGGACGCTGCAGGCGCACGGCATGGTCGTGCAGGACCGGGACTCCAACCGCTACCAGCTCGGACCGGCGGTGCTGAAGCTCGGCAACGTGTACCTGGACACGCTCGAGCTGCGGTCGCGGGCGGTGACCTGGTCGGAGGAGCTGGCCCGGCGCAGCGGTCACGCGGTGCGGACCGGTGTGCTGACCTTCGACGAGGTGGTGATCATCCACCACGAGCCGCGTCCCGACGGGAGCCGGCAGATGCCGGAGGTCGGGATCGTGATCCCCGCCCACGCGAGCGCGCTGGGCAAGGCGTTGCTCGCGTTCCTGCCGGAGCAGGCCGAGGAGCTCGTGGCCGACGGCAAGCTCCGCAGCATGACGTCGGAGACCCTGGTCGATCCGTCGGTGCTGCGGGCGCAGCTCGCCGACGTCGCCCGGGACGCGCTCGCGACGGAACGCGAGGAAGCCGTGCTCGGCGAGGCGGGGATCGCGGCGCCGATCTTCGACGCGTCCGGTACGGCGGTAGGTGCCATCGGCATCGTCCTGCCCGCCGCCGACTGGCCGCCGGCGGAGTCCACCTTCACCGCGGTCCGCGAGGCGGCCCGCAACATCAGCCGCGAACTCGGCGCCGCCCGCTGGCCCGCCTGACTCCGGACGCTCGGGCCCCCGCCGGGAGCCTGCGGCCCATCTCGTCGGGCCCCGCTGGTTCCTCGAGTCGGCACCGCTCGCCCACCCCCGCCGGGAGCCCGCGGCCCACCTCGTCGGGCCCCCCGCCGGTTCTTCGAGTCGGCACCCCCGCCCACACCCGCCGGTCCCGTCACCTCCGGGGCCCGATCTTTACAGCGGGATGAACTGCGCCCTACTGTGTGAATTTCATTCGATATTATCGAACGTAGTTCGCGAGAGGTGGCTGGTGTGAAGAAGCTTGTCAACGGCGTCGGGGACGTGGTGCCGCAGATGCTGGCCGGTTTCGCGCTGGCCAACCCCGGGATCGTCGTCCTGGGCGACGGCGTGGCGGTCAGAGCCGACAGCGACCAGCTGAAGGAGCGCGGTCAGGTCGCCCTCGTCTCCGGTGGTGGAGCGGGCCACGAGCCGGCCCACGCGGGCTACGTCGGGCCGGGCATGCTGACCGCCGCCGTCGCGGGGGACGTGTTCAGCTCGCCCTCGGCGGACGCCGTACTGACTGCGATCCGGGCAGTCGGAGGTCCGGCGGGCGTGCTGCTGATCGTGAAGAACTACACCGGCGACCGGCTGAACTTCGGCCTGGCCGCCGAGATCGCCCGCGGGGAAGGGATTCCGGTGGAGCTGGTCGTCGTCGCGGACGACGCGGCGCTGGAGGACAGCGACGAGAACGCCGGTCGCCGCGGCCTGGCCGGCACCGTGCTCGTGCACAAGATCGCGGGTGCCGCAGCCGAGTCGGGCAAGCCGTTGAGCGAGGTGGCCGACCAGGCCCGCGCGGCCGCGGCCTCGGTCGCCACCGTGGGCGTCGCGCTCTCCGGCTGCACCGTCCCGGCGGCCGGTAAGTCGGGGCTGGACCTCGGACCCGACGAGATCGAGTGGGGCCTGGGAATCCACGGTGAGCCGGGCGTCGGGCGAGGCAAGCTCCCGACGGCCGACGAGGTCGTCGACCGGCTCCTGAAGCAACTGATCGCGGATCGCGACCTCAGCGCGGGCGATCGCGTCGTGCTGCTGGTCAACAACCTCGGCGGGACGCCGGCGATGGAGCTCGGCATCGTCGCGCGGCGTGCGGCCGTCGTACTGGCGGAGCGGGAGATTCAGCTGGAGCGGATGTGGGTCGGGACCTTCCTCACCGCTCTCGAGATGGCCGGCTGCTCCCTCTCTGTAGCGAAGGTCGACGACCAACTCCTCGCCCTGCTCGACGCTCCCAGCGAGACCATGGCCTGGCCGGCCGCACACCTCGGCCGGGTCTCGGCCGTCACGGAAGCGCCCAAGCCGCAGGCCGAGACGCCGGCGCCGGCGACCGCCGTCGACGAGCAGCTCTGGCGCTCGGTGGTTGCCGTCTGCAACGCCCTGACTGCGGCGGAGACGCAACTGACCGAGCTGGATCAGCTGGTCGGCGACGGCGATCTCGGGATCAGTCTCGCCCGCGGCGCCCGCGCCGTGCTCGCGGAGAAGGACCAGTACGACGGCACCGACGACGCCACCACGCTG
Source organism: Kribbella sp. DT2 (assembly GCF_049844575.1). Classification (NCBI taxonomy): domain Bacteria; kingdom Bacillati; phylum Actinomycetota; class Actinomycetes; order Propionibacteriales; family Kribbellaceae; genus Kribbella; species Kribbella sp. DT2. The sequence continues at coordinate 64,215 of NZ_JBNCLH010000005.1, read as the reverse complement.
CGCGGCATCGCCGGTACCGTACGCCGAACCGTCGGCGGCACCTCAGGCCCGCTCTACGCGGCCCTCATCCTGCGCGCCGCGACCGCTCGGGCGGCCGGAAAGCCTTGGCCAGAAGCGTTTTCGGCCGGAGTCGACGCGATCGCCGAACTGGGCGGCGCGAAGGTCGGCGACCGGACGATGCTCGACGCCCTCGTCCCGGCCGCGGCCGCGCTGCGGACCGGCGTACTGGCTGAGGCGGTCGCGGCGGCTCGCAAGGGGACGGACGAGACCGCCGGGATCCTGGCGCGCCGTGGCCGGTCGAGCTACCTCGGCGATCGGGCGCTCGGCACGGTCGACCCCGGCGCCGAGGCGGTCGTCATCTGGCTCAATGCCCTCGACAACCAGTTGACGACAGCCAAGGCGTAGCCGGTCCGTCGCGATCGCCCGGTACGGCGCTGCCGCGGTCGCAACCGCGGAACAGCCGGGCCGAGCGCGCGAGCCCTACCAGTCGAGGTGCTGCTCACCCAGACGGTCGGCGTACCAGCTGCGGATCGCGTTGACGGTCTCGGTGGGCAGCGGCTCGGCGACCGAAGCGATGCTGGTTTCGAGGTGCTCGATCGAGCGCGTCCCGGGGATGACCGTGGAGACGCCGTCGTTCGCGAGCAGGAAGCGAACGGCGGCGTCGACCAGGCTCACGCCGGACGGGAGCAGCGCCCGCAGCTCGTCGACCAGGCCGGCGCGCAGCGCGACATCGTCGGCCGACCACCGAGACCGTACGTCGCTGAAGGTGCTGCTCGCGTCGTACCGGCCGGAGAGCCAGCCGGACTCGAGCGGGACCTTGACGATCACGCCGGCGCCGTTCGCGGGCGCCTCGGAAACGCTCGGCCAGGTCTCCTGGAACAGCGCCGACATCCGGACCTCGAGTGCCTGCGAGTCGGTGTTCGTCAGCACGGTGCGGACGTCCTGGTCCCAGTCGACCGAGGCACCGAAGGCGCGGATCAGACCCTTGTCCCGCAGGGCTTCCAGCGCGGCGTAGTGCTCGGCGCTGTTCAGCACCTCCGGCGGCGGGCTGTGCAGGACGACGACGTCGATGTGGTCGACGCCCATCCGGCGGGCACTGCCCTCGACCGACGTCGCGATCGCGTCGACCGACCAGTCGGCGCGCCCGTCGTGCGTCGGCCCGACCTTGGTGCAGAGCACGACCTGGTCGCGCGGGACGCTCTGCAGCGCCGTACCGACGTTGAGCTCGCTCTGTCCGTCGGCGTACGCCGGTGCGGTGTCGATGAAGTTCACCCCGGCGTCCAGCGCGGCGTGCACGATCCGCACCGCCTCCTCCGGGTCAGGACCGGCCGGCCAGCTCGAGGACCTGCCGAGCTGCCACGCACCCAGCCCGATGGTGCTGACGTCGATACCGGAGGAGCCGAGAGGACGCGTCTGCAGGGTCATGAGGCCAAACCTAGTCGAACCGGCCGCTGAAGCAGCGGCCCCCGCCGAAGGTGCTACCTTAAACGGAGAACAGATCTCCGATTAGGAGGAACGATGGCGGAAACGGTGCTGGTGACGGGCGGGACGGGGTACGTGGCCGGCTGGTGCATCGTCACCCTGCTGGAGCGCGGGTACGACGTACGGACGACCGTGCGCAGCCCGGCCAAGGGCGAGGCTGTCCGGGAGGCGGTGAGCACGGCCGTCGACCCGGGCGAGCGGCTCACGTTCGCGGTCGCCGACCTGATGTCCGACGACGGCTGGGCCGACGCGGTCCGCGGGGTCGACTACGTCCTGCACGTCGCGTCCCCGCTCGGCGACGGCGACTCCAGCGACCCGGACGCGCTGATCCGGCCGGCGCGGGAAGGAGCCTTGCGGGTACTGCGCGCCGCGACGACCGAGGGGGTGCAGCGGGTCGTGATGACCTCGGCGGCCAATGCGTCCTCGCCTGCGTCGTACGCCGAGGAGGGCGTGACCGACGAGACGCTCTGGACCGTCGACGACCCGTCGCTGCCGGCGTACCGGCGGTCGAAAACCCTGGCGGAGAAGGCGGCCTGGGACTTCATGGCGGCGTACGACGGACCGACGCAGCTCACCACGGTCCTGCCGGGTGGCGTGTTCGGGCCGATCCTGTCCGCCGCCAACCTGGGAACGGTGAACATCATCGCCCGGATGGTGAAGGGGGACATGCCCGGCGCGCCCCGGATCGGCCTGGAGGTGGTGGATGTCCGCGACCTGGCCGACCTGCACGTCCGGGCGATGACCGTGCCCGAGGCGGCCGGTGAGCGCTTCCTCGGGACCGGCGAGTTCATCTGGATGCGGGACATCGCGCGGGTGCTGAAGGACGGCCTCGGGGAGGCCGGCGGCAAGATCTCGACCCGGCAGCTGCCCGACTTCCTGGTCCGGCTCGCGTCGATCCGGGACAAGCCGCTGCGCGCGATCACGATGTCGCTCGGCCGGCGCAACCGGCACACGACCGCCAAGGCGCAGCGAGTGCTCGGGTGGACGCCGCGGCCGGCGGCGGAGACGGTGCTGGGCTGCGCGAACAGCCTGCTCGACCGCAAGGTCCTCTGACCTTCGGGACGAAGGACAATGGGTTGATGAGCGACCAACGACCGGTCCGGGCCGACTCCGTGCGGAACCGGGCCAAGCTGGTCGCGGCCGCGCGGGAGGTGTTCGCGGAACGCGGGTTCGGGGCGACGCTCGACGACATCGCCCGGCACGCCGGGGTCGGCACCGGTACGGCGTACCGGCACTTCCCGAACAAGCAGGCGGTCGCGGCGGTGGTGCTGGCCGACGCGACCAGCGCGATCGCCGAGGACGCGCGGGCCGCGCTCGCGGTCGAGGATCCCTGGGACGGGCTGGTGCTTTTCTTCGAGCGGAACGCCGTCCGGCAGGTCGCCGACCGTGGGCTGTACGAGACGCTGACCGGGCAGGGCAACGACGAGGAGCAGGCGCGGATCTGGCCGCAGGTGTTCGAGGCCGTGACGGAGCTGTTCGAGCGGGCGCGTGCGGCCGGGGTGATCCGCCCGGACGCCGCGCCGCAGGACATCGCCGCGATCTTCGCCCTGCTCGGCCCGGCCTTCGAGATGAGCCGCAACACGTCGCCGGATCTCTGGCGCCGCTACCTCGCGCTGATGCTGGACGGCCTGCGGCCGGCGGGGCAGGCGCCGTTCCCCGTTCCGCCTCCGCCGCTCGATCAGCTGGACGCCGTGCTGTTCGCGGGCAAACGGCCCCGCAGATAAACCGGGCCGAGTACCGGATCTTGATCGGCTCCGTCTGGTACCGCAACACACTGCTTACTGGTCGAACCTCACGCGTCCCGTTTGACGAAGGCGGCCGATGCCGCCGTACCGGTGACGAGCAGCCAAGCGAGCATGACCGCCGTACCGGTCTCTGGGCCGAACGGGCCATCGGCTGAGTACAGCGTGCGTCCGGCCTGGTCGGGCAGCCATCGTGCCTGATCGGTGACGGTCGCCAGCAGCGGCGAGACGATGACGATCCCGACGAGCATGACGACCAGCGACGGAATGAGCGACCTGATCACGACCGTGACCGCCGCGGCCAGTAGCCCCACGAGCACCAGGTACGCCGCTGCTCCGGCGATCCACCACAGAGACGCGCGGAGCGGCTCCGTCACCCAAGCGGTCGAGACCGCCGCCACCAGCGCGACCACGCTCGTCACGGTCACGGCGATCAGCTGCGCGACGGCCTTGCCTGCCAGGGAGACTGCGCGGTTCGGCGTCGCGGTCAGGGTCGTCCGCAGCTCTTGGCTGCCGTACTCCGACGCCACCGCGACCACGCCCAGCACGATCGCACCGACCTGGACGAAGGCGACGCTGCCGAGCGCGATCGTCACCGCGTCCTCGGCGGGATCGACGCTCGAGCTCGCGAAGGCCGCCGTCACGAGGACCGCTACGGCCACCGTGGTCAGCGCCGTGATCCATGCCGCGGGCAACGTTCGCAGTTTGATCAGCTCGGCCGCGACGGACTGCCCGATCATGCGTCGCGACGGGTCAGGACGACGCCCGCGACCAGTAGCAGCGCCGCCGCCCACGCGGCCATCACGAGACCGCCGGTGACCGCGGGCAACGCGTCGTCGACGCTGGTGAAGCTGTCGCCGGCGAACAACCGGGTCCCGGCGAGGTCGGGCAGGTACCGGGCCAGCGACGTGACCTTCCACAGCAGGAAGGACGCCGAAATCACTGTCCCGTTGGCGATCAGTACGATCAGCGGCACGATTCCGCTCCGGGCGAGGACCGTGATCGCCAGCGCCATCAGCGCGGCCAGGGTCCAGTAGAGCGCGGCGCCGACGAACCGGCCCCACGGCGTACCGGAGTCTGCTGGTGCGGCGTCGCCGATGATCGCGGTGGCCGCGGCCAACGCTGCCGACAGTGCGACGACGGCAGCCAGTACGACGAGCGCCGCGACGACGACGGACTTTGCTACGAGCACCAACCATCGTCGGGGCGCAGCGCTGAGGGTCGTGCTGATCTGCCGTCCACCACCCGCGTCGGTGCTGTTCGCGGTGTACTCGCTGCTGATCACGACGATGCCGAGCACCATCGCCCCGGCGGTCCCCAGCGGAACGGCGCTCAGCGCCGCCTCGGCGGCAGAAGTGTAAGTAGCGCTGTCGGTCTCGCCGGACCTGAGCGCGTCGCGCACGTTGAACGCGTTCAGTACGGCGAGCGCGATCGGACCGAGCACGGCGACCGCAAGCGCGACGGCGGTCGACGGCAGTGTCAAGGTCTTGCGCAGCTCAGCTGCGATGAGGCGCGTCATCGCTGCTCCCCCGCACGGGTCAGCGCGAAGTGCGACGGGCGCGTCATCGCTGGCCCCCGAACGGGTCAGGGCGACGTGCGACGAGGCTGGTCATCGCTGCTCCCGCACGGGTCAGCGCGAAGAAGGCGTCCTCGAGCGTCTCGTGCCCGGCTGCGATCTCGGCGCTCCGCCCGGTCGCCACGATCCGCCCTTCGGTGAGCACCACGAGATCGTCGGCGAGCTGGGCGACCTCGCTGATCTGGTGGCTGGACAGCAGCACCGTTCCGCCCGCCGCCGCGTGGTCCTTCAGGAGTTCGCGCAGCCAGCGGATCCCGTCCGGGTCCAGGCCGTTCGACGGCTCGTCCAGCACTAGCGTCTCCGGCTCGCCGAGCAGCGCGGTCGCCAGACCGAGCCGGCGGCCCAGTCCGAGGGACAACTTGCCGGCCCTGGTCCGCCGCCGGTCCGCGAGGCCGACCTGCTCCAGGACCTCGCCGACCCGGCGCTGCGGAATTCCGTTGCTTCGGGCAACCCACGCGAGGTGCTCGCCGGCCCGGCGCGACCGGTGCGCACCCGACCCGTCGAGCAGCGAGCCGACGGTCCGGAGCGGATCGCGCAGTGCGCCGTACGGCTGTCCGCCGATGAGCGCCGTACCGGAGGTGGCGCGGTCCAGGCCGAGCAGGATCCGCAGCGTCGAGGACTTGCCCGCGCCGTTCGGGCCGAGGAAACCGGTGATCCGGCCCGGGGCGGCCTGGAAGCTTACCTCGGACAGCACCACGCGGGAGCCGCGCCGTTTCACGAGAGTGTCGATGGTCAACATGCGTCCATCCCAGCGGCCGCGGGCGCCGTACGGATCGGTCCCAGGACCGGACTTCGCGGTCCGGCTCCGCCCGGGGTCTGTCAGACCTGGGTCCGATGCCAGGGCAGGCTGTGAAACCTAGAATCGCCCTGTGGAGCCAGGCCGTCCGACCCGAGCCCCAGGGATCGGCCTCGCGGCCGGGACCGTCGCCGTGCTGCTCACCTCGTTGCTGTTCGTCGCCGGTGCTCCGGAGAAGGCCACGCTGATCGCGCCGGCCGCGATCACCGCGATCGCGATCGCGATCGCGGTGTGGGCCGTGGTGCGCAGCCGACGGCAGCGGCGCGACTACGAGGAACGGCTGACCACGTGGGCCGGCGAGCAGGCGGTCCAGGCCGAACGCCTACGAATCGCCCGCGACCTGCACGACCTGGTCTCGCACGGGCTGGGCCTGATCACCATCCGCGCCGCCGTCGCCCGCCGCGCCGGCGCCGGCAACGGGGCCGCGGCCGCGGCCGGGCAGGACACAGTCGCCGGGGAGGCCGCTACCGGGCAGGGTGCGGTCGCTGGGCGGGGCGTCGCCGGACAGGACGCGGTCACCGGGGAGGCCGCTACCGGACAGGGTGCGGTCGCTGGGCCGGGCGCCGCCGGGCAGGACGCGGTCACCGGGCAGGACGCCGCCAGGCAGGGCGTCGCCGGGCAGGGCGTGGCTTCGTCCGACACGGTGGCCGGGCTGACCGCTGCCCTGACGGACATCGAGCAGGTCAGTCGTGGGACCACGACGGAGCTGCGGCGAATGCTGAACGTGCTGCGGTCAGCCGACGGCGAGCCTGCGCCGCTCCGGCCCGCGGAGACACTCGCGGACCTCCCGGCCATCGTCGACGAAGCCCGCGCGGCCGGTCTGCGCGTGGCGCTCGACCTGCCCGACCTGCCCGAGGTGTCGCCGGGCGTCCAGCTCACGATCTGCGCCGTCGTCCGGGAGGTGCTGAACAACACGCTCCGGCACAGCGGTCCGACGCGCGCCGAGCTTGCCGTACGGCGGCAAGGCGGCGTGCTGGAAACGTCCTGCCGCGACGACGGCCCGGTCGGCGGCTGGGTTGCACATTAGGGCGGCGGTCACGGGCTGACCGGCCTGCGTGAGCGGGTCAGCGCGCTCGGCGGCTCACTGGAGGCCGGGCCGGATCGAGGCGGTTTCCTGGTCGTCGCACAACTCCCCGATGGACCAACCAGATGACCCCCGACGCCGGTCCAGCGAACCCCCGCGCGATCCGGGCGAAGCCCGACGCCGATCCGACCAACCCCGACGCGATCCGGGCGGAGCCCGACTCAAATCCAACGAACCCCGGCGCGCCCCGCGCGGAGCCCGACCCCATCCGCGTGCTGATTGCGGACGACCAGCCTCTCCTGCGGCACAGCCTTGCGCTGCTCGTCGACGCGACCGACGACCTGACCGTGGTCGGCCAGGCCGCGACCGGGCGCGAGACGGTGCGGCGTGGCCAGGAGTTGCGGCCGGACGTCGTACTGATGGACATCCGAATGCCCGGCGGCGACGGCATCGAGGCGACCAAGCACCTCACCGAGGACCCCGCCCTGGCGGGCACGCGGGTGCTCGTGCTGAGCATGTTCGAGCTCGACGAGTACGTGTACGCCGCGCTGCGGGCGGGAGCGAGCGGCTTCCTGCTCAAGGACGCCGAGCCCGACCAACTGCTCGAGGCCGTACGCCGGACGCACCGCGGCGAGTCCCTGTTCGCCCCGCGCATCGTGACGCGGCTCGTCGAGCACTACCTGGACCGGCCCGCGATCCGTCGTTCGCGATCGATCGACCGGCTGACCGACCGCGAGACCGAGGTGCTGGTGCTGGTCGCCCGTGGCCTGTCCAACGACGAGATCTCCGGCGCCCTGCGGATCTCGATCAAGACGGTCAAGACTCACATCGGCAACCTGCTCGCCAAGCTGGCCGCCCGCGACCGGGCCCAGCTCGTCATCACCGCGTACGAGGCTGGGCTGGTCGCCGCAGGTTGAGTCAGTCCGACGTGATCTGCGCCGTGCCGACCAGCACCTCGACGTCGAGGGCAGCGCGACCGCGGCCGATCTCCACGTCCTTGGACTGGCCGTTGACCGCGCCGGCCCAGGTGACGCGACCCAGCTGCGACTCGGTGTGAACCCGTACGTCGGAGCCGCGGCGCAGGTTGACCGTGGCCGACCCGGACTCGACCCGGACCCGCGAGCGGCCCTTGGTGATCTGCGCGTCGAGATGCGCCGAACCGGCCTGGACGAGCATGTCGATCGGACCGTCGACGTCGCTGACCTTCGCCGTACCGGCGGTCACGCGCACGCGCGCCAGCCCCGGCAGCCGCTCGGCGGTGACGCTGCCGCCGGTCACCTCGACCTCGACCTCGAGCATCGGGTTGACCCGGATCGACAGCTCCTTGGCGAAGCCGTTGACGTGCGCCTTGAGGTCGGTCGGGTTGCGCAGCATGCTGAACCCGTCGAGCGACACCCCCATGTCGCCCTCGCTGTTGATCGCGAGCGTGTTCCCGTCCCGCTTGATCACGTGCGGCCCGTCCACCGCGACCCCGGTGATGGCCGGCTCGCCGATCAGCCGCACCCGCCGCCCGACGGCCCGGATCGTCACCCGCTGCACCCCGGAGGGCACCGGCACGTTGCTGTGCTCGACCTCTTCCTCGACCTCCCCGGCCTCGGGCACCTCGGTCTGCACCGGCTCGGCCGGCGCGTCGTCGACAACGCTGTCCTGTACGGCGCCCGGCGCAGAGGTCGGCCCGGCACCCGGCGCAGCCGTCTCCCCGGCGGCGCCCGGCACGGACGCCGTGTCCGCGGCGTCCGGCGAGTCGACGGCGTCGGCCCAGACCGACGCCGACGGCTCGTCGGCCTCGGGCACCGGGATCTCGGCGGTCGGAGTCTCATCGGCAACCGGCGCGGCGGCCGTCGGCTTGGTCACGGCGGCGATCAGCGTCGCGGCCTCGTCGCTGGAAAGGTGGCCTTTCGCGACCCGGTCGAGAATGTCCTTGACCCGGCGGTCGTAGTCGCTCTGGTTGCTCATGTCCTCCAGTCCAGCACCCCGACGGGTCCAAACCAATAAGGGATCACCCCTGACTCTCCCGAGAACGGCAGTGCGGGTCCCGGCGGAGTAGCCCGGAACCCGCACTGCGGCATATCCCTTCAGCGGCTCAGCGAGAGCCGGTTGCAGTCATCGGACGGCCGGTTCCATCTCCTCGGCGGCCAGCTCACGCTGCACCGCCTCGAGCTGAGCCGCCTCGGCGGCCTCCGCCTCCCGGCGAGCGCGCAGCCCCCGCAGACCGGTCAGTCCGATGATCAGGCCCAGCGCCGCGATCCCCGTGACCACGCCCAGCGCGGGCTTGTACGCCGACAACATCCCCTCCGGCGACGTCACCCCCGCGGACCGGCCACTGATCACCGCGGTCACGATCGCGAGCACGATCGCCCCGCCGACCTGGTTCGAGGTGTTGAACAGCCCCGACGCGAGTCCCTGCTCGTGGTCCGGCACCCCGTTGGTCGCCTGGATGTTGAGCGCCGGGAACGCGATCGCGAACCCGAGGCCGATCAGCATGATCGTCGGGAACACCGTCGCGAAGTACGCCGACTCCGGGCCGATCCTCAGCGAGAGCGCGTACCCGACCACGAACAGCGCCATCCCGGCGACGATCATCCGCTCGGTGCCGATCCGGTCGGCCAGCTTGCCCGCGTTCGGCGACAGCGTGGCGACCAGCAGACCGGCCGGGAGGAAGCCCAGCGAGGTCTCGAACGCCGACCAGCCGAGCAGGTTCTGCAGGTACATCGTCCCGATCAGCTGGAACGCGACGTACGCGCCGAAGACGGTCAGGATCGCGAGGTTCGCCCGCCGCAGCGCGGGGGCCCGCAGGATGCCGAGCCGGACCAGCGGGTGCTTGGTCCGCTGCTCGATCAGCACGAACGCGGTCAGCAGCGCGACGGAGAGCACGAACAGGCCGATCGTCTGGACCGAGACCCAGCCCGCGTGCTCGGCGCCGACCACGGCGTACACGAGCGACAGCATGCCGCCGGTGACGGTGACCGCACCCGGTACGTCGTACCCGCCGGCGGCCTTGTCGCGCGGGCTGTTCGGGATCAGCTTGAGCGCGAACAGGAACACGATCAGCGCGACCGGGCCGGGCATCAGGAAGGTCCAGCGCCAGCCGACCTCGGTCAGCGCGCCGCCGAGGATCAGGCCCATCGAGAAGCCGCTGGCGGCGCAGGTGGTGAAGATGCTGAGGGCGCGGTTGCGGTCCGGGCCCTCGTGGAAGGTGGTGGTGATGATCGAGAGCGCGGCCGGCGCGGTGAACGCGGCGGCGATGCCCTTCACGAACCGCGCGGCGATGAGCAGTTCGGGGTTGGTGGCCAGCGAGCTCAGCATCGAGACCACGGCGAAGACGGCGAGCGCGATCAGGAAGACCCTGCGGCGGCCGAGCAGGTCCGCGGTGCGGCCGCCGAGCAGCAGCAGTCCGCCGTACCCGAGCACGTAGCCGGTGACGACCCATTGCAGAGACGAGAGCGAGACGCCGAGGTCGGCGCCGATGGAGGGCAGGGACATGCCGACCATGGACACGTCCAGGCCGTCGAGGAAGATCACGCCGCAGACGACCAGGAGCGCGCCCCACAGGCGGGCGTCCCAGGTCATCCGAGCCGGAGGTGTGTGCGTTGTCTGTGTCACGAGCAGAGAGTTTTGCATGCGTGTGCATCTAATGTCTAGGCATTAAATGTCTTTGCATTGAATGCGCGTGCATGATAACGTGCCCACCATGACCGAGACGAAGGTCAGCGCCGGCCCTGGTGAGACCGGCACCGATCGTGAGAGCACCGCCGACGTGCGGGAGTGGCGCGAGATCCTCGCCCGGCACGCGGACCTGAGCTGCGCGCTCGACCGCGAGCTGCAGGCGGGCCACGCGCTGGGCATGAGCGAGTACGAGGTGCTCGAGCGCCTGGCCGAGCTGCCCGAGCAGTCCGCCAAGGTCCAGACCATCGCCAAGTCGGTGCACCTGAGCCAGAGCGCGCTGTCCCGCGTGATCGGGCGGCTGGAGACGGCCGGCCTGGTCGAGCGGCACATGTGCGCCGAGGACCGCCGCGCGGTCAACGTCCGCCTGACCGACGAGGGCCTCCTCCGACAGACGGAGGCGCAGCCGACCCAGCGACGAGTCCTCGCCGACCGGCTGCACTCGCCGCTGTTGAAGTCCTGCGACTAACTCACTCTCGTACGGCGCCTTCCAGCATGCCCTGGATGAAGTGCCGCTGCAGGAACGCGTACACCAGTACGACGGGCAGCCCCACGATCACCGCGCCCGCGGCGAGCAGCGTGAACCCCGACGTGTACTGCCCGGAGAAGAACGCCAGCCCCAACGGTGCCGTCCGCAACGACTCGCTCGTCACCATCACCAGCGGGATCAGGAACTCGTTCCACGTCCACATGAACACCAGCACGATCAGCGTCACCAGCGCCGGTCGCGCCGGCGGGACGAGCACCTGCCACAGCGTCCGCCAGTGCCCGGCGCCGTCCAGCCGCGCCGCCTCGACCAGCGCGCGGCTCGACGACCGGAAGTAGGCCCGCATCCAGAAGGTGCCGAAGGCAACGGATTGCGCGACCTGCGGCAGCGCCACCGCCCAGTACGTGTCGGTCAGGCCGAGCGAGCGCAGGTCGAAGTACAGCGGAACGACGATCGCCTCGGTCGGCATCATGATGCCGAGCAGGAACAGGTAGAACAGCGCGCCCGCGCCCCGGAACCGCATCGTCCCGAACGCGTACCCGCTCAGGATCGACAGCAGCACGCTCGCGACCACCACGGTGACCGACACCAGCAGACTCATCCGCAGGTAGGTCCCGAAGTGCCCGATCTCCCAGGCCTTGCCGAAGTTCCCGAAGCCGCTCGACCCGCTGCCGCCGTCGTCCGGCCCGAACGCGGCCGCGACGATCGACACGATCGGCGCCAGCGCGAAGCACCCGAAGACGATCAGCAGCAGGTAGTTGCCGAAGCGCTCGGCCGCCGGCGCCCTCATGCGCGGTCCGCGATCCGGTTGACGCCGAGCGTGATCACGAAGATCAGCACGGTCAGGCAGACCCCGATCGCAGCCGCCGAACCGACCTGCCCGAGCTCGAACGCCCGGTGGTAGACCTCGTACGACGGAACGCTCGTCGACGTTCCCGGCCCCCCGCTGGTCGTCACGTAGACCAGGTCGAAGGTCCGCAGCGCCGCGATCACCGTCAGCGTCACCGCGACCGCGATCTCACCCCGTACGGCGGGCAGCACCACCGCGAAGAACTCGCGCACGGCGCCGGCGCCGTCCAGCCGTGCCGCCTCGTACCGCTCCCGCGGGATCCGCGCCATCCCCGCCAGCAGAAGCACCGTCACCAACCCTGTCTCGAACCACGTCCCGATGATGCCGACCGCGGGCAGCGCGAACGCGTAGTCCCCGAGCCAGCCGCGCGCGAGGCCGTCCAGACCGACGGCCCGCAGGACGTCGTTCAGCGGGCCGTCCGGTGCGTAGATGTGGCGCCAGGCAACGGCCACGACGACCATCGCGACCACCTGCGGCAGGAACACCACGGTCCGGAAGAACGCCAGACCGCGGACCCGCGCCCGCTGCAGCACCGACGCGAGCGCCAGGCCGATCACCACCGGTAGCACCGAGTAGAAGACGATCAGCACCAGCGCGTGCCCGAAGGCAGCGCGCAGTCCGGCGTCGGCGGCGACGTCGGCGTAGTTGCTCAGCCCGACGAACTTGCCGAGCGAGATCCCGTCCCACTCGAACAGCGAGAGGTGGACGGCCCGGCCGAGCGGGTAGAGCAGGAACAGTCCGTAGACGACCAGCGCGGGCAGGATGTAGAGGTAGCCGACCTTGCGCGGTTCGCCGGGCGGTGAGCTCACTTTCCGGCGAACTTGCTGTAGTCGGCCTCCAGCTTGTCGACGAACTGCTGCGGGGTCGCCTTCTTCGCCATCAGGTCCTGCAGCGCGGCGCCGAGCGTGTCGTACATGGTCGGTGTCGCGTAGTCCAGGTACGGCACGAGGCCTTCCTGGCCGACCGCCGTACCGAAGGCGGCGAAGACGTCCTTGGCCAGTCCGGCCGGTGCCTGCTGCTGGCCGGTGTCGGCGATCGGCAGGTTGCCGGTCGCGGTCAGCACCTTCATCGCGTCCGGGCTGGTGATGAAGTTGATGTACGCCGCGGCCGCGTCCTTGTTCTTCGCCTTGTTCGTCATCGCGAACGGCAACCCGGTCCCGCCGGTGATCACCGGCTTGGCACCGGCGTCGGTCCCGGGCGGCAGCATGAAGCCGACCTTGGTGCCGAGCGCCTTCTGCAGGTCGGCCTGCAGCCAGGTCCCGGCGATCAGGAAGACGCCGTTGCCCTTGCCGAAGTCCTGCCAGGCCGGGTCGTAGCCCTGGCCGTTGAAGCCTGAGTTGAAGTAGCCCTTGTCCACCCAGGAGACCAGGTTCTCGGCGGCCTTGGTGTTCTCCGGCGTCTTCCAGGACGCGCCGGGCCGGCCGAAGGCGAGCGTGGTGATCTGGTCGGCCGGGGTGGCCTTGTCCTGCACGGTGCCGAACACGTGGATGGCCGGCCACTTGTCCAGGTTGCCGAGCTGCATCGGCAGCTCGCCCCCGGCCTTGGCCTTGGCCAGTGCGTCCTCGAACTCCGCCCAGGTGCTCGGCGGCTGGACCCCGAGCTTGGCCAGCTTCTCCTTGTTGTAGTAGAGGCCGACCACCTCACCGACCTGCGGCAGGCCGTACAGGTTGCCCTCGCCGAACGTCTTGCCGTCGGCGGAGTACCGCGAGTACTGCATCACCGACGCCGGGTACCGGCTGCCCCAGTCGTATGCCTTGGCCCACTCATCCAGCGGAACGAGCTGCCCGGCCTTCACGAACTCCCCCATGTCGGAGCGCCCGTTGTTCGCCTGGACGACGTCCGGCGCGTCGTTGCCGGACAGCGCCAACCGCAGCGTCGTCTTCAGGTCGTCGAAGGACCGCGACACCCGCTTCAGCTTGATGTTCGGGTACTTGGCCTCGAACTGCTTGTTCAGCTCGGCCATCTGCGCCGCCTGCCCGCCGCGGACCTCCTGGTCCCACACGGTCAGGCTGACGTCCCCCAACGCCGCCGCGTCGGTCTTCACCGAGCTCGGCGCGCTCGCGCCGCCTTCCGGGGTCTCCGACCCCGGCGTACAGGCGGCGGTCAGCAACAGGGCTGCAGCCGCTAGGGCAACGACCTTCACAGGGGGCTCCTCAGTTCAGTTCAGTTCAGGGTATAGGTGTATCCGTTGGCGCTCAGGCTGTTCAATACCCGCATCCGGTGCTCCTCACCCCGGGTCTCCAGCTGCAGCGCGACCTCGACCTCGTCCAGGTCGAGGGTCTCGGAGATGCGTTCGTGCAGGACCTCGATGATGTTCGCCTCGACCTCGGCGAGTCGCTGGAGCAGCGTGGCCAGACCGCCGGGGGTGTCCGGGATCCGCACCCGCAACGACAGGTACCGCCCGGCGGCGGCCATGCCGTGCCGCAGGACGCGCATCAGCAGGACGGGGTCGATGTTGCCACCTGACAGGACCACCACGACCGGCGGCTCGAACCGCTTCGGGTCGTCCAGTACGGCGGCAACCGCGGCCGCGCCGGCCGGCTCGACCACGAGCTTGGCGCGTTCGAGCACCAGCAAGAGGGCCTTCGACAACGAGTCCTCACCGACCGTGAGCACCTCGTCGACGTACGCCTGGATCGCCGCGAACGGCACCTGCCCGGGCAGCCCGACCGCGATCCCGTCGGCCATCGTGCTCATCCGCTCGAGCGCGACCGGCTCACCGGCCAGCAGCGAGGCCGGGTACGCGGCGGCGCCCTTGGCCTGGACCCCGACGACGCTGATCGGCATCCCGTCGCGCTGCATGGCCGTCGCGATCCCGGCGACCAGCCCGCCACCACCGGTCGGTACGACGACGGTCCGGACCTGCGGGCACTGCTCGACGATCTCCAGCCCGGCGGTCGCCTGCCCGGCGACGATGTCGGGGTGGTCGAACGGGTGGATCAGGATCGCGCCGGTCTCCGCCTCGAACTCCCGCGCCGCGCGCAGGCAGTCGTCGATCGAGGTGCCGACGAAGCGGATCTCCGCGCCGTACGCGCGGGTCGCCTTCTCCTTCGGCAGCGGCGCGCCGTGCGGCATGAACACGGTCGACTTGATCCCGAGCAGCTGCGCGGCGAGCGCGACGCCCTGCGCGTGGTTCCCGGCGCTGGCCGCGACGACGCCGCGCGCCTTCTCCTGCTTCGACAGCCGCGCCATCCGCACGTACGCGCCGCGCAGCTTGAACGAGCCGGTCCGCTGCAGGTTCTCGCACTTCAGGAACACGTCGCCGCCGACCAGGTCACTCAGCCACCGCGAGTACTCCAGCGGGGTCGGCGCCACCACGTCGTGCAGCAGATCCGCTGCCCGGGCAATCTCGGCTGCTGTGATGCTCACGCTTCGATGCCTCCCTTGCCATCGACGAGTAGGACCCGCACAGGTTCCCCGTCCATCCGCGAATTCCGCAAGGCGAGCTTACGGGCCAGGGATTCCTCGTAGGTCGTGATCAGCACCTGGCGGAGAACTTTCTGGGCGGTCAGGTCCGACAGCATCCGGGCAAGTTTCCAGCGGTTCCGTGGATCCAGGTGCTCCAACGGCTCATCAAGCATCAGCAATGGAGAGTTGGACAGAGCCTTGAGCGCCGCGATGCGATAGACGAGCAGTGCCCGGGCCTTCTCTCCGCCGGACATCGAGCTGTAGTCCACCGGCCGACTTCCGTGGATTGCCTGGATCGACCCGTCTGCGGCGAGATCGAACGCCGAGCCGTCCGGAAGCTGCTTCCAATGGCTCTTGATCAGTCTGACCAGAGGATCGGCGCCGCGTGTGGTCAGATCGGAGACGACCTCGTCGACAGTCTCAGCCAGCACCAAGGACCTGGCCTGGCGGCGGAATCCAGTGACAGCCCTCCGATAGGCAGCCGACTGATCACTCAATTGCTGATGTTCGATCCGGGCCTGCCCGAGTCGATCGTCCCGCCGCGCTTCCAGAAACTGCTTTTCCCGCTCGATACCCACCGAGAAATACTGCTCCGGTAGTCCGCCCGCGATCGGCTCGAGGTGGTCGGCGAAGAAGTACGCCGGAAGTTCCGCGTACTCAAAGGGTCGTCCGCCGGAGTCTTTGATCTCGCGGTCGAACTGCGACTGGGCCACGAGGAGCCGCCGACCACCGCAACGATGCGCTGACAACACACGCCCGAGGAACTCTGCGGCCTTCCCCGGCCGCTGATCCTCCACCCACGCCGTCGCGCCGCGAGCAAGCATACTCAAGTAACACGTATCCAGGACGAGGTCATCGAGCTCGGGAGGTTCGGCACACAGGAAGATACCGTCGCATGCGCCGAAGTCGTCCGGTTGTCCACAGTCGGCCACCCCGGTCACCAGAGTTTCGGAGCAGCCAGGCGCACAGCTGGTCTCCTCGTGGTCTCTCGCATCCCGCACCACACAGAGCGCGAACCTCCGCCGTGGCGAGGCGCCGGATCCCCTCGGATCCTGTCCTGCGCTCCACGACAAGCTTTGGATTGTAACGTTCAAGTCACCTGGTGGTGCGGATGTCGACCGGGATGGGGATGCTGCGCAGGGTCCGGTACGGGGAGAAGATCAGCCAGCTCGTGCCCAGCAGGGTGGCGACGCCGGCGATCCAGAGGGTGGGGCGGAGGCCGAAGGCGGTGCCCAGGGCGCCGCCGAGCAGGCTGCCGATCGGGAGGGCGCCCCAGCTGACGAAGGACATCGTGGCGCTGACGCGGCCCTGCAGCTCGGGCGGGCAGACGCGCTGGCGGGTGCTGACCTGCAGGATGTAGCCGACGATGATGCAGATCGCGGCGAGCAGCGTCGAACCGACGTACCAGCTGAGGGACCAGCCGGGGTTGGTCAGCGGCTGGATCAGGAACGCGATGCCGAGGCCGATCGCGGCCACGAGCTGGGCGCGGGCGTCGCCGATCCAGCGGCTCAGTCGCTCGGTGAACGCGGAGGCGGCGATCGCGCCGAGCAGGCCGATCATGTTGAGCACGCCGATCGCGGCGGGGGAGAGGTGGATCTCGCGGACCAGGAAGACGACGATCACGGCCGAGTTCGCGGCCTGAAAGAGCATGGTGGTCGCCGAGGTGAGGACCAGTGGGCGCAGCAGCGGGTGGCGGAAGACGTAGCGCAGGCCTTCGGTGATCTCGCGGCGCAGGTCGCGGTGCTCGGGGGCGGGCGGCCTCGTTTCCGGCGTACGGATGGATCTGAGCCAGAGCGCCGACCAGAGGAAGCCGAGGGCGTTCAGGCCGATCGTCGTCGCGGCGGACAGCCACTGGATCAGTACGCCGCCCGCCCCCGCGCCGACGACGGCCCCGACGGAGTGGTTGGCGGCCAGTCGCGCGTTGCCCGGCAGGAGTTGGTCGGGGGTCAGCAGGCGCGGCGGGTAGGAGCTGTGCGCGACGTCGAACAGCACGCTCAGGACTCCGGACAGCGCCAGTACGACGTACAGCTGCGGCAGGCCGAGTACGCCGAACGCGGCCGCGACCGGGATCGAGCCGAAGAGGACTGCCCGCCCGAGATCGGCCGCGATCAGGACGGGCAGGCAGCGGTGACTCAGGATGCCCCTGGCGGGACCGTGGCCGCGAAGTTGAGTCGGGTCGACTCAAGTTGGAGTCTGCAACTATATTGTCGGTCTCGCTTATATAACTGCTAGCGTATTTAGCCCTGGAGAAAAGGTTCGAATTCTGTCCGTGGTCTCGGTCAGGATGATCTGCATCACACTCTGGAGGGGCGGCTCTGATGGCGGCTATTGAGGCGACGGGCCTCGTGAAGACGTTCAGATCCCGGAAGAACACGGTCAAAGCGCTCGACGGGATCGACCTGGAAGTGCCCGAGGGGAGCGTGGTCGGCCTGCTCGGGCCGAACGGCGCGGGCAAGACCACCACCGTTCGGGTGCTGACCACGCTGATGACGCCCGACGCCGGCAGCGCGCGGGTGCTCGGGCACGACGTGGTCAAGGAAGCCGACACCGTACGGCGACTGGTCGGGCTCTCCGGGCAGTACGCGGCGGTCGACGAGCTGCTGACCGGACGGGAGAACCTGTGGATGTTCGGGCGGCTCTACCGGCTCAGCAGTCAGCAGGCCAAGCAGCGGGCCGACGAGCTGCTGGAGATCTTCGACCTGACCGAGGCCGCGGACCGGATCCTCAAGACCTACTCCGGCGGCATGCGGCGCCGGCTCGACCTGGCCGGATCCCTGATCGCGCACCCGAAGGTGCTGTTCCTGGACGAGCCGACCACCGGGCTGGACCCGCGGAGCCGCCTCGACCTGTGGAAGATCATCCGCGACCGGGTCAGTGAAGGCGTCACCATCCTGCTGACCACGCAGTACCTGGAGGAGGCCGACGAGTTGGCCGACAGCATCGCGGTCGTCGACCACGGCTCGGTGATCGCCCGTGGGACCGCGGACGAGCTGAAGGCGAAGGTCGGCGGTGAGCGGATCGAGGTCGTCGTGCACGAACCGGGTGACACCGCTCGGGCGCTCGACCTGCTGACCACGGCGCTGCAGGTGACCGACCCCGAGGCGAGCACGCTCGACGAGCACACCAAGCGCGTGACCCTGCCGGCGCCGGGCGGCTCGGCGGCACTGGTCGAGGTGATCCGCACGCTGGATGCCGCCGGCATCCGGATCGCCGACATCGGCCTGCGCCGGCCGACGCTCGACGACGTGTTCCTGACCCTGACCGGGCACGCCACCGACAACCCCGACACCGAGGTGGACGAATCAGGAAAGAAGGCCCGGGCATGAGTACGGAATCTGCTGAAGGCCGGGAGCAGAGTGCTGTCGGGCGGGCGGTCTCCGACGCGGGGATCCTGGCCTGGCGGACGCTGAAGCGGATCCCGCGGACGCCGGACATGCTGATCTACGCGACGATCCAGCCGATCATGTTCGTGCTGCTGTTCGCGTACGTGTTCGGCAACGCGATCCCGATCCCGGGGTTCCCCGGCGCGCGGGCGTACCGGGAGTTCCTGATGTCCGGGATCTTCGCCCAGACGATGGCGTTCGCGGTCGCCTCGGCCAGCGTCGGGCTGGCCGACGACATGTCGAAGGGACTGATCGACCGGTTCCGGTCGCTGCCGATGGCACGGTCCGGGGTGATCGCCGGGCGGGTGATCGGCGACGTGGTGTTCAACGCGTTCGTGATGCTGGTGATGGTGATCTGCGGGTTCATCGTCGGCTGGCGCTGGCACAACGGCTTCGGCCAGGCGCTCGGCGCGTTCGCGATCCTGCTGCTGTTCGCGTTCGCGATGCTCTGGGTGGGCGCGCTGATCGGGCTCTCGGTCGGCAGCCCCGAGGTCGCGGCGTCGGCGGGGCTGATCTGGCTGTTCCCGCTGACGTTCCTGTCCAACGCGTTCGTGCCGACGCCGAACCTGCCGAGCGCGCTGCAACCGATCGCCGAGTGGAACCCGATCTCCTCGATCGTCGCCGCCTGCCGGCACCTGTTCGGCAATCCCTCGCCGTTCGCCAGCCCGGACGGTTTCCCCGCCCAGCACCCGGTCTGGCTCAGCCTGATCTGGTGCGCGGTCATCATCGGCGTCTTCGCGCCGCTCGCGGTCCGCAAATACCGCCGTACGACAGGGCACTGACCAAACAGCAGCGCCCCGGTGGTTTCCCACCGGGGCGCTGCTGTGCGTTGGGTGGGGTCAGCCGGTGAACGGCTCCGCGGCGACGATCTCGACCGTGACGTCCTTGCCGTTCGGCGCCTCGTAAGTGGCCTTCTGGCCCTTCTTCTTGCCCAGGATCGCCGAACCGAGCGGCGACTGCGGGGAGTACACGTCGATGTCGACCGACGCGTCCAGCGCGAGCAGCTCGCGGGAGCCGAGCAGGAAGGTCTCCACCTCGTCGTCACCGGCGAACTTGATCGACACCTTCATCCCGGGCTCGACCTTGCCGCCCGGCTTCGGGGTCTCGCCGACCCGGGCGCGGCGCACCATGTCCTCCAACTGGCGGATCCGGGCCTCCATCTTGCCCTGCTCGTCCTTGGCCGCGTGGTAGCCGCCGTTCTCCTTCAGGTCGCCCTCGTCGCGGGCGTCGCTGATCCGCTGCGTGATGTCGGCGCGGGCCGGGCCCTTCAGGTTCTCGAGCTCCGCCTTCAGCTGGTCGAAGCCATCCTGTGTCAGCCAGACAACGCTGTCCTCGATGTTCTGCGTCACGGGCTGCTCCTTTGGTGATGGGATGGGTCGGAAATACTCAAGGTCGCCGTCGTCGACGGCGACCAATCCTCCGAGCGTAGCAAGAACGGGCCCGGAACCCCACAGTTCTTCGTCTTCTCAAACAGTGAGCGACCCCGTCGGCAATCGCTTGCCACCGCTCACGATGGGATACCGGTCCGTACTACGGACACCCCAGTACCCGTACGGCGCTCGGCTATGCAACCGGTCAGTGCGGCCGGGCGGTGTCGGCCGTCGTACAGCCGACCAGCACGACCGAGGTCGCCACGCGCTGTGTGGTCAGCTTGGCCGGCAGAGTCTGCGCCTTGGGGGAGTCGGCCGGCACCGTGAGGGTCAGCTCGCCGACGATCGAGAAGTCGGCGGCCTTGGCCTGCAGCCGGCACGACGCCTCGACGGACTTGCGCTTCTCGACCTGGATCGTCGCGGTCGCCGAGGTGTCCGACGGGATCGTGAACGCCAGCAGGCGCGACGAGACCGGAGGGGTGGACTGGACGAACGCGACCCGCACCAGCCAGACCAGTGCGACCACGGCGACGACGCCGATCACACCGATCAGAAGCAGGGGTCGGCGGCCGCGCGGCGTACGGCCGTAGCGGGCGTCCAGGTCGGTCGCGGCTGGGTCGGTCAACGGTTCTCCTCGGGCTTGGAGGACCATTGTGTCTTGTGACCGAAGATCTTCGCCTGCTGCATGTCCATGCCCACCCCGACGACGAGTCCAGCAAAGGCGCTGCCTCGACCGCGAAGTACGTGGCCGACGGCGTCGACGTGATGGTGGCCACGTGCACCGGTGGTGAACGCGGCTCGATCCTGAACCCGAAGATGGACCGCCCCGAGGTGCTCGCGAACATCTCCGAGATCCGCCGCAAGGAGATGGACGCGGCGCGGGAGATCCTCGGCATCCGCCAGGAGTGGCTCGGCTGGGTCGACTCGGGCTACCCCGAGGGCGACCCGCTGCCGCCGCTGCCCGAGGGCTGCTTCGGGCTGATGAAGGTCGAGGACGCCGCCGCGCCGCTGGTCAAGCTGATCCGGGAGTTCCGTCCGCAGGTCGTCACCACGTACGACGAGAACGGCGGTTACCCGCACCCCGACCACGTGATGTGCCACCAGATCAGCGTCGCCGCGTTCGAGGCGGCCGGCGACCCGGACGCGTACCCGGAACTGGGCGCGCCGTGGCAGCCGCTGAAGCTGTACTACCACCACACGTTCCACTTCGAGCGGATGAAGGCGCTGCACGACGCGATGGTCGCGCGCGGCCTGGAGTCGCCGTACGCCGAACGCCTGAAGGAGTGGAAGCCGGACCCGGAGAACGAGCGCCGGATCACCACCCGGGTCGAGTGCGCCGAGTACTTCGGGGTCCGCGACCGGGCGCTGCTGGCGCACGCGACGCAGATCGATCCGGACGGGTCCTGGTTCAGCGTTCCGCTGGCCGTGCACCAGGAGGCCTGGCCCACCGAGGACTACGAACTGGCCCGCAGCCTGGTCGAGTCCGAGCTCCCCGAGGACGACCTCTTCGCGGGGCTGCGCTGACGGCGGGTGGGGACGGTGAGACACTGGCCTGGTGACCGCGACGACCCTTCTTCTGACGACCGCACCCCCGGCGGGCGAGATCGACCCGAACACGGTGAAGCCCGGTTGGGTCGCGCTGCTGATCATCCTGGCGCTCGCTGCCGCTGTGGCACTGCTGATGAAGAACATGAGCAAGCAGCTGAAGCGAATCGACTTCGATCCCACCGACGGCGCGCCGAACGACGACGCTGCGGACGCCCCAGCAGCGTCCGGCGCCCCGCCGAAGGACGACAGCTCACCGGACCCGGCCGACGCTGCCGGTCCGACTGATCGGACGCAGCCGACCGACCAGCGCTAGCGTTCTGCCCAACGGGTGCCGAGGGCAACGGCTTGACCGGGCAGGTTGCGGAAAGTCACGTGTCGGCAACCGTTTGCACCACCCCGGTCACGAGATGGTGTCGCTGGCGGCGATCGTGAGGTAGCTCACCCTATAGTGAGCGCGTGTTCAACTGCACCCACGGTGGGACCGGTCGGTGACCGCGACCCGCGCCGCCCGGCACCGGATGCCCGGACGTCTGGTCGCGGGGGGCCTGGCCGCCTTGATTGTGGCCTCGATCGCCTTGGTGGTGGGGGTTTTCGCCGCCGGTAGTGAACCCACCGACGACGTGCTCGGGATCGGCGGCCCTGGGCGGTTCGTCGACTGGCTGCTGCCGTTCTTCCGCCTGATCTCCACGCTCGCGACGGTCGGCTGTGCCGGCGCTCTGCTCGCCGCGGTCGTGCTGCTGCGCACGGACGGTGGCCCGCTCGGCACACAGGGCCGTCGCGCCGTCCGCGACGCCGGAAACGCCGCCGTCATCTGGGCGGTCGCGTCCTTCGCCGGCGCCGTGGTCAGCGCCGCGATCCTGCTCAACACCCCGGTTCGCCTGCTCCGCTACCGGATCGACGACGCGCTCGGTGTTCCCGAGGTCAAGGCGCTGCTGATCACCGGCATCCTGGTCGTCGCCCTCGCGGTCGGCATCCGCCGGGTCCAGACCTCGTACGCCGCCGGCCTGGGAGTCCTGGTCGCGGTCGCCGCGCTGATCCCGCCGGCGCTGACCGCCTATCCGCGCAACGAGGCGTACGTCGTACTGGCTGGTGCTGCGCTCGTCCTGCACGTGGTCGCCGCCACCAGCTGGGTCGGCGGCCTGGCCGGGCTCGTCCGCTACGGGCGGGCCAGCCGCGACGGTCTCCCGTTCGTGCTCGAACGCTTCAGCCAGGTCGCGCTGATCTCGTCGATCATCGTGCTGCTCAGCGGCCTGCTCAGCGGCGCCGGCCGTCTCGCCGCCCAGGCCGGCGGTTTCGACCAGGTCCTCGACGCCGCCACCACCGCGCCGTACGGCGGGCTGATGATCGCCAAGACCGCGGTCTTCGTCCTGCTGATCATCGGCGGCTGGATCCACCGCCGCCAGGTCGTCTCCAACCTGATCGAACCGGGCCCCCGCTTCTGGCAGCTGGTGGCGGCGGAACTCCTCATCATGTCGGTGGCCCTGGGTCTGTCGGTCGCACTGTCCCAAACGACCTGACGGTCAGAGCGGCCGGTGCCCAACAGCACCGACCGCCCCGGCAGATCAGCGCAGACCGAAGGCCTGGTTGACGGTCTGCGTGATCCCGTCGCCGTTGCGCTGCTTGGCGGTGACCCGGATCGACACCTGCTCCGCGCGACCCGGCGCCCGGAGCTGCGTCTTCCAGGTGCCCTTGTTTTCCTGGAGGTTCTGCCGCTGCCAGGACGCTCCGTCGTCGTACGAGATCTCGAGCGCGACAGACCTGACCGGATCCCCACCGCCGAGCACCGAAGGCCTGATCGTGAACACCGAGTTCCGCTTGGCCCGGCCGGCGGCATCCACCTCTGCCGTGTAGTCGAGCTGAGCCAGCGGCAGTGCCTGGTCCTCGGCCTCGCCCGACGTGAACGTCCATTCGGTGTGCGTGCCGCTCGAGTACGGCGTCAGGTCGGTGTTCCCGACCGTGTCGACCACCAACCGGTACGGCAGCTTCTCCGGCGACAGACCACCGACGCCGAACTCCGGCCGCGGCCCGTTCTGCGCCAGCTGCTGATCTCCCTGGAAGAGCGCGAAGCTCCGCCCCATCAACGAGTCACCACTGTGCGCCGACCCGCCGTCACCGAACCCGGCGATCATCCCGCCCATCGCGTTCCCCACCCGGTGCGGAACCTCGAAACCGAGGATCCGTGGCCGCACGATCGGCCCGAACCACCGTTCGTTCCGCACGCTGCGCGGCTGGTAGCTCACGATGTCGGTGAAGGTCGACCAGCCGTCGATCGACCCGTACTGCTGCCAGTTGACGCCGGCCGACACCCAGTCCGTCCGGTGCCCGACCGCGGGCTTGCGCGGGAACGGCGGGACGCGGGTCATCCCGTACCCGGCGTACGGATAGGCAGCAGGCCAGTGCTCGTACGCCGGACTGTCCTCGCGGCTCTCCCGGACCACCTGACCGTTGGGCGCCGCGAAGTCGTTCTCGATCCGCGCGAGGCTCCCGGGACCGGTCGCCGCGGACGGGTCGTCCGGAATCCTGCCCTGGTGGTAGTCGGCCAGGTCGTACAGGTACGCCGGCACCGGATGGGCCTCGACGGCGAGCTCGGTCTGTCCGTGCTCGAGCCGAGTGATCAGCGCCTCGCCGTCGTCGAGCGTGAGCGAGGCGGTGGGAATCGGTCCGGTGTTCAGGCCGTCCGGGTTCCCGGACCAGTCGCTCTTGCGGCCGTCGGTGTCGTTCACCACCAGGAGCATCGCCGCGCCCGCGGCATGGGCCGCCGCGGCCTGCTCGGTGGTGGCGACGTCGATACTGCTCCGTACGACGACGGCCTTGCCACGTGCGGACAAGCCCTTGTACTCAACAGGTTTGCCGGTCCCGGCGAAGACTGTACCAACGCGCGTGGTGCCGCTTCGGAAGGCAGGAGATCCCGGCTGGACCAGGAGCGAGTCGTCGAGGCTGCGGCCGGCGTACGAGATCTTCAGCGGCGTTTGCTCGGCCCGGAACCGGGTGGTGAAGACGAAGCTGCCCTTCTGCACCTTGGTCTTCGTCGGGAGCGCCCACAGGCTGTCGTAGGCGGGCGGCGGCATCAGGATCGCGTGCAGAGCCTGTGCGTCGTTGGGCGACGGCGCCGAGGTGAAGGAGCGGAAGAGATCGACCCGGCTGGTGCGGACGGTGGTCGGGTTGGGGGTCGCCACCTTGACCTCGCGGGTCCGCGACGCGTCGAGCACGACGGTCCGGTCGGTCGTCAGGTTCACCTCGGGCGCCGTCAGCACCGCGAGCCCGAGCGAGTGCGGGCCGTGGCTTCCCGGTACGTCGAGAGTCGCGACGACGGTGTAGGAGCCGGGCGCCCAGCGGCTGGTGTACTTGCCGTTCGGGACCCAAAGCACGGTGGTCCTGCCGTCCGCGCCCGTGACCTCGACCTCGCCGCTGACAGGCTTCCCGGTGCGGTCCTTCAGCTGGACGGTCAGGTCGTGCTTCTTCGGCTCGACGGCCAGGCCGACGGCGGTATGCACCGAACCGGTCGCGGAACGCGCGACGACCTGGGCGGCGTACTGGCCTGGCTGCAGGCCCTTCGGAGTGGCGACGAGGCCGACCGACGAGCTTCCGCGCGCCGGCACGGTGACCTGACCGGCCGCCGTGGTGAACACCCCGGCGGGCGAGGTCGACAGCTGCAGGGTGATGGGACGGTCCGTCGTGTTGCGGTAGGTGAGCTGCCGCTTGACGGGGATCGATCCCGGGGCGACGAGCCCGGCGTCCACCGATCCGGTCGCGACGATCTGGTTGCGGAGGTACGCGGCGGCGACGTCCAGGCGCCCGCTGCCTGCCTCGTACGGCGTGTAGCTGGGCGTCAGCGCGGTCGTGCTCATCAGCGCGTCCTTGAGCTGCTGCCCGGTCCACTCGGGATGCTGCTGGGCCAGCAGCACAGCGGCCCCGGCCACGTGGGGCGCGGCCATCGACGTACCACTGTCCGATCGGTAGTAGCCCTCACCGCCGTCGTTCATCTGCTGGGAGCGCGCGGCCAGGATGTCCACGCCGGGCGCGGTCAGGTCGGGCTTGAGGCCGTCGTCGAACATCCGCGGCCCGACGCTGGAGAAGCCGGCGAGCTGGTCGGAAGAGTCCACCGCTCCGACGGTCAGGGCGGAGTCGGCGGTGCCGGGCGCGCTCACGGCGTACGGGGTGTTGCCGGAGTTGCCCGCGGCGATGACGAACAGCGCACCGGTCTCGGCGCTCAGTTGGTTGACCGCCTGGCTCAGCGGATCGTCCTGGGTGTGCCAGGCCGCTGTACCGAGGCTCATGTTGATCACCTTGGCGTGCTCGGTCCGCGCGGCCCACTCCATCCCGGCGATGATCCCCGAGATCGGTCCGGACCCGCTGTCGCCGAGCACCTTGCCGACCACCAGGTCAGCGCCGGGTGCGACGCCCTTCTCCTTCCCGTCCGAGGCCGCGCCGGTCCCCGCGACGGTGGACGCGGTGTGCGTCCCATGGCCGTTCCGGTCGACCACGTCCTCACCGGCCACGAAGCTCTGGGTCGCGACGATGCGCGGAGCCAGGTCCGGGTGGGTGGTGTCCACACCGGAGTCCAGAACAGCAACCCGTACGCCGGCGCCCGTCGCACCCGCCTCCCAAGCAGCCGGCGCACCGATCTGCGCCGTACTGTCCGCAAGCAGCGCCTTCGCCTTGCCGTCCAGCCAGACCTTGTCCACCCCAGCGGCAAACGCCGGCGCAGCGCCGGGAGCCTGCTTCGCCCTGGTCGCGCTGCCGCTGGTCAGAGCCGACCAGAGCGTCGAAACCCCCGACCGGCCAGCCCGAACGGCCGACCCGCCGACCGACGGCAGCTCCCGCGCGACAGTTGCCCCAGGCAACAGCGTCTGCTTCGACCGCAGTCCGTCCGACGCTCCCGTGACGATCAGCGGCAGCTCCGGCGTACGAGCGTTGTCGTAGCCCTGGGCAACCAACTCGCTCAGATTGAACAACTGCTTGTCGAGCCGCCCTGTCGCGACGTATGGCATGGCCTCGTCGGGCAGCACGAACGTGTCACCCGCCTCGACGCTGACCCGCACGGCCCCGGTCGCCCGCGGCGCCCGCGCGACAGCCTGCACCGACACCGACCGTCCCGTCCCTTGGGCGACAGTCACCTTGTCTCCGGTGATCAACGTGACCTCGAGCGGTTCAGACCGATCACCAGCAACGTCCGCGGTGGGCGGTGGAGGCGCGGCACCGGCAGTAGGAGGACCGGCCAAGCCGGCGACAAGGAGTAGTGCTGCGAGCGGCACGAGCTGCCGGCGAGCAGAAGAACGACGCACGTGGTCCTCCGGGGATCAGGGGTGACCGCATCCGATCAGCCGGGTGGAGACGTGTAAACGGATTGCCCTTTTTGGTCAGCAAGCAGGGGTGGTTTGGCCAGACTGGTCACGGGTGCCGTGCGCGCACCGCCTACGGTGGAGGCATGACCGCCAACGAGCTCGGGTCCTCGACGTCGCCCTACCTTCGGCAGCACGCGGGGAATCCGGTGGCGTGGAAGCAGTGGGGGGAAGCCGCGTTCGCGGAGGCGCGGGAGCGGGACGTGCCGGTGTTCTTGTCGGTCGGGTACTCGGCATGTCACTGGTGTCACGTGATGGCGCACGAGTCGTTCGAGGACGCGGCGACGGCGGCGTACCTGAACGAGCACTTCGTGAACGTGAAGGTGGATCGTGAGGAGCGGCCGGACGTCGACGCGATCTACATGGAAGCGACCGTGGCGATGACCGGGCGGGGCGGGTGGCCGATGTCGGTGTTCCTGACGCCGGCGGGGGAGCCGTTCTTCTGCGGGACGTACTTTCCGGCGGACGCGCGGCACGGGATGGCCAGTTTCCGGCAGGTGCTGGAGTCGTTGATCGACGCCTGGCGGACCAAGCGGGAGCAGATCGCGGGGATCGGGCAGTCCGTGGTCGAGCAGCTCGGCGCGCGGCAGCAGGTCGCCGGGGGAGCGATCGACGCGGCGGTGCTGGAGCGGGCGGCCGCCGTACTGAAGGTGGACTTCGACCCGGTGGACGCGGGGTTCGGGCAGGCGCCGAAGTTCCCGCCGTCGATGGTGCTGGACTTCCTGCTGCGGCACCACCGGCGTACTGGTTCCGTGGACGCGCTCGCGATGGTCGAGGCGAGCTGCGAGCGGATGGCGCGGGGCGGGATGTACGACCAGCTCGCCGGCGGGTTCGCGCGGTACAGCGTGGACGCGCAGTGGATCGTGCCGCACTTCGAGAAGATGCTGTACGACAACGCGCTGCTGCTCGACGTCTACACGCACTGGTGGGCCGTCACCGGGTCGCCGCTGGCGCAACGCGTCGCGACCGAGACGGCCGACTTCCTGCTCGCGGAGCTGTTGACGCCGGAGGGCGGGTTCGCCTCGGCGCTCGACGCGGACACCGAGGGTGAGGAAGGCCGGTACTACGTCTGGGCGCCGGATGAGCTGCGGGACGTGCTCGGGGACGACGCCGCTTGGGTGATCGAGCTGTGCGACGTGACGGGGACGTTCGAGCAAGGTACGTCGGTGCTGCAGTTGCGGCGGGACCCGGACTCCGCGGAACGCTGGGAGCGGGTCAAACGACTGTTGCTGGTAGCCCGCGGCCGGCGCACGTACCCGGGGCGCGACGACAAGGTCGTTGCCGCGTGGAACGGTCTCGCGATCACCGCCCTGACCAGGGCCGGGATCGTGCTCGACAGGCCCGAGTACGTCGACGCGGCAGTGCGGGCGGCGACGCTGATCCGGGACGTGCACCTGGACTCGTCGGGGCGGTTGCACCGGACCTCGCGGGACGGTGTCGTGGGGTCGGCGCACGGGGTGCTGGAGGACTATGCGGCGTACGCGCAGGCCTGCTTGACGTTGCTGGCGGCAACCTCAGACGACTCTTGGTTGACGGTGGCAAAGGCGTTGCTGGACAGGGTTCTGGAGCAGTTCGTTGCTGATGGCGCCTTCTTCGACACGGCGGGCGACGCCGAGAAGCTGGCGTGGCGGCCGCAGGACGCGACCGACAACGCGAGCCCGTCCGGAGTGTCGCTGGCAGCCGAGGCTCTCACCACGTTGGCGTCGGTGACGGGGGAGGCTCGGTACGAGGAGGCGGCCGACCTGGCGCTCGCGGCGTCGGCGGCTCTCGCCGCCCGCGCGCCGCGCTTCGCCGGCCGGGCGCTCGCGGTTGCTGAAGCGCGGCAGGCCGGACCACTTGAGATCGCGATTGTTGGTGCTGACAAAGAGTTGACGAGGGTTGCTGTGCAGCACGCGCCGTGGGGCACGGCCGTCGTACGGGGTGAGCCCGGCTCCGACGTGCCGCTGCTCGCCGGGCGGGGACTGGTCGACGGGCGCGCCGCGGCGTACGTGTGTCAGAAGTTCACCTGCAAGCTTCCGGTGGTGTTGCCGGAAGACCTTCGCGCGGAGTTGACCGGCGGCCGCTGACAACGCCGGTCAACGCGGGTTTTCCCTGTCGTTTCGCGAGATTCCCTTGACTCTTGCCTCACCGAGGCGCAGAGTCCTCCCTCAGTCGGATGTAACAGGATGCGCATGTCCTGACACATAGTGTCACAACTGAGGCAGTGGCACTCATGGGTCAATTACCTCCGGCGTCCCCAATTGAATTGGTCGCTGCGCCCAAACAGCGACCACACCGTGAGGAGATGTTGTCTTGAAACGACTGACATCAGCAGGGGCGGTGGCCATCGTCGCAGCAGCGGGTCTGGCTGCGACCATCACCGGCACGCCCGCCGGAGCCGCCAACCGTACGGCCCCGCTCCCGGCATCCGGCTTCAACGAGCCGGCCGCCATCAAGGCCGAGAACGCGCTGACCGCGCAGACGGCCGCCGCCCTCGGACTCGGCGGAGGCGAGCAGCTCGTCGCCCGCGGCGTCGCGGCGGACCCGGACGGCACCGAGTTCGTGCACTACGACCGCACCTACAACGGCCTGAAGGTCGTCGGCGGTGACCTGATCGTCAAGCGCAAGGGCGAGGCGATCGGTGGCGTGACCTACAACCGCGGCGCCAAGAGCGTCGCCGTGAGCTCGACCAAGCCGGCCTTGTCCCAGGCCTCGGCGCTCGGTACGGCGGCGAAGTCGGCCGAGTTCAAGGCGACCAGCAACAAGGGTTCGCTGATCGTCTTCGCGGCCACCGGCACGCCGGTCCTGGCCTACGAGGTCGTCACCACCGGTACCAAGGCCGACCAGACCCCGTCGGTCCTGCACAGCTACATCGATGCCAAGTCCGGCGCCGTCCTCGCCCAGGACGACGAGATCAAGACCGGGACCGGCAACTCGATGTACTCCGGCACGGTGAGCATCGGTACGTCGGGCAGCTTCTCGATGACGGACCCGAGCCGCGGTGGCAACTACACCACCGACCTGAACGGCGCGACCTCCGGCAACGGCACCACCTTCACGGACCCCGACGACACCTGGGGCAACGGCGCCACCTCGAACCGGCAGACCGCCGGCGTCGACGCGCACTTCGGCGCCCAGCTGACCTGGGACTACTACAAGAACGTCCACGGTCGCAACGGCATCTTCAACAACGGTCAGGGTGCGCGGTCCCGCGTGCACTACGGCAACTCCTACGTCAACGCGTTCTGGGACGGCACCCAGATGACGTACGGCGACGGCCAGGGCAACGCCAAGCCGCTGACCGCCATCGACGTGGCCGGCCACGAGATGAGCCACGGCGTCACCGAGGCGACCGCGAACCTGAACTACTTCGGCGACGCGGGCGGCCTGAACGAGTCCACCTCGGACATCTTCGGCACCGCGGTCGAGTTCTCGGCCAACAACTCGTCCGACCCGGGTGACTACCTGATCGGCGAGAAGATCAACATCAACGGCAACGGCACGCCGCTGCGCTACATGGACAAGCCGTCCAAGGACGGTGCCAGCAAGGACTGCTGGACCACCAGCACCGGCGGGCTCGACCCGCACTACTCCTCCGGCCCGCTGAACCACTGGTTCTACCTGGCCTCCGAGGGCACCGGCAGCAAGGTCATCGGTGGCGTCACCCACGCCAGCACCGCCTGCAATGGCGCCACCATCGCCGGGGTCACCCGCGACGTCGCCGCCAAGGTCTGGTACCGGACGCTGAGCACCAAGCTCACCTCGGGCAGCACCTACAAGGACGCCCGCGAAGGCGCGATCAACTCGGCCAAGGAGCTGTACGGCGCGGACTCCGCGCAGTGCAAGGGCATCGAGGCCGCGTTCTCGGGCATCTCCGTCCCGGCCGGCGCCGCCGCCTGTGGCGGTGGCACCGACCCGGAGCCGCCGACCGGTGACAACCTGGTCAAGAACCCGGGCTTCGAGTCCGGCGCGACCAACTGGACCGGCACCACCGGCGTGATCACCAACAGCGCGTCGAAGCCGGCCCACGGCGGCAGCTACAAGGCGTGGCTGCAGGGCAACGGCCGTTCCAGCACCGAGAACATCGGCCAGTCCGTCGCCATCCCGGCGTCGGCGACCGCGGCCAGCCTGGCGTTCTGGGTCCGGATCGACACCGCGGAGACGACCGGTTCGACGGTCTACGACACCGTGAAGGTCCAGGTGGTCGACGGGTCGACCACCACCACGGTCGGCACGCTGTCGAACCTGAACAAGTCGACGGCGTACGTGCAGAAGACCTTCAACGTGGCGCAGTACAAGGGCAAGACGGTCACGGTGAAGTTCGTCGGCCAGGAGGACTCGTCGCTGCAGACGAGCTTCGTGATCGACGACGTGTCGCTGATCGCCGGCTGATCTCGGCCTGAAGGTCCCGTCCGGGGCGCACACCCTCCCGCCCGAGAGTGTGCGCCCCGGCTTCTTTGTTGGACACAGTCTTTGTGAGGCAAGGGAGTTCACCAATGTCCAAACCCCTTCTGTACGGCGTACTCGGTGCCGCGCTCGTCTCCACCGCCCTGGTGCCGAACGCCCCCGCCGACGCGGCGGTCGTTGCCGAGTCACCCGACATCTCCGTCACCAACGTCAAGGCCCATCTCGACCAGCTCCAGTCGATTGCCACCAGCAACGGTGGCAACCGTTACACCGGCCGCCCCGGCTACCGCGCGTCGGCCGACTGGGTGAAGTCCAAGCTCGACGCGGCCGGCTACACCACCACGCTGCAGTCCTTCTCGACGTCGGCCGGTACGTCGTACAACGTGATCGCCGAGTGGCCGCACGGCGACGCGAACCACGTCGTGATGACCGGCTCACACCTCGACAGCGTCAGCGTCGGGCCGGGCATCAACGACAACGGCACCGGAAGTTCCGGCGTCCTGGAGACCGCGCTCGCGTACGCCGCCAGCGGCCAGACGCCTCGTAACCGCTTGCGCTTCGGCTTCTGGGGAGCCGAGGAGCTCGGCCTGCTCGGCTCGAAGTACCACGTCAACAACCTGCCCGCGGCCGAGCGGGACAAGGTCGAGCTGTACCTGAACTTCGACATGACCGGTTCGCCGAACCCGGGGTACTTCGTCTACAACGACAACCCGGCCGGCAACGGCGCGCGCGACGACCTGACGGCGTACTTCACCAGCAAGTCGGTGCAGACCGAGTACATCGACGTGCAGGGCCGGTCCGACCACGCGGCCTTCCGGTCGCTCGGAATCCCCACCGCCGGGACGTTCTCAGGGGCCGAGGGCATCAAAACCGCGGCGCAGGCGACGAAGTGGGGTGGCACGGCCGGGCAGGCGTACGACCCCTGCTACCACCGGTCCTGCGACACGATCAGCAACCTGAACCTGACCTCGCTGGACCGGCAGAGCGACGCGATCGGCCACATGGTCTGGAACTACGCGCAGAAGGACTACGGCACCACGACCCCACCGACCGGTGGCAACCTGCTGCGCAACCCGGGCTTCGAGTCCGGCGCGACGAACTGGACCGGGACCACCGGCGTGATCACCAACTCCAGCTCGAAGCCGGCGCACGGTGGTAGCTACAAGGCCTGGCTGCAGGGCAACGGGCGGTCGAGCACCGAGAACGTCGGCCAGTCGGTCGCGATCCCGGCCTCGGCCGGCGCGGCGAGCCTGTCGTTCTGGGTCCGGATCGACACCGCGGAGACCACGGGGTCCACGGTGTACGACACGGTGAAGGTCCAGGTGGTCGACGGCGCGACGACGTCAACGCTGGCGACCTTGTCGAACGTGAACAAGTCGACGGCGTACGTGCAGAAGACGTACGACGTGACGGCGTACAAGGGCAGGACGGTCACCGTGAAGTTCGTCGGTCAGGAGGACTCGTCGCTGCAGACCTCGTTCGTGATCGACGACGTGGTACTCGGGACCAGCTAGACCGGTTTGCAGAGCTTGCCCGGTGCGGCGGCTTCGGTCAGGAGTGCGCTGACCGGAGTCGCCATCGGCTCGAGGCGCGGGTCCTCGAGCCGGGCGAGCCCGCCGCCGGCCGAGACCGCGATGATCATGTCGTCGGGGTGCCGGATCGAGGGCTTGGTCGAGCCGATCGCGGCCCAGTCGACCTGCTGCACCGCGTCGGTGAGCGAGGTGAGGAAGGCGGCGTCCAGCTTGCACTTGACCGCCGGCTTGCCGCGCCGGGTCACCGTGGTGACGCCGTCGGTGCCGATCACGACCTTGTCGTCGAAGCCCGCGAATCCGCCGGTCCTCGTGACGGTGATCGGGAGCGCATCACCCGGCGTACTGCTGGAAGGTGGTGTGCTCGGACTCGGGCTGCTCCCCGAGGTGGTGGAGTCGTCCCCGCAGCCGGCCAACAGCAGACCGGCGGCGGCAGTAGCACTAGCGGCGGCAAGACGAAGGTTCCTCACACCCACATGCATACCCACTTCCTCCCAACCGGCAGACTTCGTGCATGGGCTGGTACACGAATGTCATCCGGCTGTTAGGGCACCGGCCCTGGTTCGCCACTGTCGGTCGCGCGGTCATGCCCTTCGATCGCTGGCTGCAACG
Organism: Kribbella sp. DT2; assembly: GCF_049844575.1. Taxonomy (NCBI): domain Bacteria; kingdom Bacillati; phylum Actinomycetota; class Actinomycetes; order Propionibacteriales; family Kribbellaceae; genus Kribbella; species Kribbella sp. DT2. The sequence goes on along the minus strand of NZ_JBNCLH010000005.1, from coordinate 31,017 downwards.
ACGGACCGGCGGGCGGGTCAACATCCTCGGCAAGAGCGCGCTGCCGACCCTGTTGCTGACCACCACCGGCCGTAAGTCCGGTGAGCCGCGGACCGTGCCGCTGATCTACGCGCACGACGGCGACTCGTTCGTGGTGACCGCGTCCAACTGGGGCCAGCAGCACCATCCGGCCTGGTCCGCCAACCTGATCGCCTGCGCTGACGCCGTCGTGGCGTTGCCCGGCGGCCGCGACGTACCGGTTCAGACGCTGCTGGCCGAGGGGGACGAGCGCGACCGTGTCTGGCCGCTGGTGACGAAGGTGTGGCCGGCGTACGACACGTACGTCGTACGAAGTGGTCGGGACATCCGGGTCTTCGTGCTGACTCCCTAGGGCTGCTTGGCCAGGTCGACCAGGACTCTGGTCAGCTGCACCCGGTCCTCGAACAGCCTCAGGTCGTCGTCGGTCGGGGATGCACCCAGGTTCTCCAGGGGGAGCGCGGTGAACGTCCCCCGGGCCAGCAGCGACCCCAAGTACCCGTACCTGACCTGCTCCCGCGACACCTGCATCCCCTCGGCGGCCAACCCCTCCGTGAACGCCTCGAGGATCACCTGGTGCACGGCTGGCAGTGCGGTGGGCGACAGCTCACCGGCGTGAGCAAGCCCCACCAGGAGCTGGCCCAGGTCGAAGCCGACCGCCTGCGGGCAGTCGAACCCCCAGTCGATCACCACGAACTCGTCCGGACGGCCCAACGGGACCAGCAGGTTCTGCGGGCTCGCGTCCCCGTGCTGGTAACACTGCGGCAAGGCATCCAGCGCATCCAGTACGCCGGGCAACTGCTCGCCCAGCTCGAGCAGGTCGTCGCGCAGACCGTGGTCGCCGAGGTTGCAGACGGCCGCCGCGAGCAGCGGGTGCCGCCAGGTCGCCGTGTCGGCCAGTGCGGGGAGCGCGGTCGTCATGACCCGGCCCTGGACGTAGTACCGCAGGCCGATGCCCGGCTGGTCGACGCCGGGCCGCGGCAGGAAGGGCTGGACCAGGTGTGGCTGGCGGCGGGCGGACAGCCGGCCCAGCAGGTAGGCCGCCCGGGCGAACCGGTCCAGGCCCCAGATGCCTGGCTCCTGGACGACGTACTCCATCCAGAGCGTCGCCCGGTCGTCGTCGTACTCGTCGATCCGGTACGCCGTGGGCAGGCGCAGCCCGTCGGGCAGCACGGTCGCGATGTCGCTGTGGTGCACGGCGATCTCGAGCCGCCAGGGCAGGTTCTGGATGAAGTCCTCGCGGAACGCGTCCGGGATGAGGTGGATCAGTCCCCAGTGCCGGGGCGACTGGAGCTGCTTGACGAAGCTGCACCAGTCCGTGGTGGAGCCGTCGGAGAGGCGGGCCGTGCCGAGGACGCGGAGCAGAGCGGCGGTGCTCGGCGTACCGATCGGGTAGGGGAACGGTTCGACGTGAGTGCTGAGCGGTACTGCGGCCGGGTCGCCGGTGACGGCCCGGACGAGGTCGGTGAGTCGGACGTCGTCGAGCGCGTCGCGGCCGAGTGGTTCGAGTGCGGTCATGGTCATCGGATCCCCCCGAAAGCAAAGCAGCTTTACCATTCGGATAGTAAAGTGGCTTTATGACTTCCGTCAACGGCCTTTCCGGGCTGAACACCCCGCCGCACGTCGCCAACCTGCTCGGCCGGGTGATGGCCCGGATGCGCGAGCAGATCCTGGAGGGCGCGGGGCAGCCTTTCCCGGGGTTGCGGGTGTCGCACTACCGGCTGCTCGACCTGATCCCGCCCGACGGCGCGCGGATCACCGACTTGGCCGCGCACGCGGGGATGACCAAGCAGGGACTAGGCCAGCACGTCGACTACCTGCAGGTGCGGGGGTACGCCGAGTCGGCCCGGCTGGAGACGGATCGGCGGGTGCGGCTGGTCCGGCGTACGGGCAAGGGTGACGAAGCGACGGCGTTCGCCCGGGCCGCGATCGACCGGGTGGAGCAGGAATGGGCCGAGCGGCTGGGCGACGACCGGTACGCCGACTTCCGGCAGGTGCTGATCGAGATCGGTGCGGCCCCGGAGAGCGGTGCGGCCTCGGGGGAGCGGTCAGCCGGCCCGGTAGGTGGCGATGCTGACGGCGATGTAGTGGCAGATGAAGGCCGCCACGGTGCACGCGTGGAAGATCTCGTGGAAGCCGAACCACAGGGGTGACGGGTTCGGCCGCTTGGTGCCGTAGACGACCGCGCCGATCGAGTAGAGCCCGCCGCCGATCGCCAGCAGCGTGACCACCGAGGCGCCACCGAGGTGGTAGAAGTCGTTCATCCAGAAGATCGCGACCCAGCCGAGCGCCAGGTAGATCGGCGTGTAGAGCCAGCGCGGGGCGCCGACCCAGAAGATCCGGAACAGGATGCCGAGCAGCGCGCCGCCCCAGGCCGTGCTGAGCAGCAGGATCCGGTCGCTGCCGCTCAGCAGCACCATGCCCAGCGGGGTGTAGGTGCCGGCGATCAGCAGGAAGATGTTGCTGTGGTCGAGCCGGCGCAGGACCGCCTCGCCGGTCGGGCCCCAGTAGAACCGGTGGTACAGCGCCGAGATGCCGAACAGCAGCATCGAGCCCAGCGTGTAGACGGCGGCGGCCCAGCGGGCGCTCGCGCTCGGGGCCAGGCAGATCAGCACGATGCCGGCGGCCGTCGCGAGCGGGAAGGTGCCGGCGTGCAGCCAGCCGCGCAGCTTCGGCTTCAGGGCCTGACCGATGCGGTGGCCGGCGTCGTGCTCGGTGCCCTGCTCGGTGCCTTCGGTGCCAGGCTTGGCCGGCGGTTCGGTGGGGGTGGTGTCGCCGGTCACGGACTTGGCCGTCATACGCCATCCTCCTCGGAACGCGGTCGGAAATCGTACCTACGCAACCGTAACCTACGGTTGCGTAGGTTCAAGGGTCCGTAAGGATGAAATGTAGGCCACCTCACCGCGTCCGGGGCAGTCGGCCGGAGTGTTCCGCGACACTCCCTGAAGTGTCTGATGCGATCGAGAGTCGATAAGTTCGATGTTCGTCAAGGCCTCCGCGACCCCGCCGATCTGGGCTAGCCTCGTTGGGGCACGCCTGCACCACCTCCGATCCCGCAGACGGCCCGGTCGAGGACTCGAGGAGAACACCTGCCCATGCGGACACCCGGCAAGCAGCGCCTGCGCAACGCCGTGTACGGACTGTACGAGCGCCGGCTGGCGCGCTCCTTGTCGCCGGATCGAATGCCGCGCCACATCGGCGTCATCATCGACGGCAACCGGCGCTGGGCCCGGGCCTCGGGTGACCCGGTGTCCCGCGGGCACGAGGCGGGCGCGAGCAAGATCTCGGAGTTCCTGGGCTGGTGCGACGAGGTCGGCGTCAAGGTCGTCACGGTCTGGATGCTGTCCACCGACAACCTGACCCGGCCGGCCGACGAGCTGGAGCCGCTGCTGCGGATCATCGAGCAGACCGTCGAGGAGATGGCCGCGGTCGGTGGCCGGCGGATCCACCCGGTCGGTGCGCTGGACCTGCTGCCGTCCGCGACCGCCGAGGTGCTGAAGAGCGCGGAGACCGCGACCCAGCACGTCGACGGCCTGCTGGTGAACGTCGCCGTCGGGTACGGCGGCCGCCGCGAGCTCGCCGACGCGGTCCGCTCGCTGCTGCTGGAGGAGGCCGCCAAGGGCATCTCGATCGAGGAGCTGGCCGAGCGCGTCGACGTCGAGCACATCGCCGAGCACCTGTACACGAAGGGCCAGCCGGACCCGGACCTCGTCATCCGGACCTCGGGCGAGCAACGTCTCGGCGGCTTCCTGCTCTGGCAGAGCGCGCTGTCGGAGTTCTACTTCTGCGAGGCCCTGTGGCCCGACTTCCGCCACGTCGACTTCCTGCGCGCCATCCGGTCGTACGCCCAGCGAGAGCGCCGCTTCGGCGTCTGACGCCGCTCTCCAGCAGCAAGTCCCGGCTGGGCTCTCCCTGTCCGCACCGGTTGCAGGCTCCCCGGCGACGCAAGTAGTACGCGTACGCCGCGACGCCCAGCGCCGTACCCCAGACGACCCACAGCACCCCGGGCATCACCAGCCCCCAGGCCGACCCGGGGTTGTCGTCGATCAGCCGTAGGTTCATCAGCCCGGCCGGGACCAGCACGACCGCGACGATCGCGGCCGGGACGATCGCCCGCGACGGCGGCACCCACCGCCCGGCCCGCCACCAGATCCAGCGCGGGTACACCTCGCCCCACCGCTGCACCAGCCCGTGCGTGAGCACGCTGCCGCCGACTCCCAGCAGAGCCATCGCCAGCCCGATCTCCAGCATCCCCGGGGTGTCGGCCATCTCCTGGCGGAACCCGTCGGAGATCCCCAGCGGCCACCCGAAGTACCAGGCGACCCGGGTGAACTCGTACGGCACGTTCGACAGCACTGCGACCCACACCGCCCGCCGCCCCCACCGCAGCGCCGCTTCCGGCGTCGTCCAGGCCGCAGGAGCCCCGTGCCGGCGTCCGCAGGACACGCAGGCCTCCCGGGCCCGGCGGTGGTACGCGATCGCCGTAGCGGCCCACAGCAGGCCGCCGACGAAGATCAGCAGCACGTTCACCCGGTGCCAGTACAGGATGTCCTCGAGCCCGCCCTGCGCGCCGGGGATCCCGGTGAAGGCGAACACCAGGATCGCGGGGGACAGGGCAAGGATCGCCAGCGGCGTGTAGTCCGGGATCGCCAGGGCGAGCCCGACCGCCAGCACGGCGCCGAATGCCTGCGGCAACCACCCGCGCGGCCGTCGTACGGTCATCAGGACCGCGACCGCCGCGCCGGTGAACCCGAGCGCCGCCATCACCGGCGCCACCACGTCCACCGGAGCGCCTTCCAGCAGGGACGCCGTGGCCCGGTCGTCCTCGACCTTCGCGAACGGGTACCCGTCGCCACCTGTTGCCCAGAACACCCCCAGTACGCCGTACGCGAAGGACCACACGGCAGTCGCGCATCCGGTCCAGATCGGCCAGTTCTTCCGCATGGTTCAAGGCTCGCTCGCACGCTGCGTGAACGGATCCCTCCAACGGGCGATCGGCCTCCCTCGCACGGGTGAACTCGGCGGCGGCAACGTGTAACAAGCCGTTAACCCCGTGGCCGGGCGTGTCGGGCTGCGGGGTTTCTCGGACCGTCCTACTCTCGGTGGTGACAGTCGGAGGGGAAGCCGGCTGTCGCGGGAGGCCCGATCAGATGAGAATCGTTCGCCAGCCGGTTGCTTCATGAGAGGCAGAACGGAGTGCCCGGGACCTACGGTCTCGGTCTTGCTGATCCCCGGTCACGTCACGGCGTACCGGAGGGGGTCCGCACCGGACCTCCGGGCCCGATCCCGGTCCACTACCTAACCACTGGTGGGCCGGGCGTGGTGCACGCTGCGGCCCGAGAGGACGTGCGACATGGCTGCCACCCACGCCAAGGCGTCAAGCACCTCATCCGTACCGGCCCAGCGCACCTACGTGCTGGACACCTCAGTACTTCTCAGTGACCCGCACGCGATGGAGCGGTTCGACGAGCACGAGGTGATCGTTCCGGTCGTCGTTGTCACCGAACTGGAGGGCAAACGGCATCACCCCGAGCTCGGCTACTTCGCCCGCACCGCGCTGCGCATGCTGGACGAGTTCAGGATCAAGCACGGACGTCTGGACGCACCCCTGCCAGTGGGGGAGAAGGGTGGAACCCTCAGGGTCGAGCTGAACCACACCGACCCCGCGAGCCTGCCGGCCGGTTTCCGGCTCGGCGACAACGACAGCCGCATCCTCGCGGTGGCCTGCAACTTCAAGGCCGAGGGCCGCGACGTCACGCTGGTCTCGAAGGACCTGCCGATGCGGGTCAAGGCCTCGGCCTGCGGCCTGGTCGCGGAGGAGTACCGCGCGGAGCTCGCCCTGGAGTCCGGCTGGACCGGGATGAGCGAGCTCGAGGTCGAGACCGCCGACGTCGACTCGCTGTACGAGGACGGCGTACTGGAACTGCCGCAGGCCGCCGAGTTCCCGACCCACACCGGTCTGGTCATGCTGTCGGACCGCGGCAGCGCGCTCGGCCGGGTGATGCCCGACAAGCGGGTCCGGCTGGTCCGCGGCGACCGGGAAGCGTTCGGCATCCGCGGCCGGTCCGCCGAGCAGCGGGTCGCGCTGGATCTCCTGCTCGACCCCGACGTCGGCATCGTCTCGCTCGGTGGCCGGGCCGGCACCGGCAAGTCGGCGCTGGCACTGTGCGCCGGGCTGGAGGCGGTGATGGAACGGCGGCAGCACAAGAAGGTGGTCGTCTTCCGCCCGCTGTTCGCGGTCGGCGGCCAGGAGCTGGGCTACCTGCCCGGTTCGGAGTCGGAGAAGATGCAGCCGTGGGCGCAGGCCGTCTACGACACGCTGGGCGCGCTGACCAGCCCGGACGTGATCGACGAGGTGATGGACCGCGGCATGCTCGAGGTGATGCCGCTGACCCACATCCGCGGCCGCTCGCTGCACGACGCGTTCGTGATCGTCGACGAGGCGCAGTCGCTGGAGCGCAACGTGCTGCTCACGGTGCTGTCCCGGATCGGCGCGAACTCCCGCGTGGTGCTCACCCACGACGTCGCGCAGCGCGACAACCTGCGGGTCGGGCGGCACGACGGCGTCGTCGCGGTGGTCGAGAAGCTGAAGGGGCACCCGCTGTTCGCCCACGTCACGCTGACCCGGTCGGAGCGGTCGCCGATCGCCGCGCTGGTGACCGAGATGCTCGAGGACGTGCAGCTGTAGGGACAGCTCTGTAAAGCCAGTTTAAAACTTCTGCGGTACCCGGTGCGGCCACACGCCACGTGGCCGCACCGTTGCCTTGTGACGTGCTTGTGATCACCGTCTGTTTAGGTCAGAGTATGTTCCTGTTGCAGCCGACGGGGGTCGGGTATCTCGGAAGGACAGATGAAAGCGAAGCGTTCCGTCGCGGTCCTCGCGGTCACTGGGATCGCCGTCGTCTCGGTCGTCGCGAGTATCGATCTCTTCAGCTCCCCCAAGACCAGTGCGGCCTCCGACCCGGTCTCCGGGCGCGCCGAGCTCGCCGTACTGAACAGTGAGAAGGGCCGGCAGGCCACGAAGCCGCCGGCCAAGCCGCAGACGGCCGAGGAACAGGCCGCGGAGGTGATCCGGCTGCGCAACCAGATCGAGGCCGTGGAGACCGCCCGCAAGACCATGCAGGACCAGGCCGCGCTGCGCCGCAAGGCCAAGAACGCCGCCCTGGCCCGGTACGAGGCGCTGCAGCGGACCAACAACGACTCCCGCAAGGAGCGCGCCACCCGCGACGCCGCCCGCAAGGAGCTCGAGGGCACGCCGAAGGAGATCGCGCTCAACCTGCTGGACAACCACGGCTGGAAGGAGAGCCAGTTCTCCTGCCTGGACAAGCTGTGGACCAAGGAGTCCCGCTGGAAGGTCAGCGCGGACAACCCGACGTCGACGGCGTACGGCATCCCACAGGCCCTGCCCGGTAAGCGCATGGCCGAGTACGGCTCCGACTGGCGCACCAACCCGGTCACCCAGATCAAGTGGGGCCTGGACTACATCGAGGACGCCTACGGCTCGCCGTGCGAGGCCTGGGCCCACTCGAGGGCGAAGAACTGGTACTGATCGCGGATCCTCGCCGCCGCGCATCCCGGCGCGCCGAGGTGTTGCGTCCGAAGGATTTCCGGCGTGCCTCTTCAGGGCCCGAACATTCCGCATGCGTCCGAAGAGTCGCCGGCGCCCGAAGCCCCCTCTAGCGTCCGAAGCTCCCCCTAGCGTCCGAAGCTTCCGCATGCGTCCGAAGTACTGTGCGCTATAGCCTCGGGTTCTTCGGACGCATCAACTTTCTTCGGACGCTTCAACCTGTCCAGCCTGCGGCGTGGAGAAGGCGGCGGACCTGGTCGAGGTAGGTATCGGGTGACAGGCGGAGGCCGAGGACGGGGATCCGCAGGACCCTGGAATTCTGCAAGGTGATCTCGTTCTGGCGTGAGGCGTCGGCCAGGACCTGATCCGCCGACTGATGGTGGATTCCGTCGATCTCGACGACCACGCCGTACTGCGACCACTCGGTATCCAGGTAGAACATCCCGTCCGGTCCCTGGCGCCGACTCTGCCGATCGGGCTCGGGCAGACCGGCCTCGCGGCAGAGCCGGGCGAACTCCAGTTCGCCGGTCGAGTGGGCGCCGTTCGACAGGTCGGCCAGCACGAGTCGGAGGAACCGGCGGCGCGGATGCCGGCGTACGGTCGTGAACTCTGTGAGCAGTTCGTCGGTGGAGACAATCCGCTGCTGGACGCACAGCGCCAAGAGCAGCGCCGACTGCTCGTCCGATCTGGCCCACAATGCGGCGCGTACGGCGGCCACCGAAGGTCGAACCGTCGGCAGCTCAGCCTTCGCCAGGTCGCCGGGCCTGCGCCTTCTGGTCTCGTGGACGACGACTCCACGAGGACGCCGCGGCCGGGCCGACTTCGGTGTCGACACGTGCAGATCATCGGTGAAGCCGCGCAATCCGACCACCCGCAACGCCGTCGAGCCGTCCAGCGCCGCCCCTGCACCCACCTCGAACACGGCCGACCACCACGACCCGTGCTCACTCAGCGCACCGGTGTGAACCGCGACAGTCTGCCGTCCGTACGCCGCCCAGCGCATCGCCCGCAGCTCGCCCTTGATCTGCCAGCGTGTCCATCCCAGCCTGAGCAGCTGTCGTCGCGACAACACTCCTCCCTGCATCGCCGCCCTTCTCCGTGCATTCCGCCGCCGGTTCGCCCTCTCGTTTCCCGTCATACCGACAATCTGCCCGCGCCCTGTCCGCTGCCAGCCCCCTTTCCCGCCCCCTGTGGACAACTGCGTCCGAAGATTCCGCATACGTCCGAAGGACCCTCCATCGCCCGATTCCCCTCCTAGCGTCCGAAGAACGTCTATGCGTCCGAAGGACCGTGCGCTATAGCCTCGGGTTCTTCGGACGCATAGGCATTCTTCGGACGCTAGCGGGCGCTTCGGAGGGGTGGAGGAGTCTTCGGGGGGATTCCTTCGAAGGTGTGGGGTTGGGGGAGGATGTGGCGGTGAACGAGGTGGCACGCGCGGTCAGTGAGCGGGGGGAGTTGGTGCTGCGGCGGCGGGCGGGTGACGGCGCGCTGGAGCTGCGGGTCAACGGCGTGTTCGTGATGGACGACCAGGAGACCTCCAGCGAGGAGCTGCTCGCCGAGGTTGCCTTGTCAGGTAAGCCGTCGCGTGTTCTCGTCGGTGGGTTGGGGCTCGGGTACACGGTGCGCGCGTTGCTGGCTTCGGCCGCGGTGCGGGAGATCGTCGTGGCCGAGATCGAGCCGGCGCTGGTCGAGTGGATGCGCGCCGGGCTGGTGCCCTCGGTGCTGGACGATCCGCGGGTGGAGGTCGCCGTCGGCGACGTCCGCGACGTGGTCGCCGGCTCCGGCGCGTACGACGCGATCCTGCTGGACGTCGACAACGGCCCGGACTTCCTCGTGTACGACGCGAACGCGGCGATCTACACCGACGGGTTCCTCGGCGTGTGCCGCTCCCGCCTGCGCCCCGGTGGGGTGCTGACGGTCTGGTCGTCGTCCGCGTCGGCCGCCCTGGAAGGGGCTATCGGCAACGTCTTCGGCAGCTGCGTGGTCTCGCCCGTCCCGGTGTCGCTGCAGGGACGGGACGAGACCTACTACGTCTACCAGGGTTCAGTTCACCCCTCGTAGTCCACGGTCAGGCGCGGGCCCTTCTCGTCGTGCTCGAAGACGACCGTGCCGGTCAGGCCGGTGAGGTCGCCGGTCGCGGCGAAGATCCTGCCGCGGGAGACGTTCTCGTCGGCGGTCGCGCCGTGCACGATCACGAACGAGCCGTCGCGGCCCGCGAGCGAGCCGGTGAAGCGCTCGACCGCCGTGTACGCCGCCGGGCCGGCCGGCGTACCGACCATCAGCAGCTCGGCCGAGCTGGTGCCGACCAGGTCGCCGTCGGCGAAGGACTTCGACACCGTCGCGCGGCCCAGCTCGACGCCGTCGGCCTCGTCGTAGGTGGACTGGTCCCACTTGGTGATCTCGAACGGCTGGGTGAACGGCATCGGTACTCCTCGGCGCGCGTCGTCGCGTGGTCTGTGGTCAGGGGTGTGGCGTTGTCCACAGACGTTCTACCAGCTCCGGCCGACAGCGCGGATCGACGTACTCTGCAGGTATGGGAGACAACGCGGAATTCAGGATCGAGCACGACACGATGGGCGAGGTCAAGGTGCCTCGGGACGCGTTGTGGCGGGCGCAGACCCAGCGTGCGGTGGAGAACTTCCCGATCTCCGGCCGGCCGCTGGCGCCGGCGCTCGTGCACGCGCTGGCCCAGATCAAGGCCTCGGCCGCGGTGGTGAACGCCGAGCTGGGCGTGGTGGACGCGAAGCTGGCCGAGGGGATCGTCGCGGCCGCCGACCGGGTGAGCGCGGGGGAGTACGACGCGGAGTTCCCGATCGACGTCTTCCAGACCGGTTCGGGCACGTCGACGAACATGAACGTCAACGAGGTGCTCGCGACGCTGGCGACCCGCGCGCTCGAGGCCGACGTGCACCCGAACGACCACGTGAACGCCAGCCAGTCGAGCAACGACACCTTCCCGTCGGCGATCCACGTCGCCGCGACGGCGGGCGTCGTCCAGGACCTGCTGCCGGCGCTGGACCACCTGGCCGCATCCCTGTCCAGGAAGGGATCCGAGTTCGCCGAGGTGGTGAAGTCCGGACGCACCCACCTGATGGACGCGACGCCGGTCACCCTCGGCCAGGAGTTCGACGGGTACGCAGCACAGATCCGCCGCGGCGCCGACCGCGTCCGGGCGACCCTGCCCCGCGTCACCGAGCTGCCGCTCGGAGGTACGGCGGTCGGGACCGGGATCAACACGCCGCCCGGCTTCGCCGCGAAGGTGATCACCGAGCTGAACCGGCGCACCGGGCTGGAGCTCAGCGAGGCGGCCGACCACTTCGAGGCCCAGGGCGCGCGGGACGGTCTGGTCGAGCTGTCCGGCCAGCTGAAGACGGTCGCGGTCAGCCTGACCAAGATCTGCAACGACCTGCGCTGGATGGGCTCCGGGCCGCGGGCCGGCCTCGGCGAGATCGCGCTGCCGGACCTGCAGCCCGGCTCGAGCATCATGCCCGGCAAGGTGAACCCGGTGATCTGCGAGGCGACGCTGATGGTCGCCGCCCAGGTGATCGGCAACGACACGACCATCACCGTGGCCGGTGCCGGCGGCAACTTCGAGCTGAACGTGATGCTCCCGGTGATCGCCCGCAACCTGCTGGAGTCGATCGAGCTGCTGACCAACTCCTCGCGCCTGCTGGCCGACCGCTGCGTCGACGGCATCACCGCGCACGTCGAGCACGCCCGCGCCCTGGCCGAGTCGTCGCCGTCGATCGTCACCCCGCTGAACCGCTACATCGGGTACGAGAACGCCGCCGCCGTCGCGAAGAGCGCGCTGAAGCAGGGCAAGACGATCCGCGAGGTCGTGATCGAGAACGGCCACGTCGAGAACGGCGACCTCACCGAGGCGCAGCTCGACGCCGCCCTCGACCTGCTGTCGATGACCAGACCAGGCAAGCCGTGACCGCGGCCGCCGTACCGGAGCCCGAGACCTACTGGGAGCCGGGGACGACCATCGAGTGGGTCTACCAGGGCGCCGGCCTGCATCCGGAGCATCCGAACGTGCGGCCGATGACAGTCGTTCAGGACGACGCCGACGGGTTGGTCGCGTGGCTGGCTCCTGGCACGCCGTTGATCAAGCCGGTGCTGACCGACGGCCGCGAGCTGCGGTACGCCGGACCGACGGGCATGTTCACCGAGCCGCGGGTGCTGAAGCTCGACGTCTGGCACGGCACCGGCATCCTCAAGGTCGCGCCGACCGGCAAGCCCTGGTCCCTGTGGCACTTCTGGCACGAGGACGGCTCGTTCCGCGGCTGGTACGTGAACCTCGAGGCAGGGCACCAGCGGGACGCGGCCGGTCGTCGTACGACCACGACGGACTACGTGCTCGACCTGTGGATCACGCCCGACCGTGTGATCGAGTGGAAGGACGAGGACGAGCTGGAGGGCGCCGTGCAGGCCGGCCGCTACACGCCCGCCGAGGCCGACCGCATCACCCGGGACGCCCACGCCGCCGTGGAGGACATCAAGGCCTGGACGACTCCGTTCTCCGACGACTGGCACGAGTGGACCGCCCCGCCGACCTGGCGCCTCCCCGAGGCCCCGACCGGCTACGAGGTCGCCCACATCACGGAGGAGCTGCTGGGCTGAAATTTGGTGGTCCCGCCGCGCTCGGCGTGCTGAGCTGTCCCGCATGGAGCACGCCGAGCAACTGGCACGGGTCTACGGCCCGACGACCTGGGACCTGTACGCCGAACTGGACCGCAGCCTCGCCCCTCGGGGACCGGACTGGCTGCTGACGAAGGCTTCTGAGTACCTGGAGTCAGGAGCTGTGGTCCTGGACGCCGGGTGCCGGGACGCTGCTCATCTCATCCGGCTGGTTCGCGACAACGACGTGAGGGGCTACGGCGTCGACCCCGTACCGTTGCACATCGCCCACGCGCAGGCAGCGGTCGAGGCCGCCGAGCTCAGTGACCGGATCACCTTGCAGTGCACGGGTATGGAGGATGCGCCCTCGTTGGGCGAACTGTTCGACCTGGTCTGGTGCCGCGACGTACTGGAGCAGGTCGCGGACCTGCCGGGCGCCCTCGCCGGGGTTGCCCAGGTGCTGAAGCCGACTGGACACCTGCTGGTGTTCACGCAGGTGGCCACCGAACTGCTGGACGACCGGGACGCAGCTCTCCTAGGGGCTCACCTCGGCAACGTGCTCACCAACCTCGACGCCCAGCACCTCGAGACCGCCTTCGGCGAAGCCGGGCTCGAGGTGGTTGAGAAGGACGTCATCGGCACCGAGTGGCGCGAGTACGCCGAGGAGCGCACGCAGCCGGTCTCCCGCGCACTCCTCCGACTCGCCCGCCTCCGCCGCACCCGCGACCACCTCGTCGCGACCCACGGCCAGGACGTGTACGACCACGCGGAGGCCAACCTGCACTGGGAGGTGTTCCAGTTCCTCGGCAAGCTGCAGCCCACGGTCTACGTCCTACGCCACGGGAGAGGCCCTGGCCGGGCCGACGCGCTAGTTCGCGCTCGCGGATAGAGTCTCAGGCGATCCAGCCCGCCCGGCCGACGACTTCCTGGGCCACCTCCGCCAGAGGACGATCGTTGCTGGCGGAAAAGTCTTCCAGGCCTGCTCGTTCGATCCGCTCGTGCGAGGCGAGCGCGGCGCTGAGCTCCCACGCGGGCCCGCGCACGGTCCCCGCCGTTCGACGTTCGACCAACCCCGGGGGAGTCGCGAGCCGCACGACCTGGACGTCGCAGCCCGCCAGGCAGTCGCCGTAGGCCGTGCGCTGCTCGGCGGTCTCCACCATGCCCGACACGACCACGTACCGGGCGCCGGCGCTGCGGTAGTTCGCGCAGACGGCGGCCAGGTTGCGTCGGCGCAGCTCCTCGTGCGCCGGCGGGCCGCCGCCGAACTGAGCCAGCGCGTCGAGGTCGACGACCGCCGTGGGGTGCGACCGGCCGGTCATCAACGCTCCGATCGCTTGCCCCACGGAGGTTTTGCCCGCCCCGCCCCCGCCGATCAGCAGCAGCGCCCGGGCCCCGGAGGTCGGACGCCGCGCCCCCGAGGTCAACTGCGGCCCCGGGCCGGGCTCGCCCGCGGCCTCGAACTCAACTGCGCGGGCGGACCGTCAGGGGCACCGGCTTGGCGGTTTCGGTGAAGAAGTCGTTGCCTTTGTCGTCGACGACCACGAACGCCGGGAAGTCCTCGACCTCGATCTTCCAGACCGCTTCCATCCCGAGCTCGGCGTACTCGATCACGTCGACGGACTTGATGCAGTCCTGCGCCAGCCGGGCCGCGGGGCCGCCGATCGAGCCGAGGTAGAAGCCGCCGTGCTCCTGGCACGCGGCCGTCACCTTCGCCGAGCGGTTGCCCTTGGCAAGCATCACGAACGAGCCGCCGGCGGCCTGGAACTGGTCGACGTACGCGTCCATCCGGCCCGCCGTCGTCGGACCGAACGAGCCCGACGCGTAGCCTTCCGGCGTCTTGGCCGGTCCGGCGTAGTAGACCGCGTGGTCACGCAGGTACTGAGGCATCGGCTCACCCGCGTCCAGGCGCTCCTTGATCTTGGCGTGCGCGATGTCGCGGGCGACCACCAGCGGCCCGTTCAGCGACAGCCGCGTCTTCACCGGCAGCTTCGACAGCTCGGCGCGGATCTCGCTCATCGGCCGGTTCAGGTCCACCCGTACGACGTTCGCGGCGTCGTCGAGGTGCTCCTCGGTGGTGTCGGGCAGGAACCGCGCCGGGTCCCGCTCGAGCTGCTCCAGGAACACACCCTCCGGCGTGATCTTGGCCAGCGCCTGCCGGTCGGCCGAGCAGGAGACCGCGATCGCGACCGGGCAGGACGCGCCGTGCCGCGGCAGCCGGATCACCCGGACGTCGTGGCAGAAGTACTTGCCGCCGAACTGCGCGCCGATCCCGAACTCCTGGGTCAGCTCGAAGACCTTCTCCTCCAGCTCGACGTCGCGGAAGCCGTGCCCGAGCGGCGACCCGGTCGTCGGCAGCGCGTCGAGGTAGTGCGCGGAGGCGTACTTCGCGGTCTTCAGCGCGTACTCGGCCGAGGTCCCGCCGACGACGATCGCCAGGTGGTACGGCGGGCAGGCCGCCGTCCCGAGCGAGCGGATCTTCTCGTCCAGGAACTTCATCATCCCGTCCGGGTTCAGCACCGCCTTGGTCTCCTGGAACAGGAACGACTTGTTCGCCGAGCCGCCGCCCTTGGCCATGAACAGGAACTTGTACGCCGGGTCGCTGGTCCCCGGCGTCGAGTACAGCTCGATCTGCGCCGGGAGGTTGGAGCCGGTGTTCTTCTCGTCCCACATGGTCAGCGGCGCCATCTGCGAGTACCGCAGGTTGAGCTTGGTGTAGGCGTCGTACACGCCGCGGCTGATCCACTCCTCGTCGACCGCGCCGGTCAGCACGCCCTCGGACTTCTTGCCCATCACGATCGCCGTACCGGTGTCCTGGCACATCGGCAGCACCCCGCCGGCTGAGATGTTCGCGTTCTTCAGCAGGTCCAGCGCGACGAACCGGTCGTTGCCGGAGGCTGCCGGGTCGTCGATGATCCGGCGCAGCTGGGTGAGGTGCGCGGTGCGCAGGTAGTGCGAGATGTCGTGCATCGCCTCGGCGGTGAGCTGCTGCAGCACGGCCGGGTCGACCTGCAGGAAGGTGCGGTCACCGGCGGTGAAGGTGCTGACTCCGTCGGTGGTGAGAAGCCGGTACTCCGTGTCGTCCTGGCCGAGCGGGAGCAGGTCGGAGTAACTGAAATCGGCGGACACGCGGGCGTACCTCCTGGCAGGTGGTCTGGGATCTATCCAGCCTAGAGCGGCTGGTTCGGGTGCGCGCCGCCGCCTCCACCTTGAACGCGGACCGAGCGACAGGAGGTGCCCGGCTGACGCTGGGCCGGGCAGGCGGGGAACGGAGTGCAGAGAGCCGGTTTCAGGGGACACCTCCTGTCGCTCGGTCCCATCAGGGGTCGAGTCAGGGTCGGGTCGGGGATGTAACTGCTGTCCGGGCGAACTTCGGCGCGCGTAATCTCTTCTTGTGGCTCAGGACGAGGGACCCCAGGACCGCCCGCAGGACGCGCCGGCACCGGCGCAGCCGACCGGGGACGAGCTCGCGTTGCGCCGGCGGGTGTCGGACCTGGAGCGCGAGAACGTCGCCGAGCTGCTCCGCGAGTCGGCCGGCGAGGGCCGCCTGAGCTACACCGAGCTGGAGGACCGGCTCGAGGGCGTGTACGGCGCGAAGACGTACGGCGAGCTGGTCGAGCTGACCACGGACCTGCCCAACGGGTTGATCCCGCCGGGTTCCCAGCAGCGCACGACGCCGGAGTACGCGGCGCAGTCGCAGTACGTCCCGCAGTACAACGGCGAGACCGTGCCGGTGATCAACGTCTTCCTGTCGGACTCGAAGAAGACCGGTGCCTGGATCGCGCCGCAGCGCCAGGAGGTCAACGCGGTCCTCGGCGACGTCACGCTGGACTACACCGAGGCGCAGATGGCGCACGACGTGATCTACATCGACGTGAAGTCGATCCTGGCCGACGTGAAGATCCGCGTCCCGCAGAACGCGATCGTGCACCTGGACAGCAACCCGATCCTGGGCTCGGTCAGCGAGCAGGAGGCCGGCATCGGCGGCGTCGTCGAGCCGGCCACAGGCCCCCCGAAGACCTTCCACATCCGCGGCACCGCGATCCTCGGAGAGATCAAGGTCAAGCGAGGCCCCAGGTTGAGCAAACGCCTACGCCTGCACTGAGCTGTGCTTTTGGCGTCGATTTCGTCGCCGCGGGTTTTGGGGCTTTTTCGCCCGGTCTTCTCTCGTCGTTCGGTCGCTGCGCTCCCTCTCTCCTCAGTCCAGACCGGGCGGCCCCAAAACCTTCCGGTCAGCCTCTCGGGTCAACGGGCCGTGGCGGCGAGCCGTCCGGAGTGTGCCGCCCAGCGGTCGCCCGTGCGATGGATGCGGATCGGGTGGTCGAAGCACTCCGAGACCAGCTCTGACGTCAGTACGTCGGACGCCGGCCCGGCGGCCTGAACGCGGCCGCCGCGGAGCAGGGCGGCGTGGGTCGTGGAGGACGGCAGCTCCTCCAAGTGGTGCGTCACCAGGACCGACGACAGCGTCGGCTGCGAGCGGTGGACCAGGTCGATGGTGTCCAGCAGTTGCTCGCGTGCGGCGACGTCCAGGCCGGTCGACGGCTCGTCCAGCAGGAGCAGCCGCGGGTCGGCGACCATCGCCCGGGCGATCAGTGCCCGGCCGCGCTCACCCTGCGACAACGTCGTCCACGGGTCGCGGGCCCGGTCCGCGATGCCCAGCAGGTCGACGAGCTCGGCCACCCGTACCCGCTGCCCAGCGGTCGGCTCCCAGCGAGGCATCAGCTCGATCGTGCCCGTGATCCCGGTCATCACGACCTGCTCGATCGTCAGCGGTGACCGCAACGGGTGCCGCGGATCGACGTGTCCGATGGACTCGCGCAGCTCCCGGATGTCCACCCGACCGAGCCGCCGCCCGAGCACCTCGACGGTCCCGCGGGTCGGGTGCGCCGTCGCCCCGCACAGCTTGAGCAGCGTGCTCTTGCCCGCGCCGTTCGCGCCGAGCAGCGCCCACCGCTCACCCTCGCGCACGGTCAGCGAAACGTCCTCCAGCAACGCTTTCCCGTCGCGGACCAGACTCACGTCCTGGACGTCGAGCACGGGCGCGGGGAGTCGATCATTAGGCACACCAACGACCGTATCAATCCACGCCTTGGACAGCTCAGGGCGTCGACTGGTCCGCGTGGACGTCCCGAAGCCAGGTGGACAACGCGGCAAGATCCTGGACGTTGTCCTGCGGGATGCCGAGCGCACCCGACCGGGCGCCGGTCCCGTGGACCTGCACCGTGCGCAGCCCGGGGATGCCGGTCGGGTCGTTGATGTGGCTGACCTGGTGCCAGGGCATCAGACCGCGGTCGGAGCGGCCGAGCTGGATGCCGCGGGAGTCGACCGTCACCTCCGGGCGCCGGGTCGCGAGCTGCCAGGTGGTCAGGCCCACGCCGTACACGAAGGCGAGCAGAGCGGTGACCCGGAGGATGCCGAGTGCGCCGGCCACGTCGTCCTGGCGCAGGTGCTCGATGTTCGACCAGAGCGAGCTCACCATCAGCAGGACGAACAGGGCCAGCCGCAGCAGCAGCCGGTTGCGCCGGGGCGGGAACACCACCCGCCCGGACGCCGCCAGCTCGGCCGACCAGGCGGCCGCCGTACTCACACTGTCCCCAGGTCAGCCGTCATGTCAGCTCCAGTACGCCGTGTGCTCGGCTGCGGTGGGTGGGTCGGCGCCGTGGCGGGTGCAGGTGATGGCAGCCGCCTTGACCGCGTAGTCGACGACCGCGTGCAGCGCCTCCTCGTCCAGCCCTTCCAGCCGGGCCGCACCGAGCAGGCCGCGCGCCTGCAGCCCGGCGATCAGCGCGGACATGAACGAGTCGCCGGCACCGACCGTGTCGACCACGTCGATCGCCGGCGCGGCCACCTCGACCCGGCCGGTCCTGGTCACGCCGATGGCGCCGTCGCCGCCGCGGGTGATCACCACGCACTTGGTCCGGTCCACCGACAGCAGTTCGGCCGCGATCTCGTCCGGCGTCGAACCGGCCCGCAGGAACTCGCAGTCCTCGTCGCTCAGCTTCACCAGGTCCGACAGCCCGGCCAGCGCCCGTACGGCGGCCCAGGTCCTCTCCGGGTCGGGCGTGATCGTCGGGCGCGCGTTCGGGTCGAGGGTCACGGTCACGGGCTTGTCGGCCAGCCCTGCGAGGAACTGGTGAATCGCCTCCGCGCCCGGCTCCAGCACGGTCGCGATCGAGCCGGTGTGCACGGCCGGGCACCCCCGGTTGAGCTTCAGCGCCGGCGGCTCCCAGCTGATGTCGAACTGGTACTTCGCGACACCCGCCGCGTCGAGCGTCGCGGTCGCCGTACTGGTCCGGAAGCCCGGGTCGACCGACCCCGGCGCCAGCTGCACGCCGTTGCCGAACAGGTGCGCGCCGAGCTGATCGCCGTACGGGTCGGTCCCGAACCGCGTCACCAACTCCGTCGGCACCCCCAGCCGAGCGAGCCCGACCGCGACGTTCGCAGGCGACCCACCCGGCGTCGCCTTGCTCCCGTTCCTGCCGTTCTTGGGCTTCCCGTTGCTGACGATGTCGACCAACGCCTCGCCGACGACGAGGACAGGGGCGGTCATACAGCCTCCCGGCCTGAACTACGAGCACCGAAAACCCGCGGCGACGAAGTCGACGCCAAAAACACAGCGATTCCCGGCCCTGACCACGTGCGAGCCACCAATCCCCTCACCGGGCGTGCTCGAAATCGATCGCCGAGTACGCGCGCAGCTTCTCCAGCTGGTGCACGCTCTCGATGCTGCGGATCGTGCCGCTGCGGGAGCGCATCACCAGCGAGTGCGTGCGAGCGGTCGAGCCGCCGTACCGGACGCCGCGCAGGAGCTCGCCGTCGGTGATGCCGGTGGCGACGAAGAAGCAGTCGTCGCCGCCGACCAGGTCGTCGGTGCTGAGCACCCGGTCGAGGTCGTGCCCGGCGTCCAGGGCGCGCTGCCGCTCGGCGTCGTCCTGCGGCCAGAGCCGGCCCTGGATGAGTCCGCCGAGGCACTTCATCGCGCAGGCGGCGATGATGCCCTCCGGCGTACCGCCGATACCGATCAGCATGTCCAGCCCGGTGTCGGGCCGGGCCGCCTCGACGGCACCCGCGACGTCGCCGTCGCTGATGAACTTGATCCGGGCGCCGGTGGCGCGGATCTCCGCGGCCAGTTCCTGGTGCCGCGGACGGTCCAGCAGTACGACGGTGACGTCGTCGACGCTGGAGCCCTTCGCCTTGGCGACGCGGCGGATGTTCTCCGCGACCGGGAGCCGGATGTCGACGTGGTCGGCGGCCTCCGGGCCGACCACCAGCTTCTCCATGTAGAACACCGCGGACGGGTCGTACATCGTGTTGCGCGGCGAGACCGCCATCACCGCGATGCCGTTGGCCATGCCCTTCGCGACCAGCGTCGTACCGTCGACCGGGTCGACGGCGACGTCGCACTCGGGGCCGTGACCGTCGCCGACCTGCTCGCCGTTGTACAGCATCGGGGCGTTGTCCTTCTCGCCCTCGCCGATCACCACCACGCCGTTCATCCCGACGGTGCCGATCAGCGTGCGCATCGCGTTCACCGCGGCACCGTCGGCGCCGTTCTTGTCGCCCCGGCCGACCCAGCGGCCGGCCGCCATCGCGGCGGCCTCGGTGACCCGGACCAGCTCCAGGGCCAGGTTCCGGTCGGGCGCGTGCTCGTCGACCTCGAGATGGGCGGGTGGTGTGCTGGGGTCGCTCATGCCACGGATCGTAGCCAACGCCCGGTGGGGGTGATCGAGCGAGATCGGCCCCGCGAGACACTGGTGCCATGAGCCCGACAGGTCACGAGCCGACGCACCCCGCGACGAACGCGGAGGAGAACGCTTCCCAGCAGCCGTACGACGCCCCTGCCGACCCGGCGGACCGGCGTACGGCGGAGGCCGGAGACCCGGACTCGGCAGCGGGGGAGCAGGGCGCGGCCGACGGCGTACAGGCTCCGCTGGACCCGGCAGCGCGCGAGCGCGCCCGGGCGCGGGCCGAGGCGATCGCGTTCAAGGCCCAGGACCGGCAGAACCGGGCCAAGGCGCGGACCCTGACGAACATGTTCTGGGCGCTGCTGGCGACGTTCGTCGTGGTCGCGTTCCTGATGATCGTGACGTGGCGGCCGAAGGAGGAGAAGGTCCGCGCGGTCGAGTACACCGCGCAGCTGGAGGACGCCCGCAAGGTCGCCTCCTGGGTCCGCGGGCCGGAACCGATGCCCGAGGGCTGGACGGCGACGAACGTCGAGTTCCGCGCGCCGGAGCAGAGCCCGATCACCTGGCACCTCGGCACGGTCACCGGCGAGAAGAAGTACGTCGGCCTGGAGCAGTCCAACCAGACCAGCCCGCGCTACCAGAACGACGAGCTCGGCAAGACCGAGGACGACGGTACGTCGACGGTCGGCGGAGTCGTCTGGCAACGCAGGACGCTGGTCGAGCGCAAGGACGAGCAGGCCCTGGTGCTGGTCGGTTCCGGCGTCACCACGATCGTCACGGGCAACGCCGGATACCCTGCCCTTGAAACGTTTGCTGCAACGCTGCGCTGAGCACCGTGCTCAGGTGAGCGCGAAAACCCTTGCAGGGTTGGAAGTTGTGCAGCTGTTGACAGGGTGTTCGCCTTCGCGGTTCGATCGGGGATCGGGATTCGGCGAAGGAGCCTGGTGTGAACCTCACGGTCCAGGTCGGGGGTTGATGCCACATGTTCGTCACCGGACTCGTGCTCGCTGCCGAAGGGTCGCCACGGCTCGGCGTTCCCCGGCAGTTGCTGGCCTACCGCGGTGAGACCCTGCTCGGTGCCGCGCTCGACACCGCGCGGGACTGCGGCTTCGACCAGCTCGTGATGACCCTCGGTACGGCGGCCGAACAGATCCGCGACCGCATCGACCTGGACGGCGTTCGCGTTGTGGACACTCCTCACGCCGACACCGGAAGCTCGTCCATCGTGCCCGCGCTGGATGCGGTCGATCGCCGTACCGACGGTCTGGTCGTCCTGCGCGGCGACCAGCCGGGCGTGACGTCGGCCGCCGTCTGGTCCCTGGTCGCCGAGGCCGCGACGCCGATCGGCGTCACCCGGTACGACGACGGCCGCGGGTACCCGTGCTGGTTCGGCCGCGAGACCTTCGGCTCGCTCCGCTCCCTGCGCAGCGACCAGGACCTGTGGCCGCTGATCGAGACCGGCCCGCACCCGGTGACGGACGTAGATGCCTTGGGCAACGTTCCGCTGTCGGTCGACACCTGGGACGACTACCAGTCCCTCGTCGGCCACTACACCGCCGCCGAGCCGGCACCTCCCACCCCGACCCGCACCCGCCGGCCGAGTCACACCCGCACGAACATCTGATCACTTCTTCCAGTGGGCCAGAAGGTCATCGGTCAGGTGGGGGCGGAAGCTTGCGAGCGATCGCCTCGGCCGCCGGTACGTCGAGCCGGCCGTAGACGTCGTAGGTACCGTCCTCGAGCGCGCCCAGCACCGCCGAGTGCCAGCCGGCGTCGACTAATTCCGCTTCCAGTTCCTCGATCGTCACGCCGCCACGGCAGGGCTCAGTGGCTGCCGGACAGGCGCAGGCCCAGGACGCCGGCGACGATCAGCGCGATGCAGGCCATGCGGGTGAGGGTGAGGGGCTCGTGGAAGAGCACGATGCCGAGCGTCACCACGCCGACCGAGCCGATGCCGGTCCACACCGCGTACGCCGTACCGACCGGAAGATGGTCGAGGGTCTTGGCCAGCAGGACCACCGAGGTGATGCCGAAGACCAGGACGGCGAGCGTCGGCCAGAGCCGGCTGAAGCCTTCGCTGGGTTTGAGGCTGAGGGCGAACGCGATCTCGAAGGCCGCGGCGGCCAGCAGGATGATCCACGCCATCACGCGGCCAACGAGCCACGCAGGTGGCGCAGCGTGACGGTCGCGACCCGGCTGCCCAGCGCGGCGGCGGTACGCAGGTCGGTCTCCGGCGGCGCCTTCTCCGCGGACAGATCGGCGTCGGACTGTGCCATCGCGCCGAGCCAGCTGCCGAGCCGGTTGAGGTCCTCGATGCTGGCGGTCGAACTGGCCCAGCCGGGGTAGATGTCCAGGCCGACCCAGATCATGCCGTGCTGCGCGGCCAGTACGGCGAAGTCGACCAGGCTGTTGAACTTGTCGCCCGACATCGCCTTGGAGTTGGTGAAACCGGCCGCGATCTTGTCGCGCCAGCCGAGGTTGTCGGCCCAGACGTCGGCACTCGCCTCGGCGAACGCCTTGAAGACGGCGCTCGGGCTGCCCATGTAGGTGGGCGCGCCGAAGATGATCGCGTCGGCAGCCGCGAGGCGGGTCCAGACGTCGTCGGTCAGGTCGTCGAGCGGGATGAGGTCGGCGGTCGCGCCTGGTACGGCGGCGGCGCCGGTGGCGACGGCTTCGGCTTGGCGCGCGGTGTGGCCGTAGCCGGAGTGGTAGGCGATGGCGATCCGGGCTGTTCCGGACCAATCGGGCTGGTGAGTTGCGGGCATGGGTGCTACCTCCTGGCGGTCAATCGGACTACAGTCCGTCTTATGAAGGACGGTACCGGACCGCAGTCCGTTTCACAACGCACTCTTCCTGTGCTGGGAGAGGAGCGTCCTGAACGCGCCGACGCGCGCCGGAACCGGCTGAAGGTCCTGGAGGCGGCCGACCGGCTGTTCGCCGAGCACGGCGTGAAGAACGTGTCGCTCGACGCGATCGCCGCCGAGGCCGGCGTGGGCAAGGGGACGGTCTTCCGGCGGTTCGGCGACCGGGCCGGGCTGGCGGTCGCGCTGCTGGACGAGCGGGAACGCGAGCTGCAGGAGCGAATCCTGACCGGGCCGCCGCCTCTAGGACCCGGCGCACCGGCCGTCGACCGACTGACCGCCTTCGTCGACGCCTATCTGGAACTGCTCGACCGGCACGTGGAGCTGTTCATCGACAGCGAGAACGCATCGGACGGCGCCCGCTACCGCATCGGCTCGTACTGGCTGTGGCACCGCCATGTAGTCCTGCTGGTCGAGGAAGCACGCCCAGAACTGGACGCCGCCTACGTCGCCCACGCCGTACTGGCCCCCCTCGCCGCAGACCTCCACCAAGCCCTACGCACCGAAGGCTTCGACCTCAACCGCATGCGCACCGGCTTGAAGTCAGTAGTCGATCTGCTCTTCAGACATCCCTGAAAAGCCGAACCTCAGGCAGGTCCGCCAGCGAGGAGTAGGTCCGGTCCGTGGTCTCGACAAACCCGCACCGGTTGTAGAAGGCACGTGCTCGGGCATTGGCCTCGAGAACCCACAGGTTCACGCGGTCGCACCCATGGGCCCGCAGATCGTCAACCGCCGCCCCGGTCAGTGCCCGCCCGGCTCCGGCACCCCACGCATCCGGACGCACGAAGAGTGCGTAGAGCTCGCCGGTCGTGCGAGGGGCCGACGGATCCCGCTCCGGCCCGACGCCGGCGTAGCCGACGATGCGTCCACCGAACTCAGCGACGTACAAGCGAGACCGCCCAGCGTCAAGGCTCTCCCGCCAGCCCGAGGCAATCGCCTCGGCGTCCATCGCGTCGAGAAACTCCTGCGGCACAAGCCCCGTGAAGGCTCCACGCCAACTGGCGATACGTGCTTCCGCAGCGCCCAGCAGATCAGTTGCGCGGGCACCACGAACCTGCACTGTCAGTCTGACTTCTTTTCGTCGGTGTGGGCGGCTTGGGCTTCGGCCAGGCGCGTGCGGGCGCCTTCGAGCCACTGGTGGCAGGTGGTGGCGAGCTCTTCGCCGCGCTCCCACAGGGCCAGGGACTCCTCGAGGGTGGTGCCGCCGGCTTCGAGTTTGCGGACCACCTCGACCAGCTCCTCGCGGGCCTGCTCGTAGGAGATGTCCGGTCGGGTGTCGCTCACTTGCTGGTCTCCTTCGAAGTTACTTCGACGTCGAATCGGCCGTCGGTCACGCGTGCGTGCAGGGTGTCGCCCGCGGCGACCTGGTCGAGCTGGCGAACCGCGGTGCCGTCGGCGAGCTGGAGCACGGAGTACCCGCGCTCGAGCGTCGCCTTCGGAGACAGCGCGCGCACGCTCGCCAGGCGGTGCGCCAGATCATCGCTCGCCCGGTCCAAGCGGTGCAGCAGCGTACGGCGGTTGCGGTCGACCAGCGCGGCGATCTCCTCCGACCGCCGCTGCAGGTCGGTCGCAGGTGCGGCCAACGCGGGCCGGCTCCTGATCGCCGCCAGCGCGTGCGCCTCGCGATCGATCCAGCTCGTGATCGCCCGCAGCCCGCGATCACGCAGCAGCAGTACGCCGTCGAGCTCTTCCCGTACGTCGGGAACGATGCGCTTCGCCGCGTCGGTCGGCGTCGACGCGCGCAGGTCGGCGACCAGGTCGAGCAGCGGGGAGTCCGGCTCGTGCCCGATCGCGCTGACCACCGGCGTCTTCGCCTGCGAGACCGCGCGGATCAGGCCCTCGTCGGAGAACGGCAGCAGATCCTCCAGCGACCCACCGCCACGCGCGATCACGATCACCTCGACCTCCGCGTCGGCATCCAGCTTGCGCAGCGCGGTCATCACCTCGCCGGCCGCGGCCGGGCCCTGCACCGAAGCATGCTCGACCCGGAACGCGACCGCCGGCCAACGCCGCTTGGCGTTCTCCAGCACATCGCGCTCGGCGGCCGAGTCGCGGCCGCAGATCAGGCCGATCGTGTGCGGCAGGAACGGCAACCGCTTCTTGCGGTGCGCGGCGAACAACCCTTCCGCGCCGAGTAGTTGCTTGAGGCGCTCGATCCGCGCCAGCAGCTCGCCGATGCCGACGTGCCGGATCTCGCTGACCGCGAGCGCGAGCGTCCCGCGGCGCGCGAAGAAGTTGGGCTTGGCGTTCACGACCACGCGCGAACCGTCGGTGACCGGCGGGTCGACCGCCTCGAAAACCCTGCGGTTGCAGGTGAAACGCAACGAGATGTCCGCGTCGGTGTCGCGCAGCGTGCCGAACACGGTCGTCGTACCGCGCCCGATCGAGACGTCCGTCAGCTGCCCTTCGACCCACACGGCGCCGAGCTGGTTGATCCAGCCGGCGATCCCGTTGGCGATCGTCCGCACAGCAGCCGGCGCGTCCGGCGAGGTCTCCAATGCCACCCCCAGACCCTACGGCCAAGCACCGACAATCCCACGCACCCCGTCCACAGGCAGCCGGTACGCCGGTACGCCGTGCCGCCGCACGCCGTACCGTTGAGCGATGCCCGACCGCCCGTACCTGCTGCTCGACGTCGACGGTCCGCTCAACCCGCACCGCGCGAAGACGATTCCGCCGGGCTACGAGCTGCACGACATCCACGAGGGCGAGAAGGCCTGGAAGCTGTTGCTGAATCAGCAGCACGGGGTTGAGCTGAACGCCCTCGCAGCGTCGTACGAGCTGGTCTGGGCAACGTCCTGGGAGCACGGCGCCAACCGCCTGATCGCCCCGCGGCTGGGACTGCCGGACCTGCCGGTGATCGTCTGGCCGGCAGGCGCTCGCCAGCACATAGACCAGATCTCCTGGAAGAGCCGCTACATCGCCGATTGGGTAGGGGCGCGAAGGTTTGCCTGGGTGGACGACGAAGTGAACAGGTTCGACCAGGCCTACCTGCAGCCGCGGGGCCTCGTACACCGGGTGGATGCGAGCCGCGGGCTGACGGCGGACGACTTCGCCGTACTACGTGCCTGGGCTGAGTAGTCCCCGTACGACGTCCTCCAACGCTCCCTCGGGAAGCACCCCCGGGAGCGTCAGCTGCTCGAGCATCAGCCCACCGACCGCGCAGTAGAGCACCAGCGGGTCGCCCGGGAGGCCGTGCGCCTCGTGGAGCGCTCTGTTCTCCTCCAGGTTCGCGCGCACTCGCTCGGTGAGGGCCTGCTGCAGAGCCGGCCGTCGCGTGGCCTCCAGACGGAGCTCCAGCAGCGCCAAGTAGCCGGTCCGGTCAGCGGTGAGCCGATGGCGGAGCAGCTGAAGCAGCGTGGTCAGGAACTCGGCCGACGGAGGCTGATCCAGATCAGCCGGGTTGGGCCCCAGCCGGTCGTGGATCCGCAGGCCTGCGTGCGTGAGCAGGTCGTCGCGGTTGGCGAAGTAGTTGGACGCGGTGCCGTTCGGTACGGCGGCCGCGGTGTCGACCGCGCGGAAGGTCAGGCCGCGGGCTCCTTCGGCGGCCAGGACCTCGATCGCGGCGTCGACGAGGGCGGTACGGCGTTCGGGGTTGCTGCGCATCTGGGTTGCCTCCTTTGAACCACTATGACTAGAGTACTACGAACAGAGTGGTTAGGAGATCATCGTGCGAGAAGTGACCTATTTCGTGGCGTCGTCGCTGGACGGGTTCGTGGCGGACCCGTCGGGCGGCGACCCGACCGATGTGAGCCCGGGCGGGTTCTTCCTGTCCCAGGGAGACCATTCGGAGCCGCTGTTCACGGCGTACCCGGAGACGCTTCCGGGCGCCGTCCGGGAACTGCTCGGGCTCGACGCGGAGAACAGGGTGTTCGACACCGTCCTGATGGGACGGCGGACCTGGGAGCTCGGGCGCGACACCGGCGCGCCGGATCCGTACCCGCGGCTGCGGAGCTACGTGTTCTCGCGGACGATCGCCGAAAGCCCTGTGCCTGCGGTGAATTTCGTCTCCGGCGACCCGCTGGAGAAGGTCCGGGAACTGAAGCAGGAAGACGGTCTGGGCATCTGGTTGTGCGGCGGCGGCGTGCTCGCCGAGACGCTCTGGCCGGAGATCGACCGCCTGGTGGTGAAGGTGAACCCGGTCGTGATCGGTGCCGGGGTCAAGCTTTTCCACAGCGACGAATTCGCCCTCCGGAAGCTGCGGCTCGACGGGCACCATGTCTACGAGAGCGGAGTGGCCGTGCTGACGTACCGGATGGAGTGAAAATGCCTTTGCGCAAACGGTTTTCAGGCTCGCATCCTTGGGGAAGTGAAGCACCTCCTAGGGGGAGCCGCCCGGACAGGGCGGGCGGCTCCCCAGCTTCCCCGGCCGGAGGTGAGCTGCGCCACGGCCGTCGGGGCCGCCGTGCCTCGCCCCGTACGATGGGGCACGTGACTGCCCAGCCTGAGACCACTGGTTCGACCGCCGTGAAGACCAAGCGGGTGCTGCTCGCCGCGCCGCGGGGGTACTGCGCCGGCGTGGACCGAGCGGTGGTCGCGGTCGAGAAGGCCCTCGACCTGTACGGCCCGCCGGTGTACGTGCGCAAGGAGATCGTGCACAACAAGCACGTCGTGCAGACCCTGCAGGCGCGCGGCGCGATCTTCGTCGACGAGACCGACGAGGTGCCCGAGGGCGAGACGGTGATCTTCTCCGCGCACGGTGTCGCCCCGGTGGTGCACCAGGAGGCCGCCGCACGGCAGCTCAAGACGATCGACGCGACCTGCCCGCTGGTGACCAAGGTGCACCACGAGGCGAAGCGGTTCGCCGCGACCGATCACGACATCCTCCTGATCGGTCACGAGGGCCACGAAGAGGTCATCGGCACCAGCGGCGAGGCGCCCGAGCACATCCACCTGGTCGACGGTCCGGGCGACGTACCGAACGTCGAGGTCCGCGACCCGGAGAAGGTCGTCTGGCTGTCCCAGACCACGCTGTCGGTCGACGAGACGATGGAGACCGTACGCCGCCTGCGCGAGCGCTTCCCGAAGCTGCAGGACCCGCCGAGCGACGACATCTGCTACGCGACCCAGAACCGCCAGGCCGCGGTGAAGAAGCTCGCCCCCGACGCCGACCTGATGATCGTCGTCGGCTCCCGCAACTCGTCGAACTCGGTCCGCCTGGTCGAGGTCGCCGTCGAGCACGGCGCCAAGGCCGGCTACCTGGTCGACTACGCCGACGAGATCGACGAGACCTGGCTGGCCGGCGTCGACTCGGTCGGCGTCACCAGCGGAGCCAGCGTCCCCGAGATCCTCGTCCGCGACGTCATCGACTGGCTCGCCGCCCGCGGCTACGCCGAGGTCCAGGAAGTCACCACCGCGGAGGAAAGCCTCGTCTTCTCCCTCCCCCGAGAACTCCGCACCGACCTCAAAGCCGCCGGCATGGCCACCACAGGCACCTCCGACCACGCCTGAGCTTCCGTACGGCGACAGAGCCCTGTCCGCCCTGGCCTCGAGCTCGAGCTGAGCCCGAGAGCCCGGGGCGGAGCCCGAGCTGAATCCGAGGGCCCAGGACTGAGCCCGACCGCGGGCCTGAGTCCGATCCCGGTACCGACCAGCTTCGAGGATGTTGTCGAAGCCGGCCGCGAAGGTGGAGCAGGCACTCAGCGAGCTCGTCGCCTGGGTTACGGGGTTGTGGGGGGTGGTGGGGCCTTGATGGTGATCTTGATGGTTTTCTTGATCGGGATCTCGCCGGTCGGGCCGCAGTACGTGATGCCGTAGCTGAAGAGGTAGGTGCCTGGCTTCTCGTAGGTGTGGGTCTGGGTGCGACCCGACCAGGAACCTGAGACTCGCTTGTTCGCTCCGTCGCAGGTCAGGCCGAAGCCGTTCTTGCCGGTGGGGCCCTCGTCGGGGTTCCAGTGGTTGTCGCCGTAGTCGTAGTCGAAGTTGAACGAGTTCTCCGGGAGTCCGCTGCCGGCGTCGATCGGCGTTCCTTCGGAGGCTTTCATCGGGGTCAGCAGCGAGCCGGTCCAGCGGAACTGGACCGACGCCTTCAGGCCGTTGACCGTGACGTTCGACAGGACCAGGTTGACCTTGACCGGCGGCGGGGCCTTCGGTTCCTCGGTCTTGGGCGACGACGGCTGCTCCGGTGGTGGCGTGTCGGACGACTCGGACTCGTTGGTCTTGCCGCCCTCCGGGGACAGGGTGTTGACCGAGCCGCCAATCGGGGGCTTGGGGGCCTTCGGGGTGGTGGTCGGCGTCGTGGTGGGTGCGGCGGCCGACGGGGTCGGGCCGTTCGGGGTTTCGGTGACCGGGGGAGCGGAGTCGATGCCGGTCAGGTTGCCCGCGGCGAGGGCGATCGTGGCGACCGCGGCGGTGGCCAGGCCTGCTACCAGGCCGGTGGTGCGGCGGCGGCGTACGGTCTTGATCCGGGCGAAGACGGCGTCGCTGGGCAGGCCGGTGGGCTCGGGGGCGTCCTCGACGAGGGCCTGGAACTTGGCCTTCAGCTCATCGGTCATAGGTCAGCCCTCCAGTCGGGCGGGGGCGGGTGTCAGGGGGTCGGACTCGGCGAGCAGGTGGTGCTCGCGGAGCTTGGCCAGTCCGCGGGACACGGTGCTCTTCACCGTGCCGACCGAGCAGCCCATGATCTTCGCGACCTCGGCGTCGGGCAGGTCCTCGAAGAACCGGAGCACCAGCGCCGCCCTCGTACGGCGGGGGAGCGTGGCCAGGGCGCGGAGCAGCCGGTCACGTTCGTCGATCGTGCCGAACTCCGACGGCGCGGCCGGTTCGGGCAGCGTCTCGGTCGGGGTCTCGCCCTTCCACTTGCGGCGCCACCACTGCGTGCTGGTGTTCACCATCACGGTTCGGGTGTAACTCTCCAGGGCGTTGCCGCTGCGCAGTGACTTGCGGTGGAACCACACCTTGGTCAGCGAGGTCTGGACGAGGTCCTCGGCCAGGTGCCACTCGCCGGTGAGCAGGTAGCCGAACCGCTGCAGCGCGCCGAACCGCCCGTTCACGAACTCGGCGAACTCCTCGTCAAGCCCTGGATCCATCCCGGTGTCCCCTGCCCCCAGCCTTGGTGCCGGCTTGCGGGGCCGACCTTGTCAGCAGTGTGATGACCGAGGTGGGGCGAAAGGTTGAGTCACGGCCGGAATTGCACGAAGTGGCCAAGGACGTACGTCCAGCCGGAGTCGTAGTTCTCCCGGGCCCGCCCGCCGTCCGGCCGGCGTTCCCAGCCTGTGTGCGTTAGCTCGACCAGGGTGCTGCTCCCGCTCCCGTCGGGGCCGCCGCCGCTGCCCGTGCTCTCGTCGGTCGGGATGAACCGGACCGTGACCTGGTCGGCCTCCTGCGGATCGCTGCCCGGGTGCCAACTGAAGCTGACCGTGTGCGGCGGGTCCCAGTCGGAGACCGTGCCCCACGAACCGACCGGCCCCGCGGCGTCGTACTCGATGATCTGTCCACCGACCGCGCCCTCGAGCCGTACGTCGGTCGCCTGGTCGCCGCGCACCGAGTGGCTCACGAGCGGCCACCACTTGCCGAGCTCCGCGGTGAACAACCTGAACGCCCGATCGGGAGTCGTTGGCACGATCACGGTCTTCACCAACGGTTCCTGCTCGATGCTCATCGCTCCCCCTCGTTCTCGGTCCGCCGTACATGGTCGGCGAACGCGTCCAGCGCCTCGGTCCAGAACTGGTCCAGCCATCGCCGTACGGCGTCCAGCCCGGCCGGGTCGACCCGGTAGATGTTGCTGGTCCCGCGAGGCTCGTGCTCGACCAGCCCGGCCCGACCGAGCACCTTCAGGTGTTGCGAGATCGCCGGCCGGCTCACCGGCACCTGCCCCGCCAAAGCGCCCACCGAACTAGGCCCACTCCGCCGCAATGTCTCCAAGATCGTCCGCCGCGTCGGATCCCCCAACGCGTCCAGCACCGGCCCAGCCAGCTCCAGAACTCCGTAAGTCCCCACGAACGGTAAGTTGTCACTAACCAAGAAGACCCGTCAAGGGGCAGAAGAGTCCCCGAGCCCGTCAGGGGGCAGAAGCCCCTGAGGGGCAGGGGCAGGAAGTCCCCGAGCGTCAGCGTGCGTGAAGCCCCCCGAGCTGTCAGGCTGCGGGAAGCCCCCGAGCGTCAGCGTGCGGGAAGCCCCGGGATCCTCAGCGTGCGGGAAGCCCCGGGATCCTCAGATGAACTGCTCCCCAGAAGTTGGACTGAGAAATTCAGTTCCGACTCCTGGGGAGCTTTCGTATGGATCGACGTAGTTCGCTGACCGAGGCTCAGCGGGTGCTGGCGGTAGGTTTGTT
>NZ_JBNCLH010000004.1:398410-692480 GCF_049844575.1 Kribbella sp. DT2 | reverse complement strand
ATCAGAAATCACACCAGAACGAAGCACCAACCAATCATCAACGACAGCGCCGCCCGGATTTAGCAGACACGCCCTAGTCGAGATCATCCCGAGCGAGCCCGCGATGCCCGGCGGGAGCCGCTACTGCGTCAATGGGACGGGTACCTTCGCTGAACGAGTGAAGGTACCCGCGCGCACCGTTGGAAGTCCGCGAGCGGGCTGGACTTCGTCGGAATGTCGGTACCGTCGATGAGCCCGAGCGTGTCACCGATGAGGACCTCATCTACCAGGCGCTGCACGCGGCGTTGTTTGCCGCGAGCTGGACGCTGTCGGGGGGTGAGTCTTGCGGCGGTTCTTGGGCCCGTACCTGATCACGGCAGACGCTGATCGGGCAAACGGCTCCGCCGAGGATGTCCCAGCAGTCGGGCCGGCACCCGCCGACGATAGGCCCCGGCCATGCGCCGGTGACGAAGATGGCGCTGTTACAGCTGTTTGAGGGGTTGGTTCGAGTCACTTGCTTTCTGTCAGAAGACTCAGGTGTAGGGGTTGTGCCGGACAATGCTGGTCTCACACTTCACGTTGCCGAGCGCTGCTGTGTAGACGCACACCTTGAGACTCAACGATTTGATTCGCCGACCGCCGTCGCGGAGGTCGACCGTCGGGAATTGGGTGCCGTCGGCGCCGCAGCCGTTGGTGTCCGAGTAGTACGGGGAGATGTTCACACGACTTCCGTCGGTGCGGGTCGCGACCACGACGGCCCGCACCGGGCGGCCGTCACCGGGACAGATGTCGCGCACTTTGAGAAACCGCACCCTGACCTCTGACCGACTGAGGAAATTGAGGTCCCCGCTGGTCTCCCCACCTGTGCCGGTGGGGTTCGGGTAGTACACGCGAGCGTAGACCGGTCCGCTGCCAGCCTGCGCTGGACTTGCCACCAACAACCCGCTCAGCACCGCTGCGACTCCTACCAGTGCCCCCAGTGCACGTGCCTTCATTGGTCCTCCGAGAGAGATCTCCCGAGCAGGCTTGCGCCCACCCGCTGAATGTCTCGCGACAGTACGAGTTGTCGCCGACGTGTCTCTGCCCGTACCGCACCCGTACCCCGAGGTCGCGCGCCGCCGCGACTCCAAGATCGGCCATAGCACCACCTGGTGCCCGGAAGTGTTCAGCCAACTAGCCGCGGGCGCGCTCTAGCTGTCACGTCGACGAAGGTTGTCCAGCGCATGCGGTCTGCCGCGCGCGATAAGCACACAAGCGCGGGCGATAAGCCCGCAAACGCCGGCGCTAGCCGGATACTCCCGGCGCCAGCCGGGCAAGGCCTGCGATAAGCAGGCAGCTCACCGCCGGCGATAAGCCTGAGGGTGGGCGGGAGCCGAGCGTAGCTGACGCCTGGAGGAGCGGAGCGACGGAAGGCGGCTGCGGAGCTCGCGTGGGAAAAGAAAAATCCCCCTCCGGATGCCGGAGAGGGTTCGTGTGTGGTCAGGGGCGGTCTCGAACCGCCGACCTTCCGCTTTTCAGCTCGACTTCTGTTGGGGCAGCGTCAGGTGGCGCTGCTGCTGCGGCGCGTCTGTGCCCGGCCGGAGTCGGTGCTTGTAGGAGCCTGTTGCTGGACTCGTCGCTGGACTCGTCGCTGGACCTTGCGGTGGCCAATCAGGCTCGTGGATGCTGACGCTGTGCGCGTCTCCGCAGGGTTGGATCGACTCTGCCGCCCTGTGGGCAGGTTGGCCCGGGCGATGCCGCCAGCTACACCCACTGATCACGATGCCTGAGGAGGCAATTTGTCCAAGGTGGATTCGGCGTGGGCGCTCAACGAGATCGCCAACTTCATGTACGCCTCAGATCAGATCGATCCGAACCGACCGGGATCGGGCGTCGTGATGTTTTATACGGTTCAGAGGGAACCAGACGCCGTGATTGCTCAACATGCGCACGTGGTTGAGCAGATTCTCGACCGAGTCCTTCCGAAGTGGCGGGCAGACCGACCCGTCGAAGATGAGGAATGGAACTATCTCCGCGAGTGGGCATCTCGCGCCCAAAGCTGTCCTGGAGAGGGAGGATGAGCTTCGCGACAGGCTGGGTGATGGTGCGCCTGAGATGGATGCCGGCCAACTACATCCATGGGCTTGGGAAAGCGGAGTTTCGTTTTGGCGGAATTCTCACTTTCACCAAGCCGTGATGCAGGCCGCTTTGCGAGTCAATGCGGAGACCCAGGCGAAGATTTCGCGTGTCGATGTTTCAGAGACCGATCTGTTCAACCAGGTCTTCTCCTTGAATGAGCCTGAAGTTGGAAAACCTCGACTTCGGCTGATGCAAAATGATGGCAGTGATACCTACAAGAATCTTCACAGAGGTGCGCGGTCGTTCGCTGAGGGCCTTTATGCGGCGATCCGCAACCCTGGCATGCATACACTAAATGCAGTCTCAGATGAACACCTTGCGCTGGAGCAACTGGCTGCGTTCAGTCTCCTCGCCCGTTGGGTCGACTCGGCAACGATCGAGACCGCTTAAGGTCCCGATCTAACAGTCGGGATGCCGGTCTGCCGAGCGGGACGTAGCAGCGGCCGGTGCTGGCTGTTGCGGTCCCGGGTGCGGTCGTCACGAGTCCGTCGGAAATGAGACCCGCCTGTATCAGCGTTGGCGGTGAGGGTGACTAGCTTTGGTCACGGGCGGCCGGGCTGTGCTTGGCGCGGCTTGGGCGCGGGGATCCGTCACGTAACGCTTGGGTATCACCGCTCGACGGACGGGCCGAGAGGATGACAGCAGGATTGAGCTACAGCAGACTGGCGCGGGGTGGGTCGTACGTTGAGGTTACTTAAGCGTGGGGGGCTCGTGATGTATTTGGTAATTGTGGTGCTTAATTTGGCCCATAATGAGTGATAACGAAATAAAGATCCTCACTGCGGGGTTAGCGGCCGTGGTGACGCTGTTGGTAGCAGTATTTACTGCCAGTGTGGCGCGTGGCTCAACAAGGCGGACTCGCCGTCTTGACATGTATGCGCAGGCTTACCGCGCTGCGTTGGAATGGCGAGAACTCGCGTACCGTGTCGCTCGGCGGGGTGGAAGTGAAGAAGATGCCAGGGCCATCGTGGAACGGTTCCATGACCTGCAGGAACGGCTGACCTTTCATGAGGGGTGGATTGGTAGCGAATCCCGCTACCTCCAAAGAAGCTATTGCAAGTTTGTGAGCCAGACCCGAGCGGCTTTCGAGGAGTCGATTCGAAATGCGTGGGAGTCCGGCAAGATTGATCCCGTATGGGGGAAGGTCCAGATCGATGCGGGTAACCCTCCAGATGGAGATATCTTTCTTCGCGATGTTAGGGCGCACTTGTCGATACAACCCTGGCGACGGGCGGCGGTGCTGTGGAGGAATAGAAAGTAATGGTCAATACTGTTGTGTCATTTGACAAGTTCGTGGACTCGATATCGCTTACGCAGACTCAAGTGAATCGGATTGATTCAGCGCAGGGTGCTCTAGGTAGCTACCTAGTGAAAACCTACGGGCTGAATGAGTCAGATGTGTTCCTGCAGGGATCCTTCGCCAACGGGACCGCAATTAAGCCCATTGATGGCGGCGAGTATGACGTGGACATAATTTGTGTGTGTGCTGACCTGGGCGAATCAGCGAAGGCTGCTCTAGAAGGCTTGTTTGACAAGCTTAGTGAGCATGGCACTTATCGCGACCGGCTAGTACCAAAGACACCATGTGTTCGCGTGGAATACGCGGACGACTACTCGGGAAGCTTCCATGTGGACGTGGTGCCTGTCAGGGTCTGCCAAGGCGACTCGACGGCGCCGCTCGATGCGCCGCGACGCAATGCTGGCTGGCACCCGACTGCTCCTGGAGAATATACCGATTGGTGCGCCGCTCAAGGTGAGCAATTTCGCCGAACCGTAAAAATATTCAAGCGTTGGAGAAATGAACATCAGGATGTAAAGAAGGCGATCAAGTCAATCGTTTTGCAAGTCCTGATCTCAGAGAATATGTCAACTCTGAGCGACGATGGAGAGCGGATAAAGGCCATACTTGACCAGCTGCATTCTGTACTTTCTCCACTGAGTAGCGCGCCGGTTATTAGCAATCCTGTTCTGGCAGATGAGAATCTCGCGGCTCGATGGGATGATGCTAGTTTCAAGGATTTCAAGAAGGAGCTTTCAGAGGCCTGCGGACTAGCGGCAGATGCGATCGCTTCAGTGGATGCGGTCGAGGCGGCAGAGAAGTGGAGGGAACTCCTGGGGGAGAGCTTCCCCTTACCCGCCAAGGCGGATTTTGGTATTCAGCTTGCAGATTCATCCCACATGCAGTCGCCGGCTGCGATGGGCTGGTACGAAGCGCTGGACAATCGCTATCGAATCGCGGTCACAGCGCGCGAACAGCGCGGGAGGCGTGGAAAGTGGAGCGTCTACCCCAGTGATGGCCCGTTGCTGTTCGCGGGAAAGAGTCTTCAATTCCAGGCTGCCGTGACCTCTCCAGGGTTCTATGAGATCTGGTGGCGGGTCACAAATACTGGTGGGCACGCGCGTTCAGTATCAGGCTTACGTGGTGGGTTCTTCAAAGCTAAAGCCCTTTCGGGCAGGTTGTCCCCCGACGAGAGCGTAAACTGGGAGAACACATCCTATACTGGATCACATCTCGTAGAGGCATTTCTTGTATTGGGTGATCGTGTGGTGGCCAGGAGCGAACCGATGACTGTAAATATCTATAACCCGGCAAATCGGTTCGCCCTCTGACGCCTCTGGCTGGTTCGCGCTTTCAGTGGATCGCTTCCGCCAGTTCAAGCATTCCGGTCAGGACAACGTCGGCTCCGACGCTTTGGAGTGCGTCGACCTTGCCGGGCTTGTTGGCGTAGCCGATAGTCGGTACGCCCGCTGCTCGGCCCGCTTCGATGTCGGTGGTTTGGTCGCCGACAAAGACGCAGTCGGAAGACTCCAAATTGAGAGCCTGGATCGCCTTTTCGATGAGATGGGGGCTGGGTTTCATGAGGGTCGGATCGGTGGCGTTCCGGCCGACGATGTATGCCACTTGTTCCGCGAGTCCTATGCGAGCTAAATAGTCAGTGACGGCTTGCCCGTAGTTGTTGCTCACGATCGCAACGACGCGCCCGCTGGCATTGCAGGCCGCGATGGATTCGGCTGCTCCTGGGGTTGGCAAAGCCGTCCTGACTGCTGCTAGCTCGGCTTCCTGCAGAGCCGCCTCGAGGCGCTGGGCCAATTCCGGATCGCTGGCCGCGGCTAGTAGGAGCTCGTGTGGACTGGAGACACGGTCTAGTGCCGAGACCGACTTGCCGCGAATCTTGTGGGCCAGCTCGCGGAGCTCGTCGGCTATCTGCTGGGCAGGGTAGCCGTCGAAGACTGAGCAGATGGGGCCGTCGAAGTCGAAGAGGACGGCTTCCGCGTTGCTGAGGATCTCTTTCAGGGGATCGGTGGTCACAGGTCGCGGACCTGCCCGAGGGTGCCCCAGAGGCTGTCGAACCAGCGGCGGGCTTGCTCGACGTATTGGGAGCCGGTTGCTCGGTCGTCGTCGCTGGTTGAGTGGTGGAAAAGGACGGTGTCCTTGCCGACGGCATCGAAAGTTGGGACCGGCTTGCCGTTGATCTCGACGTCGCGTTCTACGACGGGGTAGAAGCCGAAGAAGACCTCTTCTTCGTTCAGGGCGTAGAGCTTGAACATCATCGGCAGGCCGACGACTCGGACTTCGGCGTGGACCTTGGAGACCAGGCCCAGCTCGCCGAGCTCGCGGATCGACTCGACGATTTCTCCGGCTGAGCGCTGAGCGATTTGTTCCATGCGGGCTCTGACTGCGGGGTCGTCGCCGGGGTTCTTGCCAGCGCGTGACGGTACGGCCAAGGGTTGTGCGAGGTCGGGCAGGAGCATCCGAATGGTGATGGCCTGGGGAGTCAGGCGGCCGCGCCGGATGCGGTCGATCGGCTCTTCGAGAGCGCCGAGGAGCGTTTCGCCGGTCAGGCCGGCAAAGTCGATGGTGACTGAGTCGCGCTCGAAAGCCTTTTCGATGTGGGGCCGGAGTCCGACCGCCTGGTCGGCCTGCTCGCGGACGTACACGCCGCTGCCGACGCGGGACACGATGAGACCTTCGTCCCGAAGGATGCGCAGAGACTGCTGGATGGTCATGCGGGCGACGCCGTACTGGGTGGCGAGATCGTTCTGCGAGGGGAGTTTCTCTCCGGCATTGAACTTGTGCGTGAGGATCGCCGCGCGCAGCGCGTTGGCGACCTGCTTGTACGGCGGGCGCGGGTCAGTCGGGTCTAGCTGCTGCTCCATGAGCCTGATTCTACTACCTGACTAGGCAGGCTAGGCGAGCTGTGCCGAAAAGCTTGACCTGACTAGCCAGGCTATGTAGGTTAGCCACATAACGACCTGGCTAGGCAGGTTGGTCAGGTTCGACAAGCTTTGAAGGTGACGCCCCGGCAGTTGCAGCCGCCGAGGCGTCTGGGTCGCACTAGTCCATTGCGTAGAGGAGCACAACCCGTGAACATCATCCACCTTTCGCCCGTCGAAGACGACGAGCCGACCCCGGCTGATCTGGCTGGAATCGAGCGGGAATGGCCGCTGCTGGCGGCCGAATTGGAGCTACTGGACGCCGAGATTGCGTTCATCAACGCGGGTCCGGCCGGGTCGGTGCTGGACCGGCGCCGGGTGCGTCGGGCGCAGCGCCGGGTGTTGGAGATCGGCCGCGAGGTGGCCGACCACGAGCCGGAGTCGGAGGACGCGGCATGACCGGCGTCGATCCTGCGCACGAGGCTTTGCAGGAGCTCAAGGCAGCCGACGACGCGCTCTCTGTCGACAGCGAGTTGTACCGCCTGCGCCGTGCGCAGGTCCTCGCGACGCTCGCTCAGATTCAGCCGGTTGACGGCGGAGAACTGGCGATGGCGTGGCGCATTCACGACGCG
This sequence comes from Kribbella sp. DT2, assembly GCF_049844575.1. Classification (NCBI taxonomy): domain Bacteria; kingdom Bacillati; phylum Actinomycetota; class Actinomycetes; order Propionibacteriales; family Kribbellaceae; genus Kribbella; species Kribbella sp. DT2. The sequence continues at coordinate 685,596 of NZ_JBNCLH010000004.1, read as the reverse complement.
GTCGCCGGGTCGATCGGCAAGGCCGACACCAAGGCCGGATTCGTCGCCACCTTGAACACCGCGCTGCTGGCCGGTGTCCTGACCCTCGCCCACCCCGATCGGCTCGGCGCGACAGGCCGAGTAGTGGTGTCGATCGGCATCTTCCTGATGGTTGCTGCGGTTCTGTCTGCCGTCGCAGTCGTGCTGCCGATCCTGCGGGCCCGCCACACCAAGCACAGCAACGGCAGCGTTCTGTACTTCGGCACCATCCGCCATCACTCCCCGGATGGCCTGGTCGACCGCCTGGACGGTGAAGGCGCGGTTCGGGAGGTGTGCGCTCAGGCGGTTGTCCTGAGCCGGTTGAGCTGGATCAAGCACCGCCTGTTGCAGCTCTCCCTGATCGCGACCATCGCCGGTACCAACCTGGTCGGCTGGACCCTGCTGCTCACTGGTGGTGCGCGATGAACCGCCGTCGACCGGCCGGTCTGAACGAGGTCTGGACCGAGCGTCTCGGCCTAGACGCCGCCGTCGAGATCCCGGCCGATCTTGAGGCTCGCTTCGCCTTCGTGGTTGCTCTCGTGACTGCTGACGTTCCTCCGGCTGGTACGGCTGACGCCGCTGTCGCCTACGGCGACCTGTGGGCCCTGACTGGCTTCCTCGCCGACGCTCAACGCGTCCTTGCAGGCAAGGAGATCAACGCATGAGCACCCCGCTGCGTACGACCTACCCGGTACCGGTCGAAGACCTGATCCCGGCCGCCCGCAAGCTGGCCGATCAGGCGGGCTCGGTGCCGTCACAGAACCGACTGATGAAGCACTTCCGGATCGGCAAGGAGAAGGCCAAGGCCGTACGGCTGGCCCTGATCGAGGAAGACGCTGCGACCACCGGGACGCACCTGCACCCAGTCCCGGACCCGGTTGAGTCCGCACCCGAGACTGGGGCTGACCCGACGAACGATGAGATGCCCCGCGCGGCTGCGGGGGAGGCATCTCCGCAGGTCACGGCGCCTGTAGACCCGGTGATCGTTGCCGAGTCCAGCGCAGTCGAGGTGGTCCCCGCGGCTTCCCTTCCGGAAGTGTCCGGCGAGCCCAACGAGTCAGCTCGGTCGGTCCGGTCGTGGCCTGTGCTACTGCTGGCGCTGCCCGCGTTCGTCGCGGTCTGGTCCGGCTGGGTCGGACTCGGCACCCTGACCGGCTTCGGAGTCGTCCACCCGCTACCGGGGATCGCGGACGGGTTCACGATCAACTCCGCCATCACGCTGCCGATCGGTGTAGAGACGTACGCCGCGTTCGCCCTGCGGGTCTGGCTGTCCGGGCAGGTTCCGGCATCGGCTCGGCGGTTCGCGAAGTGGTCGGCGCTGTCCGCGCTCGTGCTGGGCGGGCTTGGTCAGGTCGCCTACCACCTGCTGGAGGCGGCCGGAGTGACGCGGGCGCCGTGGCAGATCACGACCGTCGTTGCCTGCCTGCCGGTCGCCGTGCTCGGCATGGGCGCTGCCCTGGCCCATCTCATCCACGCCCGCCCCGATCAGAACCAGGGGAATTGACATGAGCGAGCTTTCCAACGAGAACGTGCCCGAACCGATCAACCTGGACGCGCACCGCGCCCGCCGCGACGAGACTCCGCAGACGCCGGACGAGAATGCCGGCAAAACGGTGCCTCTGTCGACGGGCGACGTCGAGCGGATGGATACGGCCTACGAAGTGGCCCTGGACGACGACGCTGACACCGACCCCGGTGCGGGCAAGGTGCTCGTGCCGGTCGATACGCCGGGCCTAGCGGTGCCGGTGACGCCGGGGGAGCGGCTGCCGATCATCCCGGTGCACCTGCTCCCGCAGAACCTCCGCGCCACGGTCCGCCGCGCGCTGACCCGGTCAAGTCACGTGGCTGCGTTCCACGCGGTCCGTTCGCCCTGGTACGGCGCCAAGCTGACTTGGTTCGCTGGTCGCGGATTCGCCCGCCTGGCCCGTAACCAGCTCAACTGGTGGTGGGTGCCGAACTCGTTTGCCCTTGAGCAGAAGGCCGCAGACGGTAGCGAGCTGAAGGAGTGGGAGAAGATCCACCGCGAGCTCAAGCGAACGCGGCTGTGGCGTGGCGGCGTTCTCGCGGCCCAGAACATCGGGCTGGTCATCAGTGCGCCGATCGCTCTCAACGCCGCTCCTACAGCCGCCGTTGCCCTCGCTGGCGCCGGTCTGGTCGCTGCGGCCGCGCACTACGGCCGCCCGGCTGGTCAGACCCTGGTCGGTACTGCGGTCGTCGCTCCCCGGTTCCGCAAGCTCAACTCAGACATCGTGCTGCGCGCCTACTACGCGGCCGGACTCGGCAAGCCGGACCGTGCCGACCAGGAGGTGCGGTTCGGGTCGCAGATGTCCAGGGACGCGCGCAACAACGGCTCGCAGGTGCTGGTGGATCTCCCGTACGGCAAGGGCTGGACCGACGTGGCGAACTGCCGGGAGAAGATCGCTTCCGGCCTGGATGTCCATGTAAATCAGGTGTTCCTGACCCCGGACAAGACCAGCTCGCGTCGCCACACACTGTTCGTGGCCGACCGCGACCCGCTCGCGGTGCCGGTGGGCCGGACATCGTTGCTGGATTGCAAGCGCCGGTCGATCTGGAAGGCGTTCATCATCGGTCGCGACGAGCGGGACGCGCCGGTCAAGCTGTCGCTGATGTGGAACTCGCTGCTGGTCGGCGCCCAGCCTCGTAAGGGCAAGACGTACTTCGCCCGTCTACTGGCCTTGTACGCGGCCCTTGATCCGAACGTGCGGCTGATCGTGGTCGACGGCAAGAACTCCCCGGACTGGCTCGCGTTCAAGAAGGTTGCCCACCGCATCGTGTTCGGCACTCACCCGAACCCCAACACTGACGACCCGATCGAGACGTTCCGCGCCATCCTGGACGAGATCCTTGCCCACATTGACCACGTGAACAGCATCCTGACCACGCTGCCGGTCGAGCTGTGCCCCGAAGGCAAGCTCACCGAGGAACTCCACAACGATCCCCGCTACCCGGACCTGCACGTCCTGGTGCTCGTGATGGAAGAGTTCCAGGTCTACTTCGAGACCGAGGACCAGGCGGTCAACAAGGAGATCGCAGCCAAGCTGTCCCGCATCCAAGCCGTCGGCCCATCGGCGGGTGTCATCATCGAGTCCAGCTCGCAGAAGCCGTCCGGGGTCGGCGCGGGCGACGTGGCGCGGTTGTTCAACCGGTACCGGGATAACCACACACTGCGGTTCGCGCTGAAGTGCGGCAACCGGGTCGTGTCCGAGGCCATCTTGGGCGGCGACGCCTACCAGGAAGGCTTCGACGCAGCGACCCTGCCGGTCGGTGACGAGTACCGGGGAGTCGGCTACCTGTACGGCGCATCCGACGCGACCCCGACCGTGCGGACCGAGCTGGCCGACGCGACCGACGCGGACAAGATCCTGACCGCAGCCCGCGTGCTGCGGGAACGGCTCGGCCTGCTGTCTGGCATGGCAGCAGGTGAGGAGATGCAGCGCGGTAGCCGTGACGTCCTGGCCGACATCTTGACCGTGATGGGCGCCGACACCGCCGCCCACTGGGACACCATCGCCGGTCGGCTAGCCGACCAGATGCCCGAGCAGTACGACGGCACCACCCCGGACGCCATCAGCGCCCAGGCGCGCGGGCTGAACGTGTCCAGCGTCAACGTGAAGCGCGACGGCGCGACCCGCAAGGGCGCCAAGGCCGACGACATCCGTGCCGCGATCGCCCGCCGCAACACCTAAGCCGCGGGCAACAGAGAGTAACCAACTCAACAAGGGGTGCGGGACAGGTGAAGTAGCGGCGTTGCCGCTACCGGTAGCGGCAACGCTACCCGTCCCGCTACCCCGCAACCCAGACCTGACCAGGCCGTTCATCCACGCGTAGCGGGTGGCGGTCACGGCTCCTCACGCCCAAAAACAGCCTTCTGGAGGCTTCTCGTGTCCAGCACACCCGCTACCGCCACCTTGGTCCCCGCTACCCACGGTAGCTATCTGGGTAGCGCCTCGATCGACCTCACCGCTACCGCCCACAGCGTCGCCCAAGGTGCCTCCGTGGCACTCATCGTGACCGCCGTCTTCGCGTTCTATCTGTTCACCTGTGCCGTCTGGCCGTTCGGGAAGTGCCGCCGTTGCAAGGGCGCAGGCAAGTTCAAGTCCCCGTTCGGCAACGCGTTCCGGCACTGCGGTCGGTGCGACGGTTCCGGGCTGCGGGTCCGGTTCGGCCGCAAGGTCATCAGCTACTACCGCCGCACCCGCAGCGCGGGCAGCAACTCGACCAGCAAGGGTGCGAGCAAGTGACCGCGCCGCTGAGAACTACCTCGAGGGGAGATCACCCGATGAACGACATCCTGACCGCCGCTCTCGACGCGGCCGGACGTGGCTGGCCGGTGTTCATGCTCGGACGCTCGAAGCGGCCGGTAGCCAACTGCCGCGCCTGCCGCCCGGTCGTTGCCGGTGGCCAACACGACCCCGCGAGCTGCGGGCACCTCACCTGCCACGGCTTCTACGCCGCCACCACCGACCCGGCCCGCGTCGCCGCGATCGTCGCCGCCGTTCCGGGCGGGCAGCTCGCCGTCCGTACCGGCGCCGTGTCTGGCCTCCTGGTGGTCGACGTCGATCCTGACCACGGCGGCACTCCCAGCCTGATTGACCTTGCAGTGAAGGGGATCGCACCCCGCACGTTGCAGGTCCTCACGGGCTCGTGGGGCACGCACCTGTACTACCGCCACCCCGGACGGCACATGCCGTCTCGTCCGATGCCGTCGCGGCCGGGGATCGATGTGAAGGCTGACGGCGGCTACGTCGTCATGCCACCGTCGATTCACCACCGGACCGGTCGGGCGTATCAGTGGCGGCAGGGCTCGGGTGACCCGGTGGAGATGCCCCCCGCTCTCATCGCGGCCTGTCTTCCGCCGCCGCCCGTGACGGGCGCGCCTCCTAGTGCCGGCCGAATCACCACGACGCGGGGGCGGGGCATCTCCCATCCCGACAAGCTGCTCAGCGCGCATCTGGACGCCGTACGGCTAGCACCCGAAGGCAAGCGCCGTACGACGCTCTACGGGGCCGCGAGAGGCGTCGCGCGGATGGTCGCGGCCGGAGCGCTCGACCACACCGCCGCCGTTACTGCGCTCACCGCTGTGGGAGAGCAGGCCGACCAGACCGCCCGAGAGATCAGGGCCGCCATCGCTGGCGGTTTCCGTGACGAAGGGATCGCCGCATGACCACCCCCGATCACGACCAGGCCGACTCCGCCGAGCTCGTCGACGGTGCCGAGCTGCTCGACCAGGTGGCGGCCACCATCGACCGCTACGTCATCCTGCCGAGCCAGTCAGCGGCCACGGCAGTCGTGCTGTGGATCGCTGCCACGCACGCTGTTCCGGCGTGGAACTGTGCTCCGCGGCTTGTTATCCGAGCGCCCGAGCGGCGGTGTGGAAAGTCGCGGCTCTTGGACATGGTCGAAGGGATGAGTCACCGGCCATTGATGACCGTCAACGCCTCGCCGTCGGCGGTTTACCGGTCGATCGGTATGGCGCCGTCTGATCCGCCGACGCTGCTGATCGATGAGGCGGACACGATCTTTGGCCCGAAGGCGGGCGACAACGAGGACCTGCGCGGTCTGCTGAACGCCGGGCACCAGCGCAACCGCCCGGCTCTGCGGTACGACGCTGGGTCGCGGTCGGTGGAGAAGATCCAGACGTTCGCGATGGCTGCCCTGGCAGGGATCGGGGCGATGCCGGACACGATCGAGGACCGCGCCGCCGTGATCCGGATGCGTCGCCGCGCATCGGGCGAGGAGGTCGCGCCGTACCGAGTCCGCCGCGACGGTCCCGAGCTGGACGAGCTGCGCCAGCGGCTCAACCAGTGGCTCACCGGCCACATCAACGAGCTGCGGGCGGCGACGCCGGATATGCCGTTGGAAGACCGCGCGGCCGACACCTGGGAGCCCATGATTGCCGTGGCCGACCTGGCTGGCGGGCAGTGGCCGCGTGCTGCCAGGAAGGCCGCTGTAGCGCTCACCAGCGATCGCGATGCAGGCGATGAGACTTCGATGCCGTCGCGGCTCCTGGCCGACTGCCGCACGGCCTTTCAGGACGCCGACGCGCTGCCCACCCAGACGCTGCTCGACCGGCTCCGCAGCGACCCCGAAGCGCCCTGGGCGACCATGGGCCCTGCCGGGCTCACCGCGATGCGCATGGGCAACCTGCTGCGGGAATTCGAGATCCGCAGCGACACGATCCGGTTCCCCACCGGCCAAGCCAAGGGCTACCACCGCAACGACTTCACTGACGCGTGGAGCCGCTACTGCCCCGAGCCGAAACCAGCGGCTGGGGAAGCCGTACCAGCCGTACCAGCCTCAACATCGCAGGTCAGCCCCGAGGAGGCTTCCGCCACTGGTACGGCTCAAGCCGTACCAAGCGACCAAGCCTCCTCGACCCTGACCAGGCAAAACGAGGCTGGTACGGCTGGTACGGCTTGGGTCCCCAGGGCCGTTCCCGCCCTGGTCGACGTAATCCACCCGAACCGCGAGAGCGCATGAGTACGCCCGGACAGAACGGAGCTTCACCACTGATGAGCACGGTTCATATCGCTGACGCGGACCGGCTGTTGATCACCACGGAAGAAGCGGCCGCGCGGCTCGGCATTCATCGGTCGACCCTTTACGACCTGATCCGCACGAAGAAGTTGAAGACCCTCAAGATCGGCAGCCGTCGTCTCGTCCGAGTCGCGGCACTGGAGGAAGCCATTGAGCTTCTGGAGCAAGAGGAGACCGCAGCGTGAAGGCATCAAATGGCGACGGCTCGATCTACTGGCGCGAGAGTCGGGGACTGTGGGTCGCATCCGCCTACCTGCTGATGGCTGATGGGACGTACCGTCGAAAGGAGGTGTCGAGCAAGACGAGGGACGTAGTTGTCCGGAAGTTGCGCGACCTCCAAGCGAAGTCGGACAAGGGCATTCCGGCCGAGGCGACCAATTGGTACCTGGACGCCTACCTGAAGTATTGGCTGGAGCACATCGTGAAGCCGTCACGGAAGCCCAAGACTCACCAGGGCTACGAGCTGGTGGCGCGGGTGCATCTCATTCCCCATCTCGGCCGGAAGAAGCTCCACAAGCTGACGGGTGCCGACGTGCGGTTGCTCATCAAGCGGGTTCGGAACACATGTCTGTGCTGCATGCACGGATACGACAAGCGGCGAGGCGACAGGGCGAAGTGCTGCGCCATCGGTCGTTGCTGCGAGAGGCGTCCATCGGATCGGCTAGTGGAACAAGTTCACGCTGTTCTCCGGAACGCTCTACAGGCGGCGGTGCGCGAAGAGGTGCTGCAACGCAACGTCGCCAAGTTGGTCCAGGTAGAGGGCGCGCAGTACGACACCAATCGGGGAGCGACCGAGGACCAGGCCCGGCTGTTGTTGAAGGCAGCCAAGCCGACGCGGCTGTATGCGCTGTTCGTCCTGGCGCTGTTCATGGGGTTGCGGCGCGGCGAGCTGCTCGGGCTGAAGTGGGATGACATTGATTGGGTCGAAAAGACCCTGGATGTCCGGCGCACTCTGCAACGTGTCGACGGCGCATTGCGGGCGGTCACCCCGAAGACCAGGAAGTCTCGCCGGACGGTGCCGTTGATTGAGCTGTGCTTGGAAGCGCTGAGGGTTCACAAGGTGCTGCAAGCAAAGGAGCGGCTCGCGGCCGGCAAAAGGTGGGTCGATACCGGCTACGTCTTCACGACGGAGATCGGAACGCCGATCGAGCCGGACAACCTGCGGAGGGACTGGTACCCGCTGCGGGTGACGGCGGAGCTGGGGGAGATGCGCTTCCACGATCTCCGGCACTCCTGTGTGACCTTGCTCCTACGGCTTGGAGTTCCGCCGCACATCGTGCAGGCGATCGTCGGTCACGCGGACGTGCAGGTGACGATGGCGATCTACGCGCACGCGTCGCTTGAGGATCAGCGGAAGGCGCTGGACCAGCTTGCACAGTCAGTCGCTGGGTGACGTTGCTGGACCTGTTGCTGGACTAGCGGGGGAGTCGGCGGATCTCAGACCGAGATCCACGCTCAGAAATGTGTGGTCAGGGGCGGTCTCGAACCGCCGACCTTCCGCTTTTCAGGCGGACGCTCTACCAGCTGAGCTACCTGACCGGGGAGAAAAGGCGGCGGCGGATGTTTGGACATCCGCCGCCTTCTCCTGGCGACCCAGACGGGACTCGAACCCGCGACCTCCGCCGTGACAGGGCGGCACGCTAACCAACTGCGCTACTGGGCCAGGATGCTCGACGATGGTACACCATCTTCAAGCTGTTCAATTAATCGGCCTTTCGACCGTATCCCCAACGGGATTCGAACCCGCGTTACCGCCTTGAAAGGGCAGCGTCCTAGGCCACTAGACGATGGGGACTCGGACCCGCGGGAGCCGAAGCTCCAGGGACAGCAGTAAGCATAGAGGAGTCTCGGCGAAGGTCCAAAACGAGTTGTTGGGAAGGGTTCGGGCGGCTGCGTGGAGAGGTCCGAGCGGCCGCCCGGAGGATCGGAGAAGAGGAGGAGGGCGGTCAGTTGAGGGAGGAGGCGGCCTTCTTGGTGGCGTCCAGGACAGCTGCGTCGGTGGGGGCGTCCGGCACGATGAGCCGCGGGAGCTGCTTCTCGAAGAGCCAGGCGAGCACCCGCGACGGCAGCACGTGGGTCAGGAAGTACGCGCTGAACGAGTCCGCCATCAGTTCCGTACGACGGGTCGCCTCGGGCGCCGGCAGCGTCGAGTCGAACAGCCCGTCCTCGTACTGGATGTGGTGCCCTGCGCCCGGATCGCCTGCGGGGTGGTTCTCGATCTCCTGCAGCTGGGGACGGCCGCCAGGACGCGACCGGATGGCCGTCAGTATCCGCAGCAGGTAACGCCGATTACGAGGCGTCGGGCCGGCGGAATCGGGCATGGTAGGAATCTGTCGCAGCAAAGCCGCCAAGCAGCACCGCTCACAGAAACCACAGCCTGTGGTGCGCCTCACTAGGCTGGGGTCGTGATCGAGATGAGCCGCACGGACTTCGAGGTGCTGGTGGCCGAGGCGCTGGACGAGGTGCCGCCTGAGCTGGCCGCGCTGCTCGACAACGTCGCGGTGTTCGTCGAGGACGACGCGCCGCCGAGCGAGCCGGGCCTGCTCGGGATCTACGAGGGCATCCCGTTGACCGAGCGGGGCAACTGGTACGGCGGGGTCCTGCCCGACCGGATCACGATCTACCGCAACCCGACGCTCGCGATCTGCGAGACCGTCGAGGACGTGGTCGACGAGGTGAACATCACGGTCGTGCACGAGATCGCGCACCACTTCGGGATCGACGACGCGCGCTTGCACGAGCTCGGCTACGGGTGAACCTCCCGCGTTCGCGGGGAAGACTCGAGGCGCACGCCAACAAGCCGGTACGTCGTGGCGACGTACCGGCTGGAAAACAAAGGGCTCAGGAACGCTTGAAGAGCAGCTTCCACGGCATCAGCGCCGACTCGAGCTGGACCTTGAGGCTCATCTTCGACGCCCCGTGCGTGCGCTCCTCGAAGCGGATCGGCACCTCGGCGATCCGGAAGCCGCGGCGGACCGCGCGGGTGTTCATCTCGACCTGGAACGAGTACCCGTTGCTCTGGATCGAACCGACGTCGATCGCCCGCAGGGTGTCGGCCTTCCACGCCTTGAACCCGGCGGTGGCGTCCTTGACGTGCAGGCGCAGGATCGTGTTCACGTAGAAGTTCGCCCAGGCCGACAGCAGCCGCCGGTGCCAGGCCCACTCGGCCGCGGCGGACCCGCCGGGCACGTACCGCGACCCGATCACCAGGCCTGCGTCCGTGGTCCGCAGCGTCTCCACCATGATCGGCAGCACCGACGCCGGGTGGGACAGGTCCGCGTCCATCTGGATCACGATCTCGGCGTTCTCGTCGAGCGCGCGGGTGATGCCGGCGATGTACGCGCGGCCGAGGCCGTCCTTCGCGGTCCGGTGCAGGACGCCGACCTGCTCCGGCGCGGCCTTGGCCAGCTCGTCGGCGACGTCGCCGGTGCCGTCGGGGGAGTTGTCGTCGACGACCAGCATCTGCAGCCCGGGCAGGTTGAGCTCGGCCAGCAGCTTGGCCAGCTCCGGCAGGTTCTCCCGCTCGTTGTAGGTCGGGACGACGACGATGATCTTGGAGGAGCTCTCGCCCATGGACAATTCCTAGCTTCGGGGATCAGGACGCTATCGCATCAACCGGTCTAGGGCCCTGAAGGTGACGTTCCTGGCAGTGGATGTCGGAACCACCACCCTCAAAGTCTGCCTGATCCCCTCAACGGCGGCCCAGGCGGCCCGGTGGACCCCCGCACGATCAGCTTCGGTACGACGCGCACGATCCGCCGCCGGGCGGGGAGCTCACCGCGGATCCGGGCCAGCAGCAACCGTGCGCAGTTGCGCCCCAGCTCGACCGTGTGCTGGTCGACGGTGGTCAGCGCGGGCTCGACCAGGGACATCCACGGTACGTCGTCGTACGCCGCAAGGCTGATCCGTCGCGGGATCTTCCACCGGCGCCGCTTGATCTCGGCGAGTGCGCCCTGGGCCAGCACGTTGTTCGCCGCCACGATCGCCGTCACCTCCTGCGCGTCCAGCAGTTCCCGCGTCGTCTGCTGCGCGGCGACAGCGTCGAAGCTGGTGTACGCGATCAGTTCGTCGTCGACCTCGAGCTCGTGATCGGCATGCGCCGCACGGAAGCCCGCGAGCCGCCCGGCACCCGTGGACCACTTGGTCTCGTCGATCAGGAAGCCGATCCGGGTGTGCCCCAGGCCGATCAGGTGCTCGGTCAGCTCGCGCGCTCCGGCCTTGTTGTCACTCAGTACGACGTCGCTGCCGGACCGCCCGAGCTCGCGGTCGGCGCAGACGACGTGGACGCCGTTGTTCTGCAGGATTCGCGGGCAGGCGGCGGTCACCGGCGTGACGATCACGCCCGGGACGCGCATCGCCAGCAGCGTCTCGGCGGCCCGCATCTCCTCGGCCGCCTCGCCGTTGTCGTTCACCAGCACCATCTGGTACTCCGCCGCGCGCAGCTCCTCCTCGATCCCGGCCGCGAGGTCGGCGTAGAAGGGGTTGCGCAGGTCGGAGATCAGGACGCCGATCGACGTCGACGTCCGGCTGCGCAGGTTACGCGCGTTGTGGTCGAGCACGTACCCGATCTTGTCGGCGGCGGCCTGGACCCGCTCCCGGACCTGGGGAGAGGCGTACCCCCTGGTGTGCAGGGCGCGCGACACCGTCGACGGCGAGACGCCCGCCTCGCGCGCGACGTCCTGCACGGTGGGGCGTTTCACCACCGCACCCGGACCAGGACCGCGCCCCCGTTGCGTCATGGCGCGCAGTCTAAGCACATCCAAGCTGTCAGATCAGGGACCTGGGGCAACTATCTCCATCACCAACAGGACTCCGCGCTGATTTCCGTCCGCACCCAGCAGCCCGCTGCAGAGCAGCCGGACCGTGATCGCGCGGCCGCGCCGGTTGACCGCGTCGATCCGCGCCTCCCGTGGCTCGCCCGGATTGTCGAGCGCGGCCCGGACCAGCGGGCGCAGGACGTCCGCGGGTAGTCCGACATCCAGGTTGAGCAGGTGCCGGCCCTCGGCCTCGTCGCGGCGGACTCCCCACAGCTCCTGGGCGGCCGTGTTCCAGGCCAGGACGAGCAGGTCGAGGTCGACCACGATCACGCCGGCGGTGAAGGCGGTCAGCACGGCCTCGAGGAAGTCGTTCGCCTCGTTCAGCTCGGTACTGCGCTCCCGCACGGCCTCGTTGATGATCTGCAGCTCGTCGTTGGTGGACTGCAGCTCCTCGTTCATCGTCTCGAGCTCTTCGTTGGTCGACTGGAGCTCTTCGTTGGTCGTCTCCAGCTCCTCGACCGTGGACTGCAGCTCCTCGTTGGTGGTCTCGAGCTCCTCGTTGGTCGACTGCAGCTCGGCGTTCGTGCTCTCCAGCTGCCGGTTGACCCGGTCGACCTCGAGCCGCAGCGTGCGGGTGGCGCTGACGTCGTGGAACACCACCGAGACGCCGAGCAGCTCGCTGCCGTCGACGAGCGGGTTCAGGTGCACCTCGAACCAGTGCACGACGCCGCCCGGGCGGCTGAACTCGACCTCGGACACCCGGATCGGCTTGCGCTCGGCGAGCACCTGGTCGAGGTGACCGCGCAGCGCCAGCGGCCGGTACGACACCTCCAGCTCACGGATCGGCCGGCCGAGATCGCGCCGGGTCAGCCCGAACAGGCTCGCGGCCTGCTCGCTGTGCAGGACCAGGGTGTCGTCGGCGCCGATCACCAGCTGGGCGATCGGGCTGGCCGCGAAGGCGTGCTCGTGCAGCCGCTGGCTCGTGTTCTCGGGGTCGGCCCGCTCGGCCGCAGGTCGCCCGGTCGGCGCCGTCCGGTTGGCGACCCGGCGGAAGATCCGTTGCTTCAGGTCGATCGGCTCGAACAGCCGGCTCCGGCCGAGCAGCATCTCGGCCCGGCCGAGGAAGAGCACACCGCGGGGGACCAGCGCGAAGTGGAACCGGTTCAGCATCCGCTGCTGGGTCTCGGCGTTGAAGTACATCAGCGTGTTGCGGCACAGCAGCAGGTCGACCCGGGAGATCGGCGCGTCCTGCACGAGGTCGTTGCGGCCGAAGATCACCGTTCGTCGCAGGTCGGGGTGGAAGACGAACGCGTCGCCGCGCTGCTCGAAGTACGTCGTACGCTGCTCGTCGGACACCCCGGCCAGCTCGGCTTCCGAGTACGACGCCTGGCGCGCCTGGGCCAGCGCCTCGTCGTCGACGTCGGTCGCGTAGATCTTCACCTGCTTGAGGTAGTCGTCCAGGCCGAGCTCGTCGGCGAGCAGCATCGCCAGCGAGTACGGCTCCTGGCCGGACGAGCAGCCGGTGCTCCAGATCCGCAGCGGGTCGCCGGGGCTGCGCTCGGCGAGCAGGGCCGGCACCACCTCGGTCCGCAGCAGTTCCCAGGCGTCGGGGTCGCGGAAGAAGCCCGTGACGTTGATCAGGATCGTGTTGAACAGCGCGGTGAACTCGTTCGGGTCGACCTGCAGGAGGTCGAGGTACGCGTGGTAGCTGCCGATGCCGACCTGGCCCATCCGGTGCTGGATCCGGCGTAGCAGCCCGGTCCGCTTGTAGCCGCCGAAGTCGAAGCCCCTGGACTCGCGCAGGTAGGCGAGCAGGTCCTCGACGTCGTCAGCGGTCGCGGCGGGCTGGTTGGTCACACCGCCACGCTACTGCCCGTTGCGGCGCCGGTTGATGATCGCGGCCGTCGTGGCCGATCCCTGCAGCCGGAGCGTCGCCCAGACGACCTTGCCGCCGGCGGACGTCGGGTTGGCGCCCCAGGCGGACGCCAGCGTGGTGACGATGGTGAGACCGAGGCCGTTCTCCCGCGTGGTGCTGGCCGGCCGGGGGACCGGGAACAGCGCGCTGCCGTCGGTGACCGCGACGGTGAGCAGCTCACGCCGCAGCTCGAGCCGCAGGTCGGCGTCGGTGTGGGCGTGCCGGACCACGTTGCCGATCAGCTCGGAGGCGATCGCCACGGCGTCCTCGCTGACGTCCTCGCAGCGCCACAGCTCGCACGTCGAGGAGACGAACCGCCGGGCCACGCCGCCGCTGTGCGGGCTGGGGGCGAGCCGCAGCCGGGTCAGCTGCCGGGCCGGCGGGCTGTTGATCGCGGCCAGCGCGCCGGCCAGCTCGGTGTGCACCGGCAGGAACCGGGCGATCGTCCTCGACTGCCGCTGGACCTCGGAACCGTGCCCCGGACCGATCACCAGGATCATCGGTACGCCGGACCAGTCCGCCGCCTGCCGGGCGACCGCGGTGAAGATGCTCAGCGTGAACGCCCGGGCGAGGACGAGGTCCTGCAGGGTCACGATCACCGCCGCGGGCTGGTCGGCCACGGCCTTCAGCAGGTAGGTCCGCAACCGCGGTGCGGTGGCCACGTCGAGCACCCCGCGCGGCCGGACGACGATCGAGTCGCCGATGGTCCGGGATCCGAGCTGCAGCGCCTTGTCGAGGCTCATGCGGGGTCACCATCCTTGTCGGACCCGGGCAGGCCCGAGGTCAGCCGTGCCCGGATCAACCGGGCGGCCGCATCGGTCTCCTGCCCGGAGGCAGAGTACCGGCCGGCGCGGTCGTCGCTGCCGCGGTCGCGGGCCGTTCCCTCCATCTGCCGGGTCAGCGCGGTCTTCTCGTCGAGCGCCTGCAACGCGGTCCACAGCGCCGCCTGCATCCGGTGGTCGGCCGTCGCGAGCAGCGCGTCCGCGCTCCAGGCGTGGCCGGCCTGGCACCGGAAGGCCTCGGCGTCGCGGTCCCGCATCGACAGCTCGCGGCCGCAGTCCGGGCAGAGCAGGCCGGCGGCGTCGGCGGACGGTTCCGGCATCGATTCCTCAGATCCGTTGCGGGCGAGCGCCTGTTCGTACCGCTGCATCGCTCCCGGGCCCGCGGGCTGCGCCAGCTCGACCGGTACGGCGAGGATCTCGGCCAGCTGCTCGCCGATCGCTCGCGCCGGCAGCACGTGGTCCGCGTCGAGGCCGGCCAGCGCGCTGTCGGGCATTCCCCGGTACGCCGCGTCGTCGGGATCCTGGACGATCGCCAGCCCGCCGGACGCCTTGATCATGGCCAGGCCGGCAGCGCCGTCGTCCAGTACGCCGGACAGCACGACCCCGGCGACCAGCGGCCCCCGGGCCAGTGCGGCGGAACGGAACAACGCGTTGATCGCCGGGCGGTGACCGCTCTCGGTCGGCGCGTCGGACAGGACGACGCAGTCACCTTCGACCAGCAGGTGGTGGTCCGGCGACCCGACGTACAGGTGGCCGTGCTCGATCGGTGCGCCGTGCTGGGCCGGCTCGGCCGGGAGTGGGCCGGCAGCGTCCAGGATCGAGCCGAGCACGCTGGTGCCACCTGCCGGGACATGAAGGACGACCAGTACGCCGGCCTGGAGGTCGACGGGCAGCTGTTTCACCAGCTCGCGCAGGGCTTCGACGCCCCCGGCCGAAGCGCCGATGACCACCAGATCCCGGAACGTGCCCGGTGGCGGGCTCATCGCGGAGGGCCGGCCGCCCTGTTGATCCTCAGGCGGTCGGCGTACCCCACGGCGGTCATCGTCCGGCGCCGTCCTGGCGCTCGGCGTCCTCCACGGAGGCGAAGATGCGGAACTCCTGGCCCAGCCCGGTGATCGTCAGCGGCCGGTCGACCGGCCGCCCGACACCGACCAGCGCGAGCTCGATGCCGTACTGCGAGGCGAGCCGCCGGGCCTCGACCAGGTTGCCCAGGCCGGCCGAGCTGCAGAACGTCACCGCGGACACGTCGATCAGCACGCTGCGCGCCGGCGGGGCGATCGCCGCCCGGATCGACTCCGAGGCGAAGTCGGTGGTGGCGATGTCGATCTCACCGGACAGCTTGACCAGCACGACACCGGGCCGAAGCTGCTCGGTGACTGCGTCGAACGTGGTCCTGATCATCTCGCCGTCCTGGGAATCGGGCTGGCTCACGGCGGTCTCTCCCCCGGGCAGCCCCGCGAAACGCCGGTCGGTCCTGGCGTGGTGGGTGACAGCCCTGGTCTCACCGTATGCCGGATTGCTCCGGGGTCACAATGGCTGTACCGCCAGTGACCCCGGAGCGTGATGTAAGCGCTTAGGCAACAAACGTTTCGAATCAGCGCCGGAACGCCGGCTGCGTCTGGACGTTGAGCTCCTTCAGCTTCACCCGTTCGGCGGGATCGGTGCGCCGGTCCTTGATCTTGAACACGTCGAACGCGGTCACCGACTCGGTGCCGTAGATCGCGCCGTTGTAGTAGTAGACCGACCAGTAGCCGCCGAACGACGCCGGGTCGCGCGGCGGGCGGTCGAAGTACCCGATCTCCTTCGGGTGCGCGGAGTCGGTGAAGTCCCAGACCGAGAAGCCGCCCTGGTACCAGGCCTGCACCATGATGTCGCGGCCCTTGACCGGGATCAGCGAACCGTTGTGGGAGACGCAGTTCTCGTTCTCGGCCTGGTGCCGGTCGATCTTGTAGTAGCTGCGGAACTGCAGCTTGCGGTGCTTGATGTCGAAGACCGCGGTGGCGCCCTTGTTCGGGCCGACCTCGGTGTTGCACTCCGCGCCGCCACCGCCGCCGAGCTCGTCCATGAACACGACCTTGGTGCCGTCGCCGTTGAAGGTGGCGCCGTGCCAGAAGGCGAAGTTGGCCGCGTCCTGGACCTTGTCGATCACCACCGGGCGTTCGGGCTTGGAGATGTCCAGCAGCAGGCCGTCACCCATGCAGGCCGCGGCCGCGATGTTCTTGGACGGGAACGCGGTGATGTCGTGGCACCCGCTGGTCGCCGAGCCGGTCGGGCTGCCCGGGAAGCCGCCGTCGGGGAACAGCACCGGCGAGGCCACGACCGCGGCCTGCTCCGGGTGCCGCAGCGGGACCTTGACGATGTCGATCCGGTCGTTCGGCGGTTGGCAGTCCGGGTACGTCGCGTTCGGCGAGTACGACGAGTTGTAGACGTAGACCGAGCGCTTCGACTTGTCCGGGACCAGCGTGTGCGTGTGCGAACCGCACTTGGTCTCCACGGCCGCGACGTAGCGCGGGTTGCGGGGATCTTTGACGTCGAAGATCTTGATCCCCTCCCACGACTCCTTGATCGTCGGCGACTGCGCGACGCTCTGGCAGGAGTTGTCGCTGCGGGACGAGTCGGTGCTCAGGAACAGCAGGCCGTCGTAGATGCTGATGTCGTTCTGGCTGCCCGGGCAGGAGACCTGGCTGACCAGCCGCGGCTTGGCCGGGTCGGCGATGTCGTAGACCGCGAAGCCGGAGTAGTTGCCGACGTACGCCGTCTTGCCGGCGAACGCGATGTCGGTGTTCACCCCGCCTTCCAGCGGCCCGGTCATCGGGGCACTGGCCAGGTGGGTGATGTTGTCGCTCTTGGCCGCGCCGGTCTCCGGCGGAGCGGGGACCTCCGCGGAGGCGGCACCGGCCAGACCGGTCAGGCCGGCGACGAGGACAAAGGAAAAGCTGAGACGGGCGAGCGTGCGTGGGCGGCGCATGCCGTGGTCCCTTCTGTGCAGTTGAATCGATCGATTGCCTCAGGGTAAGCGTGATAGACACTGTGGGGAAGCGATGTGCCACGAAGAGTGAGGTGCTGTGAGGAACTTCGCCCTGCCACTGGTCGCCGTACTGGGGCTCGCCCTGGTGGGGTGCAGCTCGGACCCGCCCGCGGCCGCTCCGGCGCCGACGTCGACCGTCCCGGTCATCGTCCCCGGTACGCCGGGCGGCCCGAATCGAACGCTCGCCACAGCGCCTTCGTCGGCGGCCACGACCGATCCCGACGACCTGACGTTCCTGAGCGACATGATGATCCACCACAGCCAGGCCCTGGTGATGGCCGAGCGGGCCCGGACCGCCGCGGCGAACGCGCAGGTCAAGGCGCTGGCCGACCGGATCCGGGTCGGCCAGAAGCCCGAGATCGAGGCGATGCGGCAACTGCTCACCGAGCACGGCGGGACGCCGCCGGCGCTGGAGCACGTCGAGCACGCCGACCACAGCGGCATGCCCGGCATGGCCACGCCGGCCGAGCTGAGCAAGCTCTTGAACTCCAGCGGCAAGGCTTTCGACACCCTGTTCCTGACCTTGATGATCAAGCATCATGAGGGCGCGGTGGCGATGAGCGGTACGGCGATCGAGAAGGGCGCCGACCTGCGGATCGGCGAGCTCGCGCAGGACGTCGGCGTCACCCAGACCAAGGAGATCTCCACGATGCGACGGTTGCAGAAGGAGCTGTGATGGGAGTCCTGGACGGCAAGGCCGCGCTGGTCACCGGTGGTTCGCGCGGGATCGGCGCCGCGATCGTGCGCCGGCTGGCCGCCGACGGAGCCGTGGTGACCTTCACCTACGCGTCGTCCGGCCAGGCTGCCGACGAGGTGGTCGCCGCGGTGAAGGACGCCGGCGGTCAGGCGTACGCCGTACAGGCCGACCAGGCTGATCTCGACGCGCTGCCGGCGGTCTTCGAGGCAGCGGCCGAACCGCTCGGCGGGCTGGACGTCCTGGTCTGCAACGCGGGGCGGGCGATGGTGAAGGCAATGGCCGACGTCACGCCCGACGACTTCGACGCCATGGTCGCGACCAACCTCAAGGGCCCGTACTTCGCGATCAAGCGGGCCGGTGAGGTGCTGCGCGACAACGGGCGGATCATCACGCTGTCGACGCTGAACACGAGCGTCCCGGGCCCTGGGATCTCGCTGTACGCCGCCACCAAGGGCGCGCTCGAGCAGGTCACCAAGGTCGCGGCCCGCGAGGTCGGCGGCCGCGGGATCACCGCCAACGTGGTCTCGCCCGGAGCGACCGACACCGACATGTTCCGTGATGCGAACCCGCCGGAGGCCGCTGAGCGCGCGGCCGCGTTCGCCGCGCTCGGTCGCATCGGCGTACCGGCCGAGGTCGCCGACGTCGTCGCGTTCCTGGCCGGCCCGGACTCGCGCTGGCTCACCGGCCAGAACCTGGGCGCCAGTGGCGGCCTGATCGTCTGATGCCGGCCCGTCGATCCGCCGTACTGGCCGTCGCGGACCTGCTGGCCGACATCGACGCGGCCGCCGACGCCGGGACGGCGGCGATCCTGTCCGGCTACTTCCAGGTCAAGCCCGGCGGCTACGGCGAGGGCGACGTGATGATCGGCGTCAAGCTCTCCACCCTGCGCGGCATCATCACGCCGTACGGGCCGGAGCTCCCGCTGGACGACCTCGAGGAAGCCCTGCACAGCCCGGTCCACGAGCACCGCCTGGCCGTCCTCTGCCTGCTCGCCAATCGCGCCGAGCGTGCGCTCAAGCCTCGTACGGCGGACCCCGCGGACCTTGAAGCGATCTTCGGCCTCTACCTGCGCAACACCGAACACATCAACAACTGGGACCTGGTCGACTGCAGCGCCCCCCAGATCGTCGGCGGCCACCTCCTCGACCGCCCCGGCGACGTCCTGCACGACCTGATCCGCTCACCCCTGCTCTGGGACCGCCGAATCGCGCTCGTAGCCACCCACCGCTTCATCCGCGCCGGCGACAGCACCGACATCTACGCCCTGGCCCCGCAGGTCCTCGACGACCCCGAAGACCTGATCCACAAAGCCTCCGGCTGGATGCTCCGCGAAGCCGGCAAGCGGGTGTCGCCCGACGAGCTGCTGGCCTTCCTCGACCAGTACGCCGCACGAATGCCCCGCACGATGCTCAGCTACGCCCTCGAGCACTTCCCACCGGAAACCCGCAAGCACTACCGGGGACTGTGAGCTCTGCCGATCACCTTGAACGCAATCGTTGCTATGAGCAAGTAAGCGGGGATCAGGAGGATTGCGTCGGGGCTCTCCAGGTCCATCGACCAGCCGGCGTCGCGGTCTTCGCCGTACAGGGTGAGGCGGTTGATGGTGAGGAAGGTCAGGTGGGTGCCGACCGAGGTCCAGAGGGAGCCGGTGGCGTTGCGGGCCGCGATCAGGGTGAAGCCGAAGATCGTGAGCAGGATGAAGTAGGAGATGGGGTCTTCGCCGGGTGGAGCCAGGGAAGGCTTGTGGGCGCCGAGGGTCAGGGCGGACTGGATGAGGGTGGCGAGGGCGGGGACGGTGAGGAAGAAGGCCGTGGTGCCTACGGCGGCGATCCACGGGCGGTGGGCGGCGCGGAGGGTGGTGTAGGTGTGGCCTCGGAGGGTCAGTTCTTCGGGGAAGGCTTCCAGGAGCACGGCGATGACGCCGTTGGTGACCAGGAAGAGGGCTACCTGAGCGGGGTCGACGGGACCCCAGGTGAGCCAGCCGGCGAGGGTGCCTGCGGTGAAGGTGACGACGGCGGCGGCGGTGGTCACGGCGATGCCCAGCAGGAAAGGGCGGAGGCCGCCGGTCAGGCCCAAGTGGGCGAAGCCGACCGCGCGGCCGTGGCGCAAGCCGGCGGTGCGGCGCCAGGGGCGGAGGAGGACGACCGCGATCAGGCTGCACGCGACCGCGGCGAGCCAGTTGATGGGGATGAGGGTGGCGACACCCAGGGCGACGGCCATCGCCAGAGCGCCGTACGCAGCGCGGATCCAGAGCATGCGTACGAACGTACAGCACGACTGTGTCAAAACGCCAAAGGTTTCACAGGAAACGAGTGTCGCCCGGGTGCGATTTGTCGACATGTCGGCTGTTCGGGTCGATCCGCGCTACCCGACGAACGGCCGGCCGCACCGCACCTGCCCGGATGCCGCGGACCTTCACCGTGTCCTGGACGGGCTGTTCGAGAGCGGTGGGGACTCCAGCGAGCAGTGCCGGTGGGTCGCCACCGCTTCCGGCGTCGTACGGCGTGAAGTGCGATCGCCGAGCGTCACCCAAGCCAGTACGGCGCCCGCCACGGCGAGCACGGCCGAGATCACCATCGCGGTCATGAAGCTGCCCTTGAAGGACATCGGGTCGCGGTAGGAGTCGCCGGTGATGCCCGCCGCCAGCGGGATCGCCGCGACCGCCATCAGTTGCGCCGACCGCGCGACCGCGTTGTTGACGCCGGACGCGATCCCCGCGTGGTGGTCCTCGACCGAGTTGAGCACGGTCGCGGTCAGCGGCGCGACCGTGCAGACCAGGCCGATCCCCAGGACGACGACGCCCGGCAGCACGGCGGAGAAGTACCCGACGCCGGGCTCGATCCGCCGCATCAGCAGGAACCCGCCGGCCATGAAGAGCGGGCCGACGGTCATCGGGATGCGCGCGCCGATCCGTTCGGACAGGCCGCCCGCGTAGCCGGACAGCGTCAGCATCAGGATCGTCATCGGCAGCAGCGCGGCGCCGGCCGTGAGGGCGTCGTACTCGAGCACGGTCTGCAGGTAGACGACGAGCAGGAACGTGGCCGTGCCGAGTGCGCCGTACACGACGACGGTGACCAGGTTGGCGCCGGTGAAGCGGAGGTTGGCGAAGATGCCGGGCGGCAGCATCGGGTGCGAGCTGCGGCGCTCGACCTCGACGAAGGCCGCCAGGCTCACCACGCCGATGGCCAGTGCCGTCAGCACCATCGCGTCGCCGAAGCCGTGGTCGCCCGCGCTGATCAGGCCGTACGTCAGTCCGGCGAGGCCGAGGGTCGCCAGCAGGCCGCCGGTCAGGTCGAGCTTGCCGGCCATCGTCTCGTCGCGGGTCTCCGGGATGTGCCGCAAGGTGACCACGACGGTGAGCGCGGCGAGCGGGAGGTTGAGCAGGAAGATCAGCCGCCACGAGCCGCTGTCGACCAGGCTGCCGCCGACGAACGGGCCGACCGCCGCGGCGACCGACGTGAGACCCGACCAGGCGCCGACCGCTTTGCCGCGGTCGGAGGGCTGGAAGCTGGTCTGCAGGATCGCGAGGCTGCCCGGGGTCAGCAGTGCGCCGCCGACCCCCTGCAGGACACGGCCGGCGATCATCACCTCGAGGTTCGGCGCGGCGGCGCAGATGGCCGAGGCCACGGCGAACCAGATCACGCCGACCACGAACAGGCGGCGCCGTCCGAGCCGGTCGCCGAGCGAACCGCTCAGCAGGATCAGCGAGGCCAGCATCAGCATGTAGCCGTTGACGATCCACTGCAGCCCGGAGATGCCGGCGTTCAGGTCCTCGCCCATGGCCGGCAGCGCGACGTTGACCACCGTGCCGTCCAGGAAGGCCATGCCGGAGCCGAGAGCCGTGGCCGCCAGCACCCAGCGGGCGCGCGCCGTACCGAATGCGATCCGATCAGCCATACGGACAGAGTAGGGCTGGCCGCGGCGGGGTGTGGTCAGGGCTGCATCGGAAGATCCAGCTGCAGTACGGCGAGCGCCCGGTCGGCCGGCAACCCCTGCTGGATCCCCAAGCCAGGCGGCTCACCCACTGCGCACCGCGTCTCGGTCATCAGCGGGCAGACCGCGTTCAGCAGACCCCCACCCGACACGGCGAGGTTCGTGGGCAGCGTGCCGTCCGTGGCGGCGGTGAGCGGGCTGATGGCGGCCAGCGCTCGCCCGACCCGCGACGGCAGGCTCCGCGCGGACGAGCCGCTCAACCGGTACGTCAGCTTCACCTCGGTGGCCGAAGTGTTGAGCGACAGGTCCCGCGGTGCCTTGACGTCGGTCTCCGGCAGCAGCACCGGGTCGCCGTCGGCAACGACCCGCAGACTGGTTGCCTCAGGCTTGGTGCTGGCCATCATTCCCTGCAGGCGCTCGCCCGACTGCGGCAACCGCAGCTGCAAGGTGTCGGTCGCACCGCGGAGCATGACTTCCTCGGTGACGTCGAAGCTCCCGTCACCCCGCGGTACGGCGGTGAGGCGGATCCCCGGCGCGGTCAGGCCAGGGCCCTCGGCCGTCGGCGGCGGTTGCACCGGCGCGCCTCCACTGCCCGCCGGCAACTGGCCGGGGCTGGGCGGAGTCGGTCCCGCCAGCTCGGCCGAGCAAGCGGTTGTTGCCATCAGCACCACACCCAGTGCGGCGCCTACCAGCCTTCTACGTCCGGACATGCTGCATCGCCCCCAAGGACCCGGCCACTTCCTCTGGTGGCCGGATCGACTTCCGCATACGATACGCCCGAATTGGCTTTGTCAGGCATTCTCAGGGGTGATTTTTCGAGGGGGCAGGAAATGCGGAAGCGGAAAGTGTTCAGGCAATTCCGAACAGTTGTAGGTACGCCTGGGAAAACGACCGAGGGTATTTCGAGAATTCCGGGTCCGCATTATCGCAGGGTGATTTCGCTGGCGCTCGCGGTGATCGTCGCCGCCGTGCCCGCGGTGCTCGCCACCCAGGCCGAGGCGGCCTCCGGCGGCGTGCTGTACGTCGTCCAGGGCCTGCCGGGCCAGTCGGTCGACGTCCAGGTGGACGGCAAGGTCGTGACGCGTGGGGTCGCCGCGGCCAAGGTCGTCGGGCCGTTCTCGGTGAAGGCCGGGCAGCGCCGGATCACCGCTGTGGCAGGCGGGAAGACGCTGGTCGACCGGCGGGTCGCGGTCGGTGCCGGAAGCAACCAGGACATCGTGATCCACCGCCCGGCCGCGCCGACCGCCGCGCCGGTGATCACCAGTTACGCGAACAAGCTCAGCGCCGTACCGAAGGACAAGGCCGCGGTCCGGGTCGCGCACACGGCCGCTGTCGGGCCGGCCGACATCCGGGTGAACGGCAAGGTGCTGTTCGCGAACGTGGCGAACGGGGAATCACTCGACGTAGTCGTTCCGGCCGGAACGTACACCGTCGAGATCGTTCCCGCCGGCGCGTCCGGACCGGTCGTTCTGGGACCGGCGTCGCTGCCGGTGAAGGCCGGGTACCTGACCCGGGTTTTCGCGATCGGTGAACCGAACTCGAAGACCATGAACGTCGCGGTCGGGACGATCCGCCTGCCGAGCACCGGCACGGACAAGCCCGGCATGGTCGACACCGGGACCGGCGGCCAGGCGGCCGCGCTGATGCAGGAGCGGCCGTCGACGCTGCCCCTGGTCGCGCTCGGCCTGCTGCTCGGGTGCGCGTTGCTGGTGTCGGTCCGGAAGGTGGCCCGTCGCTGAGGAGGTTCTTGCTCGGACTGCTTCTCGTCCTCTGCGTGGCCCTGGAGGGGTGCGCCGCGCAGTCGGACGGAGCGGTTCCGAGCCCCGGAGCGGGCGGCGGTACGGTCACGGGGCCGCCGCCCGCCGAGACCGGATCGGTGCCTCCGGCAAGAGTCGGTACGCCGGCCGCCAGTCAGCGGATCCGGTTCGTGCCGGC
The DNA here is from genome assembly GCF_049844575.1 of Kribbella sp. DT2. Lineage (NCBI taxonomy): Bacteria > Bacillati > Actinomycetota > Actinomycetes > Propionibacteriales > Kribbellaceae > Kribbella > Kribbella sp. DT2. Next base: position 661,973 of record NZ_JBNCLH010000004.1, on the reverse strand, counting down.
CGAGGTGGTGCTGCCGGGCGGGGCCAAGGCGGCGGTCCTGCCGGCCCGGACGGTCGACGGGCAACTGGTGGTGCCCGCCGAGGTGCGCCGGGTCGGGTGGTGGGACGGCGGCGCCCAGGCGGGCGATCCGTTCGGGGCCGTCGTACTGGCCGGGCACGTCGACTCGGCGACCGAGGGGATCGGGTACTTCGCGCGGCTGCTGCGGATCAAGGTCGGGGAGACCGTCGTGCTGCACGGCGACGGGCACAGCGCGTCGTACCGGGTGAGCTCGGTGGTCTCCGTGCCGAAGGACGCGCTGGCGACGCGCAGCGGGGCCTTCGACCAGGTGGGCGAGCACCGGCTGTCGCTGATCACCTGCACCGGCGTGTACGACGCGGCGCGGGGTGGCTACGAGTCGAACCTGCTGGTGACGGCCGAGCCTGTGGGGATGGCCAAGTAGTCAGGCCAAGTAGTCAGGCCAAGTAGTCAGGTAAGCCACTGACCACGCCCCGGAGTCGTCCCTGAAGTCGGGGAGCCGGTGTTCAGCTCGGCGGCCGGCCGGTGGATGATGTTGACATGACAAGTCCGACCGCACCCCCGGCTCCCGGAGACGAGCGCGCCGCTCGCCGGGCGCGCTGGCTGCTGGTCTTCGTGCTCGCCTGCCTCGCGCTGGCGGTCTCCGTGATCACGTCCCACCTCTGACCAGGGACTACTCGAACGGGGTGGGGTCTCCCGCGCCGACGCGGACGATCTCGGGGAAGTCCTCGGAGAAGTCGACGACCGTCGTGGGTTCGGTGCCGGCCTCGCCGGAGTCGATGACGGCGTCGACCTGGTGGTCGAGCTCTTCCTTGATCTCCCAGCCCTGCGTCATCGGCTCCTCGTGGTCGGGCAGGAGCAGGGTGCTGGACAGCAGCGGTTCGCCGAGCTCGGCGACGAGCGCCTGGGCCACGACGTGGTCGGGGATGCGGACGCCGACGGTCTTCTTCTTGGGGTGCAGCAGGCGGCGCGGGACTTCCTTGGTGGCCGGCAGGATGAACGTGTAGCTGCCCGGCGTGGCCGCCTTGATCGAGCGGAAGACCGCGTTGCTGATGTGGACGAACTGGCCCAGCTGCGAGAAGTCCTGGCAGACCAGCGTGAAGTGGTGCCGGTCGTCCAGGTGCCGGATCGCCTTGATCCGGTCGATCCCGTCCTTGTTGCCCAGCGCGCAGCCGAGCGCGAAGCACGAGTCGGTCGGGTACGCGATCAGTCCGCCGCCGCGTACCAGGTCGACCACCTGCCCGATGGCCCGCTTCTGCGGATTCTCCGGATGCACATCGAAATACCTCGCCATGTCCCGACCCTAGCGCTCCACCGCGCCGGAGGCCCTGCACCTGCTGACAAACTGGCCGGGTGACCACACTCGACCTGACCCCAGACGAACTGCTCACCACCACCAGGACCGTCCGTAAGCGGCTGGACCTGGACAAGCCGGTGCCGATGGAGCTGATCCGCGAGTGCATCGAGATCGCGCTGCAGGCGCCCTCGGGCAGCAACCGGCAGACCTGGCACTGGCTGGTGATCACGGACGCCGAAAAGCGTGCCCAGATCGGTGAGTACTACCGGCTGGCGGTCGAGGAATACGTGGAGTCCTCCGGCGCGGCCGGACGCCTGTACGCCGACGACCCGGACCGCGCGCCGGTGCAGAAGCGCGTCGGGTCGAGCGTTGCGTACCTGGGCGAGCGGATGGGCCAGGTGCCGGTCCTCGTCATCCCGTGCCTGACCGCCAAGAGCCTGCCGGCCGGGAACCAGGCGGGGCTGTGGGGCTCGATCCTGCCGTCGGCGTGGAGCTACATGCTCGCGGCGCGGGCGCGCGGCCTCGGTACGGCGTGGACGACGCTGCACATGAAGTACGAGAACGAGGTCTCGGAGCTGCTCGGGCTGCCCGAGGAGGTCCGCCAGACGGTGCTGATCCCGACGGCGTACACGATCGGGACCGACTTCAAGCCGGCCGCGCGGCAGCCGCTCGACGAGGTGCTGCACGTCGACAGCTGGTGACTAACGAGCAAAAGCCGTATAGCTTGTTAGAGTGAGCTACGCACCGGAACTGGTCGGCGGGCACGTGGTGCTCGACCTGATCAACACGGTCTCCTGGCGGCTCGACCCGAGCCGCTGGGTGGACCGGATCGCCGAGCCGGAAGCACGTGACGTGTGGTTGCGGGCGGTGGAGCTCGGTCAGGTAGAGGCCGGTGACCTCGCAGCGCTGCGGGAAACGGCGTACGAGGTGCTGCAGCCGCTCGCAGTCGGGGAAGAGCCCGACAACGTTGCCGAGCTGCGGGAGTTACTGGTCGCAGCCGTCGGGCGAGCGCGGATCGTGCAGCTCAATCCGCTGCGCTGGCAGGCCGATGACGCCGTCACCGAGTTGACGCTCGCGGCGTGGCGGTTGCTGGAGGACGAGGACCTGAGCCGGCTGCGGCAGTGTCAGGACAACGACTGCGGCTGGCTGTTCCTGGACCGGAGCAAGAACGGATCCAGACGATGGTGCAGCTCCGGGGACTGTGGCAATCGCGCCCGCGCCAAGCGGCACTACCAGCGGACCCGCGAGGGCGGCCGATGAGCCGGCGGATGGACCGCGCGGCGTTCATCGACGGGATGCGGCTCGGCGTCGGTCCGGGAGCCGCTGCTTTCGTGCTGGCGTTGAGCTTCGGGGCCGAAGCGGAAGCCCGCGGCTGGGGATTCGGCCTTCCGGTCGCCTTCTCGGCCTTGGCGTTCTCCGGCTCGGCCCAGTTCACCTTGCTGACGGCACTCGCCGGCGGATCGGCGCTGGCCGCGGTCACTTCCGCGGTGCTCATCAACGCGCGGTACCTCGTGATGAGCGTCGCCCTCAACGAGAGCCTCGAAGGCGGCCGGGTCAGAAGAACCGTCCACGCGCTGGCGCTGGCGGACGCGTCGTTCGTCGCCGCCCACCGGGACGACGGCAAGTACGACGCCGCGCGACTCGTCGGCGCCAGCGTTCCGCAGTGGATCTTCTGGGTCAGCGGTACGGCGATCGGCGCACTCACGTCGCCGTCGCCCGAGCTGATGCACACGCTCGGCCTCGACGTCGCGTTCCCCGCGTTCTTCATCATCCTCGCGATCGACGAGCTGCGGCGATCGCGCCGGGCGTTCGTGGCGGCGCTGCTCGGCGCGGTGATCGCGGGGCTGCTGCTCCTGGTGACCACCCCGGGCTACGCGCTGCTCGGCGCGACCGCGGCCGCGCTGATCGGCGTACTGCCGGAGAAGGAGGAGACGACATGATCAGGATCTGGTTGTCCGTCGTGGCCGTGACCGTGCTGAGCTGGTTGATGAAGGCCAGCGCTCCGCTGGTCATTGCCCAACGCAAGCTTCCCCGGCCGGTGATCAGGATGACCGCGCTGACCGCGCCGGTGCTGCTGGCCGGGCTGATCGTGACCGAGCTGGGCGGCAAGCAACTCGACTGGACGCAGCTCGTCGGCGTCGGTGCGTCCGGCGTACTGGCGGTGGCGAAGGTACCGATGCTGGTGGCTGTCGCAGGCGGAATCGTGGCGACCGCGGCGATCAGGTTGCTGTAGCGGCCATCTCCTCGATGGTCAGGCCGCTGAGGATCGAGCGCGGCTCGGCCGTCGTCAGGTCGAGCAGCGGGTCGGCGGACTCGTCGCGGACCTTGACCAGCAGCCAGTCGCGGTCGGTCCGGGTGAAAGCCCATGTTCCCTGGAGCTTCACGCCGCTCAGCCGGAACTTCAGGTGCCCGCGCTCGATCGCCTCACCGGGCTCGACCGGCTCGCGCTGCTTGTCGCGGGTGAGGTTGGTCCAGACGCCGGCGTCCCACACGATCACCGCGCCGCTGCCGTACTTGGCCTCGGCGTGCACACCCTCGTACGTCGCGTACTCGAGCGCGTGATCGGTCGTGAACACGGCCAGCCGCTTCACGACCGGGTCGAGCGAGGGCCCGAGCGGCACCGCCCAGGACTTCAGGACGCCGTCGACCTCGAGCCGGACGTCGTAGTGACGGCGCCGCGCATCGTGCAGCTGCACCACGAAAACAGGTGCCTCAGGCAACGATGCCATCCAGGTCCTCCGCGTGTGGTTCGCCGGGTCCTGAGTCTACGGCGAACCACCCGCGGGGGTTGGGCTTCAGGCCGCCGAGACCGCCGGCGGCTCGATCTGGTCGCGCAGCTTGTCGAGAATGCCGCGCAGCAGGCGGGAGACCTGCATCTGGCTGACGCCGATCTCGGCGCCGATGTCGGCCTGGGTGTGACCCTCGATGAAGCGCAGCTCAAGGATCTTGCGCTCGCGCGGAGCGAGCTCGTTCAGCACCGGCTCGAGGACGGCGACCGCCTCGGTCCGCTCGAACGAGGAGTCCTCCTCGTCGGCGATGGTGTCGGCCAGGTTCGCGGTCGACTCACCGTCGACCGGACGGTCCAGCGAGAGCACCGAGAAGCAGCCGTCGGCGGCGATCGCGGCCTCGATCTCGGTCACGTCGGTGCCGACCGCTGCGGCCAGCTCCTCCAGGGTCGGGTCGCGCTGCAGGTCCTGCACCAGCTGGGGACGGACGCTCGCGATCGACCCCTGCAGCTCCTGCAGGCGGCGCGGGATCCGCACCGTCCACGAGCAGTCGCGGAAGTAGCGCTTCACCTCGCCACGAATGGTCGGAACGGCGTACGCGAGGAACGGCGTACCGGTGTCGGGACGGTAGCTGCGGGCCGCCTTCAGCAGACCCAGGTAGGCGACCTGGTCCAGGTCGTCGGCTTCGACACCGCGACCGCGGAACCGGCTCGCGATGCTGTGGGCGATGCCCAGGTTGAGTTCGATGGCCTCTTCCAGCAGCGACTGCTGGAGAGTCTCGTCGGTGGTGTCGGCCCGGCGGGCGAGAAGTTCCCTGGTGGCCAGATCCCGTCGCTGCTTGGGATCGGTGCTCGGCAGCTCTTCGACGGTGGTGCGTGCAAGTACGGTAACCATGATTCTTGACCTCGCGACTATGAGTCACGGCGCGGCACATGTCTGGACCGCGGTCAATATCTGTGTGAGTCATTCCTACCCCATGGATCCCGAAGTTATGCATCCGACCTCGAACTCACACGAACCCGTTGGATCGAGACACGGGTGAAACACGGGTCAGTCGAGCGACCGCAGCACCCCCAGGGCGGCCGTCGGCGGATGCGCGGAGTCACGCCAGCGCAGGGTCCACGTGTACGGCGGTACGCCGGCCGCGAGCGGCTTCACCACGACGCCGGCCGGAGCGGGAGTCGAGAGCAGCCCGAGCGCGACGCACTCGCCGGCCTTGACGAGCTCGAGCGCCGAGCTGGTCCCGTCGGTGCTGGCCGGGTGCCGGCGTGGCTGGAAGCCCGCCGTACGGAAGCAGCCGAGCACGAAGTCGTTCCACTCCGGGGCGAAGTCGTCGCGCGGCAGGTAGTGCACCTCGTCGGCCAGCTCGCGGACGGCGACCGCGTCGGCGTCGCTGAGCGGATGGTCCGTCGGCAGTGCGATGCCGAGCGCTTCGCGGCGCATCACCCGTTGGACCAAGCCGTCGGCGAGATGGGCCGTGGACCCGCAGAGCGCGAGGTCGAGGTCGCCGCTGAGCAACCGCTGCTCCTGCTCGCGACTACCGCGACTGCTGACCTCGAGCCGCAGCGAGGGGAGGCGCTCGCGCAGTCGCGCCAGGACCGCACGTGGCGTGACCAGGTCGGACTGCAGCACGTCGATCCGTAGTACCTGGTCGCGGCCCGCGGCGGCGGTCGCTTCCGCGACCCCGGAACGGATCGCGGCGAGCGCGCTTTGCGCGTGGGGCAGAAAGGCCCCTCCGGCGGCGGTCAGCGTGACACCGCGCGGGGACCTCTCGAACAGCTGGGCTCCTAGTTGGTTCTCGAGCCGGCGGATCTGATTGCTGAGCGCCGGCTGGGACACGTACAACCGGCGGGCCGCTGCGGTGAAGTGCAACTCCTCGGCCATCACCAGGAAGTACCGCACCAGCCGTAGATCGACGTCCATGTATTCCTCACCTGCGGGGATAACCAGAAGCTGTGACGTTAGTGCTCTTGCGTCTTGGACGTCGAGGGCCTAGAGGGCAGAACGTGAAGGTTATGACAACACAGCGTGAGGAACTCCGCGGCAGCTGGGAGCGTCAGCAGGCGGGGCACGCGCCGGATCGCGAACTCCGGTTCCGGTTGATCCTCGAGTACGTCGAGGCGCTCGCGGGCCCTCCCCGCCGCGTCCTCGACCTCTGCTGCGGCCCGGGTTCGCTGACCCGGCGCGTGCTGGACCGCTTCCCCGACACCGAGGTGGTCGCGGTCGACATCGATCCGGTCCTGCTCGACCTGGCCCGCGACGCCTTCGCCGACGACGACCGCGTCTCGGTGGTCGCGCGACAGTTGGCCGCACCGGACTGGGATCGCGGGCTGCCGACCGGATTCGACGCGGTGGTGACGGCGACGGCGATGCACTGGTTTCCGGCGGACGCGCTCGCCGGTGTGTACGGCGGGGTCGCGCGGGTGCTGAGGTCGGGTGGTGTGTTCGCCAACGCGGACCACACGCCGATCGCCGAACCCGTCCTGCGCGCAGCGGCCGATCGGTTGCACGCCGAGCACCTGCGGACGACCTTCGCGGAGGCGGAGGACTGCGACGCCTGGTACGAGCGGGCGTACGGCGATCCGGCGTACGCGGGGCTCTGGGCGGAACGGGAGAAGGTGTTCGCGCACTGGAACGGCGACCTGCTGGAACGCGAGGGCTGGCACGTCGACCTACTCCGGCGCAACGGTTTCGAACGAGCCGGCGCGGTCTGGCGGCGAGGGAACGACGCGCTGATCGTCGCCGTTCGCGCATGAGGTGGGCCGCTCGCGGGTACTGGTGCGTGCCTGCCGAAGGACGACGTACCGGTTACTCCTGAACCGCCGGACTGAAAACTGCCGGTTGGTGGCGGCCCCGGCGCTGTCTGCTCAACGCCGAGGCCTTGGGCAACCAGTACTTGCTCCCTTCTGGTGCCCAGAGCGTCTTGTTCTATTCATCTTTCGGAGGTATACGCCGTGAAACTTGGTTTCAAGCTGATCGCCGAGGCGTACTCGCCGACCGAGATCGTCGATCAGGCGGTCCGCGCGGAACAGGCCGGCTTCGACTTCGTCGAGGTCAGCGACCACTTCCACCCGTGGGTGTCGGAGCACCAGCACTCCGGGTTCGCCTTCTCGATGCTCGCGGCGGCCGCGGCGCGGACGTCGGCGATCGAGCTGGCGACGGGCGTGACCTGCCCGTTCATCCGGTACCACCCGGCGGTCGTCGCCCAGATGGCCGCGACGACCGCGCTGCTGTCCGGCGGGCGCTTCACGCTCGGGGTGGGCGCCGGCGAGCGGCTCAACGAACATGTCGTCGGTCGCGGGTGGCCCGCTGTCACGCAGCGGCACGAGATGCTGCGGGAGTCGCTGGAGATCATCCGGTTGCTGTGGAGCGGCGGCTACCAGTCGTACGACGGGAAGCACCTGCAACTGGAGGACGCCCGGGTGTTCGATCTGCCGGACGATCTGCCGCGGATCGCGGTGGCCGCGGGTGGCCCTCAGGCGGCGAAGATCGCGGGTGAGCTGGGTGATGCGCTGTTCACCACGGAGCCGAGCGAAGAGCTCGTGACGGCGTACCAGAAGGCCGGAGGCGACGGACCCCGGTACGCCGAGGTGCCGCTGGCCTGGGCCTCGACCGAGGACGACGCGGCGGAGTCGGCGCGCAAGCTGTTCCGGTTCGGGTTGACCGGGTGGAAGGTGCAGGCCGAACTGCCGAACCCGGTGAACTTCGACGCCGCGACGGAGCTGGTGACGGCCGGCCACATGCAGGAGCAGTTCGGGTGCGGGCCGGACGTCGCGCGGCACGTCGAGGTGACGAAACCGTTCGCCGACGCCGGCTACGACCACCTGGCGCTGATCAACGCAGGCCCGGACATGGACGGGTTCTTCGACTTCTTCACCAAGGAACTCGGTCCGGCTCTGCGTGGGCTGTGAACATGACAGTGGCCCCCGCTCGCATCCGAGAGGGGCCACCGTCGGTTCAGTGGGCGCTCAATCGATCAGTCGCCGGGCCACTCGCCGGTCCAGCGCTCGAAGGCCTTCGCTCCGCCTCGGTCGACGGCCGCCTTGACCACGGCGTAGACAGCGCCTTGGAGAGCGGCGGCGAGGAGGAGCTGGCGCCAGGGGTACTCCGACTGCAGAGCATCCGGGGCGTCGTCCTCGTCGGCCACGCGTTTCCAGACCTGCTTGAAAATGGCACCGGCGACGAGACCGCCGGCGATACCGGAGACCAGGCCGAACGGGCGGTAGGCCAGCTTGACGGCCTTGGTGCTCACCGGTTGCGTCCCACGATCCAGGCGGCAGCGCCTACTCCGAGGGCGACGGCTCCACCGACGGCGGCCGTGGCCTTCGGGTGCTTGCGGCCGAGCTCAGGAGCCTGCTTCGCCTTGGCCGGAAGGTTCTTCGCGTGGTCGGGCAGGTGCTTGGCCCGCTCACCCATGCCGCCCGCGGTCGCCTTCGCGCGTTGTCCAGCCCGCTCCTTGACACTGCCCGCAGCCTGTACGGCGCGGTGCCCGGCGCTGGTCGCGGAGTCCTTGATCCGGCGCGGGACGTTCAGCTGGCGGCTCAGCTCCTGAACGGTGTCGGCCAGGTGCTGGCGGGTCATCTCCAGGTCTGCCCGGAGCGCCTCGACCTCGCTCATCTCCTCGGGCCCCGCAGCGGAGGCCTTCCGCGGCTTGGTCGTCTGGCGCGTCGTGGTGGTCATGCGTTCTTCCCTTCCGGCTGGTGGCCCTTCAGTGCTTCGAGGTCGTCGTGCACGCCGTCGACGGCGCGTTGCGGGACCGGCGGAGTGGCCTGCCCGACGTGCTTCTTGCCCAGCAACGCGGCCACACCGGCGATCGCGAACAGCACCAGCGTCACGATCAGCGCCGCGAGCCACGCCGGTACGGCGTACGAGAGCCCGATGATCGCGGTCGCGATCAGCGCGCCCAGGCCGTAGAACGCGAACGCTCCGGCGCCGCCGAACAGCCCGACGCCGAGGCCGGCCTCCTTGCCCTTGTCCTTGAGCTCGGCCTTGGCCAGCTGCAGCTCGTCGCGGACCAGGGTGCTCACGTCGGTGGTCAGCTGCGCGACCAGCGCGCCCACGTGCTCGTCCTGTCCGGTCCGTTGACCGTCCGGGTGGACGGCCGGGGTCTGCGTCGTCATGGTTGCCCTCCGTGTTGACTGCGTTGCCGACCCGGTACCCAAGGACCTCGTCGGCAACCAGCCGCACAAGTTCTGACCGGTCCCGCCGTTAAATTGATCAATCAGCATTCAGGAGGGGAGCAAACGATGGACTGGAAACTCGAACTGGTGTCGTTGCCGGTCAGTGACGTCGACCGGGCCAAGGCGTTCTACACCGAGCAGGTCGGCTTCGTCGCCGACCACGACCACCAGGTCAGCGACGAGCTGCGCTTCGTCCAGCTGACGCCGCCGGGATCGGCCTGTTCCATTGCCTTGGGCACCGGAATGGGCCAGGCCGAGCCGGGGTCGGTGCGTGGCCTCCAGATCGTCGTCGCGGACGCCGCGGCGGCGCGCGACGAATTGACCGGGCGGGGCGTCGAGGTCAGCGAAGTACAGGAATTCCCGTGGGGAAAGTTTGTTTTCTTCGCCGACCCCGACGGCAACACCTGGGCACTGCAGCAGTTGCCCGAGTGGAAGTAGCTGTTCCTACAGCGGCGGCTCTTCCGGCACCGGCACGCTGAGCGGGTCGTTCTCGCCGGGCGGGGTGCTGACACCGGGGTCGTCCAGGCCCGGATCCACCAGGTCGGGATTCTCGTCCGGGTCGCTGCCCGGACCGGTCGGGGTGATCGGGTTGGTCGACATGTGGGACCTCCTTGGTCCCACCCCCGGTGCCCAGTCCGGGCCGCGTAATTCATACAGGTCTTTGTTTTAAAGACCAATTCGAGATACCGCTAGGGATGGTTCACCGTGCGGTTGTAGGGTGGCCTTTGGTTGAGCAGCCAGCCGGTGTGACAAAGCACCGACGACTGTGGTCCCTCCCAAGGACGAACATGCCCGACCTGCAGCGCCACCCTCGCTCCACCAGACGTCGCCTACCCGTCTCCGCCCCTGTCCAGAAGTCAGGTCCCATGCCTGTTGCCACACCCACCCGGCCCGAGTCGGTGCACGTCCGGATCGGCGGCCGCTGGATCGCCGGCGAGGCGCTGTCCCGCCGTACGGCGGCCACCGGTGCCCCCGAGATCCTGATCAGCCACCACGGTCACCTCGTCTGGGTCGACCAGGACCAGGTCCGTACGCCGTAGCTAGTTCGGCCAGGCCGCGACGAGGTTGCCCACGGCGGTCGCCGCGTCCGCCTGCCGCGGGTCGAAGCGGTTCTTGGTGAGCGCGAACGCGACACCGGTGCTGTGGTCCGTCCATGCCGCACTGCCGCCCATGCCTGGCATGCCGAAGGTCGTCGCCGCCTGCTCGGCGGTCGCGCCCAGCCGCCCGTAGGCGTAGCCGAGCGCCCACACCGCCGGGTTCCCGTAGACCTCGTCGACCCCGCTGAACGCCGGGCCGATGATCTGCTGCAACAAGGTCGCAGGGATCAGCTCGGTGTCCAGCAGCGCGGAGTACACCTTGGCGATGCCCCTGGCCGACGCCGTCGCGACCGACGGAACGTCAGCGCCAAGCACGTCGGCCCGGTTCATCGAGACTGCCGACGGGACTACCGCCGCCGGCGCCAGCTGGTCGCCCGGCGACGCGACCACTCCGTCCGGCGAATCCAGCCGCGCCACCCGCTCGAGCTCCTCAGCCGGTACGCCGAAGTACACCTCGTCGCCCACCCCGAGCGGCCCGGTCAGCTCCTCCCGCAACACCTGCGCCGGCGGCCGCCCGGTCGCCCTCCGGACGAGCTCGCCGACCAGGAACCCGAACGTCTGCGCGTGGTACGCCGTCTTCGTCCCTGGCTCCCACCACGGCTCGCTCGCCGCGATCGTCGCCGTCATCCCCGCCCAGTCGGTCAGATCGGCCAGCGTGGTCGACGCCGGAACCGCCGGTACGCCGACCGAGTGCGTCAGCACGTGCCGCAGGGTCGCCCGCTGCTTCCCGTGCACCGCGAACTCGGGCCACAGGTCCGCGATCGGATCGTCGTACCGGAGGACCCCGCGCGCGACGAGCAGGTTGGCGAGCGTCGAGGTGACGCCTTTACCGGTGGACGCGCTGTAGATCGGGGTGTCCGGGGTCATCGACCGGCCGGTCTCCAGGTCCGCGACACCGGCGACCGCGTCGACCACCAGATCGCCGTACCGGTAGACCGCGACCTGCACGCCCGTCTCCGCGCCCGATCCGACGAGGTCGTCGATCGTTTGCTGGACCGCCTGCTGCAGAGAGCTGCTCATACCTGTCCCGTCGGAGTCGTCCCGGCCTTCTCGACACGGATGCTGCCAGACTCGGGGCGTGGAGCTTCGGCAGCTGGAGTACTTCGTCGCGGTGGCGCACGAGCGGAGTTTCACGCTCGCGGCCCGGCGGCTGCATGTCGTCCAGAGTGCGGTGAGTGCGGCGATCGCCTCGCTGGAACGCGATCTGAAGGTGACGTTGTTCGAGCGGTCGGCGCAACGCGTCGTCCTGACCGAAGCCGGTACGGCGTTGCTGCCGGAGGCGCTGGCCGTGATGGACGCGGTCCAGGGCGCCCGGGACGTCGTCGACGAGCTCGGGGCCGGGATGCGCGGCACGGTCCGGGTCGGGCTGCTGCCCGGGCTCGGGCTGATCGACCTGCCGGCCGCGGCGGGCGAGTTCCGGCGGCGGCACCAGAACGTCGAGCTGCAACTGCGGGTCGAGCCCGAAGGCTCGACCGGTGTGATCGCCGGGCTGCGCAACGGTGACATCGAGGTCGGCTTCCTCGGCGTCGGCGCGGGAAGCGTGCCGCGGGAGCTGACGGCCTGGGAGTTGCTGAAGGTCCCGCAGGTGCTCGCCGTACCGACCGGGCACCGGCTGGCCAGGCGGCGTTCGGTGGAGCTGGCGGACCTGGCCGACGAGGCGTTCGTGGACTTCCCGCCCGGTTTCGGCACCCGGACGCTGATCGACCAGACCTTCGACGCGGCCGGCATCGGCCGGCACGTCGTGGTCGAGGCGCTCGGCATCGACAACGGCGTGCAGTTCGTCCGGCACGGCGTCGGCCTGGGCATCCTGCCCGGCTACGCGGTCGCCGACGAGGAGGCGATCCGCGCGGTGCCGATCACCGGCCTGGACTTCCAGTGGTCGCTCTACGTGGCGACCCTGCGCAAGCGAAAACCGTCGGTCGCGCTGCGGGCCCTGCTCGGCCTGGTCGTCGCCCACCTCCAGCACCCACCCGGTACGACGCCCGGCGAAGACCTGATGGATCACCAGAACTGATCCACCCATCGAGTTGAGTCGTTGGACTTGATCCATCCGGCGCGCGAAGCTCTTGGTGTCAGCAGGAAGCACCGAGAACTTCGAAGGAGCAGGACGATGACCGAGAACACCAACCGGGTGGCGATCGTGACCGGCGGATCGCGGGGGATCGGGCGCGAGACCGCGGCCCGCCTGGGCAAGGACCACTTCGACGTCGTGGTCGCGTACGGCGGCGCCCGGGCCGGGGCCGAGGAGGCCGTCAAGGAGGTCGAGCAGGCCGGTGGCCGCGCGATCGCCGTCCAGGCCGACGTGTCCGACGAGCAGGCGGTCGGCGCGCTGTTCGACGCCGCGGAGCAGGAGTTCGGCGGCGTCGACGTGGTGGTGCACGCGGCCGGCATCATGAAGCTGTCGCCGCTGGCGGACCTCGATCTCGCCGTGCTCGACGAACACCTGAAGATCAACGTGCGCGGCACCTTCGTGGTCGACCAGCAGGCCGCCCGCCGGGTCCGCGACGGCGGCGCGATCATCAACTTCTCCAGCTCGCTGACCCTGCTGGCCCGGCCCGGGTACTCGGCGTACGCCGCGAGCAAGGGCGCGGTCAACAGCATCAGCCTGATCCTGGCCCGCGAGCTGCGCGGCCGCGACATCACCGTGAACGCCGTGGCTCCCGGCCCGACGGCGACCGGCCTGTTCCTGGACGGCAAGTCGCAGGAGCTGATCGACCGGATCGCGGCCGAGCCGCCGCTCGAGCGCCTCGGTCAGCCCGAGGACCTCGCCGAGCTGGTCGCCTTCCTGGCCGGCCCCGGTCGCTGGGTCAACGGCCAGACCATCTACGCCAACGGCGGATCCGCGGCCTGAACTCGTTGCCTGCAAGGGCACGGAAGGGACTAGCGCCATGTCCAGAACCATCTTGATCAGCGGCGCCTCCAGCGGTTTCGGTGCGCTCACCGCCCGCGCGCTGGCCGACGCCGGCCACACCGTGTACGCCGGAATGCGGGATGCCGCGGGCCGCAACGCCCCCGCCGCGTCCGACGCGGCCCAGTACTCCAAGGACAACACCGTCGACCTCCGGACCGTCGAGCTGGACGTCAGCTCCGACGAGTCGGCCCGGCAGGCCGTCCAGGCCGTGCTCGCCGACCAGGGCAAGCTCGACGTACTGGTTCACAACGCCGGGCACATGGTCACCGGCCCTGCCGAGGCCTTCACCCCGGAGCAGCTGGCCAACCTGTACGACACCAACGTGATCGGCGCTCAGCGGCTCAACCGCGCGGCCCTGCCGCACCTGCGGGAGCAGCAGGACGGTCTGCTGATGGAGCTCGTCAGCCAGAAGTTGCGCGAGCTGGAGCCGGAGTGGGCCGACGTCGCGGAGGTCGCCAAGGCGATCGTCACCGTGGTCGACACCGAGAAGGGGCGCCGGCCGTTCCGGGTCCACATCGACCCCTCCGACGACGGCGCCGCCGTGGTCAACGCGGTCGCGGACCGGGTCCGCACGGAGTTCCTGCGCCGGGTGGAGCTGGACGACCTGCTGCACCCGACCACCGCATGATGAGTGACCTCATCGACGTCCACGCGCACTTCCTGCTCAAGGAGTACGTGGCGGCGGCCGAGCGGGCCGGGCACCTGCGGCCGGACGGGATGCCGGGCTGGCCGGTGTGGAGCGCGGCCAAGCACCTGGAGCTGATGGACCGGACCGGGATCGCCAAGTCGGTCCTGTCGGTGTCGTCGCCCGGCGTCCACTTCGGCGACGACTTCCGCGCCCAGGTGCTGGCCCGGCGGATGAACGAGGCCGCGGCCGAGGTGGTCAAGGACCACCCCGGCCGGTTCGGGTTCTTCGCCAGTCTGCCGTTGCCGGACGTCGCGGGGTCGTTGGTCGAGCTGGAGCACGCGTCCGACGTACTGGGTGCTGACGGGGTCATCCTGAACAGCAACGCGGGTGGGCAGTACCCCGGTGACCCGTCCTGGGAGCAGCTGTGGCGTGCGCTGGACGAGCGGTCCGCTGTGGTGTTCCTGCACCCGACGTCGCCGCCGCAGTGGCGACAGGTCTCGCTGGACCGGCCGCGGCCGATGATCGAGTTCCTGTTCGACAGCGCCCGTGCGGTGACCGACCTGGTGCTCACCGGCGTCTTCACCCGCTACCCGCGGATCCGCTTCGTCGTCACGCACGCCGGCGGAGTCATCCCGCTGCTGGGCGACCGACTCGACCTCTTCCGCGACACGTTCGCTCCGACCAGCGACCTGCCCAGCGTGACCGACCAGCTCAAGCACCTCTGGTACGACGTCGCCGGTACGCCGGTGCCGAACCAGCTGCCGGCACTGCAAGCAGTAGCGGGCGCAGACCACCTGCTGTACGGCAGCGACCACTGCTTCACGCCGTACGAGGCTGTGGCCGGTCAGATCGCCGCGCTGGACCAGGCACCCGTAGCTGAGGGCTGGAGGCCGCGCACCACCGCCAACGCCGTACGGCTGCTCACCCGCGCGTCAGCGACCTAGCCCCACCCCCACCTCACCCGCTGGCACCTTGGCCACGTTGTGCACCGGTCGGCCACTTTTGTGGCGGGTGGTGGGAGTGGTGTCCGGCCGGGTGCATGGACCGCGATGTCCGGGGTACCACCTCGGTAATCGAGCTGGTGTTCGAAGAACGCCGTGGAGGAGGACTGATGAGTCAGGACGTGCATCCGGTGCCGGACAAGGAGCCTGAGGACTGGACGACGGGGGACGAGCCGATGACCGGGCCGCAGGAGTCCTACCTCGGGACCCTCGCGCAGGAGGCCGGGGAGCAGGTCCCGGACGGACTGAGCAAGGCGGACGCGTCGAAGCTGATCGACGAACTGCAGACGCGCACCGGGCGTGGTGGCGACAGCTGACCCAGTGGGGCGGCAATGGATCGGAACTGCGAAGCCTCGGCGGGCCCTGACAGCACCGCCGAGGCTTCCGGCTGTTGATCGCTGACGAGCCGGTGGACGTTACGTGCGTCCCGCGCCGTGGACCGGCCGAACAGCTCCGATGACTGACCCGGCATGCAGTGTCACGCTCAGCTGCCTTACAGTTTCCTACTGCAACCAAATAGGCCTGGGTGAGGACCTGGAGGCCGTACTCCGCCCCGGAGCAGCCCGACCGGCTGTTCCGGCCGAACGACTGCGTGAGGACGGATCCACCCGATGTCTGTCACCGAGGCCCAGGCCGCTCCCGATCTCCCAGCGCCGGCTGACGCCCCGCCGCGGGCCGCCGATCCGGAGCTGACCCACCGGGAGATTCTCGAGATCCTGGTCGGGCTGCTGGCCGCGCTGTTCACCGCGATGCTCAGCTCGACGATCGTCAGCAACGCGCTGCCGACGATCATCGCCGACCTCCAAGGCAGCCAGACCCAGTACACCTGGGTGATCACCGCGAGCCTGCTGGCCACGACGGTCTCCACCCCGGTCTGGGGCAAGCTGTCCGACCTGATCAGCAAGAAGCTGCTCGTCCAGCTCGCGATCGTGCTGTTCGTGATCGGCTCGGCGCTGGCCGGGATGGCGCACAACGTGCCGTTCCTGATCGGCGCCCGGGTCCTGCAGGGCCTCGCGATGGGCGGCCTGATGGCGCTCGCGCAGGCGATCATCGGCGCCGCGATCCCGCCGCGCGACCGCGGCCGCTACTCCGGCTACATGGGTGCCGTCGTCGCCGTCGCCACGGTGAGCGGTCCGCTGCTCGGCGGCGTCATCGTCGACACCAGCTGGCTCGGCTGGCGCTGGTGCTTCTACGTCTGCGTGCCGCTCGCGATGATCAGCCTCGTCGTGCTGCAGCGGTACCTGCACCTCCCGCTGGTCAAGCGGAAGGTCCGGATGGACTACCTCGGCGCGATCCTGATCAGTGGCGCGGCCAGCCTGCCGCTGGTCTGGGTCTCGTTCGCCGGCACGCACTTCCCGTGGTGGTCCCGCGAGACGGCGTACTACCTCGGCGGTACGGCGCTGCTCGCGATCCTCGCGGTGGTGGTCGAGACCCGCGCGAAGGAGCCGCTCGTCCCGCTGTCCGTCGTCCGGGAGCGGACCACCGCACTGGCGATCGTGGCCAGCCTGGCGGTCGGGCTCGCGATGTTCGGCAGCGCGGTGTTCCTCGGCCAGTACTTCCAGATCGCGCGCGGCTACAGCGCGACCGAGTCCGGGCTGCTGACGATCCCGATGATGCTCGGCTCGTTCTTCGGTTCGGTCGGCGCCGGCCAGATGATCACCCGGTACGGCAAGTGGAAGCGTTACCTCGTGCTCGGCGGGCTGCTGCTGATCGGCGGCCTCGGGGTGCTCGGGACGATCGACCACACGACGGAGTACTGGTATCTCGCGGTCGGCATGGGCGCGATGGGCCTCGGCATGGGCATGCTGATGCAGAACCTGGTGCTGGCCGTGCAGAACACCGTCGACGTCAGCCAGGTCGGAGCGGCCAGTGCGTCCGTCACGTTCTTCCGCAGCCTCGGCGGTGCGGTCGGCGTCTCGGTGCTGGGCGCTGTGCTGGCGAGCCGCGTGACCGAGCTGATCGCGAGCAACCTGCGGGCACTCGGGCCGGAGGGCGCTGAGGCGGGCCGGGCGCTGCAGGACGGCTCGGGGACGAGTGTGCTCGACGTCGGGTCGCTGCCGCCGCAGCTGGCGGAAGTCGTACGGCATGCGTACGGCGACGCGACGAGCCGGATCTTCCTGATCGCGGCCGCGGCCGGGGTGGTGAGTCTGCTGGCGGTGCTGTTCATCCGGGAGGTGCCGCTGCGGCGGACTGTTGCGATGAGTGGGGATGGTGACGACGCGGGTGCTGGTGTCGGCGCGCAGGCTGACTTGGCGGCTGCGGCGGCGCCTGGTGCGGCGTCGACCGGGGTGGTCCCGGAGCCGACCGACGACGCCGAGCGAGACGCGCTGGTCGCGCTCGGGGTGATCACGTCAGCCGAGCGGACAGCGCTTGAGCGCGAGCGGGAGGCCACCGAGCGGGTCGCCGCGGCGGCAACCGTGATCCGCCAGATGCGGACCGACGTGGCAGACCTGTTCACGCGGGTCGACCAGCAGATCGCCGACCTCGAGCGGACGCTGCCGGTGGTCGACGGCGACCACCCGATGGCACCGGTGCTGAACGGGCAGCCGCAGGACGGCGCCTGGGTGGACGAGCTGCGCCGGTACGAGCTGAGCGTGCTCAGCGCGAGCCAGCGGACTGCTGACCACCTGCGCGAGACGGCGAAGTCCGAGGCCGAGGAGATCGTGTCGGCCGCGCGGACGGAGGAGGAGGCGATCCGCCAGCGGATCGCCGGGCTGCAGGCAGTCGAGCAGCAGCTGCTGAGCGCCGTACGGGACGGGCTGTCGGAGACCCCGCCTCCGCCGCCAGCTCCGGCGCCGGCCCAGCCGGTCGCTTCGCCGCCGGCGGAGCCGGTCGGCTCGCAGGCGGCACACCCCATGACCTCGCCGCCGGCGCAGCCGGGCGTTCCGGCCTCCGGCCAGCCGGTCGGCTCGACCCCCGCCTCGAGGTCGGCGCAGCCGACGAGCCCGACGCCGGCGGTCAACGGGCACCGGGCTGACAACGGGTACCCCAGCCACTACGAGTCCGAGCAGCAGGCCTTCGGCTGAGCTGTCCGCCCTGGATGGCATGCTCTCGTCTGTCGGGTAGGTGAGAGCGGGGAGCGTCGTGGGGCCTTGGGATGTGGAGCAGGTGCTCGCGCTGGCGCCTGATCCTGCCTCCGCCAAGGCCGGGCAGGCGCAGGCCCGCGTGGCCAAGTGGTCCGACGCGGGCAGCTCCGAGGGCGCGCTGTGGGGGTTCTGCCAGGGCAGCGGCAAGTCGCCGTACCAGACGTCGGTCGATCTGAGCGGTCCGGCGTTCAAGTGCAGCTGCCCGAGCCGGAAGTTCCCGTGCAAGCACTCGCTGGGGCTGATGCTGCTCTGGGCGGCTGGTGCACTGTCCGCGGCGGAGGAGCCTGAGTGGGTCGACACGTGGCTGGCCGAGCGGAGCAGTCGGGCGGAGAAGGCGGCTGAACGCGCCGAGAAGAAGCCGGGTGAGGTCGCCGACCCGCTGGCGGCTCAGGTGCGGGCGTCGCGTCGGGCTGACCGGGTGTCTGCGGGGATGGCCGAGCTGGAGAGCTGGCTGGACGATCAGGTACGGCGGGGGCTCAGCGGGTTCGAGCAGCGCGGCTACGAGGAGCTGACCCGGCTGGCTGCTCGCATGGTCGACGCGCAGGCTCCCGGCGTAGCCGGCGCCGTACGGCGTGCTGCCGGCGTGGTGGGGCGTGGGCACGGGTGGCCGGGGGAGCTGCTGGAGGAGCTGGCGCTGATCCACCTGACGGTGTCGGCGCACGGCCGCATGGCTGAGCTGCCGCCCTCCATGGCGGACACGGTGCAGACGCGGATCGGCTGGACCGTCGAGACGGCGCGCGTGCAGGCCGAGGGCGAGAAGGTCGAGGACGACTGGCTCGTCCTCGGGCGTGTGGTCGAACCGGACGACCGTCTGACGGTCCGGCGGCTTTGGTTGCGCGGGGCAACGAGTGGACGGTTGGCATTGATCCTGGCGTTCGCGCCGGCGGGACGACGGTTGGATCCGCTGCCTGCGCGTCCTGGGGAGGTCGTCCCTGCTGTCCTCTCGTTCTACCCAGGTGCACTTCCGCTGCGTGCATTGCTGACTCAAACCGCGCCACGCCTCCCAGGCACCAGGCCGTCGGGCCTGTCCACCCGCCAGGCTCTCGCCGCGTACGTGGAGTCCCTGACCGCCGACCCGTGGAACGAACGCTGGCCGCTGGTCCTCCAGGACGTTCGCCCGGCCCGCAACGGCACGGCGTGGGCTCTCGTGGACGACGAAGGCGCGCTGGAAGTCCTGCCGAGCTTCGACCCTTGGAAGCTCTTGGCGGTGTCTGCAGGCGCTCCGATCACCGTTTCCGGGGAATGGAACCGCGCAGGATTTCGGCCGATGACAGTGTGGGACGGCGAGAGAGCGGTGATCCTGTGAGGGGCTGGGACGGCCTGGTGTCCTCGGCCTTGCTCGGGACCGATCGGCGGCCTCCGGTGTTCGAGGAGTTGCCTCCGGCTGTGCAGGAGCAGCTGACGGAAGAGGCCGGGCTGCTGGATGCTGCCGCGTTGGCGACGCTCTACAAGCGGGCGGGACGCCTTCCCCTGCAGGGAATTGAGCCGTTGCCGGAGGCCACCGGGGACGACCGGCCGTTGCCTCGGTCGAACGCGATCCGCCGGTTGGCGGCGATGATGACGGGGTTTCAGTCGGCGGCGCTCGGTGAGTGGTTGCGGGTTGCCGAGGCGAAGGGCTGGGGGATCCCGCCCGAGCACCTGCCCGCGTTGGCGGACTACGCGAAAGGGCGGGCGGAGTACCGGCCGCTGGTGGTCGCCGCCGCGGGGAGGCGGGCGGCTTGGCTGGCGGACCTGAACCCGGAGTGGCGGTTCCTGCACGAGGCGGTCAGCGACGATCCGGAGCTGTGGACGCATGGGAACTCACTGCAGCGCCGGGCGTGGTTCAGGAGACTGAGGGAGAGCGACCCAGCGGCCGCGCTGGAGGCGCTGCGCGAGGTGTGGCCGACGGAGACAGCAGGCACGCGGCTGGAGTTCCTCGGGGCGCTCAAGGCCAAGGTGAGCAAGGCGGACGAGGAGTTCCTGGAGCAGGCTCTCGACGACAGGTCGAAGGAAGTCAGGAGACTGGCGGCCGAGCTGCTGGCACGGATCGAAGGTTCGCAGTACGGCGTACGGATGACCGAGCGCGTAGCGACGTACCTGATGGAGTCCCAGGGCGTGCTGGCGGTGACCCTGCCCGAGCGCGTCACCAAAGCCATGGAGCGCGACGGCATCGACCCGCAGGCGCATCCCGGTCTGGGCCGCCGAGCCGGCTGGCTCAAGCAGCTCGTCGCCGCAGCCCCTCTGCCGTCGCCAGAGACCAACCAGCTACCAGTCGAAGGCGTAGCACCCGAAGTCCTCCAAGCAGCTTGGGCCGAAGCAGCGGTCCGCGAGCACAACGCCGACTGGGCCCGCGCCCTCCTACTCAGCAACGCAGCGACCGACGGCCGCACGAGCGAGCTGCTGCGCGTGCTCCCGGAAGACGAGCTGCCAAGAGCCGTCGACCACCTGCGGACCACCATCGACCTGTCCGAGCTCGTCGGCGGCCTACCCGTGCCCTGGCCCGCGCCCCTCGCGGTGCTGGTCCTGGACCTGCTCGCCAAAGCCGGCACGCACCGCAGCTGGGCCCGCCTGGCGAGCACCGCGGCACGCGCCGTACCGCCTGACGTCCTGAACCACCCGATCACCCGCGAGCCGACCGGCGAGGAAGACACCTGGCGCCTGCGGCTCGTCGAGACCCTGATTTTCCGTCGTGAGATGTACGAGGAGCTGTCATGAGCACCACAGCAGTGATGCGGCCGCACGCCGAGGACGAGTACGCCGGTGAGCTGGCCGCGCTGATCGCGACGGACGACCGGATCCGCCCGCCGGCCTGGCGGATGTCGCCCGCGGCGGTGGTCACCTACCTGCTCGGCGGGCAGGCCGGCGACACCGAGATCACGCCCAAGTACGTCGGCCCGCGCCGCTTGATCGAGGTCGCCGTCGCCACGCTCGCGACGGACCGGGCGCTGCTGCTGCTCGGCGTACCGGGTACGGCGAAGACATGGGTCAGCGAGCACCTGGCCGCGGCGATCTGCGGTGACTCGACGCTGCTCGTCCAGGGCACGGCCGGTACGGCGGAGGAGGCGATCCGCTACGGCTGGAACTACGCGCAGCTGATCGCGCAGGGCCCGAGCGAGGCCGCGCTGGTCCCGAGCCCGGTGCAGCGCGCGATGGCCGAGGCGAAGATCGCCCGGATCGAGGAGCTGACCCGGATGCCGTCCGACGTGCAGGACGCGCTGATCACGATCCTGTCGGAGAAGTCGCTGCCGATCCCGGAGCTGGCCGGTGAGGTCCAGGCCCGCAAGGGGTTCAACGTGATCGCCACCGCGAACGACCGGGACAAGGGCGTCAACGAGCTGTCGAGCGCGTTGCGGCGCCGGTTCAACACCGTCGTGCTGCCGTTGCCGGACTCCGCCGACGACGAGGTCGAGATCGTCTCCCGCCGGGTCGCGCAGCTCGGCGCCTCGCTCGAGCTGCCGCCGCAGGACAGTGCGCTGGAGGAGATCCGCCGCGTCGTCACGGTCTTCCGCGAGCTGCGGTCGGGCCGCACCGAGGACGGCCGGACCGCGGTCAAATCGCCGTCCGGCACACTGTCCACCGCCGAGGCGATCAGCGTTGTCACCGGCGGCCTGGCGCTGGCCGCCCACTTCGGCGACGGCGTCCTGCGCTCGTACGACGTCGCCGGCGGCATCCTCGGTGCTGTCGTGAAGGACCCGTCGGCCGACCGGGTGGTCTGGTCGGAGTACCTGGAGACCGTCGTCCGCGAGCGCGACGGCTGGTCGGACTTCTACCGGGCGTGCCGGGACCTGAGCTGATGTCTGTGCACCTGTTCGGCATCAGGCACCACGGACCAGGATCGGCCCGTGCGCTGGTGGCTGCCCTGGCGGAGCTGCAGCCGGACATCGTGCTGATCGAGGGACCGCCCGAGGCCGACAAGGTGGTCGAGCTGGCCGCGGACCCGGAGATGGTGCCGCCGGTGGCGCTCCTGGCGTACGCCGTCGACGACTCGACGCGGGCGGCGTTCTGGCCGTTCGCGGTGTTCAGCCCGGAGTGGCAGGCGATCCGGTTCGCGCTGGCGGGCGGCGTACCGGTGCGGTTCTGCGATCTCCCGGCCGCGCTGATGTTCGGGTCGTCCGAGCGCGAGCGCGGTACGTCGATCGACCCCCTCGCGACGCTGGCCGCGGCCGGTGGGTACGACGATCCCGAGCGCTGGTGGGACGACGTGATCGAGCACCGGCGCGACGGTGCCGAACCGTTCACGGTGATCGCGGAGGCGATGGGTGAGCTGCGACGCGACGAGCAGGCGACCGGCCGGGAGGCGCAGCGTGAGGCGTACATGCGTCAGACGGTGCGGAAGGCGATCAAGGAGGGCTTCGAGCGGATCGCGGTGGTCTGCGGCGCCTGGCACGTCCCGGCGCTGACCTTGCCGTTGCCCCCGGCAACCCATGACGCGCGGATCCTCAAAGGGATGGCCAAGCGCAAGGTCGCCTGCACCTGGGTGCCGTGGACGCACAGCCGGCTGGCCAACGCGAGCGGGTACGGCGCCGGCGTGACCTCGCCGGGCTGGTACCACCACCTGTTCACCGCGCCGGATCAGATCACGACCCGCTGGCTGACCAAGGTCGCGCGGGTACTGCGTGACGAGGACCTGCCGGTGTCGAGCGCGCACGTGATCGAGGCGGTGCGGCTCGCGGAAACCCTTGCCGCGTTGAGGGAACGGCCGCTCGCCGGGCTGAGCGAGATGACCGAGGCGACGCGCGCCGTACTGTGTGGCGGGAACGACGTACTGCTGGACCTGGTGACGCGGGAAGCCGTCGTCGGCGAGCTGCTCGGGACGGTGCCGGGCGATACACCGCAGGCGCCGGTGGCGGCGGATCTGGCGGCGCAGGCTCGGCGGCTGCGGCTCAAGCGTGACCCGGCCGAGCGCGTGATCGATCTCGATCTGCGCAAGGACAACGACCGGGAGAAGTCGCACCTCCTGCACCGGTTGAGGATTCTCGGGATCTCCTGGGGGTTGCCGACCTCGGACGACCGGCGTGCGCAGGGCACGTTCCGGGAGATGTGGAAGCTGGCGTGGGACCCGGGGCTCGAGGTCGATCTCGTCGCGGCGGGAGCGCACGGTACGACGGTGGCCGGGGCGGCGACGACGGTCATGCTCACGGCTGCTTCGGAATCGTCCACGCTGGCCGAGGTGACATCGGCGCTGGAACGCTCGTTGCTGGCGGACCTGGCCGAGGCATTGCCCGCGTTGCTGACGGGAGTCGACACGCGCGCGGCGAAGGATGCGGATGTCGGGCACCTGATGGCCGCGCTGCCGGCGTTGGCCAGGTCCGCGCGCTACGGCGACGTACGGGGAAGTGACACGGCCGGGCTGGGCGCTGTCGCCGAGCGGATGGTGGCTCGGGTGTGCGCTGGGCTCGGGCGGACGGTGCACGGGCTGGACCCGGAGGCGGCGGCGTCCGTGCTCGAGCGGATCGACGGTGTGCAGGATGCGACGGCGTTGCTGTCGGAGGAGTCGCGGGAGCTCTGGCTGCGGACGCTGGAGAACCTGAGCGACCGGGCGTCGGTGCCGCCGTTGATCGGTGGGCGGTTGACGCGGCTGATGCTCGACACGTCGCGGGTGGAGTCGGGCGAGGTCGCGCTGCGGTTGGGCCGGGCGTTGTCGCCGGGGACACCGACCGGTGAGGCGGCCGGGTACGTCGAGGGGTTCCTGGCCGGTGGCGGGTTGCTGCTCGTGCACGACGAGCGGCTGCTGGCGCTGGTCGACGGGTGGCTGGCGGGGATTCCGGACGAGGCGTTCCTGGAGGTTCTGCCCTTGCTGCGCAGGACGTTCGGGACCTTCGCGAAGCCGGAGCGGCGGTCGATCGGCGAACGGGCGCAGGCGCTCGGCGGCGCCGTGCAGGTTGTTGCCGTTGACGACGATCTCGACGCCGAACTGGCCGCTTCGGTGCTGCCGACGGTCGCGCGACTGCTGGGGGTCTGATGGACGACGAACGCTTGCGCCGCTGGCGGATGGTGCTCGGCAGCGAGGCGGATCCGGAGACCGGGACGTCGTTGTCGAAGGCGGACCAGTCCGTCGACGCCGCACTGGCCGCCCTGTACGACGCCGAGCGGGGCGAGCCGGGGACCAATCGGTCGGCCGGGCTCGGGTCGTCGGCGCCGAGAGTGGCGCGATGGTTGGGCGATATTCGTGGGTACTTCCCCAGTTCTGTCGTGCAGGTGATGCAGCGCGACGCCGTCGAGCGGCTCGGCATCACCCGGATGCTGATGGAACCCGAGCTGCTGAACGCGGTCGAGCCCGACGTCCACCTGGTCAGCACGCTGCTCGCGCTGAACGAGGTGATGCCCGAGGAGACCAAGCAGACCGCGCGCGAGGTCGTCGGCCGGGTGGTCGCGGACCTGGAGAAGCGGCTCGCCGAACGGACCCGGGCGGCCGTCACCGGCGCACTCGACCGGGCCGGGCGGACGGCGCGGCCGCGGCACTCCGACATCGACTGGGACCGGACGATCCGGCTCAACCTCAAGCACTTCTCGCCGGCGCTCGGCACGATCGTCCCGGACCGGCTGGTCGGGTACGCCCGGCGCAACCACAGCGTCCAGCGCGACATCGTGCTCGCGATCGACCAGTCCGGCTCGATGGCCGAGTCGGTTGTCTACGCGAGCGTGTTCGGCGCCGTCCTGGGGTCGTTGCGGTCGCTCCGGACCAGCCTGATCGTCTTCGACACGGCGGTCGTCGACCTGACCGACCAGCTGGAGGACCCGGTCGACGTGCTGTTCGGCACGCAGCTCGGTGGCGGCACGGACATCAACCGGGCGCTCGCCTACTGCGAGACGCTCATCGCCCGCCCGGCGGAGACCGTGGTCGTGCTGATCAGCGACCTGTACGAGGGCGGAAACCGGGAGGAGCTGCTGCGGCGGGCGCGGTCGCTGGTCGAGTCCGGCGTACAGGTCGTCGCTCTGCTGGCTCTGGCCGACTCCGGCGCTCCGTCGTACGACGCCGACAACGCCGCCGCGTTCGCGGACCTCGGGATCCCGGCCTTCGCCTGCACCCCTGATCTGTTCCCGGACCTGATGGCCGCCGCGATCCGGCGCGACGACCTCGGCCAGTGGGCGGCCACCAACGTGGCCGAGTGATATGGCAACTATTACTGACTATCAAGGATGATTGCCGTCGAACTGACCCGGTTCGGGGCCGCCCGCCGCGAGGACCTGCCGGTACCGCCCGACAGGATATGTCCACGCCACGGCGCTCCCGTCCTGCCTCCCGAGCGCAGCCGCCCCGCCGGAACCGGCCGACGCACGCACACCTCCTGTCGTTCGGTACCCCCGGGGCGGCCGCGCTCGGCCCCGAGCCGCAGCCACTCCGCGCTTTGAGCACCGCTCAGTCACCTCTCGCCCGCGGAAACGGCTGGTGGGTGCACAAAGTGTTTGCTACTCGGGCCTTCGGTTCGCGCGACCAGCTCGCGGCGCAGGCCCGCGCGCGGAGCAGCTCGTACGCCGCCTCCGCTTTGTGCACGGTTCGGTCGGCAATCGCCGGTGGAAACGGCTGGCCGGTGCTCAAAGTGGTCGCTGGGGTGACGCCTCGAAAGGTGCGCACTACCCGCCGGGGCCGTAGCCGGAGGCAGGCGGTAGTAGCCGGAGGCGGGCGGGTGGTGGGCTGGCCTGCTCGGGGGTGGTCACTCGGCGATCTGGAGGATGTCGATCTCGGTGCCGGGATCGGCCTCGGCGAAGCGGAGGGCCCACTGGACGGCCTCCTCCTTGGAGGCGACCCGGATGATCGACAGGCCGGCGACGAGCTCCTTGGTCTCGGTGAAGGGGCCGTCGAGCACGCGCGGCGGCCCGTCCGGGAACCTGACGCGGGCGCCGTGCTTGCTCGGCAGCAGGCCCTCGGCGGTGAGCAGGATGCCCGCCTGGCGCATCTCCTCGAGCACCGCGTCAGCGCGGGCCATCACCTCCGGGTCCGGGGCCTGCCCGGCCTCCAGCGCGGGGTTGGTCTTGTGCATCAGCGCGAATCGCATGGCACCTCCTCAGGCCGACCGTAGCGGGATCAGGCCCGCTTGTTCCAGGGCACGCCAGTACGCCGGGGGGATCGTGTGGTCGAGGTACGCGGCGACCTCGGTGATCTCCGTGGGCGTGCGGGCGCCGACGACGACCGTCGGGATCGCGGGGTGCATGAGGGGGAACTGGAGGGCAGCGGCCGGCAGGTGTACGCCGTACCGGTCGCTGATCGTGCGGAGCTGGTCGAGCCGGGCGGCGGCCTCGGGGGTGAGCGGTGGGTAGCCGACGGACGAGCGTGCCGCGGCGAGCGGGCCGCCCTGGAAGACGCCGGCGCCGATGATCGAGACGCCGAGCTGGTGCGCGAGCGGGAGCAGCTCGTCGGCGGCCGTGTGGTCGAGAAGGCTGTAGCGGCCGGCCAGGAGGACGCAGTCGGGGGTCGTCGACGCTTCGCGGAGGAAGCGGGCGGCGACGTCGGCGTGGTTGATGCCGAGCGAGAGCGCGCGGATCGCGCCGCGGTCGCGCAGCTCGACGAGCGCCTGGAGCGCCGCGGTCGAGGCGGTGGCGAAGTCGAGCTCCGGGTCGTGGATGTGCAGGACGTCGATCCGGTCGATCCCCATCCGCTCCAGGCTCTCCTCGAACGAGCGCATCACCGCGCCGTACGAGTAGTCCAGCCGTGGGCCGACCCCGATCGGCGGCTCGGCCCAGATCGGCTGCAGGTCCTGCCCGCCCGGCTCGATCAACCGCCCGACCTTCGTGCACAACACGTACTCGTCCCGAGGTCGCCCCCGCAGCGCCGTCCCCGCCCGCTGCTCGGACAGCCCGTACCCGTACACCGGCGCCGTGTCGAAGAGCCGAACCCCCAGCTCCCAGGCCCGGTCGATCGTCGCCACCGCCTGGTCCTCAGGCACCACCGCGAACATCCCCGCCAACGAGGCAAGCCCCAGCCCCAGCTCGCTGACCCGCAACCCACTCCGCCCCAACTCCACCGAACGCATGCCGAGACCTTACGAACCTCCACCGACATAGACCGGGGACCTTGAACACCAAATCGGGTCCTTAGACATGGCATGGCGTGTCCGGGGTCCCCGGTTGGTGTTCAAGGTCCCCGTGAGTGGGCGTTCGTGCTGGCCGGGCTGCGACCTGGAAGCAGGTGAGGGCAGAGGAGGCCTGGCTGCGGTGGCAGCTGTTCATGTTCGGGGTGAGGCGACGTGCGTCGTACGTGGGGGGCCGCGCCGAGGCTGGGCAAACGGTTCTGTTTCGGGCTTTCGGGTGGTTAGGTGGCCCGATGGGAGAAATCGGGGACCGGTACCGGCGGCGGGCTGCGGCTTTCGAGAGGAAGGTGGCGGCGGTGGCGCCGGGGGACTGGGACAACCAGTCGCCGTGCGTGAAGTGGTCGGCGCGGGACGTGGTCGACCATGTCGTTGCCATGCACGGGTACATGCTCGGGCCGGTGGGGCGGTCGTTCGGGGCGGGGGACGACCCGTTGAAGACCTTCCAGCAGGCGCGGGTCGCGGTCGAGGAAGTGCTCGACAACCCCGAGCTCGCCGCGCAGGAGGTTGACACGCCGACCGGCCGGATGACGGCCGAGGCGCAGATCGATCAGGTGGTGAGTGACGACCTGGTGCTGCACGGCTGGGACCTCGCCCGCGCGACCGGGCAGGACGAGGCGATGCACCCGGAGGACGTCGAGCGGCTCTGGCGCAGCACGACGTCGATCCCGGCCGAGATGATGACGCTCTACCGCACGCCCGGTGCCTTCGGTCCCGACGTCGAGGTGTTCGGCCCGGAGGTCGAGGTCCCGGCGGACGCGCCGCTCCAGGACCGACTGCTCGGGTTCATCGGGAGGGATCCTTCAGTACGGCGCTGAGCTGGTCGGCCGCGTAGTACACCGAACTGTCCGCGCACAGCGGCGCATCGTCCAGCCGCCCCGCCAGCGTCCCGGCATCCGGCGCCAGCAACGCGTCCCCGAGATCCACGACGGGCTGCAGGTACTCGTGACCCGGCAGCTCGGCCACGGCGGTCCTGCACCCGAGCGCCATCCCCTCGAACAGCGCCGTCGTCGACACACCCACCTGGTACGCCGCCGCCCGCTGCAGCTCGACCGTCGACTCCGCCGATCCCGCCGACAGCCGCACCCGCGACCCGCCCGGCACCGCGTAGTCCGTCACGTGCTCGCTCGGGTGCAGCCGGAACACCACGTCCAGCTCCGGCCGCGCCGCCGAGAACTCGACCGCGAAGTCCAGCAGCGCCGGCCCGATCGTCCCCTGCGACAGGAACAGCACCTGGTCGCCGATCTTCAGCGACGCGTCGGCGGCCGGCAGGAACGGCGCCCCGATCACCGCGGTCGACATCCCCGCGGGGAGCTCGGCGACGGTCTCCCAGTACGAGCCGAAGCACCACAGCTCGTCCGGCTGGTCTGCGACCACCGGGCTGCCCGGGTAGCTGTAGCCGAGGTGGTACGGGCTGATCGCGCCGTGCTGCAGCTCGATCACCGGTACGCCGAGGTCGCGGGCCGCGCCGGTGATGTGCTGGTGGAAGTACGACACCACGGAGTACACGGTCTTGATCCGGTGGCGCCGCAGCAGCGCGCGGTAGAGCGTGCGCAGCCGCAGGTGCTTCGGGATCTCCCGCGCGACCAGCGCGCCGATCGGGACCTTGACGCCGGTCAGCGCCTCGAGCGCGTTCGTGATCGTCGTGCTGCGCGCGTCGACCGACCGGCTGCGGACCGCGCCCGCGGCCGAGGTGAAGAAGTCCAGGTTGCGGCTGCCCGCCAGCGGTGTCCCGTTGATCCCGGAGTCCAGGACCAGCGCCGACGAGCCGAGCTCGGTGCGCAGCTTGTCGGTATAGATCTCGATCCCGGCCGGCTTGCGCGGGTGCGGCACCACCAGGGCGTCGTACGCGCCGCTGGCCAGGAACGGGTTCTTCCCGACGACTCCGGCGACGTGCTTGCCGACGAGTCGGGCCTTGTCCGAGCGCGTACGGCGTACCGGGTGTGGCTCGCCGTGGATCCCGCCGCGCTTGGTCAGCTCATGGAAGACGCGCATCCGGATGATCGGCCACGGGTGGGCGCCCTGGATCCGCCAGCTCAGCAGATCCAGCTCCCTCTCCAGCTGCCAGATCGCGTGGCACAGCGTCGCCACCGTCGGTGTGGTGCCGTTCCCTGTACTCGTCATGGTTGATCCCTACTATGCCCGCGAGGCTGCCGATGCCCGAGAAGAACCGGCGAACGGCCTTCAGCAGATAGGTCTTGCGTACCAGCACCAGACCGGCCAGCCCGTAGGCGAAGGCCGACCCGATCCGCGCCAGAGCATAGGCCAGCGCCTTGACGGTGCTGGCCACCCCCGGCCGGATCAGGACCCGGGAGATGCTGTCGCCGCTGCCGGACCGGAACGCGCGCCGGACCAGCCAGCGCAGCGTCGTCCGGGACGCGGGCACGTCCTCGGTGATCCGGGCCTCCTCGCACCACACGATCCGGAACCCGGCCTGGTGCACGCGCAGGAAGAAGTGCAGGTCGCTCGACCCGGTGAACCGGAACGCCGGGTGGAAGGCCGGCGTGACCTGGTGGTACACCTTCCGCGCGACCAGCGTGTTGTTCGTGTAGGCCTTGTTCAGCACGTCACCGGTCTTGTGCTTGCCGGTCGAGTCGTGCACGTCGCTGTACCGGTTCCAGGCCGGGGCGTCCGGCGGCAGGATGCCCTGGATCGGGCCGGTCACCACGTCCGCGCCGGTGCTCTCCCAGGCGCCGAGCAGCGTCGCCAGCCAGCCCGCGGGGGCGACCTCGTCGTCGTCGACGAAGATCAGCGCGTCGTCGTCCCAGCACAGCCGCACCGACTTCTCCCGCGCGAACGGGATCCCCGGCTCCGGCTCGATCGCCGACTCGACCTGGTACGGGCCGGTTGACGCGGCAATCACTTCCGCGGCCGAGCCGGCCGCGTCGTTGTCGACCACGACGATCCGTACGGCGTAGTCGCTCCCGTCAGGCAGTTCCTGGGCCTGCAGGCTGTCCAGCAGGTCCTTCAGCAGCTCGGGTCGCCGGAACGTGATCACGGCGATCGCCACGGAGGTGCTCATGGCGACCGAGACTATCGGTCGCCGTACGGGGACACCATTCGAAGCTGTACCCCTGGGTACAGTTGCAGAGGTGGAGACAGTCGAACGGTTGATCCGGAGCACGCAGCAGCTGCTCTGGGAGCGGGGCTACGTCGGGACCAGCCCGAAGGCGATCCAGGCCGCGGCCGACGCCGGGCAGGGCAGCATGTACCACCACTTCACCGGCAAGGCGGAGCTGGCCAGGACGGCGATCGAGCGGTCCGCGACCGAGCTCACCGCGGCCGCCGAGCAGCAGCTGTCCGGACCCGGTACGGCGCTCGAGCGCATCACGCGGTACCTGGAACGCGACCGGGAGGTCCTCAAGGGCTGCCGGATCGGCCGCCTCACCGCCGACCCGGACGTGATCGCCGACCCCGCGCTGCGCGCGCCGGTCGAGGCCACCTTTCGGCGGATCCGCGAACGCCTCGCCGAAATCCTTGCCGAGGGCAAGCAAGCCGGTGAGTTCCCGCCGGGCCTGGACCCGGTCGCGACGGCGGCGACCGTCGCCGCCGTGCTCCAGGGCGGTTACGTGCTCGCCCGCGCCGCCGCCGACGACGCGCCTTTCGAGCAGGCCGTGCAGGGGATGGTCGGCCTGCTGCGGGGACTGCGCGGATGACCCCGACCTTCCCGGGCCGCGTGGTTCGCGGCCTCGCGATCCGCACCGGCCGTCCGTCCAACTGCGCGCCCGACTCCACCAACTTCACGCTCGACTTCGAGCCCCTGGACCGACCCGGCTACGAGTTCGTGGCCGATCTGGACTACGGCTTCGACGACTACTACCAGGAACTGCACGCCGAGTACGCCCCCGCGATCAGCCTGGGGGTCCAGCTCAACCTCTCCGGCGCGCCCAAGCCGGCGGGCTTCGGACCGCTGGAGCTCACCGGCACGGGCGACCGCCTCGACGAGCGTGCGGACGGACCGTTGATCGCGGTCCGCGTCGTGCTCGCCAAGGTGCGCTACCACGGTGTCGACTCGGCGCCCGGCCCGCACTCGGCCGCGGCCTGGGAGGTCACCCAGCGACTGCGTGAGCAGCTCGGATGACAGGAAATCCTCAACTACTGCAGGGAGTTACCGGATGAAGATCGGTGCCGTCTTCCCCCAGCTCGAGATCGGCAGTGACCCGGCGGTGGTCCGGTCCTGGGCCGAGACCGTCGAGCGGGCCCGGTACACGCACGCCCTGGCCTACGACCACGTGCTCGGCGCGGACCCGACGAACCGCCCGGGCTGGTCGGGGTACACCGACAAGTCCTTGTTCCACGAGGTTTTCGTGCTCTTCGGCTACCTGGCCGCGGTCACCACCGAGCTGGAGCTCGTCACCGGCGTCGTGATCCTGCCGCAGCGCCAGACCGCGCTGGTCGCGAAGCAGGCCGCCGAGGTCGACGTCCTCAGCGGCGGCCGGCTCCGGCTCGGCGTCGGCATCGGCTGGAACCAGGTCGAGTACGACGCGCTCGGCGTCCCGTTCAAGCAGCGCGGCGCCAAGCTCGAGGAGCAGGTCGACCTGCTGCGCAGGCTCTGGGCCGAGCCGGTCATCTCGTACGACGGCAAGTACCACCAGGTCGTCGAGGCTGGGCTCAACCCGTTGCCCAAGCGTCGGATCCCGGTGTGGTTCGGCGGTACGGCGGAGGCCGTGCTGCGTCGTACCGGCAAGATCGGTGACGGCTGGATGCCGCAGAGCGACCCCGACGACGCGGCGCGTGCCGCCGTCGAGCGCGTCCGCCAGTACGCCGTGGAGGCCGGCCGCGATCCGGCCGAGATCGGCTTCGAGGCACGCCTCACCCTCGGCCGCACCCCCAAGACCGAGTGGGCCGCGTTCGCCCAGGCCTGGCGGGAGATCGGCGCAACCCACCTGAGCGTGAACACGATGGGCATGGACCTGAAGGCACCGGAGGACCACGCAAAAGTCCTGCAGGACGTGCTGCCTCAGTTGCAGAACTAAGAAGGCGTGTTCGCAGTCGAACCTCTCACCACCAGTGGGCACGGCAGGGTGATGATCTCGGTTGGGCGGTCCGGTTCGACGATGCGGCGGCGGAGGAGGTCCACGCCGGACTCGACGATGGCGTGGACCGGCTGCTCGACCGACGTCAGGTCGAACGACTCCCAGGCCGCCAGGTCGGTGTTGTCGTACCCGACCACCCACACGTCGTCGGGAACGCGTACGCCGAGCGCCCGGGCGCCGTCCAGGATGCCGAAGGCGAGCAGGTCGGTCATCGTGTAGATCGCGGTCGGCGGCTTCTTCTGCGTGAGCAGCTTCTGCGCCGCGGCGTGGCCGTCGGCGTGCGGGACCCCGACCGTGACGATGTTGCGCGCCTTGATCTTCACGCCGGCCTCGTCGAGCGCGGCCCGGAAGCCGAGCTCGCGGTCGCGGGACGTGTTCCCGGTGTGCTCCAGCCGGACCAGCCCGATCTCGCAGTGGCCGGCCTCGGCGAGGTACTTGCCGGCGTCGTACGCGCCCTGCCAGTTGTCGCCGACGACCTGGTCGCAGTTCAGGCCGTCGATGCCGCGGTGCAGCAGCACGGTCGGCGTACCGGACCCGACGGCCATCGCGGGCAGTGTCGAGTCGTACGTCGCCGAGGTCAGCAGGAACCCGTCGACCAGGCGCTGCTGCAGCACCTTGCTGACCGACTCCTCGGGGTCGTGCTCGATGTTCCACAGGATCATGTGCAGCCCGACCGAGCTGAGCACGCGGCCGATCTCGTCGAGCAGCTCGGCGTGGAACGGGCTGGTCACCCGGGTCATGAACACCCCGATGGTGTCGGTCCGCCCGGTCTTCATCGCGCGGGCCAGCGCGTTCGGCGTGTAGTTGGCCTCCTTGAGCACCTGCAGCACGCGCGCCCGGGTCTCCGGGTTCACCTTCGGGTTGTTGGTCAGCACCCGCGACACGGTCGCCTGCGACACCCCGGCCAGACGCGCCAGATCCCTGCTCGTCGGTGGTCGACTCACCGCGGCCTCCCCTCGTGGTCGGACCCGAACCCTACTGAAGAGTGTGGCCGTTCGCCGTTGACCTCGGATCCCGAGCTGTGTATACGTATTCATTGTATACGTATTCATCCTTCGTGGATGGGAGATTCCGGTGCAGACAATCCCCTCCAACCTCAGCCGCCGCAGGTTCCTGGCGGGGCTGGGCGGACTAGCGGCCGGCGGTGTGCTCGCCGGGTGCGGTGGCGGTGGCAACGAGGCGGGCGGTGGCGGCAAGGGCCTCACCTTCCTCAACTGGCAGCAGGTCAAGGGAACGCCGCTGGAGCAGGCGATCCAGGCCCACGAGAAGGCCGCGGGGGTGACCGTCACGGTCCAGCCCGCGGTCACCCAGGAGTACGACACCAAGATGCGCACGCTGCTGGCCGGTGGAGCACCGCCGGACGTGATGCGGATCAACGACGACTTCGTCCGCGGCTTCTCCGAGCAGGGCGCGCTGCTGGACCTGCGCCCGTACATCGAGAAGGACGGGCTCGACACCGCGCAGTTCGCCAAGGAGGTGTACGAGTTCCCGAAGCAGACCGACGGCTCGCACACCGCCTGGGTGGTCGGCTACGAGCCCCGGCTGATCTTCTACAACGTCGATCTGTTCAAGCAGGCCGGCGTACCGCTGCCACCGACGACGTGGAGCGCCGAGGGCTGGCACTGGGACGACTTCGTCGACCGGGCCAAGAAGCTCACCGTTCCAGGGCAGCGGTACGGCGGGCTGATCTACCTGGACACCGGGTACGAGCAGACGTTCACCGTCAACCACGGCAGCGAGACCGGGATCTTCTCCACCGACGGGAGTAAGTTCACGCTCTCGGGCGACCAGGAGATCGAGGCCCTGCAGTGGGCCACCGACCTGACCTGCAAGGACAAGGTGCAGCCGCCGTGGTCGGCGCTGCAGCAGGACAACGCCGAGACCCAGATGTTCGCGCAGGGCAAACTGGCGATGCTCTACGCGACCTTCGGCACGGTGCCGTACCTGCGCAGCACGATCAAGGACTTCACCTGGGACGTCGCGCCGCCGCCGGCCGACCTGGAGCAGAAGACCGAGTCGAGCGTGATCGTCTTCTGCATCCCCAAGACGGCCAAGAACCCCGACCAGGCCTGGGCGCTGCTGAAGTACCTGGCCAGCGAGGAAGGCGGCCGGATCCTGCTGGAGGGCGGTTCGTTCACGCCGATCAACAACAAGGCCGCGGCCGGCCTGGCGCCCAAGGGCAAGATGCCCGAGCACATCGGCCTGTTCGGTGAGGCGTCCAAGCACCTCACCGCGACCAACCAGACCAAGAACACGCTCGGCGCCCGGGAGCTGTACCGGCCCGCGCTCGACCAGGCCTACAACTGCGAGAAATCGGTCGCCGACGTGCTCAAGCAGGTCACTCCCCAGGTGGAGACCGCGTTGAAGGGCTGACCCCGACCAGGCTCGAAAGGCTGATTGCCTATGGCAACCTTATTGCCGACCCGGGACCGCCCCGTCGCGGTCGCGGGCGCACGCCGGGAACGCCGCCGGCAGAACCTCGTCGGCTGGCTGTTCATCAGTCCGATCGTGGTCGGGGTGGTGGTGTTCCAGTTCTTCCCGATCCTGGTCTCGATGGGAGCGTCGCTGACCAGCTGGAACGGCATCTCGGCGCCGAAGTTCGTCGGGCTGCAGAACTTCAAGGACCTGTTCGGCAACGACCCGTTGTTCGTGCAGACGTTCAAGAACACGATCTACTTCACGCTGGCCAGCATCCCGCTGACCATCGGGGTCGGGCTGATCCTGGCCCTGCTCTGCTCACGGCCGATCAAGGGCGTGGCGTTCTTCCGGACGGCGTACTTCGCGCCGTACGTGACGAACGTGGTCGCGATCGGGTTCGTCTGGTTCTGGTTCTTCCAGCCCGACAACGGGGTGATCAACGGGATGCTCGGCCAGGTCGGGATCTCCGGCCCGCAGTGGTTGTCGAGCTCGAGCTGGGCGATGCCGGCGGTGATCCTGGTGAGCGTCTGGCAGGGCATCGGCTACCCGATGATCATCCTGCTGGCCGGCCTGCAGGGCCTGCCCGAGGAGTACTTCGAGTCGGCCCGGATCGACGGCGCCGGGGCCTGGGCGCGGCTGCGCTACATCACGCTGCCGCTGCTCACGCCGCACTTCCTGTTCCTGCTGATCACCCAGTTCATCACGTCGTTCCAGGTCTTCGGACTGATCTACGTGATGACCAAGGGCGGGCCGGGACACTCCACCAGCGTCTACATCTTCAACATCTACCAGAACGCGTTCGGCTTCGGGAAGGTCGGTTACGCCTCGGCGATGGCCTGGATCCTGTTCGCGGTGATCGCCGCCGTCACGTTCCTGCAGTGGCGGCTGCAGAAGAGGTGGGTGTTCTACACATGAGAATCGCCACCAAGACCTCGCAGTACGTCGTGATGACGCTGTTCGCGGCAGCCTTCCTGGCGCCGCTGGTGTGGATGGTCAGTGCCTCGCTGCGGCCGGAGGCGCAGGTGCTGTCGGTCCCGCCGCAGTTCCTGCCCAAGGACGCGCAGTGGGACAACTACCGGCAGATCTTCGAGCTGATCCCGGTGTTCCTGTGGAACAGCGTGAAGCTGGCCGGGCTGAACGTGATCGGCATCCTGATCGTCGCGTCGATGGCGGGTTACGCCTTCGCCCGCTTGAGGTTCGCCGGGCGGGACTTCGCGTTCATCGTGCTGCTGGCCACCTCGATCATCCCCGGCATCGCCTACCTGATCCCGCAGTACATCGTGTTCCGGCACATCGGGTGGGTGGACACCCAGTACCCGCTGTGGGTGCCGAAGGTGCTCACGCCGGTCTTCGCGACCTTCCTGATGCGGCAGTCCTTCCTGACCGTGCCGAAGGAACTGGAGGACGCCGGCAAGATCGACGGTGCCTCCACGTTCGGCATCTACTGGCGGATCATGCTGCCGCAGACCAAACCGGCCCTGGCCGCGATCGGGGTGTTCACCTTCCTCGAGTCGTGGAACGACCTGTTCGGGCCGTTGATCTACATCAACTCCGAGAACCTGCAGACCCTGCCGGTGGCGCTGGCCCAGTTCCAGGGCGAGTACTTCACCCAGATCAGTCTGCTGATGTGCGGTGCGACGGTCTCCGTCGTACCGGTGATCGCCGTCTTCCTTTTCGCGCAGCGCTATTTCATCCAAGGCATCACGATGACAGGAATGAAGGGGTGAGCGACGTGCCGGACCGGCTCGTAGCCATGCAGATCGGAGCGGTTTCGTTCGTCGACGAAGGCGTCGACCAGACACTGGACATCCTGGCCGACCGGGGCGCGGTGAACGCGCTCTTCCTGGCCACGCCGACCTGGACCCGGGGCACCGGCGGTCGGCAGATCCCGGGGCACCCGATCCCGGACCACGGTGGCCAGGAGTACGACCTGGGGTGGGTCGGTGGCAACTACGCGACCACGCACCCGCAGTACTACGGCAACACCGTGCTCGGCTCCGCCGGGCAGGCGCCCGAGCATCCTGACCTCGACCTGCTCGGCGAGGTGATCCCGAAGGCGCGCGAGCGCGGCATGAAGTCGTTCGCCTGGATGGAGGAGAGCGGCGGTGCCAAGCAGCTGCGCACCTACGCGAACTTCGTCAAGGTGCTCGAGGTCGACGCGTGGGGACGGCCCGGTCGCCGGCCGTGCTTCAACAACCCGGACTACCGCAACTGGCACCTGAGTTTCGTCGAGGACTACCTGCAGAGCTACCAGCTCGATGGTCTCGCGTGGTGCTCGGAGCGGCCCGGCCCGTTGAACATGCTGATGCAGGGCACGGTCGACGTGGCCGAGGTCGGCTGCTTCTGCCCGCACTGCCGTCAGTTCGGGCGCGACCGCGGGATCGACGTCGACCGGGCGATGCGCGGGTACCGCGAGCTGGTCGAGTGGAACCACCGGGTCGGCGCCGGTGAGCGGCCGGCCGACGGCGCGTTCGTCGCGTTCTGGCGAATCCTGCTGAACTTCCCCGAGGTGCTGGCCTGGCAGACACTGTGGACGGAGAGCCAGCGGCAGCTGTACCGCGACATCTACGGGGTCGCCAAGGCGCTCTCGCCCGCCGTACAGGTTGGGTGGCACGTCTACCACAACATCTCGTTCAGCCCGTTCTACCGGGCGGACCAGGACTACGCCGAGATGGCGAAGTTCTCCGACTTCATCAAGGTGGTGATCTACAACAACTGCGCCGGGCCCCGGTTCTTCACCTGGGTGAAGAGCATCTGCGGTGCGCTGTTCGCCGACGCGGAGCCGGAGGACGTGTACCCGTTGATGATGAAACTGCTGCAGCTCGACGAGGGCTCGTACGGCAAGCTGCCGCAGACCGGCTTCACCGCGGACTACGTCCGGCGCGAGACCGAGCGGGCCGTGGCCGGCGTCGGTGGGCAGAGCGCGATCTACCCCGGCATCGACATCGACATCCCGGTCGGGGTCGCCAAGCAGCGCGGGCTGGAGTCGCCGCGTGACCTCGGGACCAAGATCAACTGGGACGACAACGAGGGCGACCTGACCGCGTGCACGCGGGACGGCGTGCGCGACGCCGTACTGGCCGCGTTCGAAGGCGGTGCCGAAGGGGTCGTGCTGAGCCGGAAGTACTCGGAGATGGTGCTGGACAACCTGTCCGGCTCCGGCGACGCGCTGAAGAGCCTGGCCGGATGACCGGCGCACCCTGGTACCGGCGCACGCTGCGCTGGGCCCAGACCAACCTGACCGAGAAGGACCCGGCCCGGTACGACGCGGACTGGTGGCGCGGCCAGTGGCGCCGGACCAGGGTGCAGGGTGTCATCGTCAACGCGGGCGGCATCGTCGCCTACTACCCGAGCAAGTACCCGCTGCACCATCGCGCGGAGTTCCTCGGCGACCGCGACCTGTACGGCGAGATCGTGGCCGCGGCACGCGAGGAAGGGCTGACCGTACTGGCCCGGATGGACTCCAACCGGGCGCATCAGCCGTTGTACGACGCGCATCCGGACTGGTTCGCTGTGGATGCGTCGGGGGAGCCTTATCGGGCGGGGGAGCTGTACGTCGCGTGCGTGACCGGGCCCTACTACAAGGACTTCCTGACCGGGGTGCTCGAGGAGATCATCGAGCGGACCGCGCCGGACGGGATCACGGACAACAGCTGGAGCGGGCTCGACCGGGACAGCATCTGCTACTGCGCGAACTGTGCTGCCTCCTTCAAGGACCTGGTCGGGTTGGAGTTGCCTGCTGCGGTGGACTGGGCGGATCCGGCGTACCGGCGGTGGATCCGCTGGAGCTACGACCGGCGGCTGGCGGTGTGGGACCTGAACAACGAGGTGACCCGGCGCGTCGGCGGCCCGGACTGCCTGTGGATCGGGATGAACGGGGGTGAGGTCGTTGCCCAGAGCAAACGGCTGCGGGACGACGTCGCGCTCTGCTCGCGGGCGCCGATCTTCCTGCTCGACGCGCAGTGGCGCAAGGACGAGTCGGGGTTCCAGGCCAACGCCGACACCGGCAAGCGGCTGCACGGGATGCTCGGGTGGGACGCGCTGATCCCGGAGAGTACCGCCATGTACGACGCGGGCACGCCGACGTTCCGGCTCGGGAGCAAGCCGGCGCCGGAGGCCCGGATGTGGGCGGTCGAGGGGTTCGCCGGCGGGATCCAGCCGTGGTGGCACCACATCGGGTCGGTGCACGAGGACCGGCGGCAGTACGCGACGGCGGAGTCGCTGTTCGGGTGGCACGCCGCTTCGGAGCGGTACTTGGTGGACCGGGAGCCGGTCGCGACCGTCGGGTTGCTGTGGAGTCAGCGCAGTGTGGACTTCCACGGCAAGGACGATCCGGAGACGGTGAGTCAGTTGCCGTACCGCGGGTGGGTGGACGCGTTGGTGCGGGCGCGCATTCCGTACCTGCCGACTGCTGAGATCGACTCGTCGTTTGCTTGTCTCATCGTCCCCAACGTCGGTGTGCTGACTGACTCGCAGTGCGCTGAGCTGCGTTCGTACGTCGAGAGCGGCGGTCGGTTGATCGTGACCGGCGAATCGAGCCTGTACGACGAGTGGGGCGACCGGCGCGAGGACTTCGCGCTGGGGGAGCTGCTCGGCGTACGGCACAGCGGGGAGCGGCAGGTCGGCGGGTCGTCGGGGAGCTGGGAGACGTACGACAGCCACAGCTACCTGCGGATCGAGGACCGATCTGTGGCCGACGGGTTCGACGGGACCGATCTGCTGCCGTTCGGTGGTGCGCTGGAAGTGGTGCAGGGCGCGGCGGCGCTGACGCTGGTGCCGCCGTTCCCGATCTACCCGCCGGAGAAGTCGTGGATGGCGGAGCCGCGGACCGACGTACCGGCGCTGGTGCTCGGTGAGCGGACGGCGTACCTGGCGGCTGATCTGGACCGGTTGTACGCGCGCTACCACCACCCGGACCACGGCCGGCTGCTCGCGAACCTCGTACGGCGTTTTGCCGGTGAACTGCCGTTGCGTGTCGAAGGGGCCGGAGTGCTCGACTGCCAGGTCTACCGGCAGGGCGAGCGGACCATCGTGCACCTGGTCAACCTCGATCAGGGCGGCGCGTGGCGGGGTCGGCTGGAGGAGTTCACGCCGAGCGGGCCGTTCACGGTGTCGGTCCGGGCGAGCGGGAGCCGGGCTTCGCTGCTGGTCGGTGGCGGGGAGGTCGCGGTGACGCCGGCGGACGGCTGGATTACGGTCGAGGTGGAACGCATCACGGATCACGAAGTCTTGGTCGTCGAGTAGAGGAGCTGGTGGTGGCAGTCGAGGTCACGGGACCGATGCACGAGCGGTACGACGAGATCCTGAGCGAGCGGGCACTCGGGCTGATCGAGCAGCTGCACCGCGCGCTGAACCCGCGCCGCCTGGAGCTGCTGGAGCGGCGCCGGGCCCGGGTCGAGGAGATCGCGGCGGGCGGGTCGCTCGGCTTCCTGGCCGAGACTGCCGCCGTACGGGACGACCCGGACTGGCGGGTGGCCGAGCCGGCGCCGGGGCTGGTCGACCGACGGGTGGAGATCACCGGGCCGACCGACCAGAAGATGACGATCAACGCGCTGAACTCCGGCGCCAAGGTCTGGCTGGCCGACCACGAGGACGCGAACACCCCGCTGTGGGAGAACGTGATCGGCGGGCAGCTCAACCTGCTCGACGCGGTCACCCGCAAGATCGACTTCACCAGCGACGCCGGCAAGTCGTACGCGCTGAAACCGGACGACGAGCTCGCGACCATCGTCGTCCGGCCGCGCGGCTGGCACCTGCCGGAGAAGCACCTGCTGGTCGACGGCGAGCGGACGTCGGGCGCGCTGGTCGACTTCGCGCTGTACCTGACCGCGTGCGGGCAGCTCCAGCTCGACCGCGGCCAGGGGCCGTACTTCTACCTGCCGAAGATGGAGTCGCACCTCGAGGCGCGGCTCTGGAACGACGCGTTCGTGCTCGCGCAGGAGTACCTCGGGATCCCGCGCGGCACGATCCGGGCCACGGTCCTGATCGAGACGTACCCGGCGGCGTTCGAGATGGAGGAGATCCTGTACGAGCTGCGCGAGCACTCGGCCGGGCTGAACGCGGGGCGCTGGGACTTCATGTTCAGCGTGATCAAGACCTACCGGACGCGCGGCGCGGACTTCCAGCTGCCGGACCGCAACTCGGTGACGATGACCGTGCCGTTCATGCGGGCGTACACCGAGCTGCTCGTCCGGACGTGCCACCAGCGCGGCGCGCACGCGATCGGCGGGATGGCGGCGTTCATCCCGAGCAAGGACCCGGCGGTCAACGAGCAGGCCTTCGCCAAGGTGGAGGCCGACAAGACCCGCGAGGCCGGCGACGGCTTCGACGGCTCGTGGGTCGCCCACCCCGGCATGGTCGACACCTGCCGCGATGTCTTCGACGAGGTCCTCGGCTCGTCCCCGAACCAGCTGGACAAGCTTCGCTCCGAGGTTTCGGTGACCGCCGACCAGCTCCTCGACGTCGCCGCGACCCCCGGCGAGGTCACCGAGGCGGGCCTGCGCAACAACATCAGCGTCGCCGTGCAGTACCTGGCCGCCTGGCTCGAGGGCACCGGCGCCGTCGGCATCTTCAACCTGATGGAGGACGCCGCCACCGCGGAGATCTCCCGCTCCCAGATCTGGCAGTGGCGCCGCAACGCGGTCGTCCTCGACACCGGCTCCGTCGTGACCGCCGAGCTGGTCACGACCATCGCCGACGAGGAGATCGCCAAGCTCGGCGACGACCCCACGGCGTACGCCGACGCCCGCGAAACCTTCCTCGAGGTAGCGATCGCCGACGACTACGCCGACTTCCTCACCCTCCCCGCCTACGAACGCATGCCGTAGGCGGGGCGTCCCGCCCTGGGCCCGCCCGTCCGCGGGTCCAGGGCGTTACTTGCCGAACTGGGCCTTGAGTGCTTTCGCGGCCGGGGCGATCTCGGCGTAGACGCCGGGGTAGCCCTTCTCCGCGCAGCCCTTGCCCCAGGAGACCGTGCCGAGCAGGCGGCCGTTGAGGACGAGGGGACCGCCGGAGTCGCCCTGGCAGGCGTCCTTGCCGCCGTTCAGGTAGCCGGCGCAGATGTTGTTCGCGGCGGCGTAGCCGTTGCCGACGTACTCGGAGTTGCCCAGGCAGGTCGCGTCGCCGAGGTCGGGGACGCGGAGCTTGTGGAAGGTGTCGGAGGGGCCGGTGCCCTGGGTGTCGCCCCAGCCGAAGACCGTCGGGACGGCACCCTTGCGGTCGGCCTTGGGGTTGGTCTCCAGGGCGATCAGCGGGACGCCGGTGATCGGAGTGGCGAGCGTCAGTAGGGCGAAGTCGTTGCGGTTGTCGTTGGTGTTGTAGCCGGGGTGAATCCAGACGTTGCTGATCGCGGAGGTCCGGCCGCCGCGGGTGTCCAGCAGGTCGGCGCGGCCCTGGACCGCGGCGTACGTCGAGGTCGGCTTGGTCATGCAGTGCGCCGCGGTCAGGACCTTGTTCGGCCGGACCAGCGCACCGCCGCACCAGCGGCCGCTGCTGTCCGAGGACCGCGTGCTGGTGAGCGCGATCGCCCACGGCGCCTCCGACAGCGCCGCGAGCGTGCCGCCGACGATCAGACTTCGGTCCGTCCGGTCCTGCCCGGGCTGGTGGGTGGCCGCGGTCGCGACCCCCGAGATGGTGAGGACCAGTACGCCGGCGATCGCCGCGGCTCGCTTGAACATGGGGACGAACGTACTCTCTGTGCGCGCCCGATTGCGTTAGGCGACCGGGTCAGCTGGCGACTTGTCCTTCCTGCCCGGCGTTCCAGGCGGTCAGCAGGTGCTCGGCGACCAGGTTGTCGAGCGCCAGGCAGCAGGCCGCGCCGAAGAGGATGTCGGGGACCGCGTCCGGGTTCTCCTCGGCGTACCGGCCGCAGAGGTCGTGCGCGGCGATCTGCTCGTGGACGGCGTCCGCCTCGACGTGCTCGGTGAAGTAGCGGGCCTGCTCCTCGGTGGCGCCGAGGCGGGTCGCGCCGCCGGCGTACCGGCGGTTGGGCAGTGTCGACGTCATCTCCAGGGCGGCCAGGTGGCCGAGCAGCGCGCCGGTCCAGCGGCTGTGCAGGGCGAAGAGCGACATCGCGTTGGACAGGGCGAGGGTGACGGCGGGGACGTCCGGGACGTAGCGGCCGTAGGTGTCGTCGAGGTCGAGCCAGCGCATCGTCGTACGGAAGAGCTCGGCGTGCATGCGTTCGGCGCGGCCGCCGCCGTACTCGTCGGTCTGGATCTCCACCAGGGCGGCCTTCGTGGCGCCGTCGAGGCGGGGGATACCGTAGCTGTGGGGGTCGGCCTCCTTGAGCTGGTAGACCGAGCGGTTCAGCAGGAACTCGCGGAACTGGTCGCGGGTCGCGTGCCGCTGCAGGTACGCCGCCAGGGACGGGCCGTCGTCGGCGTCGATCAGGGCACGGAGCTGCTCGGCGACCGGCGTGGTGGCCGCGAGCGCTGGTCCGGTGAGCGTCCGGAGCCAGCCGGTGAAGGGCTTCTCGAGCTCGGCGCGGAAGGCGAGCACCCGCGGGTCCCACTCGGCGTCGGGCGCGGTGCCGTCGAAGCCGCGGTAGTACAGCTCGTAGCAGCACCAGAGCGCGAGCTGGAAGTCGTCGTCGAGCACCTGCTGCTCGGAGATCGTGTCCGGCGCGGGCTGGTCGGCACCCCGCAGGTGGTCGATCACCCAACCACTGAGG
Organism: Kribbella sp. DT2; assembly: GCF_049844575.1. Taxonomy (NCBI): domain Bacteria; kingdom Bacillati; phylum Actinomycetota; class Actinomycetes; order Propionibacteriales; family Kribbellaceae; genus Kribbella; species Kribbella sp. DT2. The sequence continues at coordinate 618,902 of NZ_JBNCLH010000004.1, read as the reverse complement.
GGCCCGCGAGGGGGTGGTAATTGCATCAAACGCTCCTTCGAACCATCGGGTCCCCCGGTACCCCGATTCATGCCGGGTACCGGAGGTGCATGAGCGACTCCGTGATCCGCGCCTACCCCGACGGTCCCCTGATCGTCCGGGGCGACTTCACCCTGCAGGACGAGAACGGCGAGGAGATCACCCCCACCCGAGGCACCATCGCCCTCTGCCGCTGCGGCCGCTCGGCCCTCAAACCCCTCTGCGACGGCACCCACAACGCCCTCCGCAAAGGCCCCCGCGCGGGGAAGTAGACCGCAGCCTCACCCGCCACGAACCACCCGGGTCAGCGGGCCGGGGCGGCAGCACGGCGCGGAGCCGTCGGGGGTGGTGGTGCGGCGGGGGACCGTCGGGGGTGGCGGTGCGGCGGGGGACTGCCCGGAGTAGCGGGCCGGGCGGCAGCACAGCGCGCGAAGCTGCGCCCGGGGGCGGCCGGCTCCTCCCCCTCCCCTTCTTCCCATCCGTAGCATGCGCGGGGCGCCATTTTGGGGCTGGTGCGGCACACTGGCCGTGTGACCGGCCGTTGGGGGGCCTGGCACGGGCGGGAGGAGTTGTGATGGAGACGATGCCGCTGCAGGCTGAGCCGACGAAGTTGCAGCAGGTCGCGGGCGCGATGGTGGACGTCGCGGAGTCGATGCGGGCTCCGATGGACCTGGACGAGACGCTGAAGCTGATCACCCGGAGCGCCGCCGACACGGTGCCGGGGGTCGTCGAGGTGAGCATCTCGCTGACGCACAAGGACGGCCGGATCGAGACGATCGCGCCGACCGGTCCGGTGGCGACCCAGGCCGACCTCCTGCAGTACGAGCTGCACGAAGGCCCGTGCGTCGACGCCGCGCTGGGTGAACCGGTGGTCCTGGTCGGCGACGTCGGCACCGACGGCCGCTGGCCGGTCTTCGGCCCGAAGGCCGCCGCGCTCGGCTTCGGCGCCCACCTCGCCTTCCAGTTCCGCGCCGAGCCGCACATCCGCGGCGCCCTGAACCTGTACGCCGGCGAGCCGTACGCCCTGGACCAGGACTCGGTCCACCTCGGCAGCCTGTACGCCGGCCAGGTCGCGGTCGCGATGGGCTGGGCCCGCCAGGGCGAGACGATGAACGAGGCGCTGGCCACCCGCAACGTCATCGGCCAGGCCGTCGGCATCATCATGGAGCGCTACACCCTCGACGCCGACCGCGCCTTCGCCTTCCTGGTCCGCCTCTCCCAGTCCGGCAACCTGAAGCTCCGCGAGGTCGCCACGGCCCTGGTCGGCTCGGTGAACCAGAAGTCCAAGTAGTGCGCTGAATCCCCGTGTGGCGGGCCCGCGGTCCGGGCACGGGGACGTATGACTGTCTACGGCTTTCACGCCTCGCACGAACAGGTCCCGCCCGCCGACCTGCTGCAAGCGGTGGTGCGGGCGGAACAAGCCGGCTTCACAGCCGCGATGTGCTCGGACCACTTCAGCCCCTGGAGCGTCCGGCAGAACGAGTCCGGGTTCGCCTGGTCCTGGCTCGGTGCCGCGTTGCAGGCGACCGATCTGACCTTCGGGGTGGTCAACGCCCCAGGCCAGCGCTACCACCCGGCGATCATCGCCCAGGCGATCGGCACGCTGGCCTCCATGTACCCCGGCCGTTTCTGGGCCGCGCTCGGCACCGGCGAGGCCAGTAACGAGCACATCACCGGGGAGCGCTGGCCCGACAAGCAGCAGCGGACCGAGCGGCTGGAGCAGGCGGTCGACGTGATGCGCCGGCTGCTGCAGGGCGACGAGGTGAGCCAGGACGGCCTGGTCACGGTCGACCGGGCCCGGCTCTGGACCCTCCCCACCGAGGTCCCCGCCCTGCTCGGTGCGGCCGTCTCCGAACGTACGGCGAAGTGGTGCGCCGGCTGGGCCGACGGCCTGATCACCGTCAACGCCGAGCACGACACCCTGCGCCGCCTGATCGCGGCGTACAAGGACGCCGGTGGTCGCGGAAAGGTCTGCCTGCAGGTGCATCTGAGCTACGCCGGCACCGACGAGGAGGCACTGGCGATCGCTCACGACCAGTGGCGCTCCAACGTGTTCCCCCCGCCGTTCTGCTGGGACACCGACACGGCTGAGTCGTTCGACCTGGCCGCCGAGCACGTGCCGCCGGAGGCGATGCACAAGACCGTGCACGTGTCCTCCGACCCGGGCCGCCACGCGGAGTGGCTCAACCAGTACGCCGAACTCGGCTTCGACGCGATCTACCTGCACCACGTCGGGCAGCAGCAGTCGGAGTTCGTCGACACGTTCGGCGCGAAGGTGCTGCCGCAACTGGAGGTGACCCGCCCGTGAGACTGACCGAGACCGCCGACATCTGGTGGAAGAACGCCGTCGTCTACTGCCTGGACATCGAGACCTTCTTCGACACCGACGGCGACGGCAGCGGCGACATCCGTGGCCTGTCGCAGCGCATCGACCACCTGGCCGACCTGGGCGTCACCTGCCTGTGGCTGATGCCGTTCTACCCGACGCCGGACCGCGACGACGGCTACGACATCACCGACTTCTACGGCGTCGACCCGCGGCTCGGCACGCACGGCGACCTGGTCGAGCTGATCACGCTGGCCCAGGACCGCGGCATGCGCGTCATCGCGGACCTGGTGGTGAACCACACGTCCGACCAGCACCCGTGGTTCCAGAGCGCGCGGGAGTCGCGCGAGTCGCCGTACCGGGACTGGTACGTCTGGCGGGACCAGCCGCCGGAGGACGCGACCGAAGGCATCGTCTTCCCGGACCAGGAGACCAGCCTGTGGCAGTACGACGAGCAGGCGGGCCAGTACTACCTGCACCAGTTCTACAAGCACCAGCCCGACCTGGACATCACCAACCCGGAGGTACGGGAGGAGATCATCCGGGTGATCGGCTTCTGGCTGCAGCTGGGGATCTCCGGCTTCCGGGTGGACGCCGTACCGTTCCTGCTCGACACCAAGGGCGCGGCGGACCCGGAGAGCCTGGCGGACCCGCACGACTACCTGCGCGACCTGCGGGCGTTCATGAATCGGCGCAGCGGTCAGGCGGTGCTGCTCGGTGAGGTCAACCTGCCGTACAAGGAGACCCGGGAGTTCTTCGGGGACGAGGACGGCGACGAGCTGACCATGTGCTTCGACTTCATCGGGATGCAGAAGATGTACCTGTCGCTGGCCCGGCAGGACCCGGCCGAGCTGGTCAAGGCCATCCGCGAGCGGCCCGCTCCGCCGGAGGAGGCGCAGTGGGGCACGTTCGTCCGCAACCACGACGAGCTGACGCTGGACAAGCTGACCGACGACGAGCGGGCCGAGGTGTTCGCCGCGTTCGGCCCCGACAAGGACATGCAGGTCTACGATCGCGGACTGCGCCGGCGGCTGCCTCCGATGCTGGACAACGACCCGGCGCGGCTCCGGATGGTCTACAGCCTGCTCTTCTCGCTGCCGGGCACTCCGGTGCTGTTCTACGGCGAGGAGATCGGCATGGGCGAGAACCTGGCCATGGAGGGCCGCAACGCCGTCCGGTCTCCGATGCAGTGGACCGACTCGGTGAACGGCGGCTTCTCCACCGCCGACGCGGCCGACCTGGCCGGGCAGGTCGTCACCGGCGACCTGTCCCCGGAGCACGTCAACGTCGCCGCCCAGCGCCGCGACCCGGACTCCCTGATGAGCTGGATCAAGCTGCTGATCCAGCGCTACCGGGAGACCCCCGAGCTGTCCTGGGGCGACTGCACGGTCCTGGAGCACGAGTCGCAGACGGTCCTGGCCCACCGCTCGGAGTACGAGGGCGGCTGCGTGATCACTGCCCACAACTTCGCCGGGGAGCCCGCCACCGTCACCCTGGCGGTCTCGGGCACCGGAGTCGGAGTCCAGGCGGTCGACCTCCTCCAGCCCGGTACGACGGAAGTCGCCGAGGACGGCACGATCCAGCTCGACCTCGACCCGCACGGCAGCCGCTGGCTGCGGATCGTCCAGCCGGGCGACCGGTACATCGTCTGACCCGAACCCTGGGCGGGGGTAAGTTCACGCCGTGAAGCTGACCCCCGCCCAGCCCGGCCACGTCGTCGGTGCGTCGTTCGGACTCGTGTTCATCCTCGTCAACTCCGCGAAGCTGGGCTCGCCCGGCCGAGCGATCGTCAGCGCGGTCGCCGTCGCCGCGGCGCTGCTCGTGCTCGTCTCGTTCGTCCAGGTGCTGCGGGCCGGCGGGCCGCGCAAGCCGGCCAAGCAGTCGGCGCGTGGGTACTTCGTGATCGTGGCCGTCGAGGTCGTGCTGCTGTTCGGCGGGCTGGCGGTGCTGAACCAGATCGAGCAGACCGCGGCCGTCGCCTGGATCGCGCTGGTCGTCGGGCTGCACTTCGTCGCGTTCGCGTACTGGTGGATCCGCGGCAACCGGGAGATGCTCGCGATCGGCGTACTGATGACTGTGCTCGGTGTGGCCGGGCTGGTCATCGCCTTCGGTCAGCAGGACCGGCCGCTGGTCGGTCTGGTCGCCGGAGTCGGCTCCGGCGTCGTACTGCTCGGCAACGCCGCCCTGGCGACGCTGGGCGTCTTCGGGTCCGAGCGGCCGGTGGAGGCTTTGCAGTAAGTAGCAATACGCAGGCGTCAGGTCTGGTCTCTCTGAAATACTCACGGCGGCCGCCTGCCCTGTGAGGAGTTCTTTGTGAGGTTGTGGAAGATCGTTGTGCCCTTTGCGGTGCTTGCGACGGGCGTACTGCCCGCGCAGGCCGCGGGGGACAAGACCGTGGAGTACCGCGGCTACCAGGTGACGGTGCCGGCCGACTGGCAGGTCGTGGACCTGGCCAAGGACCCGACGGCCTGTGTTCGCTTCGACCGCCCGGCCGTCTACCTGGGCAAGAGCACCGCCCAGGCCGACTGCCCGGCCCACCTGACCGGCCGCAGCCAGGGCCTGGTCCTGGAGCCGCTGACCAGGACCGCCCGCTCCACCCCTGGTGAGCTGCAGGAGGCTGTGACGGATGCGGGTGTGCTCGCGACGGCGTACTACAGCTCCGGTGGAGACCAAGCCGCCCGGGAGGTGCTTGGCACCGGCCGGGTGACCTCCAAGGCCAGCCGGCTCGCCCAGCCCCGTGCTGCGGCGGCGACCCCGTCTGTAGTTGCCACTGGCAACCTGCAGGGCGGGTTCGCCTTCGACACCTGCTCGGCCCCGAGCCAGGCCGCCATGGACGCCTGGCTGTACCCGGCGTCGGGCTACCAGGCGGTCGGTGTCTACATCAGCGGCGAGCGCCGTGCCTGCGGCCAGCCGAACCTGACGCCGGACTGGGTGGCCAACAACGCCGCCAAGGGCTGGCAGTTCCTGCTGATCGACGTCGGCCTGCAGGCGCCTTGCGCGCCGTACGCCAGCAAGATGTCGACCGACCCGGCGACCGCACGGGCCTAGGGCCGTACGGCGGCGGCCAACGCCGTCACCGCCGCCCAGGCGCTCGGCTTCGCGCAGCGCAGCGCGATCTACAGCGACGTGGAGGCCTACACCTCCACCGCTGCCTGCAAGGCGTCGGTGCTGTCCTACCTGAGCGGCTGGACGCTGGAGCTGAACACCCGCGGCTACGTCGGCGGTGCGTACGTCGCTGCTGCCTCCGGCGGGGTCGATCTGGCCGGCGCCTACAACAACACGTCGTACACCCGGCCGGACAACCTGTGGTTCGCCCGCTGGAACAACGTCACCAACACCACCGACAACGGGTTCATCCCGCCGACGATGTGGACCAACCGGCAGCGGGTGCACCAGTACGCGGGTCCGCACAAGGAGACCCACGGTGGCACCGAGATCGAGATCGACAGCAACGCGGTCAACCTGACCGCTCCGCCGGCGGCAGCCACCGGGTTCGACGCGACCGGCGCCTACTCGACGGCAGCGCTCAAGTGGACCGTCCCCGCCGGCCACCAGGTGATCGTACGGCGCAACGCCGGCGGCACCGCCCCGCCGCCGCTCCCGAACGTCGGTACGGCGGTCTACACCGGCACCGCGAGCTCCACGACGGCCACCGGCCTGGCCAACGCCACCAGCTACGCGTTCCGCGCCTGGGTCAAGGACAGCACCGGCAAGATCGGCCCCGGCGTCGACACGGTCCTGATCGGCACCGGAGCGACCGTGGCAGCGAGCGCTCCGGCGATCAGCTACGGCGGCGCGGTGACGCTCTACACCCGGGCAACCCGCAAGGACACCGGCGCCTCGCTGGTCGGCGTACCGCTGTCGCTCTACGCGCGTGCCAAGAACAGTTCCACCTGGCGTGAGGTGGGCAAGGTCACCTCCGACGGCACCGGCCAGGCGTCGTCGGTCCAGAAGCCGACCGTCTCCACGGTGTACGCGTGGGGCTACAACGGCTCACCGGACCTGCTCGGCTCGCGCAGCGGCAACGCCACGATCGAGGTCAAGCCGACCATCACGATCAACCTGGCCGCCGCGATCAAGCTCGGCACCACCACCCCGGTCTACGGCTTCCTGCGCCCGCAGCACCCCGGTACGACGGCGTACCTGCAGCGGCTGACCGGCACGGCGTGGCCGACCGTCACGACGACCAAACTGAACGCCACCGGCAACTACGGGTTCAGCATCAAGCCGACCGCGCGCGGTACGTCGTACTACCGGGTGGTCTGGCTCGCTGACGCGGACCACGCCACTACCGTGAGTAGCACCAAGGCGGTCACCGTCAGCTGAGGTGGATTCGCGGTGGGAAAACACACCGCCGTTCTTCGAATGGGGGTAGGGATGGGTACCGTCGTCGCGTGCAGAAATGGCCTGGTCGTCCCTATCCCCTCGGAGCCACGTACGACGGCTCCGGTACGAACTTCGCGCTCTTCTCGGAGGTTGCCGAACAAGTTGACCTGGCACTGATCGCGGACGACGGGTCGGAGCAGCTGGTCCAGCTGACCGAGGTGGACGGTTTCGTGTGGCACGCCTACCTCCCCTCGGTCCAACCGGGCCAGCGCTACGGCTACCGCGTGCACGGCCCGTACGACCCGGCCGCCGGGCACCGGTGCAACCCGTCGAAGCTGCTGCTGGACCCGTACGCGAAAGCCATCGACGGACAGGTGGACGCCGACGAGTCGCTGTTCAGCTACCGGTTCGCCAAGCCCGACGAGCTGAACACGATGGACAACCGCGAGCACACGATGCTGTCGGTCGTCACCAACCCGTTCTTCGACTGGGGCAACGACCGGCCGCCGGGCCACGCCTACCACGAGACGGTGATCTACGAGGCGCACGTCAAGGGCCTGACCAAGACCCACCCGGCGCTGCCGGAGGAGATCCGCGGCACGTACGCCGGGATGGCGCACCCGGCGATCATCGAGCACCTCAAGGGGCTCGGTGTCACCGCGGTCGAGCTGATGCCGGTGCACCAGTTCGCCCAGGACGGCCACCTGCAGGAGCGCGGACTGTCGAACTACTGGGGCTACAACACGATCGGTTTCTTCGCCCCGCACAACGCCTACTCGTCCAACGGCACCCGCGGTCAGCAGGTGACCGAGTTCAAGACGATGGTCCAGGCGCTGCACGAGGCGGACATCGAGGTGATCCTCGACGTGGTCTACAACCACACCGCCGAGGGCAACGAGATGGGCCCGACGCTGTCGTTCAAGGGCATCGACAACGCGGCGTACTACCGGCTCGTGGACCAGGACAAGTCGCACTACTACGACACGACCGGGACCGGGAACAGCCTGCTGATGCGGCACCCGCACGTGCTGCAGCTGATCATGGACTCGCTGCGCTACTGGGTCACCGAGATGCACGTCGACGGCTTCCGCTTCGACCTCGCGGCCACGCTGGCCCGCCAGTTCCACGAGGTCGACCGGCTGTCGGCGTTCTTCGACCTGGTCCAGCAGGACCCGGTGGTCAGCCAGGTGAAGCTGATCGCCGAGCCGTGGGACGTCGGCGACGGCGGGTACCAGGTGGGCAACTTCCCGCCGCTGTGGACGGAGTGGAACGGCAAGTACCGCGACACCGTGCGCGACTTCTGGCGCGGTGAGCGCTACACGCTGGCCGAGTTCGCCTCCCGGCTGACCGGCTCGTCGGACCTGTACCAGGACGACAGCCGCCGCCCGCTGGCCAGCATCAACTTCGTCACCGCGCACGACGGCTTCACGCTGCGGGACCTGGTCTCGTACAACGACAAGCACAACGACGCCAACGGCGAGGGCGGCAACGACGGCGAGAGCCACAACCGCTCCTGGAACTGCGGCGCGGAAGGCCCCAGCGACGACCGGGAGGTCCGGGTGCTGCGGGCCAAGCAGCAGCGCAACTTCCTGACCACGCTGCTGATCTCGCAGGGCGTCCCGATGCTCGCGCACGGCGACGAGCTGGGCCGCAGCCAGCAGGGCAACAACAACGTCTACTGCCAGGACAACGAGCTCGCCTGGGTGAACTGGGACCTCGACGAGGAGCAGGAAGACCTGCTGGAGTTCACCCGCGGCCTGGTCCAGCTGCGCAACGAGCACCCGGTGCTGCGCCGCCGCCGCTTCTTCCACGGCGACCAGGGCATCGACGGGCTCGGTGACCTGGTCTGGTTCACGCCGGAGGGCCAGGAGATGCAGGACGGCGACTGGAGCCGGGACGACGCCCGGGCGGTCGCGGTGTTCCTCAACGGCGACGCCATCTCCGAGCCGGACCCGCGCGGCGAGCCGGTGGTCGACGACTCGTTCCTGATCCTGCTGAACAGCGACCACGAGCCGCACGAGTTCCTGCTGCCCACCAAGGAGTACGGCGACTCCTGGTCGGTCGTGGTCGACACGATCCGGCCGACCGGCCGCAGCGAGGAGGTCGACCACCCGGCCGGCAGCACGATCCGGATCGAGGCCCACGGCACGATCGTCCTGACCAGGCCCCGGCAGGCCGCGGGATGATGGGTCTGTTTTTGGCTGCGAACCCGGCTGTATCTTTTGCGTCGACTTCGTCGCCGCGGGTTTTGGGGCTTTTTCGCCCGCTCTTCCCTCGTCGTTCGGTCGCTGCGCTCCCTCTCTCCTCAGTCCAGAGCGGGCAGCCCCAAAACCTTGGGGGACTCCGAGTCTCTGAGGGGGAGGCTTTGTGAGCTCCGTGCCGTTGTCTACGTACCGGCTTCAGATCAACGGGGCTTTTGGGTTCGACGATGCCGCGGCGGTCGTGGAGTATCTGCACTCCCTCGGTGTCTCGCACGCCTACCTGTCGCCGATTTTGCAGGCTGCGCCTGGTTCGACGCACGGGTACGACGTGGTCGACCACAGTCGGTTGTCGGAGCCGGCCGGCGGGCGTGAGGCGTTCGGGCGGCTGACGGACAAGCTGGCCGACCACCGGATGGGGGCGATCGCGGACGTCGTACCGAACCATGTCGCCGTACCGACGCCTGCCCGGCTCAACGCGGCGCTCTGGTCGGTGCTGCGGGACGGGCCGGGTTCGCCGTACGCGGAGTGGTTCGACGTGGACTGGGGGTCGGGCAACCAGCCGCTGCTGATGGCGGTGCTCGGTAACCGGATCGGCAAGGTGCTGGCGGACGGCGAGCTGTCGATCGACACGAGTGGTGACGAGCCCGTACTGCGGTACTACGAGCACGAGTACCCCCTGCGCCCCGGCACCGAGCACCTGCCGATCGCCGAGCTGGTGACCGAGCAGTGGTACCGGCTGGCGCACTGGCGGGTCGCCGACGAGGAGCTGAACTACCGGCGCTTCTTCGACGTCGACACCCTGGCCGCTGTCCGGGTGGAGACGCAGGAGGTCTTCGAGGCGACGCACGAGCTGCTGTTCACCCTGCTGCGCGAGGGGAAGCTGCACGGCTTCCGGATCGACCACCCAGACGGCCTGGCCGACCCGCGGGGTTACCTGCGGCGCCTGGCCGAGCGGACCGGCGGTGCGTGGGTCGTGGTCGAGAAGATCCTCGAGGGCGACGAAGAGCTGCCCCGCGACTGGCCCTGCGCCGGTACGACGGGCTACGACGCGCTCCTGCGGGTCGGCGGCCTCTTCGTCGACCCGGCCGGCGCCGCACCGCTGGCGGCGTACCACGCCGACCTGACCGGCGAGCCGGCCGACTTCGCTCCGGTGGTCGAGCAGGCCAAGCGTGAGGTCGTGAAGCACGGCCAGTACGCCGAGGTGCACCGGCTGGTCGAGCTGCTGGCCCGGATCTGCCAGGACGACGTTCGCCTGCGCGACCACACCCGCCGGGCGTTCCACGAGGTCGTCGTCGAGCTGCTGGTGAACTTCGACCGGTACCGGGCGTACGTCGTACCGGGTGAGCCTGCACCGGCCGAGGCGGTCGCGGAGCTGGAGCACGTGGCCGAGCTGGCCCGGCGCAACCTGGACGAGGAGCAGCAGGAGACGCTCGACCTGGTCCGCGACCTGCTGCTCGGCCGGGAGGCCGGGACGGCGAGCCGGATCGACGAGCACGCGCGGCACGAGCTGATCGTGCGGTTCCAGCAGACCTGTGGGCCGGTGATGGCCAAGGGCGTGGAGGACACCGCGTTCTACCGCTGGTTCCGGCTCACCTCGCTGAACGAGGTCGGTGGCGACCCGGAGCACTTCGGCGTCTCGCCGGAGGAGTTCCACGCGTACGCCGCCCGGCTGAACGACCACTGGCCGCGCACGATGACCACGCTGTCGACGCACGACACCAAGCGGTCCGAGGACGTCCGGGCCCGGCTCAGCGTGCTCTCCGAGCAGCCTGCTGCCTGGGTCGAGGCGGTCCGGTTGTGGCGGACGCGGTCGGAGGACTACCGCGGGTCCCTGCTCGACGGCAGCACGGAGTACCTGGTCTGGCAGACCCTGCTCGGCACCTGGGACGACGGGCCGCTGGCGGAGGACAGGCTGCAGGCCTACCTGCAGAAGGCGATCCGCGAGGGCAAGCGGCACACCAGCTGGACCTCACCGGACAGCGAGTACGAGGAGGCCGTGGCTGCCTTCGCGACCGCCGTGCTGGCCGACTCCGAGCTGCTGGAGTCCGTACGCCGGTTCGCTGACACGCAGGCGCCGTACGTGCGGGCGGCGACGCTCGGGCAGAAGCTGGTCCAGTTGACGATGCCCGGCGTACCGGACGTCTACCAGGGCAGCGAGCTGGTCGACCTGTCGCTCGTCGACCCGGACAACCGGCGCCCGGTCGACTACCAGGAGCGCATCCAGCGGCTGGCCCGGCTGGACGGCGGTGCGTCTCCGAGTGACCTGGCGGACGAGAAGCTGCTCGTGACGTCTCGGGCGCTCAGGCTGCGCCGGCAGAACCCGGAGGCCTTCGCGGGCAGCTACACCCCGCTGCCGACGTCCAACGGGCATGCGGTGGCCTTTGCTCGCGGAGACGCGGTGATCACGCTGGCGACCCGGTTGCCGGTCGCGCTGCACCGGCTGGGTGGCTGGGGCGACTCGACCGTCGTCCTGCCGTCCGGTGACTGGCAGGACGTGTTGACCGGCCGGTCGGTGGGTAGTGGAGCGGCTCGGATCGACGAGCTGCTGGCTGAGCTCCCGGTGGCGCTGCTCGCGAGAGGCTGATCGATGCACACCTTCACCGTCTGGGCCCCCGACGCCTCAACGGTTTCACTGGTTCTGACCCAGTCGCTGGAGATGACCAAGGCCGACGACGGCTGGTGGTCGCTGGAGGTCGCCGACGCCGGGCCCGGCACGGACTACGCGTTCTCCGTCGACGGCAGTGACCCGATGCCCGACCCGCGCAGCGCCTGGCAGCCCGAAGGGGTGCACGGACCCAGCCGGGTCTTCGACGCGTCCCGCTTCGGCTGGAGCGACGCGGAGTGGGCCGGGCGGGACGTGCGCGGTGCTGTCTTCTACGAGCTGCACCTGGGGACCTTCACCCCCGAGGGCACGCTGGACGCGGCCGCGGGCCACCTGGACTACCTGGTCGCGCTCGGCGTCCAGGTGGTGTCCCTGCTCCCGGTAGCCGCGTTCCCGGGCAAGCACGGCTGGGGCTACGACGGCGTCGACCTGTACGCCGTGCACGCGCCGTACGGCGGACCGGAAGCCCTGCAGCAGTTCGTCGACCGGTGTCACGCGGTCGGCCTGGCGGTCTGCCTGGACGTCGTCTACAACCACCTCGGACCGTCCGGGAACTACCTGGGCTCCTTCGGCCCGTACTTCACCGACAAGCACACGACGCCCTGGGGCCCGGCGGTCAACCTGGACGACACCGGCTCTCACGAGGTCCGGCGCTGGATCCTCGACAACGCGCTGCGGTGGTTCCGGGACTTCCACTTCGACGCGCTGCGGCTGGACGCCGTCCACGCTCTGCAGGACGACAGCCCGCAGCACCTGCTCGCACAGCTCTCCACCGAGACGGCAGCGCTCTCGGCCGAGCTGGGACGGCCGCTGGGACTGGTGGCCGAGTCGGACCTGAACGACCCGGCCATGGTGACGCCGGTGGCCGACGGCGGGCGCGGCATGACCGCGCAGTGGAGCGACGACTTCCACCACGCCCTGCACACGCTGCTGACCGGTGAGCGGGCCGGGTACTACGAGGACTTCGCCCAGCCCGGGGTGTTCGCGAAGACGCTGACCCAGGTGTTCCTGCACGACGGCTCCTACTCGTCGTTCCGCGGCAAGGACTGGGGACGGCCGGTGGACCCCGCGAAGCACCGGGGCTCGGAGTTCCTCGCCTACACCTCCAACCACGACCAGGTCGGCAACCGCGCGCTCGGCGACCGGCCGGCGTTGTCGCCGGGGCAGCTGGCGATCGGTGCGGCGCTGGTGATCACTTCGCCGTACACGCCGATGCTGTTCATGGGTGAGGAGTGGGGCGCGTCCACGCCGTGGCGGTTCTTCACCGACCACGACGAGCCGGAGCTGGCCGACGCGGTCCGCACCGGACGGCGCAGCGAGTTCGCGGCGTTCGGGTGGGACGCCGAGGAGATCCCGGACCCGCAGGACCCCGAGACCTGGCGGTCCTCGGTGCTGGACTGGACCGAGCTCGACCAGTCGCCGCACCGCGAGCTGCTCGCCTGGTACCGCGACCTGCTGGCGCTGCGGGCCCGCGACGACGACCTGCGCGACGACCGGATCGGCTCGGCCACGGTGACGTCGGGGGACGACTGGCTGGTGGTCGGCCGGGGTGCGCTGCGGGTGGTGGTGAACCTCGGTGAGGAAGAGCGCGTGGTGCCGGTGGACGGCGTTCCGTCGTACGAGGTGATGACTTTCGGTACGAGCGACCAGGTGACCGACGGAGTAGCGCTTTCCGGTCGCTCCGTGGCGGTCTGGGCGGTTTGATCAGGACCAACACAGTTTCGTCAATCCCTTGTGTTGCAGGGGTCTGGTGACGGACTGTGGGTGGGTACCACCTGTTGAGAAGGCAGCAGGAGGGGGGTCACCGGGGGGTGACAGGGAGGACGGCTGTGAGCGTTGGAGGGACCGACACCTACTACGACTACGACGAGAAGCAGTGGAAGAGCAGGCGGCTGGGCGGCGGACCGATCCGCCGTGGCCCGGTCTGCCCGGCGCCACGCAAGGAGCACCAACCGGTCGACCGGCGCGCGGCCGGCCACGACCGCCTGGCCCGGGACGAGAAGAAGATCCTGAGCTGAACTCTGCCGGTGAGGCGCACCCGCTGGAACTGTCAGAAGTTTCGACAGAAGGTGCGCTTCACCGAGGCAGAGCTGGATCAGCCACCTTCGGCAGGCCCGCGGCGGACAGGACGTCGTCGGCCAGCAGCGAACGCAGTTCGTCCGTGGTGGGCATCCGGCCGAGCGCGCGGAGGCGCTGGGACTGCGCTTTCCGGACGCCCTCGACCAGACGGCGCGCTTCGCGGGCGTTGCCGAAGTTGGCGGTGCCGGCGATCCGGTCGAAGTACGCCGTCAGCGGGTCGGCGGCCGCGGGGTCGAGCAGGTAGTCCCCGGCGGCGACCATCCGGTCGGTGATCAGCAGCAGCTCGGGCGCGGAGTAGTTCTCGAACTCGATGGTCTTGGAGAACCGCGACGCCAGACCGGGGTTGGCGTCGAGGAAGTCGTTCATCTCGGTCGTGTAGCCGGCCACGATGATCGCGATCTCGTCGCGGTGGTCCTCCATCAGCTTCACCAGGGCGTCGATCGCCTCCTGGCCGAAGTCGCCGCCGCTGCCGGCCGAGCGGGACAGCGTGTAGGCCTCGTCGATGAACAGCACGCCGCCGAGGGACTTCTCGAAGACCGTCGCGGTCTTCTCGGCGGTGTGGCCGATGTACTGGCCGACCAGGTCGCGGCGGGACACCTCGGTGAACTCGCCGTGCGGCAGCACGCCGAGCGCCTTCAGCAGCTTGCCGTACAGCCGCGCGACGGTCGTCTTTCCGGTCCCAGGAGCCCCGGCGAAGATCAGGTGGTGACTGACCGCGCCGACCGACAGCCCGGCCGCGCGCCGCCACTCGTTGACCTGGATCTCGTCGACCAGCGCGTGCACCTCGGCCTTCACGCCCGGCAGCCCGACCATCTCGTCCAGGTCCCCGAGCAGCTGCTCCAGCGGCCCGTCGGTGTCGGCCGGCCGCGCGGACGCCTTCTCGATCACCTCGACCGTCGCGCCGTCGGCGATCTGGATTCCGGCGAGTCCGGTGTTGTCGGTCCGGCAGCCCTCGACCGTGCCGCCGCAGCCCGGGCTGAACGCGATGCCCGCGCCGCGGGTGTCCTCGACGGTGACCCGGCGGATGGTCGCCGTGCTGCCGTGCGCGACGCCGATCCCGTCGGTCCCGGTCCGCGCCACCGAGGTGTCGGTCAGCTCGGGCCGGCTGTACTGGTACACGTAGATCCCGCGGCCGCCGCACCCGCTCACCGTGCAGCCGCGGATCAGCGGATCGGAGCCCAAGGCAACGACTATGCCGTCGCCGGAGACGTCGGAGACCGTGGTGTCGAGGATCCGGCCGGTCGCGCCCTCGACCACGATGCCGGTCTCGGCGCCGCTCACCGTGCACCGGTCGACCGTGAACGCCGCACTGGCGTGCACGCTGATGGCGGGCCGGCTCTTGCTGCGCACCTCGCACTGCTCGACGGTGAGCACGGTCCGCTCGACCGAGACGGCCAGGTTGTCGCCGGCCCGGATGTCCAGGCCGCGCAGGGTCAGCTCACCGTCCACCGCGCGCAGCGTCGGCCAGTCCGCACCCGCTCCATCCAGGACGACGGCACCGCCGGCCTCGGCCTGCAGGGTGACGACGCGCCCGCTCAGCTCCAGCGTCTCCGCGTACGTCCCGGCGGCGATCGCGACCGTGGCTCCGTCGGACGCCTCGAGCAGAGCGGAGCCGATGGTCGGGTACGCGCCGGGACGGTCCGCCGCGACGGTGAGGACGCGCATCAGCTGGCCCGGTCGAGCAGCCAGCCGCGGTCGGCGGCCTTCACGCCGGCCTGGAACCGGCTGCGCGCACCGAGCCGGCCCATGATCTGCGAGACCATCCGGCGGACGGTCCGGACCGAGATGCCGAGCTGGGCGGCCGCGACCTCGTCGGTGACGCCGAGCGCGAGCAGCCGGAGCATCTCCCGGTTCCGCTCGTCCAGGTCGACGTCACCCGGTACGTCGCTGTCGGTCAGCGGGACCGCACCGGGCCAGACCAGCTCGAACAGCCCGGTCGTGCTGGCCACCGCGCTGCTCAGCCGCAGTACGGCGACGCTGCCGTTGGACGTGTCGGACGGCAGGACCACAGCCCGCCCGTCCACGACCAGTCCGTTCAGCGGGAGGTGCGGGACGGTCCGGACGGCCACACCGGCGACGGACATCGCCGCGAGGTGGCGGCACAGCGTCGGCGCGGTCCGGGCGGTGTCGGGGTAGATGGCCCGGTACCGCACACCGGGCCGGACGTCGCGCGGCCCGAACGCCGGTCCGGACGGCGAGAGGTTGCTCATCGCGATCACCTCGTCGCGGGCGCTCGCGAGCAGGGCGGCGATGCCGTCCTGGGCAGGGACCTGGTGGAAGGCAGTGGGACGGTGCAGAACGGTGACGGACATGGGGCCTCCTGGTCTGGACTGAGGAGTGGAAGGAGCGAAGCGACTGGAGCGACGAGGGAAGACCAGGAGTTAAAGCCCCATGTCCCGCCGAGCCGGAGGCGAGGCAATCGGCACAGTCATGAGAGGGGGACCCCCAGAGGTAGCGTGGCGGCGACACCGGCGGTGTGCCGCCCGTCGAGGCGTTCCGGCTCCACTCCGAAGGAGCGAGCCAGTGAGGTGAGGACGTTGACCGCCGAGTCGAGCGTGGCCGGATGTGAGGCGGCTACGCGCAGTACGGCGTCGTGCTGGGCGGGTTCGGGACCGTCGGGCGGAGCCGTGACGGTGATGGCGAGGGTCTGGGCGGCACCGGTCGCCGTACCGGTCAGCGTGTCGACCAGGGCCTGCGCGAGCGGGCCCGGCAGTGCGGCGTACCCGGTGAGCCGTACGCCGACCTGCAGGACGGGTCCGGCGGCCCAGGTGGACCAGCGCTCGCGGACCTGACCGCGGCCCGCGTTGGCGTGGGCCAGTGCGCCGATCGAGGCCAGTACGTCCGACTCGTCCAGCGGCAGGTTCTCGACCTGCTCGCGGTCGAACCGGCGTACCAGGCGGCGGACGGTGTTGGTGAGGACCTGGTTGACCTGCTCGTCCGTGGCGATCTCCGACGTGCGCTGCGCGGCCACGGCGATCCAGGCCCGCAGCGGCTGGTTCTGCTTGATGCCGGTGTGCAGGACGAGCTGCATCGACACCGCGACGGGCTGCTCGTCGACCGACTCGGTCAACGTGGACAGGCGCGGCAGCAGCTCGTGCTGCGCGTCGGCGCCGACCCGGAGGGCCAGCAGGACTCCACCGGGATGGCTCAGTACGCCGTACGGCTGGTCGCGGATGGTCAGGGTGCTCACCGTCGTACGGCCGAGGAACACGCTCGTGAGGTTGAGCGCGGTGTCGCCGCCGAGGTCGATCCGGCGACGGCGGAGCAGGAAGGTGAGCAGTACGGCGGCCCAGCGGTAGAGCCAGAGGCCGCGGAGGCGGACAGCGGTCAGCAGCACCAGCGTGATCGCTGCCGCGCTGGTGAGGACGAGCGTCAGCCGGGAGCCCGCCGTGGCGGCGCCGACGGCAAGCAGGGCGATCTGCCAGCAGACGACCTGACCGACGCGGATCGCGCGCTCGGGGATCTCGACCTTGTCGGCGACCGGTGTTGGTGCCGGCGGCTGGTCGACCAGGTAGGACCGGGCAGCCAGTGGAGCCGCCAGCGCGGCCTGTACGGCGACCGGTTGCGGCACAGGTCGCTGCGGGACTGCTGCGACGCGGGCGATCGGCGTACCGACTGAGGTTGCTCGGGGGACTGCCCGTGCGGTCGGCGCGTGGTCGACCTGCTGCTGGGGAGCGGCCGCGGCCGCGGCCGGGGGCCTCATGCGACCCTCGGCCGCGCCGCGGCGAGCAGCTCAGCGGAGGACTCGGCGGCGAGCCCGTGCGCGTGATCGCCGACGACCGGGTGCAGGCTGAAGCGGCCCGGTGCGGGCTCGGAGACGAGGTGCTGGTCGAGCAGCTCGTCGATCATCGGTTCCACCTCCTGCTGATCGACGCCGAGCAGCCGTGCTGCCCGCCGTACGTCGAACTGCGGTGTCTGACCCAGTAAGCGGTAGAGCCGGCGGACCGGTCCCGCGAGTGAGTGGTAGGCCGCGTCGAACCGCTCGTGGAGCCCGGCGAGTGCGTGCCGGCGTGCCGCCGGCCGGTCCAGTCCGTCGGCGAGCCGGGCCGCCGTCCACGGCTGCCGCCCGGCCAGCAACTCGGCGAACCGCCGCAGCGCTTCCGGGTGACCGGCTGCCCAGCGGAGAGCCTGCTCGCAGTCGGTGATCCGTGCGGAGTCGGCGTCGTCCAGCGGCTCGAGGGTGATCGCCAGGTCGCGGTCCAGCCCGACCAGCCGCCGGCGGCTGGTCACGAGAACAACAGAACCGGGTGTGTTGGGCATCAGGTCGCGTACTTGGCCCGCGTCCTCGGCGTTCTCCAGCACCAGCAGCACGCGCTGCCCGAGACCACGCGGACCGGCGGGGTCCTCGGTGCTCAGATCGACCCAGATCTGCGCTTCCACGGCGTGAACGGCAGCCGCCGCCTCCAGCACGAAGGCGGACTTCCCGATCCCGGCCATGCCGTCGACGGAGACCACACAGACCCGCTCCGACGAGCCGGCCGCCCGAACAGCGGCGAGCTCTCGCTCCCGCCCGACGAACCCGGCGATCCGAGCAGGAAGATCGGAGGGGAGGAGAGGGTCGCCGCCCGTTCGGGGCGGTCGGAAGGTGGAGCGCGTGCCCGAGGCGTCCTGCTCGTCGTCGTTCAGGATCTGTTGGTGGACGCGCGTCAGCTCGGCGCCTGGTTCGATCCCCAGCTCGCGGACCAGAACGGTGCGGGCCCGTTGGTAGGCCGCAAGGGCCTCGTGGCGGCGACCGGTCTGGTGGAGGGCGGACATCAGGCGCGTCCACGCGAGCTCGCGCAGCGGGTCCTCGTCGGTAAGGGCCTTCAGCAACGAAATCGCGTCGCTGGAACGGCCGAGGGTGAAGGAAGCGTCGGCCAGGTCCTCGCGCAGGGAGCGGTGGAGCTCGGTGAGGCGGTCCACGGCACTGGTCGCGTCGCCGGTCAGGCCGTCGTACGGGCAGCCGCGCCAGAGGCCCAGGGCCTGCTCCAGCAGGGCGACAGCCTTGGCCGCAGGAGCAGTGCGCGCCCGGTCGGACAGGCCGGCGGCCACGTCCGCGTCCAGCTCACCGGGGAGCACCCGCACGCGGTAAGCACCCGGTCGGCTCTCGATGCGCTCGTCGGGCAGGGCCCGGCGCAGCTGCCAGACGTAGGTCTTCAGGTTGCGCTGCGCGGACGCCGGAGCGTCCAGCCCGGCCCACACCGCCTCGATGAGCTGGTCGGTGCTGACCCACGCGTTGCGGTGCAGGAGGAGCAGGGTGAGCATCGTCGCGGGCTTGCCGCCGCTGACGTCCAGCGGGGCTCCGTCCGGGCCGTCGACCTCGAGCGGGCCCAGCACCCGGAAGGCGATCCGGGCCGGTGTGTGCGCTGAGTGACCGTTCATGACACATACGATCCGGGTGGACGATGACATTTCGATGACACGGGCGGTCCCGAGTGCGCGTACTGGTGGTAGAGGACAACGAGGACCTGCAGGTGGCGGTCCCGGCGGCGCTGCGGTCGGCGGCGCTGGCGGTCGACCTGGCCGGCACCATCGCGGCCGCCGACGAGGCGCTGTTCGTGAACGCCTACGACTGCGTCGTGTTCGACCGGCTGCTGCCGGACGGCGACTCGATCGGCTATGTTCGCCACCGCAGGGAACAGGGCTGGGCGGTCCCGGTGCTGTTCCTGACCGGCCTGGACACCCTGGCCGACCGGGTGGACGGCTTCGAGTACGGCGGCGACGACTACCTGGTCAAGCCGTTCGCCGTGGCCGAGCTGACCGCGCGGGTGCTCAGCCTGTGCCGCCGGGCCGGGACCGGCCGCACCCCCGTACTGCGCTACCAGGACGTCGAGATGGACACCGGCCGGCGAGAGGTCAGGCGGGCCGGTGTGCTGCTCGGCCTGACCGCCAAGGAGTTCGCCGTGCTCGAGTACCTGATCACCCGGCCGGACCGGACGGTGTCCCGCTCGGAGCTGATCGAGCACTGCTGGGACTCCGCCGCCGACCCGATGTCGAACGTGGTCGACGCGACCATCCGGCGGCTGCGCGGCAAGCTGCGCGCGCCGGACCTGATCGAGGCGGTCCGCGGCCAGGGCTACCAGCTGGTCCGCGCGGAGGGCGTCTGATGCGTGGTCCCGCGGCCGAGCGCCTGCGCCGTCTGCGCTGGTGGCTCACGGTCCTGTTCACGGTGATGAACACGATCGGCCTGATCGTGCTGGCCCCGCTGATCCTGCGGCTGGACTCCCAGCGCGTCGACGCCGGTATCGACAACCAGCTGGACGTCGTCACCGGCCCGGTGCTGCGCCTGGTCAACGAGAGCGGCGGCATCGACTTCACCGCGGTCAACCGCGACCCGCTGAACTCGGACTGCCCGCAGTTCGTCATCGTTCCGGGCGGCGCGACGCGGTTCGACCAGCACACCAGTCTGAAGAACTGCACCCCGATGGACCCCAAGGTCCTCGACGGCCTGGCGACCCAGGCAGTCAGCGACGGCGTGGTCCTGTCCACCGACCGCACGGCCCTCAACGGCCGCCCGGTCCGCCTCGACGTCGAGCCGTTCCGCGACTCCAGCGGCAAGTACGCCGGTGCGGTGGTGGCCTGGACCGACGTCAAGGACGAGCTGGGTGACCACCGGCAGCTGGTGACCACCGTGCTGCTGGTCTGCGCGTTCCTGATCCTGGCGGCCGCTCTGCTCGGCTACGGCGTCTCCGGCCGAGCCATCCGGCCCGCTATGGCCGCACTGGAGCAGCAGGAGAACCTGCTGGCCGAAACAGCCCACGACCTCCGTACGCCGGTCGCCGCGCTCCGAGCCCTGGCCGAGACGGCGATGCAGGATCCGCACCAGCGCGGCGAACTGCTGCCCCGGACCGTCCGGCTGGCCGGCCGGATGGGCGACATCATCGACGGGCTGCTCGTGCGCGCCCGGCTGGCGGCCGGTGTCGAGCAGCTGAGCATGCAGCTGGTCTGGCTCGACCAGTTGGTCGCCGTAGTGGTGGAGGACACCCCGTCCGACGCCGGCCGGGTCTCGCTGGTGACCGCGCCGACGATGGTGCGGGCCGACCCGGTCCTGCTGCAACGGGCTATCGGCAACCTTCTGGACAACGCGATGCGGCACGGCCGCGCCCCCGGCGCCGACCAGGCGATCGTGACCGTCACGGTGGCCGACGGGCGAATCACCGTGGCCGATCAGGGTCCGGGCATCGATCCGGCGATCGGCGACGACCTGTTCGAGCGGTTCGCCGCCGGCAGTGGTTCGGCCGGCGCGGGGATCGGGCTGTCCGTCGTCCGGTGGGTGGCGCTGGCGCACGGCGGCGATCTGAAGGTGCACAACGGCGACGAGGGCGGCGCGATCTTCGAGTTCCGGCTGCCGGTGGCGGAGCGCTGATGTTTCAGTCTGGATCGAATCTGGACAAGGGCTGTACCGGCGATGACCTAGTCTCGTCGCTGTGAGGTCTGTCACCGAGTTGTTGCGGACGGTCACGCGAAGGTCCCGTCAGGGTCGCCGTACGCCGTCACCACGCGAGAATCGCCGGTCCCGCGCCGCGCTGGCCGCGGTGGTGGCGGGCTGCGTCGCGGTGACCGGAGTGGCCGTCGCCGGGGCCGGCAACGCGTCGCCGGGGATGAAGTTCAGCCAGCCCGGCCGGTACATCTACAACTCCACGGTCGGCAAGATCTTCCACGTCAACGGCGCCACCAAGAACGTCGACCAGGAGATCCCGCTGCCGGGCGCCGGACCGGGCACGCAGGTGGTCGAGTCCGACCAGAACGGCTACGTGCTGTCGCGTGGCCGCACCTACCCGTTCGGCAAGTCGGACCTGGACGTCGCGAACCCGCTGCCGGCACCGGTCGACGAGCTGCCGGTCGTGCTGGAGGCCGGCGGGGCCGCCTTCGCGGTCTACCGCCAGAGCGGCCAGATTGTGCGCTTCGGCGAGAAGGCGGCGACCGCCAAGGTCGGAGTACCGCTCGGCCCGCCGGTGGTCACCTCGGACGGCACGGTCTGGGTGCACCGGCCCGACAGCGGCCGGCTCTGCCTGCTGCCGCTGGACGCGGACCGCCTGGCCTGCCCGGCAGAGCTGCCCAGCGGCCACACCGGATCGCTGGCGGTCGTCGGAGCGAACCAGGTCGTCTTCGTGGACACCACCGGCCGTGAGCTGTACGCCGTGGACGACGGAGGCCTTGGCCGCAAGGTGGTGCTGCCGATCGACGACCTGCCCCGGGACGCCATCGTCGCGCCCAACGACGTGACCGGCCGGCTGGCGATCGTCGACCCGCACAAGAGCCTGCTGCACCTGGTCGACGCGACCGCCCTGACCACCGGCAAGGCCGACGCCCCGCCGGTCCACAAGCAGCTGCGCAAGGGCAAGTACGAGCGGATCGTTTCCTCCGGCAACAGTCTCGCGCTGATCGACGAGAGCACCGACACCCTGGTCACCCTGGACCGCAACGGCGCGGAGCGGGCGGCCCGGAAGATCCCCGCGCCGTCCAAGGGCTCCAAGGCCGGTCCCGAGGACAGGACCGGCCTGTACCGCGGCGGCGACTCGCGCCTGTACGTCGCCAGCCGGTCGGGCGAGCAGGTGATGGTCGTCGAGGACACCGGCGACGTGACCGCGGTCGACACCAACGCGGCCCGGCCGGACCAGCGCAAGACCCAGCAGCCGGTCAAGCCGAGCGTCAAGCCCAGTACGCCGGACCGGCCGGTCCAGCCGCCGCCGACCACGACGCGACCGCCCCAGCCGCCCGAGACCGGGGACCCCAGGCCGACGAACCGGCCGACCGGCAGGCCCACCCGGCCCGGCGACGACAAGCCCGACCAGCCCGACCAGCCGGACGAACCCACCGACCCGCCCACCACGGACCGCCCGAAGCCGCCGCCCGAGAAGCCGACCACGCCGGTGAAGCCGCCGGCGAAACCACCGGTGCAGGCGAGCCGGCCCGGTGCTCCGCGCAGCGTCTCCGGCAAGGCCGGCAACGGGTCGGTCCAGGTGAGCTGGGAGGCAGCCGCCACCAACGGCGCCGCCATCACGGCGTACACCCTCAGCTGGAACGGCGGCAGCGTCCGGCTCGGCGCGACGGCCCGCAGCCGTAACGTGACCGGCCTGACCAACGGCACCGGCTACACGTTCACCGTCCGCGCGATCAACAGCGTCGGCACGGGACCAGGTAGCAGTACGGCGCGGTTGGTGCCGTCCGGTGGAGTGCCGGATGCCCCTGGCAACTTCCGGGTCAGCACGTCCGGCAGCAGCGTCACGCTGAGCTGGACCCGGCCGGACCTGAAGGGCAACACCTTGCAGGGCTACGACATCGCGGCCAACCCGACGGGGACCGAGGGCGGCACAGCCAAGGGCGACTCCACCACGTTGACCAGGGCGACCATCTCCGGGTTGTCGAGCGGGCAGCAGTACCGGGTCACCGTGCGCGCCACGACGACCAATGCCCAAGGCAACTTCGTGCTCGGCAAGCAGGCGGTCAGCACGCTGGTCGTCGGCGGTGGCGGCAGCAGCACGCAGGGGAGGCTGACGGCGTCCCGTGGGGCGAGCACCACCCACGGCGGCGGCGAGCGGGCCTGCGACGCGCCGGGCTGTGCCTTCATCCTGGTCAAGGGCACCGGGCTGGAGCCGAACACCGACTACTTCTTCCAGCCGTTCACGACGCGGTGGCAGCCGTCCAACCCCGGCGCGACCTTGCGGACCAACAGCAACGGCGGGATCACCATCGACGACCGGTTCGCCACCGACGCGCCCGGCCAGCAGGTCTGGGTGGTGGCGACCGCGCCCGGCGAAGAAGACGTCACGTCCAACAAGTTCAAGTGGAGTAGCTGATGAGTGCGACGATTCCGCCCGGTGAGGCCTACCGGCTGGTCGCGGACAACCTGCAACGGGTGATGCACGGCAAGCCCGAGGTGGTCCGGCTGGCGCTGACCGCCCTGTTCGCCGAGGGTCACCTGCTGATCGAGGACGTGCCCGGGCTCGGCAAGACCACGCTGGCCCGCTGCATCGCCCGCAGCATCGACGCCACCTGGAACCGGATCCAGTTCACCCCCGACCTGCTGCCCGGTGACATCACCGGCGTGATGATCTACCACCAGGGCAACGAGAGCTTCGAGTTCCACCCCGGCGGCATCTTCGCCAACGTGGTGGTCGCCGACGAGATCAACCGCGGGACGCCGAAGACGCAGTCCGCGCTGCTCGAGGTGATGGCCGAGCGCCGGGTCACCGTCGACTCGGTCACCCGCGCCGTCCCGGACCCCTTCCTGGTGATCGGCACCCAGAACCCGATCGAGATGGAGGGCACCTACCGGCTGCCCGAGGCGCAGCTGGACCGGTTCCTGATGCGGATCGAGATCGGGTACCCCGACCACGACGCCGAGGTCCGGATCGTGCTCGGCGACACCGGCCGGATCGGCCCGGACTCGCTCAGCCCGGTGATCGACGTACCGGCCCTGCGCAACGCGATCGCGGCCGTCCGGTCGGTGCACGTCGACCCGGCGATCACCTCGTACGCCGTGAAGCTCGTCGCCGCGACCCGCGAGCACACCGCCGTACGGTACGGCGCCAGCCCGCGGGGCAGCATCGCCCTGGTTCGCGCGGCCCGCGCCTACGCGGCCACCGACGGCCGGGCCTTCACCACGCCGGACGACGTGAAGCAGGTCGCCCAGCCGGTGCTGGCCCACCGCCTGGTCCTCACACCGGACGCGGAGCTCAGCCAGCGGCCGCCGTCCTCGGTGGTCGACGAGGTGCTGGCCGCCACTCCCGCACCGACCGCGAGCGTCGGCGCGGTCTAGGCAGTCCGAGCAGAGTCGAACGGGGAGAACAAGCATGCGCAAAGTCCGCCCGGAGGTGCGAGCACGGATGGCGCTCGCCGCTGTCGTGGCGGGCTGCATGGCCGTCACGACGATCGCCGTCACCGGTGCCGGCGCGGACCTGAGCGGGATGCGCTTCACCCAGTCCGGTCACCTGGTCTACAACAGCACGCTCGGCAAGGTGTTCAAGATCGACGGTGGCACGAAGAGCGTCGAGGCCGAGGTGAAGGTCCCCGGGGCCGCGCCGGGTGCCCAGGTGGTCGAGACGGACAAGGACGGCTACGTCCTGGCGGACGGGTCGATCATCGGCTTCGGCAAGTCCGACCTGCGGGTCGCCGACCCGATCCCGGCGCCGGCGCTGGAGCGGCCGGTGACGCTGACGGCGGCTGGTTCGGCGTACGCGGTGTACCGGCAGGCCGGACAGGTTCAGCGGTTCGGCGAGAACCCGAAGGTGGTCTCGACGGAGGGCCCGGTCGGCCAGCCGGTCGTCACGCCGGAGGGCACGGTCTGGCTGCACCGCTGGAACACGGGCCAGCTCTGCCAACTGCCGGTCTCCAGCGCCCGGATCGCTTGTACGGCGAGGATCCCGGCCGGGCACAGCGGCGCGCTGACGCTGGTCGGGAAGCAGCCGGTCTTCGTCGACACGACCGCACGGCAGATGCAGATGGTCAGCAACGACGGCCTCGGCCGCGCGGTCTCGCTGGCCAGGCTCGACCTGGGCCAGAGCTCGATCGTCGCGTCCAACGACGTCGACGGACGGATCGCGATCGTCACCAAGAACACGCTGCAGCTGGTCGACACCGCCGAGCTGACCAGTGGCCGACCGGCTGCTGAGCCGGTGGTGAAGCAGCTCAAGCCGGGCCGGTACGACCAGATCGCGTCGTCGGGCGAGACGCTGGCGCTGGTGGACTCCGCCGACCAGAGCCTGGTCACGCTGGACAGTCGTGGCGGGCAGGAGCGGCGGCGGCCGATCCCGGCGCCATCGAAGCTGGCCAAGGTGAAGGCGGGCGAGCGGCCCGGCCTGATCCGTGGCGACGACTCCCGCCTGTACGTCGACAGCCTGGCCGGTGAGCACGTCCTGGTCGTCGACAACAACGGCGACGTCACCGAGGTGGAGACCTCCGGACCGGTCAAGCGCAAGGGCCAGCAGCCGAAACCGACCCCGGACACGCCGAGCCTGCCGCCGGTCCGGCCGCAGGTCCCGCCGAAGACTGTCGAGAAGCCGGTCGCGCCGCCGCCGGTCCAGCCGAGCTCCCGGCGTCCGGTGCCACCTGTGAACACCAAGCGGCCGGTCGTGCCGCCCATCACGCGCAAGCCCGAGCCCCCGCAGCCGCCGGAGCCTCCCGTGACCCGCAAGCCGACCCCGCCGCCGCCGAGGCCGACGGTGAGGGCCGGCAAGCCAGGTGCCCCCGGCAATGTCGCAGCGTCAGCAGGAGACGGTACGGCGACGGTCACCTGGGGTGCGGCCGCCGCCAACGGCGCACCGGTCACGGCGTACGTCGTGTCGTGGGCAGGCGGCAGCCGGACCGCGACGGCGTCCGCACGCCGGCTGGTGGTCCCCGGTCTGACCAACGGGCAGTCGTACACGTTCACCGTCCGCGCCAGGAACCGCGTCGGCAGCGGCCCGGGCGTCTCCGCCGCCGGGATCACCCTCGGCGGCCCGGCCGACCCGCCGGTCGCCCTGCGCGCGACCGGGTCCTCCGGAGCGATCACGCTGACCTGGCGGCGCCCGAACCTCAACGGCGGCTCGCTGACCGGCTACGGCATCACCTTGAACGGCGACCCGGAGAGCTCGACGACGACCAGCTACCGCTGGACCGGTCTGAGCAACGGCAAGCGCTACACCTTCCAGGTCCGGGCGGTGACCAGCGTTCCGGGTCGCGGCACGGTGGTCGGTGCCCCGGCGACCGTCACGGCGACGGCGGGCTCACCCGCTGGAGCGATCACGATCAGCCAGGGCCCTGCGTACACGGAGAACCCGGACGGCAACTGCAGACCGCAGTACTGCCACTACATCCACATCGTGGCCCGCAACCTGGAGCCTGGGGCGACCTACCTCTTCAACGGTCACACCACCAACTACGATGACCTGCACGATGGTGGTGACCCGCTGACGGTGGGGGCCGATGGCACCATCACCGTCAACAAGTTCTACCACGACGACGTCGGCGCGGACGTCTACGTCTCCGCGTCCCACGACGGTGCGACGCTCAAGTCCAACACCATCACCTGGAGCGGCTGATGCGTCCGACCGGGCGTGGTGTCGCCGTGCTGGTCTCCTCCCTGCTGGCCTACGGGCTGGGGGAGCTGGCCGGCTACACCTTCTTCCGCGCGCTCGGCGGCATCGGCCTCGGCGCGTTGCTGGCGGCAACCATTCTGACCGTACGACGCCCGCAGGTGTCCGTGCACCGCGACCTCTCGCCCGACCGCGTCGAGCGCGGCCGGCCGGCGCTGGCCACGCTCCGGGTGCGGAACGCCGGAACGCGCTGGCAGCCGTCGTTCGCGGCGCACGACTCGGCCGGGCCGGAGCGCCGCCAGGTGCCGATCCGGCGACTCGGGCCGGACAGCGAGGCGACGTACAGGTACGAGCTGCCGACCTCGCGACGCGGCCGGATCCAGGTCGGCCCGCTGACCCTGGAACGCACCGACCCGCTCGGCCTGGCCCGCAACCGCCAGGCCACGGGCGAGACCGCCGTGCTCTGGGTGCACCCGAAGCGCCACCCGACCCGCACGGTCGTGGCCGGGCGGCCGAGGCACCACCACATCGGCCGGACCGCCGACGACTCGCTGCGCGGCTCCGCGGACCTGCGCGACGTCCGCCCGTACGTCGTCGGCGACGAGGTCCGGCACCTGCACTGGAAGGCGAGCGCGCGGACCGGTCAACTGATGGTCCGCGACTACGTCGACCCCGACCAGCCCCGCCTGACCGTCCTGCTCGACACCCGCACCGAACCTTTGCCTGAGGCAACCTTCGAGGAAGCGGTCGAGGTCGCCGCGTCGATCCTGTTCGCGGCCTCGATGGCCGGCCACCGCTGCCGGCTGCTCACCTCGGCCGGAACCGACCTGGCCGCACCTGGTGGAGCACTGGCTTCCCGGCAGTTCCTGGACGAGCTGTGCATGGTCCAGCAGAGTGACGAGCGCGCAGGTCTCCTGCCGCGGTCCCTGACCACCGGAGCGTCGAGTGGCGGCGCCATCGTCGTGGTGACCGGCGCCCACGGTACGGCGAGCGACCTGGCGCCGCTGCTGGTCCGCTACGGCTCGGTGACCGTGCTGGGCCTCGGCCCGGCGCACGGCGTCGCGCCGATCCATGGCGCCCGAGTGATCCTCGCGGCCGACGCGGGCGAGGCCCTGACCCAGTGGAGTGGGGTGATCGGGTGAGCACGCGTCGCAGGACAGCCGCTGCGCTGGCGGCCGTCGCCGTCGGAGGCCTGTGCTTCGGCCCGGTCTTCGGACTGACCTCCCTGCTCCTGCCAGTTCTCGTTGTCTGCTTGGCCGTCTACGCAGTCACCGAGCTGTGCCGCTACCGGCCGACCCTGCTGACCTGGCGCCCTCTCCTGGTCCTCGTAGCCGGTCTGCTCGCCACCATCGAGACAGTGCTCCGCAGTACGACGCTCGCAGGGCTGCCGACCGCCGAGACCATCCGCGCGCTCGGCCGCGGGCTCACGGCCTGGCAGCTGACGCTGGAGTCGACCTGGCCCGCCCGGCCGGACCCGGACCTGGTGGTGTTCATCCCGCTGCTCGTGCTGCTCGCCGCACTGCTCGTCGTCGAGCTGCTGGACCGTACGCCGCCGCTGGTCGGGGTGCTCCCCGGTCTCGCCGTGGCCGGCATCGCCCAGGCCTACATCGCGCTGAGCGGATTCGCCGCCGTCCTGGTGGCTCTGGCGTTCGGCGCTGTCATTGCCGCTCTACTCGTCCCGGATGCGGCGCGCAAGCCTCAGCGATCCGTGACGCCGCTGATCACCGGCGCCATCGTCACCGTGCTGGCAGTGGTCGGCGCGCTGGCCGTTGGCGCTGCTGACCCATTCGAGCGGACGCCGTACACGCTGCAGCAGGCGCAGAGCGTTGCGGCTCCCGCGACCCGGCAGGCGAGCCCGCTGGACGAGCTGGCCGGGCGACTCGACCGACGGAGCAAGGACACCGTCGTGTTTCGCTACCAGGCGCCCAGTCCGGTCGGGCGGTGGCGACAGGTTGTGCTGAACTCCTTCGACGGCGCCAACTGGACCACCGACCACCCCATCCTGCGGCTGGGGTCCGAGCTGCCCCCTGGACCCGAGGTGCGGGTGCAGACCGAGCCGCAGCACGCCGAGGTCGAGGTGAAGGAGCTGCGCGGGCCCTGGCTGCCCGGTCAGCTGCTGCCGTCGTCCTTGCGCGGCGTGATCGAGCCGCAGATCGAGCCGATCGGTGGCACGCTGCTGACCGGCGAGATGCCGGACCGCTACGAGCTGACCTGGGCGAAGCCGAAGGTGGACGCCAAGCTCCTGCTGGCCTCGGGCATCGACGCCGATGCTCCTGGCGGGCTGGGCGACCTGGGCGCTGTGCCGAACGAGGTCGCCGCGCTGGCCACCGACGCGCTGGCCGGCCGGCGCGCGACCTTCGCGACCGCGCTCGCGCTGGAGAGCTACATGCGCAAGCGGTACAAGCTCGCGTCGACCGACCCGCTGCCGACCGGGCACAGCTGGCCGCAGCTGCGCCGGTTCCTGCTCGACGACGAGCCGGGGACCAGCGAGCAGTTCGCCGCCGGGTACGTCGCGCTGGCGCGGGTGAACGGCATCCCTGCCCGGCTGGTGGTCGGCTTCCGCGCTCCAACGACCGCCGACGCGGACGGCTGGTACACGGTCCACAACGGCGACGCGCTGGCCTGGCCCGAGGTGGCTGTGGACGGCGTCGGCTGGTGGCCGCTGGACCCGTCCGGTCAGGCCGCGTCCGGTAAGTCCGTCGTACCGGGCAGTGACACCGACGTGACTGACCAGGCGCGCCGGGAGGTGCCGCCGGTGAACGAGATCCAGGACCCGGAGGTCGCACCGCCTTCGGAGTCGTCTCACAAGAGTGCCGGCTGGCCCCGGCCCGACGTACCGGCGCTCGGGATCTTCATCGGCTCGGGCGCTCTGCTGCTGCTTTGGCTGCTCGGTGTACCGCTGCTGAAGACACTGCGAGCCGTACGCCGCAAGCGCCGACCGGGCAACGCTGCCGTGGTCGGTGCGTGGGCCGAGGCCCGTGACCGGCTGCGCGCGCACGGGGTGGCGGTGACCTCGGGCATGACCGTGCGGGACCTGGCGCTGGCCGCTGAGGACGTCGCCGACGAGCGCGCCTCGGCCGGACTGGCTGTCGTCGCGAACAGCGTCGACCAGGCGCTGTGGTCCGGTGGTCAGGTCGGACCGGAGGTCAGCCGGGAGGCCTGGGCCGGCGTACGGGAGGTACGGCGTGGACTGCGGTCCCGGCCGTTGGCAGACCGTCTGCAGGCGGCCCTCGAGCTGCGGAGCCTGTTCCGGCTCAGCGGCGGCGACAGGTTGCGCCGCGTAGTGGCTGCGGATCGCTGATGTAGATCGCCGTACCGTCGGTGCCCTGGACCTCGAAGCAGTACAGCAGTCCGGGGCTCACGCGCACGGTCATCGAGGTGCCGGTGCCACGGTAGGTGGTCTGGGCGTCCTTGCCGCCCTGCTCGGCCATGTTCAGCGCGTAGGTGAGCGGCTTGGAGCTCGTCCACTGCAGCTCGACCGAGGTGCCGTTGTCCTTGGGTGGCTTGAGCTCCAGCCGGACAGCGGGGGTCACCGACGGCGTCACCGGGGGCGCCGACTGCGTCCGGGTCACCACCGGAGGCGGCGTGCTCTGCGGGTCGTCCTTCGGCAGCAGCATGACGACCAGTACGGCGGCCAGTGAGGCAGCAACGCCCGCACCGATCAGCAAGCCCTTGGAGGGCCGCCAGCCCTTGTTCCGTTCAGGTTTGGGAGGCCGGGCCTGTGCGACGGCCGCGACCTGCGGGACCTCCGCGACGCGCGCGGACGCCAGCTCGTCCCGGAAGTCGTCGAAGTCCAGGTCGTCCGCACCAGGCTCCTGCGGGTTCAGCAGCAGGACCTCGAACTCGTGGACCGCCTCCGCCGCGGTCGGCCGGTCGTCCGGCTCCTTGGCCATCATCCGGTCCAGCAACGCGGTCAGCCCGGGCGGCACGTCGCGGCCCGACACAGCAGGTACGGGTTCACGCAGCACCCGCAGAACGACGTCGTCCGGTGTCTCACCGGGCCGCACAGGGAAAGGCGAGTGCCCGGCCAGCGCGAGGTAGAGCGTCGCACCGAGGCCGTACACGTCCGCCTGCTCGGACAGCTCGCCGTCCCGCAGCACCTCGGGTGCCGTGTACGCCGCGTCGCCCATCAGGTCGCGCGGGAACCGCAGCCGCAGTGCCAGCCCGAAGTCGCTCAGCGCGGGCTGCCCGCTGGCCCGCTCCAGCACGTTGCTGGGCGTGACGCCGCCGTGCACGAGCCCGATGTCGTGCGCCTCGGCCAGCACCGACGCGAGGATCTGCCCCAGGACGACCACATCGCCGATCGGCAGCGGCCCACCGGCGACCAGCTCACGCAGGCCCTGCGGGCAGAACTCCATCCGCAGCCCGGTCCGCCCGTCCGGCAGGTCGTCGAGCCCCTGCACCAGCACGATCGACCGCGACGACCGCAGGCCGGCCAGCTTCGCCTGCTCGACCTCGACGGCGTTGTAGGTCCGCCGGTCGAGCGGCTGCGGGTAGACCTTCAGCACCATCGTCCGGCCACCGGCGACGGCCGGGGCGAGCAGGAACACACCGGCCACCGGACCGCTCGCCCGCGGCACCAGTGCTTCCAGCGGGATCTCGGCCATCACAGTCATCCTCGCACCTGCCTCAGGTCGCCGCAGCGACATCCAGGTAGGCACAGCCGTTCGCCAGCAGGTACCGCAGGTCTCCGAGCACCTCGGGCGCCGACAGCAGCTCGCCGGCGTCCCACAGCGTCGGCGCGATCGATCCCCACTGCCACAGCTCGTAGCTGCGGGTGTCGAGCACCGCCGCGGTGCCCAGTCCGGGCAGGCCCACCGCGAACTCGTCCGGCCGCTCCGGACTGTTCCCCAGACCGACGAACATGATCCCCAGCCGGTGGCCTCGCGCGAACTGCTCGCCGTCGTCCGGGCTCGCGGCCAGTCCCAGACCGGCCAGCTGCTGGAGGTGGCCCGCCGCGCCGGCGATCCCGGCCTGCTCCGCCTGGCCCAGCACGTCGGCCTCGGTCCACTTGTCCCTGCCGGTCTCCCGCAGACCGTGGGCGAGCACCCACGTACCGAATACGTCCTCCTCCAGCCGGTGCTGCTGCCAGCCGATCCGGACCGAGTGCTGCGGTGGTCCGTCCGCGGCCGCGCGCAGTCCGGTGTAGTGGCCGACCGGGAAGATCGTCGTACTCATCAGGCCACGCCTCTCCGGTCGAGGTACGCCGCGCGAACGCACAGCAGTCCGTGCACCGACCGGAGGATCCCGGTGAGCACCTCGCGCGCCTCGGTCTCCTCCGGCGCCGTCACCCCGACCCGGCGGGCCACCTCGGCTGCGTCCTGGCAGGCGATCCACAGATGCGGTGTCAGGTGCGCCCACGACCACACGTCGTAGACGGCACCGGACACCTGGGCGATCGGCTGCCCGAGCAGGCCGATGGTCTGCAGACTGCTCTGCTCCTGGTCCGGACCGAGTCCCATCAGCAGCGGTACCAATTGGTGCCGCTGGGCGAAGTCGACGGCAGGCCCGGCCTCGGGGTCCACCTCGGCGAGCAGGCCGACCGAGACCAGCTGATCGGCGACCGCGGTCGCGTCGGCAGCGCTCAGCTCCAGCCGCTCAGCGCCGGCGGCGACCGACGAGCGGCTCGGGCGGTCCTCGCCACCGGTGCCGTGGGCCAGCAGCCAGACGACGTACTCGGGATCGGACAGCTCGACCAGGTTCGTCCCCGCACGGATCTGCTGGCGCCGGCCGCCCCCGGCGTCGTGGAGCACACCTACGTCGTGCCCGACGGGCATCAGCAACGGCTCCACGGGCGTCCTCCTCCTGCATCGGCTGGTTCGACTGACCGTAGCCAGCCGGGCCCGCTGCCCGGAGGGAGTGGCCGCAAGAGGTCAGCAGCGCCCGCCGCGGCCGCCGTACGCCGACAGTGTGCAGTGGAAGCGAAGCGGACCACGGAAGGTTGCCATGAACATCACCGGACTTCTCCGCATCACCATCGCCGCCCCGCAGCGCCGGCTCGATCTCGCGCTGCCCGAGCAGTCGTCGGTGGCCGAGGTGCTGCCCGGTGTCCTGTCCAAGGCCGGCGAGCACCTCGCCGACGAAGGGGCGCCGGGAGGCGGCTGGGTGCTGCGCCGCGCCGACGGCACTGAGCTCACCCTCGGCCGCAGCCTCGGTTCGCACCGGATCCGTGACGGCGAGATCCTGCACCTGGTGCCCCGCCGGCTGGAGTGGCCGGAGCTCGAGTACGACGACCTGGTCGACGCGGTCGCCTCCGGCTCCGGCCGGCTCGGCGCCGTCTGGTCGCCCTGGCACACGAGGATCGCCGGGCTGGTCTGCGCGGCCACCGCACTGCTGATCGTCATGGTTGCGATCCTGCGGCTCGGGTCACCCTGGCAGGAGCCGGCGGGCTGGTTGCTGATCACCGCCCTGCTGGTCGTCGGCGGCGCCGTCGTCCTGGCCCGGGTGGTCGGCGATTCCGGAGCCGGCGCGATGGTCGGCGGCATCGGACTGCCCTGCGCGGCAGTGGGTGGGGCTCTGCTGCTGGCCGGCGCGGCCGGTTGGCCGGCGATCGGAGCCCCGCAGCTGCTGGCCGGCAGCGCCACGTTGATGCTCGCGGGTGCGGCCTGCTACCTCGGTGTCGTGGACGGCGCGGTGCTGTTCGTCGGTGCAGTCAGTGTCGGTGTACTGGGAGTCCTCGGTGGGTGGATCGGCACCTCCGACAGCCTGGACGGTCCTGACGTCGCGGCCATCGTGGGAGCCGTCCTGCTGGGGTTCTCTCCGTTGCTCGGGTCGCTCGGACTACGGCTCGGCCGGTTACCGATGCCCATCCTGCCGCGCACCACCGCGGATCTGGTTCGCGACGACCCGCTGCCGCCGCGCAAGCAGGTGTACGGCGCGGTGGTCCGGGCCGACGGCCTGCTGACCGGAATGCTGGTCGGCCTGATGGTCGTGCTGTCGATCTGCGAAGTGCTGCTGGTGATGGCCGACACCCGGTCCGCGACGATCCTCGCCTGCCTGCTCAGCGCCGGGGCGTTCCTGCGGACCCGGTTGTACCCGGTCGTGAAACAACGGCTGCTGATGCTGGTCCCGGGCGTGATCGGCGCTGCCGGCCTGATCCTGGGCCCGTTGACCCGCCGCCTCACCGACCCGGTCGCCGTGGTCATGCCCGCCGTCCTGGTGCTGGCGGTGCTGGCGATCTTCTTCGGACTGCGCTACAGCAACCACCGGCCGAGCCCGTACCTGAGCCGCTACGCGGAGATCGCCGAGCTCCTGGTGATCCTGGCGCTCGTCCCGGTCGCCGCGGCGGTGCTCGGCCTGTACGGCGTGGTCCGGGGCTGGGGAGGCTGAGATGGCGACCAGGAAGGACCAGCTCCAGTCCCACCAGTTCTCCGTCCAGCGGATGGTGTCGGCCCTGGTCACCCGGGAGACCGACCCCGAGCAGCCGCCGTTCAAGCGACCGCTCGCCGCGGCCTTCGGCAGTGCCGCGATCCTGGTCCTTGCGCTGGTGGTGGCCGGGGTCTACGGCATGGTGTCGCCCGGTGGCAGCAAGGCCTACGCCAAGGGCGACGTGGTCGTCGTGGAGAAGGAGACCGGGACCCGGTTCGTCTACGTCGACGGGCATCTGCATCCCGTCACCAACTACACCTCCGCTTTGCTTGCCCTAGGCAAGTACGGCGAGGTCCGCCGGGTTTCCCGCCGCTCGCTGGCCAAGGCTCCCCGGGGACCGCTGATCGGGATCGAGGACGCTCCGGACGCGTTGCCGGACCGCAAGCGGCTGCTCACCGGGGGCTGGACGCTGTGCTCCGAGCCGGCCCTGGACCCCAGCGGTGCGGCGACCAGCGAGTCGGTGCTGATGATCGGGTCCGGGCCCGCACGGGACCAGGCGATGCTGGACACCGCGATGCTGGTGGAGGTGATGGAGACCCGCGACCAGTACCTGATCTGGAAGGGCTACCGGCACCGGATCCAGAAGTCCGACACCACCACGGTCGGCCTGGCGCTCGGTTCGGAGCCGTGGGCCCGCGTCGGGTCCGCCTTCGTCGCCGGCCTGCCGGACGGGGAACCGATCGCGCCGATCGCGATCCCGGGCACCGGGCAGGCGTCGTACGCGGTCCAGGAACGCGGTGGGACCCGGATCGGGCAGCTGTTCGTGGTGACGACGGCCAGCGGTGCCAAGCAGCACTACGTGGCGCTGAAGGACAAGCTCCGGCCGATCACCGCGCTGCAGTACGACATCCAGCGCGCCTACCGGCCGGTCACCGCGGCGTACGGCGGCAAGGCGCCGAGCGCCATCGCGATCGACCTGCTCTCGCTGAGCCGCGCCGAGTCGCCGTCCACCCGCGCCGACGCGGGACAAGCTCCCCGGTCCCGGCCCGAATTCGTTGCCCCACGCAACGGACAGGGAACGGTCTGCGCCACCTACCAGCCCGGCGAGACGGTGCCGGCCGTGTCGATCGACGCCGCGATGCCGGTCCGCGACGCCGCCGCCGTGACCGTCAAGCGCGGCAAACTCGGGACCGCTCTGGCCGACCGCATCCTGGTCGAGCCCGGAGCGGCCGCGGTCGTCGAAGCCATGCCCTCGGACCAGGCCACGGCCGGTACCGTCTCGGTGATCACCGACCTCGGCCGCACCTACCCGCTGGCCGACCCGGCCCTGCTGGAGCCTCTCGGCTACCAGGGCGTCCTGCCCGTCCGCATCCCCGCCCAGCTGGTAGCACGCATCCCCCAGGGCAGCGGCCTGGACCCAGCCGCAGCGGTCCGCCCGGTCCGCTGATCTCCACGACCCGGCCATCCGCCGATTGCTGCTACAGCCGCGCTCGGAGCCACGGCGCGCGCGACCTCGGGGTACGGGTGCGGTACGGGCAGAGACACCTCGGCGACAACTCGTACCGTCGCGAGACATTCAGCGGGTGGGCGCAAGCCTGCTCGGGAGATCTCTCTCGGAGGACCAATGAAGGCACGTGCACTGGGGGCACTGGTAGGAGTCGCAGCGGTGCTGAGCGGGTTGTTGGTGGCAAGTCCGGCACAGGCTGCCAGCGGCTCGGTCTACGCTCGCGTGTACTACCCGAACCCCACCGGCAGTGGTGGGGAGGCCAGCGCGGACCTCAACTTCACCGGTCGGTCCAAGGTCACGGTGCGGTACCTCAAAGTTCGCGACATCTGTCCCGGTGACAACCGCCCGGTGCGGGCCGTCGTGGTCGCGACCCGCACCGACGGAAGCCGGGTGAACATCTCCCCGTACTACTCGGACACCAACGGCTGCGGCGCGGACGGTACCCAGTTCCCGACGGTCAAGCTCGGCCTGGGCGGCGGCCAGCGAATCAAATCGTTGAGTCTCAAGGTGTGCGTCTACACAGCAGCGCTCGGCAACGTGAAGTGTGTGACCAGTTCGGCCCTGCACAACCCCTACACCTGAGTCTTCACGGCGCTCGCTCGCTGTTCGACCCATCAAGTCGCGATGGGTGCGGGAGTAGGAACCGGCCCGGGCATCGGTTGATGTCCGGGCCGGTTGCCGTGCGGCTCAGGTGGCCAGCCGGCCGACGCGCTTCTTCGTCTCGACCGCTTCGGCCTCCTGGACCTTCCACAGCTCCTCGTCGAGGAGTTCGATGGTGTCGACCGGCTTGTCGCGCTCGTCCTTACGCCGCCGGTTGTTCATCGGCATCACCGGGAACGCACCGGGCAGCTCCCGGCCCGCCTTGCCGCGCAGCCCGACCGGCACGCCCGGCGTGTCGTCGTCCTGGCCCTTCCGCTTGCGGTTCACCGGCCGGATCGCGCCGGTCCCCGGTTTGCCACCACGACTGTTGCCGCCGGCACCGGCTCCACCGCCGGCCATCGGCGGCATCATCGGGGGCGTACCGCCGCCCGCACCCGCCGCGGCGCCGCCTGCCGCCGTACCGAACGAGGAGCCCGGCGGCGTCGGAGCCCGGCCCGCGCCGGCCTGGTTGGGGGCGACCGACTGCTCGCCCGCCCGAGGGATCATCTGATCGCCACGGACATCGCCTCCGGCCTTGCCGAGCCCGAGCTCACCGGCGCCACCACCGCCGCGAAGGTTACCGAGCCCGCCACCTCCACCGGTGCCGTTGATTCCGCTGCTGCCGAGACCACCGGTGCCGATGGTGCCCAGACCGCCCTTGCCCACTGGCGGCAGCGGCCCGCCCGGCGGCCTGGGAGGCCGGTTGTTCAGCGAGCCCGAACCGTTGGTGCCGGAACCGATCGGCTGGAGGGGAGGCAGCCCGGTCGGCGGCAACGGCAGCCCGCCGTTGGGCGGCAACGGCAGCCCACCGTTGGGCGGTAGCGGCGGCGTCGGGAGCCCCGGACCGCCGCCGGGAGGCATCGGCACCCCTCCAGGCGACAGCCTGGAGAGCTCGGTGCCACCAGGCCCACCGCCGGCCGGACCACCTGGTCCGCCAGCGGGGCCACCTGGTCCACCGGCAGGGCCACCTGGTCCACCAGCAGGACCGCCTGGTCCACCGGCAGGACCGCCCGGTCCGCCAGCGGGGCCACCCGGTCCACCGGCAGGTGCATCAGCAGGACCGCCGGCGGGACCACCTGGTCCACCGGCCGGGCCGCCCGGTCCACCGGCAGGCCCTGCCGGCGTCCCAGCGGCAGACGGACTGGCCGGGCCGCCGGGTCCACCGAGGCTGTTGTCGGCTCCCGGCCCGTCCCACTTCATGCTGCCGGCGGTGTTGACGATCTGATCGCCGGTCGTGGTGTAGATGGTCGCCAGCAAGTTCATGTCCTGCCCGAGGGGGGCGACCAGCTGCTGGACGGCCCGGACCGCTTCCTGCTCCTGCGCGGGGGTG
Organism: Kribbella sp. DT2; assembly: GCF_049844575.1. Taxonomy (NCBI): domain Bacteria; kingdom Bacillati; phylum Actinomycetota; class Actinomycetes; order Propionibacteriales; family Kribbellaceae; genus Kribbella; species Kribbella sp. DT2. The sequence continues at coordinate 581,571 of NZ_JBNCLH010000004.1, read as the reverse complement.
AGTGCTCCGCCCCCGTTCAAGAAGCTCTCGATCTCGGTGAAGTAGCCGTCCACCTGTGGCTTGACCGTGTCGGCCTGTTGCGCCACCCTGCCGATGTACTCGATCACCGGCGTCAGTTGACTGGCGACACCGCCGGCGGACCTGGGGTTCGCCCCACCGCCGTGCTGCGCCGGGGCTCCACCCGGACGCGCGGTGGAACCTCCGTCGCCCATCTTGCCCGCGGCGTCGGCCAGCGAGGTGGCCGACCGTTCGGCCGCCGACCGGAACAGACCCGAGTCCGCCGGGCTCAGCCACTGGTCGAGCAGTTCACCGGAGACGGTGCGCATGCTGCCCATGGCGTCGATGGTCCCGATGCCGGCCTGGTTCCACATGTCCTTCGACGTGGTCAGCGGTCCGGCGAGGCTGCGCTCGGCCAGGGCGGTCCGGATCAGTTCCTGGACGGCCGGCTTGACGGTTGCGAGGTTCTGGGCCGCGTTCACTGCTGCTAGGTAGTCCGCCATCACTCCTCCTTACACGCCGCTCGGACCGAACACCGGGTTGTTGGGAACCGGCTTGTTGTTCACCTCGAGGAGCGGGTTCATGATCCCGACCTGACGGTTGATCGTGCCGTCGTACTGCTCACCGATCGCGCCGACCGCCTTCCGGTAGCCGACCATCCCGTCCATGGTCTTGGTCATGAACTGCGCGAGATGGTCCCGCGCCTGGCGCTCCTTGCCGAGGAACGTGACGCCTTCGGCCATCCCGCCGGCCGGCGGCTCGTACGTGGACCGGACTCCCGCCTCGGCCACGCTGGTCCCGAACGCCTGGGCGGTGGCGTCCATCCCGGTCGTGAATCTGTTGAAGGCCGCCGTGTCCTTGACATGGATTCTTTCTTCGCTCATCGAATCTCCTTGGGGTGAGTAGCACGGCCGGGCGACCGTGCCGGCGAAACCGGCGTCACTGCTCCTGGTCGTCCGCCGGGGGATGGGTCAGCTGGATGAGCTGACTGTCGCCCTGCCGGTTGACCAGGAAGCCCCGGCCGGGTGGCAGCGGCTGGGCGCGCAGGCCGCCGAGCAGGATGCCCTCGTCGCGGCTGCCGGACAGCTGCAGTCCGGGCGACCCGACCGCGCGGATCTTGGCCAGCACCGGTTCGAACAGGCCGCGCATCGCGCCGCCGGTCCGCCGGGCCGCGTAGATCCGCAACCCGATGTCGGCGGCCTGCGGGATGTAGGGCAGCAACGGCATCAACGGGTGTCCGTCGCCGGTGGCGACCATGTCGTAGTCGTCGATCAGGACGAACACGTCCGGCCCCTGCCACCAGGAGCGGTCCCGGAGTTGCTGCGGGGTGATGTCCGGCCCGGGCAGCCGCTCCTCCAGGATCTGGACCAGCCGCTGGATCAGGTTCTCGGTGACCTGGTGGCCGGTGCCGTAGCCCAGCAAGTTGGGGCCCTCGACCGACCCGAGCATGCTGCGGCGGTGATCGATGACCAGCACACACGCCTCCGCGGGGGTGTAGGTCTCCGAGATCCGCCGGCACAGCGTGCGCAGGAACCCGGTCTTGCCCGACCCGGTGTCGCCGAGCAGGATGAACGTCGGGTTGGCGTTCGGGTCGAGGAGCACCGGCTGGAGACTCCGCTCGGCCACGGCGATCGCCAGCCCGGCCTCCCGCGAGCTCGCTCCGTTTCCGGCCTCGTACGGTACGTCGGGCGGCAGCAGCCTGACCTCCGGCGCCGCCTGCCCCGGCCAGGCCTCCGACACGGTCCGGACCAGTTCGGCCAGGCCGACCGACACGCGCTCCTCGCCCTGCGGCTCGGACAGCCGTGGTGCGGCAGTGATGAACTGGTGCCGGCCGGTCATGATGCCGCGCCCCGGCGCTCGCTCCGGCACCAGCGCGGCTGCCCGCCGGTCCACCATCGAGTCGATGGGGTCACCGATCCGCAGCTCCAGCTTGGTGCCGCACAGGTCGCGAACGTTGGTCCGCAGGTCGAACCAGCGCGCCACGCTCACCATCAGGTGCACGCCGTACGCCAGCCCGCGGGTCGCGATGTCGGCGAGCAGCTGCTCCAGGTCCTCGAAGTCGTTGCGGATCGTCGCCCACCCGTCGACCACCAGGAACACGTCGCCGTACGGAAGATCGGCGAGCTCGCCCTGCCGGCGGCGCTCCCGGTAGGTCTCCATGCTGTCGATGCCGAGCTGGGCGAACGTCTTCTCCCGTTCGGCCACGATGCCGAGCACCTCGATCACACTCCGCCGTACGGCGTTGACGTCCTGACGTCCGGCCACCGAGCCGACGTGCGGCAGGTCGCGGACGCCGGTCAGCACGCCACCACCGAAGTCGAGGCAGTAGAACTGCACGTCGCGCGGTGAGTGGGTCAGGGCGAGGCCGGTGATCAGGGTGACCAGGGTGGTGCTCTTGCCGCTCTGCACCGAGCCGGCCACCGCGACGTGCCCGCCGCCGGCGGACAGGTCGAGCAGCAGCGGGTCACGCCGCTGCTCGAGCGGGCGGTCCACGATGCCGGCGACGGTCTGCAGCCGGCCCGGCTGGAACCTGCCGATGGGGAAGTCCGTCGGCCCGGTGGGCAGGACCGTGCCGAGCGCGGGCGCCTTGTCGAGCGGCGCCAGCCAGATCTGGTGCGCCGGCGTGCCCTTGCCCTCGAACCGGTCGACCAGGACGTCCATCAGGCTCTCGCCGACCGACTCGTCAAAGACACCGTCCGGGTCGGGCTGCTTCTCGTCCTGCTCCTCCTCGACGACCGGCGCGACGTAACCGCTGGAGTAGTCGAGCAGTTCGACGGGCCGGTCACCCATCGACGGCAGCGCGCCGGGCACCGGACGCCGGTGAACACCGGACACGTACGCCGAGCGGAAGCGGTCCATCTGCTCGGTCCCCACCCGGAGGAACCCGTGACCCGGTGCCCGCGGCAGGTGGAAGGCGTCGTTCACGCCGAGCACCGTTCGGCTGTCGATGTCGGAGAAGGTCCGCAGGCCGATCCGGAACGACAGATGCGTCTCCAGACCGCGCAGGCGGCCCTCCTCCAGCCGCTGGCTGGCGAGCAGCAGGTGCACGCCGAGCGAACGGCCGACCCGGCCGATCTGCACGAACATGTCGATGAAGTCGGGCCGGGCGGTGAGCAGCTCGCTGAACTCGTCACAGATGACCAGCAGCGTGGGGACTTCCTCCAGCGGCGCTCCCGCGGCCCGGGCCTTCTCGTAGTCACGCAGCGACGAGAAGTTGCCTGCGGCCCGTAAAAGCTCCTGGCGGCGGAGCAGCTCGCCGTTGATGGCGTCGGCCATCCGGTCGACCAGGTGCAACTCCTCGGCCAGGTTGGTGATCACCGCGCTGGTGTGCGGCAGCTTGTCCAGCCGGGTGAAGGTCGCACCGCCCTTGAAGTCGACCAGCGCGAAGTTCAGCGAGCGAGGCGGGTGGGTGATCGCCAGCGCCAGGACCAGCGTGCGCAGCAGCTCGCTCTTGCCCGAACCGGTGGCGCCGATCAGCAGGCCGTGCGGCCCCATCCCTTCCTGCGCGGACTCCTTGAGATCCAGCTCGATCGGCTGCCCGTCCGAGCGCAGACCGAACCGGACCCGCAGCCGGTCGCGACTCGGCCGGGGCAGCCAGGTGTCCTCGGGGTCGAAGTCGAACGGGTCGCCGAGCTCGAGCAGCTCGGCCAGCCCGAGGTCGGCGCTGAGCGGCTGCTCGCCGTGCACACCGGCGGTGAGCCGCAGCGGAGCGAGCTGCCGGGCCAGGCCCTCGGCGGTGACCAGGTCCAGGGTGTCGGCCTGTCCGATCCGCTCCGCGCCGTCCATCGTCTCCGCGTGCAGGGTGCCGTCGGCCTCGAGATCGAGACTGATGGCGCTGGTGTCGATCGCGCGCGGCGGCGGGAAGGTCAGGTCGACGACCGTCACGCCTTCCAGCCCGGGGCCCACCAGCAGATGATCGGAACCGTCCGCGTCCCCACCGTCGAGAACGACCACCAGGTGCGGTCCGCTGACGGCACTGGCGGCGTCGGGGTCGAACCGGGGGCGGTTCGTCAGCAGGTCGTCGAGCATCGCTTCGAGCGCGGTGATCGACGGAGCGATCAACCGGATCGGTCCCAGTGCGTCGTTCCGCTCGGGGTGCAGGACGTGCGGCAGCCACTTGGCCCAGTCCCAGTCGTCCCTGCGGTCGGCGCTCGCGCAGATCGCGATCCGCAGGTTGTCCGGGGCGTGCAGGCAGGCCAGCTGCGCGACCATGGCCCGCGCCATGGACTGCGACCGGTCCTCGTCGCCCGGCAGATAGATCCGCGCGAATCCGGTCACCGCGATCGCCAGCGGCAGGTTCGACACCGCCGCGTACGTCGAAACGAACCGGCGCAGAGCCAGGGCCGACAACGGCTCGAGCCGTTCCAGCGGCTGGGTGTCCGGCGGGACGATCGTGGTCGCCGGTCCCTGCTTGCCGATGCCGATCCGGGTGACGCCGAAGTCCGCGTCGTCCCGGCGGCGCTCCCACAACCGGTAGCTGCCGGCCACCGCCCACAGCGACGCCGGATCGGGATGCAGGTAGTGCAGGGCCTCGCGCTGCTGACCGACCGAGCGGCCGAGGCGCAACCGCTGCTGGGCCAGATGGCGCAGGTAGGTCCGCCGGGCCTGTCCCATCTCGACCTTGCCCGCACCGCTGCCGCGGGAGAACACGGAGAGCACGATCATCCCGATCATCGCCAGGCCGAACAACCCGAAGATCACGTACCGCAGGCTGCTGGCGATGCTGCCGGAGAACATCAGCATCATCGCGCCCATCATCGCCACCATCGGCAGCACCATCAGCATCTGCGCCCACTGCCGCCCGGCCGGCTCCGGGACCTCGGGTGGTGCCTCCAGCAACAATTCGCCGCCGGGCAGTTCGGGCGCCGGGCGCCGCATCGGGCGGCGGACCACCACTGTCGCCATCGTCAACCTCCACCGGTTCGATCCGATCCGCTCCGATCATCACGCGCCCAGCAGGAGGCCGGCCCCCGGTGGCAGGAAGGTGCCGTCGGCACCGGGGCGGGGCCGGTGCTCCCTACGTTGGCGTAGACCTACCACCACCAGGAAGGAGCAGGGGATGAGCGACTTCATCCAGGGTTTCACCGAGAGCATGGCCCAGCACGCCAGCCGGACCGGCGCGTACGGGCAGGACCTGACCGGTAACGCGACCCGGGCGGCCTCGACCACGATGGACCTGAACGGCTCGTGGCGCGGACCGGGCTACACCGCCGCCGCGGCGGTCGGTGACGGCTGGCAGGGCGGTGTCCGTCCGCACCACGCGCGGGTGGAGAACCGGTCCGCCGGTGTCTCGAACATCAGCTCGCAGTACGACAACAACATCTCGAACAACGTCCAGACGGCGAACAGCGTCGGCGCGCTGCTCGCCTGACCGGCGAACCTCACACAGGAAGGAGTCTCTCGATGCCGGAGATCTACCAGCAGTTCGGCGGCATGGACATGTCGTCGCAGGCCCTGCGGGGCATCTCGACGGACCGCACGATGATGGCCGAGGACGAGCTGCGCGCGGCGCAGAACCTCGCCAGCAGCGAGTGGATGGACAGCGCGTCGGACCAGCACTTCTCGGTGACCCATCAGGAGGTGAACGGAACTCTGGAGGCCGCGGACCACTCGCAGCGTCAGTCCACCGCCTGGAGCCAGTGCTCCGCGGACGGTGCCAGCACGCTGGCCACCTGCCGGGGGATCGCAGCCAGCCTGTAGTCCCCGGACGGCGAAGGCCTCGGCCGGATGTTCCGGTCGGGGCTTTCCGTGTGCGACCAGCCGGAGAGCGGACCGAACGGGGGGGCCGGGCCCGGGACAGGGAATCTCCTGGTCCTCGGGCCCGGCTCGGGTTCGGTGGTCTCAGTCGGCGCGAGCGAACAGCCGCTCGGGAGGCAGTTCGGCCTCCGGGTCCTGCCGCCGGCGGACGATGTCCGATCGACCGGCGGTCCAGCGCCGGCGGTGACCGGCGATCAGCAGCGCGCTGACCACGACGATCACGCCGGTGCCGCCGGCCGCCAGGCCGGTCATCCAGCGCGCCTCGGAACCGGTCGTCCGCCACCAGGCCGCCACGGCGAGTGCCTCGTGGTCCGGCGGCGCCTCCTGCATCGGTGCCAGTTCGCGGGCCGCCGTACCGATCATCGCCTCGGTCACCGCACGGTAGGGGTCGACGATGCCGGCGCCGTACTGGAGGCTGTCCACGCCGCCGCGCGCCGGAGTAGCGGTCGCCTTGAGCCGCTGGATCACCTGCGGCGCGGTCATCTTCGGGTACGCCGCCCTCACCAGCGCGGCGCTGCCGGCGACGAAGGGGGCGGCGAAACTGGTGCCGTCGGAGTAGGCGTGACCCGTCCGGCGGGTGGCTGCCAGCACCGAACCTCCCGGCGCCATCAGGTCGACGTACGGACCGTACTGCGAGGCCGACATCCGGGCGCCGCCGTTGTCGATCGCACCCACTCCGAGCACCCCTGGGTACTGGGCGGGATAGGAGGGCAGGACGCCGGGCGCGTTGCCCTGGCGGTTGCCGACGGCAGCGACCACGACGACGTCCTTCGCGACGGCGTACGCGACCGCCGCCCGGACCGGCGCCTGGTCCTGGTCGCCCGCCATCGACAGGTTCATCACCCGCGCGCCCTGGTCGACGGCGTACCGGATGCCGCGGGCAAGAATCTGCGGGTCGATCAGCTGGGCCTGTCCGGTCTGTCCGACCTCCCGATCGCTCACCCGGACCGGAAGGATCCGGGCGCCGGGGGCAACGCCCTGGAAACCGATGCCGGGGACCCGGTCGGCCGCGATGATGCTGGCCACTCCGGTCCCGTGGGAGACACAGTCGTAGTTCCCCGGCAGCGATCCGGCCAGGTAGAAGTCGCGACCCCGCAGGACCTTGCCGGACCGGCGAAGCTGAGGGTGGTCGGCGTCGACACCGGAGTCCACCACGGCGACGGTCACCCCGCTGCCGGTGCTGAACGGCCAGGCGCGCTGGGGCATCAGCACTTCCTGGGCCCAGGGCAACAGTCGCTCGGCCGGCCGGCCGGGTTCGGGGTTGTTGCAGGCTCCGCGGGGTGGTTGCGCCGAGGCGGGCAGGACCGCCGGGCCGGCCGACAGGGCGATCGCCGACATCAGCAGGACCGGAACGCGCCACCTCTTCTTCACCCTTCGATGGTCCTCGAACGCCCGAGTCACCCGGAGCCGATGGCCGGAAGCGGTCAGCCACCGTCCACGGCCTGCTCGGCCGGGGATAGTCGGCGGAGATCAGCGACCGAGGAGGCGGCATGGTGTCTCGCGACGACCGAACGGCCGGGCAGTCATTGCTCGGCCAGCTGGAGGAGGCCGACCGCAAGCTGCGGGAGTACCGGTCGATCAGCAACGACACCGAGGGGACGGCACAGTCCCCGGACGGCCTGATCGAGGCCACTGTCGGCCTGTACGGCGAGGTGCGGGAACTCGTCCTCGACGCGAGGATCTACCGGACCGTGGATGCCACGGCCTTGGCCGAGGCCGTCCGGGACGTCATCAACAAGGCAGTCGGCGAGGCGCAGGCGACGGCGGCCGGTCAGTTGTCGTCGCTGCTGCCCGGCGGCCTGAGTGAGCCGTCGGACCTGGCCTTCGCACCACTGGACGCCGAACTGCGCAAGGCTCGTCGAGGAGGACTGTCATGAGCGAAGGCCCGATCAACTTCGGTGGCGCCGGCGACATCGACATGCTGCCCACGGAGGCCCGCGCGGCGATGCGCCGGCTGCAGCAGGCCGGAACCGCCTTCGGCAATCGCTGGACCGTGCTCAGCACCGCGATCCGGACCGGCGAACTGGAGGCGAACACCGGCTTCGACACGCTGAGCAAGGGATTCCGCGAAGCCTACAACCCGGCGAAGGACCCGATTCAGCAGGCGTCGGACGCCACCGGCGGCGCCGTCGGCGGGCTCGGTGCCCGTGGCAACGAGATCGTCGGCCAGTACGTGCAGTCCGCCCAACGCGACGCGGCGCGGATGCGCGCGGTCGGCGATCTCTGACCGGCGTGACGACGCGCGCTGAGCGAGACTCCTAGCCGTGGGTGCGATCCCGGAGCCGACCACCGAGCTGTGGCTGTGGTTGCGGACGTACCTCGACGAGAACATCTGGCCGTCGACCGACGAGGCCGTCGTACGGCAGATGGCCGACGACTGGGGTTCGGCAGCGCAGGCGCTGACCGACATGATCACCGAGGCCGGAGCGGCCAACAACACACTGCCCGCGGTCTGGCCGGACTCCGTCGGGCAGATCTACCACCGCAACGTCGCCGACAAGCTCGCCGACTACCAGACCATGGTGCAGGCCTACCGCGACATGGAGAACCTGTGCCGCACCTTCGCCGGGCAGGTCGCCGCGCTGCGGAACTCCATCATCGCCGAACTCGTCGTCAACGCGGCCCTGTTCGCCGCCTTGGCCTTCTTCCCCGGTGCGGGGCTGCTGATGGGCCGGTTCGCCAGCCAGTTGGCGCTGCGGCTGATGGGCTACGCGCGGACCGCCGCGGGCGGCCTGCGGCCTGCTCTGACGACGGTTCCCCATGCCTTGCGCTTCGGCGGGGAACTGCTGGCCGAGGGTGTCGAAGAGATGGGAATCTCCCTGCTGGGAGACACCCTCAGCATCGCGGGCGGCTACCAGAAGGGCTACAACTGGGATCAGATGTGGCTCAGCGGCGGGGCCGGCGTACTGGGTGCCGGTGCGGCTCCCTTGCTCCGGCCGGTCGGCCGCGCGGCCTCGCTCCCGGCCGGGCGGCTCACCGACCGGTTGGGTGCGCCGCCCGGGCTCACCCGGACGGTCGAGCAGATGAGCAGCGGCTTCGTGGTGAACGGCATCACCTCGCCCTGGGCCGGAACGACCGTCCACGCGCTGGCCGACGGCCGGCTGCCGACCTGGAGCGAGTACGGCAACGCGCTCGTCACGCAAGGTCCACTGGCGGGAGTGCTCGCCTCTTCACGGGCTCTCTCCGTCAACGGTGGTATTGCCACTGGCAACATGCTCCGCGGAGACGGCTTCACCCTGCCGAATCCCCAGCTGGTCGGAGCGGGCCAAGCGGGTACCCCCGTCCCGATCGGCAACGGCGGAGGACCGGGCGGTCCGACCCCGGCCACTCCACAGAGCGACCCTGGCAACAACTCGCTGGCCCGAGGCCCCGGCCAGCCGGCGGCAGGTACCCCTTCGCCGACGGGAGGGACCGACAGTCCCTCCAACCCGTCATCAGCAGGTACGAACTCCACCGCCGGCGGGAATCAGCCAGGAGCCGGTCAGCAGCAGGCGCCTTCCGGCCAGCAGTCGCCGAACGACGTCGAGCAGCAGGTGGGGGGCCAGCAGCCGGACGGGCAGGAAGCCGGAGGCCAGCAGCCGGGCGCCGAGCAGCAAGCACCCGAGCAGCAAGCAACCGAGCAGGAAGCACCCGGCCAGCAGACTGATAGTGGCCCTGGGCAACAACCTGCCCCTGGCGACAGCGGCATGAACCCCACTGACGGCACCAACGGCTCCGAGTCCGGCGCCCGCCCCCCGCTCGGCGCCGCCGGCTCCGGCGGCGGACCGTCGCATGCACCGTCGTCCTCCGCGGTCGACCCGTCCACCACCCACACCGGCCCGACCTCCACCACCGCGCCGACCTCTACCACCGTCTCGCCCAACGGCGCGCCGGCCGCGCCCCAGGGCGCCCCGGTGCAAGGCCAGCCGGCCGCCCCCGCCCAAGCGCCCACCGGCACCGCCCAAGGACCGACCGGATCGCACGCCCCTGCCGGTACCCAGAGCCCTGCCGGTACCCAGAGCCCTGGCAGTGCCCAGAATGCTGCCGGCACTCAGAACCCTGCCGGCACTCAGCCGAACTCCGGCCGCACCGACCGACCAGCCGCGGACGAGGACTCCCCAGCACCAAGCCCGGCGGAGCAAGACCTGGCCGAATCCCCGCCCCTGGACACGACGGATCAACCCGCGCAACCGCAGGCTCCCGAGGCCGGCCAGGGCGAGACCACCACGGATCAGGTCGACAACTCCGTTCCCACCGCGGCCGGAGCCCTGGCCGCGGCCGCACCCGCAGCCGCTGCCGCTCCTACGCCGAACCCCTCCGTGACCCCGCCCACCAAAGCTCCCCTGCACACCCGCAGCACACAGACCCCGACCGGCCCACCGAGCGCCTCGACCGATCAGCCGACGCCTCCGACCGGCCCACCCAGCACGTCCGATCAGCCGGCTCCGGATGGCAACCCCTGGTTCGACTCGTCGGTTCCGTTCGCGCCCGCCGAGTCGGACGGCCCTGGACGCTTCAAAGGCCCGCTGTCCGTCGAGGCCGGCCGGAACGAGGCCCACTGGGCCGTCGGCGAGGACGGCCGCCTGCACCGGGTGACCGCGCGCATCCGGGAGGATCTCGCCGACGGGAGCCGGGGCGGAAAGGGCCGGAGCAAGACCAGGAAGGTCGTCGACGACTACGGCCTCGACGGCGACAACGGTGGTCACTACCTGGGCCGGCGGTTCTTCCGCACCGACGACTTCCGCAACCTGTTCCCGCAGAACGCGGAGTTCAACAAGGGCGCCTACGAGAATCTGGAGCAGGAGTGGGCGGCCTGGGTCGCCGAAGGCTACGAGGTCGAGGTCGAGATCGTTCCGGCCCCCGGCAAGTCACGCCCGGACTGGCTCACGGTCAACTACACCGTCCTCGACACCAGGTCAGGGCAGGAACAGGTCATCTGGACCAGCGGCGCAACCTTCGTCAACGCCACTGGCCAGGTCTACGTCGGCCACCTCGCCGCCGCGGCCCTGCGCGAGTACGAGGAGGCCGGCAACTATCGGGTCGGCGACAACGAGATCACCCGTACGGTCGACAGCGAAGGCGTCGTCGACACGGTGACCGCCGTCGTCCGTGAGACCGACCCGCGGCTGAAGGACGAGAAGCAGGCCGCCGGCAGAGCCTGGGCGGTCAAGCAGGGCGTGCCGCTGGACGCCGACGGGAACGCACTCGGTCACCGGCTGTTCGGGCCGGGAGGCGTGGCTCACCTGTTCCCGCACGGTCTGGTAATCGACGCCGAGGGCTACACGAAGCTGGAACAGGAATGGCTGGCCCAGCTCGCCGCAGGCGACGAGGTCACCATCACCGCCCGCCGGCTACCGACCCCCGGCCAAGCCGTGGACTCCGTCCACCTGAGCAACACGGCACCCCCCCGCTCAGGACCCAGTACGCCGGAATCTCCCACCCCACCACCAACCCCGACACCGAACGGCCCCACACCACAGGCCCCCACACCACAGGCCCCGGCTCCGAACGGCCCCGCGCCGCAAGGCCCGACGTCGGTCAGCTCGGCGCCGCAGGGGCCGGCTCCGGACAGTGCCGTGCCGCAGGGTCCGGCCTCGGACAGTGCCGCGCCGCAGAGCCCGGCACCGGACGGTCCCGCGCCGCAGGGCGGCGCGTCGGACAGTTCCGGCCCGGTGATCCCGGGATCCGAGGCAGTCGCCGATCCGGTGGTTCCGCCCGCGCAGGGGCCGGAGTTGTTCTCGCGGGAGACTCCGCGGACCAACCAGGAGGCCCTGGAGGCCAGCGACGGCCTGCCGCTGACGCAGGAGGTCATCGCCGAGGTCGCGGCCGCGGCCGGGGTCGATCTCAGCGAGGTCGAGGTCGTCATCGTGACCGAGCAGGACGAGCTGCGCTACCTGGACTACCAAGGCGCGTGTGCCTGTACGCCGGCCGAGCTCGGCGGGCGTCAGATCCGGCTCGGTCCGGCGAGTTTCACCGATCGGGTGACGCTGGCGGCGACACTGGCTCACGAGAAGACCCACGTGGACCAGCTCCGGGCGGGTGTCGACCTGAACTCCGAGATCCTCAAGGATCTGGAAGCCGAAGCGTACGCGAGCGAGAGTCCCGCACTGGAAAGGCTGAGGGCACATGACAGTGGTCAGGTTCGAGGTCGAGACGACGTTCGACCTCCCGGGCAGGGGTGGGGTGCTGGCCCCGGGACGGTTGCTGACGGGCGTGATCCAGGGCGGGACGACGCTGCGGATCGAGGGGACGGACCAGCCGGTCCGGGTCCTGGGTCTGGAATTCCCCTCTTCCGGCGGAACACCCCAGGAGGCCAGGACGGTAACCCTGCTGATCGACCGGACGGACGCCGCACCGATCGTCGCGGGGACAGTACTGATCAGCCTGGCCTGACCCCTCGAGCGGTGCCGTACGTCGCGGCCGCCGCGCCGGTCACCGAGCCCATCATCGGACGAGTCGCCTCGAACGAGTCGCCGAACCGGGCCGAGTGGAGCTACGGGCAGCCCGGCAAGCCGGACGAAGTGGTCCTCGAGCTGCACGAGATCCACCCGCCCGAGGCGCCACCGCGGATCGGCCGGGACACCCCCGCGCCGTACGCACGGATCGGACTGGACTGGGCCTTCGCGCGCGATCGTGCCCGGGAGCTGATTCCACCGGGAGTCACCGTCGATGCCGAACAGTTCCAGGAACTCGAGCAGCAGCTGCAGGAACTGATCCGCAGCGGGCACGAGCTCACCGTACGACTGCGCGCGGTGCCCGGCGCGACCACCGGCCAGAAGGCCCTGGAGGTCGCGGTCGCCGTGACGCCCCCAGCCACCGACGAAAAGGCTCACTACCCGGCACGGTCCGTCCTGGACATGATCGATGCTCTTGGCAAGCATCGCGCCGATCCCGTCGAGCGCTCTCCGCACCGCAACGACCGGTTCGTTCCCGGCTGGCTCCTGGTCGGTGCCCAGTCCAGCAAGCTCCTGCAGGAACTCGCCGCCCTTCTCGCAGGCAACCAGTTCAACAACTCGACCCCGCTGCTCGCCGACCTGGCCTCGGTGCAGCACGAAGGTAGTGACGTCTACCTGATCAAGACCCAGACCGGCGAGACCTTCCGCCTGGTCAAACGGGTCGTCCCACTCACCCCCGGCGTACAGCTGGAGTACGCCGTGCAACCGGGCAGAGTCCCCGTCGTCGAGCTACGACTGTCCGACCGCCTGACCCAGGACGAGATCGCCCCGCTCCTGGCCAGGGTGCTCGCCGAGTCCGCGGCGATCGTTCGCGGCGAGGCCGACGGTTCACAGGTGTTCCGCCCGGACAGCAACCCCGAGATCGACGCCGTACTGCGACCCACAGACGCCGGCGACCGCGCCGAACTCCGCCACTGGGGACACACCGAGCAGCAACTGACCACAGCCGACCGTGCCCGGACAGCGGCGATCCAGGAGGAGATCCGCAAACTCGCCCTGGCCATGGGAGTCGCGAACGAGCAGCCGAACACCGAGCTGCTGCGTTCCCTGCTCACCCAGGACGAGCGCGCGATCCTCGACCGGCTGGAGGATCGTGGTCAGTCGCTGACCGACGACCGGGTCAGCCGATCGCGCTACCTGGCCAAGGCGGTCCTGGGATCGGGCTGGTCGGCCGTCGTCCTCGGGACCGCGGCGGCGGTGTTCACCGGAAATCCTCTGGTCGGTGTCGGGATCGCGGTCCCGACGATCGTCAACGCCCTGGTCGGTTCCCTGTCCGAGCGGTACCTGGACGCGCAGAAGCAGCCGGGCAAGAAGCCCGCGTACGTCGCCGACCGGAAGCAGCGCGAGTTCGACCACCCGGGCCTCCAGGGACTGCTCGACGGCCCGGCGGCGGTCCGGCCCGAGCGGGTCAAGGTGCCACGAGCAACGAAGTGGGGCAACTACCTGATCCGTTACACCACGCCGACCCTGGCGACCGCGGCCGTCGCCGGAGCACTCACGCTGTTCGGCGTACCGGCGCTGTCGACGGCGATGGTGATCGCCTCCTCGGCGCTGGCCAAGTCGCTGGCCGAGCGGCTGGTCGACATGAAGAAGCTCGAGTTCAGGCTCCGCCGGGTGGACGCCACCGAACGCATCCGGCTGTCGGACAGCGCGCTGTTCGCCAACCAGCTGATCACCGAGATCACCGAACTGAGGACCCGTCTGGACCGAATCCTGGCCGCGTTGGACGTGCGCACCGGCCACCTGCCGGCCGTCGCCGAGGTGGCCCAGCCGCCAGTGGGGGTGACCCCGGTCAACCCGACGATCCCCGGTGCTCCGCCGTTCAGCATCACCCTGGCGGTGCAGCTCATCGAGAACGTCTCGGCCGCGACCCGCCGGGTGTTCGTCGGTGGTGGTGACCAGACGGTGGACGTCGACCCCACCGAGCTCGCCCGGCATGTGAGCGCGCAGCTGGAGGTCCTGCTGAACGCGGTCGGCCCTGCCCTGTTCGGCTCGGTCACCGGTGCGCTGGGGGACAAGTACTTCATCAACCGCGAAGAGGCGGCCAACGACTCCCGCAAGCAATGGGCGCGGACCGAGCAGGAGGCTGCCCAGGCGGCGGCGCTGGCCGAGATTCTGGCGCCTCGACTGGTCGCGTTCAGGCAACTGGCCACGCAACTGGAGGCGTTCACCGGAGCGTCACCGGACCTGGCCGACCGGGCCGCCGATCGAGGGCTGCCGGCACCGACCGCGCGCCTCGATGGTCCTCGCCCCAGCGGACAGTCGCACTGGACCGCGTACGCGATCCAGGTGGCGGCCGCCTCCCTCGGAGGCGCGGTCAGTGCGATCGGGCTCGACCTGATCTTCGACCTCCCGGACCTCGGTGTCGTCCTGACCGTGGCCGGTGCGGCAGCGGCGATCATCGGTACGCCGGTCTCTCGCTACCTGTTCCGGCGGTCGGAAATCGACCTGCAGGCCAAGCTCGAGTCGATCCTGGCCGACCACGCGGTGGACCGGGCGCGGCTGGTGGAGCAACAGGCGGTCACCGGCTATCTGGCCGAGCAGTTGGCGGCCAGGGCGCAGCGGGTCAGCGAGCTGACCGGACAGCGGCCGGTCGCCGAGGTACCGGCCGAGAACGATCCGCGCTACACCGATCACGTCCGGGCCGCCGTACGCCGGGCGGAGCTGGACAACGTGCCCCCTGGGCAGCCGGAGTCCAGCTACGACCTGGATGCCAGGGTGGAGCGCGTCGGCGCCCTGCGGCGGATCGACGACCTGGCCGCGGAGCTCGACCGGTTGGATGCTCGCGGGGTCGGAGGCAGCCTGCTGTCCGACGCCCGCGCCAGGCTGCGGTTCGCGATCGAGCTGTACGAAGCGATTGCCGATGGCAACGGATCACGAAAGACCTTCCCCGGGCTCGACACCGTCGATCCGGTGGCCGGCCGGCGGGTGGTCGGTGGGCCGACCGATCAGGCGCGTTTCGGCGCCGAGCAGGCGGTACGACGTCTGGTCGCCGAACCGGCCGGCAAACCGTTGCTGCTGGAGCGGCTGAAGGCTCTCGCGCAGCTGACGGCCGCGGCCGCCGCCGTCGACCACCAGGCGCTGCACGGCACGGACGAGTCTCGCGCGCTGGTGCAGGAACGATTCGACCAGGCGCTGGCCGAAGTGGCGCGACTGTGGCGGGAGGCCGGTGTTCCCAACGGCTTCGTGCTGCCCTCGGTGAGCGTTTCTCGTGGCCTGGACCGGGTCGGCGGGCAGGTCGTGATCCCGCTGCGGTCGGTTCCTCCGGTCCTGCCGAACCAGGGCGAGGGTGGGCGCCACCACCGGCCGGAGTCGGCCGGTCGAGGTCTGCTGGAGTTCAATCACGCGCAGGCCAGCGGCGCGCGATCGCTGTTCGGACCGGAGGCCGTGGTGGATCGCGCCGCGCTCGACACAGTGGAGCAGGGCCTCGCGTCTCTGGTCGAGCGTGGATACGGGGTGGAAGTCACCGTCGACCGAGTAGCCCGGCCGGGGCCGGACGCCGATCCGTTCCGCTTCACCGTCCGGGTGACCGACCCGAACGTGATCGGTCCGGCCGGGACCGAGGTCCACGGCCCGGCGACCCTTGCCGAGCTGCTTTCGTCGCTCGGCTTCGACAGCGCCCCGGGCCGTCACCGCACCGAGGAGTCGAAGGGGCGCCATCACGCGGCCGAGGCCACTGGGCGTCACCACGCGGACGAGTCGGCCGATCGGACGGTGGCCCAGGAGAATGAGGGGCGTCACCGGGTCGATGAACCGTCCGTCGATCGTTCGCGCCTGGACGATCGGTCCGACCTGCCCGGCGGTCGCCACCGCGCACCGGGGCCGGCCACCGAGGCAGCGTCTGTCGAACCAGCGGCTCCGGATCCGGTGCAGGCGGCGAT
Source organism: Kribbella sp. DT2 (assembly GCF_049844575.1). Lineage (NCBI taxonomy): Bacteria > Bacillati > Actinomycetota > Actinomycetes > Propionibacteriales > Kribbellaceae > Kribbella > Kribbella sp. DT2. The sequence continues at coordinate 565,502 of NZ_JBNCLH010000004.1, read as the reverse complement.
GGAAGAGGCCGCCGCGCGGGCGGTGGCCGAGAGCGTGGCCGAACTGCTGCCTGGGGCGATTCCGCTGCAGGACGGTGGTTACCGGGCGACCCAGGCCAACGGACGCGACGTCGTGCTGGACCGTGCCGCTCTGGACGAGGTCCGTGCCGAGGCCCGCCGAGTGCTTGACGAAGGCAACGACCAGGAGACGGCCCGGGCCGCCGCGCGGAGCCAGCTGGAGAAACTGTTGCCTCCTGCAACAGAATCTGACACTGCTCAGCCGGTCAACCCGCTCGACGTCGGCGCCAGTCGCCGAGCCGCCCAGCGCATCGCCGACCGAGCTACCCGGCTCGCCCCTTCGCCGCTCTCACCCGGCGCTGATCCCGAAGCGAGCACCACCCCGACCACCCGCGCTACCGATCCGGAAGCGACGACCACCCCGACCACCCGTGGCGCCGATCCCGAAGCGACGACCAGCCCGACCACTCGCGGCACCGATCCGGAGGGGCGGACCGTCCACGCGCCCGAGGTGCAACGGACGCGGTTCGTCGCGGACGGACGGCCGGACGGGTCGCACGACTCGTCGGTGGAGACGGCGGCACTGGCGGCCACGGCTGCGATCGAGGCGGACTTCGGTGGACTGATCCAGGGCCGGCCCGGAGTGGTGGCCCCCGGTGTGGTCGTCGTCCAGACCGCCGACGGCCCGAGATACTTCCGGGTCAGCCGGAGTAACGTCCCCGATGGCCGGGTCGCCGCGACCAGGGTCCGCGCCGGGAGTTTCACCAAGCCTCACCTGGTCCGGATGCCGTCGAGCCTTGCCGAGGACCAGCTCACCCGGGCCTGGATTCACGAGATCAGCCACACGTTGCAGGAGCAGGCAGCTCCTCGGACCCGGCTGCAGCGCCTGCTCCGCCGGCCGTCGGCCCACACCGAGGACGCCTGTGTCGCCGCGCAGTTCAACGAGTTCCGGCTGCTGACCCGTCAACTCGCCGAGGCGTCGACGGACGAAGAGATCGCCGTACTGCGCAACGACCTCGAAGGTCTGGTCGAGGCGATCGGGCGTCGTCACCAGCCCCCCGTCCTGCCGTGGGACGCCGCGCCCTCGCACACGGCGCAGGCCGATCCGGTCGACGGCTTCGTCGCCGACGTGACCGAACAGTTCCACGACCTCCAGCGCCAGCTCGACGAACTGGACCGCCGGATCGCCGCGAAGCAGGAGGCGGCCGACCACGCCGCGGAATCGGCCCGCGAGGCCGAGCAGACGGCTACCGAGGCCCTGCAGGCTGCCGACTCCGGCCGGTTCGCACGCGCGCACCAAGCCGCCACGGATGCCGCCAAGAACGATGAGGTACGGCAGTGGCACGAGCAGGTGGCCGCGGGGTACCAGCAGGCGCGGCGGCAGCTGGAGACCGTTGCCGAAGGCTACCAATCGTTGCTGGCCGACGCGCGGTCGATGACCCCGGAGCTGCGCGCGCAGACCGCATCCGAGCTGGTGAACCAGCTGACGGCGTACGAACAACGGCTGGCCGAGGTGGCACCGCCGTTGATCGCGTTGACGAGCCTGCAGCCGACGGACTGGCTGCCGCACCTGTCGGCCCTGACCGAGCGGGTGAACGTCGTCCTGGCGGCCAACCAGGTCGATCAACGGTTCACCACGGGCGCGCTGCAGCATCGCCTCAACGCCGAGTTCGGCCAGGCGGTCACCAGCGACGGCGCGGTCCTGCGGGTCGGCCATGCCCGGCCGATGGAACTGCGGTTCCGATTGAGTGTTTCCGAGCTGATCGAGACGCTCGACCCTTCGGTCCGGGCCTCGGAGACGATGGTCGGCCTGCTCGGGCAGCCGTCGCGCAAGTTCGGGATCACGCAGAACGGCAGAGTTGGGGCCAGCGGCTCCTTCGGCCTCGGCACCCTGACGCGGCTGTTGGGCGAAGGGTCGGTGCTGAACGCGATCGGCCAGCTGGTCACGATCAAAGGCGAGCAGAGTTCCGGCCGCGGCCGGTCGGTCACCTCGACCGGCGCGCAGTACGCCCAGGACGGCTCGGTCGAGGACAACCGCGGCGAGTCTCTGCTGTACGCCGGCCGCGCGAGCTGGCAGCTGGAAGCCCGTCGGCCCGGCGATCAGGACTGGACCGTGGCCGCCCTCGAGGTCGACCGGGGCCAGGGCAAGGACGTCTCCCGCCTGCGTGCCTGGATATCGCACGCCTACACCGTGCTGGCGCCCACGACGACGTTCACCAACGGCAAGCAGCCGTCCGGCCGGCTGCCCAACAACGTCCTGGCCTCGCTGGACGGATTGCAGAGCCTGTCGGACGAGGTCCTGGCCGAGTTCGCCGACCATTTGAACGGCCGTGGCGACGAGGCGTCGTTGCTCCGCGAGCAGATCCAGGCGGCGATCACCCAGGATCTGCCGTCGCGGTTGGCGGAGAGCACCGAGCGGTCGGTCCTGCAGCCCCTGCAGGCCGGCGGCCGCCCGGTCGGCCATCTGCAGGTCAGGACCGAGGTCCGGTACGAGGAGGTCGAACTGGTCGGCCGACCGACCACGGCACACTGGCAGGAAGGTGTCCGGGTCGGCTTCAGCAACGCCAGCGGTCAGCAGGCCTTCTCGGCCAGTACGACGGTGAACGCCACCGTCGGGTACGGCGGGCAGGAGCTGAACGACCTCGGCGACACCGGCGTCGACCTCGGTCCGACGGCGACCGGTGGTCGTTCGCTCAGTCGTTCGGAGTCGTTGAGCGGCGGCGGCGTCGGGATCCACGTCGGCGTACAGCGTTACACCGGTCCGACGCAGGGCTACCGGATGGTGTTCGAGCACAAGGTGACGCTCGTCCTGGACGGCGAGTCGCAGGGCACCGTGACCGGTCGCACCGAGGGGCTGACGCGGTTGCGCACCAGCGACGCCTACCGGCACGGTCTGCCGGTCGCCGAGAGCGCGTTCGTGCACGACAACCACGGCAACAGGGTGCTGGTGAACGGCGATCCCCTCCTGCACGGTGAACCTCGGACCGCGGTGGATGTCCCGGGCCGGCGACTCGAGTTGCCGGCGTGGCTCACCGGCGGGAGGAGCCGGGTGAGCGGCGCGGGTCCTGGACTCGCCCAGCGAGTGACCGGTGGCGAACAGGCGCTCGCGGACCTGGTCGGTCCGCTGGCCGAGCGCGGATTCCTGCCGCCGCTGAACGACCAGGGCGATCCGGACCTGGCCCGGATGACGAACGACCCGCAGCTGGCGCGGGCGCAGCTTCTCAACCTGATGGAGCTGCGCGAGCAGCTGTCGGTCAACCGGCTCGAAGCGGGCTACGACATCGCCGTTCAGAACGGCATCGTGGTCACGCTCACCACCCCGGGCCAGACGCTCAGCCTGCGCATCGATCTCCACCCCGGGCCGCCGTCGGCGGTCGGCGTCACGACCGACGAAGCGATGGTGACGCTCAACATCGGATCCGACAGCGCGAGCCGGACCGACGGCTGGTCGAAATCCCTGCCCTGGAGGGCGTCGCCGCTCGGGTACAGCCAGGACGGTCCGGCCGGTGTCACCGTCAAGTCGGGAGTGTCGTACGGGCGTCAGGCGCTCGGCCGGGTGATGGGCTGGTTCACCGGCGGGACGCTCAACCAGGTCACGCTGGTCGAGAGCCGCTCGCCGGTGGCGGCGTTCGAGGTCCCGCACCGGCTGGAGGTGGTCGAGCTCGGCAGCGAGGACGTCGTACTGCATCGCGGCGCTCCGGGAAGCTCGGCACGGATCCTGGTCGACACCGATCTGCTGCCGTCGACCGATGTGGCTCCGGCCGAGGTCATCTCCGGGCCGGTCAGCGACAAGGTGCTCGACCGCGCCACGTTGGTTGCCCTCGACACCCATGACCTGAACCGGGTGCTGCAGGCGGTGGCCGGACAGGACCCGACGGCGCGGCACCACCTGGCCGCGTTCCTGGACCCGCGCAACCTGCTGGCCCACCCGGAGTGGGCCCGCGGCACCCATCGCACCGACGTGGTGGTCCGTGGCGCCGGGCCGGTCTCGACCCGCGGTGGCCTCGCCGTGAACGGACGGATCGGCGACGTCGTCCTGCTCGGGGTGACCGACGCGGTGGCCGGTGACATCAACCTGGCGCTGACCAGCCACGGCCTGTCCGCCGGGCGGAGCACCGGTGGGCAGACGTCGGTCAACCTCGGCGCGAACGCCGAAGCCCAGGGCGGCACGGTGTCCGGTGAGTCCGGCATGACGACCTCGGCCTCGCGAACCGACCAGACCATCGCCGGTGTCGAGCGTCTGACCATCGAGGTCGGCCGGCACTACCTGCTGTCCGGGACGGCCGGTCTGACCGTGACGGCCGATGGAAAGCCGGTGCCGGCCGACGCGACGGTCGTCTTCCAGGTGGCCGAGCGCGACGTCCTGCAGTTCCACGTCGACGGCGAGCTGACGCTGCCGCTCGCCCAGGTCGCGGATGTCGTCGAGCGTTATCTGAACGGCAGCCTGGAGCTGGACCGGAGGCTGGCCACCGGACTCGTCCGGCAGTACCGGGCCGCGTTGGCCGCTGCAACGGCTGCCGGTCAACCGACTCCGTCGCTGTCGGCATCGCATACGTCTCGGGTGTTGCTGGAGAAGCTGCAGCCGCAGCACGGCAAGCCGACGCCGCGGAGCAAGGAAGCGCAGCTGGACCTGGTTCTGGACCGAGCCGAACGCGTGGAGGCGCTCAGCAAGGTCGACCTCCCGGAGCACTACCGGGAGAACCTCGGGTCGAGCCTGGTCGAGCAGGCTTCGCTGTCCGATCAGGGGCAGGAGGTGACCTTGCTCGACCGGGTCCGTGCCCTGATGACCGAACAGCTCGGCATCACCCCGGAGAGCGATCCGGTCCTGGCCGAGGCCCTCGCGGCCGACCTGGCGGGCAAGCGCTGGTGGGGACGGTTGGAGGACATGCTCGGCGGGCGCGGTTTCACCCGTGACTATCCGGTCGGGCAACCTGGACAGCTCGGCGCGCAGCAGATCAGGCTGACCATCCGGGCGACCTTCGCCGACGAAGTGGTCTCGCTCGGCGTTACCAAGAAGACGATCAGCATCGTCCAGCGCTACCTGTACGGCGAACGGATCCGCGGCGTCACGAAGGGCAGGTCACTCGGGGCCGGCCTCGACGGCGGCGTACAGGAAGGGCAGAGCGGCAGCGTCGGCACCGATCGGACCGGTTCCAGTGCCACCGCGGTCGGGGAGCAGACGACCCGCCTGGAACGGATGGCGACGTTCGAGGGGCAGCACCGGGTGCGGCGCGGCGTGAAGTTGACCCTCGAGGTGGCGTCGCAGGCCACCGCGACCCCGTCGCGGACGTGGGTCGGCCGCACGCTCACCCGGACGGAGTCGCCGCTGACACCGCTCGCCCCGGCGACGCTGGACGGAGAGATCACCCAGCTCATCCCGCTGCGCATGATGCCCGAGCAGCAGCAGCCCGACGGGCTCGAGGCGGCCGCGGGGCAGCCGATGGGTTCGCTGAACGAGCGCGGCGTACCGGACGCGTACTTCGTGGAAGGGTCCACCAGCGAGCAGCTGACCGACACGATCCTGGAGCAGCTGACGGAGCTGCTCGGGCAGTCCGGGATGCGGGTGCACCGCGCCGAGCTGGACGTGATGCTCTCGACGGTCACCCTGAACGCGTCGTTCAGCCGAATGGCGCAGGACGGAGGGGTCGCCGTCCTGCGGCTGCCCCTGCCGGGCTACACGTCCCGGATCGTCGAGGTCAAGGTCGGCGCGACGGTGGTCGGTGCTCAGCTGATCGGGAACCCGGTCGACGACGTGGAGATCGGCGAGGTCAACCGCAGCCAGCACACGGTCACCCACACAGTGACCTCGGGCCGCGTGCTGCCGGTGGATGGTGGGGCGAAGGCCGAGGATTCCGGCACCGAGGTGAGCGGCGGGGTGACCGCGGGGGATCAGCTCGCCGACCAGACCGCGGACGGTCGCGGCGTACGGCGGGAACGCAGCCGGTTCGAGAAGGGACGGGTGGTCACCGTCCGGGTCGACGTGGCCTACGACGTCACGCTGGTCGAGCAGCAGCTCCGCCGCAGTGGGGAAGTCCGGCTCGGCCAGGAGACCCAGCTCGAACAGGCACCGCGCGGCGTCGCCTACCTGACGATGTTTGAGACGGACTACCGGCAACTGGAACAGTTCCTGTCCCCGGAAAGCACCCCCGGCCCCGAGGCCGTTGCCCCCGGCCCGGCGGTCGCACCAGGCCAGGAGGGCGGGCGGGGTGCTGCTGATCTCGAGGCGTGGTTGCGGGGCGAGCTGCATCCCGGCAGCAGTCAGGGCGGTCCGGCCGCGCAGAACCAGCCAGGTGACTCCAGTCCGGACAACTCCGCGACTGCCAACGGCGACCAGCAGGCCGGCGACCAGCAGACCGGCGACCCGTGGTCCCGGTTCCCGGCACCGCCGACCCTCCTCGCGAACCGGGTCACCGACCTGGAGGAAGACGACGAGGACGACGAGGAGAAACTGCGGCAGGCGGGCGTTCGCCTGCGGGACAGCGTGGCCGAGGCGACCGGCGGGACAGGGAGCCGATAATGGAACCGACCGCTGGTGCCGCCCTAGGAGACGAGGAGTCGATCATGGTCCTTCCGCCGGCCCGGACCCGGGACGAGGCGTTCGTCTATCTTGATCTGACGCCGTGCGGGCAGTGCGGGTCGGTCGAGGTCGATTGGCGGCACGGGATCGCGCAGGCCGACGGTGAATTGGTTTCGGCGTACGACGGCACCTGTCAGGGCTGTGCGGCCGAGCGCGAGTACCTGTTCCGGCTGCCGGCGCGGGAGCACGCGGGCGGCACCCCGAACTTCGGCGGAGCCGAACCGTCGGAACTGATCGATCCCGGCCAGTGGCTGGATCTGGCCGACCAGCTGATGTCGGCGGTCCCGACCGACGACCCGCGGGCGGCCGATGACTCGGCGAGGTTTGCTGCGGCGGCGGTGGCCGAGGTGCTGAAGTTCGTTCCGCCCGGCGCCGCGGCGGTGCCGCCGGAGCTGTTCTGGTCCGGTGCCGGACGTCAGGTGTACGACGAGCAGCCCGGCCGCTTCCGCTGCGACCGGCTGCAGGTCGTACTCGACACCTACTCCGGCGTCAGCTGATCCCAGTCGGTCACGATCGGCGCCAGCTCGCCCCGCAGCCACAGCGGGAGCTGGTCGTGGTGGTGCTCGTCGCCCAGTACGCCGGACGCCCCCAGCGGCACGCTCCACCCGCTCTTCGTGCGGTCCCCGAGATCCCACGCGTACCGCGCGGCCGAGGCCCGGACGGACAGGTCGGTCGTCCCCGGCACGCTCGACGTCGACCACACGCAGTGGTGGTCGCCGGACAGCCCGAGGTCGATCGGCTGCTCGTCGCGGGTGAACAGCGGCCCGCGGATCACCTGGATCGGCGACAACTGGTGGGTGTCACCCCACGGCCCACGTGGTTTCCTCGCAGCGACCTCTTCCAGCGACTCCCGGAGCAACGCGGAGAAGTCGATCTCCAGGTCGCTGACGAGCAGGTTCTCCAGCGCGAACGACACGTGCGTCAGCAGATCCAGGTACGGCAGGAACATCTCCGTGCCGTCGAGGTCGTCCAGCGCGGCCAGGACCGGGTGCTCGGTGATCCGGCGGCTCAGCGCCTTCCGGATCGCGGCGTAGCTGGACGCCGTCGTACTGGCCGCGTCCATCCGGCGGTCCCACCGTTGCAGGCGGTCGCGCAGCTCGACGGCCCCGGCCGACAGCCCGGTCAGGTCACGCAGCGGGTCGAGAATGCTGCCGGCCGATCCCAGCCAGGTGTCGGTGTGGATCGTCGGCATCTCCTCGACCGTCCACCGGTCCCGCGCGGTCAGCAGCTCACGGATCCGCCGGTACCGGTGCGGAGCGGCGAACTCGACCCCGAGCGGTGCGGCCAGGTCGCGCGTGTTGGCCATCGCGGCGACGCCGTCAACCGTTGCCCTCGGCATCGGATCGATCCAGCCGTCCCACTGGTGCCTGCTCTCCCAGGCCGGTACGACGCGCAGCTGGTTCTCCGCGTCCCGCCGCGGGACGAGCCCGGCGGTCCGGTGCAGCAACCCGCCGGCGGTATCGGCCGCGAGCACGACGTTGACCGGCTCGACCCATCCCTCCAGCGCCTCGTCGACCGCCGCCACATCGGTTGCCTGAAGCAACAAGGGGAGCACCTCGAAGCCAAGCCGGCCGGTCACCCGCGGCGGGTACCGCAGGCTGACCCCGCGCGCGAAGTCCGGCCCGCCGATCACCACCGGCCCGCGTGCCGTCTCGATCACCTCGACCGCGATGGCGTTCCGGCCGGCGATCTCCACGGACTCGGTGTGCACCTCGGCGGTCTCCCAGCCGTCCGGGCCGAGCGCCTCCACGCCATCCGCCGTCCGCCGGAGCTGCTCCTCGAACAGGTCCTGGTAGTCGGCGGCCGCGTTCGTGATCGCCCAGGCGACGTCGCCGGCGTGGCCGAAGTGCGCGATCCCGGGGATACCCGGAACGGCCAGGCCCAGTACGTCGTACGAGGGGCAGGCCAGGCGGATCTGCTGGTAGACGCCCGGGCTCTCGACGTACCGGTGCGGGTCGCCCGCGATCAGCGTCGTACCGGTCGCGGTCAGAGCGCCCGGGACCATCCAGCCGTTGCTGCCCGACGTGTGCGGGCCCTCGGAGCTGAACAGCTCCATCGCCTCGTCGCCGAGGTGCAGCGCGACCTGCTCACGCCACAGCTTGGACGGGAACCCCGCGAACAGGATGTGGATCGCCATCCAGATCCCGAGCGGCGTCCACGGCTCCCACTCCTGCGGGGTCAGCCCGGTCCTGGCGAACTCAGGAGCCCGCGCGGCGCCGGCCGGAAGGCCCTCGTTGACGCCGGCGACGTACGCCTCGACCCACGCGCGGGTGTCGTCGTCGAGCGCCCGGAAGCAGCGTTCGGCGGTGTCGGCCAGGCGGGCCTGCCGGGCGAAGACGTCCCAGGCCACGGCGTCCGGGCCGAGGACGGCGGCCGTCGTACCGAGGTACTTGCGGCGCTGCGTCTCGATCTGCCAGGCACGGTCGGCCGCGACGTTGCGTCCCTGCAGCCGGACCAGGGCCAGCGGATCGTCGGCGCGCAGGTGTGGCACTCCCCAGCTGTCCCGGTAAACCTTCACACGCATCCCTTCGAGCGGACCGGCCACAGCGTTGGGTGGCGCGCCTGACACGTTATCGGGTTAGCGTGGACAGGTGATCCGTCCGATCGACCCGGCCGACCCGGGGGTAGCGCCACGTCTTCTCGAGGTCCAGCACCGCGCGTACGCCGTCGAGGCCGCCCTGATCGGCTTCGACGGGATCCCGCCGCTGCAGGAGGACCTGTCCGGCCTGATGGCGTCGACCGAGCGCTGGCTCGGCTGCTTCACCGACGAAGTCCTGGTCGCCGCCGTCGCCTACGACGTCCCCGACCACGAGACCCTCGACATCACCCGCTTGGTCGTCGACCCCGCGCACGCCCGCAAGGGCCACGCCACCGCCCTGCTCGACGCCCTGGACGACCTGGAACCACGCGGCCTCTCCCTGGTTTCCACCGGTACGGCGAACGCCCCGGCGGTCAAGCTGTACCTGGGCCGCGGCTACCACGAGTCCGAGCTGCTGGAGGTCGCCCCGGGCGTCAGCATCACCCGCTTCCGCCGGGAACGCGTGCTCTGAGGTCAGGCCAGGCTGAGGGCCGTCCACGAGATCGGCGGCAGGCTGATGGTCAGCTTTCCGTCCTCCAGGCGCACGCCCTGAGCCTCCCGCGGAACCACCCGGTCCGGCTGGGCCGCCGAGTTCACCGCCAGCCGGTCGTCGTCGGCGAGCGTCAGCGCCTCCTCGACCGTCGTCACCCCGGTCCGGCTGACGTCGACCGAGACCTCGATGGTCTGGTCGAGCGACCGGTTGACCAGGAAGACCGCCAGCTTTCCCTCGTCGTACGTCGCCACCGCGTCGACCGCGGCCACCTCGCCGAACTTCTCGGTCTCGACGGTCGGCGAAGAAGTCTCGACCCGCAGCACCTGACCGGCCGCGAGCCGCGAGGTGATCGCGAACGGGTGGAACGTCGGCTGCCGCCAGGCCGGGCCGTCGGGCTCGGTCATGATCGGCGCGATCACGTTCGCCAGTTGCGCCAGGCAAGCGACCGCGACCCGGTCGCTGTGCCGCAGCAACGAGATCAGCAGGTTGCCGACGACCACGGCGTCGGTGAGGTTGTACTCGTCCTCGATCCGCCGCGGCGCCACCTCCCACGCGTCGGGAGCGCCGTCGGTCAGTCGTGAGCGGTCCTTGTACCAGACGTTCCACTCGTCGAACGAGATGTCGATCCGCCGCTTGCTCTTCAGCTCGGCGCCGACGTGGTCGGCACTCGCGACGACCGCGTCGATGAAGCGGTCCATGTCCACGGCCGAGGCCAGGAACGACGCCGGGTCGTCGTTGTCGTCGCCGTAGTACGCGTGGCACGAGATGTGGTCGACCAGGTCGTAGCACTCCCGCAGCACCTCACGCTCCCACGTCCCGAACGTCGGCATCCCCGAACCGGAGGAGCCGCAGGCAACGAGTTCCAGGTCGGGCTCGACCATTCGCATCGCCCGCGCGGTCTCGGCCGCGACCCGCCCGTACTCGCTCGCTGTCTTGTGCCCGATCTGCCAGGGCCCGTCCAGCTCGTTGCCCAGGCACCACAGCTTGATCCCGTACGGCGACGCCGCGCCGTGCTCGGCGCGCAGATCCGACAGCGCCGTACCGCCCGGGTGGTTCGCGTACTCCTGCAGGTCGAGCGCCTCCTGGACACCGCGCGTGCCCAGGTTGAGCGCCATCATCGGCTCGACCCCGGCCTTCGCGCACCAGCGGACGAACTCGTCCAGGCCGAACTGGTTGGTCTCGATGCTGTGCCAGGCCAGCTCCAGCCGGCGCGGCCGTTCGTCGCGCGGACCGACGCCGTCCTCCCAGCGGTAGCCGGAGACGAAGTTGCCGCCCGGGTACCGGACGAGGGAGACGCCGAGCTCCCGGGTCAGCTCCAGGACGTCCTTGCGGAAGCCGTCCTCGTCGGCGGTCGCGTGGCCCGGCTCGTAGATACCCGTGTAGACGCAACGGCCCATGTGCTCGACGAACGTGCCGAAGGTCCGGCGGTTGACCGGGGCAACGGTGAAGGACGGATCGAGGATCAGTGCGGCAGAAGGCACGAGGGAATGCTCCTTGGTGGTTGAGGTCTAGCCCTTGATTCCGGCGTCGCCCACACCGCGGACGACGTGTCGCTGGAAGAGTGCGTAGACGATCAGCAGCGGCAGCCCGCCGAGCACGGCCGAGGCCATGATCTGGGCGTAGCGCAGGCCGTACGAGCCCTGCACGTTCGCCAGCCCGACCGGGATCGTCATCATCGACGGGTCGGTGGTCACGATGAACGGCCAGAGGAAGTTGTTCCAGGCCCCGATGAACGTGAAGATGCCGACGGCAACGAGGATCGGTTTCGACATCGGCACCATCACGCCCCAGACGATCCGCCAGCGGGTCGCGCCGTCCACCCGGGCGGCGTCCTCGTAGTCGCGGGAGACGCCGTCGAAGAACTTCTTCAGCACGAACACCATCACCGGCGCGACCACCTGCGGCAGCACCACGCCCCAGTAGGTGTCGACCAGCCCCAGGCTCGACATCTCCTGGAACAGCGGGACGATCAGCACCTGCGGCGGGACCAGGATCCCGGCGATCACCACGCCGAAGATCACCTTCCGGCCGGGGAACGTGGTCCGCGAGAACCCGTACGCCGCCAGCACGGAGACCAGCAGCGTCAGCACGGTCACGAGCACCGCGACCACGGTGCTGTTCACGAACCAGCGCAGGATCGAGCCCTGGTCGAGGACACTCTGGTACGCCGCGGAGGTGGGTGCCGAGGGCAACCACGTGATCGGCGTACGGGTCGTCTCGGTCTCGGGCTTGAGCGACGTGATGAGTGCCCACAGCAACGGCACCAGCCAGAGCACGGCGAGTAGCGCGGCGCCGACCGCGATCGCGGCCTTCGGGAACGTGAGCCGCTTCGTCATCGCGCCTCCTTCCGGCCGCCGAACAGCTTGAACTGGGCCACGGACACGATCACGATGATCGCGAAGAACAGGTAGGAGACCGCCGAGGCGTAGCCGATCCGGTAGCTGGTGAAGCCGCTCTCGTAGATGTACTGGATGATCGGCCGGGTCGCGTAGTTCGGTCCGCCGTCGGTCATCAGGTAGATCTGGTCGAAGATCTTCAGTGACGCGACCAGCTGCAGCACGACGATCAGCCCGGTGGTCCGGCCGAGCAGCGGCAGCGTGATCCGGAACAGCGTCTGCCGCCCGTTCGCGCCGTCGATCGAGGCCGCCTCGTAGACCTGCGCCGGGATGCCCTGCAGCGCGGCCAGGTAGAGCAGGAAGTTGAACCCGACGGTCCACCAGACCGTCGTGATCACCACCGCGAGCATCGCCCGGTTCTCCGCGTTCAGCCAGTCGATCTCGGCGAACCCGCCGGCCGTCAGCAGCCCGTTCACCAGGCCGAAGCCGGGCTGGTAGATCCACACCCAGATCAGCGTGATGACCGTGGCCGGCAGCACGAACGGCGCGAAGTACGCGAACCGCAGCAGCCAGCCGAACACCCCACGCCGGTTGGCCAGCAGCGCCATCACCAGCGCGATCAGCACCAGTGGCGGCGTACTCATCGCCGTGAAGACGAGCGTGTTCTTCAGCGAGTCCCAGACCGCCGGGTCGCCGAACAGCTCACGCCAGTTCGCCAGGCCGAGGAACTCCTGCTGCACACCGGCGAGGCTGGTGTTGAAGAAGCTGTTCCAGAACCCGGCCAGCGTCGGCCAGAGCAGGAAGAGCACGAAGAAGATCCCGAACGGCGCGACGAAGAACAGTCCGCCCCAGCGCTCGGTCCAGGGCGGACCGTTGGGTGGCTTTGAAGAGGCAGCGTCCGTACTACGGGGGCGGGCGGGTGTCTGCACGGCCATGATGCGCTCCTGTCAGACCGGGGACGGAGTGTCGAGCAGCTTGCGCGTGGCCGCCTTGAACTGGTCGAGCCCCTGCCGCGGCGTCGTCCGGCCCGAGAACACCCCGGAGAAGGCGGCCGCCGCCTCGTTCTGCAGCTGCGCGCCCGAACCGCTGAACCACGCGTCCGGGTCGAACAGCACGTCCGTCGCGACCGAGCGGTACTCGGCCTGCGGCTTCAGCTGCAGGTACTCCGGGCTCCTGACCACCGGCTGGTACGCCGGGATGTGGCCGCCGGCGGCCCAGTCGGCGCTGTTCTTCAGCATCCAGGCGATGTACTCGACCGTCGCCGCGGTGTCCTCGTCGCTGCGTGCCGCCTGGTGGGGCATCACGAAGGTGTGCGCGTCGCCGGCGAACTTCGGTACGTCGTACACGACCGGGAACGGGGCCATGCTGAACGGGAGCTTCGCGGCCTGGTACGTCGTCACCTCCCACTCGCCGTTGAAGCTCAGCCCGGCGTCGCCGTTGCTGAACTGGGCGACCAGCGCTGGGTAGTCGGCCGACTTCGGCGTCAGGCCGTCGGCGGCGAGTTTCGCCATCAGCTGCAGGGCTTCCAGCGCCTTGGCGTCGTCGAGGACGAGCTCCTGGCCGGACTCGTCGAAGAACTCGCCCTCGAGCTGCCCGTACAGCGTCCACCAGATCCGCCACGGGTTGGTCGTCTCGACCGACGCGGCGAACGTGCCGGTGACGTCCTTGACCGCCTTCAGCATCTCGAAGAACGCGTCGACCCCTTTGACGGTCTTGATCCGGCCGTCGGGGCCGAGCAGGCCGGCCTTCTGGCAGATGTCGGTGTTGTAGTAGAGAACGAACGGGTGCTGATCGAGCGGTACGGCGTACAGCCGGCCGTCGACGTGGCACTTGTTCCAGGTCTCGGGGAGGAAGTCCTGCTCGGTGATGCCGGCCTCGGCCAGCAGGTCGACGGGGATCGGGTCGAGCATCGTGCTCGGGCTGAAACCCTTCAGGCGGGACAGGTGAAGGGTCGCGACCTCGGGCGCTCGCCCGTCGGCGGCGGACATCGCGAGCTTGGTGTAGAACGGCGGCCCCCAGGCCAGCGTGTGCGCCTCGAACGCGATGTTGTTGTGCTCGGCAACAAACTTGTCGTGGATCTGGAGCAGCCGCGCGCCGTCACCACCGCCGAACAGGTTCCACTCCCGGACGCGGGCGTCACGCCCACCGAACGCACCGCAGCCGGTGAGTGCGGCAGCACCGGCCAGGCCGAGCGCACCGGTCAGCACCGAGCGTCGGGAAGGTCTGCTGACAGTCATCTTCGTGTCCTCCCAGGGCGGTGGGGCACGTCTCTACATCGGTGTATTACATCGGTGTAGAAGGATGATGCCGTCGCTCTTCGGGAGCGTCAAGAGGTCAGTGGATCAGTGTCCGGATGTGGACTCGCGGACGTGCAGCTCGTACTGCGCGACGATCTCGCGGTGGTCGGTGTCGTCGCCGTTCATCCGGCCGACCAGGATCTCCACCGCCGTCGCGGCGATCTGCGCACGGCCGGGATCGACCGTCGTCAGGCTCGGTGTGCTGTACCGCGCCTCGTCGATGTCGTCGAACCCGGCGACGGCCACGTCGTCGGGAATCCGGACGCCGTGCTTGATCAGCGTGTGCAACGCCCCGACCGCCAGCGTGTCGTTGAGCGCGAGGACCGCGTCGAACTTCGCGCCGGAGGCGAGCAGCGCCTCCGTCGCGGCGGCGCCGGTCCGGCGCTGCCACGGGTCGGCCGGCAGCGCCAGCCGATCGATCGGCTCGACGCCGGCGTCGGACAGCGCGGCCGCGAACGCGTCGTACCGGATCGCTGCCGTACCGACCAGTTCACCGGGGTGGGTCCCGATCACGGCGATCCGGCGGCGGCCGAGTGCGAGCAGGTGCTCGGTGACCGCGCGGGTACCGGCGACGTTGTCGATCATCACGTGGTCGACCGGGCCGTGGAACATCCGCTCGCCCAGCAGCACCATCGGGGTCCCGGTCCGCAGGTGCCCGACGTCGTCGGGCCCCAGGGCGAGCGGGCTGAACAGCAGCCCGTCGACGAGCGGACCGCGCGGGCGGACGAGGGTCGCGAGCTCACGCTCCCGGACGGCGCCGGTCTGCTCGATCATCACGGTCAGGCCGTGTCCCTCCGCCGCGGTGATCACGGCGTCCGCGAGCTCGGCGAAGTACGGCTGGCTCAGCTCCGGTACAGCGAGCCCGATGATGCCGGTCCGGCCGGACTTGAGGTTGCGGGCGGAGATGTTGAGCTGGTAGCCGAGCGCATCGATCGAGGCGAGCACCCGTTGCCGGGTCTCCTCGCGGATGAAGGGATAGCCGCTCATCACGTTCGACACCGTCTTGGGCGACACCCCGGCATGCTGCGCGACGTCGCGCATGGTCACCGCCACAGGTAACCCCTTCCGCGTCGGCCGATCCTGGTCCGAACACGGTAGTCCACGGGCCGTTCCGGACTCCGCCGCGGAGGCCGCGCGGTGGGGCGACGAGCCCGAGCATCAGCCTGGCTTTACGCCCGCCCCGGCGTTGCCCTCGCCCTCGGTGTTGCCCTCACGCTGGTCTTCGCCCTCGGCGTCGCGCTTTGCGGCGCGGCGTGGGGTGTAGGGCTGCGGACCGGTGGACGGGCCGCCCGGATGATCGCGGCCGTCGAGGCGGCCGTCGGCGATCTCGACGCCTTCTTCTTCGAGGATCTCCTCGGTCTCCGCCTCATCAGTGCGGTTCCCGGGCTTCGGTACTCCTGGCCGGTCGAAGCTCATCGCTCGTCCTCCCCTTCGCGCCGACGCCCGGCCGGCAGCAGGACGCCGTACGGCGGACGGTTCAGTGGGGTCAGCTTAACGCCGACCCGCTGCGCCTGGTCGACGATCGCGTCCTCGGGGCGGCCGAGCCGCAGGCCGATCACGCAGGGTGGGAAGTTGTCGGCGGCCAGTTCCTCGAGCTTGCTCAGGTCCTGGGTGGTCCAGGGTTCCCCGGCGTTGCGGATCGACTGCGGCAGTGCCATCGGACTCAGCTACTTCTTTCCGTTGTCCATCGTTGTCTTCCACCTCCCGGTGCCCCGATGGCAGCGAAGTAAAAGCGTCCGGCGAAAGAAACACGCTCAGTAAGATTGCCGCCCCCGCACCGGCCCAGGACCTGCGAATTAGTGGGAAAGTACCAACGATTGGTTCGACCCTACAATGGACTGCCATGGAGACGCTGCTGGGGATGACCACGTTCGTGCTGCACAAGGTGGGCGTGGCCGGCCGGCGCGAGATCGCGGAGCGTCTGGCGGTACGGCCCGGCATCACGTTGTGGCAGTTCGCGGCGCTGGCCGAGCTGGCCGATCAGGGTCCGTCCGCGCAGAGCGAGCTGGCCGGTGGGCTCGGGCTCGACCCGAGCGACATGGTCCGACTGATGGACGAGCTGCTCGAGGACGAACTGGTCTCCCGCGAGCGTGACCCGCACGATCGCCGCCGCTACCGGATCGCACTGACCGGGCTCGGCCGGCGGACGTTCACGACCGCGCGGAACGTCGTACAGAAGGTGGAGAACTCGACGCTCGCGCCGCTGAGTGCGACCGAGCGGGCGCAGTTACTCAAGCTGGCCGGCAAGGTGCACGCCGGACTGAGGTCTGTCGGTAAGTAAGTTTCGTATGTACTCTCACCGGTAAAACTATTTTACCGGGAGGATTCGATGGACCGGTCGCCCCGCTGTGCACCACGGACTTTCGTTGCCGGACTGCTGTTGCTGATGGCATCTGTCGTCGGCGCGTTCAGTGCGCCGCCTGCTCAGGCCGAGACCGACACCACCCTCGCCGGGCCGACCGCGGCCCAGCTGAAGGAACGCGCCGCCGGTTGCGAGACGCAACTCTCGAGCGGCAAGTACGCCCACGACTCCGGCGGGACCCGCTCGGTCGCGGTCTGCGGCAGCGGGAACGCCGTGCACTGGACGGCGGACTTCGACATCGACTGCGACGGCCAGCGCACGACCCAGTGCAACGAGAACACCGACCCGTCGTTCCAGCCCAACACGTCCTGGAACCAGTCCGACGGCCGGCCCCTGAACTCCGCCGGGCTGCCGTTCATCGTCGTACCGCTGCCGAGCTCCACCTGGGACTACCGCGGCGCCGGCATCGGCGGAGCCACCGTCGCCGCGGTCGTCTACCAGGACAAGGTCGCGTACGCCGTGGTCGGCGACCAGGGCCCGACCGGCATCGTCGGCGAGGGCTCGTACAAGCTCGCCCAGCAACTGGGCATCAACCCGAACCCGTCCACCGGCGGGGTCTCGGGTGCGGTCGTCACGTACATCCTCTTCCCCGGCGTCACCGCCGCCCCCATCGAGAACCAGCCTGACGCCCTCACCAAGGGCGAGTCGGCCGCCACGGCCTTCGTCAGCAACACACCAACCTGCACTGCCGGCGGCCTGAACTTCCCCACGTACGCCACCCAGCAGTCCGGCTCCACAGGTCCCCAGGTCAAAGCCGCCCAATGCCTCCTGGGCGTGGACCCCACCGGCACGTTCGACCAGCCCACAGTCGACGCGACCAAGACCTTCCAAACTCGAGTCGCCCTCCCCGCCGACGGCATCATCGCGGCCTCCACCTGGACCGCGCTCCTGTCAGCGGGCGACAAACCCACCCTCCGCAACGGCTCCACCGGCCCCGCGGTAGCCCGCCTCCAGCGTTCCCTCACCGCATCCCTCGGCCGCACGGTCGCTGTGGACAGCCAGTTCGGCCCCCTCACCGAAACAGCAGCCCGCGACTACCAACGCACCCGCACGCTGGTAGTCGACGGAGTAACAGGCCCAGTCACCTGGACCGCCCTCCAAGCAGGCAAGTAGGAGGAGCTCAGCTGGCCGCGCGGTCGGCGAGCGGGCGGCGGCGCCTGGTCGGCTCGGTGAGTGAGGTCGGCTGCCAGGCGCCGACTGCTGGGTAGACCTCGATGCCGGTCGCGCCAAGAGTGCGGTATCGCATACGACGAGCTCCTCAACTGTGGTGTGCCCAGAACCTAGGATCTAGACCGCGCTCCAGGTCAACCCACGCCTCGGGCCACCCCGTCCGGAACGAGTCTGGGAGAACACATGACCGATGTCGCCGACTTCGCCCACCTCTGGGAGCCGCAGCCGGGCTGGCTGAACACGGCCTCGTACGGGCTGCCGCCGCGGCCCGCCTGGGAGGCGTTGCAGGCGGCCCTCGCGGACTGGCACGTGGGGGCGACCAGTTGGGAGCCGTGGGACAGGTCGACGGCGCGGGCGCGGGAGTCGTTCGCGCGGCTGATCGGCGCGCCCGCCGCGGACGTGTTCGTCGGCAGCACGGTGTCGGCCGCGGTCTCGCCGATCGCGAGTGCGCTGCCGGACGGCGCGAAGGTGCTGACCGACTCGGTCGAGTTCACCTCGAACGTGTTCCCGTGGCAGGTGCACGCCGACCGCGGTGTCGAGGTGATCGGGGCTGCGACCGACGAACTGGTGGCGGCGATCCGGCCGGGTGTCGACGTGGTCGCCGTCAGTCTCGTCCAGTCCGCGACCGGGACCGTTCTCGACCTGCCGGCAGTGGTTGCTGCGAGCAAGGAGATCGGTGCCCTGGTGGTGGTCGATGCGAGCCAGGCGGCCGGGTGGTTGCCGATCGACGTCACCGGCGTCGACGCGCTGGTTGCCCACAGCTACAAGTGGTTGATGGCGCCGCGCGGCGCGACCTTCGGTTACCTCTCGCCCGAGCTGCGTGACCGTTGCCGGCCGTTGAACGCCAACTGGTACGCCGCCGACGACGTGCACGCGTCGTACTACGGAACGACGATGAACCTCGCTCCCGACGCCCGGCGCTTCGACCAGTCACCGGCGTGGTTCAGCTTCGTCGGCGCGGCCCCGGCGCTGGAGCTGCTGGAGGAGATCGGCGTCGCGAAGATCCACGAGCACAACGTTGCTCTGGCCAACGAGTTCCGCGCCGGACTCGGCCTGGCGCCGGGGAACTCGGCGATCGTCAGCGCGGACGTCGCCGGCGCGGACGCGGCGTTCAAGGCGGCGGGCATTCGCGCCGCCGTCCGGGACGGTCGGTTGCGGGCGTCGTTCCACGTGTACTCGACGCGGGCCGACGTACAGCTTGCGCTGGATGCGCTCAGCTGACTGCCGACTCCTGGTCCGCGGCTGTCGGGACCGTCCACAGGCAGTCGGCGGTGCCTTGGGAGAGGTGCTGCTGGTAGATCTCGACCTTGTGGGTGATCACCTCGTGGCAGGCGGTGAGCGCGGCGAGCTGCTCCTCGACGTGGCGCTGGTGGCTCTGCAGGAGGGCCAGCCGCTCGGACTCGTTGCCGGAGCCCTGGCGGACCAGGTCGGTGTAGCGGCGGATGGTGTCCAGCGGCATGCCCGACGAGCGGAACCGGATACACATCTCCAGCCAGTCGACGTCGTCCGCGCTGTAGATCCGCCGGCCGTTCGACTCCCGCCGGACCGGCTCGGCGAGGATGCCTTCACGCTCGTAGAAGCGCAGCGCGTGCACGCTCAACCCGGTCCGCTCCGCCACCTGCCCGATGCTCAGCCCGTCGTCCATCTGGCCAGGGTAACCGCGGCGGGGGAGCGTCCGCCGAGCGAAATGTCGAGGCGTGGACGGCATCACCGACGTCACGGGCATGAACGACTACGGAGTCACCGGAGCACGTGTCGAGGTCGAGGTCCTGGTCGCCCTGCCCGTCGAAGAGGTCTGGCGGCTGATTACCGCCGTCGACCGGTACGGCGAGTGGAGCCCTGAGTGCGTCTACGGGCGCTGGTTGGACGAGCCCGTGCGGGTCGGGTCGCGGTTCGCGGCCGGGAACAGGTTTCCGAACGGGTTGGAGACGCACGTGACGTGTCTCGTGACGGCGGCCGAACCGAGGGCGCGGTTCGGCTGGGACGTGTACGGCGACGAGGTGGTGCCGTTCGCGCACTGGGAGTACTGGTTGCGGTCGGACGAGGAGGGGGCCGTGGTCCGTCAGGCGTTCACGCACGGGCCAGGGGACAGCGGAATGCGCCGAGATGTGCTCACCGGTCCGAGCGGTGCCGAAGAGCGCCGCGAGCGGCGGCTCGACGAGCTGGGCCGGAACATGCGCAGCACGATCGCCGCGATGGTCGCCGGTCGGTGACCGCCGGGGCAATGCCGCGCCCGACTGACGCCGTACTGGACGACTGCCGCGATGTATCGCGGCAGTCGTCCAACACCGGAGCAGTCAGAAGGTCCAAGGGGTGGCGCCTGGGTCGAGCGAGAGCAGCCGGGCGGCGATCGCGGTGGTCGGGCCGGGCTCGATGATTGCCAGCGCGTCCGCGGCGGCGGCGCCGCGGAGCATGGCGGAGCCGGCGTGACCAACCGGTACGGCGCCCTCAGGCGTGACCCGGACGGGGACCAGACGGGTGCTCGTCGGGTGGCCGGCGAGACCGCCGGGGATAGGCGCCACAGGCAAGGTCGGCAGCGGTAGCCCTCGCAGCCGGTGCAGCGCGGCGACGCCGAGGGTGAGGAACGCGGTCAGCGCGGCGAACGGGTTGCCCGGCAGGCCGATCACCAGTCGGCCGTCGTCGAACCGTGCGAGCGCCTGCGGATGACCGGGGCGGCACGCGACCCCGTCGATCACCAGCTCGGCGCCCAGTGCGGTCAGCCCGGCGCGCAGGTGATCCGCCGGGCCCGTCGCCGAGGACCCGGACACCAGGATCACGTCGGCCTCGCACCCGGCGATCGCGTCCAGCAACTCCTGACGGGAGTCGTTCAGGTGCGTGACCGTCGTACAGGTTGCTCCGGCGCGCTCGATCAGACCCGGCAGCATCGGCCCGATCGCATCCCGCACCTGACCGGGCCCGGACGCTCCACGCTGCACGAGCTCGTCACCCGTGACGAACGCCGCCACCCGAGGCTTGGGAATCACCGTCAACCGATCAAGCCCCACTGCAGCAGCCAACCCGAGCACCGACGGATCGATCCGCACCCCAGCAGGCAACAGCACCTCGCCGGCAGCACACTCCTCGCCCGCAAGCCGAATGTGCTGCCCAGCAACTACCGTCCCCAACAACTCATCACCACTAAGAACAGCCAGTTCGTCCTGCAGCACACCAGTAGTTCCTGCAGGCACTGACCCGCCGGTGACGATCGCGTACGCCTGTCCGTCCTGCAGTTCGGCGACAACACCCGAGCCCGCCAGGATCGTGCCGACCACCTGCCAGGGACCTTCACCCCGTACGGCGTACCCGTCCATCGCCGAGCGATCGACCGGCGGAACCGCCCCAGGGGAGACGAGCGGCGTCGCCAGCGTCGTACCGTCGGCCGCCGACAAAGGCAGCGACCGTGGAGCCAGCGCGGCGGAGGCCGCGTGGGCCAGCTCGCGGGCGACGTCCCAGGGGAGGGACGCCGCCGCGTGCCGGTGACCGGGTCGGGGCACTAGCTGCCCTTCAACTGCTGGGCAGCCAGCGCCGCGACCGGGTCCAGGTCCTCACCCCCGGCGTCCAGGTGCGAGACCAGCGCCGCCTTCATCCGCGGGTCCCACACCGCCTTGATGTGGCCGGCGATCGTCGCCGCCGCGACGTCGGCCGGCTTGTGCGCGAACTGCCGCGCGATCTCGTTGGCCAGCCGGACGTGTGGCGGCAGTGTGGTCGCGCTCATCAGTGGCCCACCGCAACGGTCTCGCGCTGGGCCGTCGACGGCTCGACGACCAGGTCGACCTGCACCGCGGTCACCTTGTACTCCGGGCAGTTCGTCGCCCAGTCGGAGTTGTCGGTGGTGATCACGTTCGCGCCCGTCACCGGGTGGTGGAACGTGGTGTAGCAGACCCCGACCGGGATCCGCTCGGACAGCTTCGCGTGCAGCGTCGTCTTCCCGACCCGGCTGGCCAGCGACACCGTGTCGCCGTCGGAGATGCCGCGCACCTCCGCGTCGTGCGGGTGCAGCTCGAGGATGTCCTCGGGGTGCCACGCGACGTTCGCCGTACGACGGGTCTGCGCACCCACGTTGTACTGCGACAGGATCCGCCCGGTGGTCAGGATCAGCGGGTACTTGCGCGTCGACCGCTCGGTCGTCGGCACGTACATGGTCTCCATGAACCGGCCCTTGCCGCGGGTGAACTCCTCCTCGTGCATGACCGGCGTCCCGTCCGGGTGCTCGAGGTTGCACGGCCACTGGATCGAGCCGGCCTCGTCGAGCCGGTCGAACGAGACGCCCATGAAGGTCGGGGTGGTGAGCGCGATCTCGTCCATGATCTGGCTGGAGGAGTCGTAGTGCATCGGGTAGCCCATCGCCTGCGAGAGCTCGCAGATGATCTCCCACTCCTGCTTGCCGGTCTGCGGCGCCATCACCGGGCGGACCCGGTTGATCCGGCGCTCGGCGTTGGTGAACGTGCCGTCCTTCTCCAGGAACGACGTGCCCGGCAGCAGCACGTGCGCGAACTTGGCCGTCTCGTTGAGGAACAGATCCTGGACGACGAGCAGGTCGAGCGCGCCGAGCGCCGCGAACACGTGCGCCGTGTTCGGGTCGGACTGCGCGATGTCCTCGCCCTGCACGAACAACGCCCGGAACGAGCCGTCGATCGCGGAGTCGAACATGTTCGGGATCCGCAGGCCCGGCTCGTTCAGCAGCGGCGTACCCCAGAGCTGCTCGTAGACGTCGCGGGCGCCGTCGTCGGAGACGTGCCGGTAGCCGGGCAGCTCGTGCGGGAACGAGCCCATGTCGCAGGAGCCCTGCACGTTGTTCTGGCCGCGCAGCGGGTTCACGCCGACACCGGACCGGCCGATGTTGCCGGTCGCCATCGCCAGGTTCGCCATTGCCATCACCGTAGTCGAGCCCTGGCTGTGCTCGGTCACGCCGAGGCCGTAGTAGATCGCGCCGTTGCCGCCGGTCGCGTACAGCCGCGCCGCGGCCCGTACCTCAGCAGCCGGTACGCCGGTGATCTCCTCGACCGCCTCCGGGCTGTGCTCCGGGCCGGCGATGAAGGTCTCCCACTCGTCGAAGCCCTCGCAGCGGGCGTCGACGAACGTGCGATCGACCAGGCCCTCGGTCACGACCACGTGCCCGATGGCGTTGACGATGGCGACGTTCGTGCCGGGCGCCAGCGCCAGGTGGTGCTGGGCCTCGATGTGCGGCGAGCGGACCAGGTCGGTCTTGCGCGGGTCGACGACGATCAGCTGCGCGCCCTGGCGCAGGCGCTTCTTCATCCGGGAGCCGAACACCGGGTGGGCGTCGGTCGGGTTCGCGCCGATCACCAGGATCACGTCGGCGTCGTCGACGGACTTGAAGTCCTGCGTCCCGGCGGACTCGCCGAAGGTCTGCTTCAGTCCGTACCCGGTGGGCGAGTGGCAGACCCGCGCGCAGGTGTCGACGTTGTTGTTGCCGAAGACCGCGCGGACCATCTTCTGGACGACGTACACCTCTTCGTTCGTGGTCCGCGACGAGGTGATGCCGCCGATCGAACCCTGCCCGTACTCGGCCTGGATCTCGCGCAGCCGGCGCGCGGTGAAGCCGATCGCCTCCTCCCAGGAGACCTTGCGCCACTCGTCCTCGATCGAGTCGCGGACCATCGGCTCCATCACCCGGTCCGGGTGGTTGGCGTAGCCGAAGGCGAACCGGCCCTTCACGCAGGAGTGGCCCTCGTTCGCGCCGCCGTCCTTGTACGGGACCATCCGGACCAGCTCGTCACCGCGCAGCTCGGCCTTGAACGAGCAGCCGACCCCGCAGTACGCGCAGGTGGTGATCACCGAGCGGGTCGGCATGCCGAGCTCGATCACCGACTTCTCCTGCAGCGTGGCGGTCGGGCAGGCCTGCACGCACGCGCCGCAGGAGACGCAGTCGGACTCCATGAAGGAGACGCCGGCGCCGGCCGCGACCTTGGAGTCGAACCCGCGGCCCTCGATGGTCAGCGCGATCGTGCCCTGCACCTCGTCACAGGCGCGGACGCAGCGCGAGCAGGCGATGCACTTGGACGCCTCGAAGTCGAAGTACGGGTTGGAGGTGTCGGTCGGCAGGTCCAGGTGGTTCGCGCCGGCGTCCACGCCCGATCCGTACCGGACCTCGCGCAGGCCGGTGACGCCGGCCATGTCCTGCAGCTCGCAGTCGCCGTTGGCCGAGCAGGTCAGGCAGTCCAGCGGGTGGTCGGAGATGTAGAGCTCCATCACCCCGCGGCGCAGCTTGCCGAGCTTCTCGTTCTGGGTCCGGACCACCATGCCCGGCCCGACCGGTGTCGTGCAGGAGGCCGGCGTACCGCGGGCGCCGTCGATCTCGACCACGCACAGCCGGCAGGAGCCGAAGGCCTCCAGGTTGTCGGTCGCGCACAGCTTGGGGATGTCGACGCCGGCCTGCTTGGCGGCGCGCATCACCGACGTACCGGGTGGGACGGTGACGGCGATCCCGTCGACGGTCAGCTCGACGGTCGCCTCGCCCTTGCGGGCCGGCGTACCGAAATCAGGTTCCTTGAGCAGGGTCATGCGTCGAAGTCCTCTCCGAAGTGGCGGACAGCACTGCGTACCGGCAGCGGGGTGAGTCCGCCCATCGCACAGAGCGAACCGTCGGTCATCAAGTCGCACAGGTCGTCCAGCAGGACGAGGTTCTTGCGCCGGTCCTGACCGGCCACGATCCGGTCGATCGTCTCCACGCCGCGGGTCGCGCCGACCCGGCAGGGCGTGCACTTGCCACACGACTCCTCCGCGCAGAACTCGAACGCGAACCGGGCCATCGCGGCCATGTCCACCGACTCGTCGAACACGACGATGCCGCCGTGGCCCACCATCGCGCCGGCGGCGGCGAACGCCTCGTAGTCCATCGGCAGGTCGAACTGACCGACCGGGAGGTAGGCCCCCAGTGGCCCACCGACCTGGACGGCCCGCACCGGCCTGCCGGAGGCGCTGCCGCCGCCGAGGTCGTTGACCAGCTCGCCGAGCGTGATCCCGAACGCCGTCTCGACGACGCCGCCGCGGGCCACGTTCCCACCGAGCTGGAACACGCTGGTCCCGAGCGACCGTCCGACACCGTACGCCGCGTACGTCGCCGCGCCGTTCGCGAGAATCGTCGGGATCGTTGCCAGCGACAACACGTTGTTGACCACGGTCGGCTTGCCGAAAAGCCCTTCCAGGGCAGGGATCGGGGGCTTCGCCCGGACCATCCCGCGCTTGCCCTCGAGGCTCTCCAGCATCGACGTCTCTTCGCCGCAGATGTACGCGCCGGCGCCGACCCGGACCTGCAGGTCGAAGGTCAGGCCCGAGCCGAGAATGTTCTCGCCGAGCCAGCCGTTGGCGCGGCAGGTCACGATCGCGGCGTTCAGCGCCTCGACGGCGTCGGGGTACTCCGAGCGCAGGTAGACGTAGCCCTCGGTCGCCCCGACGGCGTACGCGGCGATCGTCATGCCCTCGATCAGCACGAACGGGTCGCCCTCGATCAGCATCCGGTCGGCAAAGGTTCCGGAGTCGCCCTCGTCGGCGTTGCAACAGACGAACTTGAGGTCGGACTCGGCACCGAGCACCGTGCGCCACTTGATCCCGGTCGGGAACCCGGCGCCGCCGCGGCCGCGCAGGCCGGAGCCGACGACCTCCTCGACCACCTCGGCCGGTGTCATGGTCAGGGCCTTCTTCAGACCGGCGAAGCCATCGTTGGCGGTGTAGTCGTCGACCGAGCGCGGGTCGACGACACCGACGCGCGCGAAGGTCAGCCGCTGCTGCCGCTTCATCCACGGCAGTTCCTCGACCAGTCCGAGGTAGGCGCCCTCGCTCCGGGCAGCACCCGTGAGCATCCCGGCGGCCACCAGACCGTCGACGTCCTCCGGGGCGACCGGGCCGTAGCCGACGCGGCCTTCGGGGGTCTCCACCTCGATCATCGGTTCCAGCCAGAGCATGCCGCGCGATCCGTTGCGGACCAGCTCGACGTCGGCGCCCGCCGTACGGGCGGCCGCGGTGACGCGCTCGGCGACCTCGTCGGCACCGACCGACTTGGCCGCCATGTCACGCGGGACAAAGACCTTCGTCATCGTGCCTCCCCCAGAATCGCGTCGAGGCGGGCCGGCGTGACCCGGCCGTGGACCTTCTCATCCACCTGTACGGCGGGGCCGAGCGCGCAGTTGCCGAGGCAGAACACCTCGTCGACGGTCAGGCGGCCGTCGTACGTGGTCTCACCGAAGCCGAGCCCGGTCGCGCGCTTGGCGTGGTCGGCGAGCTCGACGCCGCCGACGGACCGGCAGGCCTCGGCCTGGCAGATCCGCACGGTGGTCCGGCCACCGGGCTCGCGCCGGAAGTCGCGGTAGAAGGTGACGACGCCGTGCACCTCGGCGACCGACAGGTTGAGCACGTCGGCGATCACCGGCACGTCGGTCTGGCTGACCCAGCCGAATTCCTCCTGCACGGCATGGAGAATCGGCATCAGCGCGCCGCGGAGTCCGCGCCGCTCGGTGGCGATCTCGCGGACGCGCGGCGGACGCCCGGGATCGGGCGCGGGGACGGAATCCGTGACTGGCGTCGTCATACACCCACGGTCCCGGTCCCAGGACCCACGGTCAAAGCAAAACTGCCTATCACGAGATAGGCAGTTCCTATCAATATGCAGTATGCAGAAGGCTCATTTAGAGCATAGAACGGTGCGCATATTTTCTTCAACCGGTCCGTAGATCGCGTGCGCCTGATGCTCGGCGAAGGCCCAGTAGCGGTCGCCGAAGGACCAGTGCCACCACTCGGTCGGGTAGTTCACCAGACCAGCGGCAATCAGTACGTCGGCCAGCAGCGCGCGATTGGTTCGGGCCTCCCGGCTGATGTTCGCCGCGTCGAAGAAGCACGCGCCGTTGGACTGCTCGGGCGTCGCGTCGATCGGCGTCCCCAGGTCGAACGGGCCGTGCTCGCCGACGAGCGTCAGGTCGACCGCGGCGCCGGCCACGTGCGGCGCGACCTCGACCGGTGAGACGAACCGGCTGGCCAGGACGTGCACCTCGGCGTCGGAGATGCCGGGGTTGAGCTCGACGAGCTCGGCGCGGTAACCGTCGTAGATCTCCTGCTGGATCGTCAGTTCCCGCAGGCCTTCGCCGACGTACAGGCGGACGCCGGTCGGCAGGAAGCTGTCCGCGATCACCAACCGGTCCGCGAGCGCCTCCCGGACGAGCACGCGGTCGCGGGCCCGCACGCCTCGGCTGTAGAGGTCGACCAGTGGTTCACCGCTCTCGATCGCGGGGATCCGGGTGATCCGCTCGTCACTCAGCAGCACGGGCATGCGCGGTCTCCAGGAGGTTCTGCACGACGTCGGCGTAGGTCATCCCGGCAGCCGCCCACATCCGCGGGAACTGCGACGCGGGCGTGAAACCGGGGAAGGTATTGATCTCGTTGACCACTGGGCCGCCCTCGGCCGGGACGAAGAAGTCGACGCGCGCGAGGCCGGCGCAGCCGAGCGTCTCGAACACCTCGATCGCCGTCCGGCGCAAGGTCGCGGCCAGCTCGGCGTCCAGCGGAGCCGGTACGACGAACTGCTCGCCGGCGCCCTTGGAGTACTTGGCGGTCGTGTTGAAGAACGGCTGAGCCGGGTCGCTGTGGATCTCCAGCGCGGGCCCGGCGTCGACGCGGCCGTCGGGGAACTGCATCACGGCCAGGTCGACCTCGCGGCCGCGCATCTCCTGCTCGATCAGGACCTGACCGTCGAGCGCGGCCGCTGCCGCGACTGCCTCGGTCAGCGCGGCCGCGTCGGTGACGCGGGTGACGCCGTAACTGGAGCCGCCGTTGTTCGGCTTCACGAAGACCGGGAAGTCGATACCGGCGGCCTTCAGCTGCTGGTGCGCGGCCTCGGGATCGTTGAGGTCGGCGCCCCTGAGCGTGATGCCCGGAGCGACCGGGAGACCGTGGGCGCTGAGGATGGTTTTGGTCAGGTGCTTGTCGAGGCCGACGGCGCTCGCGGTGACGCCGCTGCCGACGTACGGGACCTTCAGCTGCTGGAGGAAGCCCTGGACGGCGCCGTCCTCGCCGCCTTCGCCGTGCAGCGCCGGTACGGCGACGTCGGCGTCCTGGAGCAGCTCGATCGCTTCGTGCTGCCCGTCGCGCCAGGTGCCGTCGGGCTCGAGCACCAGCTCGATCACCGTGTGGCCGAGCCCGGTGGCCGCCTCCGCGATGCCCGCGCCGCTGGCCAGCGACACCTCGTGCTCGGGGCTCGCGCCACCCATGATCACTGCGACCTTCACCGGTCTGCCTCCTCGTAACGACGCGGCACCCGGGACCCGAGGCCGGTGTAGATCTCGTGCGGAATCGTTCCGGCCCACCGCGCCCACTCGGCCGCGGTCGGCTCGCCTTGGTCGCCGGGGCCGAAGACCGTGACGGGCTCACCGGGCTCGACGGGGATGTCGCCGGCGTCGACCACGAACTGGTCCATGGCAATGCGCCCCCGGATCGGCATCCGCACCCCACGGACGAGGACGCCGGCCGGTGCGCCCGCGCGCGCGGCCCCGGGGCGGCCCGCTTCTTCCACCCCACCCCCGGTTCCGGCTGGTCGGGGGATGCCGTCCGCATACCCCAGCGGGATGAGAGCGACTGTTGTGTCTGTTGGCGTGATGTAGTCGTGGTTGTACGAAAGGCCTTCTCCCGCACGGATCCGGCGAACTTGCGCCACCTTGGTGTTGAGACGCATCGCCGGTCGCAGCCCCGTGCCCAGTTCGTCGATCCCGTACAGCCCGGCCCCGATCCGCACCAGGTTGCAGTCCGGAGCGTCGAGCGTCAGGGCACCGGCGGAGTTGGCCAGGTGGACCACGGACGGCTCGAGTCCCGCGCGCCGGGCCAGGGCGACGCCGGCGCGCAGGATCTCGAGCTGGCGACGGCTGTGCGTCGCGTCGAGCTCGTCCCCGTGCGACAGGTGCGACCAGATGCCGCGGACCTTGACCGCGCCGAGCGCCTCGTAGTGCGCGGCCGCGCGGGTCAGCTCGATCCACTGGTCCGGCGTACTGCCCCCTCGGTGCAAGCCGGTGTCCAGCTTGAGGTGAACGTGGTGCACGCTCGGCGCCGACACCACCTGCTGCAGCTCGGCGACGGTCGCGACGCTCACGTCGACGTCGGACAACCACATCAGCTCGCTGGCGTCGTACAGCCAGGCGAGGATCGGTACGGTCAGCCCGGCCGCGCGCAGCTCCAGTGCCTCGTCGGCCCGCGCGACCCCGAGCCAGGTCGCCCCGGCCTCGACGGCCGCCTTGGCGATCGGTACGGCGCCGTGGCCGAAGCCGTTGGCCTTGACGACCGCCATGATCTCGGTGCCCGGCCGCAGCAGCCGCCGGTAGTGGCGGACGTTCGCCGTGACCGCGCCGAGGTCGATCGTCGCCTCCGCCAGGCCGAAGCAGGCACGGGCGGGGCTCTGGACCAGGTTCATGCCCATCATTGTTGTTTCCGGCAACGAGCAGCACATCGGATCGAAGTCGGATGTTGCCGCCCGCCGGACTACGACCCTGGTAGCACACCGGGCCAAACCGAGCCATCCCTAAGGACGAGAGCGATGGCCGTTCGGCCAGTGTCATCGGTCCTTTGTCGTTGATCGCGCCGCTAGGGTTGTCAGGTGGAGGCCACCGATCACCTGCGGGACTCGCTCACCGCCGCTGTCGCGCTGGCGAACACTTTCGGGGGCGAGTTCGCCCAGGGGCGTGTGCGCCCGCCGGGCGACGAGGACGGAGTCGAGGCTTCGCTACGGCTGACCACTCGCTTGATCCCGGAGATCGACCTGCCGACCTTCGCGGCCGGCGGGCGCGACCTGTACGGCGTACTGCGGCTGCTCGTCGACGGCGACGTGGACGCGGCCGCTGCCGGGGTGAATGCGTTGCTCGAGAGCACGCGCGCGACGCCTCGGATGGTTCGGGACGGGGAGGAGCTGTGGCACCTGCACTTCGCCGGGCCTGGGGTGTCGGCCGCGACCGGGTGGCTGGCCGAGTTCGCGACGGCTGTGGCGATGGTGGTCGGGAGTCGCGCGTCGCGGCTGCGTGAGTGCGGGGCGGACCGGTGCGACAACCTGTTCCTCGACACGACCCGCAGCCGGACCCAGCGGTTCTGCTCGCCGGCGTGCCAGAACAGAACCAAGGTCGCCGCCCACCGGGCTAGGCAGCCTTAGCGGTCAACATGGTTGCCTGGAGCACCCATCCGAGCTTGCGGTAGAGGGCGGCGCCTTCGACCGTTGCCATCAGCAGGCCGGTCGTCGCTCCACGTTTGATTGCCCGTTCGGCCAGGGCGCCCATCACGATGCTGCCGAGGCCTTGGCGCCGGTAGGCCGGGTCGGTGTGGATGTCGTGCATCACCGCGTCCGCGCCGACGACGGCCATCATTCCGCGCGCGGCGTCCTTGGCGCCGGCCTCGGTCCCGCTTCCGTCTCGGCCGCCGCCCTTGACCCCGTCTCCGTCTCGGCCCCCGCTCTCGGCGGCGGGGTCTTCCCGCCAGGCGGCGATGCGCGCCCGATCCAGCGGCCCTTCGGCGGAGATCAGTACCTCGTGATGCGTCATCGGCCGCGGGTGCTTGCGTAGGTCGATCGTCATCAGCAGCTTCTGCTCGGGGAAGAGTTCGAGGCCGGTCGATCGCAGCTCGGCGGCGACCTGCTCGGGCTCCTGGGTGGTGACGGTGAGCCAGGTCGGGCGGGGAGCGTGCAGCACCTCGTCGATCAGCGGGGTGGGCGTCGTACCGGGGAGTGCGAAGAGTTCGCGGTCGCGGTGCGGGAGGCCGAGGGTGACGTCGAGGGCGAGCGGGCGGTCGACGGCGGGCGCGAGACCGCGGCACAGTCCCCAGCCGTACTGCCAGCGGCGGAGCAGATCATCCATGGGTAACTGTCTATCACTTTCTAGACAGTTACCGCCAGAGCTTTAGCTGCCGAGCACGAAGGTCTGGATGGCGATCACCGCGGCGCCGCGCGCCCACTCGCTGAAGCTGGCGTCGAGCAACACGATCGGCGGATCGGTCGACTCCGGGTGGCGGTCGAGGTGCAGACCTTCGAGCAGGGCGTCGTGGGCGACGTCGACCAGCCGGACGCCCTCGCCGCCGAGCACGACCCGGTCGGGCAACGTGAAGTTGGCGGCGGTCGCGACCAGGCGGCCGAGCGCGTAACCGGCGCGGTCGACGACCTGGCGTGCGGCCGGCTCACCCTTGACGGCGAGGTCCAGGCACTCGTCGTACGTGAGCTCGCGGGTGGTCGACGTACTGTCCGCGCTGCCCGGCCCGTCGAGCGCCGCGCTGACCTGGCTGACGATGGCGTCGGTGGTGAGCAGGGTGCTGGCGCAGCCGATGTGACCGCGTTCGCAGCGGGGGCCGTCGGGGAGCAGCGGGTGGTGACCGATCAGGCCGAGGCTCGACTCCGGGGTGTCGACGATCTTGTCGTGCACGACCAAGCCGTAGCCGATGCCGGCGCCGATGGTGATCAAGCAGAACCGCGCCGCGCCGCGGCCCGCGCCGAACCAGTGCGTCGCCTCGGTCAGCGCGGTCAGGTCGTTCGCGACGACCACCGGTACGTCGGTGTGCGCGCTCATCAGCTGACCGAGCGGTACGTCGTACCAGTCGAGGAAGGAACCGGAGCGTACCTCGCTCTTGCCGACCACCTGCCCACCGAGCGAGATCCCGAGCCCACTCAGCCCGCTGTCGCTCTGCGCGGCCAACGTCTTGGTCAACTCAGCCACCGTCGCCGCAACCGCCGCCGGAGCGTGATCAGGCAACGGAAGCTCCGCCGCGGCGATCACCTCGGCCCGCAGCGTCGTCAGTACGCCGACGGCTTGGTCGCCGGTCAGCTTGATCCCCACGAAGTGATGCGCCGCCGGCACCACGTCCAACGGCTGCGAAGGCCGCCCCACCCGAGGATCCACCGGCCCACCCGAAACCTCGACCAGCAACCCCGACTCGAGCATCGGCTTCGTGATCCGCGTCAAGCTCCCCGGCGACAACCCCACCCGCCGCGCCAGCTCCGCCCGCGACAACGGCCCGTCCAGCAAAATCTCCAACGCGACCCGGTGCGCCGGCCCCGCCAACGGCTGCCACCCACCCGCCACCAGACACCCCGTCCGCCGATTTCCACTTGCGACGCAGAATACGCAATCCCCGCTGGATGGCTTGAGCGGTCGCCCACCGGTCGCCCGGTCGCCGGGGGGCAGCAGCCCGCGGTGCTGCCCCTCGCCCGGCCGAGCACCCGAGTGAGGTGAAGGCCGGGGCCGTCTCCGCGCCGGTCTCTCCGGTGCCCACCTCGAGTGAGGCGCACGCCTGGGGAACGTTGGGTGTCTGCCGCGCCGCCTAGGTGAGCACCCGAGCGAGGCGAAGGCCGGGGGCAACGTGCTGCTTGAGCAGTCGAGGGAAGGGAAAGCCTGGGGGTGACGAGCTGCCTGAGCAGCCGGGCAAAGCAAGGCTCGGGTGACGGGCTGCCTGTGCAGCCGAGCGGAGCGAAGGCCCGGGGTGACGGGCTCTGTTTCCAACCGGCCGGTGCGGGCTCAGCCACGGGCGACCTCGTCTCCCTGACGGCTAGCCGGTGCACAAAGAAGAGGTTGAGGGAGCGGCGCGAGCGCGGTCGGCCGGACGCGTGACGGCTGGTGAGTGCTAGGGCGGACCGACCGACAGGATGTCGCGCTCTCGACGCGGTCGGGCGAGCAGCATTCAGGCGTGGTTCACAAGCCTGGTGATACGGCGAGCGCGAGACATCCTGTCGGTCGGTACCCCATAGGCGAGCAGGGGTACTTTCCCGGTGTACTAGTGGGGAAGCTTGCGGGTGTCGATGAGGTGTTGGGCGACGTCGCGGAGTTTGGTGTTGGTGTCTTGGGAGTAGCGCTTGAGGATGGCGAAAGCCCGGTCGCCGTCGACGTCGAAGCGTTCCATCAGGATGCCCATCGCCTGGCCGACGAGCTTTCTGGCGTCGACGGCCTGGGCCATCGTCTCCTCGTGGCGCGCGGTGGCGACGGCGATGGAGGCGTGCCGGGCGAGGATGTGGGCGATCGCCTCGTCGTCCGGGCTGAAGGCGTCGGGCTGGGGGCTGTAGAGACCCAGTACGCCGACCGACGCGGTGCTGCCGGTGCCGGTGGTGAGGGGGACGTCGAGGACCGAGCGGACGCCGAGTTGGGCGACCTTCGCGGCCCACCGGGGCCAGCGAGGGTCGGTGGACGTGTCGCGGATCCACACGATCTTGTGCTCGCGCAGCGCGGTGACGAGTGGGCCCTCGCCGTCGTCGATCTGCAGGTCGTACACCTCGGCGACCACCGGATCGGTGACCGCCGCGATCTCCGGACGGGAGCCGCGCCGGTGCAGCGCGACGCCGGCGTACGTGCAGTTCAGCGCCTGCAGCGCGAACTGGACGACCGCGTCGATCGTCTCCTCGACCCCGGGCGCGTCGTGCAACTCGATCGCCAGCTGGGCGAACGCATCGGCCGACGTCGGCACAACGGGATCGAACTCGGCCATCCGGGCTCCAGACAGGGGTCAGCGTCAGGGCACCCCGAGGCTGGAGTGTTTTCCTCAGTGCACATCATGCAGGCTGAACCCGTGGATCTGTTAGCCGGTCCTACGTCAAATCCACGTCGGTTTTCTGGCGGGACTTGCGAGGGCAGATCGGCTGGTCCCGGATGGTCGTCGGGGGTGTCTCGTCGCAGGTGAGGAACGCGCGCGGTGAGTGGTCGCGGCGCGACATCCGGTCACCTCCACCAGGTGGTCGCCGCGCGGCATCCGGTCGCATTCGGCCGTTCGGTCAAGGCGAAGCCAGCCCGTCGTGCGCTGTGCTCGGCGGATTCATCAACCGGTACGTCGGACGGCCGGCACCGGGGGAGCCGCGCGATGGTCGGGCGCGGTCGACAAGCCAGCAGGCGTCCACTGCCGAGTGGTCACCGCGCGCTAAGCGCGCAGACTGCGGGCGCTAAGCCCGCAACCCGGCGATAGCCGTGAAACGCGGCGACAGCCGGGAAATCCGGCGACAGCCGGAAGACGCCGGCGATCAGCCGGTGGCTGTGCCGGCGCCAAGCCGGAGGGTGGGCGGGAGCGGGGGTGGTGCCGTCTGGAGGAGCGGAGCGACGGAGGCGGCTGCGTAGCGCGCGTGGGGGAGGAGCTACAGGCCCAGCTCAGTGAGGCCAGGGTGGTCGTCCGGCCGGGGGCCCGGGGCGTCCCAGTGGAAGAGGCGGTCCGACTCGGTGATGAGTTGGTCGTTGATGCTGGCCTTGCGGATGCGCATCAGGCCGTGCTCGTCGAACTCCCAGTTCTCGTTGCCGTGCGAGCGGTACCACTGGCCGGCGGCGTCGTGGCACTCGTACACGAAGCGCACCGCGATCCGGTTCTCGCCGTACGTCCACAGTTCCTTGATCAGCCGGTAGTCGAGCTCGCGCTCCCACTTGTGGGCCAGGAACGCGACGACCTCGGCGCGGCCGGTGACGAAGGTGTCCCGGTTCCGCCAGGAGGTGTCCTCGGTGTAGGCCAGCGAGACGGCCTCCGGGGTGCGGCTGTTCCAGCCGTTCTCGGCGGCGCGCACCTTCTGGATCGCGGTCGCCTCGGTGAACGGCGGCAGCGGCGGACGATCATTCATCGCGAAAACTCTCCTCGGCTCGAGAGACAGGCCCCAGGGAGTACTGTAGACAAACTGGTTCGCATTTCAACCACCAGCAAACGCGATCCAAAGCGGAACCGGCTCAGACCGGCCGATGCTCCACCCGGCACACAGGCCCAGCAGGCCCGGTCTCACACACCAGTACGGCGTCGCCCGACTCGTCCGGGTGCCGCCATGGCATCACGGCCTCACCCGCAAGCAGCGCGTCGAGCGTCTGCAGCGAAGGATCTCGAGTCTCCGAGTGGTGCTCGTACCCGGCCGCCCCGAGCGCCAGCGCCACCGCCATCCCGAGCAGGTTCACCTCCGTCGGCTGGTCCGGGGCGGCGGATCCCTCCGCCGGCTCGAGCCGAAGTCCACGTCCGGGCACGTCCACGATCCGCGCGACATACGTCATAGCGCTGAGCGTAAACCGATCTTTTGGGTTGCGCATCCCATTCTTCGCCGTACCCTTCGAAGCATGAGGCTGACCAGCAAGGGCCAGGCGACCCAGCAGCGCATCGTCCGTACGGCGGCCGGCCTGATCGCCGAGCGCGGCGTCGCGGGGACGAGCATCGAGAACGTGCGCTCCGCGGCCGGCGTGAGTGGTTCGCAGATGACGCACTACTTCCACGACAAGCGCAGCCTGGTCCAGGCGGTCGTCGGTCTCCAGGCGGACGTCGTCGTACGGTCGAGCGAGCTGGACAGCTTCGCGGCGTTACGCGCTTGGGCGAGCACGCAGGTCCAGCACCAGATCGACAACGGCTGCGCGGGCGGCTGCCGCTTCGGCTCCTTGGCCGGCGAACTGGCCGAGAGCGATCCGGCGACGCGGCGAGAACTGGCCACCGGCTTCGGCCGTTGGGAGGTCGCGCTCCGCGACGGCCTGCAGGCGATGCGCGACCGTGGCGACCTCAGGCCCGACGCGGATCCCGCCCGCCTGGCGACGTCCCTGCTCGGTGCGCTCCAAGGCGGCGTACTGCTCACTCAGACGCACCGCGATCCCACGCCGCTCGCGGTGACTCTGGATGCGATGCTGACCCACGTGGAGTCCTACGCCACCGACCAGTACGCCGTACGCCGGACGCCTGGTCCCGACGGCGAACGAGTGAGCGGTTCCGGCGACGCGCGGCGAGAGGACTGAGATGTCCGAGCAGACCTCACGGCTGAGCGGGCGTTCGTTGTGGACCCGTGGGATCGCGACGCCGATGCGGGCGTTCCTGCGGACCGAGGCGGGCAGCTCCGGCGTGCTCGCGGCGGCGATCGTGCTCGCGCTGCTCTGGGCGAACCTGATGCCGGGCTCGTACGAGAGCTTCTGGCACACCGACTTCTCGCTGCAGCTCGGTGAGCGGGAGCTGAGCCTCGACCTGCGCGAGTGGATCAACAGCGGGCTGATGACGCTGTTCTTCCTGGTCGTCGGGCTGGAGGCGCGGCGCGAGTTCGACCTGGGCGACCTGCGGGAGCGCAGCCGGTTCGTGCTGCCGGTCGTGGCCGGGGTCGCGGGGATGGCCCTGCCGGTCCTGGTCTTCGTCGCGTTCAACGCCGGCGGCGAGGGTTCGCACGGCTGGGGTGTCGCGATGTCGACCGACACCGCGCTGGCGCTCGGCCTGCTGGCGCTGGTCGGCCGCGGGGTGCCGGACCGGGTGCGGGTGTTCCTGCTGACCGTGTTCGTGGTCGACGACCTGATCGCGCTGCTGGTGATCGCGGTCGTCTACAGCGAGAACATCGCGATGATGCCGTTGCTGGCAGCAATTGTTGCCTTCGGCGTGATCTTCGCGCTGTCGCTGGCCGGTGTCCGGAATCCCTTCTTCTACGTCTTCCTGGGCATCCTCACCTGGGCCGCACTGCTCACCTCCGGCGTCGACCCGGTCGTCGCCGGGCTCGCGATCGGCCTGACCGCGCCGGCGTACTCGCCGGGCCGTGACGAACTGGAGCAGGCGAGCGGTCTGTTCCGCCTGTTCCGCGAGCAGCCGACGCCGGAGCTGGCGCGCAGCGCGACGCTCGGGCTGACCTCGACGCTGTCGCCGAACGACCGGCTCCAGCACATCTACCACCCGTGGACGAGCTACCTGATCGTCCCGCTGTTCGGCCTGGCCAACGCGGGCATCAGCATCGACCTGGACTTCCTCGCGCAGGCCTACACCTCGCCGATCACGCTCGGCATCATCGTCGGGTACACGTTCGGCAAGCCGATCGCGGTCACGATCAGCTCGTGGGCGCTGACCCGCTTCACGAAGGGCCGCGTCAAACCGCTGGTCGGCTGGGTCGGCGTGCTCGGCAGTGGCACGATCGCCGGTATCGGATTCACCGTGTCATTGCTGATAGCAACGATAGCGTTCGAGGGGGACGCGCTGGCCGAGGCGAAGGTCGGCCTGCTGTCGACGGTGGTGATCGCGTCGGCGGTGACCTGGGCGGTGTTCTGGGCGGCGAGGCTGCTCTCGCCGCCGAAGAAGGCGGCCGCGTTGCTGGGCGACGCCGAGCAGCTGACCGATCTCGTCGACGACATCGATCCCGACGCCGACCACGTCCGCGGCCCGGTGAACGCCTCGGTGACGCTGGTCGAGTACGGCGACTTCGAGTGCCCGTACTGCGGCCTCGCCGAGACCGTGGTCCGGGAGTTGGCGAAGGACGACGACCTGCGGTACGTCTGGCGGCACCTGCCGCTGACCGACGTGCACCCGCGGGCGCAGATCGCGGCCGAGGTCTCCGAGGCCGCGGCGGCGCAGGGCAAGTTCTGGGAGATGCACGACCTGCTGCTCGCCCACCAGGACAAGCTCCAGCCGACCGATCTGATGAAGTACGCCAGGGAGCTCGGCCTGGACGACGACCGCATCCACGACGAGGTCAAGCGCCACGTCGCGGCCGGCCGGGTCGCGCGGGACGTGGAGACGGCCGACCTGAGTGGCGTGTCCGGTACGCCGACGTTCTTCATCAACGGGCAGCGGCACTACGGCGCGTACGACATCGAGACGCTGGCCAAGGCGATCAAGACCGCCCGGGCGCGCGCGGGGATCGCCGCCCGCAATGGCAGTAATTCGTAGTACGGCGTCGTTTCTGCCACTTCTCAGGCCGTACGCCGGTCCGCGACGCTGGGGACTCCACGAACTCGCAAGGGAGTCCCCATGTCAGCAGTCCTCCAGGTTCCGCCGGCGCCCTCGCAGGCCGCCGTCGAGCGCTTCGCCGCCCGGCTCGCCTTCGAGACCGACTGCTCCGACGTCGCCGCGGACCTCGGCGCCGGCGTCGAGGGCTGGCTGCTGATCGACACCCGCAGCCAGGAGAGCTGGGACCAGGGCCACGTCCCCGGCGCGATTCACCTGCCCACGCGGGAGATCCAAGCCCGCGCGGCGTCCGTCGTACCGGCCGGCACTCCGGTCGTCACGTACTGCTGGGGCCCTGGCTGCAACGGCGCGACGAGGGCCGCGCTCGAGTTCGCCAAGCTCGGGCACCCGGTGAAGGAGATGCTCGGCGGCTTCGAGTACTGGACCCGTGAGGGCCTGCCCGTGGAGACCAAAGAGGGAACCAGTCGCCAGGCGGTCGACCCGCTGGTCGCGCCGCGCGGAGTCGCCTGCGCCTGCTGACCGTGTCGAGAAACCTGGCGTGGCTCCGACGTAGCCGGTATGACAGAGGACATGACGCAACGGCGGGTGGTCGCGTGGACGAGTGTCTCCCTGGACGGGTACACCAGCGGGCCGGGCGGTCCCGCGCACGACTCCTGGCTCTACGAGCACGCGATGAAACCTCAGACGACGGCGTACTTCGAGTCGGTCTGGCGTGGGGTCACCACGGCCCTGCTCGGGCGGACGAACTACGTCGGCTTCCACAGTGTCTGGCCCGGCATCACCGCCGATCCACAGACCGACGAACGGACCCGGGCGCTCGGCCAGTGGCTGAACGACGTGGAGAAGATCGTCTTCTCACGCACGTTGGAGAAGGCGGAGTGGGACAACTCCCGGATCTCCGACGACCTGGAGGGCACGGTCCGCGAGCTGAAGGCGCGGGACGGCGGCGACATCATGATCGTCAACAGCGTCAGCATCATCCAGCAGCTGCTGAAGGCCGATCTCGTCGACGACCTGCGGTTCGCGATCGTGCCGTCGATGGTCGGCGGCGGGCTGCGGCTGTTCGCCGAAGGACTGCCGGAGTCGCGCTGGATGCTGGCCGAGACGACCGCGCTCGAGCACGGCGCGGTCGGGCTTCACTACCGCCATGCGTAAATCAACCCAGCCGCCGGGCGTAGCTACTGCGAGTACAGGTAGTCCGCGTTCCCGCGGATGGCCGCCTCGTACCGCTTGATCTCCGCGGTGTCGACGCGGTCGGCGATCACGAGCAGCAGCGCGGCCAGCGCCTTGTCCTTGCGGCCGGCCGCGTTCAGCGTGAGGGCCTTGAAGACGCGCAGCGAGTCCGACTCCGGGAACTCCTGGCACGCCTTCGTGAACACCTCCAGCGACTCGTCGTACCGGCCGAGGTTGCGCAGGGTGCTGCCGTACTGCAGCAGGCAGCGGCGTTTGGTGTCGCCGGTCAGGTCGGGCAGCGCGCGTTCGTAGTACACGATCGCGCGTTCTTCCTGGCCGTCGGTGTCGTACGACCCGCCGACCTCGTACAGCACGTACGGGTTGCCCGGGTGCTCCTTCAGCAGGTCCTCGAAGAAGGCGATCGTCGGCGCCATGTTCGCCCGGTTCCGCCGTGCGAACGCTTGCTCGATGGTCGCCGCCAGCTCCGGCGTCAGCTCTTCACTCACAGGCACCATCATGCCCCTACAGGTCGATCACCACGTCGTCGGCCGGCCGTGCGCAGCACGGGAGCACCTGACCGGACCCCGCCGGTTCGAGCGGATCGGGGGAGTAGGTGACGTCGCCCGCGACCAGGTCGGTGACGCACGTGTGGCAGACGCCCGTACGGCACGACCAACGCGCCGGTACGTCGCAAGCCTCAGCCAGCTCCAGCAGCGAGCCGTGCTGAGCCGACCACGGCACCGACAACCCGCTCCGCGCGAACGTCACCAGCGGACCGGTCCCCGGTGCACCCGGAGGAGCGTGCGGTGGTACGACGGTCTGCCCGACGAGCCCCGGATTGATCGGCGGCAGCGTGCCGAACAGCTCGGTGTGGATGTGGTCGCGCGCGATGCCCGACTCGGCGAGCAGCTCGCGGAGGTTGTCCATGAACACGGTCGGGCCGCAGATGTACGCCGTCGCGTCCTTCGGTACGCCGAGCGCCCGCAGCTCCTCGGGCGTCGGACGCCCGTGCGTATAGACGTACCGGTGCATGTCCGGCAGCGCGTCGAGCAGACCGTCGACCTCGCTCGTGAAAGCCGGGTCGCGGGTCACGTGGATCCACCAGACCGGGCGCGTGCGCTGAGTCGCCAGGCTGTGCAGCATCGCGAGCACCGGCGTGATCCCGATCCCGCCGGACACCAGCAGAACCGGCCCGTCCGCCTCCTCCAGCACGAAGTCGCCGCGCGGTGCCGCGACGTCGAGCGTCATGCCGGCCGCCAGTTCCTCGTGGATGTAGCGGCTGGCCAGGCCGTCGCGCTTCACGCTGATCCGGTACGACGTACCGCCGGGCGCCGAGGACAACGAGTAGCTCCGGATGGCCGGACCTGGCACTCGTACGGTCAGGTACTGCCCTGCCCGG
Organism: Kribbella sp. DT2; assembly: GCF_049844575.1. Taxonomy (NCBI): domain Bacteria; kingdom Bacillati; phylum Actinomycetota; class Actinomycetes; order Propionibacteriales; family Kribbellaceae; genus Kribbella; species Kribbella sp. DT2. Next base: position 525,515 of record NZ_JBNCLH010000004.1, on the reverse strand, counting down.
TACGACGGAAGCTTGTCGCCGCCGAGCAGCACGGAAACCACGGACTCACTCTCGCGCACCACTTGCTCGATCTGAAGCGGCTTGAATCCAGTCCACGCAGCGGCCTCGACCGGTTCCTCGTCGGCCTTCTCCACCAGTTCCCGGAAGGATTGCTGCCAGCCCGGGCTCAGGGCGGGAATCCGCAGCGTCGCGCGGAGCTTCTCCTCGTCGCGGTTCGGCAGGTAGAGCAGACCGTCCACGTCCGCGACCGACAGCTCCTCCGGCCCAACGTGCGTCCGGACGATCTCGTCGCCGGCCTCGACCGTTCCTTCGGTGATCACCCGCAGGTAGAAGCCCGGCCGCTTGTGCCCGACCAGCAGCGACGGCAGCTCCGGCTCGCCCATCCGCATCCCGACGCGGTAGCACGTCACGCGCGGCTGGGTGACCTCGAACTCCGCCGTACCGATCCGGTACCGGTCGCCGACGCAGACCTCGTGGTCGGGCAGCCCGTCGACGGTGAAGTTCTCCCCGAAGGCGCCGTACTCGAAGTCGTCGCGGCCGAAATGCTCCTGCCAGTGCCGGTACGAGTCCAGCTGGTAGACCAGTACGGCGCGGATCTCGCCGCCGTGACCGCCGAGATCGCCCTGCCCGTCACCGTCGACGTTCAGCCGCCGGACCATCCGCGGACCCTCGACCGGCGACTTCCAGATCCCGGTGTGGACCGTCCTGCCCTGCCACTCGACGTCCTTCGGCATCCCCACGTTGAGTGAGACGAGCGTTGCCATCACGATCCTCCAGCGGTCAGCACCGAGCGGTTCGGGGTGAAGCGAACGGCGCGGCCGGTCTCGGTCGGCGCGTCCCAGTCGATCGTCGCCGTTCCGGACAGGTGCAGTGAAGCCCCCGTCGCGAAGTCGACGAAGAGCAGGGACGCGGCCGGATCGATCGCCAGGTTGCCCAGGCTGTTGAACATGTTGTTCCCTGGCTGGTCGGCCCACCAGAGCTCGTCGCCGTCGAGATGGACCGTGCCGCCCTTGTGCGAGCTGTCGGCGCCGCGCTCGGCGTGCGTCGTACCGAGGAAGAAGGTGTCCGACCGCTCGATCAGCTCGCGCCCGAGCAGGCCGTCGGCAACCTGCGTCCTCGGATGCGCAGTTGCTGGAGGCAATGGTCTGGGATGGATGTACTGCGGGCAGTTGCCGTACGCCTGATCGGCGGTCAGCTCGAGCGACTCCGCCGTACTGACGGTCAGCGTGCCGTTCACGCGGAACCGGCGGCGGATCGCGAACTCGATCACGATCAGCCCGGCGGGCTGGTCGGCCGGCATCAGGTGCAGCGGGTCGCCGGGCGGAGGCGCCGCGTGCACGGTCAGCGTCGTACCGGTTGCGTCGAGGAAGCCTGCAGGTCCGTGCAGAGGTGACGTCCACAGGCGTCCCTCGTTGTCGCGCGCGGTGATCACGGCGAACTCGCGCTGGGCGAGGAACTTGGCGGCGCCGCCGTCGAGCAGCGGCGGTCGCAGCATTCCTTCGAGGCGCGAGGCGTCGTACAGGACTCCCGCCTGGTGCTGGACGGCCAGTTCGCCTTCGTGGAAGCCGACGGTCGTCTTCATGACTGCTTCCGGGTCTTCTCGTAGTGCCGGGCGACGCGCGTGCGGTTGCCGCAGATCGAGCCGACGCACCACTGGCGGCGCTTGTGCTCGGCGAGGAACAGCATCGAGCACTCCGGGTTCGCGCAGCGGCGCAGCAGGGCCAGCTGCTCCGCGTCGGCCAGCAGCTCGATCGTCTCGCGGGCGATCGACGCGAGCTTGGCGTTGCCGCCGTACTCGGGGTGGTAGCGCACCTCGAACTGCCCGTCCGCGCTGAGCCGAACGCTCTGCGGCGCCGACGACGAGGCCGCGTTCAGGTCCTCGATCGCGGTCGCCTGCGGTCGCCGGCCGGTCAGGTGTGCGTCGAGCACCTCGCGCGCCGCCGATCGCACCCGCCGCGTCGCCGCGGCATCCGGGACCGGGCCTTCCGGCACGCGCGAGGCCTGCAACGCCCACCACTTGTCGCGCTGCCCGGCCGGCTCCAGCAGGTCGATCGACGGGTCCGGCACCAGCAGCTCGGTGTCGACCAGATCCAGAACGGCGAGGCGCTCGCCACCCATGCCGAAGCCAGCTTCGAGCAGCTCGTTGACATTAGGCCTTGTGGTCATGGCATGATCATACTAATACTTAATCCTAGATTTCAACATTAGGAAGGAACTCCGATGGGACTGTCCTGGCAACAAGGCCCGCTCGACGGCGGCGCGGTCGGCCGCTTCCTCACCCCCGAACCACTCCCCGAACGACTCCTGTACGCCGAACGCCTGCGCCGCCGGATGCGCGTCCAGTACGCCGGTGAGTGGATCGCCGACAGCGAGGACGTGATCCTGCTGCACGAGCCCGGCCGCTACCCGGTCGCCTACTTCCCGCTCGCCGACGTACGCGCCGACGTGCTGACCGAGGCTCCGCGACAGACGCGGCACAAGGACCTGGGGACCACCACCTGGTACACGGTCGGTACGACGGACCGGGCCGCGTGGCAGCACGTCGACCTCCCGGCGTACGCCGACGAGCTGGCCGGCCGGGTCGCGTTCGCGTGGCGGGCGATGGACGCCTTCTACGAGGAGGACGACCGGATCCTGGGCCACGCCGCCGACCAGTACCACCGGATCGACATCCGGAACACGTCGCGCCGCCTCGAGGTCCGCGTCGGCGGTCGGGTCGTCGCGTCGACGGAGCGTCCGGTCGTGCTGTACGAATCGGGCTTCGCGCCGCGCTGGTACGTGCCGCGCTCGGACATCGTGGACGGTGCGCTGAAGGCGGTCGAAGGGCAGACGTTCTGCCCGTACAAGGGAATGGCTTCCTACTACGACATCGAGGGCGCCGAGCGCGCCGCGTGGTCGTACGAGGACGCGTACGACGAGGTCGGCCGGGTGCGCGATCTGGTCTCGTTCGAGGCCGACAAGGTCGAGGTCTTCCTGGACGGCGTCCAGCAGCACCTCGAGCCCGGCCAGCAGGTTCGTCCGCACGGAATCGACCGCGACATCACCGATGGGAAGCACTGACATGTCACTGTCACTGGAAAACCGCACTGTTCTCGTTGTCGGTCGTCCGAGCGGCATCGCTTCGGCGACTGTCCAGGCGTTGGCCGCTGCGGGGGCCGAGGTGATCCTCGCCGGCCGCACGCTGGACCCGGTCAACACCGGTACGCCGGAGACGGGCTCCGTTCGCCGGGCTCAGGTCGACCTGACCGACGAGTCCTCGATCGCTGCGCTCGCCGCCTCGCTCGGCAAGGTTGACCACGTGGTGTCGACCGCGTCGGCGCGTGCGCGCGGAGCCTTGACCGACCTGAAGCCGGAGACGATCGCGCTGTCGTTCGCCACGAAGGTGACCGGCCCGATCCTGCTCGCCAAGCACTTCGCGCCGCTGATGCCGGCCGACGGCTCGTTCGTCTTCTTCTCCGGCCAGTCCGCGCAGAAGCCGATGCCGGGCATGCTCGCGGTCGGTGCCACGAACGGCGCGGTCGACGTGGTCGTCCGCTCGCTCGCCGTCGAGGTCGCACCTATCCGGGTCAACGCGATCTCACCCGGCACGATCGACACCGGCGCGTACGACGGCCTCGGCGCCGAGAAGAAGGCGGCCTTCTTCGCCGACCGCATCGGCAGCAGCCCGGCCGCGCGGATCGGCACCGCCGAAGACATCGCGGCCGCGGTCCTGTTCGCCCTCACCAACAGTTTCGTCACCGGCCACACCCTGCCGGTCGACGGCGGCGAAGCCCTCGTCTGATTCCCTTTTCTGCAAGGAGTTCCGTCATGCCCACCGATCCGCCGGTCACCCCCGGCCACCTCCAGTTCGAACTCGTCCCGGTCCCGGTCCGCGACCTCGACCGCGCGAAGGCCTTCTACGCCGACCAGGTCGGCTTCACCCTCGACGTCGACGTGGAGCCGGCGCCCGGCGTACGGGTCGTCCAGCTCACCCCACCCGGCTCGTCGGTCTCCATCAAGCTCTCCACGGGCTTCCCCAAGCTCGACATGGAGCCCGGCTCGCTGCGCGGCCTCCATCTGGTCGTCGCCGACATCGATGCCGAACGCAACCGCCTGATTGCCAACGGCATCGACGTGGAGCCGATCGAGGACGTCCGAGGCGTCCAGTTCGCCTACTTCGCCGACCCCGACGGCAACACCTGGACCTTGCAGCACCTGCCGTGGCGCCCGATCGGTTAGTCGGTGACGCAGTCGGTGGCTCCGTCGCGCCACTGGTGGTTGTAGCGGGTGGGGACCTTGGTGGCGAAGGCCTCCACCTTGGCGGGGTCGAAGGTGTCCAGGAGTTGCAGGCGTTGCCAGCCGGTGAGCGCGATGCCGTGGCGGATTTCGGGGTATGGGGCAACGACCACGTCGCGGGGGTAGCGGCGGCCGATGGACTCCAGGCGTTCGACGTCGGCGGGCGAGACGTCGGCGGCGTACTGGAGGAGTACGTGCCCGTGCTCGAGGATGTGGACCTGGAGCTCGGGGACGATCGGCGCGCGGTAGATGCCGGGGATGACGACGCGGGGGGAGTGCGGGCCGGAGGTCGGGGGCAGCGTCTTGTACGGGTCGTGCGGAGCGCCTTGGTAGGCGATGTGCCGGTTGCCCTCGAAGGGCTGCGGCGTGCCGGGGACCTCGTTGCAGGGCAGCGCCTGCTTGTCGCCGAACTGGCCGAGCAGGACACCGAACGCGAAGCTCGACATCGTGAGGACCGACAACGTCGTGACCAGGATGCCGACCAGGACGCCGTACTTTCGCTTCATCGCGCGGCCTGACGGCGGTTGCGGACGACGACCCAGAGCGGAAGGAACACGTTGACCGAGGTGAACAGCAGCAGCACGACGCCCTCCCACCAGTAGAGGCTCGCGAACGGCGCACCGACCAGTACGCCGAACGCCCAGCCGAACGTGACCTTTGCGCTCGGCAACAAGAAGTGCCAGGCGAACCACAGCATCCAGGTGAAGCCGGTCAGGTAGAGCAGCCGGTACCAGCGGGCGACGCGCAGGTCCTTCGGGCTCGCGTCCCGGAGGATCACCTGCTCGTCGGGCTTGAGCCGGCGGACCAGCTTCTTCAGCGAGAGCCGCGTGACCTGGTGCAGGTTGCCGCAGCCCGTGGCCGTTGCCATCACCAAGTACATGTCGGTGCGCAGGTACGCGAGCGTCTGGAACGCGAGCTTCGCGATCTGGCTGAGCACGACCATCGCGAGCAGCCGGATCAGCCCTGGCGGCAGGTCGATCCACCCGCGCGACCAGGCGTACCGCGGCGCGACGGCGGCGAACAGGATCACGCTGTCGATCGCCATCCCGGCCAGGAACGGCCCGTACCGCTTCGCCGGCGGCAACGCCCACAGCCCGGTGAGATCGGTCTCCAGGACCGGGAAGATCCCGCGGCGTTCGATCCGCAGCCGCGACCGGACGCCGACGGCCGCACCGGCGAACGCGTGCCACAGCTCGTGCACGATCGTGAGCACGACGACGACCAGGTTGGTGACGAGCAGGCTGAGCACGATGTCGGGGAAGATGAACGTGTCCTCGTACGTCGGCCGCAGCGACGGCTCGACGACGAACATCACCAGCGCGGTGACCAGGCACCCGGCGTACAGGACCCAGGCGAGCGGGGTGAACAGCGGGCGGACCAGCCGGGCGGGGATGCGGGACGCGGACCAGTGCTTCGCGACGTCGCGGGGCTCGGTCGTGACGATGCCCGCGTCCAGCAGGACCTCGGCGAAGTCGAGCGCGTCGATCTGCTCGCCGGTCTCCCGCTCGAGCTCCTCGCCGGCCTCGGCGACAGTCCGGCCCTGCGCGAACAGCTCGACGAGCCGCGCACCGATCTCCGGTACGACGACGAACGTGCCGGTGGCCGGGTCGCCGACGACGTACTCGTCCTCGTCCTCGCGCCGGACGATCAGGTGGTCGACGGCGAGCCGGCTGTCGGTCGCGATCCCGGTGGGCAGCGTGTCGCTCACCGGCCGACCCAGCCGCAGGTGCCGCACTTCTCGCCGGGCGTCGGGCGGACGGCGTAGTGGTAGGTCAGGTCGGTCAGGCTGAGGTGGAACATCGTCCCGAGCGTGCTCGGCGGGATGCCGCCCAGATGGTAGATCGCGTCGAGCGCGGCGAGGTGGCCGGTGAGGTTCGCGGTCGGGGCGATCACGGCGTGGCCCTGGAAGGGGAACAGCTCCTCGGGCTCTTCGCCGTGCTGGTCGACGAGGCGGTCCCGGACACTCGGCAGGCAGGCCTGGCAACAGGTCTGGCCGGGGACGAACAGGCCGACGACGGCCATCGGACCGGCGTACTGGGCGATCATCCAGGGGGTGTTCGTGCGCAGCGCTGCCTCATTGGTCCAGTCGCGGATCTTGTCCATCGGCTGATCGGCGCAGAGCACGAGCAGGTCGCGGTCGCGCATCAGCCGGGCGACGTCGTCGGTGCTCTCGACGCGGGTCTCCTCGCCGGTGACCTTGACGTGCGAGTTGATCGCGCCGAGCCGGGTGACGGCGGTCCCGACCTTGGGGCGGCCGAGGTCGTCCTCGGTGTAGAGCAACTGGCGGGTGAGGTTCCCGGCCTCGACGACGTCGAAGTCGACGCAGTGCACGGATCCGACACCTGCTGCTACGAGCGACGACGCGACAGCGGATCCTGTACCACCAAGGCCCAGTACGACGACGCGGCTGCGCTTGAGCTGTGCCTGGACGGCGTACCGGGAAGGGCGTGGGGTCAGGTCGACCCAGGCGTAGTAGTTGAAGGCGCGGTCGTAACGGTCCAGCTCGTCCGGGCCGAGCTCCGGCGGCGGTGGCGCGGCCGCGTCCTCGACGTACCCGGCGGCGATGATCGTCTCCAGCATGTCGGCCGCCTCGTCGGCGGTCAGCGTCGTGCGCTCGACCAGCTCGGCGACGATCCTGGTGCGGTCACGGGTCCCGTCCATCAGCCCGAGCAGCGTCCACAGGGCGCTGTCCTCGTCGTCGATCTCGGCGCCGATACCGACCTGCCGGCCGCCGATGTTCACCAGCGTCGGCGTCAGCCGGACCGGCTTGTGGATCCCCTTGATCTTCGGTCGTTCCACGCGTGCCCCCTCCCCAGGACCGAGTGCACCGGGGCACGGGTGATGAGCCCGCGCCCCGGTGCCGGCTGACTAGCCGCAGAGCTCGTTGCGGCAGCCCGGGTCCGCGATGATCATCGCGGTGGTCTCGAGCTTCTCCAGCTTCCGGACCATGATCTTGCGCGGCTCGGGCTTGTCGGTCTTCTTCTCCATGATCGTTCCTCCCATTGGCAGTGGCGGTTTGCCGTCGTCATGAGAGCACCGGCTTTCGTCCGCGCACAAGACCCGCATTTCACGCAGCGTTGTCAAGCGAACGCATCAATACCGCCGTTCAAGTGCCTGCTTGCGGGTAATCCTTTGCTGCCAAGGGATCGAGAGCCTCGCGCGCACCGGCGGCACCGTCGTACGGGTGGTGTCGAGGAGGTGATTGCCCACCGCAAGATCCGGGGTAGGCAATTTGCCCCTCGGAGAGGTCAGAATCAGGGAATGAGCGACAACGTGATGGAACTCCGGCTGGTGGTCACCGCTCCCGACTACGCCGAAGCGGTGACCTTCTACCGCGACGTCCTTGGCCTGCGCGAACGCGCTGCCTACTCCTCCGAGGACGGCAACGTCACCATCCTCGAGGCCGGCCAGGCGACCCTGGAGATCGCCGACCCCAACCAGGCCGACTACATCGACCGCGTCGAGGTCGGCCGCCGCGTCGCCGGCCAGTTCCGCGTGGCCCTCCAGGTCACCGACGCCACCGGCACCACCCGAGTCCTGACCGAGGCCGGCGCCTCCCTCGTCGCGGCCCCGACCCGCACCCCGTGGAACTCGCTGAACGCCCGCCTCGAAACCCCCGGCGGGATTCAGCTGACCCTCTTCGAGGAACTCGTTTAACTGGGAATTTCTCAATTTATTCCGGTAACTCCTCGCAAAGATCACAGGAGTGCTGTTATCTTCTGTCCACCTCATTCGCCCCAGGGAGGAACCGCCTGATGAGTCGACTTCACCTTCGTACTGCCGGTGTTCTGCTCGGTGCGCTCGGCCTGGTGTTCGCCACGAGCACCGTCGCGAACGCCGCGTCCTTCAGCTACGGCGCCTACGAGGGCGGCGGGTGGGGCAACTGGCAGCAGGACCCCGACGGGGACATCCCCGGTGACGCGATCTCCGCGTGCGATGTGACCGCGGACGGCTGGGGTATCGAGGTCCGCCTCGACATCGATCGCGACGGTGACATCGACCGCCGGATCAGCACCCGCGGCCACCACTCCCCGTACTGCTCCGGCTGGGCCAGCGGCGACCTCCGCGAAGGGACCCCGGTCCGCGTCTACGTCGTGAAGGTCAACGGAAGCACCGACTACCACCCCGTCGCCAAGGACGGCACGGCGTAAGACCTCAGTACGACGACGCCGGCAGTACGACGCCGGTACGACGACGCCGGTCGGCGGTGACGCGAGGGTCTACCGGCTCGTGGTCCCCTCAGCCGGCTGACCGCGCTCAGGAGTCCTTGACGGCGCGCGTCGACGGTTCCGCGGTCGAGCCGCGGACGACCAGCTGGGTGGCGAGCTCGAGGTGAAGCGCCTCGGGGCGGTGGCCGTTCAGGACGCGCATCAGTTGGGTGACGGCGATGCGCCCCATTTCCTGCAGGGGCTGGCGCACGGTGGTGAGTGGGGGATCGATCGCCGCGCTCAGGTCGATGTCGTCGAAGCCGGTCACCGACAGGTCGGCGGGAACGGCAAGCCCCCGCTCCCGGGCGGCGTGATAGGTGCCTACGGCAACTTTGTCGTTGAAGCAGACGATCGCGGTCGGGCGGGGCTGCTGGTCGAGCAGTTCGCCGGCTGCCTGCCGTCCGTCCTCGATGGTGGGATGGACGTAGCGGACCCGGTCCGGCGGCAGCAGGGTTTCGGCGGCCGCCAGTGCGGCGCGGTGCCCGACCATGCGGGCGTCGGTGGCCAGCCACTCCTCGGGACCGGCGATCACGGCGATGTCGCGGTGGCCCAGGCCGGTCAGGTGGGCGACGACCGTGTTCGCACCTGAGGCGTGCGCGGCGGAGACGGCCGCGACGTCCGGCGGGAGCGGCTGGCGCGGATCGACGACGACGAAGGGGAAGCCCGAGCGGGACAGGGTCACCAGATCCCGCGCCGGCTCCGGGGGAAGGATGAGGATCGCGCCGTCGACTCCGTCCTGGGTCGGCAGCTCGCTGAGGGCGTCGTTGTCCTGGCCCGACTCGCCGGCGTCGAGGATCAGGCGGCGTCCGTGCAGCGCGAGCGTCTCGGCGATCGAGGACACGATCAGGCCGAAGCAGTCGGTCAGCAGGTACGGGCAGCGAACGTACACCGCGCCCGGGCTCTCGGCGGATTCTTCGCCGGCGTTGTGCCGGGCCACGGCCTGCAGCACGAGGTCCCTGGTCCTCGGTGCGACGTTCACGCGGTCGTTCAGCACCCGCGAGACGGTGGCGATCGACACCCCGGTCTCGGCGGCGATGTCGCGCAGCGTGGCCCGCGGCTGCCGTTCCACCATCGCCGCGTCCCGGTCCCCCCGCGACCCACTCATCGGCGCAGTCTAACGGACTGTTGACGCCGTCGAGCTGCTGTTGTTTCATGATGGAACAGAATTTGCAGCATGTTTCAGTTTCTGCGGTCCATGACACCTCAGGCTGTCGCGGGTCTTCGCGGCGGCCACCCGCCCCCGTAGGAGAGTCATGTTTTCATCCTGGAAATCACGAGTCCCTCGACGCCGTCGCGGCATCGTGCTGGCCGCCGCCGCCGCGGTGACGGCCGCCGGTCTGACGGTCCCGGTCCAGACCGCCTCGGCAGCACCGAACGTCGCCGTCTGGCTGACCACGCCGAACAAGTCGAGCCTGCTCGGCCGGCAGGCCGACGTCAGCTTCGGGTCGGGCGGCGGCAGCGGCCCGACGATCGCGGTCAACCCGAGTACGACGTACCAGTCGATGGTCGGTTTCGGTGCCTCGTTCACGGACGCGGCCGCCTGGAACATCTTCAACTCGCCTCGGCGCAACGAGGTCATGAACGCGTTGTTCGACCGCGGCAACGGCATCGGCCTGAGCTTCCTGCGCCAGCCGATCGGTGCGTCGGACTTCTCCCGCAGCTTCTACACCTACAACGACGGCGCCGCCGATCCCAGCCTGTCGCGCTTCTCGATCGCGCACGACCAGTCCTACATCCTGCCGCTGGTCAAGCAGGCGCTGTCGCTGAACCCGGAGATCTCGGTGATGGCCACGCCGTGGAGTGCCCCGGCCTGGATGAAGAACAACAACAACCTGATCGGCGGCTCGCTGAGTGACAGCCGGATCGGTACGTACGCCGACTACCTGGTCAAGTTCACCCAGGCCTACCAGGCGGCCGGCGTACCGATCGACTACCTGAGCGTCCAGAACGAGCCGAAGTTCTCGCCGCCCGGTTACCCCGGCATGCTGATGTCGGCGGGGCAGCAGAGCAACATCATCAACAACCTGGTCCCGAAGCTGCGCTCGGCCGGGCTCGACGCGCGGCTGCTCGGCTACGACCACAACTGGGACGACACGTCGTACGCGCAGACGGTCAACAACAGCACCGGGAACAACGTCGTCGGATCGGCCTGGCACTGCTACGGCGGCAAGCCGTCGGATCAGTCGACGGTCCACAACGCCCAGCCGAACAAGGAGATCTTCTTCACCGAGTGCTCCGGGACGAAGTCGAGCGACGACGCCGCGACCTTCCGCGACTCGCTGCGCTGGCAGGGCATCAACCTGGCCGTCGGCACGACCCGGAACTGGGCCCGCAGCGTGACGACGTGGAACATGGCGCTGAACAACGCCAACGGCCCGGTCATCGGCAGCTGCGGCAACTGCACCGGCGTCGCGACGGTCGACGGCAACAACGTGCAGTACAACGCCGAGTACTACGTGCTGGGACACCTGAGCAAGTTCGTCCGCCCGGGCGCGGTCCGGGTCGAGTCCACCGGGTACGGCGAGGGCGGGATCCAGAACGTTGCCTTCCGCAACCCCGACGGCTCGATCGCCCTGGTGGCGATCAACAGCGGCGGCACCCAGAACTTCCAGGTCTCGTTCGGTGGCCAGACGTTCGGCTACCAGCTGCCCGGCGGAGCGATGGCGACCTTCACCTGGCCCGGCTCGGGTGGGGGAAACCCGCCCACCGGCGGTGGGACCGGCGCGATCACCGGCCTCGGCGGCAAGTGCCTCGACGTCACCGGCGGCTCGACCGCCAACGGCAACCAGCCCCAGCTGTGGACCTGCACCTCCGGGCCCAACCAGCAGTGGACCGTCGGCACCGACGGTACGATCCGCGGCCTCGGCAAGTGCCTCGACGTCACCGGTAACGGCACCGCCAATGGCACCGCAGTGCAACTGTGGGACTGCTTCGGCGGTCCCAACCAACGCTGGACTGCTTCGGGCGGCACCCTGGTGAACGCCGCCAGCGGCACGTGCCTGGACGTCCGCGACTCCAGCAGCGCGGACGGCGCCCGCCTTCAGATCTGGACCTGCACCGGCGCCGCCAATCAACGCTGGACAACACCGGCCTGACCCCGGTACGACGACGCGGCGGTCCTGGCACCTCAGGGCCGCCGCTTCTCAGGACAGCTCGGCGACCGGCGTAGCCGGGTCGTTGTCGAGGGCGTTGGCCAGTTGGGGAACCAGCAGGTCCAAGGCGTAGAGCAGCGCGTTCGGACCGCTGTAGGCGAGGGCGCCGGACAGCGGGGTCTTGAAGGTCGTGTACAGGGTGCGGTCGGTCTTCACCACGTCCAGGCGACCGAAGACCGGGCGCTCGAGCATGGCCGCCTTCGTCGCGCCGTTGATGAACAGCACGTCGCGGTCGAGCAGGTCGAGCCGTTCGTCGCTGATCTCGGCCTTCTCCTGCTGGGCGGTGAAGCCGAGGGCGTCGAAGAGCGCGCGGCGCGGATCCTTCGCGGGCAGCAGGTAGTGCTGACCGTTCTCGGGACCGAAGTCCTCCACGAGCACCTTGCCGGCGAACTCGGGATGCGCCTTCTTCGCCTCGTCCAGCTTCGCGTTGACCTTGTCCACCAGGCCCTGCGCCTCGGTCGGCTTGCCCAGCGCCTTGCCGATGGTCAGGGTCTGGACGTCCCACGGGGTCTGCTCCTCGTCGTACTGCTCGGACTGGACGACGGTCGGCGCGATCGCCGTGAGCTTGTCGTACGTCGCCCGGTCGATCGTCTCGTAGATCGCCAGGATCAGGTCGGGGCGCTGCTGGGCGATCGCCTCGAAGTCGAGCTCGGCGGAGAACGTCGTCGGCGGCTTGTCGCCGACGGCCGCCTTCACCCACGGGTAGTTCGGGTACTCCTCGAACCACTCCCGCGTACTCACCGGCACCTCGCCGAGGGCGAGCACGAAGTCCTGGTCGTTCCAGCCGGCCGTCACGATCCGCTGGGGCTTCGCCGGGATCGACGGGGCATGAAGGTTAGGTTAGCAATCCTAACTTCCGTGTCAGGTGCCTGGTCGGCTCAGAGGTCCTTGCGGCTGAAGGACAGTGCGGCCAGGCACCAGAGCATCGCGATCCAGAGGGTGACCCAGGCCAGGTACGCCGGGGTCAGGGCGGCTGCGCCGAGGAACGGGAAGGCTCCTGCGCCCTCGTCGGTGGTGAACTCGCCGAGGGCTGACGGGTCCTGGAAGGCGTGCATCGCGCCGCGCCAGAGGCCGTCGGTGGGGAGGAAGATCCGGGACAGGGTGCCGATGCGGGCGATCGCGTCGTTGCCCAGGGAGGCGCCGATGCCGCCGACGACGCCCGCGACCCACGTCGTACCGAAGAGGCCTACGGCAACTACTCCTGATGCCATCGGGGAGATCGCGGTGGACAGGAGCATCGCCAGCGTCAGGAGGACTGTGGTCTGAGCGGCGAGCAGCGCCAGGGCGCCGGCGGGGTTGGGCGGCCAGTAGCCGGTGGTCGCCAGGACGACGAGGCACTGCGCCAACCCAGCCAGTACGACGAAGCCGCTGCCGAAAACGACCAGGCCCAGCCACTTGCCGAGGAGGAAGGCGGAACGTCGTACCGGCCGGGCCAGGACGGTCAGTGCGATGCCGGACTCGGTCTCGCCGGCCAGGGTGGGACCAGTGAGGAACGCGGTGCCGAGCGCGGCGATCAGGCTGAAGCCGAACATCACCAGGTTGAGCAGGATCGACGCCGTCAGTCGCGCCTCGCCCGAGGTCAGCGTGCCGCCGGACTCCGCGGCCAGCTTGGAGAATCCCCAGGCGGACAAGCCCAGCAGCAGCACCGTAAGGATGCCGAGGGCAAGCAGCACGCGGCGGCGCGAGGCCTCGCGCAGGGTGAGGCCGGTGATGGTGAGGACAGTGGTCATTGGTCCGCCTTGCGCAGGATGCCGAGCAGTCGTTCTTCCAGGGTGATGCGGCCGGGCTCGACGGCGTGGATCTTGACGCCCAGGCCGGCCAGATCGCTGACCAGCGTGGGAACGGTGGCGTCGTCGTCGGCTGGGAGCGCGACGGTGATCCAGTCGCCGGAGCGGTCGAGGACGGTGGTCCCGGCCAGCCTCTGGAAGGCCGCGGGGCTGACGTCGGTCAGGTGAAGGCGCAGCTCGCGCTGGCCGAGCAGCTCCGCGAGCGAGCCGGCCGCGGCCACCGAGCCGTGGTCGAGGATGACCACCCGGTCGCAGACCCGCTCGACCTCGCCGATCAGGTGCGAGTTGAGCAGTACGGCGACCTCGCGCGACTTGAGCTCCAGCACGATGTCGCGGACGTCGGCCCGGCCGAGCGGGTCGAGCGCGCTGGTCGGTTCGTCGAGGATCACGAACTCGGGCCGGGCGACGAGTGCGACCGCCAGACCGAGTCGTTGCTGCATGCCCTTGGAGAAGCCGCCGACCCGGTCCTTCGATCGTTGCCCCAGGCCCACGAGTTCAAGGCACTGGTGCTGCTCGGCCCTGGACACGTCGGCGCGGGCGAGCTTGACGTGCAGCGTCAGGACCTCGGCCGCGCTCAGCCAGGGCTGGTAGCGGAAGAGCTCCGGCAGGTAGCCGACGCGTGCCCGGGCGGACGGCTCGTGCGCGGGTTGCCCGAGCAGTGAGACCTCACCCGCATCGGGCCGTACGAGCCCGAGCAGCATCTTGATCACGGTCGTCTTGCCGGCGCCGTTCGGGCCGAGCAGACCGACGATCTCGCCGCGGGCAACGTCCAGCGACACGTCGTCGACGGCTTGGCGCTTGCCGTACCGCTTGCGCAGCCCGAAAGCCTGGACCGCTGTGTGCGCGGTGGCGCCCGCGTTCAGCGCAGGCTCCGCGCGACGTCGAGAACCTCGGTCTTCGACAGCGACCCGGCCACCGCGGTGACCACCCCGTCCGACACCCACACGACCGCCGAGATCGACCGGTCGCGGGTCACCAGAACCGTTGCCTGATGCCCGTTCACCTTCGTCGTCGAGCTGGTCACCCGGTCGGCCGGGATCGGCAGCGGCAAGGTCGACCCGTCCGCGCCCTCGAGCTGCGCCGCGACCTCGGCCGGGATCCCCGGCAGCGACAGCAGGTAGTCACGCGCCGTCGCGAACGCGATCCCCGACGAATGCGCCGTCGGCGCGACCGCGCGACCGACCAGCAGCGCCGGCATGCCGCTCGACGACTTCCACACTTGTCCGACACCCGGGCCCGCATCGAGCCGGATCGGCTGACCGTCGAGTCCCTTAGGTGCCGGAGGCAACTTGTCGCCGGCCGCCTTGGTTGCCTTCGCCGTCGAGAAGGTGAAGGTCGCGCTCACCTTCCCACCCACCTGGTACGACGGCTCGCCGGTCACCCCGCTCGGCAGCTTGCTCACCGTCGGCACGTCCAGACCCGACTGCTCCCCTGCGGCCGTCGCGTCCTTCACCTCGCGGACGCCGTGCGCGCCTGTCACCTTGACGTCGCCGTACGCGCTGAGGTCCGGCAGCGTGACCAGGTCCGCCGCGCTCAGGCTCACCGGCGCGACCTGCTCGGTCTGAAAGATCGGCAGCCAGTCCTTGGCGGCCGCCGTACCGGCTCCGGCCATCACCAGGCCGACAGCCAGTACGGCGACCGCAGGTCGCGTCACGAGGGTCGTCAATCTCCGAGGCAGCTTCTCCATGCATTGAAGGTCGCTCACTATCGATCGAAAGTCAATAGATGCTGATCGATCTAGGCGGTCAGGCGACCGTCCTCCAGTGCGAGGGTCCGGCCCTGGAAGCGGCGGGCGAGCATCCGGTCGTGGGACACGACGATCAGGGCTCCTCGGTAGTCGGACAGGGCGTTCTCGAGGTCCTCGACCAGGGCCGGGGACAGGTGGTTGGTGGGCTCGTCCAGCAGCATCAGGTCGACCGGACGGTGCAGCAACCGGGCGAGGTCGAGGCGGCGCAGCTGGCCGGTCGACAGCTTGCCGACCGGGGTCTGCAGGTCGTGGTGACGGAACAGACCCAGTCCGAGGAGCGCGCCACGGTGCTCGTCCGGCGTACCGGGAAGGCCTCGGGCGTAGGCCCTGAGCAGCGGTTCGCCGGGTTTGGCGACGACGGTCTGCTGCGGGAGCCAACCGATCCGGGCCGGTCGCCGGACGTCACCCTGGTCGGGCGCGAGATCCCCGGCCAGGACGCGCAGCAGCGTGCTCTTGCCGGCACCGTTCGGGCCGACGATGTGCAGGCGGTCGCCGGTCTTGATCTCCAGGCTGCGCACGTCGAGCCGGCCTTCGACCTTGACCTGGTGGAGATCCGCGAGCGTCCCCTTGGTGGCGGCGCCGCCCTGAGGCTTCGCGGTGAACCGCATCGGGGCCGGCGGCCGGGGGACCGGGTTGTCCTCGAGCCGTCGTACGCGCTCCTTGGCCTGGCGGACGCGCGCGGAGATCTGCTTCTCCACGCTGCGCTGATGACGCCCGGCCGCCTCGGCGTCGGGCCGCGGCCCCGAGGCCAGCGTGTTGGCAGCCTTCCGGGCCAGGTCCTTCTGCCGGGCCATCTCCTCCTGCCACTCCTCGTACTCCTGCTCCCACCGCAGCCGCGCAGCCTGGCGCGCCTGCAGGAATCCGGCGTACCCGTTCCCATGCCGTACGACGGTGTGCTGCTCGGCGTCGACCTCCCACAGCGCGGTGGTCACCCGTTCGAGGAAGACCCGGTCGTGGGAGACCACGACGATGCTGCCGGGGTGGTCGCGCAGTCGCTCCTCCAGCCACTCGAGCGCGGCGGCGTCGAGGTGGTTGGTCGGTTCGTCCAGCAGGAGCAGCTGCGGTGAAGCGGCCAGGATGCAGGCCAGGCCGAGGCGACACTGCTCGCCGCCGGACAGGGATCCGAGCAGCCGGTCGCGTTTGATGTCGGCAAGGCCCAGGCCGTGCATCGCGGCCTCGACCCGGGCGTCGGCCGCGTAGCCGTCGCGAGCTTCGAAGGCTTCCATCAGTTCGCCGTACTGCTGGAGCACCTCGTCCAGGTTCGTCGGCTCCGTTGCGAGCTCTTCCTCGGCCGACCGCATCTTCGCCTCCAGCTCGCGGAGGTCGTGGAGGGCATGGTCGACCGCGTCCTGCACCGTGTCACCCGGAGGCAGGTCCGGAGTCTGCGGCAGGTAGCCGATCCCGCCCGGCACGTGCGTCCGGACCTGGCCGCTGTCGGGCAGGTCGATCCCGGCCAGGACGCGCAGCAAGGTCGACTTGCCGGAGCCGTTCTCGCCGATCACGCCGATGCGCTCGCCGAGCGCGACGGACTGGCTGATCCCGTCGAGCACGGTCCGTCCGCCCGGAGCGCGGACGACGTCGGCGAGCACGGTGTGGAAACTACTGGTGTTCTTCATCAGATCTCACTTCTCGGTCGCAGCGACAGAGTTGACCGCGCGGGCGCGGCAAGACAGCCGACGGCCCGCGACTCCTCGAAGGAATCAGACGAAGAAGTAGTAGTGCATGACGCGAACGGTAGCCGAACCGCCCACCTGGGCGCGCGCCATTTATCGAGCATGCGGTCGAAGCTTGTTGTCGAAGGCAACCGTGACCACGTACGGCGTACCGGCTCAGATCGACGACGACTTCAGCCGGCCGATCGCCAGGACTCCCGTCCCTGGCTCAAGAACCAGCCGACGATCAGACAGACGACGAGCATCGAGTCGGCGACCAGGGCCATCCCGGCCTCGGGGATGTCCACGGCGAAGGCAGTGAAGACCACCAACGCACTCTTGGCGAGGAAGGTCGCTTCCCAGATCACCGGTGAACGGCGGGGCCGCAGGGCGAGGACGGCGAAGATCGCGATGAACACGAAGTACGACGTCATCCGCCAGAACTCCACGAACAACCGGTCGTCATCGGCGGCCAGACTGTCGACGATGCCTTTCCCGAACGCGAAGACGGTCGAGACCGACGCGAACCACAGGAAGACGCGGCCGGCCAGATCGCCTCGGCCGGTGGTGGGATCGAAAACACCGCTGGAGTTGACAACGGCTGTACTCATGAACAGTTCTCCTTGCCGGATGCGGGATGACATCTCCGACGATGCCGCGCCGAGCACCACCTTCGCGTCGGTGAGAACCACCGAGATCGGACCCCGGCCGCCTTATCCTGAGGGCGATTCAGCTAGGCGATCATCGCCGACGCGAACATCCAGGACCCCGAGGGATGCTGACCACGTGATGACATCCGAGATACACCTCCGTCCGGTGACCGAAGCTGACCTTGCTCTCGTGGAGTCGCTCCGCAACACCTGGCCCGCGACGAGTTCTGCCTTCGAGTGGTTCGGGTACTCCGATCCCGGCCAAACGCGGCGCCGGTGGTCGCAGGACGGGATGCTCGGCGCGGATTCCGGGACTCTGATGGTCCATCGGCAGGACCAGGCCGTCGGCATGGTCTCCTGGCGGTCGACGCCCTTCGGCCCACTCAACCGCGGCTGGAACATCGGGATCGGCCTGACACCCGAAGTCCGTGGCGCGGGCATCGGCACCCGCGCTCAACGGCTTCTCGTCGAGTACCTGTTCGACCACACCGAAGTGAACCGGATCGACGCACAGACCGCTACCGAGAACATCGCCGAGCAGCGTGCCCTGGAGAAAGCCGGATTCGTTCGCGAAGGCATTCTCCGGGGCGCCCAGTTCCGCGGCGGCGAGTACCACGACCTGGCGTCGTACAGCATCCTCCGCCACGACGTGTCGCCGCACCGCCGGGCCGCTAGCTCACAAGGTCAAGAACGCCGATCATGATCTTGTTGCCACCGGAGCGGACGTTGGCCATCGTGGTGACCAGGCGCCGGGGACCGGCCAGCTCGATCGCGCCCCAGTAGCCGGTGCCGGGCAGGAAGGTCTCGGCGGCACCGAACTGGCGGGCGTCGGCGTCCCCGACGCGGATCCATTGCCGGGAACCCTGGTTGTAGGCCAGGACCGATTCGCCCGAGGGGAAGCGGGCCAGGTAGGGACCGGCGCCGAGGAACAGGTTGTTCTGGCGATCGGCGGGCCCGGACTGGTCGATACCCAGCTTGTCGGGCCAGTTGTTGGTTGTGTGGGTCAACGAGATCATGTAGTTCCCGTTGGCCAGATGGGATTCCATGGCCAACGCGATCCGGCCGTTCGATCCGATCTGCAGTGCGCTGGGCATCTGGTCGGTGAACTTCTTGACGCCGTCGTCGGTCGTGCTGGTGTACTGCTGCGCGACCCGATCGGCGGCCCACGGGGACTGGCGGACGTCGGGAGTCCAGCTCCGGCCTCGGTCGTGGGACCTGATGATCGCGACACCGGTCGAGCCAGTGGTGCCTTGAGTCGCTACCTTCGGCGCGATATGGGTGAAGTAGACCTGGACCTCGCCAGTGTCGGTCTGGTGGATGAAGGGCTCCCAGTTCGCACCGACGTAGATCACCTGCTCTGGGCCCCAGGTCCTGCCGTTGTCGGTACTGCGGCGCAGCATCAGGCCGTCTTCCAGCATGTTGGAGCTGAAGCCGCGATTGGCCCGGAAGGACGAGACGACGAGCAGGTCACCGTTGTCCAGGACACAACCGTCCGCGGTCGCGTAGCACCGGTCATCGGCGCCGTCGAGAATCTTCCGGGACGCGAACAGCACCTTCGGCTGGGCCCACTGCTTCAGATCCGGGCTGGTCGTCGACAACACGTTCCAGGCGTACTGGGCGCTTTGGTAGAACAGGACGAAGCTACCGTCGGCCAGCTTCTTGATGCGCGAGTAGTGCGCGGTCTGCGTGCCGAGGAAGGCAGCGTCGAGCTCGAGGTAGGTCGACGAGTCCAGCTTCAGGGATGCTGCTCGACGGGTCCGGCCGGCGGCGAGCGCCGGTGCGCTGGAGCTGATGGCGGCTGGTACGGCTACGGCGGCGGCCGAGCTTGCGAGCAGGAGACGCCGGGAGATCTTGCGTTCGGGTGACGGCATGCTGGCTCCTTGTTCGGAGGAGTGCAGGGGCGGTTCGCTCCACATTGGTACAGCGCTGTACTAGTGTCAAGCGTCAACCCGGTAAGGCTTCTGCGCAAGCTACGGGCGACGGGATACGATCGGCCGCAACGCGACGCAAGGGGGCCTGATGGGCACACCGCGATTGACGGATGTTGCGGTCCGGGCCGGTGTCTCGATGAAGACGGTCTCGAATGTCGTCAACGGCACGGGGTCGGCATCGCCGGCGACCCGGCTCCGGGTCCAGGCCGCCATCGAGGAGCTGGGCTACCGCCCCAATGTCACCGCCCGGCGGTTGGCCACGGGCCGGACCGGTACCGTCGCCGTCGCTGTCTCGTCCGTCACCGTGCCGTACTTCGCCGAGATCTCGAACCTCATCGATCGGGCCGCCCGCACGCAGGGTCTTCGCGTGGTGATCGAGCAGACCAACGGCGAACGCGCCAACGAGCTGGCCATTCTGGAGGAACGCGAACGAGGGCTCGTCGACGGCGTCATCTTCCACCCGGTGGCGCTGGAGGCCAACGACCTCGCGGACCGGCAACCAGGCTTCCCGCTGGTGCTGCTCGGGGAAGGGCCCGCCCCCACAACGGTCGATCACGTGATGATCGACAACGTAGCGGCGGCCCGCGAGGTGACTACGCACCTGATCGAGCGCGGCTGTCGACGGATCGCCTTCCTCGGAACCGAACGCGAAGCCTCGACCCACACCACCAGCCAGCGCTTCGACGGATACAAGAAGGCGCTGCGCGCGGCCGGCATCCGCCTCGATCGCCGACTCCGCCTGTCAGTGGATTACTACTCTGCCGACGACGGCCATCGTGCGGTGACCGAAGCCCTCGACAGCGGCCTCACCTTCGACGCGATCGCCTGCCGAGACGACGCACTGGCCACCGGAGCGCTGCACGCCCTCCACTCCCACGGACTGGCGGTCCCCGACGACGTGGCTGTCACCGGCTGGGACGACCTGATCATCTCGCGACATCTGTGGCCGCCACTGACCACCGTCAGCCCCGACAAGGCCGCCATCGTTGAAGCGGCCCTGCGGCTCCTCGACGACCGAATCCACGGCTACCAAGGACCAGGACGCCACGAAATGATTGCCGCCCACCTGGTCGATCGACAAAGCACCCCGGCGGTGCGGCTCAGGGAAGAACCGCTGCCCTGAGCTGGTTCGTGAGCCACTCCTCGGTGACGTCCCAGGACCAACCCTGCGCAACGACCAGCTCATGCCACGAGTGATGCCCGAGGTAGTACCAGAGAACGTCGGTGGCGCGGTCGGAGGTGAGGTCGGATCGTAGCGCCTCGAGCTCACCCAGCCGCTCGACCACCGCCTCGAGGGCTCCCCGGTAGCCCTCGTTCACGCGGACGAGCGCCCCGGCAGCGTGCTTGTCCGTGTGCGCGGCGCCGACCACAACCCTGATGATGCCGTGATCTCGTTCGTTGTCGACGCGAGTGCCATGGGCGGCCGCGGCGATCACCTCGGTTGGCTGGTCGGTTCGGCGTAGCAACGCGATCGCCTCGTCAGCAGTGCCGCGCTGCAGACCGTCCTCGATCAGGTTCGTCAGGATGGCGCCCTTGCCGCCGGTGCTGGCGTACACCGTCGGAACGGCCGTCCCGGCCAACTGGGCGATCTGGGGAACGGTCACGTTGGCGTAGCCATGCTCGACGAACAGCCGCGTGGCCGCAGCGAGAATCACGGCGCGGGTCTCCGAGGCTGCCTTCGCCCGCAGTGGCGCGTGGTACGAGCGGCGTTGCGGCCGGGTGACTTCGTCGTCCTGCGGCACGAAACCCTGACCCTTCTGAGACGCAGATCCACTGTGCGGGAGTCTATCGTTCGCGCCGCCGCTCGATGATCGAGTGCAGCGTGGCCATATTGAATATAGACTGCCTATATTGACTGTAGGTACAGTGGCCCGCAATGACAGGCGCTGTCCACGCACGTCGCCCGCGCGCGTGGAGCTCGGAGTGATCGATGTGGAGGGAGTTCCAGTGCCCCGTGTACACCTCAACGGCAGCCTCAATCTCGACTCTGCCGACGACGTCTTCGCGATCGTCGGAGACCTTCTCGCCGACCGTGTGGTCAGGGTTCCCGATGGAGAGACCACCCGTAAGAACTGGGTACCGAGCCTGGCGTCCGACCTGCGAAAGGTCCCGCAACTCGAGGTCGCTGACCTGCGCCACCTCGACTCGGTCGCGTTCGGCTTCGAGACCTTCCCGCCCGTATCTGCAGGAGTTCGGCATCAGCACCGTGTGCGGCTTGGGACGCCGCAACCCCAAGGCGATAAGGGCGATCCTCGAACTACACCGCGACGTCGCCCGCGAGATCGGCGACTGGTGACGTCGGGGGCTGCGGCAAGATCAGTCTCCGGTACCGCACGGCATCGCCGACCCACTTCGACCAGATGACGGAGGCAACATCTGATGGCTGTTCCGCTCGATCCTGACCTGCCGACCAACTGGGGGCGGTGGGGAGCCGGCGACGAACTAGGCACGCTCAACCTCATCACCGACGACGTACGGGAGAAGGCCGCTGCGGAGGTACGGACCGGTCGGTGGGCGTCGCTGGCGCAGCCGGTCACGCCCAACCCGATGGTCATGAGTCCGTTCGCGCCGACGACGGTCGAGGTCTCACCCGTCCAGCAGATCATGGCTCACACCGGGGTGGGCGTGGCGGCCGATCTGATGCTCGTCTCGAACCACCACGCGAAGTCGACGCACCTCGATGCGCTGTCGCACTGGTCACTGGAGGGCGAGGTGTATCCGGGCCGCCCGAGGGACCAGGCCGTCACGCCGGGAGGTGTCACCCACGGGTCGACAACTGCCTTCGCCGCGGGGATCGTCACGCGGGGCATCCTGCTCGATCTGGCCGACGATGGTCCGCTTCCCGCCGGGTATGCGGTGACGTCGCACGACTTCGAGCAAGCCGAGCAGCGGCAGGGAGTCCACGTGGAGTCCGGCGACGCGCTGGTGGTACGGCTCGGCTGGACGAGTACGCCGATCCCGGGCACGTCGTCACCGGGAATCAGCATCGACGCGGTGCGGTGGATGCATCTCCGAGGGATCGCCATCATCGCCAGCGACAGGGGCGACGCCTACCCACCGCTGGATCCGGGCGGGCCGTCGCCGCTGCACGGTGTCGGACTGGGCCGGATGGCAATGCCACTGATCGACGCGGCTGAGCTCGACGACCTCGCCGCGCTGTGCGCACTACTCGGGCGCTACAGCTTCATGCTCACCATCGCGCCACCGCGCGTCCATGGTCTGACAGGCGTCCCGGTCAACCCCATCGCCTTGTTCTGACCGAGCCTCACGACACAGGAGTGACCACCCCATGATCACCGTCACCGCGATCGACGGCAACGCGATGAAGGCCCTGACTCGCTCAGGCAGGAGACCGATCTGCTGCTGGCCACGGGAGGACGCTGCGACGTCGCGTTCTCGATGCCGAACGGCTCGGTGACCGTGTCCGTCGCCAGTCATCGAGCCTCGCCCGCGCTCGCCGGTGCTCGCGGCCGGATCGTCGGCAGGCAAGGCGAGGTCCGGCGCCTCGACGAGCTCGTCGGTGCCGCCCGCGTGAGTCGTGGCGGGGCGCTGGTCCTGCGCGGTGAGGCGGGGATCGGCAAGAGCACCTTGCTGGACCACGCCCGGCGGGCGGCGTCCGGGTTCCAGATCGTCGAGGCTTCGGGATCGCAGTACGAGATGGAACTGCCGTTCGCGGCCTTGCACCAGCTGTGCGTGCCGCTGCTGAGTCATCTGGATGAGCTTCCTGCCCAGCATCGCGAGGCGCTGCAGGTCGCGTTCGGGCTGATCAGCGGGGCGCCGGACATGTTCCGTATCGGCCTGGCGACGCTGGAACTGCTGGCCGCCGCGGCCTCTGATGGTCCGCTGCTGTGTCTGATCGACGACGCTCAGTGGCTGGACACGGCGTCGTCGAAGGCACTGGCCTTCGTCGCCCGGCGGGTCGGCTCCGAGCAGGTCGCCATCGTGCTCGCGCTCCGTTCGGAGACCGCGGCCGGCGAGCTCGATGAACTCCCGCACCTGTCCGTCGGCGGATTGAACGACCTCGATGCGCGCTCCCTGCTGACCGCCAGAAGCCATCTGACGCTCGACGATCAGGTAGGTCAGCGGATCATGGCGGAGGCCCGCGGGAATCCGTTGGCCCTGCTCGAACTGCCCACCGCCGGCGGTTTCGACGCGCCGGACCTGTCGTTCGTACCGACCCGGATCGAACGCGGGTTCCAGGCCAGGCTGCCGCGGTTGGCCGACGAGGCGAGACTGCTGCTGACGATCGCGAGCGCGGACCCGACCGGCGATCCCGGGCTGTTGTGGCCTGCCGCGCGGCTCCTGGAGATCGACCCGGTCACGGTGGGCGCCGCCGCGGCCGCCACCGGGCTCGTCGAGTTCTCGACCCGCGTCCGCTTCTGTCATCCGCTGGCCCGCTCAGCGGTGTACCGGGCCGCGGACCCGGATCTACGCCGTACTGCCCATCGCGTACTGGCCGAAGTCACCAACGCGGACGCGGACCCGGACCGTCGGGCCTGGCACCGTGCCCAGGCCTGTACCGGCCCCGACGACGATGTCGCCGACGAACTGGACCGGTCCGCGTCCCGTGCCCGGGCGCGCGGCGGGGTGGTGGCCGCGGCGGCCTTCATCGAACGCTCGGCCGCCCTGTCCACCCGCGCGCCTCAACGCATCGATCGGACCCTCGCGGCGGTCCAGGCCCACCTCGACGCGGCTGCCACCGATACGGCCGCGAACCTCCTCACCTCCATCGAGAACGTCGCCCTCGACGAACTCCAGCTCACCCGGATCGACTTGCTGCGCGGGCAGATCGCCTATGTCAGGCACAGTGACGGCAACGGGCCCACGTTCGTGCTGCGCGCCGCCCGACGGCTCGCGGAGTCGGACCCGGCCCGGGCCCGCGAATGTGTCCTGGATGCGCTGGAAATGAGCCTGGTCGTCGGCCGGGCCGGCGGAGTGATGGACATGGCCCTGGCCGCGGCACAGGACGCGACTCTGGCCTCACAGTCCCCCGACACCCTGCAGGCGTTGACACGGCTGGCCACGGACGGCCACCGGGTCGGAGTTCCCTTGATTCGCGAGGTTCTGGACGGCGATGACGGTCCGCTGTGGACCCAGCGGCCCGCCCTCGCCATCGTTCTCGCGGCCGAACTGTGGGACCCGCAACTCCACGACACCATCGTGGACTGGCTGATGAAGACCGGCCGGGAGTCGGGTTCGCCCCATCTGCTGCGCCTCGGCCTCGCCCAGACGACGTCGAACGCCGCGCTGACCGGCGACTTCGGGAAGGCAATGGAAGCCATCGCCGAGGAGGAGGCCATCGCCGACGCGATCGGCGGACCACCCGTCTTCTACCACCGGCTGCAACTGGCCGCCATGCGCGGCCGTCGCCAGGAAGCGCTCGAACTGTTCGAGACGGCCACCGCGGCGGCGGCGGTCCGGGGCGCGAGCCAGCAGATCGCCAACGTCCACTGGGCCGAAGCCGTGCTCAACAACGGCCTGGCCAACTATCCCGCGGCGCTGACCGCGGCCCGGCGCGCGAGCGCCGACGGCGAGCTCTACCTCGCCGGTATCTCGCTGTCGGAGTTGATCGAGGCGGCCATGCGGTGCGGTGAGCCCGAACTCGCGGCGACGGCGCTGAAGTCGCTGACCGAGCGTACCGAGGCCAGCGGTACCACCTTCGGGCTGGGCGTTGCGGCCTACGCCCGAGGACTGGTGACCGGAGTCGAGGATCACTACCGCGAAGCCGTCGAGCGCCTCGAGGAGAGCCCGCTGCTCCCGTACCGGGCCAGGGCTCGTCTCCTGTACGGCGAATGGCTACGCCGGGAAGGCCGTCGACGGGACTGCCGCGAACACCTGCACATCGCCCACGAGTTGCTCTCCGGAGCCGGCCTCGAGGCATTCGCCCAGCGAGCCGCCGACGAACTCCGGGCCACCGGCGACAAGGTCCGAAACCGATCGACGTCTTCCTACGACCAACTCACCCTGCAGGAAACCTGTGTCGCCCGGCTGGTCGCGACCGGCGCAACCACCAACGAAGTCGCCGGCCGCCTGTTCATCAGCCCTCGGACCGTCGACGCTCACCTGCGTGCCATCTTCCGCAAGCTCGGCATCTCGTCGCGCCGGGAACTGCGGAATTCCGGCATTCTCGACCAGGTCTCCGGCACGACGTCGTAGCTGCGCCTCTCAGGACCGGCCGGAGCGGGCTTCGGCTGCGCGCTTCAGATCGGCGAGCCAGGCATCGAGTCCCGGAGCGAGGTACTTGATGGCGGTGGCCGGGTCAGCCTCGATCTGATCGCCGGTCTGGTGAGGCTTGACGGTCCTCGCATCGGTGAGAATCACCTACCCGGCACCAAGTCGGCGGGCGGTCTACACAACCCGCTGATCACCGACGTCGACCGGCTATCAGATCAGGGTCTGCTCGCTCGCTGATCAGTCGAGAGGCACTCGTACTGCGGCGATGCACTCGTCGTACAGGTCCATGATCTCGCCCTTGCCGTGCTCGGCAACCCAGGTCGTCGAGGCTGTGTCCAGGCAGGCGAACACCGTTGCGATCACCGCGCGGGCTCCGTGGTCGTTCCCGCCCAGAGCACCCATCCGCGCCTTGACGAAGGGGAGCAGATCCTCTTGGAGCCGTAGGCGTTTCTCAAGCCAGCCGGCGCGCAGCGCCGCAGTGCCGTGCAGAAGGCGAAACCGCTCGAGAGCCTGCTCGCGGCTTTCGTTCATCGCCTGCGCCGCCGCGATCGCCGCGCGCAGCGCTGTCCAGACATCAGCCTCGGCCGGCTGGTCACGGACCGCGGCGGCCAGGACTCGGCTGAACTCCTGCTGATTGCCGCCCAGGAGGTCTTCCTTCGTACGGAAGTAACGGAAGACGGTGCGGTCGGAGACTCCTGCCTCGCGCGCGACCTGGGCGATGGAAGTTTCTTCGTAGCCCTGCTCGGTGAACAAGCGCAGCGCCGTGTCCAGGATCTCCTGCGCCACCAGTTGACGCGTCCGGTCCCGCAAGGTGGGTGCTCGGGTCGCAGTGTCCGGTGCAGGCCGCGTCATGTCACCACGGTACCCCGTGCTGCCATGAAGTCGGAGTCTGCCTACTTGTCAGTGTCTGTCACGATGTCATACAGTGTCATCATCTGGTGTGCCGCTGGATCTCCCACAGGGTGCTGACCTTCACGGCGCACAGAACCCCCAGGAGGTCGAATGATCAACGAGAACGTGATTCAGCTGGGCTTCGATGCCGAGCGACTACATCGCGTGAGCAACGTGCTCAGCGCTCAGATCGAGTCGGGATATATCCACGGCGCCGCGATGCGGGTCAGCCGGCGCGGGCAGGTCGTTGTCGACTTCGTGGACGGCTACGCGGACAAGGCGACGGGCCGGCGCCTCGCCACGGATTCCGTTTTCGTGACGATGTCGGCGTGCAAGCCGTTCACCACGGTGCTTGTCCTGGGTCTGGTCGAACGAGGACTCCTCCGGCTGCACAGCCCCGTCGCGGACACCATCCCCGAGTTCGGGAGGTTCGGAAAGGAGACGATCACGCTCTTCCACCTGCTGACCCATACCGGCGGAATCATGGCCGGAGTCCCCAATGCCGGTCCGGACGTGCTCGGAAACATCGAGAAGCTCGTGGAGTTGCTGGGCAGCCTCCCGGCTGAGTGCCTCCCGGGCGAGCGGGTCAGCTACTCGATGCTGGTCGCGCATTCGATCATCGCGGCGATGTGTCTACGAGTCGACGGGCGCGGCCGTAGCTACTCGGCAATGCTCCGCGACGAGGTCTTTCAGCCGCTGGGGATGAGCGACACCAGCCTTGGCCTGCGCACAGATCTCGAGGCCCGGGTCTGTCCGGTGAGGGGCGCGCAGGAGGTCCCGTACGACGCATTCCCCGCCACCCTCATCGAACCGCTCGTCGAGGAGGTCATTCTCGCCCCCGGCGCCGAGTTCCCGGCCGCAGGAGGGCTCACCACGATCACCGATCTTCATCGTTTCGCCGAGATGCTGCGTCGCGGTGGCGAGCTGGACGGCGTCCGTTTGCTCGCGCCGGCCACTCTCCGGCTGGCGGCGCGCAACTGGATCGGCGACAAACCGAACACGGTCTGGGACCCCATCCTCGCTCCTCGCGGATGGCGTCGCTTTCCCGACAACATCGGCCTCGGTCTGCGCGTGCGCGGCGAAGGCATCAGCCCGGGGCCGTTCGGAATGCTCAACTCCCCGGGCACCTTCGGTCACATGGGCGCGGGCTCGACCGGCCTCTGGGTCGATCCTGAACACGAGCTCTCCTATGCGTTGCTCACCACTGGTCTGCTCGAGGAGAGCCACCATCTGGAGCGCACCTCGATGCTCTCCGACCTGGTGATGAGCGCTCTGGTGGAAGACCCGCACTCCTGACACCGGACCCCCCTGCGGCATCGCCATCAGCAATCGTCATCACTCGAGGAGACCAACAGTGGCACTCAAGACAGCACTCATCACCGGCGGAACCAGTGGCATAGGAAAGAGCACCGCCGAACTCCTCCACTCACGCGGCTATCGCGTGATGGTCACAGGCCGCGGCGACCTCGCCGCGGCAGGGCTGCCCGCCGACATCGCGGTCATCGAGGCCGACGCAGGTTCACTCACCGACATCGATGCGGCGATCGACCGGGCGCGCCAGTACCTCGGACACCTCGACGTGCTCTTCCTGAACGCCGGCGTCTCCCGTCCAGGCCCGCTCGAGTCCACCGACGAGGCCGCCTTCGACAGCTTGTTCGACATCAACGTGAAGGGCAATTTCTTCACCCTGCAGAAAGCACTCCCGCTGCTTGGTGAGGGAGCGAGTGTGGTGTTCACCGTTGGAGCCGGCGAAGGTCTCGGAGCAGCCATGACCGCTGCCAAGGGAGCACTGCTTCCCCTGATGCGGGCACTCGCACTCGAACTCGCACCCCGCCGCATCCGGGTCAACGCCGTCAGCCCGGGACTGGTCGATACCCCTGCTTACGCGAAGATGGGCATTTCCCAGGAGATCGTCGACTCGTGGGCTCGCGAGATCCCGCTCGGCCGGGTCGGTGCTCCCGCCGACATCGCCGAGGCAGTCGCCTTCCTCGTCTCCGACGCCGCCGGCCACATCACCGGAAACAACATCGCTGTCTCCGGCGGCATCGGCATTCACTCCCGCCCCTGATCGTAGTTCTCGGCGCGACGACCCCTGGGCGCCTCGGTAGTGCATACGCACCAGGACCGCGTGGCCGGCTGGTCCAGGTGCACGAGCCGAAGACGGTGCCGGACGGCGATGTCTCACCGGCCGCTGGACGGAAGTCTGGGAGACGCGTGATTCCCACGCATTCCCTTCGTCCAGTGGAGTTGTTGAACAGGTGACGACAGTACTCACGGCACCGCCCCGCATCGGGCGGCAGTCGATCGGTGCCCTGGGCATCTTGGCGCTCGCGCTAGGTGCCTTGCAATCAGTAGTCGAGCCGGCGGTCCCGCTGCTGCAACGTGAGCTGGGGGTGAGTCCTGCCGAAGGCGCACTGGTCGCGAACGCCCTGCTCGTCACCGGTGCGGTCGTCGCGCCCATCGCGGGCAAACTCGGCGACCGGTACGGCGGACGCCGCGTGCTCGTATGGTTGATGACCGTCGTCTCGGCCGGTGGCCTGCTGGCCGGTGTCGCACCGAACCTGCCCGTGCTGCTGCTCGGCCAGGTCCTGCAGGGCGTCATGGTCGGTGCGCTGCCTTTGTCGTTCATTCTCGTCCGCAAGCACCTCTCGACGGGGCAGACCCAAGCGGCGATCGGGCTGGTCGTCGCGCTGTTCACCGGCGGCGGCATGGTGGGAACGCTGGTGGCCGGGCCGATCGCGGAAGGACTGTCCTGGCACTGGATGTTCGCGCTGCCGACGATCGCGATCATCGCGGCGACGGTGGCCGTCACCCGGCTGATGCCGCAGGACCCACCGGCCCAGCCGGACCACCGGATCGACTGGCCCGGCGTCGTACTGCTGAGCGGCACGCTGCTCGCGTTGATGCTCGGACTGGTGACGGTGACCAACGCCGGTCTGCCGCCGCTCGCGATCGCTGCCGTCGTGGTAGTTGTTGCCGCGCTCGCGACCGGATGGGTCGTTGTCGAACGACGGGCGGTGTCGCCGATGGTCGACCTGCGCATGCTGGCCAAGCCCGCGATGTGGCACGCGTGCGTGCTCACGCTCGTCATCACCATCAGTCTCGGGATGGTGCTCCTGATGCTCCCGCAGCTGTTCGCGGTCGACGCCGACGGGTACGGCTTCGGGGCCGGCACTACCGAGATCGGCCTGTTCCTGATGCCCGGTGCGATCGCCGGCGCACTGAGTGACTCGGTCGGCGGTGTCGCGGCACGGCGGTTCGGGCCGCGGGCCGTGATCGTGGTGGGCAGTGTCGCCACGGCGGCCACGATGATCGCCTTGGCCGCGCTGCACACCGAGGCGTGGCAGCTCGCCGTCGCGAAGGCCGTGATCGCGTTCGCCGCGGGCATCGGTACGACGGCGTTGCTGGCCGGCACCGCCACGACCGTCGAGGCGAAGGACACCGGCATCGCGACCAGCCTGCTCGTGGTGACTCGGGTGATCGGCGTTGCGCTGGGCTCCCAGGTCGGCGGTGCGATCCTCGCCGCCGGGACCGACTCGTCTGGCCGTCCGGCCGAGTCGGCCTTCGTCACGGGGTTCGTGATCGCCGGCCTGGTCGCCGCACTGTCGCTGCTGGTCGTTCGTACGACGAAGAAGGGAGCTCACGCATGACCCGCAGGGTTCTGATCTCCGGGGCCAGCATCTCCGGACCCGCCCTGGCGTACTGGCTGCACCGGGCCGGATTCGCGGTCACCGTGGTGGAGAAGGCCGGCGCGCTGCGCGCCGGCGGTTATCCCATCGACCTCCGCGGGACGGCGATCGAGGTGGTCCGGCGGATGGGAATCCTGCCGCAGCTGCGGGCCGCGCACGTCGACTCGCGGCGCGCGACCTTCCTCAACGCCGACGGCAGCGAGCTGGTCTCGGTCACCCCGAGCGCCGTGGCCGGCAGCGTCGAAGGGCAGGACCTCGAGGTACGGCGGGGGGATCTGGCCGAGGCCTTGTACGGGATCGTTCGGGACGACGTGGAGTTCGTCTTCAACGACTCCATCGACGTCCTTGACCAGTCCGGCGCTGGGGTCGACGTCACGTTTCGCAGCGGGCGGCGGCGTACGTTCGACCTGGTGATCGGTGCCGATGGCATGCATTCGCAGACCCGGGAGTCGGTGTTCGGTCCTGAGGAGGACTTCCACCGGTACCTCGGGTACTGCTTCGCGATCTTCACGCTGCCGAACACCTTCGGGCTGTCCCACGAGCTGATGATGTGGAACACGCCGGGTCGGGCCGCGGCGCTGTATGCGGTGGGGGACGAGCTCCATGCCTTTCTGAACTTTCATCAACCGGTCGTTGCCCGAGGCAACCCAATCGAGCTGGTCGCCGACGTCTTCGCGGACGCGGGCTGGGTGGTTCCTGCCATGGTCGAGGCCATGCGCGAGGCGGACGACCTGTTCATGGACACGGCGGGGCAGATCCGGATGCCTCGGTGGTCCAGCGGCCGGGTCGCGCTGGTCGGCGACTCGGCGTACGCGCCTTCTTTTCTGACCGGGCAAGGGTCGAGCCTCGCGCTGGTCGGGGCGTACATGCTCGCCCATGCGCTGGCCACGCACGAGGATCACGGCGCGGCCTTTTCGGCGTACGAGAGCAGTCTTCGGGAGTTCGTCGCCCTGAATCAGGGACTGGTGAACCACGGCGCGGCGACGCTCTTTCCCACGACGGCGGAGGCCCTGGAGCGACGCAACGCGATGCTGCGTGACCTCGTCACGCTGCCGCCCGCGCCGCCGCGGCCGGCTCACTCGGCGCTGGTGCTGCCGGCCAGTCCTGTTTGGTAGGCGATGACGACGAGTTGCGCCCGGTCGCGGGCCTCGAGCTTCGTCATCGAGCGCTGTACGTGGGCGCGCACGGTGAAGGGACTGAGGACCAGTCGTTCGGCGATCTCCTGGTTCGACAGACCGGTCGCGACCAGGGCCACCATCTCGCGTTCGCGCGGGGTGAGGACGTCGAGCTCGGGGCTCTGAGGTTGGGCTGGCGTTGCCAGGAACCGGGTCACGAGGGAGCGGGTCGCGGCGGGGGAGAGCAGCGTGTCGCCGTCGGCGATCGTCCGTACGGCGTTCAGGAGGTCCTCGGCGCCGATGCCCTTGCCGATGAAGCCGCCGGCGCCCGCGCGCAGCGCTTGCGCGACGTACTCGTCGGTCTCGTAGGTGGTGAGGATCAGGATGCGGCTGGCGCGCAGGTCTGGGTCCGCGCAGATCTCCGCCGTGGCGGCGAGACCGTCGAGGTCGGGCATGCGGATGTCCATGATCACGACGTCCGGGTGCAGTTCGCGGGTGAGTCGCACGGACTCGCGGCCGTCGGCGGCCTCACCGACGACGGTGATGTCGTCGGCGGAGTCGAGCAGGAGGCGAAAGGCGCCGCGGAGCAGGGCTTGGTCGTCGGCGAGGAGGACTTGGATGGTCATGGGGTGTCGCCGTCCGTTGGTTCTGTTTCCTTGGTGGGCGAGGGCAGTTCAGCAGAAACGAGGAAGCCGCCTTCTGAGCGTCTTTTGGCGGAGAAGTGTCCTCCGACCGCGGTGGCACGCTCCCGCATCCCGATCAAACCGTAACCAGGCTCTGTGGTGGGTGCTGATTCTCCGTCGTCGGCAATGGTGATCCTCACCCGATCACCACTCCAATGAAGTCGCACCTGTGCCCTACCAGTACTGGCGTGCTTGGTCACATTGGTCAGAGCCTCCCGGACTATGCGGTAAGCGGTCAGATCAACCCCCGGCGGCAACGCCCTAGCCGCACCCTCTTGCTCCACCGACACCTCCAGCCCCGCGCTCCGGAAGGACTCGAGAAGCGCGGGCAGCCGAGCCAACCCCGGCGCCGGCTCGACCGCCGCAACATCCCCGGTCTGCCGCAACAACCCCACCGTGGCCCGCAACTCATCGAGCGCATGACTGGTCGTCTCGACCAACTCCTTCAGACTCTTACGAGTCTGCTCAGGCCGGGTATCGAACAAGTGATCAGCAACCGTCGCCTGTGCATTGGCCAAAGTAATCTGATGCGCCACGAGATCATGCAACTCCCGAGCAATCCGCACCCGCTCCTCGGCCACCCGCCTGCGCGCCTCGCTGTCCCGGGTCTCCTCAGCCCGCTGCGCACGCTCCTCGACGGCCGCGAGGTAGTCCCGCCGATTCCGCACCGTGTACCCCAACAGCCCGGCCACCAACGGAACCGCTGCTACGATCCCCATCCTGCTCGCGTCCTGCCACGAAACCCCACCCGACAAGGGGATCGAGGCGACTAGCAGCACCAGGGACGCCAGCGAAACCACGCCCGCCGCCCGCCGTTCGGTCGGCGCGGTCAGCGAGTAGGCATAAGCAGCAACCACAGCCGGCGCGACGATCAGGGGATTCATCAACAGCCCCAACGGCGGGACCAACAGCCCGGCCGCAGTCGTGACAACCATCGCAACCAGCGGCCGCTGACGCCGTACGGTCAACCCCGCACAAGACACCACAGCAACGAGATATGCCGCAGCAGGCGGCCAGGAGAACGTGTCGTCCACCTGCACCACACCACCGAGCAGACACACCACGAACGCGACCGCCGTGACAGCCATCTCCCGCCACGGACGACGCGTCACAGTCGGGGGCACATGCTCCAGGGTACGGGCAGCTGCCGATGTTGAGGTTGAGCACCGCGGTTCGTTGCCGACGGCAACTACATCTCCGCCGGCCGGCGATCTAGGACGTGACCCGCGACCAACGGGACAGCATCATCGCGCGATGGCCGGGTGGGACAGCGTCGATCAGCTTGATGAACAACGCCAGCGCCCCGTTCGTCGACCGCGCGGCCTCGGTCACCAACGAGCTGCTGACCTCCCGATCGAAACCGCCCGCCCGCAGCGCGTCCTCGAGCTCGCGAGTCGACGACTCGAACCCGGTGGAGGCACGCCGCATGTTCGGCTGCCAGCGCGCGACGTCCCGGACCCAAGGAGCAACAGTGTCGAAGATCAGCGTGGCCCTAGGCGCCTCGACCCCAGCAAGGTTGGTGACAACAGACCGTACGGCGTCCGGCGGCAGGTACATCAGCAGCCCTTCGGCCACCACCAGCAGCGGTCTCCCCGTCGGCACCTCGTCCCACCAGCCCTCGTCGACCACCGAGGCAGCGATCGTCCGAACACCGTCGCGGTCGGGATAGAACCTGCGCCGCAACTCGATCACAGGCCCCTGATCAACCTCGATCCAGGTAACGTCCGGCCCCGGCGCCAGCCGTAGTACCCGACTGTCCAGCCCGCACCCAAGATGCAGGACCACCGCGTCAGGCGTCTCAGCAAGAGCCACCCGAACCTGATCGTCGATCGCCTTCGCCCGCGCCACGATGATCGGCTGGTTCCCGCGCAGCGCCTTCAGCCGAGCAAAGTCGTAGTCGATCTGCGCCAGCACCCCGCCCGCGAACCGATCCCCAAGCACCGGCACCGCCGACTCGGCATCCCGAGCATGCAGGTACAACGTCATGAGCATCGTCTCCTGCTCCCGCCGAAGCTCAACCCGTGCGCTCACAGCCCTCACCCCGTCCGAGGTCCGCCACTGCCGACGTCCTCGCTGGTACCCGATCCGATCAACGGCTATCCGCCCGCCCGTCACGACGGTGCCTGACGGACCGACAGGTCGGTCGGTCGGTCGTGAGAGTGGTCGCCATGAAAGGAAGGCGGTTACGCTCGGGGCATGCCATCCGAGCCGCCTGGCCGCGACGATTCCGGCGAGACCGAGCACGGCGTCACTCCGTTGCCCGGAAAGCTTCCGCAAGAGGAGCGGGGGCGCCTGTCGGAGGAAGCCCAGCGCGCCAAGGATGGCAGTCTGTTGAGACGTCAGCTTCCGCCGGAGGAACTGAAGCGCCGGCTGGAGGCAGTCACTGCCCGGGGAAAGGGCGCCCCTGTCCCAACGCCAACGCCCCTGGACGACTCCGATGATCTGGTTGGGATGTGGCAGCCGCGCCGGCCACGGAACCGACGCAGGGAGGGCGCCCTACTTGCGTTGGCCGCGGCGGTCGGCCTGTCCACTGCGGCCGTTGTCTACTACGTGAACACCACCCTGCGGCCCGCGGGATTCGAGGTCCTGCTCGGCGTGGCAGGCGTGGTCTTCGTCGCGGCAATTGCGAGCGCGTGGCTGATCGTGCACAACCGGGACCGCACGTCGGAGGAGAGGGCGCTCCGGGCCGCCGGCGCCGCCTGGCGTCACGCCGAAGAGCGCGAGTGGTGGGCGTCCTCCGTGCGCCCCACCGACTCGGGGGACGATCGCCGGTGACCCTCGACAAGCTGCAGGGACGCCGAACCAAGACCAAGTCGTGGTCCTTCGAGGCCCAGAAGCAGGCCCACTGGATCCTGCAGGACCACGCCAGCGAGCTCTACGCAGAAGCCGAACGAATCGCCGACCGCTCCGGCGCCGACGCCGTTTCGGTCACCTACGTAACCCAAGCTGCCCAGGCCGTCCGGATCGGACAGCCCGGCGACCGACGCCCCGAAATCATGCTCGCCGCAGGCACCGCCCTACTCGGCCTAGGCGGCGGCGCACTGTTCGCCATCGCAATCACCCCCGACATCCACCCACCCACCGCAAGCCTGTGGGCCGCAACAATCTCCGCAGTCGCCGGCTTCGCCATAGCCCTCATCAGCGGCACCATCATGTGGACCAAACACCCTTAACCGCGGCCGATCGCCAGCGATGCTCTCCGGAAGACCACGGCAGGCGCCGAAGGCGCCGGTAGAACTGCCGCCGCCGGAGGCGGTGTCCTTTTAACCTGGTAGGCCCCGTCGGACTCGAACCGGCAACCCGCGGATTAGAAGTCCGCGCGACGCCGTAGACACTACCCCCGGTAGACGTCGCAAGTACGCCGGGTTGGCGGCGCCCTATTTTGTCTCGTTGGGGTGGCTGGTGTGTACCTGTTCGAGATAAACCACATGGTCGTCGACGTAAAACCAGATCCGAGCGGTGCCTTTGGCTGTTGGCTTGTGCTGCCAGCGCTGGTGGTTCTCGCCTGCCCGGCAGACGATCCCCAGCGCATCTTTCAGGGGATAGTTGGTCGGCGTCACGTCCAGCGGAGTCCTCGTCAGGAAGTCCCAGGTATCGGCGAGCGGACCTCGCAGCGTCGCTGCGAGGTCACGCCAGCCCTTCTGGGCGTTGGCCGAGGCGAAGCGCAGCTCGTACTCGCTCTTCTTGGTCGGGCGCTCGACTTTTGTCTGCTTCGCCATGCGTCAGGGACGCTCCACCGGCACATCCTCGTCAAGCCATTCCACCGGTGTACGGCCGAGTCCGGCGGCGAGTGCAGTTGCTGTTTCGCGCCAGGAGGTCAACTCGGCGACCGCGAGGTGTGCCTGGCCGGTGGCGAATGATGCCCTGGCTGCGGCCAGGATGTCGGTTGCGCAGGTCTGACGGCCCTCCGCACTGAGGGCAAGCATCCATGGGAAGTGGTCACTCATCCGCTCGGCGAGTGTTCCTTCGAGGCCGGTGGAGACGGCGATGAGCTGAGCGGCCAGTTCGAGCAGGGAGTTACGGGCTCGGTTCTCACTCTCGGACATGAGAACCAGTGCCTCGCCGTCCCGTCGTGTCACCTCGACAGGGTGATCTGCAGCCGCGGCGAACACCTCGGCCGACGAGCGACTCAAGTCAGACGATTGGAAGGAGGTTCGAGATGTGGTGTCGGTCGCCATGCAGTCCATACTAGTTCAGAACGTGTTCTGAATACAATTGTCGGCGCTCCCGCAACCACGCCGCACCACTGTCGGGCCGCTCGCTGAATCGCTCGGCAACCTTCGGCAAGCTCGCGGGTGGGGGAGTGGCGCTGGTTCGAGGTCGGTGTGCGGCGATGGATGGTCCGAACGATCTCGCGAACCACGGTGTTGTGATGTATCAACTGAGCTGACTAGTGCTGTCGCTAATAGACCGGCGCCGAAAATGAAGAGCTCACGCTGCGGGCAGATGCCCGAGGCTTCAGCAAGCCCATCGCCGCACGCCGCCGGCGGTGCTGATTGAAGACCACGGTAGGCGCCCGCGCCGAAGGCGCCGGTAAGTACTGCCGCCGCCGGAGGCGGTGTCCTTGAGAACTGGTAGGCCCCGTCGGACTCGAACCGACAACCCGCGGATTAAAAGTCCGCTGCTCTGCCAATTGAGCTAGAGGCCCGGGTGTGGGGTCCAGTGTGACAGGTGTTGGGGGTGGGGGGCCAACCGGATGATGAGAGAGACCAGTGGCTCAGGTGGTCTCTTAGGGTGACGGTTGAGTCACTTTTGGTTGAACCGGATGGGTGGGTGGGCCGTTCTGGTGGGTGAAGGAGCACCCCTGCTGAGCGTGAGGCGGGTGGGGGTGTGAAGCCGTCCGTTCACCTTGAGGAGTTGGAAGATGCTGGAGCGCTGGCAGACGCAGGTGGTTGCTGTGTTCAGGATCGTGGTGGGGTTCTTGTTTGCGACGCATGGGTTCGCGGCGTTGTTCGGGGTGCTGGGGGTGGAGCAGGTCGCGGCGCTGACCTGGCCCTCGTGGTGGGCTTCGGCGATTCAGGCGGTGGCGGGGGCGCTGGTGACGGTGGGGTTCGGGACGCGGTGGGCCGCGTTGCTGTGCTCGGGGTCGATGGCGTTCGCGTACTTCACGGTGCATCAGGTTGACGGGTTGTTGCCGGTGGAGAACGGTGGGGAGAAGGCGGCTCTGTTCGCGTTCGCGTTCTTGCTGATCGCGGTGCTCGGGAACGGGAGTTGGGCGCTGGAAAGTAGCCTTCTGGGCAGGAAGCGGGAGCCTGTGGCGGCCGGCGAGTAGGCGGGTGCCGGGCCATGAGGATCCACGACGACAGAGCTGGGGTGCCGATGGCCGACGACCGGGCGGCGCTCCTGCGTGAGCTGCACGATGTGCACGCGCCGTCGCTGTGGCGGTTCGTGGTCCGGCTGACCGGCGACGACCGGTTCGCCGAGGACGTCGTGCAGGAGACGTTGCTGCGCGCGTGGCGGCGGCCGCAGATCCTGACCGAGGACGAGGCGGGGGCCCGGGCCTGGTTGTTCACGGTGGCGCGCAACCTCGTCATCGAC
Organism: Kribbella sp. DT2; assembly: GCF_049844575.1. Classification (NCBI taxonomy): domain Bacteria; kingdom Bacillati; phylum Actinomycetota; class Actinomycetes; order Propionibacteriales; family Kribbellaceae; genus Kribbella; species Kribbella sp. DT2. Next base: position 488,023 of record NZ_JBNCLH010000004.1, on the reverse strand, counting down.
GACCGGCGCAGTGCCCGGGTCAACCGGGAGGTCGCCAGCGACGACCTGCCGGAGCGGCCGAGCGCCGACCACGCGAACGCCGTACTGGACGCGTGGCTGGTGGCTGATTCGCTGGCGCAGTTGTCGGAGGATCATCGGCAGGTGATCGTCCGTGCGTACTACGGCCGGCGGACGGTCACCGACATCGCCAAGGAGCTCGACATCCCGCCGGGCACGGTGAAGTCGCGGTTGCACTACGGGATGCGGGCGCTGAAGCTCGCGCTGCAGGAGAGGGGGGTGACGCAGGAATGAGCGATCCGTACCGGGACTGGGACGCGGCCTACCTGCTCGGCGCGTTGTCCGCGCAGGATCGGCGCGCGTACGAGGAGCACCTGCGGACGTGCACGGAGTGTTCGGCGGAGGTGGCGTCGCTGGCGGGCGTGCCCGGGACCCTGGCGATCCTGCCGGGCGACCGGGCGCTCGCCACGCTCGACCCCACTCCGCCGAACCTGTTGCCCGGCCTCGTCCGGGCCGTCAGTCGGGACCGTCGCAAGCGGCGGTTCCGGGTCGCGGGACTGGTCGCCGCGACCGCCGCCACCGCGGCCGCGATCGGCGCGGTGGTGGCGGTCCCGCCGGCCCGCGAGGAGCCCGAGGGCGACTACGTCGTACTGGCGCAGACCGTCGCCAGCAAGTTGACCGCCGATGCCCGCCTGGTGGAGGAGCGGTGGGGAACGATGATCGAGATCAGTTGCCGGTACGACGAGCTCGCGACCCCGAGCGAACGCGCCCGCGGCTACGACCTGTACGTCACCGACCAGAGCGGCAAGGCCACGCTGATCGCCAGCTGGACAGCCTCACCCGGTACGACGGTCCGCCCGGCCGCGACCACGAAGCTGCCGCGCAGCGAGATCCGCGCGCTGGACATCCGCAGCTCCGACACCGGCCGGATTCTGCTCGCCGTGCACTTCTGACCAGCCCGAGGCACTTCTGGAAGCGTCTCCCGCCAAGGCGCATGACGGGTCCGGGAAGGGGCACCTGAGAGCAAGGAAGAACCGATCGCTCGAGAGGCAGGTTCGTCCAGGCCCCGGTGTTCAGACCCGACGCACCGGGGTCGCCTCATGTCCAGGCGGAACGGCCGGACGGACGGTGTTAAGGTTCATCCCGGTTGGGAAGTCAGCCGGTGGCGCAGCATGCCGCCCGCAGTGATTTCGACCCGTTGAGGACACACCCCGGTGAGACCAACCTCCCAACCGTCGGGCGCAGTGGCCCGGTGAACGACGAGTTCGCCCAGGAGCTGGCCAGGATGGCCCAGGTCCTGCACGAGCAGCCCGATGTGGAACAAACAGCCGAGCGGTTCCTCGAGTTCGTGCTGCCCCGGATCGGCACCGTCCACGCCAGTCTGCTGCTCGTGCACCGAGGCGGCCGGCTGGAGTCGGCGACCGCGACCGACGCGCTGGTCGAGGAGGCCGACCGGGTCCAGATCGAGACCGGTGAGGGCCCGAGCTTCAGCGTGGTCCAGGACGAGCAGAGCGTGGTCAGCGGGGACGTCCCGGGGGATCCGCGCTGGCCGCGCTGGTCCGTCGGCATCGCCGGCGTCGGCCTGCGCAGCGTGCTCAGCGTCCGGCTCCGGACACCGACGACCACGGTGGGCGTCCTGAACCTGTACGACGGCGCGACCGACCGCTTCGGCCCGGGCGACGACGTGATCGCGCAGGTGTTCGCCGACCACGCGGCGGTCGCGGTCTCCAACGCGCGCAGCGAGTCGACGCTGTGGCAGGCGATCGACGCCCGCAAGCTGATCGGCCAGGCGCAGGGGATCCTGATGGAGCGGTTCGACCTGAGCGACGAGCAGGCGTTCGCCGTACTGCGCAGGTACTCCCAGGACAACAACGTGAAGCTGCGGGACGTCGCGCAGCGGCTGATCGCGACGCGGAAGCTGTCCTGACGCAGAAAAGTTCCTGACTCGTGTAACACCAACCGTGTCCTCACCGATACAGAGGGTGTAACGCTGGATCCTGCCCCAGGTCAACCGCCCGAAGGGCCTGGGGCGGGATCCGCTTTCGCACGAGGCGCCCGAAAGTACCCGTGACGCGGAAAAGCCCCCGAGTTTCCTCGGGGGCTTTTCCGCGGTCGTTCCTCCTACGACGCGTGCTCAGTCGGTCGGTCCGACTCCGGCAGAGCGATCCGGTCGGCCGGTAGCCGTTCGGTCCGCTCGACGCCGTCGTCGCCCTCGTACTGCACCAGGCCGGTCCATCCCGCATCCTCGTTCTCGCGGCCGATCAACCAGCCGGGGTACCACACACCGTCCACCTGGACGACGACATGGCTGGGCAGAGAGAGGCGGGACACCAACTCGGTGTCGGGCTCGAAACCAGTCATGGCCGAAGGCTAGGCGCTTCCACCGACACTTGCCTGCTGAGTGCGTGTCCCCTGCCGGGAATCTCACACCCTGGAAGCCAGTTCTCGCACCACACCAACAGAAAGGCCCAGCTCGGTCAGTGCTCCGGTCACTTTGAGTGCTCGTCCGCCAGGGATTCGGTGAACCCATCCTTGGTCCAGCGCGTGCCGGCACAGCGCGGAGCCGACCGCTCCGGCCAGGTGCGGACGCCGTTCGGTCACGTCGAGGCAGGGCCGGACGAGCGGACGGCCGCGACCGGTCTTGACCACAATGCCCAGCTCCTCGAGCCAGCGCGTGCCGTCGGGCGTCAGCGCGAGTCCGTCGGACCAGTCGAGCAGACCGCGCTCGGTCATCGTGTCGATGACGGCGATGCCGAGCCGCCCGGCCAAGTGGTCGTAGCAGGTCCGGGCCCGCGCGAAGGCGTCCCGCCGGCTCGCGCTCTTGAGGCTCGTCGCGATCTCCGTACGACGAGGAGCCAGCGCGGAGAGTCCCTCCAGCAGTTGCGCGGTCTCCGGCCCGGCCAGTTCGACGTACCGGTGCCGTCCCTGCCGTACTTCGCTGAGCAGTCCGCCTTCGACGAGCAGGTTCAGGTGCTCGCTGATCGTCGGGCGGGAGACGCCGGCGAGCTCGGCCAACTCCGTGGCGGTCCACGCGCGGCCGTCGAGCAGCGCGAGGCAGACGGTCGCCCGCGTGCCGTCGGCGAGCATGCGGGCCCACGCGGCCAGCTCCTGCCCCTCGGTCGTCGTCATGCACCCATCGTGCCTCGCGGTCGGTTCGGTCCGGGCCGAATCATCCCGGACCTAGGTTCGGCGGCATGACGCATCTCACCATCGAGCCCTCCGTCCTGTACGCCGGGACGCCGGTCGCCCTGCTGACCACCGACAACGGCGACGGGACCTTCAACCTGGCGCCGATGTCGTCGGCCTGGGCGCTCGGCGACGTCGTCGTGCTGGGCCTCGGCGAGGAAGGCCGGACCGGGACGAACCTGCGCAGCCGGCCCGAACTGGTCGTCAGCTACCCGTCGCCGGCGCAGTGGGAGGCCGTCGAGCGGCTGGCCGGGCTGACCGGCAGCAATCCCGTGCCGGAGCACAAGCGCGAACGGTTCCGCTACGCGCCGCGCAAGTTCGACGCCGCCGGGCTCACGCCTCAACCGTCGGACCTGGTCGGCCCGCCGCGGGTCGCCGAGTGCCCGCTGCAGTTCGAGGCAACGGCCGCCCGGGTCGAGTTGGATGCTGGAGGCAACTTTCTGGTCGTGCAGGCCAGGGTGCTCCGGGTGCACGCCGCCCCTGAGATCGTCGTACCGGGTACGTCGTACGTCGATCCGCGCGCGTGGTCGCCGTTGATCTACAACTTCCGCCACTACTTCGGTCTCGGCGAGCAGCTCGGCGAGAGCTTCCGGACCGAGACGCCTAGCGCTGTTTCAGCAGGAGCCGGTCCAGCTCCTCGTCGTTGAGTACGACGTCCAGCGCGGCCAGCGCCGGGCCGAGGTCCTCGGCGGTGAGCGTGCGGTGCTCGGTCCGGCCGCCGGCGTACTCGGTGGTGAGGTCGGTACCGACCACGCGGCGGCTGACGCCGTCGGCGAGGCGCATCACGACGAGCTTGGTCGAGAACGGCGAGTGCGGATGGGTCGCGACATAGTGGTGGTAGACCTCGTAGTCGATCAGCCGCTGCGGCTCGTCGTTCGAAGCGTGCTGCGGGACCCAGCCGTCGGCGGTCCTCTTCGCCAGCGTCCACGTGCCGGCGTCGTCGGTCAGCCGGTGCTCCCAGCCGGCCTGGTCGACGACCGCGCCGTCCTTCAGCGGCATCGGGTGCAGGATGCCGGCCCCGAAGCCCACGTCGGCCAGCCACGGCTCGCCGTCGATCCGGACCAGCAGGTTCATGTGCGTCTTCGGCCCCGACTTGTGCGGCTGGACACGCGCGACGCGGCGGTCGACCTCGAAACCGAGCGTCTCCAGTACGGCGGCGAACAGCAGCGCGTGCTCGTAGCAGTAGCCGCCGCGACGCCGCCCGACGAGCTTGGCCTGGACGACGTCGAGCTCGAGCCCGGCGTGGGTGCCGAGCACGACGTCGACGTTCTCGAACGGGATGGCCCGGACGTGCGCCGCGTGCAGCCGCTGCAGCGTGTCCACCGACACGTCGCCGGCGGGCTCGCCGATCCGGTCCAGGTACGCGGTCAGGTCGAGCCTCTCGATGCCCCACTCGTTGGTCATGGCGACCATCCCAGCAGCTCCAGTGGACTTGAGGTCAAATGCTCTCGCGGAGGGCCCCGACGAACGCGTCGACGGCACCGCACGGCTCGTCGGCGGCCCGCGTCGCGACGTACACCGTCCGCGTCGGCGGCTCGGTCAGTGGACGGACGACGAGATCCGGACGCAGAGCCGGTACGACGAGGCCGGGCGCGAGCATCACGCCGTACCCGGCGGCGACGAACGCCTGCTTGCCGAGCCAGGTCCCGCAGACGATCTCGAGTCGCGGCGCGAACCCGGCGCGGGCGCAGACGCTGGTCAGGACGGCGGCTGCGCCGGGATAGTCCTCGACCCAGCTGTCCTCGGCGAGCTCGGCGAGGTCGATCTCCTCGTGGCCGGTCAGCCGGTGGCCGATCGGCAACGCGACGTGCAGCCGGTCGTCGAGCAGGTGGAGCAGCTCGATCCCGTCGGCCGCGGGCAGACCCGGTGGGTAGTCGGTGATCACCGCGAGGTCGATCGTGGCGTCGAGCAGTCCGGGGACGAGCGTCGGCGTCGTGCCCTCGGCGAAGGTGATCCGGGCGTCGGGCCGGTCGCGGTGGAACCGTTTGAGGGCCTTGGGCAACAATTGCGCGCTGGCGGTCGGGAACGCGCCGACCCGCAGCGGACCGGGCCGGCTCCCGGCCGCGGCCACGTCGGCGGTCGCACGGTCGACCTGCGCGAGGATGCCGGCCGCGTGGGTGAGCAGGACCTCACCGGCGGCGGTCGGCTGGACGCCGCGGGCGTGCCGGGTGAGCAGGGTGCGGCCGAGCTGCGACTCCAAGGTGGCGAGCTGCCGGGAGACCGCCGATTGGGTGTAGCCGAGTTGGTCCGCGGCCGCGCTGATCGAGCCGAGCCGGCAGACCTCGCGGAACGCACGGAGCGGGGTCAGTTCCATGGCGGCAAGGTATACCGCGAGCGCATGGCTCGTGTGCGGAGTATGCGCTGGTGCGATATTGCGGTGCCGGGTCAGGATGGAGGCCGGTTCACGATCCTGGAGGATTCTCTTGAGTCAGCTTTCCTACCCGCAGCCCGAAGGCGTTGCTGCGGGCAACGGGTACAGCCATGTCGTCACCGGGCCCGGCCGCTGGGTGGCGATCGCGGGACAGGTCGCGCTGGACGCCGCCGGGGAGATCGTGGGCGTCGGTGATCCGGAGGCACAGGCGCGGCAGGTGTTCGCGAACCTGGCCGCGTGCCTGGAGGCGGCGGGGGCGAGCTTCACCGACGTGGTGAAGCTGAACTTCTACGTCACCGACATCGCGGTGCTGCCCGCCGTACGGGTTGCGCGGGATCAGTACGTCGACACGGCGAACCCACCAGCCAGTACGGCGGTGCAGGTGGTCGGCCTGTTCAAGCCCGAGCTCTTGCTGGAGGTCGAGGCGTACGCCGTCGTGCCTGACTAGCGCAGCCGATCGACGGCGTACCGGGTGGCCTGGCCGATGGCGGCGTCGACGCGCGGCAGGCGTCTGTCGGCGCGGGCCGCTCGGGTGAGCGCGGCGACCGCGACGGTCGGGCCGCCGGGGAGCTCGACGACGCCGACCTCGTGGCGGAGGGCACCGAAGGTCCCGGTCTTGCCGTAGACGCGGACGGCGTCGTGCGGGAACGCGGACGCGATCCGTTGGGTGAAGACCTGCTGCGCCATCAGGCGCTGGACGAACGCGGTCTGCGACGGCGACAGGAACTCGCCGGACCACAGGGCTTTCAGCAAGGCAGTCATGTCGCGTGCGGTGGTTGCCGAGGCGTTGGCTGCCTCGTAGACGTTGGACGGGTCGGTGGTGTCGTTGTCGGCCAGTACGGCGAGTGCCGCATCGGCGTCGGTCGTCCGCGTACGGCGTACCAGTTCGCGCAGGTTGTCGGCGGTACCTCGGCGGACTCGGGTGCTGGTCAGGCCGGCGCGTTGCAGGAGGTCGGCGACCTGGTCCAAGCCGACGACTTCGAGCAGCGCATCGGCGGCTGCGTTGTCGGACAGGGCCATGGTCGAGGCGGCCAGGTCACGGAGGGACAGGGTGACCGGGTCGCTGAAGATCGAGAGCCCGGTCGGGCCGGGGGTGCGGTCGTCCGGCTGGAGCGTGACTGGCTGCTGGGGGTCCAGCGAGCCGCTGTCGACCAGGTCGGCGAAGGCGATGACCAGGGGGAGCTTGTAGACAGAGGCCATCGGTACGACGTGGTCGGCGTCCAGTGAGATCGCCTCGTCGGGGCGGTCGAGCGAGACCGCGTGGAACCAGCCGCGGGTGCCGGCGTCCTCGAAGAGCGCGCGCAGGTGGCTGGCGGCGGAGCCACGCAGCGGGGGCCCTGCGGCGTCGCGGCCAAGGGCGCTCACCGCGTCACCGCCAGGGACTCGGCGCGCCCGCGGAGAGCCGCTCATGGCGTCACCGCCAGGGCCAGGGCGATGCGGGCCAGGGCATCGGGCAACAGGGCTGACGGCGTACGGGCGTTCGGCCAGACCAGGCGGAGCCGTACGGGCAGCGGGTCGTCGACGATCGGGTGCCGGCCGAGTCCAGCCGCGTGCAGTGAGCGGTCCGGCGTCACCACGATGGCCTGACCGGCTGCGGCCATCGCCAGCGCGGCCCGCTCGTCGGTGACCACGACCGTTCCACCTGCTGGGCGGTGGAGGTCCAGCGTGTCCAGCACCAGGTCTCTGGCAGCCGGTGCCTCAGCACGCGGCCGTACGGCGATCGGCAGCACGCTCAGGTCGCGCAACTTGAGCGGTACGCCGTCGTCGGGGTGCAGTGTGGTCGGCACCAGGGCTTCGGTCGGCAGGAGCGTGACCGGGCCGGCCTCCAGCCCGTCGAGCACAGCCGGATGCAGTACGACGGCCAGGTGCAGGCGGGTGGATGCCAGCTGGGCCAGGAGCTGGCTGGTCGGAGCAGTGACGACAGTGACTCGGCCGCTGGGCAGCGCAGCGGCTACGGCGGCTCCGAGCGCTGGCGGGACCTCCGGAGTCAGGCCGAGGCGCACCTCCGGGCCGTCGGGGTCCTGGGCACCAGCGGCATGGTGGAACTCGTCGAGCGAGCCCAGTGCGCGCCGGGCGTAGGGGAGAAGCGCTGCGCCGGCGGGGGTGAGCTCGACGCGGCCGGTGGCGCGTTCGAAGAGCTTGGCGCCGACCAGCGCTTCCAGGCGGCGCAGGCCCTGGGAGAGCGGCGGCTGGGTGATGCCGACGACGCGGGCGGCGTCGCCGAAGTGCTGCTCGTCGGCGAGGGCGACGAAGATTTGCAGGTGGCGTTCAGTGAGCATGAGCCGGCTGACCTGGGGTGATACGTGCAGGCAATCGGATCATGTGTAAGAGCATATTCGACATCTCCGGACCACAGCGCCTTGACTGGGCAACACGTCGAGGTGAGGAGAACTGGGGATGACGGTAAGCCGGAGAGGTGTGCTCAGAGGCGCCGCGGTCGCGGCGGTGGGTGCTGCCGGGACAGTGGCCGGAGTGAGGGCCGCGACTGCGGACGAGCCCGCAGCAGTAGACCGGCAGCCCGTGGAGCTGACCTGGTGGGGCAACCACGCGTGGCAGATCCGGTCGGGCGAGTCGGTGGTGCTGACCGACCCGTGGCTGACCAGGTTCGTCACCGGGACCTACGCGCCCGAGGGCGCCGACGAGACGACGCGGATCGTCAGCAAGCCCAGCGTGATCGACAAGTACGTCACCAAGGCCGACGCGATCCTGGTGCACCACGGGCACTACGACCACCTGCCCGACGTTCCGTACATCGCCCGCCGGACCAAGGCGACCGTGCTCGGCAACGAGACGCACCTCAACTTGCTGCGGGCCCTGCGCGCACCTGGCGACCAACTGACGCAGGTGGTCGGTGGTGAGTACCTGCCGTTCACCGGGTTCACCGTCGAGGTGTTCCGGTCGCTGCACTCGTGCGGTGGTGCGCGGCACCAGTTCGCCTTCCCTGGAACGCGTCCTGGCGTCGTACCGGCCAGGCCGCGGACCATCGCCGAGCTGGTCGAGGGCGGGACGCTCGCCTACGTGCTGACGATCGGCGGTCTGCGCATCCTCAGTCTCAGCACGGCGGGCTTCGACCCGGTCGCGCTGAAGGACCTGGAGGTCGACGTGGTTCTGGCCGCGCCCGGCGGCGAGCCCGGTGTGACGGATCGCCTGCTGAAGACGATCAAGCCCGTCCCGCTGGTGATCGCCACGCACTGGGACGACTTCGACAAGCCCCTCGACGAGCCTGCCGAGGACTGGGGTGGTCTGGCCAAGCTGGAGGCCTCGGTGCTCGCAGCGGGAGCCGAGTTCAAGAAGGTCGAGCACCTGCAGTCGATCACCCTCTGAAAGCTTCACGCCGGGCGCACTCCAGCGGCCAACGCGCCCGGCGTGAACCCCTCAGGCCAGGCTGGTCCCGGTGGCCGGGGTCAGGCGGTAGCCCTGGTGGGCCGAGAACTCGGCGGCCAGGGCGAAGCGGTCTCCTCGTACGACGGTGTGGCGCCACTCGACCGGGCGGCCCTGGGCGTGGGCCAGGCGGTTGATGGAGAAGACGGCGGCACCGGCCGGGCAGTGCAGGAGAGCTCGCTCGGCCGAGGTCGGGTTGACGGCGCGGATGTCCTCGCGGCCGTGGTCGAGACGGAGGCCGGTGCGGGCCGCTAGTTCGGCGTACAGGCTGGTGTGGCTGAAGTCGGCCTCGAGCAGGCTCTCGGCGACACCTGCCGGGAGCCAGACGCGGTCGAGCGCGAGGGGCTCGTCGCCGGCGAAGCGGAGGCGTTCGAGGTAGACGAGCGGGATCGACGCCTCCAGGCCGAGGCGGCTGGCGATCACGCCGTCGGCGCGGACGTCCAGAGCCCGTACGACGCTGTGCTGCGTCAGGCCGGACGCCTCGACCGAGGAGAACAGGCTGTAGAGCGCGCCCATCGGCTGGCTGATCTCCGGGGCGGTCGCGACCCGCGGCTGGCGGCCGCGCTCGGCGACGATCAGGCCGTCGGCGCGGAGTTGGCTGAGCGCCTGGCGGACGGTGTGGCGGCTGACCTGGTAGTCCTCGACCAGGGCGAGCTCGCCGGGGAAGACGTCGTCGAACTCGCCGGCGCGGAGCCGGCGGACCAGCTCCTCCTGGAGCTGCTTCCACAGCGGCCGCCCGCCGCCGCGGTTGAGCTTGCGCTCGGTCATCGAGGCCTTCCCGTCCGAGCCGTGGGTCACGGCGGCTTGCCAAATGTCCGGTCATCTCTTAGCTTAAATGTGCGTACATTTAATCCAAGGGGTGACGGCGTGCAGGTCGAGGTTAGGTCACCAGCGTCGTCGCCGACGGCGGCGAAACCTCATTTCGTCGAGCGACTGCCAGGGTTGCTGGTGGTGCTCGTGCTCGCGACGGCGGCTGTGCCGCTCGGTCGGCTGGTGCCGGTCGTTGGTGGGCCGGTGTTCGGGCTGGTGCTCGGAGTTGTCGTCGGCACGTGCGTGCCGGTGCTGCGGGGTGAGTGGTCGCGGCCTGGGTACGAGTTCGCGTCGAAGTTCTTGCTGCAGGTGTCGATCGTGGTGCTGGGCACCGGGTTGTCGTTGCAGCAGGTCGCGCGGGTCGGTGCCGGCTCGCTGCCGGTGATGCTCGGGACGCTGGCGATCGCGCTCGGCGGCGCCTGGTTGTTCGGGCGGCTGCTCGGGGTGCGCGGGGACACGCAGATCCTGATCGGGGTCGGTACGGCGATCTGCGGCGCGTCCGCGATCGCGGCGACGACGGCGGCGATCGAGGCGAAGAAGTCGTCGGTCGCGTACGCGCTGGCGACGATCTTCACGTTCAACGTGGTCGCCGTACTGGCGTTCCCGCCGCTCGGTCACCTGATGGGGCTCGGCCCGGAAGCCTTCGGCCTGTGGGCCGGTACGGCGGTCAACGACACGTCGTCGGTCGTCGCGGCCGGCTACGCGTTCAGCCAGGAAGCCGGCGACCACGCCCTGGTGGTCAAACTCACCCGCTCGCTGATGCTGGTCCCGATCGTCATCGGCCTGGTGATCCTGAAGTCGCGCCGCGACGCCAAGACCTCTGAAGCCGCAGTCCACCGGAAGCTGCCCTGGCGGCGCATGCTTCCCCTGTTCCTCGTGGGCTTTCTGGTGGCCGCCGGCCTTCGCACGCTGGGCCTGGTGCCGGACGAGCGCCAGGCGGACCTGGCGCTCGTCGGGACCTACCTGATCACCAGTGCGCTGGTGGCGATCGGACTGTCGTTGCGGGTCGGTGAGCTGCGAAAGGCCGGGCTGCGGCCTTTGCTGCTCGGGGCGATCCTGTGGGTGTGCGTGAGCCTCGGCAGCCTCGGGCTGCAACTGGCTACGGGCACCCTCTAGTCCTGCTCGTACGCCGCCGCCCGCACCTGCGTCTTGCGGACCCGCTCGACGTCCAGCTTGCTGGAGCGGTCGAAGCGGTAGATCCCGTTCTCCTCCTGGAAGACGTCGGTCAGCTGCGTGTAGCAGTAGCCGAACATTCGCGGGTCGTCGAGCAGTACGTCGACCAGCCCGGTGAAGCGGTCGTAGAACTCCGCCTCGTCCCTCACCCGCTGGCCGTAGCCCCACGACTCGGCCCGGTCGGTGCCCGCCAGCTGCACAGCCTCCGGGTTCCACCAGATCCCGCCGAACTCGCTGCAGAAGTACGGCTGCCCGTTGTACGGCTGCGAGATCGGCCGGTCCTCCAGCCCACCGGTGTTCCCGTACGGCGCTCCGTCGGCCAGCCCGGCCATCTGCTTGCCGAACTCGACCGGGTCCTGCTCGTAGTTGTGCGAGTCCCAGATGTCGGTCTCCGGCACCCGGTGCGAGTAGCCGGAGGCGTCCAGCACCGGCCGGCTCGTGTCGGCCGCCTTGGTGGCCAGGAACATCGCCCGGGTCACGTCGTCCAGCTGGGTGATCCGGTCGTGCAGCAGCTGGTGGGTCTCGTTCAGCGGGCACCAGCCGACGATCGACGGGTGGCTGTAGTCGCGCTCGACCGCCTCCAGCCACTGCGTCACGAACGTCGCGGTCGGCAGCTGGTTGTTGTCGCCGGTGTCACCGACCCCCGCCCCCCAGTCGCCGAACTCGCCCCAGACCAGGTAGCCCATCCGGTCCGCGTGGTAGAGGAAGCGCTCCTCGAACACCTTCTGGTGCAGCCGGGCTCCGTTGAAGCCGGCCGCCAGGCTCAGCTCGATGTCAGCGACCAGCGCCTCCTCGGACGGCGCCGTCATCAGGCTCTCCGGCCAGTAGCCCTGGTCCAGCACGAGCCGCTGGAACACGTGCTTGCCGTTGATCAGTACGGCCTGGCCGTTGATCGACACCGACCGCAGGCCGGCGTAGCTGGCGGCCTGGTCGACCACAGTGCCGTCGGCGTCGACCAGCTCCAGCTGTACGTCGTACAGGTGCGGGTCGGTCGTGTCCCACAGCCGCACCCGCTCAGCCGGTACGGCGAGCAGCAGGCGCGGCGCGAGGTCGAGGTCGGCGCGGACCTCGGCGGTGACGACCTCACCGTCGCCGTCGGACAGCACCGCGCGCACCTTCCAGCCCGGCTTGTTCGCCGATACCGGGACGGCCAGGTGGAACGCCGAGCCGGCCACGTCCGGGGTGATCCGCGGCCGCCCGAGGTGGACCGACGGGACGGCCTCCAGCCAGACGGTCTGCCAGATGCCGGTCGTCCGGGTGTAGTGGCAGTCCCGGTTGAAGTAGATCGTGCTCTGCTTGCCGCGGGCCTGCGAGCCGTTCTTGGTGTCGCGGGCGCGGACGACGATCAGCGCTTCCTCACCCGGTCCGGCGATCCCGGCCAGGTTGGCGCTGAACGGCGTGAAGCCGCCGCGGTGGCGGACGACCTCGGTGCCGTTCACCCAGACGGTGGCGTCGTGGTCGACGGCCTGGAAGTGCAGAACGGCGTCGTTGCCGGTCCAGTCGGCGGGGATCGTGACGGTCGTGCGGTACCAGACCGCTTCCTGGTAGTCGACGTCCTCGATCCCGGACAGTTCGGACTCGGGCGCGAACGGAACGGTGATCCGGCGCTCGAGCTCGCGCTCGGCCAGGCCGCGTTCCAGGCCGGAGTCGGACTTGTCGGCCTCGAACTGCCACTCGCCGTTCAGGTTCAGCCAGTGCGGGCGGACGAACTGCGGCCGGGGGTGCTCGGGGCGGGGCTGGGTGCTGGGCATCGAGAGGCTCCCGTGAGGTGTGCTGAGCAGGTCGGCATCGACTTTACAACGTTGGAATAAGCGCGGCAACGGCCCGCCGAGGAGTGGACGCCGGTCCGCTTCACGCGGGCGGCAAACGGTGTCAATGGTTTGCCGCCCGGCGGAAGTGTCAGCAAGATGTCAGCCCGTTCGTGCAACCCTTTCGGTACCAGTTCGTTCTATGTCAGAAGAGGCAAGTCGTGGTCGGGGACAACAAAGCGTCGGCCCGGAGCGTCATGCTGGTGGCAGAGCTGTGTGGAGCGGGGAGAGGGAGAGGTCGATGGGTGGGAACTGAGCGCACCGCCGAGGTCCGCGAGCTCCGGCTGCGGGTGCCGCAGGCCGATCTCGACGGGCTGTACGACCGGCTCCGCGCGTTCCGCGACGGCGGCGGGTACATCGCCGCGGGTCTGGACCGGGTGGTGCCGGCGGCGTACGCCGACGAGCTGCTGGACTACTGGCTCGCCGGCTACGACTGGCGCGTGCACGAGGCCCGGCTGAACGCCTACCACCACTACGGCACCGAGATCGGCGGCCAGTTCGTCCACTTCCTGCACCTGCGGTCCCCGCACCCCGACGCCCGGCCGGCGTTGCTCACGCACGCCTGGCCCAGTGGCGTGATGGACGTGCTGGACGCGGCGACACGGTTCGAGGTGGCCGGTAGCCACCACCTGGTCATCCCGTCGATCGCCTGGACCGCGCTGACCGGTCCGGAAGGCGGTTCGCCGAGCAGCCGCGCAGCGGCGGGCTGGGACGAGCTGATGTGCCGTCTGGGCTACGACGAGTACCAGGTCGGCGACGACCGCGAAGGGCTCGGTGCCACCCCGGCGTACACGGCGGTGTCGGAGGCGGTCGCGCAGCAGCGCGGGCTGGACGCCGCGGAGCTGGCGGAGGTCCGCTGGTTCAACGAGAACCTCACAGCGTTCAACGAGGGGCAGCAGATCTCCGCTCTGGTGCTGAGTACCGCACTGCTCGCCTGGAACGCGCAGCTGGTCAGCCTGGAGATCGACCGGGACGCACTGCTCACCGGCCTGACGCTGGCCTGGTTCGCCTCGCAACTACCCGTCGAGGAGCCGTAGGCCGTTCTCCCAGCAGACCGCGCGCAGCCAGTCGTCGCCCAGGTCCAGCCGCTCCAGCGCTTCCAGCTGTACGGCGTACTCGTACGGGATGTTCGGGAAGTCCGAGCCGAGCACGACCTTGTCCTGCAGCGCGGCCATCCGCGGCCGGAGCTCCCGCGGGTACGGCGCCAGTGACTCCGTGAACGGGGTCAGCGCCATCGTCGTGTCCAGGTGGACGTTCGGGTAGGTCTCGGCGAGCGCCAGGTGCTCGGCGTACTCCGGCATGCCCAGGTGAGCGATGACGGCCGTCAGCCGCGGATGCTTGGCCAGTACGTCGCCCATCGGGCCCGGCCCGGTGTGGCGGCCCTGGATCGGCCCCGACCCGCAGTGCACCACCACCGGTACGCCGGCCTCGGCCAGCTGGCCCCAGACCGCGTCCAGCTCCTCGTCGCGCGGGTCGTAGTCACCGACCTGGACGTGCACCTTGAAGATCCGCGTGCCCAGCTCCAGCGCTTCCTTCACGTACGACGCGGCGCCGGGCTCCGGGTAGAACGTCCCGCTCGCCACGCAGCCAGGTGTCCGCGCGGCGAAGTCCCGGGCCCAGCTGTTCAGCCAGGCGGCCATGTCGGGCTTGTGCGGGTAGACCAGCGCCGGGAACCGGCGTACGCCCAGCCGCTGCAAGGTCTCGACGCGGTCAGGAACCGGAGTCCGGTACTGGACCGGCCAGGCGACGCCGTAGTGCTGCTCGGCCTGGTCGAAGTACGCCCAGACCGCGTTCATCACCTGGTCGGGGAGGAAGTGGACGTGCACGTCCACCAGCCCGTCGAGCCCTAGTCGCTGCCACCAGCCAGGTACCTCGTCGTCACGCACCCGAACACTCTAGACACGCCTACGGTTTGCAAGACCTACGTAGCTACGTAGTATCCACAGTGTGGAAGAAGCTGTGGACAACCGGCTCGAGGAGCTGGAGCGGCGCGTCGCCGCTCTGGAGTCCGCCGAGTCCGCCTGGCTTCGTCCACAGGAACGGCAGGTGCTGCCCGACGGCGCGGACCCCGAGGTCTTCTTCGCGCTGCGGGGGCTGAAGGAGCGGATCCCGGCGCCCGGCGCGGTGCTCTACACGGGCAGCGTGACGCTGCCGGACGACCGGACGATCGACTGGCAGTTCGGGCGGCCGACGCCCGAGGTGCTGGAGGCGGACTGGGCCGCCCGTGCCTCGGCGCTGGCCGCGCTCGGGCATCCGGTCCGGTTGACGCTGCTCCGCGAGATCCTGCACGGACGGACGACGGTCAGCGCGCTCAGCGAGGTCGAGGGCCTCGGGACGAGCGGGCAGATCTACCACCATCTGCGGCAGCTGACGGCCGAGGGCTGGTTGCACACTCCCAGCCGAGGCCTCTTCGCGGTCCCCCCGACCCGGGTGGTCGCGCTGCTCGCGATTCTGGTCGCCCTGGAGAGGTAAACCATGAAGCTCATCGCCGTACTACTCGCAGTCGCGCTGGCCGTCGGTGGCTGGCTGATCCGGCCCGGTGCGCTCGACCTGGCGGAGTCCCGCACGGGCGACGCCGAGCTGCAGCGCTTCGTCGACGACCATTACGAGGGCCCGGGGCACCGGCTGTCCGTGGCGGTCGTCGAGGACTCCACGACGCGCTACGCGGGCCGCGGTACCGACGAGCACGGCAGCTTCGAGATCGGCTCGATCAGCAAGGCACTCACCGGCATCCTGCTCGGCGAGGCGGTCCGGCGCGGTGAGGTGAAGCTCGACCAACAGGTGGGGTCGCTGCTGCCGCTGGACGGGTCGGACGTCGCCACTGCCACGCTGGAGGACCTGGCGACCCACCAGTCCGGTCTGCCGAACACCACCAGGAAGCCGCTGCCGGCAGCGCGGTCCCTGTTGGCCAGCCTGTCCGCTGGGAACCCCTACCCGTTCAGCGTCGACCAGCTGCTCGACCAGGCCCGGTCCGCGAGCACCAGCGGTCGCGGCAAGTCGACGTACTCAAATCTCGGCGGAGCCCTGCTGGGCCAGGCCCTGGCCCAGCAGGCAGGCAAGAGCTACCCGGAACTCCTGCAGGAACAGATCTTCCAGCCGGTGGGCATGAAGGAGTCCCGTACGCCGGTCAGCGACGCAGGCGCGGCTCCCGACGGCTACGGCTCGGGCGGACGCCAGCAGGCGCCCTGGATCCAGACCGGCTACGCCCCGGCCGGTGGAGTCGTCTCCACCGCGTCGGACCTCGCACTGCTCGCCCGGACCCTGCTCAGCGGCAAGTACGTCGAAGCGCTGGCTCCGCGCCGCGACTTCGACGAGGACCGGGTCGGATTGTTCTGGCTGACCACGCCGCTGCCCGACAACCGCAGCATGGTCTGGCACAACGGCGGTACCGGCGGCTACCGCTCGTTCATCGCGCTCGACCTGGAACGCCGCCGCGCCGTGGTCGTGCTCTCCGACGTCGCCGTACCGGTGGACGATTTCGCCACCGAACTCCTGGAGGCCCAGTGAGAGACTTCATCCTGATCGCCTTGACGGTCGCCTACCCGCTCCTGGCCCTCTGGCAGATCCACACCCACAAGCTCCGCGACCGGGCCGACGCCGTGATCGTGCTGGTCACCGGAGTCCTCTTCCTGCTCGTCGCCCGCGCCACCGCCGACTGGAACTCCCTGCCGCCGGCACTGTGGCTCGTTGGCCTGGCCCTGATGGCCGTAGCGACCGCACTGACCGGCCGCATCTGGTCGGGCCTTCCCTGGTTCAAGGCCCACCCAGTACGCCGTGGAGTCTCCACCGCCATCCAGCTGGTCCTCGCCGGCGCCTTCTGCGCGGTGCTGCTGTGAACGAGCACCTCGCTCGCGGCTGGGACGAAGCCGCCGCCGGCTACGAGCAGTACTTCGTCCCGCGCTTCCGGCCGTGGGTGGAGACAGCCGTTGCCCAGCTCGGCGACCTACCGTCCGGCCCGATCCTGGTGCCGTGCTGCGGCACGTTCCCGGAGCTCGACCTGCTGCTCGAGCGCTTCCCGGACCGGGAGATCGTCGGCATCGACCTGTCGGCGGGCATGGTCCGCCTGGCACGGGAGCGGGCGGCCGGCCACGACCAGGTGAGTGTGGTCGAAGGCGACGCCGCAACGCTCGATCCCCGCTGGCTCAGGGCTTGCAGCGCGGTCGTCTCCGTCTTCGGCCTGCAGCAACTGCCCGCGCCGGAGCAGGCGATCGATTCCTGGTACGACGCCCTGCTGCCCGGCGGACGGCTGTCGGTCGTTTACTGGCCGTCCGTCACCGAGGCTGACGGCCCGTTCAGCCTGATGCGGGAGCTGCTGCGCCCCGGCCCGGCCGACCCCGATCCGGACCTGGCCGCCGTACTGGGTGAGGCCGTCGACGAGCCGGTGGCCTTCCCGATCACGTACGCCGACGCCGGCAGCTTCTTCGAGGCCTACGCCCACTCCGGCCCGATGCGCGCGACCGCGATCGCCCGCGGCGAGGCCTTCGTCGAGGAGCTGCGGGAACGGTTCCTGGAGCGGGCGCCGGAAGGCGAGTGGACGCACCACCCGGCGGCCCGCCTGATCACCGCGACTGGTCGATGACCCACAGGCCGGTCAGGCCGCGGAAGTGGGCCTGGAACTTGTCCTGCTCGTGGGCCGGGTAGGTCGCCGCGACGGTCTCGGTGAGGATCCGGTCGAAGTCGGGGCTCTTCACCCAGTCGACCAGCTGCTCGTCGAAGTCCGGCAGGTTCCGCGCGCACCACTCGTGGTACTTCTCGGTCTCGAAGTACTCGTCGGCCAGCTTCAGGTACGCCGCGATCTTGGCGTCGTAGTCGAGCGACTCGTCGTCGGCGATCGCGAAGTAGCGCTCGGTGTGCAGGTCCACCTTCGTCCGGCGTCCGGTCGCGAGCGAGAAGATCGACCACTTGACCAGCGCGCCGATCGCCCACGGGAAGTAGTAGTGCAGCGAGGTGATCGCGACGTCCGGGCAGGCGTTGGCGTAGTCGATCGGGTGCACCGAGTCGCCCGCGACGAGCATCTCGCAGGAGTTGAACTCCCAGCCGAAGAAGGCGTTCACGATCCGGCTGATCGCGACCGCCTGGTGGCCGGCCGACGGGCTGAGGAAGTCGTGCGAGACGGCGTACCGGTTGTGCATCGGCTCGTCGGGGCGGAAGTCCATCACCATCGTCTCGGCGCCGATCGACAGCGCCCGGGCGAACTTCTCGTACTCGACCGTGGCCTGCAGGTGCATCAGCATCTCGCCGGACTCGTCGTAGGCCGTGTGCAGGTCCTCGCGGTTGTTGATCCGGGAGACGCCGCGCCAGCCGCCGCCGTCGAACGGCTTCATGTACATCGGGTAGCCGAGGTCGTCGGCGATCGCGTCCAGGTCGAAGGTCTTGTTGTACTTCGCCGACGTGTAGGCCCAGCGGACGTTGTCGACCGGGTTCTTGTACGGCACCAGCACGGTCCGCGGGATCTTCAGCCCGAGCCGCAGCATCGCGCAGTACGCCGAGTGCTTCTCCATCGCCTGGAACGTGAACGGCGAGTTCAGCAGGTACGTGCCGTTCATCAGCGCGGCCTTCTTCAGCCACTCGCGCGGGTGGTAGTACCAGTACGCCAGCCGGTCGATCACGAGCTGGACCCGGACCGGGTCGTTCAGGTCGAACGGCTCGATGGTGAGCCGTTCGGTGCCGAACTCGTGCGTGGTGCCGGCGGCCTGCACGGGACCGACGCGGCGTAGCAGGGCTTCGAACGCCTGCGGCCAGTCCTCCTCGGCGCCGAGCAACAACCCGATCAGGTGCTGAGAGCGGTCAGGCACAGTAGGTCTCCTAACAGAATCGGGGTAGGTGGTGCGCCAACTGCTTTCGCCACCACGGCCAGTCGTGAGCTACGTCGTGTCCCCACAGGTCCAGCTCGTGGGGGATGCCCTTCGCCGCCAGCAACGCGGCGGTGGCGCGGGCCGAGGGCAGTGAGCCCGTCGGGTGCGTCTCCCAGTCGCCCTGACCGACGGTGAGCACCAGGAAGATCCTGCTGCGCAGCCACTCCAGGTGGTCGCCGTCCAGGTTCGGCAGGTAGTCGGCCGGGTTGCTGAAGTACGTCGCGTCGCCGCGGTCGCCCCACGCGTGCCAGCTGGCCGCGTCGTAGTTGCCGGACTGGCAGATCGCGATCGGGAACAGGTCGGCCCGCTTCAGCGCGAAGTTCAGCGCGTGGAAGGCACCCAGGCTGCAGCCGGTGGTGATGATGTCCGAGGCGCCGGGAGTGTCGGAGCCGATCGCCGGTACGACGTGGTCGAGGATCCACGACTCGTACAGCCCGTGCCGTCGCGCGCGCTCCTCCAGCGGGATGCCGCGGTCGGACCAGCTCACGTGGTCGAAGGAGTCGACGCAGTACAGCTTCACCCGGCCGGCCTCGACCAGGTCCGCGACGGCGCCGACCATGCCGTTGTTCTCGTAGTCCCAGGCGCGGCCCTGCTCACTGGGGAAGACCAGCACCGGCCGGCCGTAGTGGCCGTAGCGGATCAGAGTGCCCGGCCTGTCCAGCCCCGGCGCGTCCAGTTCGACCTGCTCACGTTCCACCCGGCCTCACCCCTTCGCTGTCCTGCCGGTAACCCTCGCACGAGTTCAGGTCGGCTGTCTGGTCCCCGCGCGTCCCGCGACCGGTCCGAGCAACGCGACGACTACAGCCAGTACGGCGACGCCGGCCAGGGCGGCAGGCAACGACCACACGCTGGACGCGGCGCCGACCGCGGCCGGGCCGAGCAGGAAGCCCAGGTAGGCGATCGTGGTGACCGTGGAGATCGCTCCGGCCCGCCGCTCGGGCCCGGCCCAGGCACCGGCCATGCTGATGATCGTCGGCGCGCAGACCGACGTACCGAGTCCTGCGATGCCGATGCCGACGAGGGCGACCCAGGCGTTGCCGGCGGTGGCGGCCAGTAGCGAGCCGACGGCGGCAACGGCGCCTCCGGCAACCAGTAGCTGGGCTGGGCGGAGTCGGGCGAGCAGGGCGTTGCCGCTGATACGTCCAGTCGCTGCTGCGGCGGCGAAGACGGCCGGCGCGCTCGACGCGAGACCAGGTGCCGCGCCCAGCGAGGTGTCGAGGTGTACGGCGCTCCAGCTCTGCCAGGCGTTCTCCACGACGTACGCGAGTAACAACCACCGGCAGCACGACGCCGGTGGCACCGGTCGATCAGTGGCCGGTGAAGCGTATCGAGACGAGTGCGCTAACGCCTGCAAGTGTCTTGAGCACCCGCACGACTCTAGGACCGAGTGCGGTTCAGCTGTCGGCTGATCTGACTAGCCCAAGGCCCGGAGGAGCCATGGCAGATAGGGAGGCCGGTTGGTGTCCCACTCCAGACAGACATAGGTCTGGATACGGTGCTGCCACACGAACAAGTCGCCGATCTTCTTGCAGTCGGCGTACGTGTCGTGCCATGAGTCGTTGTACCAGACTGCCTGCGGCGACATGTCGGTGGCGGGTCGGGCAGTGGCGTTGGTAGCAAAGCTGGATGTCAGGGCGAGGGTCGCGGCGACGGCAAGAATCATCTTTCGGATCATCTGAGGCTCCGTTTCCGAGGTCGATGACTCTCAGTCAAGCTGACCGTACTTTCGTGAACCTTTCGGCGCACTGTCATTGCCAGACGCGCTGCAGCAACTCCGTGAGACAAGGGTCGAACACGTCGCGCCAGGCGGTGAAGTTGTGCATGTCCGGGGTCTCGTTGAAGTCGACGTCGAGGCCCAGCGTGTCCAGGTGGGCGGCCATCACGCGGTTGTTGTGCACGTTCTCCTCCGGCGTCCCGGCGGTCATCGCGATCTCCGGCGTGCTCGGTGCGGAGGTTGCCGCGAGCACCTGGTTCACGAAGCCGGTGACCTCGGCGTAGTACTCGAAGCCGGACTCCTGCGGATCCGTGGTGAGCGTGAAGAACGAGCCCGACTGGAGGAAGAGTCCGGCGAAGGTTCCGGGGTGGTTCCACTCGGCGTACAGGGCGGCGAGCGCGCCGAGGCTCGCGCCCATCAGCACGGGCTGCTTGCTCTTGTACCGCGTGGTGATCGCGGGCAGCACGTGCTCGGTCAGCGTCTCCGCGTACGACGGGTTGGCGGCGTACCAGAGGTTGCGCGAGCCCGGCCGGACCAGCGCCAGCCGGAACGGCGGAAGGGTGCCCTCGGCCACCATCGCGCCGGCGAAGTGCGTGAGCCCGGCGTACAGGGCGAACTCGGGGCCGTCGTGGGACAGCAGCAGCGGGAGCTCGAACGACGGCGCGATCCCGTCCGGCGCCCAGACCTGGACGTCGACCGGCCCGACCGGTGAGGTCTCGACCGGCAGCGGGGTCAGGCTCGACGCGATCGGCTCGACCGAGATCCAGGCGGGCTCGACGTACCCGGGCAGCGGCAGCCACGAGTGCTCGCCGAACGCGCCGCCGACCACGCGCGGGTTGGTCGGGTCGGTCCGCATCCCGGTGTCGGCGATGTCGAACAGGTACTCCATCCGGTGCACCGACGGCCGCGGGAGGCGCAGCTCCCACCCGTACTCGACCGGTTTGAACTCCAGTTGCTCGGCCGCGAGCCCGAGCTCCTCCCAGAGTCGTACGCCGGGCAGCGCGTGCTCGGGGTCGGCGAGGCGGAACACCACCTCGGCCCCCTCGACCGCGCTCGTCACCTGATCAGGCATCCGACCACGGTACGTGCCACGCTCAGGAACCCGGCAATCCCAGCCGCAAACCGATGCCTCGACCTGATCACTGACACGCGATGTCAGGTATCGGCGCTACCGTCGGCCGGGAGGAGGCGTCATGGTGGAGCTGAGCGACATCCGGGCGGCGACCGAGGGGCTGCCCCGCAGCTACGAGGTGCTGGTCCGGGACAGCATCAAGTACCGGGTCGGGCAGATCGTCTATCTCGCGGTCTCGCCGGACGAGAAGACAATGGGCATCGCGTTCCCGAAGGAGGAGCGCGACGCCGCGATCGCGGCCGAGCCGGACAAGTTCTTCCGCCCGCGGCCGTCCGACGAACGGTTCCGCTGGATCCAGGTCCACCTGGACGCGATCGACGCCGACGAGCTGCGCGAACTGGTCCTGGACGCCTGGGGGATGGTCGTCCCCAAGAAAGTACGCGCCGAGGTCTTCCGGTAACAGTCAGTGGCCCTGGGCAACTATCTCCTCCCTGAGGATGAGGCCCCTGCGGCCTGGGGGCGACTTCCGTCACAGCAGGATCGTCCCGGCGGCCGATGGCTGCGGGCCGGAATCCTTGCAGGCTTGGGGGTATGACCGGAGACTTCCTACCCCGCCGCCGCCAGGCGTCGGTGCTCAGCCAGATCCTGACCGTCCTGCTCGTGCTCGCCGTGGTCGCGGGTGCACTCTGGCTGCTCTAGGACTCCCAGCGCACTTCGGCTTCGCCCGGCCGGACCACCCCGGCCTCGTACGCGACGACCACGGCCTGCACCCGGCTCGACAGCCCGAGCTTCGACAGCACGCTGCTGACGTGCGTCTTCACGGTCGTCTCGCTGACGAACAGCTTCGCCGCGAGATCCCGGTTCGACAGCCCACGCGCCATCCACACCAGTACGTCGCGCTCGCGCTCGCTGAGCTGCGACAGCACGCCGATCCACCGGCCCGCGTCCTGCGGCGCCGCAGCCTCGCCTCCGTTCCCGACCTTGCGCTCCAGCTCCACGCACCGCTCGAGCAGCACCCGGGTCGACGCCGGGTCCACCAGCGAGTCCCCCCGATGCACAGCCCGTACGGCGGACACGAGCAGATCCGGATCCGTGTCCTTCAGCAGGAACCCCGAAGCTCCGGCCCGGACGGCGCTCAGCACGTACGCCTCGTCGTCGAAGGTGGTCAGCACCAGCACGGCCGGCTTGCTCTTCCCGGCGGCCTGGTTGGCCCGGGTGATCCGCTCGGTCGCGACCAGCCCGTCCATCACCGGCATCCGGATGTCCATCAGCACGACGTCGGGGTCGAACTGGTCGACCATCCGCAGCGCCTCCTCGCCGTCGCCGGCCTGCGCGACCGTGGTCAGGTCCGGCTCGTGGTCGAGGATCATCGAGAGCCCGGTCCGGATCACGCCCTGGTCGTCGACGACCAGCACCCGGATCTGTTCCGTCATCTCTGCTCCGTCATCTTTGGGGCGGCAACCATGCCTGCACTCTCCATCCACCCAGTGGTCCGGCTGCGACGGCCAGTGTGCCGCCGACAGCCAGCGCGCGTTCGCGCATTCCGATCAGTCCGTTGCCGCGGCCGCTCTCGCTCCGCCGGGCGGTCTCCAGCACGTTCACCGGGGGCGGCCCACCGCTCCCGTTGTCGTCGATGGTCAGCAGCTCGCCCCGCGGCCCACTCTGCCAGCTCACCTGCGCCGCCGAGGCCTTCGCGTGCACCATCACGTTGGTCAGTGCCTCCTGGATGATCCGTACGGCGGTCAGGTCGGTGGCGCTGGTCAGCTCGCGGCTGCGGGTCGGGAGGTTCATCGTGACGTCGACCCCGACGGCCTTGAGCCGGTCGCCCATCCGGGCCACGTCGGCCAGGTCCGGCACCGGAGTCGTCTCGGCGCCGCCGCCCGGCGACGCCGTGTTGAGCACCCGGACGGTCTCGCGCATCGCGGTCAGCGCTTCCTTGCCGCTGGTGATGATCCAGCGCACCGCCTCGCGCAGGGCGGCCGGGTTCTGGTCGGCGACCCGGTCGGCGGCCTGGGCCCGGATCACCACCGCGCTCATGTGGTGCGAGACCACGTCGTGCAGGTCGCGGGCGATCCGGGTCCGCTCGGCGGCCGCGACCCGCTCGGCCTCGATCTTGCGCAGCCGGACCAGCTCGGCGTTCCGGTTCTCCAGCACCAGCATGGACTTGCGCCGGCGCAGGGCGTTCGCGCCGAGCAGCACCATGCCGCCGATCAGCGCCTCGGCGAACACGAACAGCGACACGTCGATGTAGCCGTACAGGCTGTAGAGGTCGGTCGGCAGGTTGCGGTAGCGCCGGCTGATCACGACGTCGGAGTTGGCGAGCACGAGTGCGACCACGGTCGGCAGCCCGATCATCAGCCCGGCCAGGCTGCCCATCGTGAAGAACAGGCAGGTGAAACGCCGGACGCCGCTGGCGGCCGCGACGTACCCGACGACGAGCAGCGGGACGAGGTGGATCTCGGACTGCAGCGCGGCGTTCGCGATCACCGGCTGACCGAAGACGTCGATCCCCGCCTGCGAGGCCAGCCCGGTGCCGGCGGCGGCGTACACGAAGGGGTAGAGCACAGCGACGAACACCAGCGTCGTCCGCGGCAGACTCCGCCCGGCGGCGACCGTGATCACCAGGAAGAGCCCGGTCACCACCGACACGCTCGGGTTGGCCGGCCGCAGCGAGCTGTCGCTGATCACCGCCAGCGCGAAGAACCAGCCGACGCCGATCAGCGCAGCGAGCAGCAGGTCACGCTGCGCCTGCGACATTCCGCGCCAGAGGGTCCACACCTTGCTCAGCGTAGTCGCGGCACTCAGTGGCCGGTTCCTTCGCCCGAACGGGCAGAAGGTCCAACTTTAGGACGAGGCCCCGCGTCGGACCTGCTACCCAGGTCCGACTTCCGGCCGCCCAGGACGGTCCCTGGGAGGGATGCCACCAGCGCCGTGAACCGAGAGGCTGTACCCCATGACAAACGACGAGCCACCGCGGCGGAGCCTGTCGGTCCGCGCCCGGGTGCTCTCCGTGACCGGGATCGCCCTCGCCGCCTCGCTCCTGGTCTGGCACGGCCAGGTCGCGGACTTCCTCGGCTTCGGCTCGGCGGGGGACAAGGCGCCGGTGATCGGTGGGTCGGGAGCGCCCGACGCGAAACCGCCGCGCGCCGACGGCGACGGACCGGGGACGCAGCTCAGCAAGCCGACGATCACGCCCCGGCCGAGGCCCAAGCCGACCAAGCCGACGAACGCACCGAAGAAGCCGAAGCCGACCAAGAGCCCGAGCACCAGCGAGAACGGGCAGTACGACGAGGAGTCGACCGAGGGGATGTCGCCCGTGCTGCGGTCCCGGTTGCTGAAGGCCATGGCAGCCGCGAAGGCCGACGGGGTAGCCCTCAGGATCAACTCCGGCCGTCGTAGTGCCACCAAGCAGCGCCGTCTGCTCGACGAGGCGATCGTCAAGTACGGCTCGTACAAGGCGGCCGTCCGCTGGGTCCTGCCGCCGGAGTTCTCCGAGCACGTCAAGGGCCGCGCGGTCGACATCACGCCGGCGGCCGGCGCGAAGTGGCTGGAGCTGAACGGCTACCGCTACGGGATCTGCCGCCGCTACGACAACGAGCCGTGGCACTTCGAAGCCCTCGTCAAACCGGGCCGCAAGTGCCCGGCCCGCGAACCCTACGCACTCGCCGAATAACAGGAGCGCCCACTATGACGATGACCCTGCCCGTGACCACCACCCGGCGCCGCAACCACCCGGCCGTCCCCGCGCTCTGGCGTCAGGTCGTCCGCGGCGGCGCGCGACGAGAGGACCACGCGGTGCAGCCCGAGCCCGACCGTTCGGCGTACACACAGTTGGAGATCTACGACGCGGTGCTGGCCGCCTTCGACCGGCGCGACGAGGTGCTCGACGTGATCGCCGCCGCCCCGGACCGTCACACCGCCGTACGGCGGGTGCGTGCGCTGCTCGCGGTGAGCCAGGGGCAGGCGACCGCGGTCGTCGACCTGCCGCTGCACCGGTTCACGACCGGGACGCGGGACCGGATGCGGTTGCGCGCGAGCGAGCTGCGCAAGGCGCTGACCCGCTGAGAGGTGTCCGGGCGCGCGCGAAGGTGTGCGGATTTGGGCGGGCGAGGAAGATGGATACGTGATCACACTCGAGCAGGCGAAGCGGTTGAAGAAGGCCGGCGCGCTCTGGGTGCCGGGAGCCGGCGACCGGTTCGTCGTCCCGGACCGGGAGATGGACGACGACGTGTTCGTGGTCAGCGACATGACCGTCGAGGTGCACGACTACCCCGGCGGCAAGGTGATCGGCTTCAACGGGACCACCGAGTGGGCGCTGGACAGCATCGAGCAGCGTGAGGTGATCTGGCTGCCTCGCGAGGAGCAGCTGCGCACGCTGCTCGGCGCGCAGTTCGTCAGCCTGGAGGCCGCCGGCGAGGGCTACACGGTGAACACCAAGGGCGGTTCGACCAGCGGTCCCGACGCCGAGCAGGCGTACGCGGACGCGGTGCTCGACCTGCTGGAAGGCTGAGCCGAGCGCTCGCTCCCGCGCCGCGCGCTCTCCTTCTCTCAGCGGCCCGCCGGGCGCCAGTACTGCTTCTTGTCCTGGTCCCGGACGACGTAGCCGAGCTTGCCGACCTCCGCGCGAAGCTCGCGCAGGTCGTCCTTCTTCGCGTCGGAGAAGGCTTTCGACCGGGCCCGCAGGACGGCGTTGACCGCGGGCGGCAGCTCCGGGTCGTCCTCGACCCAGCGGCGGAAACGGTCGGCGTACGGGTCGCCGCCGTCGGACCACGGGTACCCGTGCGCCCGGAACGCGGCGCCGATCTTCACCGTGTCGCCCTTGAGCTGGTCGTGCTTCTCGCGGACCAGCTCGGCCGAGTCCCGGTCCTGCAGCACCAGTTCCTTGCCGTCCAGGAAGACCGCGGCGACCTTCTCCCGCGCGACGACGGTGGTCTTCTCGTTCTTCAGCAGCTCGACGTCACCGTTGGTGACCGTGATCCGCAGCGTGTCGTCCATCGCCATCGCGCCCAGGAAGAAGCCCGCCACCAGACCGACGGCGATCATGATCAGCTGCACCCACCAGGCGTCCCAGCCGGCGACCAGCTCGAGCGGGCCCTGCCACGGGAACCACCGCAGACCGGTCGCCCAGTCGGCGATCCGCGGCAGGAAGAAGCCGAGCGTGCCGCCGAGCAGCGGCAGACCGCCGTACAGCAGCACCTTGTCGGCCGCCGAGTGCCCGACCACCGTTCTGGTGTCCGTAGGCATGGTCCTGCTCCCTTGGTCGCGGGTCGTCACCGGTGACCGACGCTAACAGCGCGCCACGCCGAGGGTCAGCCGTTGAGACGGTTCGCGATACCGAAGTCGGTGCCTGCGAACCTGGTCGAGACCAAAGTCGCAGTACGAGAAGGAGCTCCGCATGGCTGAGGGAATCTGGTTGCGCTTCCTGTCCGGGCCCGAGATCGAGTCGCTCGGGCTGACCCGGACGGAGATCGTGGACGCCGTCGAGGAGGCGGTCCGCGATCACGGCGAAGGGCAGACCAGCTTCGAGCCGCGGGTGCACCTGGTCCCGGACAACGGCGGGATCGGGCACTTCAACGTGCTCCGCGGGCACCTCAACCGGCTCGGCGAGCACGGCGTCAGCGGGGTCAAGGTGGTCGGCGACTTCGTCCCGAACTACCAGGTCGGGCTGCCGAGCGAGCTGGCGGTGGCGACGCTGTTCGACCCGACCACCGGCGTACCGCTGGCGATCCTGGACGCGACGATGATCACCGCGGCGCGCACGGGTGCGATGACGACCGTCGGGGCGCGGCACCTCGCGCGCCGCGACAGCAAGATCCTCGGGCACGCCGGGGCCCGCGGTACGGCGTGGTGGAACGTGACGATGCTCGACGACCTGTTCGACCTGGACGAGATCCGGGTGACGTCGCGGCGGCCGGAGTCGCGGGAGAAGTTCGCCGAGGAACTGTCGGCGGAGCTGTCGACGCCGGTGCGTGTGGTCGCGACCGCCGAGGAGGCGTTCGACGGCGCGGACGTTCTGGTGGAGGCGACGCGGTTGAACGAGCCGGAGGTGCTGCTGCGCACGGCGGCCGTGAAGCCCGGGGCGTTCGTGGTTCCGTACGGCACGGTGAGCGCGGTCGAGCTGGACCTGCTGGACGTGATCGACAAGGTCGTCGTCGACGA
The DNA here is from genome assembly GCF_049844575.1 of Kribbella sp. DT2. Classification (NCBI taxonomy): domain Bacteria; kingdom Bacillati; phylum Actinomycetota; class Actinomycetes; order Propionibacteriales; family Kribbellaceae; genus Kribbella; species Kribbella sp. DT2. The sequence goes on along the minus strand of NZ_JBNCLH010000004.1, from coordinate 460,497 downwards.
CTGGCGCGAGGCGCAGTCCGGTCGCTTCGGCTCGCTACGTCGTCATGTCGACACCGGGCGGCTGTCGCCCTCGAGCCTGCACGCCGAGCTGGGGCAGATCGTCGCCGGTCAGAAGCCCGGGCGGGAGACCGATGTCGAGCGCACGCTGCTGTGGCACCGCGGTCTCTCGCTGCTCGACGTGGCGATCGCCCACCTGATCCTCCGCCGGGCCGAGGAGTCCGAGGTCGGCACGATGCTCAGGTTCCACTGATGCTGATCGACCGCGCCGAAGACCTCACCGTCTCTTCCGCCGGCCCGCTGGAGCTTTCCCCTACGCTCCTGACCTTCCTCAGCTCCACCCGCGAACGCCTGCTCGCCGCTCTCTCCGCCGGTGCGCCCGTCTACGGCGTGAACACCGGCATGGGTGCCATGAGCAAACGCCGCTTGGACGACGCAGAACAACGCGTCCACCAACGCAACCTGCTGCTCGGCCGAGCGGTTGGCGGTGCCCCCTGGCTCCCGTACGCCGAAGCTCGCGCGGTCGTGCTGGCCCGTCTCCGCACTTTCCTGACCGGCGACGCGGGTGTGTCTGCCGAGCTGTGCCAACAGTTGGTTGCCTTGCTCAACAGCGGGTACATCCCTGCGATCCCGTTGGAAGGTGCAGGCTCGGCGGGGGAGATCATTCCGCTTGCTCACGCTTTCGGGCCGCTGGTCGGCATCGGCACGGTGCTGGATGCCGACGGCAACCTGTACCCGGCAACTGAAAGTTCTTTTGAATTGGGTCCCAAGGAAGGGATCGCTTTGTTGGCGGGGGTTCCTGGGGCTACTGGGCGGGTTTGGTTGCAGGTTGAACCCCTGGAACGTCTGATGGGGCGGATGGGGGAGGTGGCTGCGGGGGCTCTGGCTGTGGTGGGGGCCAGCCGGGATCCTTATGACCGGCGGGTGGGGCGCGGGGACGAACTGCTGGCGGCTGAGCAGGCGAGGATTCTTCAGCTTGCTGGAAGCGAGAACTCACCGGGGGCGCTGCAGGCGCCGGTTTCGTTTCGGGTGGCGGGACAGGTGGTCTCGCATGTCAGGCGCACGGTTGTGCGGCTGGCAGAAGCGGTCGACCGTGGGGTGGACGGGGTCACTGACTCTCCGGCCTTCCTCGACGGCGATTTCCTGGGGACGGCCGGGTTTCACGGGATCGACCTGGCGGCGCACTGCGATCACGTGGTGGCCGCGCTGACGCATGCGGCGGAGGTGTCGACGGCTCGGATTCACCGGCTGCTGGACCCTGCGGTGACGGGGTTGCCGGCGCAACTGGCGCGCGTGCCCGGACCGCAGGCCGGGCTCGTCTCCGTGCACAAGCGCGCAGTGGCGACCACGCACGCCCTGCGGCGGCTGTCGTTGCCCGCGGCAATCGGCGCGATGGAGACGTCCAACGGCCAGGAGGACGTCCAGACCTTCTCCTGGGAGGCGGCCGGCAACCTCACAACGGCGACTCGGTTGGCGCGCGAAGTTGTTGCGGCTGAGTTGCTGGTCGTGCATCAGGCGTTCGCGCTGTCCGAGCGGGACATCCCTGCTGGACTGGGGGATCTGCACGCCGCCGTCCGAGCGGTGGTTCCGCCGATCGACGAGGACCGGCCGCTCGGTGTTGATCTGCAGGCGATTCTCGACCACGTGATCTGAGTGCTCTCGGCAACGGACTGTTTGCGCACGGTGACGCCGGGTACCCGGCCGTCGTACACAAGTTGCCGTCGACAAGCAGAACGGGGATGAACCAGATGAGCACCGCGCAGGAACTGGAACGCACCATCGGGCAGGACGTCTACGACGTGGAGGGCCAGAAGGTCGGCACCGCCGCGAACCTGTACGCCTCGGACCTGTCCGGCGAGCCGGAGTGGGTGACGGTGAAGACCGGCCTGTTCGGCAGCAAGGAGTCGTTCGTCCCGCTGGCCGGCGCCCGCGCCGAGCAGGACGGGCTGCACGTCGGACAGCGCAAGGACCTGATCAAGGACGCGCCGCGGATCGACGACCAGGGTCACCTGTCGGAGACCGAGGCGAGCGAGCTGTACCGGCACTACAACATGCAGGCCGGTGGCATGATGCCCGGCCAGAACATGGGCACCGACCGCGGCACCGGCAAGAACCCGGCCGGCAAGAACAAGGACATGAAGGGCACCGGTCGCGAGGAGATGGTCCGCTCCGAGGAGCGGCTGCGCGCCGGCACCGAGACGGTCGAGACCGGCAAGGTCCGGCTGCACAAGCGGGTGGTGACCGAGGAGCAGCAGGTCACGATCCCGGTCAGTCACGAAGAGGTGCACGTGGTCCGCGAGCCGATCGAGAACGGCCGCGCCGGCGGCAAGATCGGTGAGGAGGACGTCGAGGTGACGCTGCACGAGGAGCGTCCGGTGGTCGCCAAGGAGACCGTCGCGGTCGAGCGGGTCGGCCTGGACACCGAGACCGTGCGCGAGGACAAGCAGGTCAGCGAGAAGGTCCGCAAGGAGCAGGTCGACATCGTCGACGACGCGGATCCGAAGCACCGCAAGCGCTGAAGTGGCGCGGGCCCGGGGAGCGAGCCCGGGAAGCCGGCTCGGACTGGGCCGGAGAGCGCGGGGCCGAGGATGCTTGGACAGGCATCGTCGGCCCCGCTCCGCGTCAGCTGTGGCTGACGCTCACGTTGTACAGCGTGGTTTGGCCGTAATTGCTGGTGTCGCAGGGGGACGAGTTGGTGCAGTTGGCCTGCGTGTAGACGCCGGCCTTGAAGTAGCCGGTGGTGAAGCTGACCGGGATCGTGGTCTGCAGGACGTTGTTGTAGTAGGCCTTGATCGACCCGTTGCTGACCACGAACTTCGCCTGGAAGCGGGTGCCGAGCACGTAGTTGCTGGTGACCAGCTTGTACTTCGTGTCGTTGTCGCGCGTGACGTACAGGCTCGACCCGTCGATCCGGAACGTGGACCGGTCGTTGCCGTCGTGGATCTGGCCGGCCACCACCTGGCGCTTGGTGTTCGGCAGGCGGTCGATCGACTGGTCGATCACCATCGTGTGGGTGCCGGAGTTCGACGACCACTTGATCTCGGTGGTGCCGTTGCTCTCCATCTCGCGCAGCTCGGAGCGGGCGTAGCTGGTGTTCGGGGTGGTCACGCCGTTGACCGCGTTGCGGAACTGGACGCCGTTGCACGACGCGTTCGGCGTGAACCACGGGTTGACGACGTACGTGTTCAGTCGCGGCCGGCTGATCTGCAGGACCTGGGTGCCGGACTGGTTCGGGTCGTCCAGCGGGAGCTGGAGCTTCCACCGGCTCAGGTTGAGCACCTCGGCCGGGTAGGTGCAGGCTGGGACGGCGGTCGCCGTACCGGCGCTGGTCAGGGCGGCGGCGCTCGCGGCGAGGGCGGCAAGAAGGGCAAGGGGGCGGGTACCACGCATGGTCGAACTCCTTCTTCGGGGCGGTTTATGAGGCGGTACAGAACCTCCGGGTCAGAACCACTGGGACTTGTCCACGACGTTGATCAGCTCGTCACCGGCAAGGAAGCGCCGGCAGTTCTCCACCAGTACGGCGTACCGGCGCTCGGTCGCGTGCGGCCCGGCTCCGGCGACGTGCGGGGTGAGCAGGACGTTCGGCCGGTGCCAGAGCGAGTGATCGGCGGGCAGCGGCTCGGTCTCGTAGACATCGAGCGCGGCGCCGCGAAGCTCTCCGGCCGCGAGCGCGGCGTCGAGATCGTCGAGCCGGACGGTCGGACCGCGGCCGACGTTGACGAAGAACGCGGATCGCTTGCACTGCTCGAGGAATCGCGCGTCGACCATGCCTTCGGTGGTCGGAGTGTGGGGCACGGTCAGGACCACCAGGTCGGCGTCGGCCAGCTGCTGGTCCAGCGTCTCGACCGGCTGCACCGCGCTGAAGCCAGGGGCCTCTGTCCGACGGGCGTCGACGCCGGTCACCGTGGTACCGAAGGCTGCGAGCAACCGGCCGATCTCAGCGCCGACCGCGCCGACGCCGATCACCAAGGCGGTTGCCTCGGACAACGGCACGACCGCCTTGGGATCCCAGTCGGGGTTCCATCGCGCGCGGGTCTGGTCCTGGACGTAGCGCGGCAGGCCGCGGGTCAACGACAAGATCAGCGCGAGCGTGTGTTCGGCGACGTGGTCGGTGTACGTCGCGCGCATGTTGGTGACGACGAGCGGGTGCGCGACGAGCTCGGGGTAGTAGAAGCCCGGTGGTGGCCCGGCCTGTGGGGCCTGCAACCAGCGGAGGTGGGGCGCCGCGGCGAGGAGGTCGGCAGGGAGGACACCGTAGGCGGCATCGGCGGTGCGCAGTGCGTCCTCTACCTGTGAGGGATCTGGACTGAGAACGGTCAGGCCAGGGACGTCCGCCGTCAGGCGATGGGCCCAGCCGGCCTCGCCCTCTCGATGGGGCGGAACGATCGTCAGGGTGGTCACGCGGATCTCGCCTGGGCCGACTCGAAGGCCTCGTGCTGCAAGGGCTCTCCGGCGACGTACCGGGCAAGCTCTTCGGCCATCAGTCGCCCGTGCCGGCGGCGCTCGGTGTTGAGGGTTCCGGCCAGGTGCGGGGTGACAACGACGTTGGGGAGCGTGAAGAGCGGCGATCCCGGCAGCGGCGGTTCGGGGTCGGTGACGTCGAGGACGGCGAACAGGTCCGGACGTTCCTGGAGTACGGCGATCAGCGCGTCCTCGTCGATCAGCGCGCCGCGGGCGGTGTTGATCAGCGTCGCGTCGGGCTTCATCGAGCGGAGCAGGTCGGTGCCGACGACCTTCCGGGTCGCGGGCAGGACCGGGGCGTGCAGGCTCACCACGTCCGAGGTGCTGAAGAGTTCTTCGAGGGAGACCTGACGGACACCCAGCGACGCGGCGACGGCGGGGTCGACGTACGGGTCGTACGTCTGGAGAACCACGTCGTGCCGGGACAGCAGACGGGCCGTCGCGCGGCCGGTCGCGCCGAGGGACATCAGGCCGACGACGGAACCGTTCGCGCCGGGTTCGTTGGTGGCGCGCGGCAACGATTCGCCCCGGGCGCGCGAGCCGAGCACGTAGCGCCAGCCGTGCTTCAGCGCGTAGAGCACCTGCGCGAGCGTGAACTCGGCGACCGACGCGGCGATCACCTCGTTGGCCGTCGTGACGCGGACGCCTCGGGCCCACGACTCCGGAGTGACGATCGCGCGGACCGATCCCGCGCCGTACAGGACGAGCTTCAGCCGGGGCGCGGAGGCAAGGACCTCGGAGGTGAGTTGTGGTCCGCCCCAGGAGGTGACGAGGACGTCGACGTCGGCTAGCAGTTCAGGGGTGAGATCGGCGGGTGTCAGCGGCGGCGCGGTGATCTCGAGGTGCTTCTCGAGCGCCGCGCGCTCCTCCTCGCCGTACACGTCGGGGAACCGGGCCAGATCCATCACGTACAAGCCGTTGAGCATCACTTCACCTCCTGGACGGCGGCGCGGATCGCCGCCTGACGGGCCGGCGAGGCCAGGCCGGCGTGGTAGTAGCGCACCTGCTCGGCACCCGCCGACACCAAACGGCCGACGAGTGACGGCAGGTCGCCGGGCCGCTCGCCGAGAGCGTTGACGTTGGCAACCAACGGTACGTCGGTGCGCGCCGCGGCCGCCTTGAGCCGGCCGATCGCAGGCTCCGGCTCGTCCCAGCACTTCAGCGTGTACGCCGTCGGGGAAGCCGCGGCGAGGTCGAGCCCGACGTCGGGCCCGGTGACCTGCGGATCATCGGTTGCCATCAGCAAGATGTCCCGATCGCCCGCAAGTGCGGCGATGTCGTCGACCAGTCCGCTGATCACCGCGGTGCGATGGTTGGCGACAGCCCGGGCCAGCTGCGGGCCCAGAGCATCGATCAGGTTGTCACCGGCAAGTACGCCGTGCTGCAGCTCGCGATCGAGCAGCATCCGGATGCGTGCGGAAAGCTCGTCGACCGGCAGCACGTCGGCGCAGACGGAACACACACAGATCGACAGCAGATCCCGCGCACACGGCGACAGGTCCGCACCGCTCGTCTTCTCGTGCGCGCTCAGGTGGTCGAAGCCGAGCCAGCCGCACGCCTCCAGCATCAGCGCCGGTACGTCGTACTGGTCGCAGACCTCGCGGACCAGCGTCAGCGCGTACTCGCGCACGTCGGGCTGCGCCGGGCAGAGCGCGTGCGCGAACCGTTCACCGTACGCGTTGCGCACGGTGAGATCCGGTGCGGAGCGGCCGAGGATCGACGAGTGCGTGAGCACCATCCAGGCCTCGGTCCGCAGCCCGGCGGCGGTCAGCGCGTTGTACGCCGTACCGAAGCGGTCTTCGTCCTCGACCGCCCAGGTCGGCGCCGGCGGACGAAGCCGCCCGCTCCAACGCTCCGGCCGCAGCCGGAAGTACGCCGCCGCGTGCTCGGCGTGGACGACGCGGTGCCGCGGGTGCCAGGCGGTCGTCGCCCGCACCGAGTGGTACGCCGCCTGCAGCGTCACCGTGTCCACCCCGAGCGAGGCGATCCGCTCGGCGCCGGCCGGATCGCCGACGAGGTCCCACGTGTAGGCGAACGCGCCGTGCCTCACCACCGCGGGATCACCGGGTCCCAGTCCGGCTGGACCGCACGCATCGGCGTGATGTCGTCGCGGGTGTCGAACCCGCACTTCTCGTACTGCTCGGCCAGTCGTGCCAGCGAGTCGAGGTCGAGCTCGACCCCGAGGCCGGGTCCGTCCGGGACCTTGACCGCGCCGTCGGTGAAGCTCAGTACGCCCTTCTGGACCACGTCCTCGACCAGGTACGGGTAGTGGGTGTCGCAGTCGTAGGTCAGCTCGGGCGTCGCGCCGGCCAGGTGGGTCATCGCGGCCAGGCTGATCCCGAGGTGCGAGTTCGAGTGCATCGACAGGCCGATCCCGAAGGTCCGGCAGATCCCCGCCAGCTCGCGCGACCGCCGCAGCCCGCCCCAGAAGTGGTGGTCGGACAGGATCACCTGGACCGCGTCGACCAGCACCGCGGGCTTCACGTGCCCGAACTCTGTCACACACATGTTGGTTGCCAGTGGCATCGAAACCTCGCGAGCGACCGCGGCCATCCCGTCGATCCCACCGGTCGGGTCCTCGAGGTACTCCAGCACGCCGTCGAGTTTCTTGCCGACGGCAATGCTGGTCTCGACGGTCCACCCGGCGTTCGGGTCGAGCCGGAGCGGATGGTTCGGGAACTCGTCGCGCAGGGCGAGGATCGCGTCGGCCTCGTCCTGCGGCGGCAGGACGCCGCCCTTCAGCTTGAGCGACTTGAAGCCCCAGCCGTCGACCATCTTGCGGGCCTGCGCGACGATGCCCTCGGCATCCATCGCCTCGCCCCAGGCGTCGGTCGCCTCGCCCCAGGCGTCGGTCGGGTAGTCCGGCAACGGTGTGTGCGCGGCCGGCTTGAAGAACAGGTAGCCGCTGTACGGGACCGCGTCGCGGACCTTGCCGCCGAGCAGGTCGACGACCGGCCGTCCGAGCGCCTTGCCCTGCAGGTCCCAGCACGGGATCTCGAACGCCGAGAGCACCGTCATCACAGTCTTCTCGTCGCTCGCCTCGCCGACCAGCCCGTGCGTCGCCAGTCCCGCGCTCGCGCCGAGCGTCTCGCGGATGATCCGCTCAAGTCCGTTGAGGTCGAGCACGTCGAGGCCGGTGAGCCGGGGTGCGACCTTGCGCAGCGCGGAGAGGATCGCCAGGTCGCCGTACGTCTCGCCGAGACCGGTCAGGCCCTCGTCGGTGTGCACCTGGAGGATCGTGCGCAGCGCGTACGGCTGGTGCACGCCGTGGATGTTGCGCAGCGGCGGGTCCTTCATCGCGATCGGGGTGAGGTTGACGTCGGTGATCTTCATGCGGCGGCCTTCCGGACGACGGTCAGTCCCTGCTCGATGATCTGGTCGAGTTCTTCCAGGTGCTCCGGCAACGGGTCGGTCAACGGCGAGCGCACCGGTCCGACGTCGACGCCGCGACGCCGTACGGCGGCCTTGACCAGCGAGACGGCGTACCCGGCGCCCTGGTCGCGGAGCTTCACCAGCGGCAGGTAGAACTCGGTGAGGAGCTCGTCGAGACCGGCCTCGTAGGCGTGGGCGATCTCCGGCGCGAAGCAGTGCACGGCCGAGGAGTACGCCTTGACGCCGATCGCGGCGTACGAGCGGGCAGTCACCTCGGCGGTCGGGAGCCCGTTGAAGTAGGTCAGGTCCGGCGCGACGGCCATCATCCGCTGCAGCAGGTCGAGATCGCCGATGCCGTCCTTGAAGCCCTGCACGCTCGGGATCCGGGCCAGCTCGGCGACCGAGTCCGGGGTGAAGACGGCGTTGTCGCGCTGGTACGCGATCAGCGGCAGGTCGGTCGACGCCGCGAGTGCGCGGAAGTGGTCGAGCAGACCCTGCTGCGAAGGCTTGATCAGGTACGGCGGAAGCACGAGCAGGCCGTCCGCACCAGCCTCGCGCGCTGCGGCGGCGTACTGCTTGGCCATTGCGGTGCCGTAGCCGGTGCCCGCGAAGACGGGGAGCGCGCCGGCGGTCTCGGCCACGGCTGCGCGGACTGCTTCGGCGTACTCGTCGAGGGTGAGCGAGAAGAACTCGCCGGTGCCGCAGCAGGCGAAGATCGCGGCCGGGCCGGCGTCGATCTGGTGCCGCAGGTGCTCGCGGTACGGCCCGAGGGCCAGCTCGCCGGCGGCGTCGAACGCCGTCACCGGGAAGGACGAGAGACGGTCCAGCTGCATGGAATCACCCTTCGAGAACTTCGGTAAGCGCTTGCCGATCGACGGTAGTCCTCGGCTGCCGCGCTGGCAAGAGGTCGTCTGAAAGCGATTTCAGATCGGTCGGAGCATTCCGCTGAGCGGGCGCGGCGGTTAGCCTGTGGCCTTGCGTGCAAGCGCTTTCTCGTCGAGGGAGGACCGCCGTGCCGAACCGCTCGGGCCGGGCGCCGCGCGTCACGATCAGCGACGTGAGCACGGCGGCGGGCGTCTCCGCCGCGACCGTCTCCCGGGTGCTCAACGGGACCGCGCGGGTGGACTCGTCGCTGGTCGACCGGGTGCACGCGGCGGTCGCCTCGCTCGGGTACCGGCCGAACGCGGCCGCGCAGGGACTGGCGCGCGGGGAGTGGGGCACGATCGGCGTACTGGTCCCGGACCTGGCGAACCCCTATTTTCCGGACGTTCTGAAGGCGGTCTCCGCGGTGGCGCGCTCGCACGGGCGCCGGATGATGGTGATGGAGTCCGACGAGGACCCCGCGGTCGAGCACGACCTGGTCGAGGACCTGATGCGCTGCTGCGACGGCGTACTGCTGTGCTCGCCGCGGATGCCGCGCGCGGAGCTGGCCGAGCTGGCCGCGCGGAAGCACCCGATGGTGCTGTTCAACCGGATCGTGCCGGGGCTGGCGGTGCCGTCGATCTCCGTCGACTTCCACGGCGGGATGACGCAGGTCTGCGGGCACCTGGCGCAGCTCGGGCACCGGCGGGCGGCGTACTTGAGTGGGCCGTCGGCTTCGTGGGCCAACGCTGAGCGGTTGCGGGCCTTCGACTCGGCGCGGGCGTTCGGGTTGGAGGTCGAGCTGGTCGAGTGCGGGGCGACGAGCGAGGCCGGGTACGACGCGGTGTCTGCTGTGCTGTCCGGGGACGTGACGGCGATCCTGGGCTACAACGACCTGGTCGCGTTGGGGGCGCTGGCGCGGATGCGGGAGCTCGGGGTCGAGGTGCCGGCGGCGTACTCGGTGGTGGGGTTCGACGACATCTCGCTGGAGCGGGTCGCGCACTCCAACCTGACCACGGTCTCGGTGCCGCGCGACGAGCTCGGGCGGAGGGCCGGTGAGCTGCTCGAACAGCTGCTGGTGAACGGCGACGACGCCGAGCCGACGTACTTGCCGATGAGGCTTCAGGTCCGCGACACCAGCGGGCCACCGCGCGGCTGATTCACGCCGTACGCTCTGCGCATGACGACGACGCCCGGTGAGCAGGCGGCCGCGCAGTACCCGGATCTCTACCAGGCGGCGACGCACGGACCAGCGACGTTTCGGCACCTCGTGCAGGCGCACCAGCTGGCGGCCTCGACGGAGCAAGTCGCCAGTACGGCGGGCTTCTGGCTGATCCCGGCGCTGTCGGCGCAGTTCGCCGAGCTGCACGGCGGGATCGAGAAGGAGTACTACTGCACGGCCGTCGTCGGCGGTTGCCTGCTGGCCAAGGACCGGATGGTCTACTCGATCCTCAACTCGCCGCCGCCCGAGCTGGTCGACGAGGAGATCGCCTGCAAGGTGATCGCGAAGGAAGCAGGCTACGGGCTGCGCGGCAAGCACGTCGTCCAGCAGCTCGAGGAGGCGACCGACCACGCGTACTCCGGGCTGACCCGCGTGATGGTCGCCGCGGACCTGGTCGCGAGCGACGCTCCCGAGGGGGAGATCGCCACCGCGGTCGCGGCCGCGAAGAACGAGGTCCTGGTCGTGAAGGCGCGCGTCGACGTACTGCTGCAACGGCAGGCCCGCCTCGAGTACTTCCAGGGCGTGCTGGCCGGCATCGTCCCGACGTTCCTCTTGGTGATCCTGCTGGGCGTGGCCGCGAACGCCTGGTGGCGCAGCGCGCTGGTGCCCTCGGCGTTGGTCGCCGCCGTCGTCATGTCCGCGCTCGGCGCGACCATCAGCGTCATCCAGCGCATGGCCAAGGGCTCACTGGTCATCGACCACAGCGCTTCCCGCTGGCACCGCACCCTGCTCGGCGCCTTCCGCCCAGGCGTCGGCGCGATCTTCGGCTCCCTCGCCTACTTCACCCTCCTGGCCGGCATCCTCGCCGGCGGCTCCGCCGTAGGCACCCCCGCCTCGGTAGCAGTCTTCGCCGTCACCGGCTTCGCCGCAGGCTTCAGCGAACGCTACGCCACGGACATGCTCGACTCAGCCGCGAAACTGATCGGAAAGTAGCCCGGATGCTCTACGCCTCGACCGCTTCCCGTCCAGCAGGCAGGGCGCCGTACTGGAACCCTGGGGACACGGTCCTCTGGCAGGACCGCCCGACGCACTGGCGACGAGGTCAGCCGTGGGGGACCACCCCGGTGCGCGTGGTCCGCGACGACAAGCGAGGGCTGGTGGCTTGGCTCCCGAGCGGGACGCCCCGCCTGATGCCGCACCCGGCGGACGGGCGAGCTATCCGCGACATCGCCGTGGACGAGCGGTTCCGGTGCGAGCTCGTCCAGGCACGGACGGCGTGGTGCGGGCCGGGCGTGCTGTTCATCGCGCCAACCGGCAGGCCGTGGTCGGTCTGGCTGTTCTGGGACGACGAGGGCGAGTTCTCCTGCTGGTACGTGAATCTCGAGCTGCCGCACCGGCGTGACGCCGAGTCGACCTGGACCGGCGACCATGAGCTCGACCTGGTGATCGAGCCCGATGGCTCGGTGACGGTGAAGGACGCGGACGACTTGGCGGCGGCGGTGGCGGCCGGTCTGTTCAGCGAGGAGCAGGCCGAGCAGATCCACCGGGACGCGCGGGCGGCGGAGGAGTCCTTCCGGCGCGGGGACTGGCCTTTCGCGGCGCAGTGGACGAGTTGGCGGCCCGATGACCGGTGGGGTCCGCCGGAGCTGCCGGGTGACGCGCGGTGGGTGCTCGACTTGTAGTCACAGCTTCTATCACCAAGGGATTGCTGAGAGGCGAAGTAGCTTTTGGGGGGCTTGGGTCGTTGGGTGGATGGGTTCCTAACGGAAAGCTGACCTGGGCGGGGTATCTGGGGGTCGGCGGATCCATTAGCCTGGGTCGGGTTTTCGTCGGCGAGGTGGAGGTTGCGTGAAGCGGTTCGTGGTACCGCCGAACTGGCCCACGCCGCCTCGGCGGAGCTGGGTGCCGCCCAAGACGTGGCGGCCGGACCCGGCGTGGCCTCCGGCGCCGGAGGACTGGGACTTCTGGGTCGACGGCAAGGGCAACGCCGTACGTGGCCCGGTTGGCTTGTACGGCGGTCCGCCGCGGCGGATGGTGATCGCCGGAGCCGGCGGTGTCGCCGCTGTGCTGGTGTTGGCTCTGTGGGGACTGTCGACGTTCGACAGTGGGCCCCCGCCGTCGCAGGCCGCGCCGATCCTCGACGACCGCAGCCCGACGCCGTCGCTGACGCCGACCCCGACGGGTCCGCCGCCGAGTGTGCGTCCGAGCGTGACCCCGCCGCCGAAGCCGACGACCAAGCCGACCGTCGTACCGACCAAGACGCGCACGACCCGGGCCCCGGAGCACACCGAGGAGCGGGACCCGAAGCCGACGAAGACGACGACCACCGTCCCGCAGAAGCCTCGGCCCCCGCGGACCACCCCGACCCGCACGATGACGCGGGAAGAGCTCCTCGCCGAGTACTGCCGCCAGCGCGGCTGGGACCCCGACTGGTGCGACCCGGACAACTGGCAGGACCCCGACGACCCGCGCAGCACCCCCACCGACCGCTGAAAGCACCAAGACCGGCCCGGCACGCGCCGTCCGCGGTTGAGCCACCTCGACGCGGCGCCTTTGAAGACAGCGACCGAGTGGCTGGTCGACTACCGCGCCTACTGGGGCGAGAGCTTCGACCGCCTCGACGGACTGCTCGACGAGCTGAAGGAGCAACCCTGATGCAGATCGTCGCCGACCCCGGCGTACCGCTCGTACTGATCACCCGCGAGTTCAGCGCCCCGCGCGACCTCTTGTTCCGTGCGTACACCGAGCCCGACCTGGTGGCCCGCTGGCTCGGACCGGCCGGCCTCACACTCACCGTCAACCAGCTCGACCCGCGTCACGGCGGCCGTTGGCGGTGGACGCACTACGACAGCGACGGCAAGGGGTTCGCCTTCCACGGGCTGTACCACGGGACGCCGAGCCCGGAGCGGATCGTGCAGACCTACGAGTTCGACCTGTACCCGGGGGTCGTGTACCTGAACACGATCACGTTCGACGAGAACGACGGTGTCACCACCCTGCGGCAGAGCACGGTGTTCCCGACCGTCGAGGACCGCGACGTGTACGTCGAGGGCGGCATGGAGACCGGCCTGCGCGCCTCCATGGAGCAGCTCGACGCGCTCGTTGCCCAACTGGTGAAGGAGTAGCCGTGCGTGAGTTGATCGTGGACATGGTCAGCACGCTGGACGGGTTCGGAGACGGAGGCCCGCAGTCGGCGGCCTACTGGGGGTACGACGGGCCGGGGCTGAAGGCGTGGATCGAACGGAAGCTGGCCGCGGACCACGTCCTGGTGATGGGCGCGACGTCGTACCGGATGATGGCGGAGATCGTCCAGGACGGCGACGACCCGTCGTTCGCGCGGATGGCCGAGCTGCCGAAGGTCGTGTTCTCGAAGACGTTGACGCAGCCGTTGACCTGGGCGAACACGACGATCGTCGACGAACCGCTGGAGACCGCGGTCCCGGCGTTGAAGGAGCTCGACGACCTGCCGATGATCACGCTGGGCAGTCCGTCGCTGGTGCGCAGTCTGTTCGACGCCGGGTTGGTGGATCGGCTGCGGGTGATGGTGTTCCCGACCATGCACGGCCGCGAAGGCGAAGGGCCGCTCTACACCAGGCTGCCGTACCAGCAGCTGACCCTTCTCGGCACCGAGGTGGTCGACGACCGTCTGGTCTCGCTGGACTACAAGGTCAGCTAAGGCTGCATCAACTAAGAAAGTCGATGCTCCTGCCGACACCGGTCGCCTGGGCTGCCTGGTAGACCGGCCAGGCGATCGCCAGGTCCTGCCAGGGCAGGCCGACCGGCGCGTAGACCGTCACCTGTGAGGCGAACTCTCTGCCTGGCCTGGTGTTCGAGAGCACCTCGCCGAGCGTCGCGCCGATCGCCGTCGCGTCCAGTCCAACGTTGCCCACGGCCCCCATCGTGGCCGCGAGGCGGACGTCGTCGACCACCACCCGAGCCCCGGCGAGCAGGTCCGCGCCCACCTCGATCTTGCCCGGCTCGTCCGCGCCGAGCGTCGTGAAGTGCCGCCCGGGCCGGACGTCGGCCGCGGTCAGCAACGGCTCGCGCGACCACGTCGCCAGGACGACGATCTCCGCGCGCGCCGCGACCCCGGTCGCGCTGTCGACCACCGCACCCGGGATCCCCGTCTCCGCGACAAACGCCTTGGCCCGCGCGGGATCGACGTCGTACCCGACCAGATGCTCGACCTCGCGCAACGCCTGCAGACCGCGGACCACCATCGCCGCCTGCGCGCCGGTCCCGACCATGCCGACGGTTCGCGCCGTCTTCGCAGCCAGTACGTCGGTCGCCAGCGCCGCCGCGAGCCCGGTCCGCCAGGCGGTGATCGTCGCCGAGTCGAGGATCGCCAGCAGCGTCCCGTCGGTCGCATCGTGCAGGCAGACCACTCCACGCAGCGCCGGAGAGGACTGCGGGAACTTCGCGTTGACCTTCACCGTGTACGCCGGAATGCCCGGAATCGTGCCCGGCAGCAGCGTGGTCGCCGTACCGGGTCCGGGCAGGTCGGTCCGCACGCGGTGCGGCTCGATCCCCACGTCGGCGGTGAATCCGGCGCGCAGCGTGCGCAGCACGGCCGGTACGTCGAGCAGCCCGAGGATGTCGGAGCGCCTCAGCAGCAGCGTCATCAGACCACGTTGAATTCCGCGCGAGCCGCCGCGTCGCGGAAGCGGCGGGCGTGCAGTGGGGACACGTCGACGAACGGCGGGCGTTCCAGCCACAGATCCCGGATCACCTCGCCGACCGCCGGGCCCTGCAGGAAGCCGTGCCCGGAAAACCCTGTGGCGTAGAGGAATCGGCTCACGTCGTCCGCCTCACCGATCAGCGCGTTGTGGTCGGGTGTGTTCTCGTACAGGCCGGCCCAGCCGCCGGTCAGGCCGACGTCGAGCAGGCTCGGTACGCGACGCTCCATCGCCTCGGTCAGCCCGGGCAGCCAGGTGTCCGAGCGGTCGAGGTGGAAGCCGGGCTGCTCGGCCGGGTCCGACATGCCTACCAGCAGCCCAGGTCCTTCGCGGTGGAAGTAGAACGTGCTGCCGAAGTCGATCGTCATCGGCAGGTCGTCGGGCAGCCCCTCGACCGCTTCCGTGACGACGATCTGCCGGCGCAGCGGCGTCACCGGCAGCTCGACTCCGGCGTACTGGCCGACCTCGGCGGACCACGCGCCGGCGGCGCAGATCACCGTCGACGTCCGGACCGGCCCGAGTGTCGTTCGTACGCCGTGAATGTTGTTGCCCACGACATCGATCCCGGTCAACGCACAGCCTGTCACGAGCTGCGCACCGAGTCGCCGCGCCGCCGTCGCGTACCCGAGCACGACCGACTCCGGCGAGCAGTGCCCGGCGTCGGGGGAGAAGCACGCGCCGACCAACCCGTCGGGCGAGATCAACGGCGCCAGCGCGACCGCCTCGTCGACGGAGATCATCCGGGTCGGCCCACCGGCGGCGTTCTGCAGCCGGGTGCTCTGCTCGAACGACGCGACCTGCTCGTCGGTCGACAGCAGGAACAGGTAGCCCACCTGGTGCAGATCGATCTCCTGCCCAGGCCGTACGGCGAAGTCCTGGAACGCCCGCAGGCTGCGGGCCCCGAGCGCGACGTTCACCTCGTCGGAGAAGTTCGCCCGGACGCCACCGGCCGCCTTCGAGGTCGAGCCGGCGCCGAGGCTGTCCTGCTCGAGCAGCAGCACCCGTCGGACGCCGGCCTCGGCCAGGTGGAACGCGATGCTGGTCCCCATCACACCACCGCCGACGATCACCACGTCGGCGGACTCGGGCAGCGTCGTCGGGCTCAAGGCAGCAGGAACCCGAAGTCGGCCTCGACCGTGACGGTGTCCATCTGCGCTTTCTGCAGCTTGCCCGAGTAGTCCCAGTTCAGCGACTGCCAGCGGGTGAACTGGTCCAGCACCCAGATGCCGCTCTGCCGCGACCCGTTGCCGGACTTGCCGTTGCCGCCGAACGGCAGGTGCGCCTCGGCGCCGGAGGTCGAGTTGTTCACGCTGACCATCCCGGCCGAGATGCCCTGCGCGAACTGGAACGCCTGCTGCGGGTTCGTGGTGTAGATCGAGCTGGACAGGCCGTAGCCGGACTTGTTGCCCAGGGCAATCGCCTCCGGCAGGTCGCCGTACGTCGTGACGCCGACGACCGGGCCGAACGTCTCCTGCAGGAACAGCTCGTCGTCCGGCAGTACGCCGTCGACGATCGTCGGGTGGTAGAACAGCCCGGCCGCCGGATCGCCGACAAAGTTGTCCCGCGGGTTGTCGCCGGTGACGCGCCCGGTCTTGCCGAGCACCCGGTGGTGGTCGCCGATCCAGCCGAGCGACTTCTCGAACCCGGCCGCGAACTTCTCGTCCAGCAAGGGCCCGAACAGCACGTCCTGGGTCGGGTCGCCCATCTTCGCGGCGGACACCGCGGCGGCGAACAGCTCGACGAAGTCGGAGTGCACGGCCTCCTGCACGATGACCGTGCCGAGCGAGGTGCACCGCTGGCCCGCCGTACCGAAACCGGAGAACAGGGCGCCCTCGACGGCCAGGTCGAGATCGGCGTTCTCGGTGATGATCATCGGGTTCTTGCCGCCGAGCTCCAGGCACGGGGACTGCAGGTGCCGGCCGCACAGCTCGCCGATCCGGCGGCCGACCTCGCTCGACCCGGTGAACCCGACCTTGTCGATCAGGCCGGCGACCAGGGCCTGCTCGAGCCCGGCGAAGGTGTCCGGGCCGTCGGCGTGCACGACGTTGAAGGCCCCGGCCGGTACGCCGGAGTGCGCGAAGATCTCGTAGAACGCGTCGGAGACGACCGCCGAGTACTCGGCGGGCTTCCAGACCACGGTGTTGCCGCAGAGCAGGGCCGGGACGATGTACCAGGACGGGACCGCGACCGGGAAGTTGCCGGCCGAGATCACCGCGACCGCGCCGACCGGGCGGCGGAACGTGAACAGCTGCTTGTCGGGCATCTCCGACGGCACGGTCTGCCCGTACAGCCGGCGGCCCTCGCCGAGGAAGAAGTCGCAGGTGTCGATGATCTCCTGCACCTCGCCGAGCGCCTCCGCGAGCGGCTTGCCGATCTCGCGGGTCACCAGGGCCGCGAGGCGGGACTTGTTGGCCGTCATCAGGCGGCCGACGTTCGCGATCACCTGGCCACGCTGCGGCGCCGGCAACGCCGCCCACCCGGTCTGCGCCTCGCGGGCCGCTCGTGCTGCCGCGACGAACACCTCCGGACCGGCGAGGCCGATCTCACCGACCAGGTCGGCCGTGTTCGCCGGGTTGGTCGAGGGGGTGGTGCGGAGCGGGTTCTGGACGCGTTTCCCGGCGACGACGGACAGGATGGCGGACGACACAGGTGGGTCTCCTCGCTCGCGGCTCTCGGTGTCTGCCATCGTCCCATGTGAGCATGCACTGTGAGTGGCGTGCGGGTGACCGATGAGCAGATCGCGGCGATGTCCACGCAGGAGCGGCGGGAGCTGATCCTGCGGCTGGCGCCGGTGCCGGCCGGGCTGATGCCGGCGCGGCGGGTGATGGAACGGATCCGGCGCTGGCGGCTGGTGCTGATCCTGCTGTGCGTGGCCGCGCTGATCCCGTGGACGGTCTACCTCGCGGTCACGCTGCCGGAGCGGTACGAGGCGCGCAACTGGGTGGCGACCTGGGTCGGCTTCGACGTCGTCCTGACGATCATGCTGCTGCTGACCGGGATCTTCGGCTACCGGCGGCGGCAGCTGCTGTTCCCGACGGCGTTCGCGTCCGGGGTGCTGCTGCTGTGCGACGCGTGGTTCGACGTACTGACGAGCCATCCGGGCGCTGACCAGTTGCAGGCGGTGCTCAGCGCGGTGGTGATCGAGCTGCCGCTGGCGTTCGTGCTGATCGCGGGGCCGCTGCGGTTGCTGCGGTACGTCGCGATTCGCAACGGGCTGGTGGACCCGGGGTTGCGGATCTGGCGGATGCCGATCCCGCTGCCGGAGCTGTGGCCTCCGACCGAGAAACCAGGCTTGTGAAGGGATTCACAATATGATTTAGTGGAGGTGACCCGGGCAAGGATCCGGGCGTACAGCGACCCGAGCCACGGGAGGTGCGGTACATGACCGAGCGCAAGCCGCCAGGGATCTCGACCCAGGACTGGGTGGAGATCCAGATCAAGCAGGCCGAGCAGCGCGGCGACTTCGAGGGGCTGCCCGGTGCGGGCAAACCGCTGAAGCTGGCCGCCGCGCACGACCCGGACTGGTGGGTGAAGGACCTCATCCGCCGGGAGAACATCGAGACCGACGCGCTGCTGCCGCCGTCGGTCCAGCTGCGCAAGGAGAAGGCGCAGATCCCGGAGAAGGTCGGCGCGATGCGCCGCGAGTCCGAGGTGCGCGACTACCTGCAGGACCTGAACGCCCGGATCCGGGTCCAGATCCGCGACACCACCGGTGTGGTCGTACCGGTCGGGCTGGTCGACGAGGAACAGATCCTGCGTGACTGGGTCGAGGCGCAGCCCGCCCGCGACGCCCGCCGGCAGGCCGTCGTACCCGACGAGCCGGCGCCGAAGAAGAAATCCATCTGGCAGCGGCTTTTCAGCTGAGCAGTTCCCGGGTGGCCTTCTCGATGGTCTCCTCGCTGAGCAGGACGTGCTGGGCGGCGGCTCCGAGCGGGACGAAGCTGTCCTCGCTGGTGACGCGGGCCATGCGGCCGGTGAAGCCTGCGTCGATGAGGGCGGCCAGGACGCCTTCGGAGACGCCGCCGGAGCGGCGGGTTTCGTCGACGACCAGGACTCGGCCGGTTGCGTTGGCTTCGCGGAGGAGGTCCTCGGTCGGCAGCGGTGCCAGCCAGCGCAGGTCCAGCACCCGTACGCCGGGCACGCGATCGGCGACGCGCAGGCTCATCGGGACGCCGTTGCCGAAGGTGACCAGCGTGAGATCGGTGCCGTCGCCGTACGTGCGGCCTGTGCCGATCGGGACATGTTCGGTGGAGTACGGCGCGAGCCAGCCGGCGTCGCCGTCCGTGTGCAGGTCGCGGCGGTGGTAGAGCGCGATCGGCTCCAGGTAGACGCAGACCGCGCCGTCGTGGCGGGCGGCCGCCGTACAGGTGTGCAGCATCGCAGCCGCGTCGTCCGGGCGGGACGGTGAGGCGATCACGAGGCCGGGGATGTCACGCAGGACGCCGATCGCGTCGTCGTTGTGGAAGTGGCCGCCGAAGCCCTTCTGGTAGCCGTAGCCGGCGATGCGCAGGACCATCGGGTTGCGGTACTGGCCCTGGGAGAAGAACTTGAGCGACGCCGCCTCGCCGCGGAGCTGGTCCTCGGCGTTGTGCAGGTAGGCCAGGTACTGGATCTCCGGCAGCGGGAGCAGGCCGGAGACGCCGGCGCCGAGCGCGAGGCCGAGGATCGACTGCTCGTCGAGCAGCGTGTCGAAGACGCGGGCCGCGCCGAAGGACCTCTGCAGGCCGCGGGTCACGCCGTAGACGCCGCCCTTGCGGCCGACATCCTCGCCGAACACGATCGACTCCGGGTACGCCGTGAGGACGTCGCCGAGCGCGCGGTTGATCGACTGGCTGAGGGTGAGGGGTTCTTCGGTGCCTGCCGCGGCGCTCGTCGCTCCGCTCGAGCGAGGGCTGCTCGTGGCGTCGCTCGCGCCCGGGCTCCTCGCGCCGAGGACGTTGCTCGGGAGCGAGTCCTCGGGGACCTTCGCGAGGCGCAGCGGTGCGACGACCGCTTCGGCGGAGGCGAGTTGGGGGAGGCCGGCGACGCTTTCGGCGATCGCCATCACCTCGGCGCGCTTGGCCTCGTACCGGTCGATGATCTCGGCCGGTGAGCAGCCGGTGCCGAGCAGGAGCCTGGCGGTGCCGAGCAGCGGGTCGAGCTCCTCGTCGGCGATGATCTCGGCCGGCGTCCGGTACGCCGCCTCGACGTCGGAGCCCGCGTGGCCGAGCAGGCGGACCGTGCGGAGCCGGAGGAACGCGGGGCGGCGGTTGCGGCGTACGAAGGTCGCCGCTTCGGTCGCCATCGTCAGGGTCGCGTCGAGATCGGTGCCGTCGGCATCGAAGTACCGCAGGCCGGGGCGCTGCCCGTAGGCCTGCTTGATCCAGCCGTCCGGGGTGCGCACGCTGATACCGATCCCGTTGTCCTCGCAGACCAGCAGCAGCGGCATCGGGATGCCCTGGTACGACGCGTGCAGGGCGGCGTTGATCGCGCCGGTCGCGGTCGAGTGGTTCGCCGAGGCGTCCCCGAAGCTGGTCACCACGATCGCGTCGTCGGGCCACGGCGAGGCGACCCCGAGCTTGTGCGCCCGCGCGATCGAGAACGCCACCCCCATCGCCCGCGGCAGGTGCGAGGCGATCGTCGAGGTCTGCGGAATCACCGCGAGATCATGCCGCCCGAACACCTTGTGCCGCCCCCCGGAGATCGGCTCGGAAGTCGCCGCGGCGACGCCCAGGAGAATGTCCCGCAGCGCGTCCCCCACCGCGCTGCGCGCGGCGGGGGACGGGAGGGGGAGGAGGGGCCCCGCCGCCCCGCCTGCGCTGCGCGCGGCGACGATCCGGCCGTCCGCCCCCGGCCCGCCGGCGCTCCCGGCGCCGTCCCCCCACTGCTCCCCGGCGCTCCTGGCGCGGTCGCCCCGGTGCTCCCCGGTGTTCGCGGCGCGGTCGCCCTGCTGCTCCCCGGTGCTCCTGGCGCGGTCGCCCCGGTGCTCCCCGGTGTTCGCGGCGCGGTCGCCCTGCTGCTCCCCGGTGTTCGCGGCGCGGTCGCCCTGCTGCTCCTTGACGCTCCGGGCTTCATCGCCCGGGTCTCGCTCGGTGTTCTCGCCTTCGGCGGCCGCCTGGGTGGCTCTTGCCAGGTAGAAGGCTCCTGAGCGGTAGTGGAGCAGAGCCGGGTCCGTGGGGCGGAGGGCGGCGGCTACGGCGGCGTTGCCCTCGTGGCCTGCGGAGCCGATCGTGTAGAAGCCGTGGCCCTGGGACTGGAGCCAGCGGGCGGCCAGGTCGGCGTGGCGGCTGCCGAGCTGGGCGTCGTACAGGGTGGTGATCAGTTCAGCGGGATGGCTGGTGGGGACGGGCTCGAGGGCCCGCACCCGTTCGGCGTACAGCTCGTCGGACTGGCTCACCGCGCCACCTCCGGCGGCTCACATGCCGCAGTCGAAGCCGGCGTCGTCGGGGTTCGCGTCGGCCAGTCGGTGCAGGATCGTGGATGCCCGTCGAAGCTCCTCACTCGGAACATGATCCGCGAAGAACGTCCCGACCACCGCATCGACCACGGGTTGGGCAGTCTTCAGCGCCTCCCGCCCGCTCGCGGTGAGCTCGGCCCAGGTCGCCCGGCGGTCGGCCGGCGACGTCGTCCGGACCACCCAGCCGTCCTTGTCCTCGAGCTTGGTGACCAGCCGGGTCGCGCCGCTGCGGGAGATCATCATCGTCTCCGCCAGCTGCGCCATCCGCAGCTTGCCGCCGGCCTCGTCGAGCGCCCGGAGCAGCTCGTGCTCGAAGTACGCCATGTCGGCGAGCCGGTGAAGGGCGTGGTCGAGGTGCGCGAACAGCAGCGTGTCGGCGCGGTAGAGCGCCCGCCACGCGTCCAGCTGTTCCGTGCTCGTCTGCTGTGCTGCCATGGAACCGAGTATACGGATAAACGGTTGACAGGTGAACTGTTGATACGCGTAAAGTGCCGTTCAAACAGTTTCGCTGTCAACTCTTGAGGTGTGCATCGTGAGTAGGGTCGATTGGAAGGCAGTACGGCCGTTGCGCCACCGCGACTACCGGCTGCTCTGGACCGGGCTCGCCGTCGCGCTGCTCGGCAGCGGGCTGTGGCTGGTCGCGCTGGCCTGGCAGGTGATCGAGCTGGGCGGCGGTCCCGTCCAGCTGTCGGTCGTCACCACGGCGTACAGCATCGGCCTGGTGGTCTGCGTCCTGTTCGGTGGGATCGCGGCCGACCGGCTGTCACAGCGCGCGGTGATCGTCGCCGCCGACACCGTACGAGGGGTGGTGCTGCTCGGGCTCGCCGCGCTCGCGCTGATCGGGATCCTCGAGATCTGGCACCTGACGGCCGCCGCGGTGCTCGTCGGGGCGGGCGAGGCGTTCCTGATCCCGGCGTACACGGCGCTGGTGCCGCGCCTGCTGCCGCCGGACGAGCTGCTCGCGGCCAACGGGCTCGAGGGCACGCTGCGGCCGCTCGCGCAGCAGGCGACCGGTCCGGTGATCGGCGGTCTGGTGATCGCCGCGATCTCGCCGGGCGTCGCGATCCTGGTCGCGGGGCTGACGTACCTGTTCTCGGCCGGCTGCGTGCTGGCGATGAACCTGCGGCACGAACCTGTCGCCGTGGCTGACGAGGACGCGCCGACCGGCGTCCGGGCGATGGCCGCGGACCTGCGCGAAGGCTGGGGCTACGTACGGCGTACGCGGTGGTTGCTGGCGTCGCTGCTGTTCGGGACGGTGTTCGTGCTGCTGATCCTCGGGCCGCTGGAGGTGCTGATGCCGTTCGCGATCCGCGACCAGCTCGGCGGGGACGCGCGGGAGTTCGGGCTGGTGATGGCGGCGTTCGGGATCGGCGGGGCGGCCGGCGCGCTGCTGATCTCGTCGCGGAAGCTGCCGCGGCGGTACCTGACCGTGATGACGCTGATGTGGGGCGTCGGGGCGGTGCCGTTCGTCGTGCTGGGGTTCGCCGAGCACCTGTGGGTGATGATGGTCAGCGTCGCGGTCGTCGGCGCGACCGGCTCGGCGGCGATGGTGATCTGGGGGACGCTGCTGCAGCGCCGCGTCCCGGACCACCTGCGCGGGCGGATCTCCAGCCTCGACTTCTTCGTCTCGCTGCTGCTGATGCCGGTGTCGATGGCGCTCGCGGGCCCGGCGGGATCGCTGTTCGGGGTGACCGCGGTGTTCATCGTGGCCGGGGTCGGGCCGGCGCTGGCGTCGTTCGTGGTGATCTGGTTCGGGCGGATGCGGTCGGACGAGATCGCGAACCCGCTCGATCAGGACGAGGGCGCGGAGAAGTTGATCACGGCCGAGGCCTGATCGCCGCCCCAGTCGATCGGCGTACGGCCTGTTGCGCGCCAGCCGGCCCGCGTGTACAGGGCGATCGCGGCGGTGCAGTTGTCGGCGACCTCGAGCGTCAAGGCGAGCTCGTGGTCGCCGGCGACCTGGGCGGCGTGGTCGAGCAGCTGCCGCCCGAGGCCCTGGCCGGTCTGCTTCGGGTCCACGAAAAGGCGCTCGACGATCGCCGCACCGTCGCTCTTGCCGACCGCGACGTGCCCGGCGACCTCGCCGTCCACGGTCACGACCCAGCAGCCGAGCGCGCTCGGAGGCGTCAGCCAGGTTTTGGGGTCGTCCGGCCAGTTGACCGGGTATCCGGCCGACTCGTGCACGTCCCGCAGCAGCGCGACGCAGCTGACGAAGTCGGCCTCGGTCCTGGGTCTGATGATCGCCACCGCGCTATCAGATCACGCCGCCCCGGGACCTCGGTCAGGCAGGAGGTAGACACCGGGGTTGCTCGGTGCGCCGGCCTCGATCCACTGCTGGAAACCGTCCGGGTTCCGCCGCTCGAACTCGTCGAGACAGATCCGCCGGACCTCCGCCACCGCCTGCCGGTCGCGCACGCCGGCGCCGGACGCGAGGGTCTTGGTGGTCTCGCGCCAGACCCCGCAGAGCTCCTCGATGCTCAGCGGGCACTGCAGCCGGGCGATCAGCTTCTCGTCCTCCCGCGCCTGAGCGGCGGTGAGTTCAGGCTCGTCCGTCCGCCGACTGCGCACCCACGGACGGCGCCGACCGTCGCCGCCCTCGCGAGGCGTCCGAGTCGAGAGCAGCAGATCCAGCCCCGCGAACGCCGCGCCCACGACGACGATGACCGCCAGGCCGGCCGCTCCCCAGGTGAGCAGCCGGGCGACGCCGGGCAGGCACAGCACAGCGCCTGCGGCGTACCCGGCGATGCTCGCCGCCGAGTGGTTGATCGGCTCGTCGGCCAGGTGCTTGATCGTCGCCGCCAACGGCCAGACCAGCGCGAACACGATCCCGATCAGCGCCAGCGCGGCCAGCGCGCCCAGCATCAGGACGGCGACCAGCGCACCGGCCGTGCCGATCCCGGCACCCGCCGCTGTCGCCGTACGCCGTCCCCTGGCAGAAAGTCTCATCGCCGATCCTCCGACAAGACCAGAACGAACGAGCGTTCCGCCAGGTTCCTGACAGGTCAGGCAGCTTTCTTCTTCGCCGTCGCCTTCTTGGCTGCCGTCTTCTTGGTCGCGGTCTTCTTGGCGGCCGACTTCTTCGCTGTCGCCTTCTTCGCGGTGGCCTTCTTCGCCGGGGACTTCTTCGCGGTGGCCTTCTTGCCGCTCCCGCCGCCGGCCCGCCGGGCGCGCGCCGCCTCGACGCTGGCGCGCAGCGCGGAGACCAGGTCCGTGCTCGAGGTCGCCTCCGGCTCCTCCTCGGAGAACACGACTTCCTTGCCCTTGCGCTTGGTGGCGATCAGCTTCTTCACGCGCTCGGTGTAGCTGTCCTTGTAGTCCTTCGGCCGCCAGTCGCCGCTCATCGCCTCGATCAGGTCGGTGGCCATCTTCAGCTGCTTGCCCGACGTCTTGGCCGGCAGACCGCCGACTTCCTTGGCCGGGTCGCGGATCTCGTCGGCGAAGAACATCGTCTCCAGCACGAGCACCTTCCCGTCGGCCCGGATCGTCGCCAGGTACTCCTTGCTGCGCATCACGAAGCTGGCGATCCCGGCCCGGTTGGTCCTGGCCAGGGCGTCCCGCAGCAGCGCGTACGACGACGCGTTCTCGGCGTCCGACGGCGCCAGGTAGTAGCTCTTCTGGAAGTGGATCGGGTCGATCTCGTCCAGGTCGACGAACGTGGAGATCTCCAGCGAGCGCGACTTGCCCGGCGCGATGTCGGACAGTTCCTCCTGCTCGACCACGACGTACTCGCCGCCGCCGACGTCGTGCCCCTTGACGATCTTGTCGTAGTCGACCTCGCGCCCGGTCCGCTCGTTCACCCGCTTGTTGCGGATCCGGTCCGACGTCCCGCGCTGAAACTGGTGGAAGTCGAGCTGGTGCTCCTGCGTCGCGCTGTAGAGCCCGACCGGCACCGACACCAGGCCGAAGTTGATGTACCCGCTCCAGATCGATCTCGCCATCACCAGCTCCTCTCCGCCGGACCGGTACCCAAGTCCAGCCGGTCCGCACACGCGGTCAGAGCCGGTTGTACCGCTTCCGTGCCTCGCGGGACTCCTTCTGCGCGTCCCGCGCGACCTTCTTCGCCTCGTCCAGCTCGGTCGTCAGCCGCCGGACCTCGTCGCGGGCGTTCTCGAGCGCCTCCTGCGCGTCGGTCAACTGCCCGTCGAGCTCCTCAACGGTCGCCTCGGCACTCTCGGCCGCCTTCACAGCCGCCTCGAACTCGGTCTGGGCCTCGGCCTTGCGCTCGTCTTCCTCGCGCTCGGCCTTCTCCCGGGCCTTCCGCTCGGCCGCCGACTCCTGCTCGGTCTCCTCGGCCTCGACCTCGCGGGCCTTGGCCCGCCGGTCTTTCGCTGCCTGCCGGCGCTCGTCGGTCAGCGCCGTCACGTTCGACGGCTCGCCGTTCTCGTCGACCACGCCGAACCCGACGTGCCGCAGGGCGCTGCTCAACCGCGCTTCCCGTACGGCGTCGCCCGCCGCCGGGTCGACCAGCGCCGCGTCGAGGGTCTCGCGCAGCTTCTGCCCGACGTCCGCGCTGACCTTCTGGCTGTGCTCGTCGGCAAGCTTGTTCGCGGCCTTCACCAGGACGTCGATCGCCTGGTGCCGCTTCGGCGTCAGCTCACGCAGCCGCTCGCCGTCGAGATCGGTCGTCGCCTCGCGGAACTCGTCGCCGAGCGCCAGCAGGTCGTCGATCTCGTCCGGCTGCTCGCGGCTCACCAGGTTCGCCAGCCAGGCCGCGACCGTCGGCTTGCGCAGCGCCTTCAGCCGGGTCGACCCCAACTGGTCGCCGTCGGCCTTCAGCTGCTTGGCCAGCTCGTTGCGAGTAGCAATGAAGTCGGCCGCCGGCGCCGCGTACAACGCATCTGCCGCCTCCTCGAAGTCCACCCGCCCGACGCTACAGCCCAACCCCACCTACAGGAAGGCAACCAGCCTCTCCACCAGCTCGGCGGGAGCGTTTTCGGCCAGGTGGTGCGTCGAGTCGACCCCGTACCCCACGATGTTCGGGCACCAGGGTCTCCACACCGCGACCGGGTCGCCGTAGATCTCCTCCAGGTCGTCCCGCGTCGACCACAGCACCATCGCCGGACACCCGACCTGCCGCCCCGCTGCCCGGAACTCCTCGTCGTGCCGACGGTCGACCCCGAGGCCTGCCCGGTAGTCCTCGACCATCGCGTGCACGGTCGCCGGGTTCCGGATCGCGGCCAGGAAGTCGGCGTGGTTCTCCGGACCGAGCGCCTCCGGGGAGTTGGAGGTCCACGCCTCGTACCAGGTCTCCGGGTCGGCGCAGATCACCCGCTCGGCGGGTTTTGCGGTCTGGGCGAAGAACCACCAGTGCCACCACATGGCAGCGAACTTCGCACCGCACCGCTCGAGCGCCTCCACAACCGGTACGCCGTCCATCACTACGAGCTTGCTGACCCGCTCGGGGTGGTCGAACGCCGTCCGGTAGGCCACCTGAGACCCCCGGTCGTGCCCGACGACGGAGAACGTGTCGTGACCGAGGGCATCCATCAGCCCGACCACATCGTTGCTCATCGCCCGCTTCGAGTACGGCGTGTGCTCCGCGTCCGTGACCGGCTTGCCGGACTGCCCGTAGCCACGGGTGTCCGGGCAGACGACGGTGAACCCGGCCGCGGCGAGAGCCGGCGCCACGGCGTACCAGGTGGTGTGGGTGCGGGGATGACCGTGCAGCAGTACGACGGGCGGGCCGGAGCCGCCGTACCGGACGCGCAGCGTGACGTCCCCGACGGGGATCCGGTCCAGCGTGAAGTCCTCGAACATGCGCGTCCGGTACCCAGACGTGGCGGATCCCCACCGCCTCGAAGGTGGTGGGGATCCGGGGAGACTCTGCTCAGTCGCGGAAGGCGTTCTTGGCCTTTTCGCCGGCCTGCTTGAGGTCGGCCTTGGTCTTGTCGGTCTGGCCCTCGGCCTGCAGGTCCTCGTTGTCCGTGGCGTCGCCGGTGCGCTCCTTCATCTTGCCCTTGGCGCTCTCGGCGGCGTTCTTCATCTTGTCTCCGATACCCATCGTGCTCTCCTTCGGTGGTTCCGTCGGACGAACGGCTGCCCCGTCGGCCCTCCGTGATCTGGCCCACCGGTTCCCGGCCGCACCGGCTTCATGCATGCGGCGCGGGTACCGCCCGGTATGCGGCTGCGGCGTTCCTCACCGGACAAACCAGGCCTGACCCGCAAGGGGCACGGCCGGGGCTTCACGTACTACGACGAAGACAACCAGCGGTTGACCGATCCGGACGTGGTCGAGCGGATCCGTGCCCTGGTGATTCCACCGGCCTGGAAGGACGTGTGGATCTGTCCGTACCCGAACGGCCACATCCAGGCGATCGGGACCGACGAGGCGGGCCGGCGTCAGTACCTGTACCACGACGACTGGCGGACCTCCCAGGACGCCGACAAGCACGACCGGGTCCGCCAGTTGGCCCGCAAGCTGCCGGCGTTCCGGGAGGCGGTCGACAAGGACCTGTGCCGGCGCGGGATCAGCCGCGAGAAGGTGCTCGCGGTCGCGCTGCGGATGCTCGACTACGGCGTCTTCCGGACCGGCAACACCCGGTACGCCGAGGAGTACGGCAGCCGAGGTGCGGCGACGCTGCTGCGGGACGACGTGAAGGTCCAGCGCGGCAAGGTGGTGTTCGACTTCGTCGCCAAGGGCGGCATCGAGCGGAAGCTGGAGCTCGAGGACGATCGGCTGGTCGCGGCCGTGCGGTCGCTCAAACGCGGCCGCCACGACAACCCGCGCCTGCTGGTCTACCGCGACGGGTCGTCGTACCACGAGATCGACGCCGGAATGGTCAACGAGCGTTTCCACGCGTTGGTCGGTGAGGACTACACGGTCAAGGATCTCCGCACGTGGACCGCGACCGTGCATGCCGCGGTGGATCTCGCGCAGGCCGATCCGCCCCGCACGAAGAAGGCGCTGAACACGGCCGTGAAGGAGATGCTTGCCGAGGTCTCGGACCACCTCGGGAACACTCCGACGGTGGCCCGCGCGTCCTACGTGGACCCGCGGGTCGTGGCCCAGTACGAGCACGGCCGGACCATTCCCGACGCGGCCGGGGACGTGGACGACCTGGACGACCCCGAGGTCCGGGCGAAGGTCGAGCGGTCGGTCAACAGGCTGCTCGATCAGGACGCGCGGGAGTAGACGGTCCTGACTGATTAGCCCTCTACGGGCCGGGTACCGGGCGCCCAAGCGTGAAAGGAGCGAGTCATGCCCGCAGGATCGAGCAAGAAGCGTGAGCGGCAGTACGAGCACATCAAGGCCGGACTGAAGAAGAGCGGCCGCAGCGAGGGCACCGCGGAGGAGATCGCGGCCCGCACGGTCAACAAGGAGCGCGCGCGCTCCGGTGAGGCCCAGCAGAAGAGCCGTAGCTCCACGCACGACATCTCGTCCAGCCGGCGGGGTGGCCTGCGCTCGCACAGCGGGTCCCAGGGACGCACCAAGGACCAGCTCTACAACGAGGCCAAGCAGAAGAACATCAAGGGCCGATCCAAGATGAGCAAGGCCGAGCTGGAGAAGGCTGTCGGCCGCTAAAGGGAGCATCACGTGAAGGCACTGACCTGGCAGGGCAAGCGCAAGATCGAGTACGGCGACGTGCCGGACCCGAAGATCGAGCAACCGACCGACGCGATCATCAAGGTCACCTCGACCGGGATCTGCGGCTCGGACCTGCACCTGTACGAGGTCCTGGGGGCTTACCTGGACCCGGGCGACATCCTCGGGCACGAGTCGATGGGCGTGGTCGAGGAGGTCGGATCCTCGATCACGAACCTGAAGGTCGGTGACCGGGTGGTCGTGCCGTTCCAGATCGCCTGCGGCAGCTGCTTCATGTGCGACCAGGACCTGCAGACCCAGTGCGAGACGACGCAGGTCCGCGACCAGGACATGGGCGCCGCTTTGTTCGGTTACACGAAGCTCTACGGCCAAGTTCCCGGCGGTCAGGCCGAGTACCTGCGCGTCCCGCAGGCGCAGTACGGGCCGATCAAGGTCCCGGACGGCCCGTCGGACGACCGGTTCGTCTACCTGTCGGACGTCCTGCCGACGGCGTGGCAGGCGGTCGAGTACGCCGACGTGCCGGACGGCGGCACGCTCGTCGTACTGGGCCTCGGACCGATCGGTGACATGGCGACCCGCGTGGCGATGCACCGCGGTCTGCGCGTGATCGGCGTCGACCTGGTTGCGGAGAGGCTGGAACGGGCCCGGCACAACGGTGTGGAGACGCTGGAGTACTCCGAGGACACCGCGGAGGCGATCCGGACGCTCACCGACGGTCGCGGCGCCGACGCGGTCATCGACGCGGTCGGGATGGAGGCGCACGGCTCGCCGAAGGCGAAGTTCGCCCAGCAGGCGACCGGTCTGTTGCCGGACGCGATCCAGCGCAAGATGATGGAGACGGTCGGCGTGGAGCAGCTCGCCGCGGTCTACCTCGCGATCGACGCGGTCCGCCGGGGCGGAACGATCTCCCTCAGCGGGGTGTACGGCGGCGGCGCGGATCCGTTGCCGATGATGACGCTGTTCGACAAGCAGATCCAGCTCCGGATGGGCCAGGCGAACGTGCACCGGTGGGCGGACAAGATCCTGCCGCTGCTGGACGAGAAGGACGTGCTGGGCGTGGAGAGCTTCGCCACCCACCGCCTCGACCTGAGCGAGGGCCCGGCGGCGTACGAGATGTTCCAGAAGAAGCAGGACGGTGCCGTGAAGGTGCTGCTGAGGCCGTAGGAGGCTGCTGGTGCAACGAATCGACGCCACTCCGCTGAGCGACGAGGAGTTGCAGGGCCTCGACGCGTACTGGCGGGCCGCGAACTACCTGTCGGTCGGGCAGATCTACCTGCTCGACAACCCCTTGCTGACCGAGCCGTTGCAGCCCGAGCACATCAAGCCACGGCTGCTCGGTCACTGGGGGACGACGCCCGGGCTGAACCTGGTCTACACGCACCTCAACCGGCTGATCCGGCAGCGCGAGCGCGAGATGATGTACGTGATCGGGCCCGGGCACGGTGGGCCGGCGATCGTTGCGAACACCTGGCTCGAGGGCAGCTGGACCGCGACCTACCCGAACACCGAGCGGGACGCGGCCGGGATGGCCCGGCTGTTCAAGCAGTTCTCGTTCCCCGGTGGGATCCCGAGCCACGTCGCGCCCGAGGTGCCCGGGTCGATCAACGAGGGCGGCGAGCTCGGGTACTCGCTCAGTCACGCGTACGGCGCGGCCGCGGACAACCCGGACCTGGTCGTTGCCTGCGTCATCGGTGACGGCGAGGCCGAGACCGGGCCGTTGGCAACGTCCTGGCACTCGAACAAGTTCGTCGACCCGCGCCGTGACGGCGCTGTGCTGCCGATCCTGCACCTGAACGGCTACAAGATCGCCAACCCCGCCGTCCTGGCCCGGATCGGCGACGAGGAGCTGAGCGCGCTGCTGCGCGGGTACGGCCACGAGCCCTACCTGGTTGAGGGTTCGGACCCGGCGACCGTTCACCAGGCGCTGGCCGCGACGCTCGACCGCTGCCTGGACCGGATCGACGAGATCCAGCTCGAGGCCCGCAGCGCCGGCACCGAACCGACCCGCTCGGCCTGGCCGATGATCGTGCTGAAGACGCCGAAGGGCTGGACCGGCCCGCACACCGTCGACGGCGAACCGGTCGAGGACACCTGGCGGGCGCACCAGGTCCCGCTGTCCGGCGTACGGACGAACGAGGAGCACCTGCATCAGCTGGAGGACTGGCTGAAGAGCTACCGGCCGGACGAGCTGTTCGATGCCGAGGGCAAGCCCGTCTCCGTGCTGCTGGAGCTGGCGCCGAAGCCGTCGTTGCGGATGGGGTCGAGCCCGCACGCGAACGGCGGGCTGCTGACGCGCGATCTCGAGCTGCCGGATCCCGCGGAGTACGCCGTACCGGTGAAGGCGCCCGGCGGCGAGGACGGGGAGCCGACGAAGGTCTTCGGCCAGTACCTGCGGGACGCGTTCACGCTGAACGAGAAGCACCACAACCTGCGGCTGTTCGGTCCGGACGAGACCGAGTCGAACCGGCTGGGTGCCGTGTACGACGTGACGGGCAAGGCGTGGCTGGGCGAGAAGCGGGACACCGACCAGCACCTCGCGGCCGACGGCCGGGTGCTGGAGATGCTCAGCGAGCACACCTGCCAGGGCTGGCTGGAGGGCTACCTGCTGACCGGCCGGCACGGGCTGTTCTCGTCGTACGAGGCGTTCGTGCACATCGTCGACTCGATGGTGAACCAGCACGCGAAGTGGCTGAAGACGATCAACGACCTGGAGTGGCGACGCAAGATCCCGTCGCTGAACTACCTGCTGACCTCGCACGTCTGGCGCCAGGACCACAACGGGTTCTCGCACCAGGACCCCGGCTTCATCGACCACGTGATGAACAAGAAGGCCGAGGTCGTGCGGGTCTACCTGCCGCCGGACACGAACACGCTGCTGTCCACGATGGACCACTGCCTGCAGACGAAGAACTACATCAACGTCGTTGTCGCCGGCAAGCAACCGCAGCCCAACTGGCTGGACTGGGAAGCGGCCGCGCTGCACTGCGCGCGGGGAATCGGGGTCTGGGACTTCGCCTCCAACGACGACGGCGATCCGGACGTGGTGATGGCCTGCGCGGGTGACGTGCCGACGCTGGAGACGCTCGCGGCGGTCGACCTGCTGCGCGAGCACCTGCCGGAGCTGAAGATCCGGGTGGTCAACGTGGTCGACCTGATGCGGCTGCAGGACTCGACCGAGCACCCGCACGGGCTGACCGGGCCGGAGTTCGACGCGCTGTTCACGACCGACAAGCCGGTGATCTTCGCGTACCACGGGTACCCGTGGCTGATCCATCGGCTGACCTACCGGCGGACCGCGCACGACAACCTGCACGTCCGCGGGTACGTCGAGGAGGGCACCACGACGACGCCGTTCGACATGGTTGTCCTCAACAACCTCGACCGGTACCACCTGGCGATGGACGTGATCGATCGTGTGCCGTCGTTGCAGACCCGGGCGGTGAAGGCCCGGCAGTACTTCGCCGACCAGCGGGTGCGGCACCGCGCCCACGTCACGACGTACGGCGAGGACCTGCCCGAGGTCCGCGACTGGCGCTGGCGCGGATGAGCGTTTTCTCATCTCCTGACCCTGGCTTCCCGGCGGCCGGTCGCTGCAGGATGGTCGGCTATGGCCGCTTCGATTCCCACCCGCTTGGCTCCGGCGGCGCTCAGCCCGACACATCTCGTGATCGGGCTGCTCGTCTGCACGGACTTCGTGATGCTCGTGCTGCACCTCGCGCACCGCAGCGTCCAGGTCGGTCTGCGGGTGCCGGTGGTGAAGTCGGCGGCATTCAACATCTCCAGCGATCACGGGATCGCGGAGAGCTTCGGGTACGTGCAGCTGTTCTGGGCGGTGCTGCTGCTGGCCTGGCTCGGGCTGTTCGGGCGGCGGCGGTCGTACCTGCCGTGGGCGTTGCTGTTCGGGTACCTGCTGGTCGACGACTTCTTCGGTCTGCACGAAGCAGCCGGTACGGCGCTGGTCCGGGCCGCTGGGCTGGCGCCTGAGCAGCTCGTGTTCGCCGGCTTGCGGCTGCAGGATCTCGGCGAGCTCGGTTTCGCGCTCGGCGTGGGGTTGGTGCTGCTGGCTCTGCTGGTGTGGGGCTATCTGCGCGGTACGGCGCGCACGCGGGCGACGTACCGGCGGTTGCTCGGATTGAGTCTGGTGCTGGCCGTCTTCGGGATGCTGGTGGACGGGCTGGCGACCGGCGCGGGGGACGACGGACTCCAGCTGCTGCACCTGCTGGAGGACGGTGGTGAGCTGTTCGCGATGACCGCCGTACTCGCGTACGTCGTCAGCCTTGTGGCTGGGGAGCGCTGAGGTCCGCGCGGAGGCGTTCGAGGATGCCGCGCAGCAGGCGTGACACCTGCATCTGGCTGACGCCCAGCTCGTTGCCGATCTCCTCCTGGGTGAGGCCGTTGCAGAAGCGCAGCTCGAGGATGCGGCGGTCGCGGTCGCCGAGGTCCGAGACGGCCGGCGTCAGGGTGTGCACGTTCTCGACCAGCTCGTAGCCGTCCTCGGCGTCGGCGACGGTCTCCATCAGCGTCGCGCCGCCCTCGGAGGAGCCCGGCGCGTCGAGGGACAGCGTGCTGAAGCAACCGCGGACCGACGCGGCCTCGGCGACCTCGTCGGGAGCGGTGCCGAGGGCTTCGGCCGTCTCCTGGTCGGTGGGGATGTGGCCGAGCTTCTGGGTCAGCTCCGGCTCGGCGGCCGCGATCGTGCCCTGCATCTCCTGGACCCGGCGCGGCGGCCGGACCGCCCACGCGCAGTCACGGAAGTAGCGCTTCAGCTCGCCACGAATCGTCGGTACGGCGTACGCGAGGAAGTTGCTGGACTCGTCGACGCGGTACCCGTTGGCGGCCTTGACCAGGCCGAGGCAGGCGACCTGCTCGAGATCGTCGGCGTCGACGCCCTTGCGGCGGTAGCGCGAGGCGATCGAGCGGGCGATCGGGGCGTTCAGGATGACGACCTGGTCGAGCAGAGCTTGCCGCTCCGCCTCAGGCAGACCGTGGGCCTGTTCGAGCAGCTCCTGGGTCTGGTCGGCGATCTGCTGCTTGCCGGTCGATTGCTGGGCGTTGGGGTTGACAGGTGCGATCGTCACGGGAGAAACCTCGTCGTGTCGTCCTGCGGGAGGCGGCGTCATGGCTGAGCCACTTCCCGTCCACCAGACCAAACCTGTTGCCCCGACGCAACCCCGCGGTTGTTACAGCTGTTTGAAGGCTGCGCCGGAACGGGCTTTCCCTGCGGGAAGGCCTGTGAACGACTTCACAGATCTCACGCCGTACGGCGTAGTTCCGGGAGGACCTCTTCGCGGTAGAGCTTCATCATGTCGATCGTGTGCGGGCCCATGTTGGCGACGTAGACCTCGTCGAAGCCGGCGTCGGCGTACGGCTTGAAGGCCTCGAGGTGGACGTCCGCCTTGGGGCCCGCGGCAACGGACTTCGCCGTGGCCTCCTTGGTGACGAGCTGGGTGGCCTGCTCGAAGTGACGCGGTGACGGGAGGACCTGGGCCAGTTCGCCGGGGAGGCCGGAGTTGCCCCAGATCCGGTGCGCCTGCTCGACGCCCTCGTCCTCGGTCGGGGCGTAGCTGACCTTGAAGCCGCCCTGCACGGGCTTGCTGCTGCCGCCGTTCGTGCGGAAGCGGTCGAGCAGGTCTTTGTCCGGTGAGGTGGTGACGAAACCGTCGGCGATCCGCGCCGCGACGTCCGTCGCCTCGGGGCCGAAGCCGGACATGTAGATCGGCAGCGGGCTGTCGGGACGCGTGTAGATGCGCGCGGTGTCGACCGTGTAGTGCTTGCCGTGGTGGGACACGAACCCGTCCTCGGTCCACAGCCGGCGCATGATCTCGACGGCTTCCTCCAGCATCTCCAGCCGGACGTCGACGGTCGGCCAGACGTCGCCGAGCACGTGCTCGTTCAGGGCTTCGCCGGTACCGATCCCGAGTCGGAAGCGGCCGTTCAGCAGGACGGCGCTGGTCGCGGCGGCCTGCGCGATCACCGCCGGGTGAATCCGGACGGTCGGGCACGTCACGGCCGTCGTCACCGGCAGCTCGCAGACCTGCGAGATCGCGCCGATCGTCGACCAGACGAACGCGCTCTGGCCCTGCTCGTCGTTCCACGGGTGGAAGTGGTCGCTGATCCACAGGCCGTCGAAGCCGGCCTCCTCGGCCAGGCGGGCCTGCTCGATCAGCTGGGCCGGCGTGTACTCCTCGCTGGACAGGAAGTAGCCGATCTTCACGGGGTCTCCTCAGCGTGCGACGGGGTCTGCGGGGTCTGACTTCCCGGTGCCCGATGGAGGGGCCGCTATTCGTCGTACCGGGGACCGTTTGTCCGGGGTCGGGGCGGGCACTGGATGGTGCAGAGAAGCACGGGGTACAGCAGCCGGGCTGTCGCCCGGCGTCGAGAAAGGAACGACCATGACCTTGGTGCTCTTCATCATCGCGGCGATTCTCGTCATCTCCGGGATCGTCTCGCTCGTCCGCGGGCAGCTCCTGATGGGCATCGCCCTGATCGTCGTCGGCCTGCTGGTCGGCCCGGGTGGGGTCAGCCTCTTCACCTGATCTGCGAGGGGTCGGAAGGGCCGCAACCGAACTGGGGTGCGGCCCTTCCGCCTGTCCGAAGGCTTCCGGCGTCAGCTCGGACGGCGGAAGACCCGGCGGGCGGTGTCCATCCGCAGCTCCTCGAGCTCCTTGATCTGCTGCTCGGAGTCCGCGATCAGCCCGTCCAGCTCGGCGACGTCGAACCGCGGCTCCTCGTCGGCGAGCGAGCGCAGCACCCGCCACCCCGCGCCCTTGCCCTCGACGGCGATCCGGAGCATCTCCAGCTCCAGTACGTCGCTCAGCGGCGAGCGTCGTACCAGCTCGCCGTTCGGCTTGAAACGGCCGAGCTTCTCCGCGACCCAGGCGCCGGCGTTCTTCACCGGGTCCGGCTTCGCGCCGACGATCCCGAGGTAGCCGCCGAGGACGGTCCGCTCGTGCTCGACCTTCTCCGCCATCGCGGTGAGCGCGGTGCGTACGACGGGGTCCGTCTGCTGGTCGGCCGCGCGGCGGAACAGCTCGACGCCGGCGGACGAGCCGGCGTAGTGGTCCTGCAGGTAGGTCGCGAGGCGTGCCTGGTCGATCATCGGCTCTCCTGGCTCGTCTCTGGGCCTGGTTCGGTTCGGTTCGGTCGCTCGACGGGTACCCATCTCGGTCGGATGTGAATCACTGACAGTGGGTGGCAGGTTTTCGCGGTTGACTCGAGGCTCGACCACAAGGAGAGCCGATGGAGTGTTGTGCCGTGCTGGACCTGCGCCAGTACACGGTGTTCCCCGGGCGCCGGGACGAGCTGATCGAGCTGTTCGACCGGGAGTTCGTCGAGGGGCAGGAGGCGTACGGGATGCACCTGTGCGGGCAGTTCCGCGACCTGGACGACGAGGACCGGTTCGTGTGGATGCGAGGGTTCGCGAGCCTGGAGGCGCGGGCCGAGGCGTTGAACGGGTTCTACTACGGACCGACCTGGAAGGCGCACGCTGCGGCCGCGAACGCGACGATGAGGGACTCGGACAACGCGTTGCTGCTGCGGCCGGTGTGGTTCGGTCCGGAGTTTCCGGCGGTCGACGCGTTGCGTCCGCCGGTGGGAAGTGAGGAGGTGCCGGGGTCTGTTGTCGTCGGTGCGGTCTACCACCGGCCGTCGGTCGACGACGGGTTCGTCGAGTTCTTCCTGTCGGAGGTCGTCCCGCTGCTGCCGCCACTGGCCGCGGTGCTCGAGACGCTGCCGGCCGAGAACAACTTTCCCGCGCTGCCGCTGCGCGACGAGACGGTGCTGGTCTGGCTCGCGCGGTTCGACGACGAGTCGGCCTGGGAGGGGCAGTTGTCTTCCTCGGCCGAGTGGCAGGAAGTCACCGCCGAGCTGGACCGCCGCTGTGTCCGACCGGCCCAGGAACTACGGCTGCGACCGACCGCACGATCCCAGTTCGTTTAAATCAGTTGCGCCGCCGGGAACGGCTGGGCATCCTGATCGAGCTTGTGCGGCGACGAACGCTGCCTGGACCTGAGGAGGGCTGACGAATGGCTATCACTGTGCTGCGGCCTGCCCGCGTCAGCTTCACCTCTCACTCCAGGAGCACCCCAGTTGTCTTCCTTCCGCACCGATCACGAACTCTCTGACCTTCCCTGGACCGAGCTGCCCGAGCAGCGGTCCGCCACCGCCGAGCCGGTCGACGAGACCTTCGTCTTCCAGTTCGCCGAGGTCGACGAACGCCTGGGCCCGGACCAGCGCTGGACCACCTGGCTCGACGTCGAACGCGGCTGCCGCGGCCCGGAACCACGCCCCGACTGGGTCGTGACCGAGCAGGCCGCGATCGACACCGAGCTCGGCATCCTCAAGACCGGCAAGGAAGCCGACGTCTTCCTGCTCGAACGCGCCGTCGAAGCCATCGGCGACAACCCGGCCCGCTCGTCGCTGCTCGCGGCCAAGCGGTACCGGACCGAGGAGCACCGGTCGTTCCACCGCAGTACGGCGTACGTCGAAGGCCGCCGGACCCGCAACAGCCGTGACAGCCGCGCGATGGCGAAGAAGTCCTCGCACGGACGCAGCGTCGCCGCCGGCCAGTGGGCGTTCGCCGAGTGGGACGCGCTCAACCGGCTGTGGACGGCCGGCGTCCCCGTGCCCTACCCGGTGCAGGTCGACGGCACCGAGCTGCTGATGGAGTTCATCGACGACGGCGAAGGCGGCGCCGCGCCACGGCTCGCCCAGGTCCGGCCGTCGAAGGACGTGCTCGAGCTGTACTTCGAGCAGCTCCGCGGCGGCATGCGCGAGCTCGCCCGCGCCGGGCTCGCGCACGGCGACCTGTCGCCGTACAACGTGCTGGCCCAGCCCGAGCGCATCGTGATGATCGACCTGCCGCAGGTCCTGGACATCGTCGGCAACCCCAAGGGCATGGAGTTCCTGCTCCGCGACTGCCACAACATGGCGACGTGGTTCACCAACCGGGGCCTGGAGATCGACGAGCAGGAACTGTTCGCCGACCTGCTGTCGATGGTGTTCTGACCGGATGGTCGGGGTAGGTGGCGCCACCTACCCCGACCCGGTGGTCTACCGGGAGGCTTCGACCAGAGGACGCAGACGAGCCGCGACGGCTGCGGGCTTCGGGAAGATCCAGACCGTGGGGTCCATGCTCGCGAGATAGGTGACCGCCTCCGGGCAGTCCCAGCCGTCGCCGGCCGTCGCGGCCAGGTCGAACTTCGTCAGCAGGTGCTTGGTCGTTGCCTCGTACAAGCGGTAGGTGACGGTCGCGGCCTTCGCCGGCACCGAGATCTTCTCCGCCCGCGAACTGTCGCCGCGCCCCGCCGTGTACCCGTCGCACGTGCCGATCGTCGCGACGTCCGCGTTCTGACCGGGATAGACACAGAGCACCAGCTGGACGTCGACCGCTTCGCCGCCCTCGTACTTCGCGTCCCACGTCGCGGGCAGCTCGCCGGCCGACGGTTTGGTCGGCTCCATCACGAGATCCCCGGTCCTGGAGCTCGTCGACACTTCGTACCTCTCGAGGCTGTGCGGACCATGGCCGGTGTAGTCGGCGGTGCGCTCGTCGAGGTCGGAGGAGCCGGCGACCTGGTCGCTGACGGACGCCTCCGGGCAGAAGACCGCGGGTCGGGTCAGATGCCCGATCCCTCGCACTGCCAGCACACCCCCGGCGACCACCACCGCGCCGACGATCAGCAAGCCGACTGCTTGGCGGGCGCGGTCCGACACCCCTTCACCTTACCGAGCCGGCGACTCGCCCTTCTTCCTGCCTCAGGATCCGTAGCGATCGGCGGCTCCCAGTAGATTGCTCCGGTGAGTGACCGCTGGAGAGCCTTGCCGCGCTGGACGCGCTGGGTGCTCGCCGTGTACGTCATCGGCTTTCTCGATGGATCGTTCGCCCACCTCCTGGATCTGGTGCGCGGCGGCATCCACGTCTATGCGTCGTTCGCTCCAGTGCCCCTGCAGGTGTTCTTCGTCTGCTTGGTGGTCCTGGATCCGTTGGTCGTCGTGCTGCTGGCGCTCGTCCGCCCGTGGGGCGTCCGCCTGGCCTGCGCGGTGATGGCGCTGGACATGACCGCCAACTGGATCACGAACTGGCCGCAACTCCAGGCCGACCCGCTCCAGTTGCTTCGCCCGTACGGGCTGCTGCTGATCACGCTGTTCGGGGTGTTCGTCCTGGCGTCGGCGCTGCCGGTGCTGCGTGTCCTGCAATCGTTGAGCGATCCGGGGCGTTGACGGCGCCCTGGCAAAACCATTGGTGAACCGACTTGCTCCGCTGATGTACTGATGTGCGACCGTGAGTCTGCCCGTGTCGGAGGTAGTAGTTGTGACGAGCTACAACGCGCTTGCCGAGGTGTACGAGTGGCTCATCTCGGATGCAAAGCTGGCCCCGGCCGAGTTCGCTGCGTCGTTCGACGACGTTCTCGGTCTCCTGCCGTCGAACGCTCACGTCCTCGATTGTTCGTGCGGAACCGGACAGTTGGCGGTCGGCCTCGCCGGTCGTGGTCTGCAGGTGGTCGCAACTGACGCCAGCGAAGCGATGGTTCGTCGGACTGCGGCGTTGTCCGAGGAATTCAGGGCACCTGTCCGGACAGTGCGGGCGGACTGGCAAGAGTTGCCTGACCATTTCGATGACGACACCTTCGACATGGTGTTCTGTGTCGGCAACTCGCTGCACCATGCCGTGGGCGCGAGAGGCAGGGTTGCTGCTCTGCAGTCGATGGCACGGCTTCTGCGCCGTGGCGGGCGCTTGGTACTCACCTCCCGCACCTGGGAACTCGTGAGGGCCAGAGGTTCCCGGCTGGACATCAGTGACCGTCTTGTCCGCCGGAACGGGCGCAATGCCGTCGTGGTCTACCGCTGGGACATTGCGTCACAGTGGGAGGAGGAGCACCACATCGAGATCGCGGTCGCGCAAGTTGATCCGGCTGGGCCGGTTCTTGTCCGCTCGGAACTGCTGTCGTGCTGGCCCTACCGGTACGACGAACTCGTAGCCGAGTTGCAGCAGGCCGGACTCAGGACGGAAAGGAGCACGTACGACCCTGAGGCCGAGAACTACATGGTGGTGGCGAGCAAGGCATAGACAACAACGGGAGTCACGCGAAAGGCGCCGCGACCGTCGGCCGAGGTCAGCTGAATGCAGCCCAGCTACAGCCGCGCGTAGCCTCGCGGGGTGGCGGAGCTTGGTCGGCAGCTGAAGGTCTGGGTGCGGAAGTGGCGTTGGTACCAGCGCAACTCGTTGCCGTGGAACCGGGCGCGGATCCACTGGGAGTTGATGCGGCGCGAGGCGTTCGCGCGGTGGCCGTTGCACGGGAACGTGCTGGAGGCTTTACGGGACGGGCGGCTGGAGGTCGGGGCCGGCACGATGTTCGAGCCCGACGTGTGGATCACCATGGGCGACGAGGGGCGGGTGCGGATCGGGGACGGCACGTTCCTGAACGTGGCGGTGATGGTCGCGGCGCTCGACCTGGTCGAGATCGGGTCGCACTGCATGCTGGCCAACGGCTGCTTCGTCACGGATGCCAACCACCGGTACGACGATCCGGATCGGCCGGTGCCGTGGCAGGGGTTCGACTCCAAGGGCCCGACGCGGATCGGCGACAACGTCTGGCTGGGCGCGAACGTGGTCGTCACGAGCGGGGTGACGATCGGCGAGAGGTGCGTGATCGGCGCCAACAGCGTTGTCACACGGGACATTCCGCCGTACTCCGTCGCGGCGGGCGCCCCGGCGAAGGTCCTGCGAACCGTCACCTACTCGGAGGCCGGGCCCTGACAACGCCGTACTGGGGACTGGAATCAGCTGACCGCGCGCGCGGCTGCGCGGCCCGCGGTACGGCCGGAGAAGAGGCAGCCGCCTAGGAAGGTGCCTTCCAGGGAGCGGTAGCCGTGGACTCCTCCGCCGCCGAAGCCGGCTACCTCGCCGGCTGCGTAGACGCCGGGGAGAGGGGTGCCGTCGGCGCGGAGGACGCGGGAGTCCAGGTCTGTTTGGAGGCCACCCAGGGACTTGCGGGTGAGGATGTTGAGTTTGACGGCGATGAGGGGACCGGCTTTGGGGTCGAGGATGCGGTGCGGGGACGCGACGCGGATGAGTTTGTCGCCGCGGTAGTTGCGGGCTCCGCGGAGGGCGGTGATCTGGAGGTCCTTGGTGAAGGTGTTCTCGAGTTCGCGGTCGCGGGCGACGATCTGGCGTTCGAGGTCGGGCAGCGAGATCAGGTCGGTACCGGTGATCGCGTTCATGCCGCGGACCAGGTCGGCGAGGTTGTCCCGTACGACGAAGTCGGCGCCCTTGTCCATGAAGGCCTGCACGGGGGCGGTCGCGCCGCCGCGGGCGCGGCCGAGGACGCCGCGGACGTTCTTGCCGGTCAGGTCGGGGTTCTGCTCCTGCCCGGACAGGGCGAACTCCTTCTCGATGATCTTCTGCGTCAGCACGAACCAGCTGTAGTCGTACCCGGTGGTCATGATGTGCTCGAGCGTCCCCAGCGTGTCGAAGCCGGGGAACAGCGGGACCGGCAGCCGCTTGCCGGTCGCGTCGAACCACAGCGACGACGGCCCGGGCAGGATCCGGATGCCGTGCATCGGCCAGATCGGGTCCCAGTTGCGGATGCCCTCGACGTAGTGCCACATCCGGTCGCGGTTCACGTATCGCCCGCCGGCGGTCTCGGTGATCGCGAGCATCCGGCCGTCGACGTGCGCCGGTACGCCGCTGATCATGTTCTCCGGCGGCTTGCCCATCCGGGCCGGCCACTGCGAGCGGACCAGGTCGTGGTTGCCGCCGATCCCGCCGGAGGTGACGATCACGGCCTGCGCGGTGAGTGCGAAGTCCTCGACCTCGACCCGCGAGCTCTCGACCGCGCGACCGACGGTGCTTGCCTCGAGCACCTTCCCGGAGACCCCGTCGACGACCCCGCCGGTGACGGTCAGTTCGTCCACGCGATGCCGGAAGCGGAACTCCACCAGCCCCTTGGCAACGGCCTCCCGCACCCGACGCTCGAACGGTGCGACGAGCCCTGGTCCGGTGCCCCACGTGATGTGGAAGCGCGGCACCGAGTTCCCGTGGCCGTCCGCGTTGTAGCCGCCGCGCTCGGCCCACCCGACGACCGGGAACCAGCGCACGCCCTGCGCGTGCAGCCACGGCCGCTTCTCGCCGGCCGCGAAGTCGACGTACGCCTCGGCCCACTGGCTCGCCCAGTGGTCCTCGTCGTCGAGCCGGTCGAACCCGGCCGAGCCGAGCCAGTCCTGCAGCGCGAGGTCGTGGGAGTCCTTGATCCCCATCCGCCGCTGCTCGGGGGAGTCGACGAACATCAGACCGCCGAAGGACCAGTACGCCTGCCCACCGAGCGAGGCCTCGGGCTCCTGGTCGAGCAGCAGCACCTTGCGTCCCGCGTCGGCCAGCTCAGCGGTCGCCGCCAGCCCGGCCAGCCCCGCTCCCACGACGATCACATCTGCATCCATCGGCCCATCCCCTCGCGTCGGTCGTCCATGGATACCAGACAACCCCCGCTCCCGCCTGCGCCCCGCCCCCGCGGGCCCACCTCCACCCCCGCCGCCAGCGCCCACCCCCACCCCGCAGCCTTCACCTCGGGCGACGACTGCCTCGCTGTTGGACGACTGACGCGATACATCGCGGTAGTCGTCGTACAAGGAAGCAGTCGTCCAACAAGGAAGCAGTCGTCGTACAGGGAAGCAGTCCTCCAACCACGAAGCACCGGCGGGCAGCCCTGGACCAATACTGCGCAGTCTTGC
The DNA here is from genome assembly GCF_049844575.1 of Kribbella sp. DT2. Taxonomy (NCBI): domain Bacteria; kingdom Bacillati; phylum Actinomycetota; class Actinomycetes; order Propionibacteriales; family Kribbellaceae; genus Kribbella; species Kribbella sp. DT2. The sequence goes on along the minus strand of NZ_JBNCLH010000004.1, from coordinate 418,264 downwards.
AAGAATTGTCCGGGTGACGACCCTCTCTGCGCAGACGCTGACCCTGCCCGTGGCCGCCCTCGGTGCGGAGAACCCGCTCCCACCGCTGCGCGGTCACCGCGACCCGCACCGGGTCGAGAACCTCGACTCCCTCCCCGACGACCTCGCCGAGAACATCCGGTACGGCGGACTACGCACCGTCCTGCCCTGTCTCGACCAGGACGGCTACGGCCGGACCCTGACCGAGCAGCCGCTGCCCGCGCTCGTCCTGGAGAACGACCACCTCCGCGCGACCGTCCTCCCGAGCCTCGGCGGCCGGCTCTACTCGCTCGTCCACAAGCCGTCCGGCCAGGAACTGCTCTACCGCAACCCGGTGATCCAGCCCGCGAACCTTGCCCTGCGCAACGCCTGGTTCGCCGGCGGCGTCGAGTGGAACCTCGGCAGCACCGGCCACTGGACCGGCACCTGCTCGCCGCTGCACGCGGCCCGCGTCGAAGGACCCGACGGTACGCCGGTCCTGCGCCTGTGGGAGTGGGAACGCAGCCGCAACCTCGTCGTCCAGCTCGACTTCTGGCTGCCGGAGGACTCGGACCTCCTGTACGTCGGCGCGCGGATCCAGAACCCGTCGCCGGACGTCGTCCCGGCGTACTGGTGGTCGAACATCGCGGTCGAGCAGTCGCCGGAGACTCGGGTGCTCGTGCCCGCGGACGAGGCCTGGCGGTTCGGCTACACCAAGAGTCTCGAGCTGGTCGGCGTGCCGGCGTACGACGGGATCGACCTGACGTACCCGATGCGGCACGGGCGGGCGGTGGACTTCTTCTTCGAGCCGTTGCCGGGGCAGCGGCCGTGGATCGCGGCGGTCGATGCTGAGGGCAACGGATTGGTGCAGGCGTCGACGGAGCGGTTGCGGGGGCGGAAGCTGTTCGTGTGGGGCGAGGGACGGGGTGGCCGGCGGTGGCAGGAGTGGTTGTCGCCTGGGCTGGAAGGTCCGGGGTACTGCGAGATCCAGGCTGGGCTGGCACGGACTCAGCTGGAGCACCTGAAGTTGCCTGGCGCAACTAACTGGACGTGGTTGGAGGCGTACGGACGGGTCTCGGTCGATCCGGTCGCGGCGCATGGTGAATGGGGTCAGGCGCGCGCCGCCACAGATGGCGTGCTGGCGGATCGGCTGGAGGACCTGGAGGCGCGGGAGCGGGAGTGGCTCGGGGTTGCTGATGCGGCGCCGGGGGAGCGTCTGGCGGTCGGGTCGGGGTGGGGTGCGTTGGAGTTGGCGCGGACCAGATGGGCGGTGTCGGCGGGGACGCCTTTCGGCGAGGAGACGATCGGGGAACGCGAGCGGGCTTGGGTGCCGGTGCTTGAAGGTCGTGCGCCTGGGGCGGTCGACGGGACTTTGGTCGGCTGGAAGGACCTGCTGGAAGACGCCGAGGAGAGCTGGCTGACCTGGTACCACCGGGGCGTAGCTCGCTGGTACGCCGGGGACGGGGCCGGCGCGACCGAAGCGTGGCGCGCGTCCGGCGACAACCCCTGGGCGCTCAGGAATCTGGCGATGGTGACCGGCGAGCTGGCGGCGTACGAGCGGGCGGCCGAACTGCTGCCGGACCTGGTGCCGTTGGTGGTCGAGGCGGCGACGGCAGCGCTGGAGGTCGATCCGGCCCGCGCCGGCAGGATTCTCGACCGCGCGCCGGACGACGATCAGCGGATCCGGCTGCTGCGGGTGCGGCACCTGCTGGAGATCGGCGAAGCGGCTGCCGCGGAGGTGCTGCTGGATGAGGGCGTCGAGCCGTCCGGCGTACGGGAAGGTGACAACCCGCTGGCCGATTTCTGGCGGCGGGCGCAGGAGATGCTCGGGACCGCGAGGCCGGTGCCGGCGCGGTACGAGTTCGGGATGTCCGGCGACTGACGGCAGTCACGCGGTCACCTTCGGCGAGTTTGTCAGGACGTGGGAACCAAGGTCCTGCCGGCGGCGTCTCACGGGTGTGCGGCGAGGGCCGCCGCAGGAGGTGACGAGAACGACGGTCGCGGAACTGCACAGGTCGCAGGGACCGGCCCGTCGGGGGTGAGTGCCATGTTCACGATCGTTGTGTTGAGCGGATTCGGCCTGGTGCTGCTGGTCACGGCATGCATCGTGGCGGACGTGTTCGCGAGCAGTCGCAGACGGCGTCGCGAGCTCGGTGAGGAACGGACTGCCGGCCGGGTGGTGCGCGTCCGCGGACCGCTGCGCGGGCAGGTCGAGGGCGGTGTCCCGGCGGAGTACGTCGAGGTCGTCGTCGAGTACTACACGCGGCGCGGCGAGGGCCCGTACGAGGTCCACCGCCGGCTGCCGATGGGAAGCAGGAACCTGTACGCCGCGGAGGACCGGGTGATCGTCAGCTACGACGTCCGCACTCCGCGCCGGGGCCGGATCGAGGGCAGGGTCAGCCACTGGCCGCAACTCGGCCCGAGATCGTCGGACCCGGTCCCGCAACCGTAGCTTCCAGCACCACCGATCCCTCGCCCCTGCCGGCGGGGCGGTTCAGTTTCCGGAGCCCACGATCGCGGTGACGCGGATCTCGACGCGCATCGCGGCGAGGCCGAGAACGGTGACGCCGGTCTCGGTCCAGATCGGCGCGCGGCCGCCGAGCCGGCGCCGGAACTGCTCGGCCATCACCGCGTTGTGGTCGTCGCCGATCACGTCGTCCCCGGGCGCGACCTTGTGGTACGAGTTCACGTGGATGACGTCCTGCCAGGTCGCGCCGACCGTGGCGAGCGTGCGCTCGACGTTGTCGAAGGCCTGGACGATCTCGTCCTCCAACGCGTCCGGGATGACCAGGTCGTCGTCGACCCCGGCCTGGCCGGAGATCTCGACCCGGTCGCCGACGCGGACCGCTCCGCTGTAGCCGAGCGCGTCGTGCAGCTTCTGGCCGAAGCCCGGAGTGATGCCGAAGGTGACGGTGCTCATGGTGCTTCCTCTTCCTGTCCGTCGGGGCGCGTTTCCCCGTCGATGAGTTCACGCGTAAAGTGATCGTAGCAAGCGATGACTTCAAGCTCAAAGTGATGGGACGGTCGATGAGCGGCACGGACGAGCACGAGGACGGCGAGCTGCGGTGGCTCGACGAGCAGGAGAAGGCAGCGTGGACAGGACTGATCTCCCTTGTCCTGCTGCTGCCGGGCAAGCTGGAGTCACCGCTGCGGCAGGAGCACGGCCTCACCCTGTTCGAGTACCTCGTACTCAGCCATCTCTCCGAGGCGCCCGGGCACAAGCTGCGAATGGGAGAGCTCGCGTTCCTCGCCAGCGGGTCGCTCTCGCGCCTGTCCAACGTCGTCAAACGCTGCGAGCAGCGCGGCTGGGTCGTCCGGATGCCCGACCCGGCCGACGGCCGCTACACGCTGGCCGAGCTCACCGATGCCGGCTGCGAGCTCGTGGACGTGGCGGCGCCCACCCACCTGCAGTCCGTACGACGTACCGTCCTGGACTCGCTCAACGCGACCGACCAGAAGGCACTCGTCCGCATCGCGCAGAAGCTCAACATCGTCCCCGACGACTTCGGGTGAGCAACTACGGCAGGTGAGGCTCGAGCAACCGGTGCAGGGTCGAACGGCCCTGCACCAGCACGACCTCGGCATCCTCGGGAGCCAGCCGCTCGGCCAGGTGCGACAGCGCCTCGCCCATCGTGATGGTCAGCGTGACAGTGAGCCGGAACTCCTGGCTGTCCGTCGCACCGAACCGCTGCGTCAGCAGTTCCGCGAACTCACCCGAGTGTTGGTCGTCGAACTCACCAGGCGTCGCCTCGAGCTCCGGATCGCCCAGCCCACTCAGTACGACGGCCCGGAAGCCCGGGTCGGTCCGGTGCATCTCGCGGAACGTGTCGAGCGTGACGTCGACGGCCTCGCGCCAGTCCGCGACCACGGCGAGCCGCTCGCGGACCGCCTCGGTGTAGCGGTGCTGGTTGCGCCGCTCGATCGCCTGGATCAGCGTGCGCTTGTCGGGGAAGTACCGGTAGACGCTGCCGACCGCGATCTCGGCGCGCTTGGCGATGCTGCTCGTCGAGGCGGCGTCGTACCCGCGCTCGACCACCTCGGCGCAGGCCGCGTCGAGGATCCGTTCGACCTGACGGCTGGCGCGGTCCTGGGTCGGCATCCGCCGCAACGGATACGCACCCGGATCCTCACCAGCGGTAGTGGAGACCATGAGGTCATTGTGCCCCGCCGAGGGGGACAACGTTGCCATCCGCCGTCGTTCAGTTCGATGACAGCTTCTGGCCAGACCGCCGTGACCCAGCAGCAGGCCCAGCCGCAGGACAAGCAGCAGACCCGGTCGGCGCTGAAGATGAACCAGGTCCAGACCATCGGCGCGCACAACTCCTACCCGCTGATCCGGAAGCTGACCGGTCAGGGCCCGCTCGCCGACCCGGAGCTGACCAAGCCGGGCATCAAGGTGATGCACGTCGTCGACTTCGGCTACAACACCACCTGCCGGTCGTTCGTGCTCTGCCTGCGGCAGGTGAAGACCTGGTCGGGCCAGAACCCCGACCACGCGCCGGTCGTGATCTCGCTGGAGCTGAAGCAGTCCGACCCGCGGATCGTCGCGGCCGGCGGCGTACAGGCTCCGCCGTGGAACGCGGCCAACCTGATCAGCATCGACACCGAGATCCGCTCGGTGTTCGGCGAGCGGCAGCTGCTGCCGCCCGACGACCTGCGCAAGCCCGGCCTGACGCTGGAGCAGTCGGTGCTGAAGAAGGGGTGGCCGACGCTCGACCAGGCCCGCGGCAAGGTGATGTTCTACTTCGACAACGGCGGTGAGGGCGAGATCCGCGACCTCTACCAGATCGGCAAGCCCAATCTCGAAGGCCGGGCGGTCTTCACCCGCGGCCCGGAGGGACAGCCCGACGCCGCGGTGACGATGGTGAACGACCCGCGCGGGGCGAACCAGGCCGAGACCCAGCGGCTCGTCCGCAAGGGCTACCTGGTCCGGACCCGCTCCGACGAGCCGATGGCGACCGTGCTGGCCAACGAGACCAGTCGGGTCGGGATCGCTCTGGAGAGCGGCGCGCAGCTGGTCACCACCGACTTCCCCGTGGTCGGGATGGCGTCGCGGTACGACAGCGACTTCGTCGCACAGCTGCCCGGTGGCGTCGCAGTACGCTGCAACCCGGTGTCCTCCCCGGCGTGGTGCAGGGGGAACGTCTCGGAAAGGTGAGTCCTGTGTCGGAGCACGTGGTCGACGTCAGCTGGAGCCGTGGTGAGCACGAGTTCACCTACCAGACCTACAACCGCGACCACGAGTGGCGCTTCGACGGCGGGGTGACCGTGCCCGGGTCCGCCAACCCGGCGTACTTGGGCAGTCCCGGGCCGGTCGACCCCGAGGAAGCCTTCGTGGCGGCGCTGTCGTCGTGCCACATGCTGACCTTCCTCTCGATCGCGGCGAGGAAGCGGCTGGTCGTCGACGCGTACGACGACCACGCGGTCGGCCTGATGGCGAAGAACGAACGCGGCAAGCTCGCGATCACGCAGGTGACGCTGCACCCGACGATCGTGTTCGCCGGCGACGGGCCGGACGCGGAGACTCTCGCGAAGATCCACCACCTCTCCCACGAGGAGTGCTTCATCGCGAACTCGGTGACGACCGAGATCATCGTCGCCTGACGTCCGCCGTACCGGCCCTGAACAGCAGAGAACCACCCGGCCGCTGGCCTGAGCCTCGCGCAAGCGGCGTCAGGACAGGGGCCGGGTGGTTCTGCGTGCACCGCTGTGGCGGTGCACTCGACGGAGCCGGCGGCGCCTCGCATGGGCGCCTCTGCGTTGGTGTGCGACATCCGTGCGGTCTACCTCGGTGGGGAAGACCGTCCGGGCGCGCCGCCTGGGCTCCGTCCGTCCGGTTCGCGCCTAGTGGTGCTCAGCGGCGGCGTCGCTCCGGTCGTCGGGGGTCTCGTTCGGCTCGCCGTCGCGCAGCACGACCTGCTCGGTCGCGATGGCTGCCATCAGTCGGTGGATCGTCATGCCTGTGAGACGCACGGACCACCGGGGTATGACGGAGATTCGGCAGATCTTTTCGATGTGACCTAGCGCACGTGGGTTACTTCTCGTCCAGCCCGTCCGGGCGCAGGGGGACCAGTTCGCGGGCTTCGTCGTACGTCGTACCGGTCAGCTCGAGCAGGTCGACGACCGTGGAGCGGATCTGGCCCAGGACGACGATGCCGGACAACGAGGCGGGGATCGGCATCACCGCCGTCCGGCGGCCGAGCTCGCCCAGCACGCGGTGGGCGGCGACGTCCGCCTGCGGCTCGAACAGGGACTCGGCGATCAGGCGGGTGCCGTCGGCGAGCCGTTCGAGCAGCATCGGGTACTCCGACGGCATCTTCTCGTCACGCCAGACCGAGACGGCGCAGCGGCGGACCAGGACGCGGATGTTGCGGATCGCGCGGTCGAGCGGGACCACCAGGTCGGCGATCTCCTTGACGCGGCCGCGGTGCCGGCGCCGGAACGGCGAGAGGCGGACGACCGCGACGCCCTCGTCGGCGGCGCTGCGCAGGTCGTCGAGCAGCGCCTCGCTGGCCCGGGCCCGGCGGAGCGCGTCGGTGACGGCGTCCTCGTCGCTGTTGCGCAGGCCGTCGGCGGTCTCGATCAGGATCGCGGCCAGCTCGTTCAGTACGCCGGACGCTTGTTGCCTCGGGCGACGAATCGCTGCGGCGGGCGCGATCGTCGCGGCGGCGAGGGCGACCACGCCGCCGAGCGCGGCGTCGAGCCAGCGGCTGAAGCCGGCTCCGGGATTGGGCAGGAGAGTGGTGACGATCGCGGCCTGGACGCCGGCCTGGGTGGTCATCAGGGTGCCGGCGCCGAGCAGGACCGCGACACTCATCGCGAGCGCGATCACGAAGACGATCTGGACCACACCGGTGCCGAAGAACCGGACGAACAGGTCGCCGACGCCGACCCCGACCGCCACCCCGACCATCACCTCCGCGACCCGGCGCAGGCGCTGGCCGAAGCTGAACCCCAGGCAGACCATCGCGGCGACCGGCGCGAAGAACGGTTGCTGGTGGCCCACGACGTACCGGGCCAGCGTCCAGGCGACCCCGGCCGCCAGGGCGCACTGGACGATGAAGAACAGCCGGCTCTGCCAGCGGTCGACCCGGCGGCGGACCGAGGCGCGGGAGCGCTGAGCGGCGTGCGGGGCGATGTCGTCGCGGAGCTCGCGCAGCTGATCCAGCGTCAGTCGGACCGGGTCCATGGGGCCATCATCCAGGACACGACCGCGCTCTGCCTTGATTCACACGGGCCGGACGGTCAGGGTGGGGCCATGACCGAGAACAACCGTGAGGACTACGGCAGCTACAGCGTCGACGACGAGGACCAGTTGCAGCCGGAGGACACGCTGAACGACCGCGGCGTCGACGACCTGCTCGACGAGGGGTACTCGCCGCCCGAGAAGTGGTCGGCCGGCGAGGGGTTCGGGACGACGGCCGACGAGGCGCTGGAGGGTGAGACGCTCGACCAGCGGATCGCGCAGGAGGAGCCCGACGTCGACCCGTACGCCGAGGACGGTGAGAACGTCGGCGGCCCCGAGGTCGGCACCGAGCGCTCGGGTCGCCTGGTCGCGCCCGACGAGGGCGCCCACTCCGACGAGGACGCCGAGCTGACCGCCTCCGACGTCGGCTTCGACGGCGCCGCCGCGAGCGCGGAGGAGGCGGCGGTCCACGTGGTCGACGACGACGAGCCCTTCGAGCTCGACGACGAGGACGCGACCGACCTCGCCGACGTCCAGGACGTAGACCTCGGCGACGTGGGCGACCCGGAGAACTGATCAGCCTCTGGGGGTGACGATCACCTCGCAGCCGCGCGACGGGACCAAGGTCACGTTGCGCGGCTTCGCTGTTTCCGGGGTGGGGTCGACCGGGCGTACGTCGTACCGGGTGAGGACTGCTCGGAGGATCTCGGTGGCTTCCAGGAGTGTGAAGCCGGCGCCGATGCAGCGGCGGGCGCCGCCGCCGAAGGGGAGCCAGGTGCCGGCGGCGGGTGGGTCGTCGGACAGGAAACGGGCGGGGCGGAACTCGTGGGCGGCGGGGTAGTTCTCCGGGTCCTCGTGGACCAGTCCGATGGCGGCCATGATCGTTGTGCCGCGTGGCAGGCGGTAGCCCGCGAGGTCGACGGTCTCGGTGACGCGGCGGCCGACCTGGTAGACCACCGGGTGCAGGCGCAGCGACTCCTTGGTGATCGCCTCCAGCCGCTCGTCGTCGCCACCGTCGGCGGCCTGCTGACCGGCGGCCAGCTCGGCAGGCATCCGGGCCAGTTCGTGGAAGGCCCAGGCCAGCGCCGTCGCGGTCGTCTCGTGCCCGGCCAGCAGCAGCGTGACGAGCTGGTCCCGGAGCTCCACGTCCGACCACTCCCCGGCCGCGAGCAACCGGCTGAGCACGTCGTTGCGCCCGGCACTGTCCGTACGCCGGCGCGCGATCTCGTCGTACAGGATCTCGTCGACGCGCTTCTGCGTCTCCAGGTACGTGCGCCACGGCGGGTACTTCAGCAGTCGCGGGTAGAACGCCCCGAGCATCGTGATCGGCCGGACCGTGACGATCTTCTCGACCAGCGGCCGCAGCTCGGCCAGCCGGGTCGAGTCGGTGACCCCGAACACGACCTGCAGGATCACCTCCAGCGTCAGCTCCCGCATCCGGTCGTGCAGTTTGAACGGCTTCCCCACCGGCCACTTCTCGACGTCCGCCCGCGCCAGCTCGCCGATCATTCCGGCGTACCCGCGCAGCGCGTTGCCGAGGAACGCGGGCATCAGCTGCCGCCGCATCCGGGCGTGGTCCTCGTCGTCGATCAGCAGCAGCGAGTGGTCGCCCATGATCGGCGCGAGCACCTCGTTGCCCTCGCCCGCGTGCATCACGGTCGGCGGCGTGGTGAACACGTCCCGGATGTCCTCAGGCCGACTCAGTACGACGCACACGCGCCTCGACGGCACGATGCGGATCGTGAAGACGTCGCCGTACCGGGCCCGCATCCGCGGAAAGAACGTCTTGCGATGCGCGGCGAACAGCACCGTCTGGACGAGCGTCGGCAGCCTCGGGCCGGGCGGCAGCGTCCGGGCGGTCTGCCGGTCGAGCGTGCGGGCACCGAGCAACGGTGTCGGCGTCATGCCACCTCCCGGGTGAGGGCTGAGGCCTTCAACGCTACGACGGCGCGGTGAACTACTGGCGTCGTACGCCGAAAGGGCCCCGGACAGGTGGTTGCGTCCGGGGCCCTTTCGGTCAGCTACGTCAGCTGCGCGTGAACCGCAGCGTCAGGATCTGGAACGGACGCAGCGCGATCGCCACGCCGCCGTCGGCCGGCTCACGGTCGGCCAGCGGCCGCTCGAGCAGGTCGACCTCGGTCACCGAACCGGCCGCGAAGCCCGGCGTCACGGTCGCCCGCGACTTGCCGCCGCTCGACTCGTACAGCCGGACGACGACGTCGCCGGACCGGTCGTCGGCCAGCTTGACGGCCTCGACGATCACGTTGCCGTTGCTCACCTCGACCAGCGGCGCGACACCCTCGGCACCGGTGACGACGCGCTCCGGCAGGTTGATCCGGTAGCCCTCCTCGATCGCCTCGGGGATCCCGGCGCCGACCACCAGCGCGTGGTTGACCACGTGCAGGCCCTGGTCGGTCTTCGGGTCGGGGAAGCGCGGCGCCCGGATCAGCGACGTACGGATGGTGGTCGTGGTGCCACCGTCCTCCCGCGAGGTCCGGTTGACGTCGTGCCCGTACGTCGAGTCGTTGACCACGGCAACGCCGTAGCCGGGCTCACCGACGTGCACCCAGCGGTGCGCCGCGATCTCGAACTTCGCCGCGTCCCACGAGGTGTTGGTGTGGGTCGGCCGGAAGATGTGCCCGAACTGGGTCTCCGAGGCCGACCGGTCGGCGTGCACGTCGACCGGGTACGCCGCCTTGAGGAACTTCTCCGACTCGTGCCAGTCCATCGCGGTCTCGATGTCGACCCGCCTGGTGCCCGGCCGCAACCGCAGCGTCTGGGTGACGGTCGAGCGGTTGAAGGACCGCTTGACGACCACGGTCGCGACGCCGTCGGCGGTGCTGAAGTCGACGCTGTCGACCTCGGTGACGTCGCGGACGTTGTTCTTGTAGAACGAGTCGACGTCCCAGGCGTCCCAGTGGTTCGGGGTGTCGACGTGCAGCTGCAGCAGGTTCGCCGCGGTGCCGGGGGCAACGACCTCGCGGTCGGCGGCCACGTCGTACAGGGAGGTGATCAGGCCGCGCTCGTCGACGGTGACCCGGATCAGGCCGTTGTCGAGCACGTTGCCGTCGACCGTCGCCGCCTGGCCCTCGCCGGCCGCGATGCCCGCGCCGAGCCCGGCCACGCCACCACGGGTGTGCGGTGCCGCGTTGAAGACGATCTGCGCGTCACCGGCGCCGGCCAGCGCCTGCTGGGCCTTGCCGATGATCGCCTCGAGCTCCTCGGCCAGCCGCGCGTACGTCGCCTCGGCCTCGCGGTGCACCCACGAGATCGAGGAGCCGGGCAGGATGTCGTGGAACTGGTTCAGCAGCACGGCCTTCCAGATCCGGTCCAGGTCCTCGTACGGGTAGGCGTCGAGCTTGCCCGCGACCACCGCGGCGGCCGACCACAGCTCGGCCTCGCGGAGCAGGTGCTCGCTGCGCCGGTTGCCCTGCTTGGTCTTGGCCTGCGAGGTGTACGTCGCCCGGTGGATCTCCAGGTAGAGCTCGCCGGACCAGACCGGCGCGTGCTCGCCGTACTCCTCCTCGGCGGCGCTGAAGAACTCGGTCGGCGACTCGATCGTCACCCGCGGCGAGGACTCCAGGTTGGCCACCCGGCGGGCGGTCGCGACGAACTCACGGGTGGGGCCGCCACCGCCGTCGCCGTACCCGAACGGCACCAGCGAGCGGGTCGCGGCGCCGTTCTCCTGGAAGTTGCGCTGGGCGTGCGCGAGCTCGCGGCCGGACAGGTCGGAGTTGTAGGTGTCGATCGGCGGGAAGTGGGTGAAGATCCGCGTCCCGTCCAGACCCTCCCAGTTGAAGGTGTGGTGCGGGAAGCGGTTCTCCTTGTTCCAGGAGATCTTCTGGGTCAGGAACCACTTCGAGCCGGACAGCTTGACCAGCTGCGGCAGCGCGGCGGTGTAGCCGAACGAGTCCGGCAGCCAGACCTCCTGGGTGTCGATCCCGTACTCGTCCAGGAAGAACCGCTTGCCGTGCACGAACTGCCGGGCCAGCGCCTCGCCACCGGGCAGGTTGGTGTCGGACTCGACCCACATGCCACCGACCGGGACGATGGTGCCGTCGGCAACGGCCTTCTTCAGCCGCTCCCAGACCTCGGGGTAGTTGTCCTTGACCCAGGCGTGCTGCTGGGCCTGCGAGAAGGCGAAGACCAGCTCCGGGTACTCCTCCGCCAGCGTGGCGACGTTGGAGACGGTCCGGGCGACCTTGCGGCGGGTCTCGCGTAGCGGCCAGAGCCAGGCCGAGTCGATGTGCGCGTGGCCGACCGCGGAGAGCTGGTGCGCGCTCGCGTGCGCCGGACGGCTCAGTACGTCGGTGAGCTGCGCACGGGCGTCGGAGGCGGTGCCGGCGACGTCCTCGTAGTCCAGGGCGTCCAGGGCCCGGCTGAGCGCGCGCAGGATCTCCCGGCGGCGCGGCTCCTGCGGGGACAGCTCCTTCTGCAGGCCGTCCAGCGCCTCCAGGTCCAGGATCAGGTCCCACACCTCGGCGTTGAACACGGCCAGGTCGGCGCGGGTCAGCTGGTAGATCGGGGTCTCGCCGCGCTTGGCGCCGATGTCGACCTTCGCGTCGGCGTTGTCGAGCGGGATCTCCGGGTTCGCGGCGCCCTCGACGTAGAACTCGATCCGGTCGCCGGGCGAGGCCGCCGTACCGTCCGGGCCGAGGATCGACAGCGGCGCGTAGGTCTGCCGCGGGTGCAGACCCTTCAGCGGTACGCCGGACGTGGTGTGGACCAGGCCCTCGGCCGAGAAGCCCGGGCCGCCGCTGAAGCCGAGGTCGATCACGGCCTCCACCTCGGAACCGGCCCACTCGGCCGGGACGTCGCCGCTGAACTTGAACCACGCGGTGCCCCAGGCGGGGCCCCAGGGCAGGCCGATCTCGGCCGGCTCGAAGGTCTGGGCCAGCGCCTCGGCGGGGGAGACGGGCTCACCAGGCGCGTGCCAGACCTCGATGGCCAGCGGGACGGAGGCGCCGTAGACCGCGGGGCGGATCCGCTCCCGCAGGGCGCGCTTGAGCCGCTCCTCGATCAGTTGTCGGTCGTCGTGCACGAAATCATCCTCCGCTGACAGGGGTTCCGCGGCCGTCCAGGCCGACTGTGTTGACAACGCTGTCACATCTAGGCCACGCCCGTCCAGACGCAAGCCCTCACCGACCGCGATGGCGTCGGTACCCCAGGCCCGACTAAGTTGTCCCTCATGGATCGTCCCCGCCTGCTGACCCGCCGCCACACGCTGGGCCTGGGGGCCGCGGCCGCCGGGTCCCTGCTCCTCCCGGGCTGTTCGCGTGGCCGCTCCGACGAGCCGGCCCCCGCCGGCCCCGCCAAGTTCGCCACCGGCAACGAGGGCGGTGTGTACGCCGTGTACGGCGCCGGCCTGGCGAAGCTGGTCACCGAGCAGACCGGCGTACAGATGACGCCGGTGATGACCGAGGGCTCGGTCGAGAACCTGCGGATGCTCGCCGCCGGGAGGGCTGACATCGGCTTCAGCCTGTCCGACTCGGCGCTGGACGCCTGGGAGGGGACGCCGGGAACGGCGTTCAAGTCCGGGGCGCTGAAGAGGTTCGAGGCGCTGGCCCGGACCTACGACAACTACGTGCACGTGGTGGTGCCGACCTCGTCGCAGATCGAGACGCTGGCCGACCTCGACGGCAAGATCGTCAGCGTCGGGCCGGTCAACTCCGGCACCCGGGTGGTCGCGAACCGGATTTTGCAGACCGCCGGGATCAGGGTGATCCCGAAGACGCTCGGTCTGGAGGAGGCCGTGAAGGGCCTGGTCGACCGGGTCACCAACAGCCAGAAGGGCATCGACGCGCTGATCTGGAGCGGTGGCCTGCCGACCAAGCCGATCCTGGACCTGCAGAAGACCATCGGGTTCAAGCTGGTCGACATCGGGACCACCGCGGAGGAGATCGCCAGCAAGCGCTTCGGCGGCTACGTGCTGTCGTCGATCCCGCCGTCGGTGTACCAGCTGTCGACCTCGGTGCCGACGCTCGCCGTACCGAACTACCTGCTGGCCCGCAAGAACCTGTCCGACGCCTGGGCCTGGTGGACGCTGAGCACGATGTTCCGCCGGCAGGCCGACCTGATGGCGATCCACCCCGAGGCGGGCTCGCTGGACGCCCGGTCCGCGATCGCCACGATGCCGATCCCGCTGCACCCGGCCGCCGAGCGCTGGTACAAGGAAAACCACGTCTGACCCGTACGACGAAAAAAGGTGGTGGAGGCAACGGCCTCCACCACCCTTTGCGTGTCCGCGGGTCTCAGTCCTCGTAGTCCTCGAGCAACGGGACCCTGACCTCGATCACCAGACCGCCACCGATCGGCGGGCGGGCGACCACCCGGCCGCCGACGCGGGCGGCCTCCGAGCGGACGATCGCCAGACCGAGCCCGGTGCCGGGCATCTCCCGGTGGTGGGCGCTGCGCCAGAACCGCTCGCCGACCTTCTTCAGGTCGCGCGAGCCGAGCCCGAGCCCGTGGTCGCGGACCGACATCACGACCTCGGTGCCGTCCCGCGTGACCGAGACCTCGACCGGCGGTGCGCCGTACTTGCTGGCGTTGTCGAGCAGTACGTCGAGGATGTCGTCCACCTCGAGCTCGGCCGCGACACCGCCCGGGACCATCTCGCCGATGATCAGCTCCAGGTCGTCGGCGGCGTACACGGCCTTCCAGCCGACCAGACGCTCCTTGACGGCCTGCGCGAGGTCCAGCGGGGCCTCGCTGCCCTCGACGTCCCCAGGGCGGTCAGAGCCCGCCAGGCGGGACAGCCGCTGGACGATGCGGCCCAGCCGGTCGATGTCGCTGAGCGCGAACCGCGCCGTCGGCGACAGCCGGGACAGACCCTCGATGTGGATCCGGGCCGAGGTCAACGGCGTCCGGAGCTGGTGCGACGCGTCGGCGACGAACTCGCGCTCACGCTGCCGCGCCTGGTGCAGGCTGAGCGCCATCGAGTTGAAGCTGTCGCCGAGGCGGCGCAGCTCCGGGGCGCGGCCGTCGGTCGACACCCGGGTGTCGAGCGCGCCGCGGGTGACCTGGTGGGTGGCGTTGTCGAGGTCGTTCAGCGGCCGGAGCACCCAGCGGGTGACCGGGCGAACGATGCCGATGACAACAGCTCCGACCGCGATCAGCAGGCCGCCGAGCAGCAGGAGCAGGCCGTTCTGGACGTCCTGGCGACCGCTCTCGGTCGGGACACGGAGCACCGAGGCACCGAGCACCCGGCCGTTGTTGACCACCGGGCGGGATACGACCATCTCGCCGGACTGCCACGGCCACAGCGACGAGGGCTCCGCCGGCAGCCGGCCGGCCAGCGTGCTGTCCAGGACAAGCTTGATGTCCGGCTCCTTCACGTCGACCCCGGACCGCGAGGTGGCGACCACCCGGCGGTCGACGTCGACGACGAACACCGGCGTGTTGTAGAGCTCGTGGTAGCGCACGGCCAGCTCGCGCAGCGTGGCGATGTCACCCGACTGCAGCGGCGACTCGGCCATCGTGGCGAACCAGTCGGCGTCGTTGCTGCGGGACAGGAACAGGTTGCGCGTGGTGGTGGTGGCGATGAAGTTGGCCAGCGGGACGGCGGCGACGATCGCCAGGATCGCGACCAGGGGGACGAGGGACTGCAGCAGGCGACGGCGCAACGGTCAGTCCGAACCGAGGCGGTAGCCGACACCGCGGATGGTCTGCACCAGCTCCGGACGCCCGAGCTTGGCCCGCAGGCTGGCGACGTGGACGTCCATGGTCCGCGACGACGCTTCGAAGACGGACTGCCAGGCGTACAGCGCGACCTGCTCGCGCGGCACCACCCGGCCGTGGTGCGCGGCCAGCACAGCTAGCACGTCGAACTCCTTGCGGGTCAGGCTGATGGGCTTGTCGGCGACCTGGACGGTGCGGGCCTCGATGTCCACGGTCAGGTCGCCCACGGTCACCCGGGGGCGAGGTTGGAGCAGTCCGGTCCGCCGCAGCACCGCGTCGATGCGGGCCAGCAGCTCCGAGATCGCGAACGGCTTCACCACGTAGTCGTCGGCGCCGCTGCGCAGGCCACGGACCCGGTCGGCGGCCTCGCCGCGGGCGGTCACCGCGATCACCGGTACGTCGGACACCGTACGGATCTGGCGGCACACGTTGATGCCGTCGCCGTCGGGCAGCCCGAGGTCGAGCAGCACGAGGTCGCCCGGGTCCGCGGCCAGTGCGTCGGCCGCCGTCCGGACGTGCGTCACCATCAGCCCGTACCGGCGCAACGCAGGTATCAGAGCATTGGCGATATCGAGATCGTCTTCGACCAACAAAATCCTGACGGCGCCGCTCATGCCGTGATCGTAGGGCAGGAGACGCTCACATGTGTCAGATCTTGGTAAAGACGTAATCACGTGACTCCACGCCGTGGTCGGCGACACTAGTCTCCGACCACGGGAGGGAACCGGACAATGACTGTGGGTGTTGGTACGGGGGGCGGCACCGCTGCGCTCTCCGACGCAGAACTGGCCGAGTACGAGCAGGAGAAGCCCGCTCGGCGGCTGCGGCCTGCCCTGGACCTGGTGATCTCGGTCTGGTGCGCCGTCGTCAGCGTGGGTGTGCTGCTCCAGGTGTTCTTCCCGTTGTCGGCCGGCACGCAGTACTACTTAGTGATCTTTCTCGCAGCGGTCCTCCCGATCACTTTGTTGTGCTATCGGGGCTGGAAGGTCCCGGCGTTCCTGAACCCGTTCAAGGGCCGGACGCACGACGACCCGGGCGTCCTGGACTGGGCGCTGGCCGTGATCGCGCTGGTGGTCTGTCTCTACCCGCTGCTCGACTTCGACGGCTTCCTCGAGCGTCGTCAGGCGCCGACGGGCACGGATGTGCTGGTCGGCGCGCTGCTGCTGGTCCTGCTGCTCGAAGCCTGCCGCCGTACGACGGGCTGGGTGCTGCCGGCCTTCAGCCTGCTGTTCATCGCCTACGCGTACTACGGCGGCTACCTGCCCTACACGTGGTCGCTGGCGCACCAGGGCTTCAACTTCGACGCGATCATCGCGCAGTTCACGATGGGCACGGCCGGCTTCTACGGCACCCCGCTCGGCGTCGCCGCCAGCTACATCGTGCTGTTCACCATCTACGGCGCCGTGCTCGACTACTCCGGCGCCGGCAAGTTCTTCATCGACCTGTCCTTCGCCGCGTTCAAGCGCAGCAAGACCGCACCCGGCCGGACCGTGACGCTGGCCGGCTTCCTGCTCGGCAGCGTCTCCGGCTCCGGTACGGCGACCGCCGTCTCGCTCGGGACGGTCTCCTGGCCGATCCTGCGCCGCGCGGGCTACCCGCCCGAACCGGCAGGTGGAATGCTCGCCGCCGCCGGCATCGGTGCGATCCTGTCCCCGCCGACGCTCGGCGCCGCCGCGTTCATCATCGCCGAGTTCCTCCAGGTCTCGTACCTGACCGTGCTCGGCTACGCGGTGATCCCGACGATCCTGTACTACCTCGGCATCCTGCTCGCGATCGAGATCGACGCCCGCCGGCACGGCACCACCTCGGGCGAGACCTCGACGCTGTCCGCGCGCAAGCTGCTGCTGCGGTTCAGCTACCACTTCCTCTCGCTGTTCGTGATCATCGCCTTCATGGCGGTCGACGTCCCGCCGTTCAAGGCCGTCGTGTACGCCGTGCTGCTGCAGATCGTGCTGTCCTTCCTCGACCGCGAGCACCGGCTCACCGCCGGGCCGCTGTTCAAAGCGCTTGCCCAGGGCACCCGTTCGGTGCTGCCCGTGGCGGCCACCTGCGCGACCGCCGGCGTGATCGTCGCGGTCACCACCCAGACCGGTCTCGGGCTCAACCTGGCCGAGATCATCGTCGAGGCCGGGCGCGGCGTCACCGACAACCCGACCGTCGTCCTGATCCTGACCGTCGCGCTGTCGGCGATCGCCGTCCTGATCCTCGGCCTGGCCGTCCCGGTCACGGCGTCGTTCATCATCGCCGCGGTGATCATCGCGCCGGCCCTGGTGCAGCTCGGCGTCACGCCGGCCGAGGCCTACATGTTCATCTTCTACTACGCCGTCCTGTCCGAGGTGTCGCCGCCGACCGCGCTGGCCGCCGTGGCCACCTCCGCGATCACCGGCGGCCGGACGATGGCCACGATGTGGCAGTCCTGGAAGTACACGCTGCCGGCCTTCCTGGTGCCGTTCGCCTTCGTCCTGACCGAGAACGGTGCGCACCTGCTCGGTCAGGGATCGTTCGTCGGCATGCTGTGGACGCTCGCGGTGTCGATGCTGGCGGTCGCGGCGCTGGCCGTGGTCACCGGCGGCTGGATCCTGGTCGCCACCAGCTGGGTCGAGCGGGCGCTGTGCGTCCCGGCCGCGCTGCTGCTGCTGTACCTGGCGCCCGTAACCATCGCTGCCGGAATCGGTTTGCTACTTGTTGCCGTCGTCATCAACCTGGTCCGGCGGCAACGCCAGGCCGGACAACCGGAAGGATCCGTCACCTCATGAGAACCCGACGCCTCCCCGCCGCCGTACTCGCGCTCGTTGCCGCCGTGTCGTTGGTGGCCTGTGGTGGGCAGCGTGAGCCCGAGGCCGGTGCCGGAACCGACGGCGGCCGGCTGACGATTGCCACCGGCAACACCACCGGCGTGTACTACCAGCTCGGCGGGGCGCTCGCCTCGGTCATCTCCGACAAGGTCGAGGGGTACCGGGCCACCGCCAGCGAGACCGGCGCGTCGGTGCAGAACGTGCAGGGCCTGGTCGCCGGCAACTACGACATCGCCTTCTCGCTCGGCGACACCGCCGCCGACGCGGTCAAGGGCGAGAACAGCTTCAACGCGCCGCAGGACGTGGTCGCGCTGACCCGGCTCTACCCGAACTACACGCAGGTCGCGGTCCGGGCGTCGGCCGGGATCACCAAGTTCGCCGACCTGAAGGGCAAGCGGGTCTCGACCGGCTCGCCGAACTCGGGCACCGAGGTGATCGCCCGGCGGCTGCTCGAGGCGGCCGGACTGGACCCGGCGAAGGATGTCACCGCGCAGCGGCTCGGCCTGCCCGAGTCGGTGGACGCGATGAAGAGCGGCTCGATCGACGCGCTGGTCTGGTCCGGCGGCATCCCCACCGGTGGCATCACCGACCTGACCACGAGCCTCGGCAAGGGCGTCAAGCTGATCCCGATCACGGACCTGCTGCCCGCGCTGAACACCAAGTACGGCACCGTTTACGCCGAGGGCTCGATCCCGGCAGCGGCGTACAAGCAGCCGGGCGACGTGAAGACGATCATCGTTCCGAACGTGCTGCTGGTCCGCAAGGACATGCCGGACGATCTGGCCGAGAAGCTCACCAAGGTGATCTTCGACAACAAGGACGCCCTGGTCCAGGTGAACGCGGCAGCCAAGGACATCACTCTGGACACCGCAGCCCAGACCGACCCCGTCCCGCTCCACCCCGGCTCGAAGAAGGCGCTCGACGCGCTCAAATAACTCCACAACTCGCTCACCCCCGCACACCAGGCGCAGCGGGGGAGGGCGCCGGTCCCACCCCCTGTCCGTAGGCGCGGCGGGGGCGGGAACCACCCCCTCCTCCACCTCCAGGCGCTGTGGAGGAGGGACCGCCCCCGCCACATCCAGGCGCAGTGGCAGGGGCACCGGCCGGACCGATCCAAGGGAGGCATCCCACGGGTCGGTCCGGCCACCTGCTTGCGGGAGTGCGCGGCCCGAGCTCGTTCCCCGGCCTCCAGGCCTTCGAGATGTGCCCGACCCGCGCCTGTCCGCCATCCACCCGGCCCCGCTCTCGGCGCCTCGCCCCGGCCACCAGCCCCGGCGTACACCGACGCTCTCCTCCGCAGGCACTCGGGACCTCGGACACCCAACGGGGACCTCGGACAAGCTGTGACCTGTCCGAGGTCCCCGTTTACTGCGCGAGGTCCCTACCGCCGTCGGCTCCAGGCCGATTCGGTGGGGCTAGGTGATGGCCTGGTCCCGGTCGAGCGACTCCGGGATCTTGGCGCCACGCAGATAGTGCGACAGCGCCGAGTCCCGCTTGGGATGCGCGTGGTAGTTCGTCGGTACGACGCGCCCCTCGGCGCTGTCCCACGCCGTGTCCGCGACGCGCCACATCCGGTGCGCCATCCGCCCGGCCATCCCGGTGTGCGGCGAGAACGGGTGCGCCCGCGTCGGCGCGACCTCTTCCGCACTCAGCAGCTTCTCGGTCAGGGCGCTGACAGCCTCACCATCCATCGACTCACTGAGCTGCCGGCTGTAGTCCGCTTCCAGCTGCTCGTGCTCGTCGAACTGACGGTCGATCACCTGCCACACGTCGTCCGGCCGCAGGTGCAGCACCCGGCTGTCGCCGTACTGCCGCGCCTTCAGGAACCGCAGCGACCGCTCCAGCTGCTTGGCGTTCCCGACGTACGCGGCCACCAGGTACCGCCCGTCCGGCAACCGCCGCACCCTCGGCAGCAACACGTCCTCAGCCGCCGCCAGATGCTGCGCCGCGATCGCGTAGAACCAGTCCGTCTCGTGCCGCCGATGCGGAAGCCCCGCATCCACCTCGTGCGCCGGCCCCGCCAGCTCACGAATCTTCCCGTGCTCGTAACTCAGCGCCACTTCAAGCGTCGAAGCGGTCATCAGAACCACCTCCTGGGGTTGTCCCCAGACTGCGCCCCCTCCCCACCACACGCAACCGCACCACCACACCCCGTGAGCACACCGTAAGCCAGCCCCGCACCACCCACACCGCCCCGCA
>NZ_JBNCLH010000004.1:339987-398311 GCF_049844575.1 Kribbella sp. DT2 | reverse complement strand
CCCACCTACACCGCCCCGCACCACCTACACCGCCCCGCACCACCTACACCGCCCCGCACCACCTACACCGCCCCGCACCACCTACACCGCCCCGCACACCCACACCGCCCCGAGCCGGGCCCAAGACGGCTCAAGCCGAGCCGGGCGCAAGCCCGAGGCGGCAGACAGCGGGGGCACCGGGTTGTGCCCGGTGCCCCCGCTGGTCGGTGGGTGCTGTGGCGGGTAGGCCGCCGCCCGCCTGCGGACATCCGGCGCAGGCGGGCTCTTGGTCAGTTGTCCGAGCTCTTCTTCCAGAGGTTGATGCCGGCTTCTACGGCGTCGGCGTCGATGGCGTCGAGCTCTTCCTGGGTGAACTTCAGGTTCTTGACGGTGGCCAGGTTGTCCTCCAGCTGGGCGACGCTGGAGGCGCCGATCAGGGCGCTGGTGACTCGGTCGTCGCGCAGGGTCCAGGCGAGGGCCAGCTGGGCTACCGACTGGCCGCGCTGCTTGGCGATCTCGTTGAGGGCTCGGACGTGCTTGAGGGTTTCCTCGGTGAGCATGTCGGTGCTCAGGGACTTGCCCTGGGCGGCGCGGGAGTCGGCGGGGACGCCGTCGAGGTAGCGGTCGGTGAGCATGCCCTGGGCCAGCGGGGAGAACGCGATCACGCCGACGCCGAGGTCGCCGACGGCGTCGAGCAGGTCCTCCTCGATCCAGCGGTTCAGCATCGAGTACGACGGCTGGTGGATCAGCAGCGGCGTGCCGAGGTCGGCCAGGATCGCGGCCGCCTCGCGGGTCTTCTCGGCCGAGTACGACGAGATGCCGGCGTACAGCGCCTTGCCGGAGCGGACGGCCGAGTCGAGCGCGCCCATCGTCTCCTCGAGCGGGGTGTCGGGGTCGAAGCGGTGCGAGTAGAAGATGTCGACGTAGTCCAGGCCCATCCGGTCCAGCGACTGGTCGAGCGAGGCGAGCAGGTACTTGCGCGAGCCGCCGCCCTGACCGTACGGGCCCGGCCACATGTCGTACCCGGCCTTGGTCGACAGGATCAGCTCGTCGCGGTACTTCGCGAAGTCCCGGGCGAAGTGCGTACCGAAGTTGGTCTCCGCCGAGCCGTACGGCGGGCCGTAGTTGTTCGCCAGGTCGAAGTGGGTGACGCCAAGGTCGAACGCCCGGCGCAGGATGTCGCGCTGCGTCGCGAACGGCTTGTCGTCACCGAAGTTGTGCCACAGACCCAGCGAGATGGCCGGCAGCTGCAGGCCGCTGCGTCCCGTCCGCCGATAGGCCATCTGGTCGTCGTACCGGTTCTCAGCTGCTGTGTAGTCAGTCACGATTCTCAGTCTGCACCATGTCGTGACAAGTCCGCGAACCCCTTGTATTTCAGTACAACCGGCGTCGATCAGACCCAGAGATCCACCTTCTTGATCAGCTCGTCCCAGGGCGTGGGTGGGCCCGAGGTCAGGAAGCGGAGCACTCCCAGCATCCGGCTGGCGGGCGGCGCCGTCCAGTGCCGCTCGCCGGGGCGCGGCGGGCCGGTCAGGTTCGACAGTCCCCACTGCAGGTGGAACCAGAGCACCGCCGCCTCCAGCTCGCCGGGCCCGAACCGCACGTCCGCGACCTCCTTGTACGCCGGCAGCACCCGCGCGACGTCCTCCAGCCGGAGCTTGGCGAACTCCATCCCGCGCGGTCCCCAGGCCGCGTCTCCCCAGTCGATCAGCGCCGCGAACCGCCCGGCGTCGTCGACCATCAGGTTCTGCGGAGCCAGGTCCCCGTGCAGCAGAACCTTCGGCGAGCTCTCGTCGAACCGCCCGCGCAGCTCGTCCATCCAGGAACTGAGCCACTGGCCTGTCTCAGGATCGAGATACCCGCCGTCCACCAGCTCGTCGGCAGAGCCCCGGCCGGTACCGGAGTCCTCCGGCACGCCGGGCAGTTCCATCGATGACGAGTTGTCGGTGTCGGAGCCTTCGGGCAGCCTGCCAGAGGCGGAGGCGGAGGCGGAGGCGGAGGCGGAGGCGGAGGCGGAGGCGCCGCTCGGCCCGGGCTGACGAACCTGGTGGAGCAGCGCGACCTCTCGGCCGAGGTCTGGCCAGATGGAGGTTCCGGGCCGGGTGACCAGGTCGGTGCCGTCGACCCGGTCCATCACGACGTACGGCGTGGGGATGCCGTCGACGGGGATGATGCCTTGGGCCACGATGGCAGGTGTTCGGACGCCCGCGCGGCGAGCGGCCGGGATGACAGTGATCTCCTTGTGGAGGTCGGCGGTGAAGTCGTGGGACCGGGGGATTCTCAGGATCAGTGTCGGACCGAGGCGGAAGACGTGGTTGGCGACGCCGCCGGGGAGTTCGGTGAGGTCGTCGGGGTCGACGCTGTGTGCGGTGGCGATTGCTCGTGCCGCGGTCTGGATCGGAGTCATCGGTGCCAGTCTGCGGGGGAGTCCGGTGCGGGCCCACTGGTTTTCGGGCGCGATACTGGCGGGGTGCGAGTTGATCTGGATCCGGAGATCGTCGGTGGCAGGGAGTTCTACGCGGCGCTGAACTCGGTGGTGGTGCCGCGGCCGATCGCCTGGGTGTCGTCGGTCTCGGCGGACGGCGTGCTGAACCTGGCGCCGCACTCGTTCTTCACCGTGTCCTGCGTCCGGCCGCCGATGGTGCAGTTCACCTCGGTCGGCCGCAAGGACAGCCTGAACAACGTCGAGGCGACCCGCGAGTTCGTGGTGAACTTCGCCACCGAGCCGCTGTTCGAGCAGGTCAACGCCACCGGTACCAACTTCCCCGCGGGCATCTCGGAGTTCGAAGCGGTGGGTCTGACCACTGAGCCCTCGAAGACGATCGCGGTCCCGAGGGTCGCCGAGTCCCCGGTGGCCATCGAGTGCACGCTGCACACCACCCTCGAGCTCGGCGACTCCACGGTGGTCATCGGGCAAGTGCGTCACCTGGCCGTCGCCGCCGAGGTGATGGACGGCGACCACCCCGACATCAACCGCCTCCGCCCACTCGCCCGCCTGGGCCAGAACGAGTGGTCGACGATCGGCGAGGTGCTGGACATCACCCGCATCCGCTACGACGACTGGCCCGGGCACTACCAACCCGCCGACTGAGCGGACTCCTGGGCGCGGGAGTCCGGGGGAAACAGCCTGACCGGTCAGAGAACCCTTGATCAGTAAGGGGATCTCGGTCAGCGGTTCGGCGATGGCTCGAAGTTTTCTCCGGTGGCAACCCATCCGGCGGCGGAACGGGTCCGAAGTCCGGGCATGACTTCGCATCAGCGGATCCCTGCAGCGTTGGGTGGCTTGCTCGCCGCCGCGGCCGGTCTTGGCCTCGGCGAGCTGACGGCCGCTCTCGCCGGCGGGACGTCGCCGGTGGTCGGGGTCGGGACTCAGCTGATCGACCTCGCACCTGGACCGGCCAAGGACTGGGCGGTGAAGAACCTCGGCACCGCGGACAAGCCGATTCTTGTGGGTGGAGTGCTGGTCGCGGTCGCGGTGTTCGCGCTCGTGGCCGGTGCGGTCGGGGCGAAGCGGCCCCGGGTCGCGTTGGGGATGACGGTTCTCCTGGGGCTGTTGGCGATTCTCGCCGCGGCGACCGGGCGGTCGTTGGCGTCCAACGCGGTGGTGCGGGTGCTTCCGGGTGTCATCACGTTGCTGGTGGCAACTGTCGGGATGTACCTGGTGCTGCGGACCCGCGGCTACCGGCTCCGTGGGAAGACTGCGCAGCCTGAGGCCGAGGCGCCCGCCGGCTTCGATCGGCGGAAGTTCTTGGTGACCACGCTCGCCCTGGGGGCGGCCGGTGCCGCCGGTGGGGTGGCTTCTCGGGTGCTGCCGGGTGGCGTCGACGAAGCGACTCGGCGCGGGATCCGGCTGCCGGTCCCGGCCAGCCGGGCGAAGGCTCTGCCGGCCGGAGCAGCCGCGGATGCGGCGGGCGTCAGCCCCTTCACCACGCCCAACAAGTCTTTCTACCGGGTGGACACGCTGCTCACCGTTCCCAAGGTCGACCCGCGGAACTGGGAGCTGCGCATCCACGGCATGGTCGACCAGGAGATCCGGCTCAACTTCGCCGATCTGCTCGAACGACGCCTGATCGAGCGGGACATCACGCTGACCTGTGTCTCCAACGAGGTCGGTGGCCCGTACGTCGGCAACGCCCGCTGGATCGGCGTACCGATCGCGGAGATCCTGCGCGAGGCCGGAGTCCAGGCCGGTGCGGACGCGGTGAAGTCGACCAGCGTCGACGGGCTCACCATCGGCACGCCGCTGACCGCGCTGACCGATGGACGGGACGCGATCTTCGCGGTCGGCATGAACGGTGAGCCGCTGCCGTTCGAGCACGGGTTCCCGGTGCGGATGGTCGTCCCGGGCCTCTACGGCTACGTGTCCGCGACCAAGTGGATCGTGGACTTCGAGGTCACCCGGTTCGACGACTTCAGTGCCTACTGGACCGACCGCGGCTGGTCCGTCGAGGCGCCGATCAAGACGTCCTCGCGGATCGACGTGCCCAAGGGGTTCGCCCGGGTCAAGCCGGGGCCTGCGGTCGCCGCCGGAGTCGCCTGGGCACAGCACCGCGGGATCGCGAAGGTCGAGGTCCAGGTCGACGACGGTCCCTGGCAGGAGGCGAAGCTCGCCGACGAGGCAGGCATCGACATCTGGCGGCAGTGGACCTTCCGCTGGGACGCGACCTCCGGCAACCACACGCTCACCGTCCGCGCGACCGACAAGACCGGACAGGTGCAGACCTCCGATCGTGCCGCGCCCCGGCCCAACGGGTCGAGCGGGCTGCACAACACGGTGGTGATGGTCGAGTAACCGATGCCGCCGGACGGCCGAAGCACTGGCCGGCCCGCCCCCGCTCCACTGCGGTCTCGAGCGCGCGAGATGTGCACGGACTTCCAGCAACACCCTTTTCAGCACCACACCTCTCAGTACCGAAGCAGCACCATCCAAAGGAGAACGATCGTCATGTCGAACACCCTGAAGCGCGTCACCATCTCGGCCGCCGCCGTTTCGTTGCTCTTCGCAACGGCTGCCTGTGGCGGTGGCGACGACAACGCCGACAGCGGCAGCGGTAGCACGCCGTCGGCCTCCACGTCCACCTCGACCGAGCCGAGCATGTCGCCGTCGGCTGACAACATGTCGGGTCTGGTCGGCCCGGGGTGTGCGGACTACGCGAAGGCCAACGCCACCGGCGCTGGTTCGATCGACGGTATGGCTGCCGCGCCGGTTGCTTCGGCTGCTGCGGGTAACCCGCTGCTGAAGACGCTGGTCGCTTCGGTGTCGGGGCAGCTGAACCCGAAGGTCAACCTGGTCTCGACGTTGAACAGCGACGAGTTCACCGTGTTCGCGCCGGTCGACTCCGCGTTCGCGAAGATCCCGGCCGCGACGATCAACACGCTGAAGACCGACAGTGCGCTGCTGACCAAGATCCTGACCTACCACGTGGTCCCGGGTCAGCTCGACGCGACCGCGGTCGTCGGCAAGCACGCGACGGCCGAGAAGCAGGAGCTGACCGTGACCGGTTCGGGTCAGAACCTGAAGGTCAACAACGCCAACGTGATCTGCGGCGGTGTGAAGACGGCCAACGCGACTGTCTACCTGATCGACACCGTCCTGATGCCCCCGATGAGCTGATCGCAGCTCACCACTGACCTGGGCGGTGTCACCTTTCATGGTGGCGCCGCCCAGTTCCATTGCCGGCGGCAATGATCGCCCGCACCGACACCGTGACGTCCGCCTCGGTCGTCAGGTGGTTCGACACGGAGATCCGCAGGTAGCGCCGGCCGCGCCACGTCGTACCGCCCATCCAGCAGACGCCGGAGCGCTGGATCTCCTCGATCACCCGGTCGGTCTCGTCTTCCGAGCCGAACGAGACGAGGACCTGGTTGAGCACGATGTCGTTGCCGATCTCGTACCCAGCGGCGCTCAGCTGGTCGGCGAAGGACCGGGCCAGGCCGCAGCAGCGGTCGACGAGATCGCGAACCCCCGTGCGGCCCAACTCCTGCAGGCCTGCCCAGACGGCCAGCCCGCGGCCGCGGCGGGAGGACTCGATGGCATAGTCACCTGGCTCTGGTTCACCCGAGGCGACCAGGTACGACGCGCTGTAGGCCAGGGCGTTCGCGTGCGCCGCGGGATGGGCGGAGAAGACGAAACCGCTGTCGTACGGGAGATTCAGCCACTTGTGCCCGTCGCAGGCCCACGAGTCCGCGCGTTCCACACCGCTGACCTGGTCGCGGAGGCTGGGGCTCGCCGCTGCCCAGAGACCGAAGGCGCCATCGACGTGGACCCAGCCGCCGTGCTCGTGGACGAGATCGCAGGCAGCGCCGAGCGGGTCCGCGGCACCGGTGTTCACGTTGCCTGCTTGGAGACAGACGATCAGCGGGCCGGTGTGGTCGGCCAGCCGGGCCCGCAACGCGCCGAGGTCGATCGCGCCGTTGGAGTCCGCGGGCACGAGCTCGAGGGAGCGGGAGCCGAAGCCGAGGAGTCGCAGCGAACGGTCGATCGTGGCGTGGCGTTCCTCGCCCGCGAGGATGCGGACCTGAGGTGCTCCGGCCAGGCCGTCGCCTTCGACGTCCCAGCCGGCCAGGCCGAGCACGTGGTTCCGGGCGGCGGCCAGGGCGATCGTGTTCGCGGACTGCGCGCCGGTGGCGAACCCGGCCGAAACGGCCGGAGGGAGTCCGAGTAGTTCCTTCAGCCAGTCGGCGGCCGCTTGCTCGGCGGCGGCCGCGGCGGGGGAGAGCACGCTGTTCCAGGCGTTCTCATCCCAGCCGGCGGCGAGGATCTCGGCCGCGGTCGCGGCGGGGAGAGCGCCGCCGACGACGAATCCGAAGTAGCGCGGGCCCGCGCTCGCGACGATTCCGGGGTCGGCGACAGCGATCAGCTCGTCGATCACTTCGGAGGCCGGCCTGCCCTCGTCACCGAGTGGTCGGCGGAAGTCGGCGCGGACCTCCGGGTAGGACCTGGCAGCGTTGACGGGTCGTTCGGCGAGGGAGTCGCGAAGGCGGCGGCGTGCGTTGCCGCGCGGGTGAAGAGCTGGTGCGAGTGCGACGAAGGCTGCATGGTCCGACTGTCCCATTCGGTCGAGGGGTGGAGGTCATGGATCAGCTGAGAGTGCGCGTCAGGGCTTGCAGAACCGGCGTGAGGTGGATGGCCTCGAGGTCCGCGGGCTGGGTGGTCGCGGGACGCCAGCGCGAGCCGGTGACGTACTGGATCCACGGAGTCAGGGGGCCGGGTTGGACCGAGTAGGCGCGGAGGGAGAGGCCGAGCATGACGGCCAGGGCGGGCAGGATCGAGAGGTCGGTGACGACGTGCACGAGCAGCAGACCGCGGGCAGGCAGGGCGACGAGCACGCCGTGCGGTGGGTTCTCGACGTGAAGGGTCTCGCGCAGGACCGTGTCGAGGACCAGAGCACGCGAGGCCGCGAAGCTGGAACCGCCGATGACCGCGAGGGTGGCGCCGTCGTGGTCGACGGACTCGAGCCGGTCGGGGAGACGGCGGAGGTTGGCCAAGGCCGCGTCGAGAGCGTCGGCACGGGTCATGCCGAAGTCGGCAGGGTCGAGGTGGAGGGTGACGACGCCCTCGTCGTGCGTCGCCGGTACGGCAAGTAGTCCGGGCAGGAACTCGGGCGTGCCGGCCGTCCAGTCCGGTGGGAGCGAGCTGGTGGGCACGAGTCGGGCGACGAGGTCGCGGACCGGGTCGGTGGGTGGTGCGGGTGGACCGTGGCTGAGGTGCTCGCCGAGGCGGTCGAAGTGGTCGCTGACCAGTTGGGGCCAACGGTGCGGATGTTCGGTGGCGACGATGCGGGCAAGGTTGCCAAGACCGGCGACCATGCTGGATCGGACATTGGGCAGGAGCGGTCCCGGCGCCAGGAGCAGGGCGTCGGTCCCGTCGAAGGTCGCCCGCAGCCCGCGCTCGCCGGCGGCGTCGAGGGACAGCCGGACGAGATGGGCCGCCTGCGCCCCGGTCAGCGGAGCCAGGGCAGAGTCGTTGCCTGAAGCCCGTTCCGGTGGATGCTGGATGGTCATGAAGTACCTCCTCGCCAAAGAAAGTACGAGGATTCGGGCGCCTGGACGCGACGAGTTCGCGGGCTGTGGACAACCCGGCGGTTATCCTGCCCGCAGTCGAGTCCTAGGAGTGTGAGGTATGTCGGACACCCCGGCGTCGCGGCCGTCGTCGGCGGCCCGGCTCTCGTTGTCGCACATCACGGCGCAGAACGAGACGAACCTGCTCGGCACGGTGCACGGTGGCGTGATCATGACGCTGGTCGACTCGGTCGCCGGCGTGGTCGCGGCCCGGCACTCGGGCGGTCCGGCGGTGACCGCGTCGATGGACGAGATGCAGTTCCTGGTCCCGGTCCGGGTCGGCGACGTCGTGCACTTCACCGCCCAGGTGAACTGGACCGGCCGCAGCTCGATGGAGATCGGGGTCCGGATCACCGCGGACCGCTGGGACTCGGTCGGCCCGCAGGTGCACGTCGCCACGGCGTACCTGGTGTTCGTGGCCGTCGACGCCGGCGGTCAGCCGCGGGCGGTACCGCAGGTCGAGCCGGAGAACGACGAGGACCGGCGCCGGATGCGTGAGGCCGAGATCCGGCGCAGTCACCGGCTGGCCCGGCGCAAGGCGATCATCGCCTCCCGCGAGGACCTCGATGACGTTGTTCACTAGCGCGCGGCGGCACCCGTCGGCCATCTTGCTGGTCGTCCAGCTGCTCGGCGTACTGATCTATCCCGCGATGGAGGGATCGCGCGGTGGGCGGGTGGCGTTCGAGACGCTCGGCATCGTCGTCCTGGTGCTGGCGGTCTTCTCGGTCCGCTCGACCCCCGGTCTCACCTGGGTCAGCGTCTGCCTGGGCATCCCGGCGGTGGTCCTGTCGATGGTCGACGCGTTTCGCCCGACCGACGCGATCGTGCCGATCTCCGGCGCGTTCCACGCGGCGTTCTACTTCTACGCGGCGTACAGCCTGCTGCGGTACATGCTGTCCGACCACGACGTCAGCGTCGACGAGCTCTACGCGACCGGCGCGACGTTCACGCTGGTGGCGTGGGGATTCGCGTACGTGTTCGTGGTCGTTCAGGCCTTCGACCCGGGCAGCTTCACCGCCGCGGTCAACCCGCAGCAGGACCGGACGTGGATGGAGCTGCTGTTCCTGAGCTTCACCACCCTGTCCAGCACGGGGCTCAGCGACATCGTCCCGATCAAGTCCTGGGCGCGGTCCGTGGTCATGCTCGAGCAGTTGGCCGGTCTTGGATACGTCGCGATGGTCGTCTCCCGGCTCGTCGGCCTCACGGTCGCCAAGAAGAGCTAGCGGCGCGGCCAGGAAGCGAGCAGATCCCTGGCCGCCCGAAGAGCGACCTCGGGCGCGTGCGGCATGGCCGCGATCCGGAAGCTGACCAGCGCTCCCTCGTGCAGCAGCAGCAACCGGTCCGCGAGCTCGTCCACCTGGTCGAGCCCGGCCAGCTCGGCCTGCGCGACGAACTCCGCCCGCATCCACTGCTTCTGCCCGACGATCACCGCCATCGCGGGGTGATCGGGAGCCGCCAGCTCGACGCTCGCGTTGATGAACCCGCAGCCGCGCTGCGACTCCTCCATCCAGTCGCTCAGGGCCGCGAACAGCGCAAGGATCACCTCTTCGGGCCCGGTGGGCTTCCGCTCGGCGAGCTGGTCGTCGAGGAACGCGTGCCACTGGCGGTTCCGCCGTTCCAGGTACGCCGCGATCAGCCGGTCCTTCGAGCCGAACCGGTCGTACAGCGTCTTCTTGGTCACCTCGGCGGCGTCCGCGATCGCGTCGACGCCGACCGCGCGCACGCCCTGGGCGTAGAACAACGTCGACGCCGCCGACAGGATCCGCTCCCCGGCGGGCGTCAGCGGCTTGACCGGGACGTCGGTCCCGTTGCGCTCCACGAGCAGGGCGGATCTCAGCTGCTGATCGACCATACTGACAGTATACCGACCGGTGTGGTTACTTCGAGGCATGACCGCTACGGAAGTCCTCCCGGTTCCACGAAGAACCACGATGATCCCGCTGCTGGCGGGAGCCGGGTTCGTCGTGTTCTGGAGCTCGGGCTTCATCGGCGCCCGTTGGGGTACGACGTACAGCTCGGCAGTCGATCTGCTCGCCTGGCGGTTCCTGCTGGCCGGCGCGGTCGCCGCCCTGGTCCTCGCGATCCGCCGGCCGAGGATCAGCCGCGCGGACGTGCTGACCCACGTCGCGATGGCGTTCCTGACCCAGTTCGTCTACCTGGGCCTGATCTTCACCGGCATCGACCACGGCATTCCCGCCGGTCTGACCGCCCTGATCGGATCGCTCCAGCCGATCCTGATCGCCACCGTCGCCGGACCCCTGCTCGGCGAACGCGTGTCACCGCTGCAGTGGGCGGGCCTGCTGGTCGGCCTCGGCGGGGTCGGCCTGGTCGTTGCCGATGACCTGGGCCACGGATCACCGTTGCTCTTCCTGCTTCCCTTCGGTGGACTGCTCGGCCTCGCCGCCGGTACGTGCCTCGAACGCAAGCGCCGGCCGAAGGCCCACCTCCTCGACGCGCTCTGCCTGCAAAGCCTGGTCTCCGGCGTCCTCTTCCTGACCTTCGCCACCGTGACCCAGCAGATGACCGTCCCGCACGAGCTGGGTTTCTACGGCGCCGCGGTCTGGCTGGTCGTCCTCTCGACCACCGGCGGCTGGGGGCTGTACCTGGTCAACCTCCGCCTGTCCGGCGCGACCCGCGTCAGCTCCCTGCTCTACCTCGTGCCGCCGACCACGATGGTGCTGGCCTACCTGATGTTCCACGAGACGATCGGTCTGCTCGCCGTCCTCGGGATCGGCGTCTGCGCGATCGCCGTCCTGCTGATTCGTTGGCCGAACCCCCGGCAAAGCGACCCCGAGATGGCTACGCTGCGGTCATGGCGGAACCGCGGTGGCTGAACGAGCAAGAGCAGCAGGCCTGGCGTGCGTTCATCGCGGCGCAGCGGGTGGTCAACGGGCGGATCGAGCAGCAGTTGCAGCGCGACGCCGGGATGCCGCACACGTACTACGAGATCCTGGTCCGGCTCTCCGACGCCACCGACGGACGGCTCCGGATGAGCGAGCTCGCCGTCGCCACCCTCGGGTCCCGCAGCCGTCTCTCGCACGCGGTGAACCGGCTCGAACAGGTCGGCTGGGTCCGCCGTGAGGGGATCTCGTCCGACCGTCGCGGTCAGGTCGCGATCCTCACCGACGCGGGCCGCGCGAAGCTGAAGGAGACCGCGCCGGGGCATGTCGAGACGGTCCGTTCGGCGGTCTTCGACCCGCTGACCGACGAGCAGGTCCAGCAGCTGCACGACATCTGCGCCGCCCTGGTTCGCGACTCCGGTGGCAGCGAGGACAGTCCCGCCTGGGCGCCCAGCTGAGGCCTGTCGGTCACAATGGGCGTCGATGAAGACTTTCCAGGGCGTCGCCGCAGTCACAGCCACCGCACTCCTTCTGGCCGGATGCTCCGACTCGAGCTCGCCGACGGCAGGGCCCAGCACGGCCCCCTCGTCGTCGGCGACGATCCCGCCGACGGACACTCCGCCGCCGTCCACACCGTCGTCGCAGCCACCCAGTACGCCGTCCAGCACGCCGCCGGCCGGCTGCCTCGACCAGAAGCTGGCCGGGCTGACCGTGCGGGAGCGCGCGGCGCAGCTGATCATGACGGGCATCAGCGCGACCGGTATGACGTCGGACGAGCGCACCGTCGTACGGAGTCGTAAGCCGGGCGGCATCCTGCTGATGGGGAACGGTGGCAGCCTCAGTCACACCCGTACGGCGACGGCCGCCGCGACCGCCGCGGCCACGGTCGACGGGATCAAGCCGTTCGTCGCCGCGGACCAGGAGGGTGGCAAGATCCAGCGGCTCAAGGGTTCCGGCTTCGACCGGATCCCGGCCGCGACGGTCCAGGCCGGTTGGTCCGCGGAGAAGCTCACCAGCCAGGCCACCCTGTGGGCCAAGCAGCTCAAGCAGGCGGGCGTGAACCTCGACCTCGCGCCGGTCGGGGACGTCGTACCGAAGTCGCTCGGGGACGACAACGCGCCGATCGGGGCGCTGGACCGCAACTACGGCAGTACGCCGGGCCCGATCGGCGAGCACGTCACCGCGTTCGTGAAGGGCATGGACGCCGCCGGGGTGATGACGTCGGTCAAGCACTTCCCGGGCCTCGGGCGGGTCCGCGGCAACACCGACTTCTCCTCGGGTGTCGTCGACTCCGTCACGGTCCGCGGCGACGCCGACCTGGCGCCGTTCGCTGCCGGGATCAAGGCGGGCAGCGACCTGGTGATGGTCTCGACCGTCACCTACAGCAAGATCGACAAGACCAACCGGGCCGTCTTCTCCCCGACCATCATCCAGGGCATGCTCCGCGGCGATCTCCAGTACGACGGGGTGGTGATCACCGACGACGTCGGAGCCGCCGCCGAGGTGGCCTCCGTGCCGGCCGGTGACCGGGCGACGCTGTTCATCGCCGCGGGCGGTGACGTGGTGATCACCGCGAAGGCGTCGCTGACCTCGGCGATGGTCGACGCCGTGGTCGCGAAGGCCCAGCAGGACAAGGCGTTCGCCGCCAAGGTCGACGCCAGTGTGCGCCGGGTCCTCGCGCTGAAGCAGAGCCGGGCACTGGTGAGCTGCGGGTGATCCCCGAGGAAGAACCCGACTACCGGTTCACCCTGGCCAACGAACGCACGTACCTGGCCTACCTGCGGACATCACTCGCCTGTTATGCCGGCGGCCTGTCAGCGGTCCAGTTCCTCGATCTCGGCCCGGACCGCTGGCCGGCCAGGATCATCGGCATCGTGCTCGTCCTCACCGGGCTGGTCACCACCGCGGGCGCCTTCCGCCGCTGGCAGGCGAACCTGACCGCGATGCGGCAGGGCGGGCGGCTGCCCGTGACCCGCCTGCCGTTGATGCTCGGGGCAACGATCGTGGTGGTCGGGCTGGTCGGCCTGCTGTTCAGCCTGTGGCGATGACCCGCGACCCCGGTCTGCAGCCCGAGCGCACGCTGCTCGCCTGGCGGCGGACCGCCCTCGGCCTGGTCGCCAACGGGGTCCTCCTGCTCGCGTCCGGGCACGGGACGTCGGGAGTCCGGACCGGGCTCGGCGTCGTGGTCGTCGTCCTGGCGCTGGCCTGCTGGGCCGCCGTGAGCGCGGTCTACCGGCAGGCGGCCGACTCCCGGCCGCCGGGCTTTCTGGGCAAGGAAAGAGTGCTGCAGGCGGCCGCCGGTCTGGTCCTGCTGGTCGGGCTGTTCGACCTCTACGCGGTGGTCACTCGCTGACACCGGCTGGTCACGGATTGGTCGCGCTGAGTCAATGTGTTCACAATCTCGCGGTACCTTGCCAGGACGGATGTCAGCTCAACGGTCCGTTGCCCCTAGCATGTTCACGGTTTGTCCCTCGTTCACCCGGAGCTTGAAGTGCCGTTACGTCTGCGTCCGAACGACCCGACGTTCTACGACCTTTTCACCGAGTCCGCCAACCACCTCGTCGACGGAGCCCGCATCCTGGCCGACCTGCTCGGCAGTACGGCGGGGACCGGTCTGGCGGCCAGTCACCAGATCGCCGCCCAGATGAAGGATGCCGAGCACGCGGCCGACGAGACCACCCACTCGATCATCCGCCGCGTCAACTCGACCTTCGTCACGCCGTTCGACCGTGAGGACATCTACCGTCTCGCGTCCGACCTGGACGACGTGATGGACTTCATGGAAGAGGCCGTCGACTCGATCCACCTGTTCAACCTGGAGTCGTTGCCGGCGGAGGTCGCCGAGCAGATCGAGGTCCTGCAGCGGATGGCCGCGCTGACCTCGGAGACGATGCCGCGGCTGCGCACGATGAAGGACCTGGCCGAGTACTGGATCGAGATCAACCGGCTGGAGAACACCGGTGACGCGGTGCACCGGCGCATCATCGCCAAGCTGTTCAGCGGTGAGTTCGACGCGCTGACGGTGATGAAGGTGAAGACCGTGATCGACCTGCTGGAGGACGCCGTCGACGCGTTCGAGCACGTCGCGAACACGGTCGAGCAGATCGCCGTCAAGGAGAGCTGAGCGTGGAGCTCGCGCTCGTCATCGCGGTCATCGCGATCGCGCTCATCTTCGACTACACCAACGGCTTCCACGACGCGGCCAACGCGATCGCCACCTCCGTCTCGACCCGGGCGCTGACGCCCCGGGTCGCGTTGCTGATGGCAGCGGTGATGAACTTCCTCGGCGCCTTCCTCGGGACCGAGGTCGCCGACACCGTCGGCAAGGGCATCATCGTCACCCCCAGTGGCCAGCACGGCCTGGTGATCGTGCTGTCGGCGTTGATCGGTGCCATCACCTGGAACCTGATCACCTGGTACTTCGGCCTGCCGAGCTCCTCGTCGCACGCGCTGATCGGCGGCCTGGTCGGCGCCGGGCTGGCCTCGACCAGCGTCGTGCTGTGGTCGGGCATCGTCGACAAGGTCGTCATCCCGATGGTGCTGTCCCCGGCGATCGGCTTCCTCGGCGCGTTCGCGCTGATGACCGCGATCCTGTGGATCTTCCGGCGCAGAAACCCCGGCAAGACCACCCGGGGCTTCCGCCTGGCCCAGTCGCTGTCCGCGGCCGCGATGGCGCTCGGGCACGGCCTGCAGGACGCCCAGAAGACGATGGGCGTGATGTTCCTCGCCCTGCTCAGCACCGGTCACGTCCAGCCCGGTCAGGGCATCCCGATCTGGGTGAAGATCTCCGCCGCGACCGCGATCTCGCTCGGCACCTACTCCGGTGGCTGGCGGATCATGCGGACGCTGGGCCGCCGGATCATCCACCTGGACCCGGCCCGCGGCTTCGCCTCCGAGGCGGTCGCCGCGACCGTGCTCTACGTGATGGCGATCGGCCTGCACGCCCCGGTGTCGACCACGCACACGATCACCTCCGCGGTGATGGGCGCCGGCGCGACCAAGCGGCTGTCCGCCGTACGGTGGGGTGTCGCGAAGGGAATCGTCACCGCCTGGGTGCTGACCATCCCGGCGGCCGGCGTGGTGGCGGCGGCGTGCTACTGGCTGGCGCACTGGATCCTCGAGTAGTTCACGCCCGGTTCACCCGGAAGGATTAGCGTCCGATGCGTTCCTGACGCCGCCCTCCCGGGATGTGATCGTGATGGATCTGTCGTTCCTCGTCATCGTGGTGATCGTCACCGCTTTGGTGTTCGACTTCACCAACGGCTTCCACGACACCGCGAACGCGATGGCCACCTCCATCGCGACCGGCGCGCTCAGACCCAAGGTCGCCGTCGGTCTGTCCGCCGTACTGAACCTGGTCGGGGCGTTCGTCTCGACCGAGGTCGCCAAGACCATCTCCAGCGGGCTGGTCGACGACGCGAAGGTGACGGTCCCGATCATCTTCGGCGGCCTGGTCGGCGCGATCCTGTGGAACCTGCTGACCTGGTACCTCGGCCTGCCGAGCTCGTCGTCGCACGCGCTGTTCGGCGGCCTGATCGGGGCCACCTGGATCGCGGCCGGCAGCGGCGCGGTCAACTTCGGCACCGTCGTGCAGAAGATCGTCGTCCCCGCCGTCGCGGCGCCGATCATCGCCGGCGTGATCGCGCTGCTGGGCACCTACCTGGCCTACACGATCACCCGGCGCGGCCGGAAGAAGACCGTCGACGACGGGTTCCGGGCCGGCCAGATCGCGTCGGCCTCGCTGGTCTCGCTGGCGCACGGCACCGGTGACGCGCAGAAGACGATGGGCATCATCACCCTGGTGCTGATCACCTCGGGCACGCTCGCGCCGGGCTCCCGGCCGCCACTGTGGGTGATCGGCTCGGCCGGCCTGGCGATTGCCCTGGGCACCTACCTGGGCGGCTGGCGGATCATCCGCACGATGGGCAAGGGCCTGACCGAGATCGAGTCGCCGCAGGGGTTCGCCGCGGAGACCAGTTCCACCGCCGTACTGCTGGCGTCGTCGCACCTGGGCTTCCCGCTGTCGACCACGCAGGTCTGCTCGGGCAGCATCCTCGGCGCCGGCCTCGGCAAGCGCCTCGCCGAGGTCCGCTGGACGGTGGCCGGACGGATGGCGCTGGCCTGGCTGTTCACCTTGCCGGCCGCTGCGGTGGTCGGTGCGCTGAGCGGCCGCGTCGCCAACTCGGGCAACGGCGGTGTGGCCATCATCGCGGTGGTTGCCGCCGTCGCCGGGCTCGCCATCTACATGGCCTCGCGCCGCAAGCCGGTCACCTCCGGCAACGTGAACGAGTACCCCGGTACGACGACGACGCCGCCGCCGTCGTCGGTGCCGGCAGCCTGAGAGGAGTCAGCGGATGCACATCGACTGGAGTGCGCTCGGACAGGTCGCGGTGGTCAGCCTGCTCTTCGGCGTCGGGGTGGCGGTGCTGTTCGCGTTCGGCGTGACGGCGCTGTCGCGGCGAGCGGTCGCCGTGGACGAGAAGCGGTCGGTCTCACCGGTGGACACGGCTGTCGCGGGGCTCTGCTTCCTGGCCTGCGTCGCGGCGGTGCTCTACGGGCTCTACCTGATCGTCCCGCAGTTCCACAGCTAGCGGTTCCAGCGCCGTACGGCCTTGGCCATGTCCTTGGGGCGCAGGGAGTTCAGGTACGCGTCCCAGGTCGCGTAGAGCTTGTCACCGAGCAGTCCGACGTCCAGGTACGCCTGCGGCCGTACGGCGACCACCCAGGTCGCCGCGGCCGCGTGGCCCTGGCTGAGCAGCAGGTGGTTCGACGTCTCGTCGATCCGCCGCTTCGCCTCGCCCGTCCGGCCGTGGTCGGGCAGGGCCCGGGTGGCCCAGCGGCGCAGGATCTCCGGGTCCTCGGCGGTCATCCGCGCCAGGTAGGTCAGCGGGCCCGGCCGGAAGCCGCGGAGCGTGACGCTGCTCAGGCTGCCGAGCGGGAACCAGCCGTTGGTGCAGCGCCGGCCGTTCACCGCGGACTCGATCTCGCGCGCCTGGTCAGCGCGCAGCTCCTGGGTCGCCCAGGACAGGAAGAAGACCCCGGCGTCCGGGATCTCCTCCGCGATCTGAGGAGCGACCTTCAACCGCCCCGGTTCGAAGAGGTGCAACTCCTCGGAATCGAACACCACAAACCTTCCCCCGACCCGCCTGGAACCGTCAGCCGGCGCCCCGCGTGGCGCGAGGTGCCGTCGACCGTCGCCGAGAGGGACCCCCCAGGTCCAGCACGACAATCAAAGGTTCTTGGTACTCCCGAGTCCGCCCGGGGTCAAGGTCTTGTCCGCGGACGCAACAGCCGGGCGGCTGCCTTTCGCGCCAGGTCAGCGGTTACGGCGCTTGGTCAGCTCCTCCTGGTCGAGGCGCTCGGCCTCCTCGGGCGTCGGCGCGCCCCCGCCGTACGAGGCGGGCAGCCACCAGGCACCGGCCGGCTGCTCGGGGTAGGCCCGGATCGTCGTGTCGAGCATCCCGGCCATCGTGGTCCGCAGGTGCTCGGTCGCCTCCGTCGCGTCGTCCTGACGGGTGACCGGGATCGGCGCCCCGACGGTGATCGAGACGTTCTGGTGCCGGGAGAAGTCCTTCGGGTGGTCCTTGGTCAGCATCCGTTGGGTGCCCCACAGGATCATCGGGATCACCGGTACGCCGGCCGCCGCGGCCATCCGGACCGTCCCGGTCTTGAACTCCTTCAGCTCGAACGACCGCGAGATCGTCGCCTCCGGGAAGACCCCGACGATCTCGCCGTTCTTCAGGTAGCTCAGCGCCTGCCGGTACGACGCCGAGCCGGCGTCGCGGTCGACCGGGATGTGGTGCATGCCCCGCATCAGCGGCCCGGAGTACCGGTTGCGGAACAGCACCTCCTTGGCCATGAACCGGACCAGCCGCTTGCTCGGCTGCGCACCGAAGCCGCCGATCACGAAGTCGACGTAGCTGATGTGGTTGAGCGCGATCACCGCCCCGCCGGTCCGCGGCACGTGCTCGGTGCCGACCATCGTGAACTTCAGGTCGAGCACCTTGAACGCGGTCTTCGCGAAGGCGATCACCGGCGGGTAGACAATGTCTCGCATGGCTCGACGCTACCGGCCGGCGTCAAGGACTTGCATCACGCGTCAACCCCCCGGCGGCGGACCCGGCACGCCGGTCTCGAACGGTGTTCCGTGGGGG
This sequence comes from Kribbella sp. DT2, assembly GCF_049844575.1. Taxonomy (NCBI): domain Bacteria; kingdom Bacillati; phylum Actinomycetota; class Actinomycetes; order Propionibacteriales; family Kribbellaceae; genus Kribbella; species Kribbella sp. DT2. The sequence continues at coordinate 380,277 of NZ_JBNCLH010000004.1, read as the reverse complement.
TGGCGATGGGTGGAAGGCCGGCGACGCGCGGGATCCCGTACGCAGTACACCGTGGGTTGGCTATCGTGGGCGGCGGAAAGTCGAAACGCGGGAGCTCGCGCTGCAGCGGGCTGAGAGGGCGGCTGGACTGCGCACCCCCGGTGGACCGAGAGGTCCGGCCGGGCTGGGCGAACCGGTGCCGCCGACCGCCGAACCTGTCCGGGTAATTCCGGCGTAGGGAGCAGCATCGTGACAACCATCGGCAACAACTCCGTTCGCCCGACCGTCACCACCGGCCCGATCTCGGGCTCGGAGAAGATCTACCGGGGCGACCTCCGCGTCCCCGTACGCCGGGTGAACCTCACCAACGGCGAGCACTTCGACCTGTACGACACCTCCGGGCCCTACACGGACCCGGCCGCTGAGATCGACGTACAGGCCGGTCTGCCGGCGATCCGCGAGGACTGGGTCGGCGGGCGGGACCGGCTGACCCAGCTGGCGCACGCCCGGGCCGGCACGATCACCGAGGAGATGCGCTACATCGCGGTCCGCGAGGGTGTCGACCCGGAGCTGGTCCGGTCCGAGGTGGCCCGCGGCCGCGCGGTGATCCCGGCCAACCACAACCACCCGGAGTCCGAGCCGATGATCATCGGCAAGAAGTTCCTGGTGAAGGTGAACGCGAACATCGGCAACTCCGCCGTCACCAGCTCGATCGAGGAAGAGGTCGAGAAGCTGGTCTGGGCCAGTCGCTGGGGCGCGGACACGGTGATGGACCTGTCCACCGGCAAGAACATCCACGAGACCCGCGAGTGGATCCTGCGCAACTCCCCGGTCCCGATCGGCACCGTGCCGCTCTACCAGGCGCTGGAGAAGGTGAAGGGCGACCCGACCGAGCTGTCGTGGGAGGTCTACCGCGACACCGTGATCGAGCAGTGCGAGCAGGGTGTCGACTACATGACCGTGCACGCCGGCGTCCTGCTGCGGTACGTGCCGCTGACCGCGCGGCGGATCACCGGGATCGTGTCGCGGGGCGGGTCGATCATGGCCGCGTGGTGTCTCGCGCACCACCAGGAGTCCTTCCTGTACACGCACTTCGAGGAGCTCTGCGAGATCCTGCGCGTGTACGACGTGACGTTCTCGCTCGGCGACGGGCTGCGGCCGGGGTCGATCGCGGACGCCAACGACGCGGCGCAGTTCGCGGAGCTGCGGACGCTGGGCGAGCTGACGAAGGTCGCCTGGGAGCACGACGTCCAGGTGATGATCGAGGGTCCCGGGCACGTCCCGATGCACAAGATCGCGGAGAACGTGCGGCTCGAGGAAGAGCTGTGCGGCGAGGCGCCGTTCTACACCCTCGGACCGCTCGCGACCGACGTCGCTCCGGCGTACGACCACATCACGAGTGCGATCGGCGCGGCGCAGATCGGCTGGCTCGGGACGGCGATGCTCTGCTACGTGACGCCGAAGGAGCACCTCGGGCTGCCGGACCGTGACGACGTGAAGACGGGGGTGATCACGTACAAGATCGCTGCCCACGCGGCCGACCTGGCCAAGGGTCACCCGGGCGCGCAGGACTGGGACGACGCGTTGTCGACGGCACGGTTCGAGTTCCGGTGGGAGGACCAGTTCAACCTCTCGCTGGACCCGGACACGGCGCGCTCGTACCACGACCAGACGCTGCCGGCCGAGCCCGCGAAGACGGCGCACTTCTGCTCGATGTGCGGCCCGAAGTTCTGCTCGATGCGGATCACGGCCGACATCCGCAAGTACGCCGCGGAGAAGGGACTCGACTCCGAGGAGGCCATCGAGGCCGGCTTCGCGGAGATGTCGGAGAGCTTCAAGGCGCACGACAAGTTGCTCTACCTGCCGCTCGCGGACTGATCGTTGTGGTGGCCCCGGGCAACATGCTCGGGGCCGCCCTACGATGGCAACTCCCATCCCCGGCCGCACAGGAGCCCGCCATGACGCCGTTGGACCAGGCGAAGTCAGACCTCGCCGAACGCGCCGGAGTCCCGGTCGACGAGATCACCCTCGTCAGCTCCGAGGAGGTCACCTGGCCGGACAGCAGCCTCGGGTGCCCGCAGCCGGGAATGATGTACGCCCAGGTCCTCACCAACGGCAGCCGCATCATCCTCAGCGCCGGCGGCCGCACGTACGAGTACCACTCGGGCGGCCGGCGCGCGCCGTTCCTGTGCGAGAGCTGACGTGCTCCTGACGCCGTCCTGTACGGCGAGCGCGGGACCAAAGCCCTTGTACTGAAGCACGGACGCCTGATGCGGGAGCTCGACCGGAGCTACTACTGCGCCGTGCGCTCGTCGTACCGGGTGTGCTCGACGGTGACGGCGACCTGGTGCTGCCCGTCGCGGAGGTCGCCGAGGTTGTCTCGGGGTGCTGGCTGGATGCCGATCGGGTGGTGGTTGCCACGGGCTACGACTCCGGGGAGCGGGCTGTGCTGGGGCCTTGCATGTTCGGGGTCTGGTCGTTCGGCAAGTCGGCTTGGGGCCACCGGTACCGGAGCGAGCGTCCGCTCGGGACGGTGCTTGGGAAGGGCAACAATCTCGTGTCGTTGTCCGGGTACCCGCGGGTGCTGTCCGTCGCGACCGGCGAGGTGCTGGCGGAGTGGCCGGAGATCGAGGTCACCGACCGGCAGACCTGCTTCGGTGTGGAGCACGAACCGTCGCCGGTGGCTGCTCTGCACCCGGACGGGGTTCGGCTGGCGATCGCCGTCGAGGGCGGGATTCAGGTGCTGGGGAATCCTGACTCCGAGTGAAGTCGGGCGGTGAGTCGGTGGGCGGACTGGACCGTTTTGAGCGGAGAATTGGGGAATCGGTGAGCCTGCGGGGCGGTCACTGGGAGTGATCGGGCGAACCGGTTCAGGTTTTTTCCTTCACTCTACGTGAATAAGACTGTAGCCTTAATCTGCGTCGGAGAAGGAGGTGCAGGGCGGTGGTCTTCGTTCTCACGGTAGATCAGCGGGGCAGCGGCGGCGCGAGTGATCTCGTACCCGAGCTGCTGAACACGCTGAACCGGCGGCCGCGCCGGATCGGTCTGTTGCGCAAGTTCGAGCGAACGGCGGGCGACGAGGTGCAGGGGGTGCTGTCCGAGGCGCGCGCGACGGTCGAGGTGATCGTGCAGCTGATCCGCGCCGACAGCTGGCACATCGGCCTGGGGATCGGCGCGGTCGAGCAGCCGCTCCCGCGCAGTACGCGCGCGGGCAGCGGTACGGCGTTCTTCAACGCCCGGACCGCCGTCACCAAGGCCAAGTCGAGTCCCCACCACGTGAACGTCGTCGGCGACGACCCGCGGCTGGCCGACCAGGTGGAGAGCGTGCTCTGGCTGATGGCGTCCGTACTACGACGCCGTAGCGAGCGCGGCTGGGCGGTGGCCGACCTGCTGGCCGAAGGGCTGACCCGCCGGGAGATCGGCGTGAAGCTCGGCATCAGTCAGTCGGCGGTGACCCAGCGGGCCCAGGCGGCAGGCTTCGCCGAGGAACAACGAGGGCGGCTGCTCGCCGCCGAGCTGCTCGCACCGGGTGCCGCTGCATGACGGCCGCTGACCTCGCGGCCGTTCTCCTTGCCTCAGGGGTGGCCGCATGACGGCCGCCGTACTGGTGCTCACCGCGGTCGGGCTGATCCTTGCCGTGGTGGCGTGGATCCTGCCGGCCGGGTCGATCAGCGAGATCGTGGTCAACGGCGTCATGCTGGCCTGCCTGGTCGCGGACGGCATCATCCTGCTGGCCGGCGACGGCATCACCGGCTGGCCCGAAGGCTGGTGGAACGTGCTGCTCCTGGTCTCAGGCTGCCTGGCCGTAGCCGGTGGTGGCCCGCTCACGACGTCCGTCCTGTCCCTGGTCGACCGGAACAACACCAGGTCCCAGTCGACCCAGCAGGCCGGCGAGGTGCTGCGTGGTGGCGCGCTGATCGGTGCGCTGGAGCGCGGCGCGATCTACGGCTCGATGGTGGCCGGCTGGCCGGAGGGACTGGCGATCGTGCTGGCCATCAAGGGCCTCGCCCGGTACCCCGAGCTCCGCAGTCCGGACCAGCCGGCCTCCGTCACGCCACAGGCCGTGGCGGAGCGGTTCATCATCGGCACGTTCACCAGCGTGCTCTGGTCAGTCACCTGCGCGGGTCTTCCGCTGTCCCACTAGGGCGTGTCTCCCAATTCTCGCCTACTGCGCGGCACTCGGCACGGCACCTCGGAGACACACCCTAGAGCTTGATGACGATGTCCGACGCGACCTTGTCGTGCCAGGTCTGGTGCTTGTCGTCCCACAGCGGCCAGAGCACGTTCAGGAAGCAGAACTGGTTGAAGATGAAGGCGCAGACCTCGCGGCCGAAGTTGCGGCCGAAGCCGATCAGCGCGCCGGTCTCGGGGGCGACCACCTTGAGGCCGACGACCTTCTTGCCCAGCGACTGGCCGGTGCGGCCCTGCCGGACCACCCGGTTCCAGATCTGGAAGACGATCGACGCGAGGTACCCGATCACCATCGCCGCGCCGCCGGCGTTGCTCAGCTCGTCGCTGTCACCGCTGATCGCGAGCGCGGTGATCACGCCGACCACGATCACGATGATCGGGACGATCGAGTCGACGATCGACGCGAGCACCCGGGAGCCCCAGCTGGCCAGCTGGCCCGGCAACGAGTAGTTGTAGCCATAGCCGCCGCCACCCCCGTACGGGTTGTAGCCCTGCTGGGCGGGGCCGTAGCCGCCCGGCTGGTTCGGGTACGCCGGCTGGTTCGGGTACCCGGGCTGGCCCGGGTACGGCGACGGCGGGCCGCCGTACTGGCCCGGCTGCTGCGGCTGCTGCCCCGGTACGACGGGGTACTGCGGCGGCCGGTCCTGCGGGCGGTTCGGGTCGAACGGAGGGGTGCTCACAACAGTCCTTTCTGCAGCACCTGCGGGGACAGCAGAACGCCGTGGCCGGTAGAGGCCACGGCGTCCGGTAGCGCAGACGGTACGAGGTCAGAGCTTGACGACGTACGTGGTGTTGATCTTGTCCGCGAACGTCTGCTTCTTGTCGTCCCACAGCGGCCACAGGTAGCCCAGGTAGCAGGGCAGGGCGTCCAGGATGTGGGTGATCTCTCGCAGCAGCGCCTTGCCCACGCCGACGTTCTGGCCGGTGTCGGCGGAGACCAGCTTGATGCCGAGGGCCTTCTTGCCCCAGCTCTGGCCGGTCTGGCCCTGCAGGACGAGTCGGTTGTAGATCCACAGGCCCAGCGCGACCAGGCTCAGCAGCAGGCCGATGATCGTCGTCCCGCTGCCACCGTCGCCGACGCCGGAGATCAGGTTCCCGATCCAGGACGGGATCGCGATGATGATGCCGTCGATCAGCGAGGCGCCGACGCGGACCGGCCAGGTGGCCAGCTCACCGCCGGGGTTGCCGTAGCCGTAGCCGCCGTAGGGCTGCTGACCGTACGGCGTCGCGCCGGTCTGCGGGTACGACGGGTAGGAGGACCCACCCGGCTGACCCGGCTGCTGCTGGCCGTACTGGCCACCCGGCTGACCCGGGTACGCGCCCGGCTGCTGCGGCTGCCCGTACTGACCCGGCTGCTGGCCGTACTGCCCGGGCTGCTGCCCGTAGTCCGGCTGGCCCGGCTGGCCGTATCCAGGCTGGCCCGGCTGCTGACCGTACCCAGGCTGCTGGCCGTACTGGCCCGGCTGCCCCGGGTAACCGCCGGGCTGGTCCTGGGGCGGCTGGCCGTACTGGCCCGGCTGCTGACCGTACTGTCCCGGCTGGTCCGGTGCCTGATCCCCGTTGCCCTGGTTCGGGTCCTGGGGGTCGAAACCCGGTGGTGGCGTCGGAGTGCTCACGACGATCCCTTCTGATCTTCGTTGAGGAGTCATTGCAGGCTAGCGAGTCTGGGGCTCACCGGCCACGCACCGCTCCGGAGAGTCCGGATCACGGGCACCGAGACGGTTTACCGTGGATCCATGCATCCGGCACACCCTAGAGGCATCAAGCCCGGCACCGCCACGTGCGAGCCGTTGGACCGCCGGGTGCGTGGCCTGGCGGCGGTCCTGGCCGGCGGCGCGGTACTTGCCGCGGTCAACGGACTGTCGGGCGGACGGATCGGCCTGCCGTGCCCGTTGCACGCCGTCACCGGGCTGAACTGCCCGTTCTGCGGGACGACGCGGATGGCCGCTGCCCTGCTCGAGGGCGACGTGGCACGCGCCTGGCCGTACAACCCGCCCATGTTCGTGGTGCTCCCGGTCGTCGCGCTGGTGGTCGGTTACCTGCTGCTGGCATGGACGCTGGAGCGGCTCGGCTGGTTCCGTCTGCCCCGGCCGCGTCCGGGCGCGCGGTTCGCGCGCACGGTGCCGATGGTGTTCCTGGGCGTGATGATGCTGTACGGCGTACTGCGGAACCTGGTCTAGATCCCTTCCAGGCAACGAAAAGCGCCGCGGGCGAAGTCGTTGCCCGCGGCGCCTTCCAGGAACGGCAGCTCAGCCGAAGCGGCCGGTGATGTAGTCCTCGGTCGCCTTCTCGGTCGGGTTGGAGAAGATCTGCTTGGTCGGGCCCATCTCGATCAGCCGGCCGGGCTTGCCGGTCGCGGCCAGGTTGAAGAACGCGGTCTGGTCCGAGACCCGGGCCGCCTGCTGCATGTTGTGCGTCACGATGACGACGGTGAAGCGGTCCTTGAGCTTCTCGATCAGGTCCTCGATCGCCAGCGTGGAGATCGGGTCCAGCGCCGAGCACGGCTCGTCCATCAGGATCACCTCGGGCTCGACCGCGATCGCGCGGGCGATGCACAGCCGCTGCTGCTGACCACCGGACAGTCCGGCGCCCGGCTTGTCGAGGCGGTCCTTCACCTCGTTCCACAGGTTGGCACCGTGCAAGGACTTCTCGACCACCTCGGTCAGCTTCTTCTTGTCCTTGACGCCGTTCAGCTTCAGGCCGGACGCGACGTTGTCGAAGATCGACATGGTCGGGAACGGGTTCGGCCGCTGGAACACCATGCCGACGACGCGGCGGACCGCGACCGGGTCGATCCCGGTGGCGTACAGGTCCTGCTGGTCCAGCAACACCTTGCCCTCGACGCGGGCGCCGGGGATCACCTCGTGCATCCGGTTCAGGGTCCGCAGGTAGGTGGACTTGCCGCAGCCCGACGGGCCGATGAACGCGGTGACCGAGCGGGGCTCGATCGTCATCGACACGTCCTCGACGGCCTTGAAGTCGCCGTAGTAGACGTTGAGGCCGCTGACCTCGATGCGCTTTGCCATTTCGGTTCAGTACCTCTCGACTATTTGGACTTGATCATGCTGAACCGCGCGACCACGCGCGCCAGCAGGTTGAGCAGGAGGACGAGCAGGATCAGGGTCAGCGCGGCCGCCCAGACCCGGTCCGCGGCCGGCTGCAGCGCCAGCTCGGTCCGGTCCTGGTTGATCATCGTCGGCAGCGCGCCCATGAACCCGTCGAACGGGTTCAGGTTGATGTTCTTGGAGTAGCCGACCAGGATCAGCAGCGGCGCGGTCTCACCCATCACGCGGGCCAGGCCGAGCATCACGCCGGTGATGATGCCGCCGAACGCGGTCGGTACGACCACCTTGAGGATCGTCTTCCACTTCGGCACCCCGAGCGCGTACGACGCCTCGCGCAGCTCGTCGGGAACCAGCTTGAGCATCTCCTCGGTGGAGCGCAGCACGACCGGCAGCATCAGCAGCACCAGCGACAGCGAGACGGCGAAACCGACCCGGTTGAAGCCGAACACCGTGATCCAGACGGCGTAGATGAACAGCGCCGCCACGATCGACGGGACACCGGTCAGGATGTCGATCATGAAGCTGACCACCTTGGCGGCCCGGGTGCCCTTGCCGTACTCGACCAGGTAGATCGCGCCGAGGATGGCGATCGGGACCGCGATCAGCGCGGTGATCAGGGACATGATCAGCGTGCCCATGATCGCGTGGTACGCGCCGCCGCCTTCACGCCGTACGGTGATGCCGCGCTGCGACTCGCTCCACCAGCCGCCGTCCAGCAGCAGGCTGTAGCCCTTGCTGATCACGGTCCACAGGATCCAGATCAGCGGGATCAGCGCGACCAGGAAGCACAGCGTGATCAGCACGCTGGCCAGGGTGTTGCGGAACGCGCGGGCGCCGGACTTGCCGGTCAGGTCGAGCGTCTTGCCGTCGTAGGCCGGCTTGTTCGCCGCGAGAGTCGTCACAGCCCTGCTCCTTCGTTCTGCGGCTTGTCGCCGACCCGGCGGACCTTGCGGGTGCGCTTCCCACCGGGACCGCTGCGCGCCACGATCAGCCGGGCGGCGGAGTTGACCAGGAAGGTCACCACGAACAGGACCAGACCGGCCGCGATGTACGCGCCGGTCTTCTCCGGGGTGTCGAACTCGGCGGCGTTGTTGGCGATCTTCGAGGCGAACGTCTCGCCGCCGGCGAAGATCGAGGAGTTCCACGGGTCGTTGCCGTTCGGCACCGACAAGATGATCAGGACGGCGACGGTCTCACCGAGCGCTCGGCCGAGGCCCAGCATCGAGGCGCTGACCACACCGGAGCGGCCGTACGGCAGGACGGCCATCCGGATCATCTCCCAGCGGGTCGAGCCGAGCGCCAGCGCGCCCTCGCGGTGCGCGACCGGCGTCTGGGCGAAGATCTCCCGGCTGATCGCGGTGACGACCGGCAGGATCATGATCGCCAGCACGACCGACGCGGTGAACACCACGCCGACGTTGTCGGTGACGGGCTTCTCGAAGAGCGGGATCCAGCCCAGCGCCGAACCGATCCCGTTGATCACCGGCCGCAGGATCGGGGCGAAGAACAAGATGCCCCACAGGCCGTAGATGATCGACGGTACGGCGGCCAGCAGGTCGATCGCGTGCGACACCGGCGCGGCCAGCCGCTTCGGTGCGTAGTACGTGGTGAACAGCGCCACCCCGACCGCGATCGGGACCGCGATCGCCATCGCGATGATCGAGCTGATCACGGTGGTGTAGAACAGCGCGGCGATACCGAACTGCGGCGGCACCGCGCCGGGCTCCCAGATCCGGGAGAACAGGAAGCTGCTGTCGTTCTTGGTGAGGGCCGGGATCGCCAGCGCCAGCAGGAAGATGCCGACGAACGCGACGATCAGGACCACCAGCGCGCCCGACCCGCGGGCCAGGCCGGCGAACAACCGGTCGCCGAGGTGGCCGACCGGTCCCAGGTCGACCTGCTGGTCGTCCCGCGGCTGGCCGGTGGGCGGGGCCGTGCCGTCTGTACTACTCATGGGTGCTGCTCCAAGCGCCGGGGTGGTAGGGATCTCCGGTGACGAGGCGAGCCCCGGCTGCCCGTAGGAGGGAAGCCGGGGCTCGCATCACGTACTGCGGTCTTCGCAGGTCAGCTGATGCCCTGGATGGCGGCGTCGACCTTGGTCCGCAGCTCCTCCGGGAGCGGCGCGTAGTTCAGCTCGGTCAGCGAGGCCTGACCCTCGGTGCTGGCGAAGTAGGTCAGGAAGCTCTTCACCAGCGCGGTCTTCTCGGCCGGGAGGCCCTTGCTGCAGGCGATCTCGTACGTCGCCAGGATGATCGGGTAGACTCCGGCCGCCTTGCTGGCGAAGTCCAGCTTCAGCGACAGGTCCGCACCGGTACCGGCCGGCTTGGCCGCGGCCAGCGCCTTCGAGGCCGACTCGGCGGTCAGCTCGACCGGGCCGGCGCCGGAGTCGACCTGCGCGATGCCGAGCTTGTTGTCGACCGCGTAGGACCACTCGACGTAGGTGATCGAGTTCTTGGTGCTCTTGACGCCCTCGGCCACACCGGCCGACTTCTCCTTGCCGGCGCCGGTGCCGGTCCACTTCTTGGCCGGCTTGCCGGTCCAGGCGCCGCCACCGGCCGCCTCGAGGTACTTGGTGAAGTTCTCGGTGGTGCCGGACTCGTCGGAGCGGAAGAAGACCGCGATCGGAGCCGACGGGAGGGTGACGCCCGGGTTCAGCTTGGCGATCTCCGGCGCGTTCCAGGTCTTGATGACGCCCTGGAAGATCTTCGCGGCGGTCGGGCCGTCGACGATCAGCTTGCTGACGCCGTCGACGTTGTAGGCGATCGCGACCGGGCCGATGACCATCGGCAGGTTCAGTGCCGGGCTGCCCTGGCAGCGCTTGGCCGCGGCGGCCGCCTCGGACTCACCGCCGTCGGCGCCCTCGGTCTTCAGCGCCGAGTCGGAACCGGCGAAGTCGACCTGGCTGGCGTTGAACTGCTTGATGCCCGCACCGGAGCCGGTCGGGTTGTAGTTCACCGTGACGTCGGCGCACTTCTCGTTGTACTTGGCGATGACTTCCTCGATGGCGTTCTTCTGCGCCGAGGATCCCTCGGCGTTCAGCGTGCCCTCGGGGCACTCGGCGCCACCGGTGGAGGCCGAGTCGGAACCTGACGGGGTCGAGGAGCCCGACGGCTCCGGGTCACTGCCACAGGCGCTCAGAGCGAGGACGCCGAGGGAAGCCACGGCGACGGTGCCGACGCGGAGCAGGCGATTGACGGACACGAGAGTGTTGCCCTTCTGCGGGAATTCAGACTTTGTGATCTGCCACAGACGGTAAAGAGACCAAGTGACTGCCTGGTCCGTCGCGGATGAACGAGCGGTGAACGGTTCCCGTAGCGCTCGCGACGACTGGCGTGCCGTGAGAAGGACAACAGATGAACTGAGTTAAGAGCCGTGACGCTGAGTGATTTCAAGCGCCCGTTGGTCACGGTCCGATATCAGCGCACGACCAGCGGAAGGGATGCCGACGTCGTCCAGGTGATCGCCCGGCCGCCGTACGTCGTACTGGGGATGAAGAACCGGTACGCCGAGGTGCCGCGGGCCGTCGTCTTGAACGTGTAGCTGGACTTGCCCTGGGCGAGGATCAGGTCCTTCACCCCGACCCACGCCTTGCCGTTCCACCGCTGCAGCGTGGTGCGGACGTTGGTCGCGGGCGCGATCGCCAGGGTGGCGGTGACGTTCTGGCCGAGCGTGACGACGTTCGCGCTGAACTTGGCGGTCGCGATCGAGTGCCGGGTCAGTGAGGTGGTCACGCCGGTGGCGTACTCGAGGGCCGCCGCGTCCGAGCGCTTCCACGCGGGGGCCAGGAGCCTGTACTGCCGGGCGCCGGGGGAGGGCGCCTGGAGGCGGAAGACGCCGTCGAACCCGGAGTAGGTGCTGGTGAGTGTGACCCACGGCTTGCTCGCGGAATCCCGGGCTTGGAGCGCGATGTGCTGCTGCACGTTGCCGGTCGTGCCACTGACGGTCAGCAGGTGCCCGTACGCCGCCGAGCTGGGGATCGCGCCACCGGTGATGGCCGTCTGGTCGAAGGTGAACGCGCGCGTGTTGGACGGGCCCCAGAGGTTCTCCGCTCGCACGGAGACGTAGTACGGCCGCGGCCGGGCCTTGACGACGGCGAACCGCAGGTTGCCGGGTACCGGAGTCTCGGCGCCACCGTTCAGGTTCACGATCGAGTAGCGCACCGGCCCGGGGCCGTCGAACGGGTCCTTCGGGTTGTAGTCGTACTGCGGCACGGCATCGTGCCAGGAGACGAACAGCGAGCCGTCCGCCCTTGGGTCGGCGTACGTGATCGGGACGTCGTCGGGCGCCGACGTGTCGAACTCGACCGACTTCGCCACGGGACCCGCCGTGCCGGCGCTGTCGACCGAGGCGACGGTGAAGGTCGCCCGGTTGCCGCCGTAGATGCTGTCGCTGGGAACAAGCAGCTCGTTCGGTGCGTCGGCCGCGATCTTGGCGATGTCCTTGGCCCCGAACGCCTCGCCGACGAACTGCACCTTGTTGGCCTCGCCCGCATCCGTCCAGGTGACGCGGATCTGCTGCTGGGTCGCGTCGGCCCAGGCGAGCTTCACGCCGGTCGGTGCGGTAGGGCCGGCAGCGGCGGCGGAAGTGGTGATCGCGGCGACGGCGGCAACGGCCAGGCCGGCGGCGATCACGGTACGGCGGATACGCATCGAGGGTCCCCAGGTTGAAGCCCGGTGGTCACCCCTGCCGCCGGCGCACGCAGAGGTTAGCGCACGCCCGACCTGCTCAGCTGGAGAAGTCCTCCGGCGCGACCCCGTCGAGGAACTGGCGGAACCGTTCCAGCTCGGCCTGCTCCTCCTCGGGCGTGGCCACGCCCGCCTCGCGCAGCACCTGTTCGGTGCAGCGGATCGGCGTACCGAGTCTGACCGCCAGCGCGACCGAGTCGCTCGGCCGGGCCGAGACGCGGGCGCCGTTGGCCAGCACGAGCTCGGCGTAGAAGACCGCGTCGCGCAGCTCGACGATCTCGACCGCCTCGATGTGCACCCCGAACGCCTCGATCAGGTCGCGCATCAGGTCATGGGTCAGCGGCCGGGAGGGGCGCAGCCCCTGTTCCTCGTAGGCGATCGCGGTCGCCTCCACCGAGCCGATCGAGATCGGCAGGTAGCGGTAGCCCTCGGTCTCGCGCAGCATCATCACGGGCGCCCGGTTGGGCGACTCCATCCGGATCCCGATCAGAGTCAGTTCGCGCATCGATGTCATGGTGCGGTCCCGGCCTCTCCGTGCCGCCGGCTCCCGGTAGGGCGCCGGTTTCCTCGGTAGGAACATACCCGGCAGGGCCAGCCACACTCGGCGGCGACCCCGACTGTGACGATCTCTTTGCATTGGCGGGGTCGCTCGGAGTCACAGTCTCTAGGGCGCGCCGAAGCGCTCGTGGGCCACCCGGCCGTCCGCGAGCAGGTGCGCGACGACGAACGCGCCGGGGGAGAACTTGCCGACCGGGAGCCCGAGCTCCCGGGCCAGCGCGGGCAGCACCGGCCGGTGCGAGCAGACGACGGTGACGTGGCCGTGCTTCCAGGCGGTCCCGGCCAGCCCGTTCACCGCGTGCCGGTCCGCCTCGAACCCGCGCTCGGAGATCTCCGGGTGCAGGTGGATCTTGCGGCCGATCGCCGCGGCGTACGGCGTGACCGTCGTCGCGCACCGCTCCGCGTCGCTGCTGCGGACCCGGTCCACCCCCAGAGCAGCCAGTACGTCGACCAGACGCTCGGCCGTGACTCGGCCGTGAGCCGTCAGCGGGCGGTCCGTGTCGTCGCCGTCCCAGTCCTTGCGCTTGATCGCCTCGGCGTGCCGCAGGACGACCAGCGTGGCGACCACCGGTACGGCGTGCTCGAGGTTCCGCAGGATGTCCACGTCGCGCGGGTAGCTGAGCCGCTCGGCGGCCTCGTCGGCCGGGAGCCAGTCGACCCGGTCGACCTCGTCGTTCGGGACGAACTCGCCGTCGCCGCGGGTCTCGGCGGACCAGTAGTGCACGAGCTTCGGCACGGTCCCGCCGTTCTTGCGGACGTCGTAGCGCTGGACGCCGAGCGACGGCCCGAGCACGACCCGCAGGCCGGTCTCCTCCTCGATCTCGCGCCGGGCCGCGGACAGCACGTGCTCGTGCGCGGTCAGCTTGCCTTTCGGCAGCGACCAGTCGTCGTACCGGGGGCGGTGCACCAGCAGGATCTCGCGCGTGCCGCGGCGTTCCCGCCACACGACACCACCCGCGGCGATCACGGTCGCCGGGTTGCTCATGGTCTCCAGCCTTCGGGGTCGGCTCTCGGGTCAGGCCTGGACGTCGGCCTGGCGGCGCCGGCCGCGGGTCGCGATCAGCCGCTCCTGCAGGTCACGCAGCGGCTCGCCGTCCGGACCGGTCAGCCGGGCCTGCCACGTGTCGTCGGGCTGCAACCACCATGACCCGGTCCGCTCGTCGAAGCCGAAGTCGAACAGCTCGCGCAGCTCGTTGATCTGGTCCTGCTGCTTGAGCTGGACCAGCACCTCGACCCGGCGGTCCAGGTTGCGGTGCATCAGGTCGGCCGAACCGATCCAGACCTCGGCCTCGCCGCCGTTGTCGAACCAGAAGACCCGGCTGTGCTCCAGGAACCGGCCGAGGATGCTGCGGACGCGGATGTTGTCCGACAGTCCCGGTACGCCGGGCCGAAGCGTGCAAATGCCCCGGATCCACAGGTCGACCGGGACCCCGGCCTGCGAGGCGCGGTACAGGGCGTCGCACAGGGCCTCGTCGACCAGGCTGTTCACCTTGATCCGGACCCGGGCCGGGCGGCCGGCCAGGTGGTGCTGGACCTCCCGCTCGATCCGGTCCAGCAGGCCCCGGCGTACGGACTGGGGGGCGACCAGCAGGCGACGCGAGCCGGTACTGCGGGCGAAGCCGGACAGGTGGTTGAACAGGTGCGCGATGTCCTCGGTGACGACCTTGTCGCTGGTCAGCAGGCCGAGGTCCTCGTACAGGCGGGCCGTCTTCGGGTGGTAGTTGCCGGTGCCGATGTGGGCGTAGCGGCGCAGGCCGTCCGGCTCGTCGCGGACCACCATCGACAGCTTGCAGTGCGTCTTCAGCCCGATCACGCCGTACACGACGTGGCAGCCGGCGTGCTCGAGCTGCCGGGCCCACTTGATGTTCGCCTGCTCGTCGAAGCGGGCCTGGATCTCGACCAGGACCAGCACCTGCTTGCCGGCCTCGGCGGCGTCGATCAGCGCGTCGACGATCGGGGAGTCACCACTGGTCCGGTACAGGGTCTGCTTGATCGCGAGCACGTGCGGGTCGGCCGCGGCCTGCTCGATGAACCGCTGCACGCTCGTCGAGAAGCTGTCGTACGGGTGGTGGACCAGTACGTCACGCTGCTTGAGCGCGTGGAACATGTCGGCCGGGTTGGAGGTCTCCACCTCGGCCAGGTGCGGGTGGGTCGACGGGACGAAGCCGGGGTACTTCAGCTCGGCGCGGTCCAGCGACGCGATGTCGAACAGGCCACGCAGGTCCAGCGGGCCCGGCACCTCGAACACCTCGGCCTCGGTGACGCCGAGCTCGGAGACCAGCAGCGCGCGGACCTTCGGGTCGATCGACTCCTCCACCTCGAGCCGGACCGGCGGGCCGAACCGGCGCCGCAGCAGCTCCTTCTCGAGCGCGGCGAGCAGGTTCTCCGCGTCGTCCTCCTCGACCTCGAGGTCCTCGTTGCGGGTGACCCGGAAGGTGTGGACCTGGGTCACCTCCATGCCCGGGAACAGCTGGCCGAGGTGCGTCGCGATCACGTCCTCCAGCGGGACGAACCGGCCCTCGGCGACCTTCACGAACCGGGGCAGCAGCGGCGGTACCTTCACCCGGGCGAAGTGCTCGCCGCCGGAGTCGGGGTTGCGGACCACGACGGCCAGGTTGAGCGACAGGCCGGAGATGTAGGGGAACGGGTGCGACGGGTCGACCGCGAGCGGGGTCAGGACCGGGAAGACCCGGTCCTTGAAGAACTGGGTCATCGCCTCGCGCTCGGCGTGCTCCAGCTCGTCCCAGCGGAGGATGTCGATGCCCTCCTTGACCAGGGCGGGCAGCACGACCTTGCGCCAGGTCTCGGCCTGACGGTCCATCAGTTCGCGGCTGCGGCTCAGGCTCCGGTCGAGCACCTCGCGCGGCATCAGCCCGCTGGCGGCCCGGACGGCGACGCCGGCCGCGATGCGGCGCTTCAGGCCGGCCACGCGGACCATGTAGAACTCGTCCAGGTTGCTCGCGAAGATGGCCAGGAACTTGGCCCGCTCCAGCAACGGCACGCGGTCGCTCTCGGCCAGCTCGAGCACCCGCTGGTTGAACGCCAGCCAGCTCAGCTCGCGGTCCGAGAACCTGTCCTCGGGAAGGTCGCCGGCCTCCGTGATGTCGTACGGGGGCTCGACGTCGTACTCCCGGTTGTGCGACGCCAACAAGTCTCCTGCCACGCTGACCAGCATCCCATCCTTTGGTGAACTGCAGGTGTTGGCAGGCATGTCAGGGTCGTGTCTGCGCGATGGCGCCGGTTGTTGCTAGCGTCACTCTTTGTGAACCCACGAGTGGACGCGCTGCTCCGAACCGCCCAGAAGGCGGTCCAGGGCCATGCCCTGACCCCGGTCTACGCCCTGCCCGCGGCGGTCCGCCACCGCCTGGCCGGCGCCCCGATCGAGATCGACGGCAACGTTCTCGACCCCGACCTGCAGCTCCTGCTCCGGCTAGAGGCCCTGCTCCCCGGCAGTGGCTCTCCGAAGTCGGTCGCCGCGGCCCGCGCCGGTCTGCTCCGCGGGACCGCCCTGGTCGCCGGACCGCCGCGCGAGGTCCAGCGCGTGACCGAACTCACCGTCCGAGGCGCCGACGGTCAACTCGGTGCCCGCCTCTACGTCCCCCGTACGGCGGGCCGCGGCCTGCTCGTCTTCTTCCACGGCGGCGGCTGGGTCGTCGGCGACCTGAACACCCACGACGCCTACTGCCGCGACGTCGCTGTCGAAGCCGGAGTCCGCGTCCTGTCGGTCGACTACCGCCTCGCCCCCGAGGCACCCGCGCCGGTCGCAGCCGAGGACGCCGTCGCCGCCTTCAGCTGGGCCGTCGAGCACGCCGAGGACCTCGGCGCCGACCCTTCGCTGGTCGCCGTAGGCGGAGATTCCGCCGGCGGCAACCTCGCCGCCGTGGTCGCCCAGCAGTGCGTCGCCCGCGACATCCCACCGCCCGCGCTGCAACTCCTCCTCTACCCCGCCGTCGACCTCGTCGGCCGCCGCCCGTCCCGAGACCTCTTCGCCGAAGGCTTCTTCCTCACCGAGGAAGAGATCCTCTGGTACCGAGAGCACTACACCCCCGACCCGTCGCTCCGCCCCGACCCGCGAGTCTCCCCGCTCTTCGGATCTCTGGAGGGCCTGGCCCCAGCCCTGGTGGTCACCCCCGGCTTCGACCCCCTGAGAGACGAAGGCAACGACTACGCCGCCGCCCTCACTGCCGCCGGCGTCCCCACGACCCTCCACCAGGAACCCGCCATGATCCACGGCTTCGCCAACATGCTGGCCCTGGGCGGCGCCACCCGAGCGGCGCAACTACGAATCCACGCCCACGTGAAGTCAGCCCTCAACCCCTGACCTCAGCTATCGACGGGGTCGGCCACCAGCTGAGGTCGGAGAAGAGGCGCCAGGTCTCTCACCGGTGGAGCCATTTGCATGTGCATCGCAGCGCGGCCGGCAAAGTACACAGCACCGAGCGCTGCACCTGAGGCTTCCGGATCATTTGTTCCTGGTAGATCGTCGGCGATGTCATTGCTCGACGAGCTGCATCTCGAACATGACCCATCTCTGCCCTCGAGCCGACAGGGCGAACTTGCGGTTGTACTTCGTCGCCTCGCTCGTGAACGGAGACGCGGTTGCCGTCTGGCGGCTGACGTACCGACCGACCTGAATCGTCGCTGAACCGCCCACTCGCCCGTGCACACCGCGCACCAGTTCAGCGACATCACCGACCTTCTCGCGGTAGTCCCCGGTCAGCAGTCCGTTCGCGGCGTTGGATTTCTTGACGAAATCGGCGTAGCTCTTGCAGTTCTCGCACCCCGTGTCACTTTCACCCAGCAAGCGAGCGGTGTCGCCCGTGGCGGACGCGTAGTTCAACAGGTCGCTGTAATAGCGGACGAACTCCTCGGCAGCCGCCAACGTCAGTCCTTCAGCCCTCCCGGGACGTTCAGGTGCCACCGCCACGCCAGATGGCGTCGACGGCCCAGCGGCGACTATCCGATCCGTTCCAGAGCCACTCGCGGAGCAACCAAGAAGTCCAGTGATCAACCAGCCCGCGAGCACAGCGGCGCCCACCCGAACAGACCTACCAAGACCTGCCATCAGTTCGGTGGATCCACCAGCACCGGCACAGCCTCCTGCACCTGCAGGGGTGTCGCGGGGCCTGTGATCGGCACGGTGCCTTGGATGTACTGCCAGCCCGTTCCGTCCACGTTGAACCTGGCCGCGTAGTTGGTCGTCAGCGTGACGCTCACCGCTCCACGCTTCAAGTACTTGTGCGTGATCTCCTTCGCCGGGTACGGCTTCCCCGGCGACTCGGTCGTCACCGTCGTCCCGTCCCCGAACCGCCACGTGTAACTCATCGGCGTCGCCTCAACCAGCACCGGGAACCCGAGCAACGTCACTGTCGTGCTGGACACCTTTGCCTGGTCCGTGTAGACGATCGTGTCCAGGTTCACCAAAGTCTTCTCGGCCGGCTGCACCTTCACCCGCAACCCGGGAAACGCGACATCCTTGGACTCACTCAACACCTGCTCCCAGGTGACATCCTCCGGCTGAGGCAACTGCGTAACTGCGACCGATGGCGTCGGCTCGTCCGGCTCCAACCGCTCGGCCTCCTGACAACGAGCAGGCCCCATCCGCCCGCCTCCATCGGGGGCTGGCATCCCACAGATTCCGATGTTCAGGCGGAAGGGAGCCCGCCGTTTCGACTCTCCAGCGGGTTGGGTCGGGCTCTTTCTCGGATAGTCGTTCTCAGGCTCGGGGGGAGGCTTCGCATGCTTTCCAGGAAGCCGCCCGGCCTCTTTCCCGTGGCCGCCCAGGACAACTCCCCACCGGGACGGTTTCGCGTCGATGTCAGTTTTCTTGGTGGAAGACCCCGAGGGCTTCTTAGTCGCCGTTCCTGATGGCTCGGCGGGCGTGCCGACCGCAGCTTCTACGGACCCCACGACGATGCTCACGGTCCCGACGACTACCAGCGACGTCAGCACGGCCCACGATCGAAGTGGCGCCTGCATCAGTTGATCTGCATTTCGAACATCACCCAGTTGCCACCCGAAGGCGCCAGGGTGAACTCCAACATGCCGGTCGCGCTCTTCTTGGTCACCGGTGACGCACTGGGGTTGGCCCGTTCCACGAAATCGCCCGACTTAAGAGTGGCGGAACCGCCCACTTTCCCGGCCTCACCGCGGTAGATCTCCTTGACCGCCTGCAGTTTGTCCCCGTAGTCACCCGTGAGGCCGCCATTGCGTGCGTTGACCTTCTGAACGTAGCCAGCGAGCGCTTTGCAGCCGAGGCAGCCCTGATCGCTTTCGGCCATGAATGGCTTCGGGTCACCAGTCGCGTACGAGTAGTTCAGAAGACTCACGTAGTAGGCGATGAATGCCTCGCCTGCGGCAAGAGTCGAACCTGCGGCAGGCGTCGGTCGGGGAGGTGGGGAACTCGGTGCTCCAACCGTCGGTGACGAGGTGTTGCTCGGCGGTGCCTCGGGCGAGCTAGGCGAAGGTGGCGTGGTGGTGTCCGGACGCCCCGCTTCCGGGCTGCCCTCTGAGCAGGCGGTCAAGGCCGCGGCGAGCAGGCAGCCGGTGGTGATGGCGGTCAGCCTGTTGCGGAATGTCACGTTCGTCAGCCCTCCGTAGTCGACTGATCGATCGTAACTGTCCGTGGGGGACGGTGAGATGGGAAAAGCTGCAACCTGTGGACAACTGCTTGGGCCAGGACCCGCCATGCTCCGCGGCTTCGCCAACATGCTGGCGTTGGGCGCCATGATCGAGCGGCGCAAGTCCGAATCCACGCCTACTCGAAGTCAGCCCTCAACCCCTGAACCCCGGCGGCGGGAGGCGCTCCTCAGTTCGGCGGATCCACCAGCACGGGCACGGCCTCCTGCACCAGCAGGGGTGTGGCGGGGCCTGTGATCGGAACAGTGCCGTCGATGTACTGCCAGCCCGTTCCGTCCACGTTGAACCGTGCGCCGTAGTTGGTCGTCAAACTGACCTGCACCGAGCCGCGCTTCGCATACTTGTGCGTGATTTCCTTGGCCGGGTACGGCTTCCCTGGCGTGGTTGTGGTCAGCGTCGTCCCGTCACCGAAGCTCCAGGTGTAACTCATCGGCGTCGCTTCGACCGCCACCGGGAACCCCAGCAACCTCACGGTCGTGTTGGAAACCTTTGCCTGGTCGGTGTAGACGATCGTGTCCAGGTTCACCAAGGTCTTTTCGGCCGGTTGCACCTTCACCCGCAATCCGGGGAATGCGACATCCTTGGTCTCGCTCAACACCTGCTCCCAGGTCACGTCCTCGGGGCGAGGCAAATCCCTCCGGGCCGCCACCGAGGGCGTCGGCTGATCCGGCTCCAACCGCTCAGCTTCCTCACAGCGAGCCGGTCCCATCCGGCCGCCCCCGTCGGGAGCCGGCATGCCACAGATCCCAATGTTGAGGCGAAAGGGGACTCGGCGAGTGGATGATGACGGCAGATCGAATTTGGTCTTCTTGGCGGGCTTGGGGAGCTGGCGTTCTGGCGTACCTGGCTGTGGAAACTCCCTCCGCAAGGTCTGCTGCTGTCCCTTGAGACTTGCTCCCCAGCGCGTCTTCTTGCCTTTGACCTTCGGATCCTTGGTCGCCGAGCTCGACGGCTTCGCTGAAGCATCGAGTGATGTGCCCGCCGAGAAGAACAGGGTGCAAGTCGCTGCCAAGCTCCCCAGGAAGAGCGCGACGAAGCCAGCTCGAAGGGCCGGCCTCATTCGGTGATCTGCAATTCGTACATCACCCAGTCGCCTGAGCTGGTCGAGAGCGTGAACTCCATGGTCCCGTCGCTGCTCGTCTGCTGGACAGGCGAAGCGCTCGGCGTCAGCCGCTCCTCGTAGGTCCCGGATCGGATGGTCGCCGACCCACCCAGCCGTCCTGACGCGCCGCGGTAGATCTCCTTCACCGCGATCAACTTGTCCTTGTAGTTACCCTTGATGCCGCCGTTCTTCACGTTGACCTTGCGGGCGTAGTCAGCGATGCCCTGGCAACCGAGGCAGCCCTTTTCGCTTGCGGTCATGAACGGCGTCGGGTCGCCGGTCGCGTACGAGTAGTTCAGGAGGTCCACGTAGTAGGCGATGAAGGCCTCCCCGGCGGCCAGGCCCGAGCCTGATGCCGGCGCGGGACGAGACGGAGGCGCACTGGGGACGGCGTTGGTACCTGAGCCCGGTGATGTGGGCGTGGGAGTCGTATCAACCGTTGACGGCGGTGGGGACGTATCGGGGCGACCTGCTTCCGGGCTGCCGTTGGAGCAGGCTGCCACGGCTGTGGTGAGCAGGCCGATAGTGATTGTGGCCGCCAGCCTGTTGCGGAATGTCACGTTCGTCAGCCCTCCGTAGTCGACTGGTCGATCGTAACTGTCCGTGGGGGACGGTGAGATGGGAAAAGCTGCAACCTGTGGACAACTGGGTTGGGGCCAGGAGCCGCCCGGCTGGGGGGTGAGAGGCTCGGACGGCTCCTGGTTGAGGGTGGGACGGGGCTCGGGCCGGTCTATGACGCGATGTGAGCGGATGACTTCGGTGTGACACCGTTCACAGGGGCTTGGGGGCGTACTGGACGTCCAAGGTGGCAGTGGTGAAGCCGAGGGATTCGTAGAGCCGCCGGGCGGGGGTGTTGGTGCCGTCGACGTACAGGGTGATGGCCTCCAGACCCCGGGTTTCCTGGAGGTGGTGGAGGCCCTGGAGGGTGAGGGCCTTGCCTAGGCCGGAGCCCTGGTGGGTGGGGGAGACGCCTACGACGTACACCTCGCCCTCGTTGTGCTCGATCTTGGTCCAGTGGAAGCCGGCGACCTCGCCGGTTTCGCGGTCGACGGCGAGGAAGAAGCCCTCGGGGTCGAACCAGTCCTGCTGGAAGCGGTCGGTGAGGTCGGCGGCCGTCCACAAGCCCTGTTCGGGGTGGCTGGCGAAGGCGGCGGCGTTGACCTTCAGCCAGGCGGCGTCGTCCTGGCCGGGGACGAACGGGCGGACCTCGATGGTGTCCGGCCAGGTGATCGCGGGCAGAGGCGCGCTGGTACGGCGAAGGAAGTACAGCTCGCGGGTGACGTCCAGGTCGAAGTGGGCCGCGAGTTCGTCGGCGCCTGGGAGGCGGCCGTGGGCCCAGACGCGGAGCTTGGCGCCGCCGTGGTCGATCAGGGTGCGCAGCAGCGCCGTACCGGTTCCTTCGCGGCGGGCGTCCGGCGCGACGACGAGCTCGGCTGAGCCGTCGAGGCCGAGGGCGGCGTAGCCGACCAGGTCGCCGGAGGTGGTGGACAGGCCGGTGGCGTCGACGGTCGCGGGCTCACCGGCGTACGCGAGGACGTGCAGGTCGCCGTGGTGCTCGCCGTTGAGGTGGAGCAGCGTCTGCTCGGACAGCGGATTGACGTCGTCGCTCTGTGCTGCCGAGCGAGCGAGTTGGGTGACGGCGGCCGCGGTGGCCGAGGGCAACGGTGAGGGAACTGCTTCGAGGGTCACGTGAATACCGTAAAAGGTCCTACCCAGTTCACCCTCAAGTCCTTGGACGGTCCACTCCGTGTCGGGTAATTTCGCGGCACCGCACACCCTGCGGTCCGAAACTACAACGGAGTAGACATGGCCTTCACAGGACGAGACAAGACGTGGTTCAGGGGTCCGCGGGCGGTTGCCCTACTGGCCGCCGGAGCCGCGGTGGCACTCGGCTTGGCCACGGGGGGAACCGTGACCCAGGCGGCACCGGCCAAACCGAAGCCGACGCACACCCAGATCAACCTGCTGGCGCTGAACGACTTTCATGGCAACCTCGCGCCCAACCCGGCCACCAGTTCCGGCGGCAACGTGAACGGGACCCCGGCCGGCGGCGCGGAGTACCTGGCCACCCACCTGGACAACCTGCGTGCCGCGGCGAAGGCGCAGGGCCAGGAGAGCGTCACGGTCGCCGCGGGTGACCTGATCGGCGCGTCCCCGCTGCTGTCGGCCGCGTTCCACGACGAGCCGACCATCGAGGCGATGAACGAGATGGGCCTGGACGCCGCCTCGGTCGGGAACCACGAGTTCGACGAGGGCTGGCACGAGCTGCTCCGGATGCAGACCGGCGGCTGCCTGAACGACGGCGACGGGCAGAACAACCAGAACTCCTGCCCGGACAAGAAGGCCAAGTTCAAGGGCGCCGACTTCGACTACCTGTCGGCCAACGTGTTCTTCGAGAACACCCGCCAGACCCTGCTCGACCCGTACACGGTGAAGAAGTTCAAGAGCGGCCAGAAGGTCGCCTTCATCGGTATGACGCTCGAGGCGACGCCGAACATCGTCACCAAGGCCGGCGTCGAGGGGCTGACGTTCACCGACGAGGTCGAGACCGCGAACGCGCTGGTGCCGAAGCTGCGCAAGCAGGGCATCGAGTCGATCGTCGTGCTGCTGCACGAGGGCGGCTTCCCGAGCGACCCGCGCGCGTTCAACAGCTGCCCGGGCATCTCCGGCCCGGTCACCGACATCGCCAAGAACCTCGACCCGGCGATCGACGCGGTGATCTCCGGCCACACCCACAACGCCTACAACTGCTCGATCAACGACCCGGCCGGCAAGCCGCGGCTCGTCACCAGCGCGTCGTCGTTCGGCAAGGTCGTCACCCAGGTGCGGCTGAGCATCGACAACAAGACCAAGGACGTCGACCGGCTGAACACGCTGGCCAACAACCTGATCGTCACCCAGGACGTGCCGAAGAACCGTGACCTGACGAAGCTGATCACCAAGTACCAGGGCCTGGTCGCGCCGATCGAGTCCAAGGTGATCGGGCACATCACGACGCCGTCGGTGACCAAGACGCCGGACGACTCGCAGGAGTCTCCGCTGGGCAACCTGATCGCGGACGCTCAGCTGGCCGACCCGTCGGTGGTGACCGGTGGCAAGACGCCGGTGGTCGCGTTCATGAACCCGGGCGGGATCCGGGCCGACCTGGCCTCGACCGGTGGAGCGGTGTCGTTCGGGCAGGCGTTCACGGTGCAGCCGTTCAACAACTTCCTGGTCTCGATGGACATGACCGGGACGCAGATCAAGGCGCTGCTCGAGCAGCAGTTCTCGGGCGCCAACGCGGCGTCGGCGAAGGTGCTGCAGGTCGCCGGGATCACCTACACCTACAACCCGGCCGCTCCGGCCGGCTCGAAGGTGGTCGCGTCGTCGGTGAAGGTCGCCGGTCAGCCGATCGTCGACGGTACGTCGTACCGGATCGTCACGAACAACTTCCTCTCCGACGGTGGCGACGGGTTCCCGGCCTTCACCACGGCGACGGACAAGTTCTTCGGCGGGCTCGACATCGACGCCTTCGCGTCGTACCTGTCCGCGCACGACCCGTACACCCCCGGCGCTACCGACCGGATCAGCATCTCGTGACGTTGTCCGGACCTGCCGTGAGGTGAGGCTCCGGTACGGCGGCCGCCCGGATCGCGTTCAGTTGAAGGTGATCCGGGCGGTTGCTTCCCGGGGTTGTGCGGCTTGCCTGCGTACGGCGTACCTGTGTGCCTTGGTGGTTCGGCCTCGATCAGAGGACGAACTTGAGCACGACGAAGGCGAGGGCTACGCCGGTCGAAAGCGCGGCGCGGCCGGAGCCGAGGCCGCGGCGGATGCCGGTACCGAAGACCGCAAGCGTGAGCGGGACCAGCATCACCAGCAGCGTGATGCCGGCCGCGTGCACGCCGACGTGGGCGCGGCTGCTGAGCAGCAGGCCGAGGGCCATGGCGAAGGTCAGGCCCAGCCAGGTGGTCGTCTGGATCGGTCCGTCGGACGGATCACTGCGATGCGATGCATGAGCGGCAGCACCGCCGCGGCGGTGCGAAGTCGGAGCGTGCGCCATCGGTCACCTTTCGTGAACAGACCGAATACGCAAGGTAGCACCCCGGCTACACGCCGGTCCAAGCCCGATCTTGTGCAGCCCGTCGGGGGTCAGATCCGTTGCAGGGCGGGAAAGTAGGTGATGTGGGACGCGTGTGACTGGTGTGACTGCTGAGGTACGCCGTACGCGGTGACAGCCGTGGCTGGGAGCCGGTCCCGGCGGTGCGCGACCGGCTCGACTCAGACTTTGGCGTCGGCCGTTTCCCGCTCCTTGGTGGTCGGCGGGATGACGAAGCGGTAGCCGACGTTGCGGACGGTGCCGATCAGGGACTCGTGCTCCGGGCCGAGCTTGGCGCGCAGGCGGCGGACGTGGACGTCGACCGTGCGGGTGCCGCCGAAGTAGTCGTAGCCCCAGACCTCCTGGAGCAGCTGCTCGCGGGTGAAGACGCGGCCGGGGTGCTGGGCGAGGAACTTGAAGAGCTCGAACTCCTTGTACGTGAGGTCGAGCGCGCGCCCGTTCAGCTTCGCCGTGTACGACGCCTCGTCGATGACGACGTCGCCGCTGCGGATCAGCGTGGTCTCGGGGTCCTCGTTGCGGGCCGCAGCCAGGCGGCCGATCACCAGTCGCAGGCGGGCCTCGATCTCGGCCGGGCCTGCGGTGTCGAGCAGGACGTCGTCGGCGCCCCAGTCGGCGTTCACCGCGGTCAGGCCGCCTTCGGTGACGACCAGGAACAGCGGTACGTCGATACCGGTGGTCCGGATCAGCCGTGCCACACCGCGGACCGTGACCAGGTCACGGCGGGCGTCGAGCAGGACCGCGTCGGCGTCGGGCGCGTCCACCAAGGCCGCGACCTCGGACGGAAGGATCCGGATCTGGTGCGGGAGCAGGGCCAGAGAGGGCAGCACCTCGGTAGAGGCCTGCAGCGCGTTCGTCAGCAGCAGCAACGTGCTCACGCTGTCTCCTTGTGCGGGTCGGTGGATCGCGGGTCAGCGGTCCGGTCCTGAAGCACGTCAGGCCCCAACGGCGTCATTGCCGGGGGCCCGAGACACACTGGTGTGGAACAGCAAGCTGACATAATACTCCAGGAACCTGTCGATGAGTGAGGCGTCTCCACATGCCGGAAGTGACGATCAGATACTTCGCCGCCGCGCGCGCCGCGGCCGGGGAGTCGACCGCGACGGCCCGCGCCGATTCGGTCAAGGAGCTCGTAGGGACCGTGTCGGCCGACCGGCCGGAGCTGGCCCGGGTGCTGGGCATCTGCACGTTCCTGGTCGACGGCGAGCGCGTGGAGCTCACCACGACGCTCCGGGACGGGGCTTTGGTCGATGCATTGCCGCCGTTCGCTGGGGGCTGAGTCAGGGCACGCTGCTGGATGGTGGGTTCGGTGGTGCTGTGCTGCTGGTTGCCGGCGTTGAGTCAGCCGGTATGACGCTGAGTCAGCCGGTACGACGCTGAGCTGCGGGCCGCTTGGATGCGGCCGGGTAGGTCGCCTTCGGCTGAGGTCGCGGCGGCCGGTTGGAAAGGCTGCCGGGGGATTGCGCAATGCGGCCGGTGCAGGGGTGGTGGATGCCGGTTGCGTAGCCGGGTGCTGCGCGTGCTTGGGCGGGTGCTGTGGGCCTGCCGGGTCCGGGTGGGGTTGCGTGGTGCTGTCGGCTTGAGGACCGGGTGGGCTGTGTGGTGCTGCGGGCCGCTTCGATGCGGCCGGGTAGGTCGCCTTCGGCTGAGGCGGCGGCTGCCGATGAAAGGCTTGCTGGGGGACTGCTCAGCGCGGCCGGTGGCGGGGGGTGGATGCCCGCATGCGCGTGGCCGGAGGCTGCGCATGCGCGGGTGGGCGCTCTGGGCTTGGGGCCCGGGTGGGTTTGTGTAGCGCTGTGGGCTTGGGGCCCGCGGGGGCGTGGTGCTGTCGGTTCGAGGGCTGGGTGGTGCTGCGGGCTTGGGCCCGTGGAGGGTTGTGTGGTGCTGCGTGTATGAGGAACCGGCCCGGCTCTGGTCTGGGCGGTGTGGGGAGCCCGGATGGGTGCGGGGCGGCGTGCCTGGGGACCGGCAGGGGGTGCGGGGGTGTTGCGTGCTTGGGATCTGGCGGGGGCTACGTGGTGCGGTGGGCCAGGTGGAGGGTTAGGTCGGCGTTCATCGTTACCTCTAGGGGGAGGACCTGGAGGATCTCGGTGAGGGCCTGGATTCGGGTGGGTTCCGGGAGCTGCAGGTACGCCGAGATGGTGGACAGGTGGGCGACGTACTCGTGGCCGGGCATGGTGACTCGGCGGTCGATTGTTGACTGGTGGACGTCGGTGAAGAGTGGGGAGCGGAGGAGTTCGGTTCCGGGCCATTGCATGGGGCTGTTCTCCGGCGTGCCGTCGGGGGACGGGACGCCGTTGTCGGCCAGGTAGCGGCGGCTGACGATGAGGACGGCCTGTGCGACGGCTGGGTCGGCGAGGTGGAGGGGGCCGCCGAAGGAGGCGAAAGTGCCTTGGGGGTTGAGGAGTGCGGCGGCTCGGTCCCATCGGCCTGCTGGGGTGGTCCAGTGCAGGGAGGCGGCCGCGAAGACCAGGTCGTACGTCGGGCCGAGGGGGAGGTCCTCGAAGGTGCTCTGCAGCGTTGGCGCTGCGGGGACTTGGCGACGAAGCTCGGCGAGCATCGCGGGATCGGGCTCGGTGGCGGTGACCGCGATCCCGCGGGCGGTGAACGCACGGGTCGCTTTGCCGGTCCCGGCGCCGATCTCAAGGGCCGTGCGGACCGGCGTACTGGGCGAGCCGGAGGCCTGTGCGTACTCCAGCACCGCATCCACCAGCTCCGGTGGGTAGCCCGGGCGGTAGCGCTCGTAGGCGGCTGCGACGGATCCGAAGCTGAGGGCTCGTTCGTTCACGGTTGATGGTGACATCTCGTCGCTCGGGGGCCACCTCGATTTTGCGGCGTGGGCCGACTCCGGGCCCGGCAGATTGCGCGGCTGTGGCACAGGGCACGGGGACCTTACTCACCACGGTGGGTCGACAACCGTCCGGTGCACCCGGTCGGCGAAGGCGGAGGGGAAGGCGTCACCGACCTGAGCGCCGCTACCTCGGGAGTGCCAGGTACTGCGGAAGCCGGGTCGCCCACGTGATCGTCGGCCGCACCTCGCCGGCCACAGCAGCCGGTACGACGAACACCGCGACCGTCTCGTACGGCTTGCCCGCCACCGGCTTCAGGAAGTACGGCGCGAGCCGCGGAGCGCGCCAGCTCTGCGGCTTGTCGTCGTGACCGCCGGTGCAGCCGGTCGGGCGGTCCTGGAACTCGTCGTCCAGGATCGACTCGTCCCAGGTCCGGCCATCGTTCGCGCGCAGGTGGATCTGGCAGCCGCCGAGCGACTCCAGCTTGGCGAGGTCGTCGACCTGCAGCCGGAAGTACACGCGGATCCGCGGGGTGCCGTCGGGCAGCGGCGTGCCGGTCCGGCCGGCCCGGGGATCGGTCTCGACACTCGTCGCGAACCAGGTGGCGTCCTGGTACGACGTACCGCCGGCCGCGACCTCCACCGCGTCGCGCGGCTCGGCGTCGTACCAGGAGCTGTAGTCGCTGCGGACCGACGACCAGCCGAGCAACGGGATCGTGAGGACGAGCGACGTCGGCGCGATCGTGTTGCCGGATCCAGCCGGGCCGGGCGCGTCGGGCGGTCACCGTTCCACCGCCGGCCGGGCCGTCATCGTTCGACCGCCGGGTTCAGGATCGCGACGTCCTCGCGCAGCCCGTCGAGCTGATCCTTCGAGAACCTCAGCGCGATCGTTGCCTACGGCTCCAGATCGGTCAGGATCTTCTTCTCCAGCACCGGCAACGTTGCTCCAGGCAACTGATCAGCCGGCATCTCGACCACCACCGGGCCGCCGACCGGGATGCCGGGCGCGAAGTGGAAGTGGCTCAGGTCGGCACGGTCCAGCCCGCTGCGGTTCGCGGCCGCGTACGTCGTACCGTCGGCGGCGCGGATGCCGATCTTCTGCAGGTGGATCGGTTCGCGGTTCGCGGTGACCACGGCGTCGATCACGGGGGCTCGGGGTCTGGTCGCGCAGGTTGGTGGTGCCTTTCGGCGGGTCGGCCGGCTTGACGCCGTTGACGTCGAGCAGCCGGATCAGGTCGTACGGCGGTTCGAGGCCGGTCTTGTCGGTCAGTTCGAGCTCGAGTGCGACGGCGATCAGGACGCCGCCCTTGTCGGGGGTGAAGAGCCTTGACGACGACCATGCGCTGGACGGGGACGCTGAACTGTTCCGCGTCGACGACCTCCCCGGCGCCGGTCGCCGGGGTTCCGTCAGAGGCCGTGCGAGGTCTGGAGCCGGCGCGGGCTGAGGTAGCTCGCGATGCGGCCGGGGAGGCCGCGGGGGTTGCGGCCGCTGCGGCCGAAAGAGCTGCAGCAGGAGCCTGTCGGCGACGGCGGCGACGGCGGCGAGCACGCCGAGCACGCCGACCGCGCCGAGCACGCCGGCCGCGCCGAGCACGCCGGCCGCGCCGAGCACGCCGGCCACGCCGAGCACGCCGGCCACGCCGAGCACGCCGGCCACGCCGGCCACGCCGAGCACGCCGGCCACGCCGGCCACGCCGGCCACGCCGGCCACGCCGAGCACGCCGAGCACGCCGGCCACGCCGGCCACGGCGAGCACGCCGGCCACGCCGGCCACGCCGGCCACGCCGAGCACGCCGAGCACGCCGGCCACGGCGAGCACGCCGGCCACGCCGAGCACGCCGAGCACGCCGGCCACGCCGAGCACGCCGGCCACGCCGAGCACGCCGGCCACGCCGAGCACGCCGGCCACGCCGCCCGCGCCGAGCACGCCGCCCGCGCCGCCCACGCCGCCCGCGCCGACCACGGCGTCGCGGTCGTACGCGCCGTCCAGCACGCCGGTCTTCCGCTCAGTCGAAGGGTCGCCCGCGGAGGCGCTTGGTTTCCCCTCGGCGCTTCTTTTCGTCCAGCCTTCGCCGTACGGCGCCCTTCGACGGGCGGGTCGCCCGGCGCTGCCGGGGCGGTGCCGCGATGGCGTCCCGCAGCAGGCTCGCGAGCCGGGCCCGGGCCGCCTCGCGGTTGCGCCACTGGGACCGGTGCTCGGACGCGGCGATCGTCAGTACGCCGTCCACCAGCCGGGTCGTCAGTCGCTCGAGGGCCCGGTCCTTGAGCGGTTCGCCCAGCGCGGACGTCGCCGCCAGGTCGAAGATCAGCTCCACCCGGCTGTCCGCCGTGTTCACCGACTGCCCACCGGGCCCGCTCGACCGGGAGAACCGCCATCCCAGCTCAGCCTCGGGGATCACCACCCCGGCGCGCACCGTCAGCCCTCCGTCCACAGCCCCATTCAACCCGACGGCCTGCCCGATTGCTCATCTAGGCAGTTTCTTCCAGCCCTATGAGATCGAGTGGTTAGAAAGTTACAGTGAGCGAGCGCGACCCCGCCCCGTCCGCCCACGTCGTGAGGCCTGCCATGAAACTTCTGCGCGCCCTTTCCCTCCTCGCCGTTGCCGTCGCGCTCCTGGTCGGCAGCAGCCTCGGATCACAAGCAGCACCCGCCGATCGCCCGTTGTGGCAGGCCTCCGCACAGAAGTCCGTGCCGGGCGACGTCACGTTCCAGGCGCTGACCCAGCTGCCCGACACCGCCGCGATCCAGCTCGTCAAGGTCGACGCCGACGCCCTGACCGGCGAGACCGTGCAGCTCACGTTGCCCGGCGGCCGTGACGTGGTCGCCCGGCGTACCGAAGCCCGACCGACCGGCGAGGGCCGAAGCGCGTGGCACGGTGAGTTGAGCACCTCCGTCCAGCAGTCCGGCAAGGCCGAGGCCCGGATCGACGAGATGAACGCCGTCGCGCTGGTCCGCAACGGTGATCGCGTCACCGGCAGCATCCGGGTCGAGGGTCAGCTCTACCGCCTCGTTCCGGTGCGGAGCGGGCTGCACGCGGTCGTGCAGGTCGACGAGCGGCGCAGTCCCGTCAGCGCCGACCCCCGCGCGACGCCCGAGCCCGCCCCGGCACCGAAGGCGCAGGCTCCGCAGGCGTCAACCGTCCGGGTCCTGGTCGCGGTGTCGGCCACGGCCGCGGAGCGCATCGACGACGTGAACGCCCTGGCCGACCTGGCGATCGAGGAGTCGAACCGCGGGCTGGCCAACAGCCTGGTCCCCGTCACCTTCGAGCTGGCCGGCATTCACCAGACCCAGTACGCCGAGACGGCCGGCGCCGATCACCTCGGCCGGCTGCAGAAGACCAGCGACGGGATCATGGACGAGGTGCACGCGGCCCGGAACGCGACGGCCGCGGACGTGGTGGTGCTGCTCGCCGTCGAGCCGTCGTACTGCGGTCTGGGGTACGTCAACGTCGCCGCGACCTTCGCCTTCTCGGTCGTCAACTGGACCTGTGCCACCGGCAACTACTCCTTCGCGCACGAGATCGGCCACAACTTCGGCGCGCTGCACGACCCGCTCAACTCCACCAACACCGCCTACCCGTACGGCCACGGCTACCAGCACCAGCCCGGGACCGCCGGCGACTGGCGCACGGTGATGGCCTACGACTGCACCGGCGGCTGCCCGCGGATCAACTACTGGTCGAACCCGCGCGTCACCTACAACGGTGCTCGGATGGGCACCGCCGGCAAGCACGACAACGCTCGGGTGCTCACCACCCGCGCCGCGGCCGTCGCGGCGTTCCGCGCGTAGTCCGGACGCGAGCACGTCGCCGGTCCGCGAAGACCGGCGACGTGCCCTGGAAATCCCGCGCGATCCGGTCGCGTGACCGCCAGACTGCTCGCCATGGACTGCGTCTTCTGCGACCTGCTCGCCACCGATTCCGCCCAGTGGGTCGCGAAGGAGCAGGCTGCCGTTGCCTTCTCACCCCTGCCCGGCTCGGAGATCGCGCCCGGCCACACCCTCGTCGTACCGCGCCGGCACTGTGATCTGGGCGTGCTCGACGTCGGCCCGGACGACCTGGCGGCAACGAGCGAGCTCGTACGGCGGGTCGCTCGGGCGATGGTCGATGCGCTCGGCGCGACGGGGGTCTGTGTGCTCAACGCGTCCGGGCCCGGCTCGGGGCGCAGTCTCGATCACCTGCATTTTCACGTCGTACCGAGGTATCCCGGCGACGGCGACGACACCCTGCCGTGGCCGACGGGGAGGTCCACGCACCAGCTGGACGGCGACCCCAGGAGCCTGCTGGCGGCGGTGCTGATGTCCACGAGCTGAAACAGGCCCGTGGATCCCAAAGTGCAGCGGCGTACTCTCGAATGCTGTGAGTACAGGGATCGTCGTGCTGGCCGCCGCGGTCGTCGCCGGGGTGCTGCTGAGCGTGCTCAAGACCTGGTACGACGGACGCTTCCGCGCGACGCGGGTGGTGGAGAGGCAAGCGGTGGACAACGGCGATCAGCTGACGGCTGACGACCTCGGTGCCGAGCTGGGCGAGCGGGCGACGCTGCTGCAGTTCTCCTCGGCGTTCTGCGCCCCCTGCCGGGCGACCCGGCGCGTGCTGGCCGAGGTGGAAGGCATGGTCGACGGCGTCCGGCACGTCGAGATCGACGCCGAGGCCAACCTCGAGCTGGTCCGGCGGCTCAACATCCTGCGGACGCCGACCGTCCTGGTGCTCGACGCCGCCGGCGGCACGGTCACGCGGGCCAGTGGCGCGCCGCGCAAGGCCGACGTGATCGCCGCGCTGGGCGTCGCCGTCGACCAACAGGCCGGCTGAGAAGCCAGACTGAACCGATTCACCCCTTCCACATCGTGATCAGTTGTCTCACGAAGTGGGACCACGACTGGCGGGTCCTCGGCGTTTCCGTACTCTCGACACGTGGCTTACACGACATGGCTGACCAAGCGCAGGGCAGTGGACAACTGCCGCATGCGCTCGTCCCTGTGTCGCCGCCCCTGACCAGGCGGCGTCCCGAGCGCTCCGGAACCGGCAGCTGAGCACGGTTCGGATGTACGTCGCCTCCCGCAGAACGTCGGGCGGGCAAGTCTCGATCCAGCTCCTTGTCGAGGAGTTCGTATGTCCCAGCAACCGGTCACCCCACAGGTCGACCCGCGCGGACTCCGGTTCGCCGCGGCGCTGACGACGGTCGTCCTGGCCCTGACGCTGATCCTGAACAACCCGTGGCCGCTGGCCGTCCAGGCCGTCGTGTTCGCGATCTCGGTCGCGTTCGGCGTCCAGGCGTCGCCGTACGGGCAGCTCTTCAAGCGACTCGTCCGGCCCAGGCTGGGTCCGCCCAAGGAGCTGGAGGACGCGGCGCCGCCGCGGTTCGCCCAGCTGGTGGGGCTGGTCTTCGCCGTGCTCGGCCTGATCGGCTACCTCAGCGGCGCCGAGCTGCTCGGCATCGTCGCCACCGGATTCGCCCTGGTCGCCGCGTTCGTGAACGCGGCGGTGGGGCTGTGCCTCGGGTGCGAGGCCTATCTGCTGATCCAACGCATTCGTACGCCAAACCGTGACACTTCGCTGTTACCAACTGAGAGGCAGCACACATGAGCAGGGAATCCGCTCTCGTCTCGGCCGACTGGGTCGAGGAGCACAAGTCCGACGAGAACGTCGTGCTGATCGAGGTCGACGAGGACGTTTCGGCGTACGACGCCGGCCACATCGCCGGTGCGATCAAGCTGGACTGGAAGACCGACCTCCAGGACCAGGTACGGCGCGACTTCGTCAACCAGCAGCAGTTCCAGGCGCTGCTGTCCGAGCGCGGCGTCAAGAACGACGACACCGTGGTGCTGTACGGCGGCAACAACAACTGGTTCGCGGCGTACGCGTTCTGGTACTTCAAGCTCTACGGCCACGGCGACGTCCGCCTGCTCGACGGCGGCCGCAAGCGCTGGGAGCTGGACAGCCGCGAGCTGACCGACGACGCGGTCAAGCGCGACGCCACCGAGTACACCGCCAAGGAGCCGGACCTCACCATCCGCGCCTTCCGCGACGAGGTGCAGGAGGCGATCGGCGTCAAGAACCTGGTGGACGTTCGCAGCCCTGACGAGTACGCCGGCCGTCTGCTCGCCCCGGCCCACCTCCCGCAGGAGCAGGCCCAGCGCGCCGGGCACATCCCGACCGCGGCCAGCATCCCGTGGAGCAAGGCGGCCAACGACGACGGCACCTTCCGCTCCGACGACGAGCTGAAGAAGCTGTACGAGGACGCCGGTGTCGACTTCGGCAAGGACACCATCGCGTACTGCCGGATCGGCGAGCGCTCGGCGCACAGCTGGTTCGTGCTGCACGAGATCCTCGGCCAGGAGAACGTCAAGAACTACGACGGTTCGTGGACCGAGTGGGGTTCGCTGGTCGGCGTACCGGTTGCCCTCGGCGACGAGCCGGGCGAGGCCTGACATGTGCGGCGCGAAGAAGGGCGGCCTTGACCTCAAGGGCGTCGACATCGACAAGGAAGCCGTGATCCAGGGCCAGGTCCTGCGCGGCGAGGAGCCGGTCGGCGGCGCGTACGTGCGGCTGCTGGACTCCACCGGCGAGTTCACCGCCGAGGTCCCGACGTCGGCGACCGGGCACTTCCGGTTCTTCGCCGCCCCGGGCAGCTGGACGCTGCGCACGCTCGCGCCGAAGGCCGAGCCGGTCGACCGCCAGGTCGTCGCGCAGTACGGCGAGGTGGCCGAGGTGGCCGTCGCGGTCTGACGCTCTGTACATTGATCGACCCTGAGGGGCCCGGGCCTTGCGCGCTCGGGTCCTTCTTCTATTGAAAGAATTTGTTTCCAGTTCTTTGGTATGTCTGGTTATTTGTCACGGTTTGGTAACGGACCTGCTGCGGCTCGTTACCTACTGCGACCACTTGAGTTGTGTCTGTGTCCTGGCCCGGAGTTTGGGTCACGTCATCACTCAGGGAGAAGAAGTCTTAATGAAGCCCCGCATCAACAAGAAGCTCGCTGCCGTGGGCGTTGCCGCGGTTGTCGGCGTAGCTTCGACGATCGCGCTCACCTCGGGCTCGGCGAACGCGTCACCGGTCTACGGCTACAACGGTTACTCGATCGGCACCGACGTGCAGGGCGGCATCGTTGCCAGCGGCCCGCAGGTCAAGGCCGAGATCAGCTGCACCACCGACGCGAACCGCAAGTCGCGCAACGACCTGGCGACCGCGAACGTCAACAACCAGACGGTCGCCAAGACCGTCACCACCGACACCTTCGCTTTCGCGGAGAAGCGCGGCAACGGTGTGACCTCGACCGCCACCGCGGCCGACATCCGGGTCGGCTCACTGCTGCACCTGAAGGGCGCCAAGACCACGACCACCGCGTGGATCAAGAACGGCGTCACGTACTACACCGGCAGCACCACCTTTGCCAGCGTGCGGATCGGCTCCGTGAACGTCCAGTCGCTGCTCAAGGCCAAGCCGAACACCAAGGTCGCCGTTCCGGGCCTGGGCTACATCGTGCTGAACCGGGTCGGTGGTGTGAAGACCGACGCCGGCATCTACTCCTACGCGCAGGCCGTCGTGCTGCACGCGACCGTCAGGAACCGCTACATCCCCGAGGGTGTCGACGTCGCGGTGCTGAAGACCCGCGCCGAGGTCACCAAGCCGGCCACCGCGCTGGTCATCGGTGACGCGTTCGCGACCAAGGCGAACGTGGACAAGCTGGTCAAGTCCGGCCCGACCTCCTACCAGGCCACCTGCCAGGGCACTGGCGGACGCACCGACCGCGTCGCGGTCGGCGAGGTGAACATCCCGAAGGTCGCCTACGTCGGCGCCGCGTTCACCACCAAGAAGGGCGACATCGGCCCGAACAAGTCCTACGTCGACTTCAGCTCGCACGTCGCGGGTGTCAAGGTCGCGAACCTGTCCATCGGCGCCATCGAGTCCTCGGCGTCCGCGTGGAAGACCAAGGACGGCAAGGTCGGTCTGAACTCGCACTCGACCATCGCCTCGATCAAGGTCGGCAACAAGGTCTACCCGGTCAAGACCGGTGAGAACGCCGAGCTGGAGATCCCCGGCATCGCCAAGCTGACCTTCAACCAGGTCCTGCGTCAGAGCCGCTACATCTCCGTCAACGCCCTGGTGATCGACGTCTACAGCCTGAACACCAAGGTTGTCGTGGGCCACTCGGCCGCCGGTGTGATCGGCTGATCCAGCCACACACCCTCCCTGACTGAGTCGAACCTCACCGATCCAGACAGGCACCAGAACGGCCCCGGCCGGATCTTCGGATCCGCGCCGGGGCTGTTTTCTTGTGCGGTACGCCGGTACGCCGTGCTCAGGTGTCGAGGATCAGCGTGACCGGGCCGTCGTTGGTGAGCTGGACCTTCATGTCCGCGCCGAAGCGGCCTCGTTCGACCTTCGCGCCGAGCGACTCCAGGGCCGCGCAGAACGCGTCGTACAAGGGCTCGGAGACCGGGCCGGGAGCGGCCGCGCTCCACGACGGGCGCCGGCCCTTGCGGGTGTCGGCGTACAGGGTGAACTGGCTGATCGCGAGGATCGGCGCCTGCTCGTCGGCGGCCGAGCGTTCGTCGCGCAGGATCCGCAGCGTCCAGATCTTCGCGGCCAGCGCCTTGGCCTTCTCCTCGGTGTCGTCGTGCGTGACGCCGAGCAGCACCACCAGGCCGGGCTGATCGATCGCGCCGACCGCCTCGCCCGCGACCTCGACCGACGCGTCCGTGACTCGTTGCACCACTGCTCTCATGGATCCCAGTCTGCCGTTCCGTAAATCGTCCGGTCCTCGGGGTGATTCACGACCGAATCTCCCGTTCAACGCCGACATCTGGCACGATTCGTCCATGACGTCGACGCTGATCACCGTTGCCCCGACCGGTGCCGAGACCGCGAAGGCGGACTGCCCGGCGCTGCCCACGACGCTCGACGAGCTGGTCGAGACCGCGAAGCGCTGCGAGGCGTCCGGGGCCGCGATGATCCACATCCACATCCGGGACGCCGACCACCGGCCGACGCTCGACCTCGGCCGGCTGACCGAGACCGTCGCGGCGGTCCGCGAGAACACCGCGCTGATCGTCCAGCTGTCCACGGGCGGCGCCGTCACCGACCCGTTCGAGCACCGGCTGCGCGTCCTCGAGGCGACACCGGACTCCTGCTCGCTGACGATGGGCACGGTCAACTTCGGCGACGACGTGTTCATGAACCCGTGGCCGTTCGTCACCGACCTCTACCGGCTCAGCCAGGAGCGGCACGTCGTACCGGAGTTCGAGCTGTTCGACCTGGGTCACGTCGCCGCGCTGAACCGGTTGCTCGACAAGTTCGGTCTGCCGTACGGCGGCCGCGTGCACTGCGACCTGGTGATGGGCGTTCCCGGCGGCATGCCCGGTACGCCGCAGGCGCTGGTTGCCGCGGTCAACGGTCTTCCGGAGGCGGTGACGTCGTGGTCGGCGACCGGGGTCGGCCGGACGACGTTGCCGGTCGCGCTGGCGGCGCTGTCGATGGGCGGACACCTCCGGGTCGGGATGGAAGACACCCTGACCCTGGCGAAGGGGCAGCCGGTCACGCACAACGCGGAACTCGTGGACCGCGCCGCCGCCCTGACGACGCTGGCTCAGCGGCCGCCGATGTCGCCGGACGCCGCGCGCGAGCTGCTGAACGTCGCCCGCCGGGACTGAACGACCGCGACGATCACGCCGACGACGATGATCGTGGCCTCTAGCAACAACCAGTCGCGCAGGTAGTCGCGCGGCAGCACGGTCGGGTTGACGCCCTTGCCCTGGCGGACCAGCAGCGGGATCGCGACGAGGGTCGTGATCCCGACGTACAGGGCGGTCGTGCGGACGGCGCCGATCGTGCGGTGGTGACCGGGGCCGATCGACCAACGCGTCAGGAGCCAGCCGGCCGTGACGGTCAACGGGACCAGGAGGAAGTCGTCGGCCAGGACGGCGCCGCCGAGCCAGAGCGGCAGGCGGATCAGGGCGTCGATGCTGAGGCTCTGCAGGAGAAGGCGGAGCCCCCAGAGACCGAGTCCGACACCGACGGCTGCCATTGCTACGCGGACGAGTCTCATGCGAGTACCTCCAGGCGGTGGACCCACTTGGTCTGCAGTACGCCGGGGCGGTTGGGTGCGATGATCCGCGCCGGGAAGCCGTGGTCGAGATCGAGGTCGGAGCCGTTGAGCTTCAGCGCTAGCAGCGTGAGCGGGTCGGCGGCGAACTGGGGCGGCAGTTCGCTCGTCGCGTAGAAGCCGCCCTTCTCCATCGAGACGACGCGGACGGTCGAGTGGTCGGGAGCGCCCGCGAGGCGGAGCAGGTCGCGGATCCGGACGCCCTCCCAGCTGGCGCCCTGGCTCCAGCCCTCGACGCAGGCGATCGGGAGGTCGGAGTGGCTCTGCTGCAGGGACCTGAGCTCGGCGAGCGACCAGGAAAGTTGCTGAGGGCCACTGATGGTGAAGCGCCAGTCGTCGCCGACCGGTACGACGCCGGCGTCATGGGCGGTGCGGTTGATCGGCAGGCTTTGGGGGCCGAAGTTGGGCTTGCGGGGTGCGAGTACGGCGATCGGGCCGAAGGCCGGGACGGACTGGCCGACCGAGACGATGCCGACCAGGGCGCCGGCGCCGGCGACGGTGCGGAAGAGGCCGCGGCGGCTGAGCCCGGTGACCTCGGCGGGGAGGGAGTCTCTGGTGTGCGCGGGCTCGGGCGCGGCCGGCGCCGTGTCCGGCTCCGTCTCCGGCGCGGCCGGGAGGCCGGCCGTGTCCGTCTCCGGCGCGGGCGGAAGGCCGGCCGGCTCCGGCTTCGGCGCCTCTGCGGCTTGCTCCTCCAGCGGCGCGTACGGCGTACGGTCTGCTGCTGTTCTGCTCCAGTGGGCGCGGATCAGCGGGAGCTTGACGGCCAGGTGCACGAGCAGGGCGCCGATGATGATCCAGGCGAGCGCGTAGTGCGTTTCCTTGAAGGGGAACGGCCACGGGTACCACTGCAGGGTGTTGAGGAAGCCGATGAACAGCTCGAGCGCCATCGCCGAGACCAGGACCAGGATCGACAGGCGCTCCAGGAGCGTGGCGAGCGCGGCTCGGCTCGGCGGCCACGGAGGCTTCTCGAAGAGCTTCGGGTAGACGGTCCAGAGCTTTGCCAGCAGCAACGGAATCGCCACGGTGCCGCTGAGCACGTGCAGGCCCTGCGTGACGCGGTAGAGCGACGCCGGGCGGGTGGGGATGTGCAGCCAGCCGGGCGTCGCCTGCTGGAAGTGGCTGAACAGGCCGGTCAGGAAGCAGACCACGACGGCGACCGCCAGCCAGCGGCCGACCACGGTCGCGACCCGGGGGTGGTGCAACGCGGACCTGAACGCCGGCTGCGGAGGGCTCGGGAGCTTCATTTCTCCATCAGAACGCGTCCGGTGCCGCTCGGCGGTGCTGTGGCGGTTACCGCCCGCGAACGGCCTGTACGGCGGCTTACGGGTCGTGGACGGATCGGGGCCGGGGCTGGCGGGGCGCGGCCGGATTGTTGTCGGATTGCAGGTTTTGGCGGGTCGCGAGGGGCTGGACAGCGTGCAAGGGTGGTTGGTCGCGCGGGCCGGGGCGCCGGTCGGCGAAGGCCCCTCGGGAATGGGATCCGGGGAGCCTGTGGATACGTCGGAACGGCTGGCACCGTTTCGGCATAACCTGAGAGTGGTCCAGCTCTGGGGATGCCGAACAGGGCGATGGAAGTCGTGGGGTCGGAGAGGAGAAGGTCAGTGAGGACGCAGCTGCGGTCGCCGGACGAGGACGTGCGCGCGATGGCGGACCTCGCCGAGGTGGACGACTGGAGCCGGCTGTGGGGCCCGCCCGACACCGGCCTGGCCGGGATCCGGGCACTGGTCGCGCGCGCGGTCGCCGCGACCGGCTGGCGGCCCTGGGCGCCCGGAGCCATCGACCCGAACGAGTACGCGTGGGGGCTGGTCACGCCGCGCGAGACCGTCATGCTCGTGCTGCCGGACGCCGTACTGCCGGAGAGCCCGCGAGGCACCTGGTCGGCGTACGACATCGCCGCCGAGGAGGTCGCCGACGTGGAGGACCTGGTCGACGACCACTGGCCCGGCCAGCTCACGCTGGCGCGGCAGCACTGGGGCGACCCGGTGTTCGTCGGGCCCGGCGACGACCCGCGGATCCCCGCCGAGTGGCGCGAACGGCGCCGGCACCTGGCGGTGTGGCTGCGGCCCGGCGCCGAGATCCATCTGTACGCCACCCGGCTGCTGCCGGGTGAGGCGAATCCGTCCGCCGGATTCGCCTACTCCGTCTACGCGAGCGAGGTGGCCTGATGGCGTCGATCGAGGAAGAGGTCTTCATGGACCTCTACCACGCGGTGAAGGGGGCCATGCGGGGAGTGCGGAGGACGTTCGCGCTGGCCCGGAGGTTGCTCCGGGGCCGGCGTCGCGACCGCCAGGCGGGCCGCGCGCCGCAGATCGACGCGCCGGGCGGGAGCGGCCCGTCGAACAACGGGCCCCAGGTCGACGAGCGCGTCGTCGAGGAGCAGCAGGATCGGCGCCTCGACCTTCACGAACGCCGGGCGATGACCGAGGCGGTGCTCGTCCACCTGCGCAACCACCCGGAGCACCGCGCCCAGCTCGACTCACTGACCGACGTGCAGCGGCGTGAGCTCATGAACGGCCTGATCGACCGCGCCCTGGCCGACGACGAGCTGGGCCCCGACCCGAGCGACCTCGACGGCGACCGCATCCCCGACGCCCGCGAGCGCGACCTGGCCGACCGCGAGCGCGACCTGGCCGACCGCGAAGTCGACCGCGCGGTCGACGCCGAACGCGAGACCACCGAGGCCGAAGGGACCGCCGAGGCCGCCGAACGCAAAGCCGACGAGGCCGAGCAGACCGCCGAGGACCGCGAGAAGACCCGCGAGGCCGAAGCTCGGGAAGAAGACGGCGAACGCCGCGAGGGCCCGGACGCAGCCGACGCAGTCCCCGCCGCAGCAGTCGTAGCCGCAGAGGGCCTGGACGGCCCTGACGCAGGCCAGCCAGAGGCCGGCGCCGACCGCGACGGCCAGAACCAGCCAGAGACCGCCCCCCAGGCCGAGGCTGATCAGGACGGCCGGGGTGCGGACGAGCCGGTTGCTGAGTTGCAGGCTGAGGCTGACCGCGCTAGCCAGGGTGTGGACGAGGCGACGGCCGCCGCGGAAGCAGAGGCTGCCCGTGATGGCCAGGGTGTGAACGAGCCGGCTGCTGAGTTGCAG
>NZ_JBNCLH010000004.1:0-339888 GCF_049844575.1 Kribbella sp. DT2 | reverse complement strand
GGCTGAGGCTGACCGCGCTGGCCAGGGTGTGGACGAGGCGACGGCCGCCGCGGAAGCAGAGGCTGCCCGTGATGGCCGGGGTGTGAACGAGCCGGTTGCTGAGGCGCAGGCTGAGGCTGACCGCGCTGGCCAGGGTGTGGACGAGGCGACGGCCGCCGCGGAAGCAGAGGCTGCCCGTGATGGCCAGGGTGTGGACGAGGCGACGGCCGATGCGGGGACTGAGGCCGACCGGGTTGCGGATGAGCCTGTAACCGACGTTCAAGCTGAGACGAACCGCGATGGCCAGGGTGTGGATGAGCCGACGGTCGGCGCGCAGGCTGAGGCTGACGGCCGGAATCAGGCTGGGCCGGATCAGCAGCTCCAGCGGGAGCAGGCTGAGCTCATCCGGAACGAGCCTGAGGTCAACGGGTCGCAGCGGGATCAGCAAGAGCAGAACGGTCAAGGACCCGAGGCAGGGCAGGACCAGCAAGGTGGTGGGGAGGCGGAGACTGCCAGCCTGCCGACCGGCGGTGACCTGCGTGAGGCGGCAAAGGTACGCGAGGCGCCGTTGGACGCCCATCTGGCTGATGCACGGGCTCGCGAGGGGGAGATGAAGAAGGCCGAGGGGAACGGTCAGCAGACGGCATCCTCGATCACCGACGCGGACATGGCCAAGCTCGACGCGCTCACCCACGAGGGCGTAGCCGGCCACACCGAACGCCCACGCGACGACCGCCAGCTCCAGCCGGCAGGACAGGGAGGCCGCACCCCCGGCGCGCAGCACCAACAGGCCACCCAGACCACCCCCCAGCAGGACCCGGAGCGAAGCCGCTCCTGACCCAGCCCTCCCGGCTCCCGCTGCGTGAACCCGGCCCCGATGCGGGGGCGGGGTTCACACAGCGCCCGAGCCCGGCGACGGCCGTCACGACCTGCGAAACAGCCACCTGCGATGGCACCCGCGGGCAGCAGCACCCTGCGGCGGTGCCCACGAGGCGGCTACCCGCGGCGGCGCCTGCGGGGCAGCCACCCTGCGATGGCGCCCGCAGGGCAGCCACCTGCGGCGGCGCCCGCGAGGCTGGCGTCTGTGGCTAGTAGACGATCGCCTGTGCTGAGTCCTGGAGGATTTCTTCTGTGAAAGCCGGGGCGCCGGCAATACGGGTCCCCGGATGGAAGTCTGCCTCGGTGAGGTCCCGGCGTTTGGCGCACTGGGTGCAGGCGGTGAGGGTGCCTCCGGCCAGGACTGCCGCTAGGAGGTCTGCCAAGGGTGCGGCGTGGGGGAGGTCGAATGCCTCGGCTCTGCCGGGGACGGCGAACCAGACTGCTTCGCCGGTGAGCCAGAGGGAGACGGTGGCGCCGGAGGCGACCGCGGTGGCGGCTACCGTGAAGGCCTGGTTGGCGCGTTCGGGTTCTTCGGCGCCTGCGGTCAGCTTGATCACCAGCGTGCGGGACATCACGCCACCGTAGCCGAGGGCCCCGGCGGGCATCCCCTAGACTGGTGAACGTGCTGCATGTCATCTTCACGACCCTGCTGGTCCTGGTCAGTGTGTTCATGGCCTGGTTCTCGGCGTTCGTCGTCTACCGGCTGTACCGCGGCCGCAGCGCGAACTGATCCGGGCACCCTCCGATGGCCTTCGAGATTCCGCAGGACCTGCACCCCGACCTGATCCCGCTCGCCTGGCTGCTCGGCCGGTGGGAGGGCCGCGGGCACGGCGACTACCCGACGATCGAGAAGTTCGAGTTCGGGCAGCAGATCGACTTCAGCCACAACGGCAAGCCGTACCTGCACTACGTCAGCCAGACCTACGTGGTCGGCGAGGACGGCACCAAGCAGCGTCCGCTGGCGGTGGAGACCGGCTTCTGGCGGCCCAAGCCGGACAACAAGCTCGAGGTCGTGCTCGCGCACCCGACCGGGTTCGCGGAGATCTGGTACGGCGAGATCGACGGCGCCAAGGTCGAGATGCAGACCGACGTGATCGCCCGGACGGCGACCGCCAAGGAGGTCGCCGCCGGCCACCGCCTCTACGGCCTGGTCAAGGGCGAGCTGCTCTGGGCGTACGACATGGCCGCCGAAGGCCAGCCGCTCCAGCCGCACCTGTGGGCGACGCTCGTCCGGAGCTAGCTCTCCGACACCCAGCTGTACTCGACCTTCGGCCGGCCGCTGCGCCCGTCGTAGCGCTGGGTGCGTAGCGCCTGCTGCTGGTCGGCCAGGTGCTCCAGGTACCGCCGCGCGGTGATGCGTGACGTGCCGAGCTCGGCCGCGACCTCCTCGGCCGTCCATCCCTCGCGGTTGCCGAGCAGCTGGACCACCCGGTCGAGCACCGACCCGGCCAGCCCCTTCGGCACCGACGAAACAGTTGCCGGATGCAACAAACGGTCGACCTCGTCCTGATCGGCGACGACCTGACCGGCCTCGGCCGCCCGACGTTGACGCGCGTACGCCGACAGCCGGTCCCGCAAAGTCTCGAAGGCAAAGGGCTTCAGCACGTACTGCACCACGCCGATCCGAGCAGCGGCCTGTACGGCCGAGACCTCCCGAGCAGACGTCACCGCCACCACGTCCGTGACGTTGCCCAAGGCACGCATCCGCCGTACGACGTCCAGCCCGTGCCCGTCCGGAAGGTTCATGTCGAGCAGCACCAGGTCGACCTGGCCGTGCGAAAGCACGGACAAAGCCCGGGCCGCGGTCCCGGCGATCCCGACGCACGTGAAGCCCGGAAGACGATCCACGTAAGTACGGTGTGCTTCCGCGGCCACCGGATCGTCTTCCACCACCAGAACCCTCAAGAGATCAGGCACTCGCACTCACCGCCCGCGGCAGCCGCACGCGTACGGTCAGTGCGGGGATCTCGTCCAGCTCGGAGTCCGGGTCGACCATCAACGTCCCTTGCCAACGCTCGACCGTGCTGCGGACCAGCACCAGTCCGAGGCCGTGTCCTGGCTCGTTCTTCGTCGTCCAGCCGCGCTCGAACATCCGCGCCAGCTCCACCGACCCGAGCTCGGCGCCGGTGTTCGTCACCGCCAGGTCGATCGCGTCCGGCGTCGTACCGGCCTTCAGCTCGACCCTCCGAGGCGCGGGCCCGCTGCGTGCCGCCTCGATCGCGTTGTCGAGCAGGTTCCCGACCACGGTGACGACGTCCTGCGCGGGCAGCCGGGTGTTGAGCGCCTCCGAGCCGAGCTCCAGCGTCAGCAGTACGCCGCGTTCCTGCGCCTGCGACAACTTCGCCAGCAGCAGCGACGCGAGCACCGGGTCGCCAACAGTGCCGACCACCCGGTCCGTCATCGCCTGCGCGAACTGCAGCTCCGACACCGCGAACTCCCGCGCCCGTTCCGGCCGGCCGATCTCGATCAGGCTGACCACCGTGTGCAGCCGGTTCGAGGCCTCGTGGTTCTGCGCCTCCAGCGACTCGGCCAGACTCCGGACCGCGTCCAGCTCACCGAGCAGCGCCTGCAGCTGGGTGTGGTCCCGCAGCGTCACGATCCGCCCCGAGCGCGCCGGCTGCTGGTTCACCACGACCACTCCACAAGCGCCGAGGTGCAGTTCGTCGTACGCCGTACGCCCGGCCTTCAACAGGTCGGACAACGCGACCGGCAGGTGCAGCTCCTCCACGGGAGTCCCGGCGGGGATCGCCTGGAGGCCGAGCAGCCGCCGCGCCTCCTCGTTGACCAGCTGGATCCGCCCTTCGGCGTCGATCAGCAGCAGGCCTTCGCGGGCGGCCCGCAGTACGCCCTGGTAGAAGTCGAGCATCCAGGCGAGCGTCTGCGTCCCCATCCCGCGGGTCGCGCGCCGGACCCGCCAGGCGACCAGCGCGTTGCCCGCGATCGCCACGCCGAGCATCAGGCTGGCGATGCCGAGCATGGCCCGGGTCTCGGTGCGCAGCAGCTCGTCCCAGCCGGGTGGTTCGAGACCGGCCGCCGCGGCGTCCCGGTCGGCCTGCGAGCGGGCCCGGCTGGCCAGCGTGATCCAGACCATCACGATCAGCACCGCGACCGTGCCGGTCTGCAGCCAGAGCACCTGGCGCCGCAGCTCCCACGGCCGACGTTTCATGCCGACATTCTGCACACCAGCGCCGCCACTGGTAGTGCGCGGCATCTGTTCGCCTTCGTCCGACGGTTCGCCGCGCGCCGAAGTGTGGGTGCGGTCCGCGAACGATATGAACGAAATGCGCAGTTGTCCTGTGCGTCACGTCACAGTTACTCAGAACCGCCCGGAACCAGCTCTGCCGGCCAAGGAGCCACGTATGTCGACGACCGACCCCCGTCCCACCCCGGTGCGCAACGACCGGACCCACTTCCTCTACATCGCCGTGATCGCCGCCG
Organism: Kribbella sp. DT2; assembly: GCF_049844575.1. Lineage (NCBI taxonomy): Bacteria > Bacillati > Actinomycetota > Actinomycetes > Propionibacteriales > Kribbellaceae > Kribbella > Kribbella sp. DT2. The sequence continues at coordinate 335,592 of NZ_JBNCLH010000004.1, read as the reverse complement.
TCGCCCTCGGGATCGGCGTCGGCCTGCTGTTCCCGGACTTCGCGATCGAGCTGAAACCGCTCGGCACCGGGTTCGTGAACCTGATCAAGATGATGATCAGCCCGATCATCTTCTGCACGCTGGTGCTCGGCATCGGCTCGGTCCGCCAGGCCGCGAGCGTCGGCAAGGTCGGCGGGCTCGCGCTGATCTACTTCATCGTGATGTCGACCGTCGCGCTGGCGATCGGCCTGGTCGTCGGCAACCTGGTCCAGCCGGGCTCCGGTCTCAACCTGACCGACAAGCTCCGCGAGACCGGCCAGAGCCAGGTGGGTACGGCGCACGAGACCACCACCGACTTCATCCTCGGCATCATCCCGAAGACGATCGTCTCGGCGCTGACCGAGGGCGAGGTGCTGCAGACCGTCTTCGTCGCGCTGCTGGTCGGCTTCGCGCTGCAGGCGCTGGGCACCAAGGGCCAGCCGATCCTGACCGGGATCGGGCACCTGCAGCGGCTGGTCTTCAAGGTGCTGGCGATGATCATGTGGGCCGCCCCGATCGGTGCCTTCGGCGCGATCGCCGCGGTGGTCGGCGCGGCCGGCGGGGAGGCGCTGATCAGCCTGCTCAAGATCATGCTGGCCTTCTACATCACCTGCCTGCTGTTCGTGATCGTTGTCCTGGGCACCATTCTTCGGGTGGTCACCGGGCTGTCGATCTTCCCGCTGCTGCGCTACCTCGGCCGCGAGTTCCTGCTGATCGTGTCCACGTCGTCGTCGGAGACCGCCCTGCCCCGGCTGATCGGCAAGATGGAGCACCTCGGCGTCTCCAAGAGCGTTGTCGGCATCACCGTCCCGACCGGCTACTCGTTCAACCTGGACGGCACCGCGATCTACCTGACGATGGCGTCGCTGTTCATCGCCGAGGCGATGGACCAGCCGTTCTCGATCGGGCAGCAGATCTCGCTGCTGGCGTTCATGATCATCGCCTCGAAGGGTGCCGCCGGGGTCACCGGCGCCGGCCTGGCCACGCTGGCCGGTGGTCTGCAGTCGCACCGCCCGGAGCTGGTCGACGGCGTCGGCCTGATCGTCGGCATCGACCGGTTCATGTCCGAGGCCCGCGCGCTGACGAACTTCGCCGGCAACGCGGTCGCCACGATCCTGGTCGGTCACTGGGTCGGCGAGCTCGACCGGGAGCAGGTCAAGCAGGTCTTCGCCGGTGAGGATCCGTTCGACGAGGCTGCCTTCGCTGCCGGGGACACCCATGCGGGCGACGTACCGGAAGCTGTCACGACAGGTCCTGAGACTCAGGACCGTACTCACTAGTCCACCTGTCCCACCCCTCAGCCAGCGCCCGTCAGCCACAGATGACGGGCGCTGGTGCCGTTACTGGCCGTTGAGGACCTCGACCACGGGCGCCAGCTCCTCCAGGTACGCCGAGTTCACACTGATGTACGACGCCCCGAGCACCTCGCGCCGCCGCAGCAGCTCGTCCGCCATCTGCCGCGGACCACCAGGCAGCAGCATCAGCGAATCGGTCGCCCGCAACGCCTCCGGCTCCACCCCGGTCGCCATCTTCGTCCACGGCGGCAGCTGGCCGTCCCCGGCCGCGAACAGGTTCAGCGCCAGCTCGATGGAGTCGGCCCGATCTCCGGCCAGCGCGCGCAGGTCGTCCGCGAGCTGGATCACCCCGGCCCGCGGCGTCATCGCGCCCTTCGCGATCGAGACCACGTCGGCCCGCTCGGCTGCCAGCGCCAGCGACTTCGGTCCGCCCGCGGCCATGATCACCGGCGTGTGACGGTCGCCGTCCAGCTCGGCCAGGTGGTCGAGCGTCTCGCGTACCTGCTGCAGCCGTTCCGCACCCGTCCCGTACGGCAGCCCGAGCTTCTCGGCGAACTTGTCCGTCCCGGGCCGCCCGGTGCCGATCCCGAACTCGAACCGCCCGTTGGTCAGCACGGTCAGCGTGTGCGCGTCCCAGGCGGCGGCGTACGGCGTGCGCATCGGCACGGCCGCGACGAACGTGCCGACGCGGATGTCGGCCACCGCGGCCGCCATCGCCAGCGACGGGAACGGCGACAGCAGCTGCAGCCCGTCGGGCATCAGGACCGTCGAGTACCCGAGCTCCGCGGCCCGTCGTACGGTCTTCGTCCACTGGTCCGGGTCGCCGTCGGCCGGCGTGGCCACGATGCCGAACCGGAAGCGCTTGTCTGTCATCGTCCTGTCCTCTCCGAGTCGTACCTCCAGCGTCGTCGTCAGGGTGGTTGTCCACATCCCACGACGGGAGGCGTTCGGCGTACGCCGCGCGACGTACGCTGGTGACATGTCACTGAAGCGCAGCCCCTTGCTGGACCTGCCCGCGGCGGTCGAGGCCGACGGCCTGGACGCCGGAGTCGCGGCGCACTACGGCTCGGACCTGCGCGAGCAACGGGCTCTGGCGGCGGGCGAGGGGTACGTCGACCTCTCCCACCGGGACGTGGTCACGATCAGCGGGCCGGACCGGCTCACCTGGCTGCACGCGCTCACGACGCAGTACTTCGAGGGACTCCAGGCCGGTACGTCGACGACGGCGCTGCTGCTGTCCCCGACCGGTCACGTCGAGCACGCGATGTACGGCGTCGACGACGGCGAGACCTTCTGGCTGCACACCGAGCCGGGCGCCGCCGCGGCGCTGGTCGAGTGGCTGCAGAAGATGGTGTTCATGTCGCGCGTCGAGATCACCGACGTCACCGACCGGTTCGCGATCGTGTGGCGTCCGGGTGCGGCACCGGCCGAAGGCCCGCTGACGCGGTCGGGCGGCGACTCCCTCGGTGGGTACGAGGTGTTCCTGCCGCGCGAGGAGCTTTCGGCGTACGCCGAGCCGGCGGGTCCGCCGGCCGGCGTCTGGGCGTACGAGGCGCTGCGGATCGAGGCCGGTCACCCGCGGTTCGGCCTCGACACCGACGAGCGCGCGATCCCGAACGAGCTGGGCTGGCTCGGCCTCGGCGTCCACCTGGACAAGGGCTGCTACCGCGGCCAGGAGACGGTCGCCCGGGTGCACAACCTGGGTCGCCCGCCGCGTCGGCTCGTCCGGCTGCACCTCGACGGCTCGGTCGACCACCTGCCGCAGCACGGGTACGCCGTACGGATGGGTGAGAAGCAGGTCGGGTTCGTTGGTTCTGCCGCGCGGCACCACGAGCTGGGGCCGATCGCGCTGGCGCTGGTGAAGCGTTCGGTGGACAGCGAGACCGAGCTGCAGGTCGTGGCCGAGGACCAGCCGACGGTGACCGCGACCCAGGAGCTGATCGTCGACCCGGAGGTCGGGCTGCACGTGCGCAGCCGGCTGTGAGCGGGATCATCCCCAACTGAGCTTTTTGCTCCTGACTTCCCGGCCGTACAGTTCAGGCGTGACCGAACCTGTGATCGTGGCCGACGTCGTCCGCAGCGACTTCGTCGAAGGGCACCACCGCGGCTCCGTCGTGGTGACCAACCCCGACGGCGGCGTCGAGTGGTCCGTCGGCGTGGTGGACCAGCCGATGTTCCCGCGCTCGTCGAACAAGCCGATGCAGGCGCTCGGCATGCTGCGGCACGGGCTCGACCTGGACGGCAAGCTGCTCGCGCTCGCCGGGGCGTCGCACTCGGGCGAGCAGCTCCACCTGGACGGCGTACGGGAGATCCTCGCGGGCGCCGGGCTGGACGAGAGCGCGCTGCGGACGCCGGAGGCCTACCCGCTGGACGATGCCGCCCGAGATGCCTGGGTCAAGGCTGGGCACCAGCAGGAGCGGATCACGATGAACTGCTCCGGCAAGCACGCGGCGATGATCGCGACCTGCGTCGCGAACGGCTGGCCGATCCACGACGACGCGCTCGCGACCAGCGCGGACGGTGTCTGGGGTGTGGACGACTACCGGTCGCCGAAGCACCCGTTGCAGCAGGTGATCCGGACCGCCGTCGAGGACTCGGCCGGCGAGAAGGTCTCGTACGTCGCCGTCGACGGTTGTGGAGCGCCGATCCTGGCGATCAGTCTGGCCGGGCTGGCGCGATCGTTCGGGCTGTTCGCGGCCGCTTCGCCGGACACGTTGGAGGGTCGGGTCGCCGGTGCGTTCCGGGCCTTCCCGGAGTACGCGAGCGGGACCCGGCGCGACGAGGCCGAGCTGATCCAGGCGATTCCCGGGCTGTTCTGCAAGGTCGGCGCCGAGAGCGTGTACGCCGTGGGGCTTGCTGACGGCCGCGGCATCGCGCTGAAGATCGAGGACGGCAGCGCCCGCGCACGAGCGGTCGTGATGGCCGCGACGCTGAAGATGCTCGGCCTGGAGCACGACGTACTGGACAAGCAGCTGCACGCCCCGCTGCTGGGTGGCGGCGTACCGGTCGGCTCGGTGCGCCCACATCCTTTGATTTTCAGCTAAAACTCGGGGGCCGCGGCTGCGTGAGCGGCCTCACGGCCGGCCTGCTTGCAATTGCAAGCACTCTGCTAGCACACTGGACGCATGGCCAGGTTGAGTGATCGTGCGGCGGACGCGATGGGTTCGGTGGGGGAGTACCTCGCCGAGCAGCGGCGGCACGCGCAGTTGTCGTTGCGGCAGCTGTCCGACCTGGCCGGCGTCTCCAACCCGTACCTGAGCCAGATCGAGCGCGGCCTGCGCAAGCCGTCGGCCGACGTCCTGCAGCAGCTGGCGAAAGCCCTGCGGATCTCCGCGGAGACCCTGTACATCCGGGCCGGCATCCTCGACCCGGACGACGGCAGCGAGTCCGGCCGCGCGACCGGCGTGGTCGACGCGATCCTGCTCGACCCGCTGCTGAACGAGCGGCAGAAGCGTGTCCTGCTCGACGTTTACGGATCCTTCGTCCGGGAGAACGCGTCCGAGGACGACGCACCGGCCGCGGCGGCGACGAAGCCCCCGGCCCCGAAGACCGCGGCGAAGAAGCCTGCGGCCCCCAAAGCCCCTGCACGAAAAAGCACTGCCAAATAACCCGTTCTGCTCCGAGGAGAAGCCTGATGGCTACCCGTACCCCCGTCACGCCCCTGTACGTCATCGCCGGTGCCGGCGACCTGGCCGTGGAGAAGTTCCGCGCGGTCAGCGAGGACGTCACCGCCCGGTTCGCGAAGCTGGACCAGCAGACCCTGCAGGGTGAGCTGGCCAAGCGCCAGACCGAGCTGTCCCAGCGCCTCGAGGCGCTGGCCGCCGACGCCCGCACCGTCCCGGCCAAGCTGCGTGAGCTGCCGGCCGTCGCGCAGGCCGGTCTGACCACCGTGCTCGGCCAGGCCGAGGAGACCTACGAGGACCTGGCCGCCCGCGGCGAGGACATCGTCGGACGGATCCGCCGCCAGAAGGCCACCGAGGACCTCGAGGCGCAGGCCAAGACGACCATCAGCAAGGCCAAGGCGACCCGCACCACCGCGCGCAAGACCGCCGACAGCGCCACCCGCAACGTCAAGGCGACCGCGACCAGCGCCCGCAAGACCGCGAAGACGGCCACCAAGGCCGCCGGCGACGCTGCCGGCAAGGTCGGCAACTGAGCGTCAGCACCGCACGCAACACGCCGACGGGTGGTCCGAATCTGCCGCTGAGCAGAGGTGGGCCACCCGTCTGCTTGTTAGGCTCGTACGCATGCTCCCACTCGCCACGTTCCCGACCCTGTTCCCGGGGTTCGGCAATCCGTTCGACGTCATCTGGTGGGTGGTCTTCGGCCTGAAGCTGGTCGCGCTGCTGGATGCCGCCTTCCGACCGCGCCAGGTGTTCGTCGCGGCGGACAAGCTGACCAAGCCCGGCTGGGTCCTGATCCTGGCGACGTTCTGCCTGACGCAGATCTTCCAGGGCGGCTGGCTGAGCTTCTTCGGCCTGATCGGCATCGTCGCGGCCGGCGTCTACCTGGTCGACGCCCGGCCCGCCCTGCGCGCCGCCAGCGGGCGGGGACGCGGTGGTGGCTGGGGCATCCGGCGCCGCCGGGGTCCGCGGCCGCTCTGATCCACTCGGCGCCATTTGGTGGGTTAACCCGCCAGCTCGCCCCTTGGCCCACGAAATTCCGGTGGGCCAAGGGGCGAGCTGATGGGTTAACCCACCAAATGCGCGGTGAAGCTACGACCGGTAGACGATCACCTTGTCGCCGACCTTGACCTGGTCGAACAGCCACTTGATCTTGCTCAGGTCGCGCACGTTGACACAGCCGTGCGAGGCGCCGGCGTAGCCGCGGGCGGCGAAGTCGGACGAGTAGTGCACGGCCTGGCCGCCGCTGAAGAACATCGCGTACGGCATCGCGGAGTCGTACAGCTTGGAGACGTGGTTGCGGCTCTTCCAGCCGACCGAGAACGAGCCCTCGCGGGTCGCGGTCTTCTGCGCACCGAACCGGACGTCGAACTGCAGCTTCACCACACCGTCGACGACGTAGCGCAGCTTGCGGCTGGACTTGTCGATGCACAGCGCCGTACCGGTCGCGCAGCGCTGGTCGAGCTTCTTGCCGTCGACCACGGGCGCGGGCGGGAAGAGCTCCTTCTGGGTCGGCTCGTGGGTCGCCGTCTTCAGCTGGTCCCAGGTGTTCTGGTCGACGTAGCCGAGCTCGGGGATCCCCTTGGACGCCTGGAACTTTTTCACCGCGGTCCGGGTCATCGTGCCGAAGGAGTTGTCCAGCCACTGCTTGTCGAGCAGCTTGAGCTGGATCAGCCGCGCCTCGACCTTGCGGACGTCGGCGCTGCTGGCGCCGTTGCTCCACAGGGCCTTCGGGTAGATCGGCAGCTCACCGCTGACCTCGAACGGCACGGTCTTCAGGTCGGTGCTCGCGACCGGGGCCGCCGAGGCCTCGCTTCCGGAACCGTTCAGTCCGTAAACCACCAGCCCCGTCGCCGCCGCGGCCACCACCATCCCGGCCAGCACGTGCCGGACTGCCGACACCTTGCCCATCATGTTCCGCGCGCGCATCGCGATCCCCTTGTGGTTGAACTTTCCCCTGTACCTACTGGGACGTCCTCACCGCCCCAATGGTTGGCCCCCACCCACAACTGCCGAGTCAGCGTAAATCGCCAACCACCCCGCGTACACCCGCCGTAAGCGACTCGTGATCTGCCCCACAATGGCCGGATGGACATCGTTCTCAGCACCGCCGACATCACCACGGTCCCGGCCGACGCGATCGTGAACGCCGCTCACCACGCGCTGCGCGGCGGAGGAGGAGTCGACGGGGCGATCCACCGGGCCGGCGGTCCGACGCTCCTGGAGGAGTTGATCGAGCGCTACCCACGCGGCCTGCCGACCGGCGAGGCCGGCTGGACGACCGCGGGGGAGCTGCCGGCGTCGTACGTGATTCACGTGGTGGGGCCGAATCACACCGCAGGACAGACGGATCCGGCGTTGCTGGAGTCGTGCTACCGCAACGCGCTGCGGATCGCGGACGAGCTCGGCGTACGGCGGCTGAGCCTGCCGGCGGTGTCGGCGGGGATCTACGGGTGGCCGGCGCGGTCGGCGGCGGAGATCGCCGTACGGACGGTGCGGCGTACGGCGTCGGAGGTGCGGACCGCGACGTTCTGCCTGGTCGAACCTCGGCTCTCCAAGGCTTTTCAAACAGCAACGGCGGTCGAGGAGTAGTCCTCGACCGCCGTGTGAAAGCTGTTGCTGATCAGGCGCTGTAGACCAGGATGCGGTCGCCGACCTTGACCCGGTTGAAGATCCAGGCGATCTTGTTCTTGTCGCGCATGTTGACGCAGCCGTGCGAGGCGCCGTTGTAGCCGCGGGCCTTGAAGTCCGACGAGTAGTGGATCGCCTGGCCGCCGCTGAAGAACATCGCGTACGGCATCGGCGACTTGTAGATCGACGAGACGTGGTTCTTGGACTTGCGCTGCAGCTTGAAGAAGCCGTTGCGGGTCGGGGTCTTCGGCGCGCCGAAGCGGGCGTCGCCGGTGGCCAGGAGCTTCCCGTTGTACAGGAACGCGACCTTGCGGGTCTTCTTGTTGACGCAGATGATGCGACCGGTCATGCAGCGCTTGTCGAGGCGCAGCTTGCCGGGGACGAGCACGTTCTTCGCGGCCGGCTTGGCCGGCTTCTTCGCAGCCGGCGCCGCCGCCTGCACAGCAACGGCCTTCGCGGCCGGAACCGCGGCGGGCTTGGCGGACGGTGAGGCCCCCGCCGTACCGGTGGCGGCGAACACGCCGACTCCCAGCATCGCGACCGCCGTCGTGGTGGCGCCGAGCTTACGCAGAATCCCCATGAACCTTTGTCCTTCCCCCAACTGAGTTCCCCAAAATGATGGTGCCACTGTGTAGACGACGTGCCGGCAGCTCCGGTTGGTCACGATCCGGAAAAACTTCCCCCGTGGATCGCGACCACCCGGTGAACCGCTGCCGATCAGGCCTTGTTCTTGCGGCCCAGCTTCGCGCGCTCGACCTGGGTCAGCGCGACCTTGCGGATCCGGATCGCGTCCGGCGTGACCTCGACGCACTCGTCCTCGCGGCAGAACTCCAGCGACTGCTCGAGCGACAGCTTGCGGGCCGGGACCAGCTTCTCGAACTCGTCCGCGTTCGACCGGACGTTGGTCATCTTCTTCTCACGGGTGATGTTCACGTCCATGTCGTCGGCGCGCGAGTTCTCGCCGATCACCATGCCCTCGTACACATCCGTGCCCGGCTCGCAGAACATCGTGCCGCGCTCCTGCAGGTTCACCATTGCGTACGACGTGGTGACGCCGGTCCGGTCGGAGACCAGCGAGCCCGACGGGCGGGTGCGCAGCTCGCCGAACCACGGCTCGTAGCCTTCGAAGACGTGGTGTGCGATCCCCGTACCGCGGGTGTCGGTGAGGAACTCGGTGCGGAAGCCGATCAGGCCCCGCGCCGGGACCAGGAACTCCATCCGGACCCAGCCGGTGCCGTGGTTGGTCATCTGCTCCATCCGGCCCTTGCGGACCGCGAGCAGCTGGGTGACCGTACCGAGGTACTCCTCGGGGCAGTCGATGGTCAGCCGCTCGACCGGCTCGTGCCGCTTGCCGTCGATCTCGCGGGTGACGACCTGCGGCTTGCCGACGGTCAGCTCGTACCCCTCGCGGCGCATCTGCTCGACCAGGATGGCCAGCGCCAGCTCACCACGGCCCTGCACCTCCCAGGTGTCGGGACGCTCGGTCGGCAGCACCTTCAGCGACACGTTGCCGATCAGTTCACGGTCCAGCCGGTCCTTGACCAGGCGGGCGGTCACCTTGGTGCCCTTGACCCGGCCGGCCAGCGGCGAGGTGTTGGTCCCGATGGTCATCGAGATGGCCGGCTCGTCGACCGTGATCAGCGGCAGCGGCTTCGGGTTCTCCGGGTCGGTCAGGGTGTCGCCGATCATGATCTCCGGGATGCCCGCGATCGCGACGATGTCGCCCGGGCCGGCCGAGTCGCCGGGGACGCGCTCGAGCGCCTCGGTGACCAGCAGCTCGGTGATCTTCACCTTCTGGATCGAGCCGTCGTGGCGGCACCAGGCGACCTGGGAGCCCTTCTTCAGCGTGCCCTCGTGCACCCGGACCAGCGCGAGCCGGCCGAGGAACGGCGAGGCGTCCAGGTTGGTGACGTGCGCCTGCAGCGGCGCGCCCTCGGTGTACTCCGGGGCCGGGACGTTCGCGAGGATCGTCTCGAACAGCGGCTCGAGGTCCTCCGAATCCGGCATCCCGCCGTCGGCCGGCTGGGTCAGCGAGGCGCGACCGGCGCGGGCGGAGGCGTAGACGACCGGGAAGTCCAGCGCGGACTGGTCGGCGTCGTGGTCCAGCAGGTCGAGGAACAGCTCGTAGGTCTCGTCGACGACCTCGGAGATCCGGGCGTCGGGGCGGTCGACCTTGTTCACCACGAGGATCACCGGCATGCTGCGCGCCAGCGCCTTGCGCAGCACGAACCGGGTCTGCGGCAGCGGGCCCTCGGAAGCGTCCACGAGCAGCACGATCGCGTCGACCATCGACAGGCCGCGCTCGACCTCACCACCGAAGTCGGCGTGGCCGGGGGTGTCGATGATGTTCAGCGTCATCTGCTCGCCGTTGGCCATCTTGTGCCGGACGGCGGTGTTCTTGGCCAGGATCGTGATGCCCTTCTCACGCTCCAGGTCACCCGAGTCCATCGCTCGCTCGTCGACGTGCTGGTGGGCTCCGAACGCGCCGGACTGCCACAGCATCGCGTCGACGAGGGTGGTCTTCCCGTGGTCGACGTGGGCCACGATGGCCACGTTGCGCAGGTCATTACGGAGGGGCATGCGGAAGCGCTCCAAGCAGTTGGACTAGCAAACAGAAGACAGGCAGTGGTTACTGAGAGTCAGGCGGTGGCTACGGCGGGTGTGGTGTCGCTCGGGATGCCACTCGACTTACTGATCGACGCACTGCGCAGCCATCTCATCCTACCGGGGAGACCACGTGGCGGAGAAACCGGCCACGGGGACCGGTGACGCTGAGTGCCCGAAATGCGGTTGAGCCTTTGACATTCGTTGACTGGACGTCCAGTCTATAGCTGGGCGCCTGGGGAGGGGCCTTTGTGGAGGGGTGCAACGGGGGGTCACCGCCCGGGAGTGCCGAGCACGAGGTGGGGGGTTGCTCGGCCTCCGGGGCCTTGGCCAGGAAGAGGGACGTGCCGCGGTCGGTCGCCACCAACCAGGAGCTACGGGAGCGCTCGCGTGAGCGCATCCTGAGTGCTGCCCTGGAGGTGTTCGCCGCGAAGGGCTACGAGGCGGCGTCGATCAGCGACGTGACGGCCCGGGCCGGCGTCTCCCGCGGACTGGTCGGCTACTACTTCGCCTCCAAGCGCGACCTGGCCGCGCAGCTGCTCGACCGCTGGCTGGACGGGATCGCGGGCATCCTGGAGATTCCCGGTACGCCGGACGAACGGCTCGCCGGGATGATCGACGGCGCGCTGCTGGCCGCGGCGATGACGCTGCCGGTGCAGCGGCTGGCCATCTCGCTGATGATGCAGCCCAGCACGCACGGGGTCTTCGCCGAGGTCGAGACCGAGAAGTCCGACCGGATGGCGCTGGTCGAGGACGCCATCCGTGAGGTGTTCGCGGCGCGTGGTGCGGAGGACCCGGCGGTCGAGGAAATGTTGCTCAGAGCAACACTCGAGGGGATCACGGTCAAGCTGGCGATCTACCCGGAGACTTTTCCGCTGGAGCCTGTTCGCCGCCGTTTGTACGCCGGCTACGACCTGCCCGAACCGAAGGAACCGCTCCCGGTGTTCTCCCCGGAGATCAACCGTCTTCGTGCGAAGCCTTGACCGGCGGTCTCCAGTCGAAGGTCTTGCTGCCGGAGCGTTGGACTGTGTTGGGTGGGGTCAGTTGGAGCAGTGCGTCCGTCGTCCGGCGTATTCGGAACTACTCCTGGACCCGGTGCACCTTGTGCTGCGCCGCCTGGGCGCGGGGGCGGACCGTGAGGCGGTCGATGTTCACGTGCGGCGGGCGGGACGCGACCCAGGTGACGATCTCGGCGATGTCGTCGGCGGTGAGCGGCTCGGCGACCCCGGCGTACACGGCCTCGGCCTTCGCCTCGTCGCCCTCGAACCTGGTCAGCGCGAAACCCTCGCTCTTCACCATCCCGGGCGCGATCTCGCAGACCCGGACCGGCTGGTCGAACAGCTCGAGCCGGAGCGTGTCGACGACGGCCTTCACCGCGTGCTTGGCGGCCGTGTACCCGCCGCCACCCTCGTACGCGACCTGCCCGGCCGTCGACCCCATCACGACGATCGTGCCCCGGCCCGCGATCAGGGCCGGGAGCAACGACTTGGTGACCGCCGCGACGCCGATCACGTTGACCTCGAACATCCGCCGCCAGGCGTCCAGGTCGGCCTCCGCGACCGGCTCGAAGCCGAACGCGCCACCGGCGTTGTTCACCAGCAGGTCGATCTCCGCGCCGGCCGCCGCGGTCAGCGCCGCGACGTCCTCGGCCGACGTGACGTCGCACTGCACCGCGCGTCCACCGATCTCCTTGGCCAGCGCCTCGACCCGGTCGAGCCGGCGGGCAGCGCAGATCACCGCGTACCCGGCCTCCGCGAGGTGCCGCGCGGTCGCGGCCCCGATTCCACTACTGGCTCCGGTGACCACGGCAACAGGGCGATTCGTCATAGCCGCAGTCTTTCAAACTCCACCCGCCACCCGGCACCCCGTCTCACCCGGCAGAGCCCGGAGTTACGCTGGCGACGTGACCCAACCCTCCGCCGACCGTCCACTTCGGCGGGTCGCGATGATCAGCCTGCACACCTCGCCGCTGGACCAGCCGGGGACGGGGGACGCGGGTGGGATGAACGTCTACGTGGTGGAACTGTCCAAACGGCTGGCCGGGCTCGGCATCGCCGTCGACATCTTCACCCGCGCGACCTCCTCGGCCCTGCCCCCGAAGGTCGAGCTCGGCCCCGGCGTCACCGTCCGCAACGTCGCCGCCGGCCCGTACGAGGGACTCGCGAAGAACGAGCTGCCCGCCCAGCTGTGCACGTTCGCCCGCGCGGTCCTGCGCGCCGAGGCGGTCCGCGAGCCGGGCTACTACGACGTCATCCACTCGCACTACTGGCTGTCCGGCCAGGTCGGCCTGCTCGCCCGCGACCGCTGGGCCGTCCCGCTCGTCCACACCATGCACACGATGGCCAAGGTCAAGAACGCCAGCCTCGCCGAGGACGACGTACCGGAACCGCCGGCCCGGCTGCTCGGCGAGGAGCAGGTCGTCGAGGCGGCCGACCGGCTGCTCGCGAACACCGACGACGAGGCCAAGGAACTGATCAGCCTGTACGGCGCGCAGCCGGCCAAGGTCGAGGTGGTCAACCCCGGCGTCGACCTGGAGATGTTCTGCCCGGGCGACCAGGCCGCGGCCCGGCGTACGGTCGGGGTGCGGGAGGACGCGATCGTGCTCGCGTTCGTCGGGCGGATCCAGCCGCTGAAGGCGCCCGACCTGCTGATCCGGGCGGCCGCCCGGATGCTCGAGCGCGATCCCGGGCTGCGCGAGCGGCTGGTGGTCGCGATCATCGGCGGGCCGTCGGGCAACGGGATGGAGCACCCGGAGGCGCACGCCGACCTGGCGCGGCGGCTCGGGGTCGACGACGTGACCCGGTTCGTGAAGCCGATGGCGCGGCCGGGGCTGGCCGACTGGTACCGGGCCGCGTCGGTGGTCTGCGTCCCGTCGTACTCGGAGTCGTTCGGGCTGGTCGCGCTGGAGGCCCAGGCCTGCGGTACGCCGGTGGTCGCGGCTTCGGTCGGTGGGCTGACGACCGCGGTGCGTGACGGCGAGACCGGGCTGCTCGTGCCCGGGCACGGGGTCGGCGAGTTCGCCGACGCGCTGGCGCGGATCGCGACGGATCCGGCGGCGCGCGAGAGCATGGGCAAGGCCGCGGTCGAGCATGCCCGGGCGTTCGGCTGGGAACAGACCGCGGAGAAGACGCTGGCCGCGTACCGGACGGCCGCGCGGACGATGGCCGCCGAACTGGCGGCGGAGGTGGCCGGATGAGGGTTTCCGCCGCGGACGTGATCCGTCAGGTGCTGACCGAGAACGAGCTCGACTTCACCGAGGCCACGCCGGGCGCTTTCGCGGCCGACCTGCCGGGTGAGCGCAAGCTGAAGACCGGCGTCTCGCTGACGGTCGGGGCGCAGGCGGTGCACGTGCACGCGTTCGTCGCCCGCCGGCCGGACGAGAACCACGAGGCCGTGTACCGGTGGCTGCTGGAGCGGAACCTGAAGATGTACGGCGTCGCGTTCGCGATCGACCACCACGGTGACATCCATCTGGACGGGCGCGTTCCGTTGCACGCGATCACGCCTGGTGAGGTGGATCGCCTGCTGGGCGCCGTACTGGAATACGCCGACTCCTCGTTCAACACGATCCTCGAACTGGGCTTCGCGACCTCGATCCGGCGCGAGTACGACTGGCGGATCGCGCGCGGCGAGTCGACCCGGAACCTGGACGCGTTCAAGGGCTGGCTCGAGCCTCGATAGCATGCGGGGTATGACCTATCGCCTGATCCTGCTCCGCCACGGCCACAGCGACTGGAACGCCAAGAACCTGTTCACCGGGTGGGTCGACGTCGACCTGAACGCCCAGGGGGTCGAGGAGGCTCACCGCGGCGGCCAGCTGCTGCTCGAGCGCGACCTGCTCCCGGACGTGCTGCACACCTCGGTGCTGCGCCGCGCCATCCGCACCGCGAACATCGCCCTCGAGGAGGCCGGCCGTCAGTGGATCGACGTCCGCCGCTCCTGGCGCCTGAACGAGCGCCACTACGGCGGCCTGCAGGGCAAGGACAAGAAGCAGACCCTCGAGGAGCTCGGCGAGGAGCAGTTCATGCTGTTCCGCCGCTCCTACGACACCCCGCCGCCGCCGATCGAGCGCGGCTCCGAGTTCGACCAGGCCGGCGACCCCCGCTACGCCGCCCTCCCGAGTGAGTTGCTCCCGGCAACCGAGTGCCTCGCGGACGTCGTCGAGCGGATGCTCCCGTACTGGTACGACGCGATCGTCCCCGACCTGCGCGCCGGCAAGACGGTCCTCGTCACCGCCCACGGCAACTCGCTCCGCGCCCTGGTCAAGCACCTCGACCAGCTCGACGAGCAGACGATCGTCGGCCTCAACATCCCGACGGGCGTCCCGCTGTACTACGAGCTCGACGAGGACTTCAACCCCGTCACCAAGGGCGGCGAGTACCTCGACCCGGCCGCGGCCGCTGCAGCCATCGAGGCCGTCAAGAACCAGGGCCGGTAGCTAGAAACAGCACCAATAAAGGCAAGACGAAACAACAGAGCAAAGAACAACAAGAACTACGAAGAGCAAAGACAAGAACAAAATATAGTTTGGTGGTCTCAGGTGACCCTGGTCTGTGGGTGCGGGTCGCCTGTGGTGCCGGCGGGCAAGTCTTGGGTGACCGCAGGCGGGCTGGCTCAGGCCGCCGCCTGCGGTTCGGCCGTCTTCGTCCTGTCGAAGTGAGCTTGAAGAGTAGCTCCGACCTCAGAGCTGCCGTGGCCGTTCTCAGTGCACTCCTTCTCGGCTACTTCAAGCTGTACTAGAGATCGCTTGCCTGACAGTTGACGGTCGGGTGAGATCGCTCGCGTAGGCGAGGTCCTTCTGGTTTTCCAGGTCGTCCAGGCGGGACTGGAGGGCCTCGTGGATGTGGCGGTAGGCGTCGCTGCCGAGGGTGATGCGGCGTGGGGCCGGGGTCTGGTCAGCGGTGTCGATCATGGACTGGGTGAACTTGTCGGGGTCGCCGCGGAGCTCGAACGAGCCGTCGGTCATGCCTCGGCGGACCTGGGCGACAGGGGTGGCGGCGTAGGCGTCGAGCGGGGTGGCGAAGGCCAGGGCGGCGCCGAAGCCGGTGGCGGCCGGGCCTGGTTCGGCGAGGGTGAGCTCGATGCCGAAGCTGGCGACCTCCTGGGCGACGGCCTCGACGAAGCCCTCGATACCCCACTTGGTCGCGTGGTAGGCGCCGAAGCCGGGGTACGCGTACTGGCCGCCTTCGGACGCGACCTGGATGATCCGGCCGCCGCCCTGGGTCCGCAGGTGCGGCAGTGCCGCGCGGATCAGCTGCATCGAGCCGATCAGGTTGGTGTCGACCTGCCGACGGATCTGCTCGTCGGTCAGCTCCTCGGCCGCGCCGAACAGGCCGTAGCCGGCGTTGCTGACCACGACGTCGATGCGGTCGTGCGCGGCGAACGCGGCGTCGACGACCCGTCGTACGGTGGAGTCGGTGACGTCCAGCTCGACGACGTCCAGGCGGTCGCCGTACTGGGAACGCAGGTCGTCGAATGCGCCGGTACGCCGGAGCGTGGCGACGACGCTGTCGCCGCGGGCGAGCAGCTTCTCGGTCATCAGGCGGCCGAAGCCGGACGACGTACCGGTGATGAACCAGGACTTGCTCATGAGGATCTCCTTCAGACGGTGAGGCGGGCGAGGCCGGCGCGGGCGTAGTCGAGCACCTGGTCGACCAGGGCGAGCAACTGCTCGGGGTCGGACGCCGCGTTGCCCCGGCCGCCCGTCGGTTGCGCTTCGGCGGTCTCGTACAGCTCGCGCAGACCGGTGATCACGGTGACCCCGGCCAGCCCGGGCGCGAGCGCGTCGGGCGGCAGACCGAGATCGGCGGCTACGCCGGCCGCGACGACCTGCTCGTACCGGTAGTACGCCGCTCGCGCCCGGCCGCGGAGGTCCTCGTCGGCGACGATCAGCTGCGACCGCAGCGCCCGTCGCCGCCAGACCTCGGCCGTGACGACCAGGCCTTGAAGATCTCGGTGAGGAGGGTGGCCAGGGCGGCCGGGAAGACCTGGGCGGGGTCGACGTCGGCGTCGCCCATCGTGATCGAGGCGGTCATCGTGCGAGTGCCGTCGGGGGAGCTGTACATCAGGGCGCCGAAGCCGCCGGGGGTGCTGCCGTTGTGGTGCAGGACGGTGCCGCCGGCGCCCAGGTCCTGGACGAAGATGCCGAGGCCGTAGTCGATCGGGCCGACGCCGGTGCGCATCTCGACCAGCAGAGGTTCCGGGATGAGCCGGCCGCTGTTGAGGGCGGAGAAGAAGACGTGCAGGTCCCGGGTCGTGGAGAGCAGGTCGCCGGCGCCGGCCAGCAAGGACAGGTTCTGGCGCGTGACGTCCTCGACCTTCCACTCCTCGCCGTCCTGGTAGCGGAAGTAGCCGTGGCCGTGCGGGTCGGGGAGCTCGGTGAGGTCACCCGGTACGACGGTGCCGGTCAGGCCCAGCGGCTGTGCGATGAGCTGGTCGAGCGCTTCGGCGTACGAGGTGCCGTTGATCTTTTCGATCAGGAGAACGGCGATCGTGTAGTTGGTGTTGGAGTAGCTCCAGTCCGCGCCCGGCTCGAAGCGGGACGGCTTGGCCAGGGCGAGGCGGACCAGCTCGATCGGCTGGTAGCTGAGGAAGCGGTGGTCGACCCAGTCCTTGCCGGTCGCGGGAATGCCCGGTACGACGGTGCCGTCGGGGTAGTACTCGCCCGTGTAGTTGAAGATCCCGCTGGTGTGGTTCAGCAGCATCCGTACGGTGATCCGCTCGTCCAGCCCGAGGTCGGGCAGGTGGGTGGCCACCGCGTCGTCGAGCGTGAGCTTGCCCTTGGCCACCAGTTGCAGGACCAGGGTCGCGGTGAAGGTCTTGGTGACGCTGCCGACCCAGAACGAACCGTCCGTGGCCGGCGGCGTGGTCTCACCGAGCTTCCGTACGCCGGCGCTGCCGACCCACTCGCCGTACTGGTCGTTGACCCGCATCTGCAGTCCGGCGAACCCGGTGTCGACGAAGGTCTGGATGGCCTGCTGGAAGTCGGTGACGGGCTGCGTGATCGCTGAAGTGTTCATGCCGAGTACTCTCGCCAGCCGCGCTGACACCGGGCCGCCGCCGTTCTGACACGGGCTCTGACATCAGCTGGAGAGGGCCTCCGACAGCCACGGGTTCTCCTGCTGCAACTGCTGCAGCCGGGCCTCGAGCCGAAGCCGCTCGGCCTGCAGGTCCAGCGCCTGGTCGAGCAGCCGCCGTTCCACCTCGCGGGGCGTGTCCGGGACTCCGGACGGGAAATCCTGGTAGAAGAACATCAACCCTCCCTCGTGCACGGCCGCAGGGCGACGGCCCGCGTCTACTCTGCGGGCCGCGTTCGGCGTCCGGACCGATCCCGGACGAATCCGGACGGTCCCGAGGGGCGGACACCCTGCGACAGAGAGGTGTGCGGTGAGCGCACGTGCTGGAGAGACCTTCGACGCCGACCGAGCGGCCGCGGAGGTGGTCGACCTGTCGGCCGCCCCGGTCCCGGACGCCGGCCCGACGACCGCCGAAGGCGCCCCCGCCACCGGCGAGTGGAGCGCCACCACCGGCACCGGCTTCCGCATCGTCCCGCTCTGGGAGGGCGAGGCACTCACCGGCGTGTACGGCGCCGAGTGGACCGACGCGACGGAAGCCGGCGCCGAGCAACTCGACGCCCTGAGCAAGGCCTTGGAAACCCGCTGGGGCCCGCACCGCACGATCCAGCTCCACGGCCCCCTGCTCCGCTGGCAGATGAGCCAGCCCGTCGCCCCGCTCTTCGAGGCCCTCTTCAAGGAGGACCTGTACGGCGACCTGCACGTCTGGGGCCCACTCCCCACCAACCGCTACGTAGCCACCATCATCGGCCACAGCGACGGCGACGCCCCCTTGATCCTGGCCGCCCTGGTCACCGATCAGCCGATCACCCAGCCACCAGGCCCGTGACCGCAGCTGGCACCTCCGCGTGCGGGGCCGTCCCAGCCGATGAGTTCAAGGCTTCATCCGCATGCGGTCCGGCGGAGTGCCCTGGAATCGGGCGGGCTTGTTCGGACGGGAAGTCCTGGTAGAAGAACATCGAGCTCCCCTTCGGGTGGCAGCCGAAAGAATCCGGACGGATCCGAGGAGGAATACGGCGTACGAGGCAGCCAGGACGCCTGCGCGTCGACTATTCGGGAAGCTCTGAGAGGCGCCGAGCGCAGATCTGGCACTGCGGAATCGCAGCGTGATCCTGCCTGGGCACGAAATAGACACCACACAGGCCGCGTACAGCGTGGCCTTCGATCGTGCTCCCTGCGAGATGCTCACGATGTGCGTAGTGACTGGTGGTTCCCGGTTCGGACAGCACCAGCTCGTTGGCCTCGACGAACGGGCGGAGCTCAGCGACCCGCACGATCCACGCTCCGACCTCGCCGATATTCGAGTAGGTGTCCTTGAATCGGTCCCAGCTCTGTTCCGGTGGGCTGATGGTGATCAGGGTCCTCACGGTGAGCTGCCACAGCAGTCCGCTCCCCGCGTGCCCTTTGCAGGGGATGATCTCGAGGTCGATCTCGTCGGCCTCGTATCCGTCGTCCCTGACCGCGGTGACAGCCAGGTCGATTTCAGCGAGCTTCTCTTCCTTCACAACGGGGTGGGAGATCTCGAATCTGCGAGTCCCACCTGCCTGTACGGCCTGCAGAGCATCGAGGACCTGGCGTTGAACGCTAAGCTCCCAGTCCGTCCTGAGCCGCGCCGCGGTTTCTCGCTTGAGAAGGCGCTGGTCTTCCCCGGTCGGCAGCCAGCGGCTGGGATCGCCTGAGTCGTTCTCTCGCTCGACCCTTTTGTAGAAGTCGTCCCGGTCCTCGTGGTTGCCCTTCGCGAGGCCGGCTACCAAGAGCCAGCACACACCTGATCCGGGTTCTTCCCAGACGCCGCCGCGCCACTGGGAGTTCTTGATCTCCAGAAGACGGGTGCGGGTCGAGCTGGAGATCGGCCCCAGAGAGTTGTCATCGGCCGGATCGGCGCCGAACGACTCCGCGGCCTTGGCCACGATCGGGTGGGGGAGTTCGCTCAACGGGTGGAGCTCGTCGTACGAACCTTTGGCCAAGTGGCGTAGAGGATACGGAGAGGCCCAGTCGCTCGTCAGGTCTTCCTGGAGAACGCGAAGCGTAGGTCTGGCGCGGCGGCTGTGCACGGGCCAATCCTGCCGAATCGGTCGCCGACACGCTCAATCAGAGCAGATCGGCGATCTCGTCGGTGGCGGTTGCAGCGGTCTCGTTCTGATGCGCGAAACGCTCCGCGAGTTCACGACGATCGCTATCGCGCTGCGACTCGAACGCGTACAGATCGCGCAGGCGGATACGGCGGTCACGACCAACGTGGTGAGACGCGATCTCGCGACGGTCAAGCAGCTTGTACAGATGTGTGCGGCTCATGCCGAGGCGCTCAGCCGCCTGATGGGGCGTGACCGTCTCGTTCCCGCCGGTGACAATGAGTTCATCGGCTTCGCGGGCGCAGCGACTGAGGCTCAACAGGACAGCCCGAAGCTCTGGTCCGGCTTCGGACTGGGCGAACTGCTCGAGCGCGTCGAGCTGTGCAGTGGGGATCTTCGCGGTCTCAAAAGTCTTCATAGTTGTCACCAGGGCGGTAGTCATAGATGACACAGATGTCACAGATGACTCTACATGGCGTTGTGCAGATCCTCAAGGATGAGCGCGAGCAGCGCAAAAGGTGACCACAGGCGGCCTGCAGATGGACGCCTGCGGCCACCCAAGGCGGCCCAACTATGTCTGTTCTTTTGTACTGTCTTTGTTCTTCGACTTGATGTGCTTGTACTTCTTGGATTTGTTGCTGGAGCTCAGTTGTTGCCGT
Source organism: Kribbella sp. DT2 (assembly GCF_049844575.1). Taxonomy (NCBI): domain Bacteria; kingdom Bacillati; phylum Actinomycetota; class Actinomycetes; order Propionibacteriales; family Kribbellaceae; genus Kribbella; species Kribbella sp. DT2. The sequence continues at coordinate 315,617 of NZ_JBNCLH010000004.1, read as the reverse complement.
TCGGGGACGGGGCCGAGGCGCCCGCGCCGGAGCCGGCGGCGGTGCCGCCGACGGCGATCGGGAGCTCGCCGGTCACCAGGTAGACGACCCGGCGGGCCATCGAGACGGCGTGGTCGGCGATGCGCTCGTAGTAGCGGCCGAGCAGGGCGATGTCGACGGCGACCTCGACGCCGTGCGGCCAGGAGTCGTCCATCATCAGGCGGAACTGGTTGGTGCGGAGCTGGTCCATCTCGTCGTCGGTGGCCTCGAGTTTGCCGGCGGCGGTGACGTCGTGGGACTTGATCACGTCACCGGCGGCGTCGACCATCTTGCCCGCGACGCCGGACATCTCCTCGATCGCGGCGTGCAGCTCGGCCGGGATCGCGGCGGCGGGGTAGCGCAGCCGGGCGATCTTGGACACGTGCGCGGCCAGGTCGCCCATCCGCTCCAGGTCGGCGACCATCCGCAGCGCCGCGACCAGCATCCGCAGCTCGTTGGCGACCGGGGCCTGCCGGGCCATCAGCTCGAAGACCTTCTCCTCGACCCCTTCGCCGGCCGCGTCGAGCTGGATGTCGGCGGCGATCACTTCTTCGGCCTGCCGGATGTCGGCGCTCAGCAAGGCGGCGGTCGAGCGCCGGACGGCGGTGGACACCGTCCTCGTCATCCGCTCGAGCTCGGCGAGGATGTCGTCGAGCTGCTCGTGGTAGGTGTCGCGCATTCTGCATCCGATCTGTGCTGTCCGGCCTGTCCGGGCCGAAAAGGGGCGCGGGCACGGTTCAGTACCCGCCCACGAGGGACCGTATGCCGTCGAGGTTGCCGGACGGCGACGAGTGGTGAACGCGTGATGAACAGTTGGGACGCGCACCGGTCATCCGGTGCTCATTCGGTCTTTCCCTGTGCTTTCCCCGCGTAGCATCGGTGCTGTGGACCCCACGCTGGCTGCGGTGCTGGGCGGCGTCATCGGCGCGGCCCTGGCTCTGCTTTCGCTCGGTGCGATGGTGCTGAGCGAGCGTTCCCAGACCAAGGTTCCGGTCTCCCCGGACCCGGCGGTCCCCAGCGGCGTTGCCACCGTCCTGTCCGTACTACGGTCGTCCGCCGTCGTGATGGGCCCCGAGGACCAGGTGCTGCAGGCCAGCGCTCCGGCGCACGTGCTCGGCATCGTCCGGGGCGAGCGGCTGGTCGTCGAAGACCTGCTGACGATGGTCCGGGCCGTACGGCGCGACGGCGAGATCCGTCAGCAGGACCTGGAGATCGTCCGCGGCCGGCTCGGCGCCACCCAGTACGTGAGCGCCCGGGTGGCCCCGTTGGGCAGCCAGCTGGTGCTGGTCCTGGTCGAGGACCGGACCCGGGAGCGCCGGCTGGAGGCGATCCGGCGCGACTTCACCGTCAACGTCAGCCACGAGCTGAAGACCCCGATCGGCGCGCTGATCCTGCTCGCCGACGCCGTCTCGGAGGCCTCCGACGACCCGGAGGCCGTCCAGCGGTTCTCCGGCCGGATGCGGATCGAGGCCTCCCGGCTGAGCCGGCTGGTCAAGGAGATCATCGAGCTGTCCCGGTTGCAGGGCGACGACCCGCTGGAGAACCCGGGCCCGGTCGACATCAACGGCGTGATCGACGCCGCGGTGGACCGCTGCCGGGTCGACGCCGAGGACCGCGACATCAACATCATCGTGAAGACCGACCCCGACCTCGAGGTGATGGGCAGCGAGGACCAGCTGGCGATCGCGATCGGCAACCTCGTCGAGAACGCGGTCAACTACAGCCCCGACGGGACCCGGGTCGCGGTCGCCGCGCACCCGATCGGCGACCTGGTCGAGGTCACCGTCTCCGACCAGGGCGTCGGCATTCCGAGCAGCGACCTGGAACGCATCTTCGAACGCTTCTACCGGGTCGACAGGGCCCGCAGCCGGGAGACCGGCGGCACCGGGCTGGGTCTGTCGATCGTCAAGCACATCGCCTCGATCCACGGTGGCGACGTACGGGTCTGGAGCGTCGAGGGACAGGGTTCCACCTTCACCGTCCGGCTCCCGCTGCGGCTCGATCCCGCCACCGGGCAACCGACCGGTTCCACCAGCCAGGAGGAACCGGCCAACGCCCTGACGCCTACCCCGTCAGGTCAGATCGCAAAGGAGACAGCTTCGTGACCCGAGTGCTGGTCGTCGAAGACGAGGAGAGCTACAGCGACGCGTTGTCGTACGTACTGCGCAAGGAGGGGTTCGAGGTCGCCGTCGCCGAGACGGGCCCGGACGCGCTGGACGAGTACGACCGGGCCGGTGCGGACATCGTCCTGCTCGACCTGATGCTGCCGGGCCTGTCCGGTACCGAGGTCTGCCGCGCGTTGCGGACCCGGGGCAACGTGCCGGTGATCATCGTCAGTGCCAAGGACACCGAGGTGGACAAGGTGGTCGGCCTCGAACTGGGCGCCGACGACTACGTCACCAAGCCGTACAGCCCGCGTGAGCTGCTGGCCCGGATCAAGGCCGTGCTGCGGCGCGGTGCGGACGTCGAGCTGCTGCCCGACACGCTCGAGGCCGGTCCGGTCCGGATGGACGTCGAGCGCCACGTGGTGACGGTGTCCGGGACCGAGATCCGGCTGCCGCTGAAGGAGTTCGAGCTGCTCGAGATGCTGCTGCGCAACACCGGCCGGGTGCTCACCCGGGGGCAGCTGATCGACCGGATCTGGGGCGCCGACTACGTCGGGGACACCAAGACCCTGGACGTGCACGTGAAGCGGCTGCGGTCCAAGCTCGAGAAGGACCCGTCCAACCCGGCGCACCTGGTGACGGTGCGGGGACTGGGCTACAAGTTCGAGGCCTGAGACCCCACCGGCCGCCCCGCCGGTGGGTTAGCTTAGGCTGTCCTTAGTTGTTGCCAACTGAGGAGAACCGCCATGTCCTGGTCCCGTCGTACCCGCAGCACTGCTGCCGTTGCCGCGTTGTTGCTGTCGGCAACCGCGTTGAGCGCGTGCGGGAGTGGTGCCGACGACCAGGCCGCTGCTCCGTCCGGTGAGGCCGGTTCGGGGTTCCCGGTGACGCTGAAGAACACTTTCGGCGAGACCACCATCAAGGCGAAGCCGACGCGGATCGTCACGCTCGGCTGGAACGCGCAGGACGTCGTCTACGCGCTCGGCGAGACGCCGGTCGGGATGCCGAAGGTGACCTACGGGCCGACGAAGGACGGTGTCACCGCGTGGGACGCCGACCGGTTCGACGCAGCGAAGACGACGTTGCTCGACGCAACGGACAGCTACCCGTACGAGAAGATCGTCGCGCTGAAGCCGGACGTGATCCTGGCGCCGTACGAGGGCTTCGACGCCACGGTCTACAAGACGCTGTCGGGGATCGCGCCGACCGTCGCCTATCCCGGGGCGCCGTGGCAGACGACCTGGCAGGACCAGACCACGCTGATCGGCCAGGCGCTGGGCAAGTCCGCGGAGGCCGACAAACTGGTTGCCGGGATCAAGGACCGGATCGCGAAGGTCGCGTCGGAGCACCCGGAGTTCAAGGGGAAGACGATCAGCGTCGGATCTTTCGGGGCGGACAACTACATCTACACGCCGGGTGATCCGCGGGTGCAGATCCTGAACGAGATGGGTTTCGTGAACGCGCCGGGCGTGCTGAAGCTCGAGGAGACGAACACCAAGAAGGAGTTCGCGCTGCCGATCAGCAAGGAGAAGGTCGGCGACATCGACGCCGACGTGCTGGTCGCGTACGTCGACGGGCTGACCGCGGCGAAGTTCGCGGCCGATCCCGTGTACGCCGCGTTGCCATCGGTGAAGAAGGGCAGCGCTTACGTGCTGGAGGACCAGCAGGTGATCTCCGGGATGAGCTCTGTCAGCGTCCTGTCGGTCCCGTGGGTGCTCGACAAGATCGTCCCCGGCCTGGCCAAGGCGGCTGCCGCCGCGAACTGAGTTCCGCGCGGGCCGCTCGCACAAGACCGCCCGCCGGACCAGGTCCCACCCGGACCGGCTACCGATCCGTCGCCCGGAGGGACCACACCCGTACGGCGCCCCTGGGCCACAGGACGCCGTACGCCGAACGGGCCGCCCCCACGGCGTGGGACGGCCCGTTCGCGCTGCTCCGCGCCGGGCGGCACCGCCCGCTGCCGTTTCCTCCCTGCGCGCATTTGGTGGGTCAACCCACCGAAGAGCCCCTTGGCCCACCGGATTTCCGTGGGCCAAGGGGCCATTTGATGGGTTGACCCACCAAATGCATGCTGCGGGGTGGTTGCTGTGGCGTGCGGCCGGTCAGGAACGCCGACGGGCCGCCTTCGGTGGTGCTGAGGCGGCCCGTACGGCGTGCTGCAGGAAGGAGGTCAGCCGTGGCTTTCCTCGGGGGCGTCGTCGCGCGGGGTGGGGCTGAAGTGGTCGGTGGTGAGCACCGGGACGTGCGCGGTGATCGGGGCCGCCTTGGCGAAGCTGAGGGTCAGCGTGACCATCGCGCCGGGCTTGCCGCCGGTGACGGTGAACGGCTTGCCGCCGGTCGGCGGCAGCGTCAGCGACGCCCCCGAGGCCAGCGTCATCGGGCGGACGTTGCCGACCGCGACGGTGGCCGGCGGGGCGGCCGGCTCGGCGCCTTCCTCGGTCTGGGGCGCGCCGGCGGCCGGCTCGGAGGCGACGCCGACCAGGGTGTCGTCGGTCCTGCCCGTGTTGATGACGGCGGCGTGCAGCTCACCGGTGCCGTCCTCGGAGGCGAGCACCAGCAGGTTGCGGACCGCGATCGAGCCCGATGTCGCGTTGGTGCCCTCGGCGGGCTGGTACGGCTTCATGGTCTGCGCGTTGAAGTTCGCGCCGCAGGCCGCCAGTGCGAGGCTCAGCGTGACGGCGGCACCGGCGGCACCGGCGCGGCGCACGGCCGACGGGGGCAACGTGATGGGCACTGGGATCCCTTTCGTACAAGCTGTGGACGCCGTCAGGCTGCGGCCTCCGGCGCAGCAAAGCGTAGCGACCGGGCGCCCGCGGCCCGACGGCGGCACCACCTTCGGGGGATGTCCCGGGCAACCAAATTCCGCGCGCGAGGCATGCCGGACAGCGTTTGTCAAGGCGGGAAATGGCCTCTGACCAGCGCAAACACCCCGGCCGGACCAGCGACTGCGTGGTAGTATTGGTCTTGGAAAGGGGCACGTGACATATGACTTTTTCAGTCGGCGAGACGGTTGTCTACCCGAATCATGGGGCAGCTGTTATCGAGGACATCGAGACCCGTCAGATCAAAGGTGAGGACAAGACCTATCTGGTCTTGAGGATCGTCGCTCAGAACGACCTGGTCGTCCGGGTCCCCGCGTGCAACCTCGATCTCGTCGGCGTGCGTGACGTCGTGGATCAGGCTGGTCTGGAGCGCGTCTTCGACGTGCTGCGGGCGCCGCACACGGAGGAGCCGACCAACTGGTCGCGACGTTACAAGGCGAACCTGGAGAAGCTGCACTCCGGTGACGTGATGAAGGTGGCAGAGGTCGTCCGCGACCTGTGGCGCCGTGAGCGTGACCGCGGTCTGTCGGCGGGTGAGAAGCGGATGCTGGCGAAGGCACGTCAGATCCTCGTCTCCGAGCTGGCGCTGGCCGAGCACACCAACGAGGACAAGGCGGAAGCCATCCTCGACGAGGTCCTCGCTTCCTGACCTGCTCCAGGTCAGAACCGATCCGGATCCCGTGACCGTACCGCCCTGCGTGGTCTCTCGATGAGTACCGCGGCAATCATCCCGGCGGCCGGTCTCGGGTTGCGGCTCGGTGGTGAGGCACCGAAGGCGTTACGAGAGGTCGGTGGCGAATCGCTGCTGGTCCACGCGGTGCGTGGACTGTCCGCAGCGACCGCCGCCGGCCTTTCGTGCTTCGTGATCGCCGTGCCCCCGGGCACGGAAGATGCCGTCGGCAAGCTTCTCGACCCGTACGTCGGCAGCGCCGACCTGCGGATCGTCGCCGGCGGTGCCGAGCGCACCGACTCGGTCCGGGCGGCGCTCGAGCTGGTCCCCGTGGCTGGAATCGATTGCGTCCTCGTGCACGACGCGGCCCGGTCGTTCGTCCCGGTCGCGGTGATCGAGCGGGTCGTTGCCGCCGTACTGGCCGGTGCTCCCGCGGTGGTGCCGGTGATCCCGGTGACCGACACGATCAAACGGATCGGCGCCAACGGTGAGGTGCTGGAGACTCCCGACCGGTCGGCGCTGGTCGCTGTCCAGACTCCGCAGGGCTTCGAGCCGGAGTTGTTGCGCAAGGCCCATGCCGGGACCGTTGCCGGGGCCACCGACGACGCGATGCTGTGCGAGCGGCTCGGGGTCACCGTGCAGACCGTCGAAGGGTCCGAGGACGCGTTCAAGGTGACCAGGCCGCGCGATCTGTTGCTGGCCGAGTGGATCCTGGCGGAGAGGCAGCAACAGTGAGACCACCACGGGTCGGCACCGGGATCGACGTGCACCCGGTCGTCGAAGGCCGGGAGATGTGGCTGGCCGGGCTGCACTGGCCGGAGGAGACCTCGGGGCCGGACGGACACTCCGACGGCGACGTCGCCGCGCACGCGGTCTGTGACGCTTTGTTGTCCGCGGCCCGCATCGGCGACCTCGGCTCGAACTTCGGTACGGCGGAACCGGAGTGGGCCGGAGCCTCCGGCACCACGCTGATGGCGGAAGCCGCCCGCCGGGTGCGTGCCGCCGGCTACGAGATCGGCAACGTCGCCGTCCAGGTGATCTGCAACCGCCCGCGCTTCGCCGCCCGCCGCGAAGAGGCCGAGAAGGCGATGAGCACGGCCTGCGACGCGGAGGTCTCGGTCAGTGCGACCACGACCGACGGCTTGGGCCTGACCGGCCGCGGCGAAGGAATCGCAGCCATCGCCACCGCGATCATCTACTGACTCACCGCCCAACCCGCGGCTCCCCGAGTCCGCACCACCGCACTTTGTGCACGGGCCAGTCAGGTTTTCGCCCGGAAAGTGGCTGGCCGGTGCACAAAGAGGGATCAGTTCGGGGCGGTGAGCGGGTCGCTCGGGGTGTCGAACCGCACTTCGCAGGGTGAGAGTTCGTTGCCCTGGTGCTCGGTGAGCAGGTCGTAGAGCTCAGATCGACGGCCCCGCAGCCACCGTCGGCCGGTGGAGAGCGGGACCAGGTCGAGGTCGAGATCCGCGGCCACCACCGCCTCGTCCGCGACCGGAGTCTCGGCGACGATCCGCCCGTACGGGTCGATGATCATCGCGTTGCCGGTCCGGACCTCGTCGTCGTCGCGCCCGACGCCGTTGCTGAACAGCACGAACAGCCCGTTGTCGTGAGCCCGCGCCGGTAGCCAGCGCAGCAACCAACCCCGGCCGTTCGGACCGTCGAAGGCTGTCCGGACAGCCTCAGGCGCGACGTCGCGGTTGTCCCACACCTCGAGCGGGATCGGCTTCATCCCGTCCGGACTGACCGATCGTGTCCCGCGCGTTTGGTGCGGCGCCACCAGGACCGTTGCGCCGAGCAACGTGGTGGCCCGCACGTTCTCGACCAGGTTGTTGTCCCAGCAGATCAGGATCCCGACCCGGCGTCCAGCTCGCGGGCCAGCGCAGTGACTGCCGAGACCGATGGTCCGGTCCGGGGCTCGGCCAGTTCACGGAGCCGCTCGACCAGCTGGCGGCGCAGGTGCCAGTACCCGAGCAGGCACATCTCGGGGAAGACGACGAGTTGCGCGCCGTTGTCCACAGCCTCGCCCGCCAGCCGGCGGACTGTGGACAAGTTGCTGTCCGGGCGGTCGGGAACGGCTTCGAACTGGACGACGGCGGCACGCAGCATGGGCTCTCCGCAACGGGTTTCCGCCAGGATGCCGCCGCGTCGGGCATGCCGTCCAATGATATCCACAGGGTTATCCATATCCTGTGGTTATGGAACTGCGGCTGCTCCGGACGTTCGCCACCGTGGCGCGCACCGGCAACGTGAGCGCCGCCGCCGCGGAGCTCTCGACCAGTCAGCCGGCCGTCACCAAGCAGCTGCAGCTGCTCGAACGCCGGGTGGGCGCGACCCTGTTCGTCCGCGGTCGCCAGGGCGCCCGGCTGACCGGAGCAGGGGAGGCACTGCTGCCCGACGCGCTGGACCTGCTGGCCCGGTCCGCGGCGTTCGAACGGCGGGCGGAGTCGGTCGCCGCCGGTGAGGACGGCACGCTCGCGGTCGGCTTCGGGATGTCGGCGATCGAGGTGGCCCCGCGGGCGGTGGCGGTCTTCCGCGGGCGGTATCCCAGGATCTCGGTCTCCCTCGACGACCTGCCGTCGACGGTTCAGTGCGAGCAACTCCTCGCGGGCACCCTGCAGGCGGGATTCGTCCGCCTGCCCGTGCCGGACGGGATCATGCGGCGCCGGCTTCAGCAGGACCGGCTGGCCATCGCCCTGCCGGCCGGGGCGCCGGAGCCGGCCGACGTCGCGTCCTGGCTCGACGGCCGTCCGCTGATCCGCCTCAGACCGCACCGCAGCCCCGGTCTGGACGCCCAGATCACCCGCCTGTACGACGACCTGGGCTGCCGCCCGCTGGTCCTCCAGGAGGCCGACGACCTGCTGACCGTGCTCGCCCTGGTCGCGGCCGGCGTCGGCCCGGCCGTCGTACCGGCCAGTGCGGCCAAGGTGGCGCCGGGTCCGGTGCACCTGATCCCCCTGCGCGCCAAGAGCGCCGCCTGGTGGGTCGGGGTCGCGTGGGTCGAGCGCTCAGTCCTCCTGGAACGCTTCGTCGACGCAGCGACCGCCGCACTGCGCTGACTGACACAGGCCAGCTGCGAAGCCGCGGGCGAGCCAGCTCACCGGCGGCGGCGAGTGCGGGGAAGCGGTGGGAGCTCGGGGGAGTCGAGCCAGTCGGCGAAGAGCTGGTGGACGGCATCGGGGCCGTCGGCAACCGATGCTGCCAGCGCGATGAAGTCGTCGGTGGTCACCGAGCCGTGGCGATAGGTCTTGGTCCAGGTGCGCAGCAGGTCGAAGAACGTGGTGTCGCCGAGTAGCTGGCGCAGGACGTGCAGCGTGATCGCCCCGCGCTTGTAGAGCCGGTCGTCGAACATCAGCTCCGGGCCGGGGTCCGACAGCACCAGGTCCTCGTCCAGCGACGCCAGGCGGCTGTGCGCCTTGGAAACCTGCTGCGACGCCGAGGGCCCGCCGGACTCCTCCGACCACAACCACTCGGCGTAGCAGGCGAAACCCTCGTTCAGCCAGATGTGCTGCCAGGTCGCCGGAGTCAGGCTGTTGCCGAACCACTGGTGGGCCAGTTCGTGCGCGACCAGCCGCTCCGACCCGCGCCGGCCGTCCACGTGGTTGCTGCCGAACACCGAAATGCCCTGCGCCTCCAGGGGAATCTCCAGCGCGTCGTCGGTGACGACCACCGTGTACGCCGTGAACGGGTACGGCCCGAAGAGCGCGCAGAACAGCTTCATCATGTCCGGCTGCCGGCCGAAGTCGGTCCGGAAGTCCTTGAGCAGCCCCTGCGGCAGGGCCGCGCGCTGGGTGACCGGCGACGACGCCAGCTCCAGTACGTCGTACCGGCCGATCTGGAGGGTTGCCAGGTACGTCGCCATCGGTGCGGCCTGGTCGTAGACCCAGCTGGTCCGGCTGGCTTTGGTACGGCGCGACACGAGCCGGCCGTTCGCGACCACGTGGTACGGCGAGTCGGTGGTGACGGTGATCCGGTAGTGCGCCTTGTCACCGGGGTGGTCGTTGCACGGGAACCAGGTGGCCGCGCCGCTGGGCTGGCTGGCCACGATCACGCCCTCGGTCAGCTCCTCCCAGCCGAGCTCGCCCCACGGGCTGTCGGCGGGCTTCGGGTTGCCGGCGTACTGGACGTCGACGACGAACTCCGCGCCGTCGGGGATGCCCGCGGCGGGGGTGATGTGCAGCTTGCCGGAGCGGTGCGAGTACCGGGCCGCGCGGCGGCCGTTGACGGACACCTTGCCGACCCGCAGGTTGCCGAGGTCGAGGCTGAGCCGGGACAGCGCGCGCGTCGCGACGGCGGTGATCATCGCCTTGCCGGTCAGGCGGTTGCTGCTGACCCGGTAGTCGAGGTCGAGCTCGTAGGACTCGACGGAGTAGCCGCCGTTGCCGTGCGAGGGGACGTAGGGATCACCCGCTGTGTCAGCGCCCTGCTCGGCCCGGCCCTGGGAACCGGGGACCATCAACCGTGCCAGGGTGCGATCGGGTTGCCGGCCCAGCGAGTACCGGCCGGCACGCTCTCCCCCCGCATCACCAGCGAGACCGGGCCGACGGTGGCGCCCGCACCGATCGACGCGGCCGGCAGCACGATGCCGTGCGGCCCCAGCGTCGACCCTGGGCCGAAGGTGACGGTGCTCATGGACATCACCCTGTCATGGAACAGGTGCGTCTGGAGAACGCACCCGCGATTCACCGTGGCACCGTCGCCGAGCGTGATCAGGTCGGCCTCGGGCAACCAGTACGTCTCGCACCAGACGCCCTTGCCGATCTTCGCGCCGAGCGTGCGCAGCCACAGCGCGAGCACCGGCGTACCGGCGGCGGCGTTGGCGAACCAGGGCGCCGCGACGAGCTCGACGAAGCTGTCGACCACCTCGTTGCGCCAGACGAACGAGCTCCACAACGGGTACTCGACCGCACGCGTCCTGCCGACGATGACCCACTTGGCCACGGTCGCCATCCCGCCCGCGACCGCACCGGCGGCGAGGATCACCGCGCCGGACAGCAGCAGGGTCCACCACGGCCCGAGCCAGACGTCCAACGCCTGCAGGGCGAACAGCACCCCGAGCGCGATCAGCACCGTGCACATCATCGGGACGAACCGGCACAGCTCGACCAGCGCCCGCGCCACCTTCAGCCGGTACGGCGGGTTGAAGGTCCGGCTCTGGTCGCCGCTGACGGCCTGCCGCCGCAGCTTCACCGGCGGGCTGCCGAGCCACGACGTTCCGGCCTTGGACTTCTTCGGCGCGGCCGACAGGACGGCGACCAGCCCGTTCTTCGGCACCGAACGACCAGGCGCGGTCATGCCGGAGTTGCCCAGGAACGCGCGCTTGCCGACCTTGGCGCCGGCCACGTGCAACCACCCACCACCCAGCTCGTACGACGCGATCATGGTGTCGTCGGCGAGGAACGCGCCGTCGCCGACGGTCGTCATCTTCGGCAGCAGCAGCACGGTCGACGCCTCGACGTCCCGGCCGATCTTCGCGCCGAGCGCCCGCAGCCACCACGGCGTCAGCAGGCTCGCGTACAGCGGGAACAGCAGCGTGCGCGCCGAGTCGAGCAGCCGCTCGGTCGCCCAGACCTGCCAGCCGATCCGGCTCCGTACCGGGTAGTGCCCGGCCTTGATCCCGAGGCCGAGAACCCGGACGCCGATCAGTGTCAGCAGGGCCAGCATCACGAAGCCGACCAGCGTCATCAGCGGGATCGCGGCGAGGGCCCGCAGCGCGGCCTCGCCCAACGACTCGGTCCCCTGGATGTACGTACCCAGTACGACGATCGCCGCGACCGCCGCCGCGACCGGAAGCAGCGACATCAGCGCCGACGCTGCGCCGTACGCGAGCACCCACCACGGCGCACGCGCCGGGCGTTCCTCGGGCCAGGGGCGACGAGCGCGACCGACACGACTGGCGGGCGAGCCCGACCAGCGCTCGTTCGGCGGGACCTTGCCGGACACCGCCGACCCGGCCGCGATCTCGGCGCCGCGGCCGATCTCCGCGCCGGGCAGCAACGTGCTGCGCGACCCGATCACGGCCTCCGCACCGACGTGCACCGCGCCGACGTGCAGCCGGTCGCCGTCGATCCAGTAGCCGGACAGGTCGACCTCGGGCTCGATCGACGCGCCGCGACCCATCGTCAGCAGGCCGGTCACCGGCGGCAGCGTGTGCAGGTCGACGCCGCGGCCGACCTTCGCGCCGAGCGCGCGGGCGTAGTACGCGATCCAGGGCGCGCCGGCCAGGTTCGCGGCGCCGGCCGCGTCGGCCAGGTTCTCCGCGGCCCAGAGCCGGACGTGCACGGTGCCGCCGCGCGGGTAGACACCGGGTTTCAGGCCGCGCAGCAGGATCCGCGCGCCGACGACGGCGATCCCCATCCGCCCGGCCGGGGTGATCAGCAGCAGCCAGCCGACGAGGATCCACCACCACGACACCGTGCGCATCCAGGGGTGGACGCCGGCGGTCAGCGCGAGCACGTTGTTCAGCGTGAACAGGTAGACCAGCCAGCGCGCGCCGACCACCGTCTGCAGGATCAGCGTCAACGCGGTCTGCAGGAGTTGCGTGCCGGGTGGCGTGGGCCGGATCTCGCGGATCTCGACCGGCTCGTACGTCGCGGTCGAGGAGTCCAGCCGGTCGGCGAGTGCACCGAGCCGTGGGTACTCGTAGATGTCGCCGACGGTGATCTCGGCGTACCGCTCACGCAGCGCGGAGACGAGCTGGGCCGCGGCGAGGCTGCCGCCGCCGTGCAGGAAGAAGTCGTTGTCGGGGCCGGTGACCTTGGCGCCGAGCACCGCGGTCCAGCGCTCGGCCAGCCAGCCCGCCGTACCGTCGAGGTCGGCGGCCGGGCCGTCGCTGTCCATGCCAGGCAGGGGCCAGGGCAGCGCGTTGCGGTCGACCTTGCCCGACGTACGGGTCGGGAGGGTGTCGGTGACCGCGATGAGCGGAACGAGTGCGGCCGGGAGGGCTTCGCGGAGACGTTCCGTAGCGGCCTTCTGGTCGAAGGACTCCTCGGCGACCACGTAGCCGACCAGGAGTTGGTTGCCTCCGGCACTCGTCCGTACGGCGGCCGCCGCACCCGAGACGCCGGGCAGTGCCTGCAGCGCGGCGTCCACCTCGCCGAGCTCGATCCGCCGGCCGCCGAGCTTGACCTGCTCGTCGGCGCGCCCCTGGAACAGCAGCCCGGCCTCGTCCCTGCGGACCAGGTCGCCGCTGCGGTACGCGCGCTCCCAGCCCAGCGACGGCATCGGCGCGAACTTCTCCGCGTCCTTGGCCGGGTCGAGGTAGCGGGCCAGCCCGACACCGCCGATGATCAACTCACCGATCTCACCCTCGGCGACTTCATTGCCCTGGGCATCGACTACCGCGAGGTCCCAGCCGTCCAGCGGCAGGCCGATCCGGACCGGACCCTCGCCGGTCAGCTGCGCACCGCACGCGACGACGGTCGCCTCGGTCGGGCCGTAGGTGTTCCACACCTCGCGACCGTCGATCGCGAGCCGTTCGGCCAGCTCGGGCGGGCAGGCCTCACCGCCGAAGATCAGCAGCCGTACGGCGTCGAGCGCGTCGGCGGGCCAGAGCGCGGCGAGCGTCGGGACGGTCGAGACGACGGTGATGCCCTGGGCAACGAGCCACGGGCCGAGATCCATGCCGCTGCGGACGAGCGACCGCGGCGCGGGCACCAGGCACGCGCCGTACCGCCAGGCGAGCCACATCTCCTCGCAGGACGCGTCGAACGCGACCGACAGCCCGGCCAGCACGCGGTCGTCGGAGCCGATCGGCTCCTGCTGCAGGAACATCCGGGCCTCGGCGTCGACGAACGCGGCCGCCGACCGGTGCGTGACGGCGACACCCTTCGGTACGCCGGTCGACCCGGAGGTGAAGATGATCCACGCGTCGTCGTCGGGGGTCGGACCATCAGTCGTCGGTGCTGACCCACCAACGACCTCACCCGGCTGGTCCATCCGGGCCGAGTAGGGGAAGTCGTAGTAGCCGTCCTCGTCCGGTCCGCCCTGACGAGTGCTGGTGATCTCCAAACCGTCAATGACGACGGCGGCGACCGACGCTTCGCCGAAGACCAGTTCGGCGCGCTCCTCAGGATCGTCCGCATCGACCGGCACGTACGCCGCACCGGCCTGCAGCGTGCCGAGGACGGCGACGTACAGGTCGTTGTGACCGGACGAGATCCGGACGCCGACCCGGTCGCCCGGCCCGATCCCGAGCGCGGTCAGCCGGCCGGCGAACCGGCCCACCTGGGTGAGCAGTTCGCGGTAGCTGAGACTGACGTGCGAGTCGTCGAGCGCGGGATCGTCGGGGTACCGGCCCGCGGTCTCGTGCAGGATGTCCACCAGGGTGCGCTCGGGTGGCGCACTGTCCCCCCGTCGCAACGTCACGGCCGGATGATACTGCGATCCCTTGAACTGCAGGCGAACACGACATCACTCAAGATGGTCACAGCGAGCGCTGCGGGACCGGTGCCGCGTCAGTCGTCGTCCACTGCGGTCAGGTCGGCCGGGGTCAGCGTGGCCGACTCCAGCAGTTCGGTGAACAGGTTGTGGTTGAGCGTGTTGCCGACCGGCTCCCCGACCTCCTCCCTGGTCAGGCCCTTCACCGCGCCGCGGTGCAGCCGCAGACGGACGCGTTCGACCAGGCGGGCGACCGTCCGCTCGTTCCACTCCGCGTTCTCCTGCAGCTCGTTGAGCCGCCCGGCGGCGACCCGCCAGGCCACCGGCTGCGCGGCCGGCTCCTGCAACAGGTAGCGCTCGCCAACGACCGTCAGCACGAGCCTCTCCTCGGCGGACAGCGTCCACTTCTTCCGCGGGATGGTCGGCGCCTCGTGCCGCGGCTTCGGCCCGGTGCCGGCCTCGCTGACGACGTACACCTCGAGCAGGTGCTCGCGATCGCCCGAGCCAGGCACGAACAACTGGGTGTAGCCCGCGGCCAGCGGGTAGGGCTCGTCGCCCGCGAACAGCTTCTCCCGGCGGACCCGGAGCGGGGCGCCCGCGGTGGTCACCCACCACTGCGTGCCCTGGTAGGCGATCTCGCCGTGCCGGCGGCTGACCTGCTGGTCGTCGCCGCCGATGCACACGTTCACCTCCCGCGCGTTCCGTCCGAAGACGATCGCCCGGCCGGGCCCGGCCGCGAGCTGGATCCCGCCGTGCACGGTGAGGACGAAGATCGTGCCCGGTCGCGCGTTCGGTACGCCGTACTCGAGCGTGCGCTGCTCGGGCGGGAGCGGGTGGCCGAGGGCCTTCATGTCAGATCTCCGGGAGCTTGGCGGCCGTCGTACGGGCGAGCAGAGTGGTCAGCCGGCACAGCTCGGTGGTCGAGGCGGACCCGGCGACGATCACCTGGACCAGCTCGACGGCGGGGTCGCCGCTGTCCCGCGCGTACGGGCGGTGGGTGATCAGCGCCTGGCACATGCCGGGACCGTCGGCCTCCGGCTCGACCGCCGTCACGCGGCCGGACAGCGTCAGCAGCTGGCCGTCCTCCGCGGTGAGCCGCTGGTCGCGGTCGAAGCGGATGACGGCCGAGAGCTGGTTGGTGGTGCTCTCCCACTCGCACCCCCAGCCGCCGAAGGAGCGGACCGGGTGGTTGGCGTCGATCCCGGGCAGCTTGGCCAGGGTGGCGGCGTCCAGCAACGTGCAGCTGTCCACCAGTCCCAGCGAGTTGGCTGGGAAGGGCTCAGCGCGGCGGGGGACCGGTCCGGCGGTCAGCCGCGCCACCGCGGTGGTGGTGACCGTCTCGGCGATACCGCACAGGTCCATCGGAGTGCTGTCGCCGGTGTCCTGGGCGACGACGTCGACGCGGTGCCGGTCGCTGAGTACGAGGGTCCGCTCGCAGTCCTCGCCCTTGGCGGGCGTCGGTGGCCGGGCGATGAGCAGCACGTTGCCGGTCCGCCGTTCCAGCTTGCCGGGCGGATCCAGGTCGGGGTGCGGCGGGTTGTCGAACTCCACCCGGACATCACTCAGCTGGGCGCCGGTCCCGGTGATCTCCACGTCGCAGCGGGGGAAGCTGCCGTAGTCGCGGATCAGCTCGGTCTCGCCGTACCGGGTCAGTGGTTCGGCGTCGATCAGCGCGCACGGGTCAGCGGTGACCGGGTCGCCGATCGGTCCTGCGGCCGGGCTCGTCCTGGTGGCGCTGGGCTCGGAGCTGGTGCTCTGAGGTTGCGAGGCGTCGTCGGTCGAGCCGGTGAGCTTGACGATGGCAGTGGCGGCCAGGGCGATGGCGAGCACTCCTGCTGCGGCCAGCGTCCACTTCTGGCGGTACCACGGATGGGCTGCTGCCGGGCCGGCGATGGAGGCACTCCCGGTCAGCTCGTCGACGGCTTGCGCGGCGGTGGGCCGAACCGTCGGGTCCTCCCGCAGCAGCCGGTTGATCAGCGAGGTGAGCTCGCCGCCGTGCTCCAGCGGCGTGATCTCCGCCTGGGCCGCCTTGGCCACGGTCGCCCACAGGTTCGCGTCCTCGCCGTACGGCGACCTGCCATCGAGCGCCATGTAGAGGGTCGCGCCGAAGGAGAACATGTCCGACGCAGTGGTCGGCTGGACTCCGTTGGCGACCTCGGGGGCCAGCGCGTCCGGCGTACCGCCGGGGGAGCCGTTCGGCAGCGTCGGCGCATCCCAGACCTGCCGGCGGGAGACGCCGAAGTCGGTCAGCTTCGCCGTACCGTCTCCGGTGACCAGGATGTTGGCGGGCTTGACGTCTCCGTGCACGATCCCGGCCGCGTGGACGGCCTGCAGACCCCGGGCGATCTGTCCGCCGATCGCTGCCACCCGCTCGACCGGCAACGGCCCGCCGGTGTCGATCAGGGCGGCCAGGCTGACGGACTCGACGTACGACATGACGATCCAGAAGCCGTGGTCCCGGACGACGTTCTGCACGGCCACCACGTTCGGGTGCTCGACCCGGGCACCGATCCGGGCCTCCTCCTCGAGCAGGCTGCCGTCGGTGTCGCCGGCCTCGGGCCGCGCCTGCTTCAGCGCGACGACCTTGTCCAGCGCGAGGTCCTCGGCCTTCCAGACCGACCCCATCCCCCCTTGGCCGATCCGTTCGATCAGCCGGTACCTGTCCGCTACCAGCCCCCCGGGCTCAGCGGAGCCGTCGTCCATGGAGACTCATTTCACGAGGTTCGCCGGGGCGGCGAAGGTGTTGCAGGCCTTGGTCTCGCCGATGTTGTAGCCGTTCATGATCCAGAAGCCCTGCGTGCTGGCCAGACCGTGCGTCCGCTCCTCCGGCGGCGTGTCCTCGGACTCGCCGAAGCTGTGGCCGGCCTGGAACTCGAACTCCTTCATCCGGTTGGTGAAGGGGTAGCTCTTCTCCACCGCGCGGCTGAACACACCGCCCAGGCAGGAGGCCTGCACCTCGTTGCGGCGGGAGCTCTCGAGCTTCTGCTCCGGGTGGTCCTGCAGGTAGTAGGCCCGGGCGTAGAACAGCTCGGTGACGCCCTGGACGTGGTGGCCGTACTCGTGCGCGATCGTCATCAGGTAGGCCAGGTCCTCCTTCGGGCCGAACGCCTTGTTCATCTGCTGCACGTCGGTGTACATCACCTGGTTGCCGTAGCAGTAGAACGCGAGCACCCGGCCGGACAGCGGCTTGAACGTCCCGCACGCGGTGGTGACCGGCTTGTCGAACACGACCAGGCCCGGGTCCGGCTTGTTCACGCCGATCTTGCTCAGCGCCGGGCGCCAGGCGTCGTTCAGGCACTTGAACAGCTTCTCGTAGTAGACCTTCTGCGCCGCCAGGCTGCCGTCGCCGAGCTTCTGGGCCGGGCAGTTCAGCTCACCGAGGCCACCGGCGCCGTAGAGCGCGCTGTTGACCAGGTAGTCCTCGGCGGTGCCCTTGTCCGGCTTGGTGGTCGCGGTCGGGACGA
Organism: Kribbella sp. DT2; assembly: GCF_049844575.1. Taxonomy (NCBI): domain Bacteria; kingdom Bacillati; phylum Actinomycetota; class Actinomycetes; order Propionibacteriales; family Kribbellaceae; genus Kribbella; species Kribbella sp. DT2. Next base: position 298,159 of record NZ_JBNCLH010000004.1, on the reverse strand, counting down.
TCGACGGGCCGCTGTTCTCGGGGATCGCCGTGCTGTCGGAGCTGTCGGTCAGGACTCCGCCGACCACCGCCAGGGTGATGCCGACGAAGGCCAGCGCGAAGACGCCGAGCAGGATGAACTTGGCCGCACCGGAGCTCCGGCGCCGCGGGGGCGGCTGGAAGCCGTTGAAGTGGTTCGGGGCGCCGTACTGCTGCCACTGGCCGGGCTGCTGCTGGTACTGCGGCCCGGGCCGCTGTCCGTACTGCTGGAACTGGCCCGGCTGCTGGTACTGGCCCTGCTGGGGGTACGGCTGCTGCCCGTACTGCTGCGGGGCGTTCTGCTGGGCGTACTGCTGGGGCGGCGGCCACTGGCCCGGCTGCGGCGGAGGCAGCACGCCGGGCGGCGGCGCCGGCGGGCGATAGGCCTGCGGGCGGTCCTGGGGTCGGTTGTAGTCGTACGGGTTGCTCACTGGTCGCAGGACCCCTTCTGAAGCCGGTGGCAGGTCGTGACGGGTTCGCAGGGCGAACCGGCACGAGACTACTCTCACCCCATGTCACTGAAGCGCCGCCTCCTACCGGCTGCCCTGCTCGTCACCCTGTCGGTCCCGATCGTTGCCCTGGGCGCCGTGCCGGCCCAGGCCGCCGACGACAAGATCACGGCGTACGCCGCCGAGGCGACGCTGACCGGTGACGGCGTGCTCAAGGTCAAGGAGACCGTCGACGTCGCGGCCGGTGGCGACACCTTTGTTCGCACGCTGGCGACGCGGGTCCGGTCCAACGCCGACGACGACCGGGTCTACGAGATCAGCAACGTGTCGGCCACCGTGAACGGCCGGCCCGCCGGTGGGTTCAGCGACACCGAGATCGACAACGGCCGGCAGCTGTCGGTGCAGACGTCCGGGCAGTCGAAGATCGTCTACAGCTACGAGGTCGACAACGTCGTGGCCGACTCGACCGAGGGCCGCGAGGTGAGCTGGCCGGTGCTCCAGGGCTTCGGGTCGGCGATCCCGAAGGCGAACGTGACGGTCAACGTCCCGTTCTCCACCTGGCTGACCTGCTTCGCCGGCCGCACCGGCTCGAGCATGCCTTGTACGTCGTTCCAGCTGGGCGAGTCGGCCGAGATCGTGATCGAGCAGCTCCAGGTGCCCGCCGGTGGCCGGGTCACCTTCCTGACCGGGCTGAGCGGCCAGGCGACGGTCCAGCCGAACGCGGAGTTCAAGACCCGCTGGTCGCTGCACCACGCCTTCACCGCCGACTCCTCGACGATCGGTCTCAGTGCTCTGCTGCTCGGGCTCGGCGTACTGGCCGCGGCCGCGTTGTGGTTCTTCAAGGGACGTGACGCCGGCAAGACCGGTGAGGGCGCGCCCGAGCGCCCGGTGCTGGACGGGACCGACGGGCCGCAGTTCGCCGCGCCGGACGGAATCCGGCCCGGCCAGGTCGGCACCGTGGTCGACGAGTCGGCCGACGTCGTCGACATCACCGCGACGCTGCTGGACCTTGCCGTCCGCAACTACCTGACCATCGTCGAGCTGCCGCGCGAGACGCAGTTCGGCCGGCACGACTGGCAGCTGGTCCGGCTCAACGAGGGCGGGCCCGAGCTGCTGCCGTACGAGAAGGCCCTGCTCGACGCGGTCTTCGCCGACGGCGAGACCGTGCAGGTGTCGACGCTCGGCTCGGCACTGCGGCCCCGGCTCAACCTGGTGCGCGAGCAGCTGTACGCCGACGTCGTCACGCAGGGCTGGTTCGCCAGCCGGCCGGACGCCGTACGGAACCGGTGGACCACGGCCGGACTGGTGCTGGTCGGTGCCGGTGTGGTGCTGACGATCGTGCTGGCCGTCGTCACCAAGTTCGGACTGGTCGGGCTGGCCGTGATCCTGGCCGGTGTGGCGCTGTCGCTGGCCGGACAGGTCGCCCCTGCTCGTACGGCGCGCGGTGCCGCCGTACTGGGTCGCGTGGGTGGCCTGCAGCGGTACCTGACCGACGAGACCTCGGCGAGTCTGCCGCAGAGCCACCGGCTCGAGTTCGCGTCCCGCTGCCTGCCGTACGCCGCAGTGCTCGGGCTGACCGAGAAGTGGGCGCTGGAGATCGCCGCGACCGATGACGACGACGACCCCGACGCAGGCATCGGCTGGTACTCCGGTCCGGAGAACTGGCACCTGTCCGACATCGGGGAGTCGCTCACGAGCTTCGTCACGACGTTCGGTGGGACACTGACCGCGGCCCGTCGCCTGTTCTGATGTAGCGAAGCCCCGGGATCCCTTGCTGGCAAGGGATCCCGGGGCTTCGTCGTACTGTCAGCTGGTGTACTGCGGGTTGGTGCTGAAGGTGTTGCAGTAGATCGGGTTCTTGAACGTGAACCCTCGGGTCGACCAGCGGTTGTGGTTGACCTTCGAGCCGTGGTCGCGCACCTTCGGCTTGCTGAACTCGTCACCGGCGTTCGCGACCGCGAACTTCCAGTTGTTCAGCAGGTCGCCGCGCATCGGGATGAAGGCCGCGTTCGCCCCCAGGTACGCCGAGCCGAAGCAGGCCGCCTGGAGCTCGCGCCGCCGCGACTCCAGCAGCTTCAGGTTCGGGTCGGCCATCGTCGCCTGCCGGTCGAAGCTGGCCCGGAAGATGCCGGTCAGCTGCTGGATGTGGTGGCCGTACTCGTGCGCGATCGTGTTCAGCATCCACGCCCGGGTGTAGGTCGGGTTGATCTTGTAGTTGTTGTAGTCGACGTTGAACGGCATGTAGATCGCCTCGTTCGCGCCGCAGTAGTAGCCGCGGGTGCCGCGCTCGGTGCCGCACGGCGTCTTCACCGTGTTGGCGTAGACGATCAGGTGCGGCGCGCGGAACGGCTGGCCGGCCTTCTTCAGCGCGAGGTACCAGGTGCGGTTCAGGCACGGCAGGATGCGCTGGTAGTAGGCCTTGGTCGCCGCGAACGTGGTTGGCCGGTACGCCGGCTCGACACACTTGGTCGGCTGCAGGGCGCCGGCCGCGTAGATCTTGTTCTTCGCCACCACCTCGTACGCCGTCGGCACGCGCGGCTTGGGCTTCGGCTTCGGCGTCGGCTTCGGGGTGGGAGTCGGCGTCGGCGTCGGGCTCGGGGTCTCGGACGGCGTCTCCGACGGGGTCTCCGAAGGCGTGTCCGCGGCGACCGGGGTCGTCGGGGTGTCGTCACCGGTCAGCTTCAGCGCCACGGTCACGCCGGAGCCGACCACGAGCACGGCCAGCGCCACGAGCATGATCAACAGCCCCTTGGACAGCTGCCGCGGCTTGCGACGCCGGCCCGGGCCCGGAGGCTTCGGAATCGGAATCGGCGGGTACTGCCAGGTCGGCTGCCCCCCTTGAGGCCCGTTCGGCCCACCCTGCTGCCAGCCCCCACCGGTCGCCGCTGCGGACCAGGGGTTCTGAGGCTGCTGGGGGCCGGTATTGGGCCCAGGCCACCCACCAACAGGCGGAGGCTGCACGGGCCCGGTCGAACTGCTGGGCCAAGACCCGGTGAACCCACCGGCACCTTCAGCCGAACCACCAGCAGAAGACGCCCCGCCGCCGGTTCCGGCCGCATGCGCACCGCCGGTCGTGCCAGCCTCGTGCGCACCGCCGGTGGTGCCGGCCGCGTGCGCACCGCCGGTCGCTCCGGCGCCTGAGTCGTCCCGTCGTCCCCAGCCACCGTTGGCCGCGGACGGACCGTCGGCGCCGCTGGTGCCCGGAGCGGTCCCCTGGTTCCAGCCGGTGCTGGGCGAAGCTGAGCCGTCGCTCGCGCCGCCGGTCGGGGGCACGCTGCCTCCGGCTCCGTGGGCGCCGCCGGTTGCACCGGCGCCTGAGTCGTCCCGCCGTCCCCACCCACCGCTTGCCGCAGACGGGCTGTCGGGCGGCCCACCGGTTGAGGGCACGGCTCCGGTGGTGCCTGGGGCGAAGCCCTGGCTCCAGCTGTTGCCGGTGCCGGTCGCGGGGGCGTCCTGGGGGTTGTTCTGGGGTGTGCCGGTGTGGGAGCGGTAGCCGCTGGTGTTGCCGGGGCGGGGTGCGCTGGGCGGCGGGGCCGCGTGCTGACCGCGTGCGGGCTGGGTCGGCTGCCCGGACTGCGGCAGGTTCCAGCCGGGGTTGCCGGGCTGGCCGCCGGTGGGCGGCGGAACCGGCTGACCACCCGGCTGCCCGGTGGCACCGTGCTGGGAGCCCGTGCCGGACTGCCCGCCGGGCTGGGAACCCTCGGCGGGCTGGCTACCACCAGTCGGCTGTACGCCGGCCTGGTTCGCGCCGCCCGGCCGTGCGCCGGACTGGCTCGCCGGACCTGACTGACCACCCGGCTGACCGCCGGCACCGGGCTGACCACCCGGCTGTGCGCCAGGCTGGTTCGCCGCACCCGGCTGACCACCGGGCTGGTTTGCACCGCCCGGCTGACCGCCGGCGCCCGGCTGGCCACCAGCGCCCGGTTGACCGCCGGGCTGCTCGTCGCTCAGTCCCGGGGTGTACCACTGCGGCGCGGCGGGGGGCTGCGTCGTCGGTGGGGTGGGGTGGTCGCGCGGTGGGGAGTCCGGCTTCAGGTACTCCTCGGGCTTGTCGGTGGATTCGGTCCACCAGCGGGGCGACTGGCCATCCCGTGGGGGCGTGCCTGGGTCACCGGTGGGCTGTTCGCCCTCCGGCTCCGACGGCTCCCGCCCAGGGGGTGGATTCCAGTTGTCCGACATCGATACTCCTCACGAGACCTTGCTGGCCGAAGCCGTGAACGTGTTGCAGTTGGCGCTGTTGACAGTGTTGAAGCCCTGCGCGGCCCAGTACTGGTGACTGATCCGCGCCCCGTGGTCCCGCGGGCCGCCACGGTTGTTCTCATCCCCGGTCTGAGCCTCGACGTAACGCCGGTAGATGGTCAGATCGAGCCCGGTGATCCCGTACGACGTCTTGTTGGCCCCCATGAACGCCGCCCCGAGGCACGACGCCTGGAGCTCGATCCGCCGGCTCACCTCGAGCCGCGCGTCCTGGTCCGGTGCCTCGTACTCCAGCTCCGCCGCGGCCGGCAGGATCCCGGCCAGCTGCTGCAGATGATGCCCGAACTCGTGCCCCGCGGTGTAGGTGGCCCACATCCGCGAGAAGGACCGGTTCGCGTCGTCCGAGGCCCGGTTCCACAGCTTGATGTCGTCCTCGTACTTCAGGTACAGCGTCCGGTTCGCCGAGCAGTAGAACGACGTCGGCGACGAGCTCGTGCACGGTGACTGCACCGTGCCTGCCCAGAAGATCACCCGCGGCGCGGCGTACTCGTCCTGCCCGGCGCGGACCAGCGGCGTCCAGGCCCGGTTCAGGCAGCCGACCAGGTTCGCGTAGTAGGTCTGCACCGCCCCGGCCGAGTCCAACGCGATCCGCGGCTCCCGACAGTTCACCGTCTTCTGCACCCCGCTCCGGTAGAACCCGTCGGTCCGGACGATCGCTGCACTGTCCTGCGACGCCCCGGGCGCTCCCGGGGTTCCGGGCGGGCTGTCGTCCGGCTCGGTCGGCGTGGCGCTCGCACTGGTCGGCACAGCCCCCGGCCCGTACGACGGCGCGACCGTCGGCGCGTTGCTGCTACGCAGCGTGAGCGCGGTGATCACCACGAGCGCACCGACCCCACCGAGCAGGAGCAGCCCGGCCAGCAGCCCGGTCCGGCGCTTGCGCGGTGGCCCGCCGTGCCGGATGTGGCCGCCGGCACCGAAGTCGGGCCCCCAGCCCACCTGCGGCAACGCCGGCCCGCCACCCGGCGTACCGGGTGGTGGGTAACTGGCATAGAGCGGTAGCGACCCGTCGGGCATCGGTCCCGACGGTGGTGCTCCTGGTGGTGCGCTCCAGTCCTGGTCAGACACGGTTGATCCTCATCCCCCCGGGACACACAGGGCGTGATCCGGACGGCCAGGCTATCCATCAGCACCCGTCCACGTCAGCACATTGCTGCGCCGATCATCCGGGACCACGCCGGGTATCCGCTACCGCACGCGTGGCGACGGAGCGGTGAAGGTGTTGCAGACGACCGGGTTGCGGCTGTTGTAACCGCGGGTGGCCCAGTACTTGTGGTTCGGCGCGTCACCGTGGTCGTCGTTGTTGTCGGTGACGTTGCCGATCAGCCACTTCCACTGGGTCAGCGACTGGCCGGTGATCGGGTAGGTGCGCCGGTTGGCGCCGATGAACACGTCACTGAAGCAGGAGGCCTGCAGCTCCAGCCGCCGGGTCATCTCCAGTGCCTCGGACCGGGTCGCGGCCTCGTAGCGCAGGTCGTGGTTGGCCTCGAGGATGCCGGTCAACTGCTGGACGTGGTGACCGAACTCGTGCGCGAACTGGTGCAGCATCCACATCCGCGCCCAGACCTTCTGGTAGCTCTGCGGGTACCGGTTGTAGTTGCCGATGTCCTCTTTGAGGTTCATGTAGATGGTCTCGTTGCTGCCGCAGTAGAACGGCGGGCCGGTGTCGCTCATCGAGCCGCACGGCGACTGCACGACCCCGGTGAAGGTGACCAGGCTCGGTGCGCGCATCGTGCCGCCGGACTTGCGGACCATCGCGGTCCAGGCACGGGTCAGGCAGGTCCGGAGGTTGTTGTAGTTGGCCTGCGCCCCGGCGGTGTTCGCGGGCCGGGCGTTGCTCTCCCGGCAGCCGGTCCCCGGCATCGTGCCGGCGGCGTAGAGCCGGTTCCGGCTGACGACCTCGTAGTCGGTCGGGCCGCGCCGGACCGGCGGCGTCGTGGTCCGCGGCGCGGTCGGCTTGGTCACCGTGGGCTTCGGCGCCGGCGGCTTGGTGGTCGGCGCGCCGGTCGGCTTGTCGGGCGACGCCCCGACGCTCGGGTCGTCGGTCGGGTCGGTCGTCGGGCTGTCCGTCGAGGTGGGGATCCCCGGGCTGGAGTAGTTGTCCGGCCCGTCGTGATCGAGCGCGTAGCTGACGATGCGCAGCCCGAGGAAGGCGACGCCGACGACGATCAGCGGGACGACGAACCAGATCGCCTTGCTCTTCTTCCGCGGCCCGCCAGGTCCGCCCGGTCCACCCGGTCCCTGCGGCGCACCCCAGCCGATCCCGTGCGGCAGCTGCTGCATCGGCGGCCGGGCGTTGTAGTGCGCCTGGGTCTGCCACGGCTGCGGCGCCAACGGCCCCGGCGGCGGCATCTGTCCCGGTCCGCCGTAGCCAGGCTGCCCGCCGTACTGCGGTTGCCCGTACTGCGGTTGGCCGTACTGGGGCGGCTGCGGCTGGTACGGGCCCGGCGGAGGTGGCTGCTGGGGCGGCGGCTGCTGCGGGTACTGACCAGGAGGTCCCCACTGGTTGTCGGACACGCGCACTCTCCCGTGCCCCGGCGGCGGTCACCTGCGCGGCTCGGGGCGCAGCCGCACCGCCAGACGCTATCCGAGTCCGGGCTCAGCCCGCTCCCAGCCCCTCCTGGTCCACCTGGCGGAATCGTTGCGCCAGGCACGAGTCACGGTAAGGTGCCCGTGCCAGCGGCCACTGCACGTCGTACTGCGGGGGGCCGACCTTTCTGACCCTCTCGATACGGTGTGATTGGGCGATGCGTCTACGTCTGCTCGGGGTATCCCTGTGCGCTCTCGGAATCCTGGTCGTGACCGGTGCTCAGGCCGGCGCGTCCGGTGCGAGTCCTGCCGCCGACCCGGTGGTGACCAATTACGACAGCGAGATCAGGGTCGACCGCGACGGTGCGCTCAAGGTCTCCGAGACGTGGAAGCTGAGCAACGTGACCGGGACCTTCACCCGGTTCCTGGTCACCACCGACCACCTGGCCGACGACGTCGACCACGTGCAGAAGATCGAGGACCTGCAGGTCAAGGCCGGCGGTGAGACGAAGAAGTTCGAGCAGAGCATCGAGGGTGACATCACCTCGGTGGCGGTCGAGGACGTCAGCGGCGACGCGCAGCTCGACTTCACCTACACCGTGCGCGGCGCGGTGGCCGGCACGCTGAACGGCACGGAGGTCCGGTTCACCCCGTTGACCGGCCTGTCGTACACGGTGCAGGACGCCAACATCGTCTACAGCACCCCCGAGGTCTCGCACGTGTTCTGCGTGGCCGGCGCGATCGACAGCAACCACCCGTGCACGCTGGCGCAGCTCGGCGAGACCGCCGGGCCGACGTTCCGGCAGCAGGGGCTGCCGCCGGGCAACACGGTCCGGATGACGGTCGGCTTCCCCGAGGGCGAGATCGCCGCGAACTCGATCGTCGAGTACCGCAAGACCTTCAAGCGGGCCTTCTCCACCGACACCGCCCAGCTGATCACCGCCCTGCTCGTGCTGCTGCTCGGCGCCGGCGCGCTGCTCGCCCTGTACCGGCTGCGCGGCCGCGACCAGGTCGACCCGAACCGCGTCGTACCGGCTTCGCTGTTCAGCCTCGGGCAGGACACCCGGATCGACTTCACCCCACCGGCCGACCTGCGCCCCGGTGAGGTCGGCACGCTGATCGACGAGCGGATCGACCCGGTCGACGTGACCGCGACGATCATCGACCTCGCGGTCCGCGGTCACCTGACCATCACCGAGCTCGAGCACGCCAACGAGTACGCGCGACCGGACTGGGAGCTCAAGCGGGTCGCGAACGCGCCCTCGGAGGAGCTGCAGCGCTACGAGAACGTCCTGGTCCGCGCGATCTTCGGCGACACCGACACCGTGCTGGTCTCCGAGCTCGGCCCGCAGGTCCGGGCGAACCTCGGCCAGGTCCAGGACGCCCTGTACGACGGCGTCGTAAAGCGCGGCTGGTTCACCGAGCGCCCGGACCGGACCCGCTCGCTGTGGACGACCGTCGGCCTGGGCGTCACCGTGCTCGGCGTCGTACTGATCGTGCTGCTCGCCCTGTTCAGCACCTGGGGCCTGCTCGGCATCGCCGTCACCGCTGTCGGCGTCGGCCTGCTCGTGATCGGCCGGCACATGCCCGCCAAGGCTCCGGCCGCCGGACGGGTGCTCGGCCAGGTCGCGGCGATCCGCGGCGAGCTGCTGGAGATGGACGTCAGCGAGCTGCCCAGCGACCAGCACGTCGAGCTCTGCTCCCGCGCACTCCCGTACGCCGTGGTCCTGGGCGGTTCGGAGCGCTGGATCGACGCCCTCGTCGCCACCGACGTGGACAACGACGAGGACGAGGGCTTCCCCTGGTACCGGGGACCCCGCGGCTGGCACCTGCAGCACCTGCCCGACTCGCTGCGGAACCTGACCACCAACCTGACCGGGGCCCTCTTCACCCGCTGACGCAGTACTCGCTGACGCAGTACGCGCTGGTTACCAGTTGTCCTGGGCTCCGGTCCGGGGCAGCTGCTTCGAGGCCGGGTGGATGACGTAGACGAGTCCGCCCGAGTGCGGGACCCAGGCGTTCTCGAAGGCCTTGCGGTCGTACGTCGTCCGGACCTCGTCGTTGCTCTTGATCAGGTGCGAGGCCGGGTCGTTGACCACCACGTTGCCGGCCTTGTCGAAGCCGACGATGACCATCAGGTGGCCGTTGGTCCCGTAGCCGGCGCCGGGCAGCTCGTCCTTCTCGAACGACAGCGACGCGACCAGTGGGATGCCGGCCTTGATGAACTGCTCGGCCTCGGTCAGCGACCGCAGCCGGGTGACGAAGGCGTCGACCTTGCGTGTCCCGGCGTACGCGGTGTTGAAGGGCCAGTTCCCCGCGCCGTCGTAGTCGTAGTCGAAGACCATCCGGGCCGAGTGGTCGACCTGCGGGTCCGCGTCGGCCGGGTCGACCCAGTCGGTCTCCCGCTTGCCCGGTCCGGCCCGCCAGTAGTCCAGCACCATCGCCGTGGACGTCGCCGAGCACCAGGCCTCGCCGCCGTTGTCCCACTGCGGGTAGTGCCCGATGTGCGTCTCCTGCGAGTACGCCGGTACGTCGAGCACCTTGCCCCACGCGCCACCGCCCGGGCTGACCGGCACGGTCTCCTCGTCGGGCAGCCGGGACGCCATCGCCCCGACCGACCGGACCACCGGGACCTGCCGGCTCCCGGCCTGGCGGAACAGCGTCACCTTGAGCCGCCAGCGGTCCAGCGAGTGCCCGTCGTTGGCCACGAAGGTGTCGACCGCGACGTCGCCGACGCTGTCCTCCTGGTCCGGCACGGAGGTCCGGTGGATCGTCCCGGCCGCGGTGTCGTCGCCGCTGGTCCACCGGCCGAGCACGTACCACTTGGTGCTCGTGCCGAGGTCGGACCGCCCGGACATCGACACCTCGATCCAGGTCCCCGCCGGTGTGGTCGCGTTCCAGGACGCCACCAGCTCGGTCAGGCCGAACCCGGGCCGCACCTCCGGCGACACCCAGCTGGCCTGCTCGTAGGTCTTCGCCGTCCCGTCACCGAACGGATCGACGTACGACGTGGTGCCGGTCGGCCGGCGGAAGACCAGGTTGCCGCCGGCCATCGACGTGCCCTGGTGCTGACCGGACAGGAAGTCGAGTGGCGACGTCCACTCGTGGTACCCGATGTCGCGGGACGGCGGGGCCGGCGCGGCGTGGGACGGCGTGAGCGTGAGCGGGGCGACCAGTGCCGCGGCCAGCAGGGCGGAGGCACAGCGAGTGGCGGGGGTCATACTCTCCGACGATAGGGCACCCGTCGTGAATCTGTAACGCGCTACGTGTCGCCCAGGTTATTTCTTGTCGGGCCATTCCTCGGTGAGCAGCGCGTAGACCAGCTCGTCGGTCCACTCGCCCTTGAGGAACTCGTTGCGGACGAAGTGCGCCTCGCGCCGCATCCCGAGCCGCTCGAGCAGCTTCACCGAGCCGGTGTTGCGCGCGTCCAGCCGGGCGATCATCCGGTGCCAGCCGAAGTGCTCGAAGCCGAGCCGGAGCAGCTCCTTCGCGGCCTCGCTCGCGTACCCGTGGCCGGCCGACTCCGGGTGGAAGACGTACCCGATCTCGCCGGCCTTGTGCTCGGCCGAGTGGACGAACAGGGTCACCTCGCCGAGGTGCTGCCCGGTCTCGGTCAGCTCGACCGCCAGCGACAGCGCCTGGCCGTCGGTGTCCATGGCGACGTCGGCGATCCGCCCGGCCAGCGCCTCCTTGACCTGCTCGGGCGTCCGCGCGTCGTACAGCAGGAAACGGGCGACCTCGTCGCTGGACTGGAGCTTCAGCAGGTCGTCGTAGTCGGTGTCACGGTACCGGCGCAGCGTCAGCCGGGCCGTGGTGATCGGCAGGGTGGCAGTCATCGATTCCACCGTAAGTAAGGGTGCAACCCGTTTTCGGCACAGTTTGTCAAGAGTGGTGCCCGAACACCGTTACCCTTGATCGGTGACTCTTCGCTTGTACGACACCGCGACGGCAACAGTGAGGGATTTCGTACCGGTCCATCCGGGCAAGGTCGGGATCTACCACTGTGGGCTGACGGTGCAGGGTGCCCCGCACGTCGGGCACATCTACAAGGAGGTCGTGTTCGACGTCCTGCGGCGCTGGCTGGAGCGCTCGGGGTACGAGGTCACCGTGATCGCCAACGTGACCGACATCGACGACAAGATCCTGACCAAGTCGGCCGAGCGCGGCGTCGAGTGGTGGGCGCACGCCTACGAGTTCGAGCGTGAGCTGCACTGGGCCTACGACGTGCTCGGCTGCCGCCCGCCGACGTACGAGCCGCGCGCGACCGGTCACGTCCCGGAGATGCTGGAGATGATCGGCGAGCTGATCGAGCGCGGGCACGCGTACGTCGCCCCCGACGGCTCCGGCGACGTCTACTTCGACGTGAAGTCCTGGCCGGCGTACGGCGCGCTGTCGCACCAGAAGATCGACGAGATGGAAGAGGCCGAGGACGCGGACCCGCGCGGCAAGCGCGACCCGCGCGACTTCGCGCTGTGGAAGGGCTGGACCGAGGGCACCCCGCTGACCGCCTCCTGGCCGACCCCGTGGGGCCGCGGCCGCCCGGGCTGGCACCTGGAGTGCTCGGCGATGGCCGGCAAGTACCTCGGCGCCGAGTTCGACATCCACGGCGGCGGCCTCGACCTGCGCTTCCCGCACCACGAGAACGAGCTGGCCCAGTCGACGGCGGTCGGGCAGAAGTTCGCCCGGTTCTGGATGCACAGCGCCCTGGTCACCACGGCCGGGGAGAAGATGTCGAAGTCGATGGGCAACGGCGCGGTCGTGCGTAACGTCGTCGAGCGGGTCCGCCCGATCGAGCTGCGGTACTACCTGGTCCAGTCGCACTACCGGTCCGTCGTGGAGTTCTCGTTCGCGGCGCTGGAGGAGGCCGCGACCGGCTTCCAGCGGCTCGAGGGCTTCGTCACCCGGGCGACCGAGGTGACCGGTGGGGTCGAGCCGTCGGCCGACCTGCCGGCCGAGTTCGCGGCCGCGCTCGACGACGACTTCAGTACGCCGGCCGCGGTCGCCGTACTCTGGAACACGGTGCGCGACGGCAACAAGCTGGTGGCCGACGGCGACTCGCCCGCGCTGCGGGAGGCGCTGGGGTCGGTCCGGGCGATGCTCGACGTGTTCGGGCTCGACCCGCTGGCCGAGCCGTGGGTGTCGCGGTCCGGCGCGAACGACGAGCTCACCGAGGTCGTCGACGGGCTGGTGGGCGCGCTGCTGGACCAGCGCGCCGCGGCCCGCGAGCGCAAGGACTACGCCGCGTCGGACCAGATCCGCGACCGGTTGAAGGAGCTCGGCGTCGTCGTCGAGGACACCCCGCAGGGGTCGCGCTGGACGATCGCCCCGCGCCCAACGAGTGAAGGAAGCTAGACGTGCCAGGCAGTAGTCAGCGCAAGGGCGCCATCCGGAAGAAGCCGCGCGGGAACCCGACGGCCGGCTCCGGTGGCCGGGTCCGCCAAGGGCTGGAGGGCAGGGGCCCGACGCCGAAGGCGGTCGACCGGACCAAGCACCCTGCCCACAAGCGGGCCAAGGCCAAGGAGCGCGCCGAGAAGCGCACCACCGGGCGCCGCCCGTCCCGCAAGGACGAGGGCGCGACCGTCGAGTGGGTCTACGGCCGCAACCCGGTCGTCGAGGCGCTGCGCGCCGGCGTACCGGCCAGTGCCGTTTACGTTGCCGAGGGCACCGAACGTGACCCGCGGCTGCGTGAGGCGCTGCTGCTCGCCGTCGAGCGCGGCATCGCCCTGCTCGAGGTCCCGCGGATCGAGCTCGACCGGCACACCAGCAACGGCGCGCACCAGGGTCTCGCGATCCAGATCCCGCCGTACGAGTACGCCCACGCCGACGACCTCCTGCGAGCCGCGTACGACGTGGAGCAGGCGCCGCTGATCGTCGCGCTCGACGGCGTCACCGACCCGCGCAACCTCGGCGCGATCACCCGCTCGGCGGCCGCGTTCGGCGCCCACGGCGTCGTCGTCCCCGAGCGCCGTGCCGCGCAGGTTTCCGCCTCGGCCTGGAAGACCTCCGCCGGCGCCGCCGCCCGCATCCCGGTCGCCAAGGTCACCAACCTCAACCGCGCCCTCAAGTCCTACAAGGACGCGGGCCTGCTGATCGTCGGCCTCGACATGGCCGGCGACGTCGAGCTCCCGGACCTGCAGTCCGCCACCGACCCGATCGTCCTGGTCGTCGGCTCCGAAGGCAAAGGCCTGGCCCGCCTGGTCCGCGAGAACTGCGACATCATCGTCTCCATCCCGATGACGTCGGCCACCGAGTCCCTCAACGCCGGCATCGCCACCGGCGTCGCCCTCTACGAGATCTCCCGCCGCCGGGCGCAGTAGCTGACCACGAACGTGAAGCAGGCCCCGGACCAGTCCTTGGTCCGGGGCCCGCTGCTGTTGTCCAGCCTCGTCGCCGGGCGCCCAGCCAGCCATGGGGACCTTGAACACGACCGCGGGACCTTGAACACCAAATAGCCTGTTCAAGGTCCCGCGGTCCTGTTCAAGCTGCCGGGAATCGTGCGCCAGACAGGGCTCGGCGGAGGCGGTAGGCCACCTGGTCGGGGCGGTTCAGATCAGCCCAGCCGATCCGGACGAAGGAGTAGCCGAGTTCGCGGAGCCGGTCCTCCCGCCATTTCTCGGCGACCAGGGCGCTCGACGGCTGTACGCCGTACTTCTGCACGCCGTCGAACTCGACGATCAGCCGCGGCTCGAGCAAGAAGTCGACCCGGCCGACCAGCTCTCCGTTCGCGGCATGGATCTCGACCTGCGGGCGTGGAGTGGGGAGCCCCTGGTTGGCCATCAACACTCTCAGCCGCGATTCACCGACGGATTCGCTCATCCCATCGGCGAACCGGACCGCCGCGCGCGCTGCCGGGGACCCGGCCCAATGCTGGAAACGGTCAGCTGTCGCGATCAGATCCTCCGGTCCGACCAGCCTGGTCCGCAGCGCCGCATCCGCCACGACCACACCCACCTGGTACGACGTACTGCAGGCCACCTCCACGACAGCCCGAGCCGGAGACGTCACCCGGCAGCCTTCCAGCATTCGGGTGTCGCCCGGCGCCAGCGGCGAACGGTGGGTCCGCACCGAGCGGTCCGTCCGAGCTCGCCCGGTCGATCGCGTGACCTGAACCCGGCCGAGATCCAGTCCCCACGACGGCAGACCGAACCGGATCGCCGCCGACTGGTGACTGACCGCAACCCCCTCGCCGAGCCGATGCACGATCACCCGGGTCAACAGCCTGTGCACCCGCTCGACCCGCTCCCAGGACGGCTCGCCATCCCCTGGCACGCCGACCTCGGCGTACGCGTCCCGGCACAACCGCGTCCACCTGCCCTGCCGCACCCGCCACCGGATCTCACTGTCGCTGTACCCCGCCGCCATCGCATCCGCCCGGCAGAACCATCCGCCGCGCCCGCTCGTCACCACCATCAATCTCGGATTCACACCAACAACATGCCGCCGAACCGCCATCCCACCCGGGCCGATCCACCACCTGTGCACAACTTTCCGCCGCGCGGCAGCCACCCACCGACGCCCAACTCGCCCGCACGCCGTGCGCCGTACGCCGTACAGGCGTCCCCGGAGTAAACCGAGCGGGACCTTGAACACCAAAGCGGGACCTCGGACAAGGAATAGCCTGTCCGAGGTCCCGCTTTGGTGTTCAAGGTCCCCGGTCTCGAAACCGGGAATCCGAGGGGTCCGTTGTGGTGCAGGTGTCAGTAGACGTTGACGCCGTAGACACCGAGGGCTTCCGGGACGGGCTGGAAGAAGGTGGTGCCGCCCGACGAGCAGTTGCCGCTGCCGCCGGAGGTGAGGCCGAGGGCCACCTCGCCGGCGAAGAGGGCGCCGCCGGAGTCGCCGCCTTCGGCGCAGACGTTGGTCTGGATCAGGCCGGTGACGGTGCCCTCGGCGTAGTTGACGGTGGCGTTGACACCGGTGACGGTGCCGCCGTGCAGGCCGGTGGTGCTGCCGCTGCGCTGGACCTGTTGGCCGACGCTGGCGTCACCCGCGCTGGTGATCTCCTGGAACGAGCCGTTGTAGAGGTTGACGTTGCCGGGCGGCTCCGTCGTACCGGCCGGGTACTTCACGAGGGCGTAGTCGTTGCCCGGGAAGCTGGAGCCCTCGGTGGTGCCGACCGACGTGCCCTGGCCGGAGTCGGCGAACCACTCGGCGGCGATGTTGCCGCAGTGGCCGGCGGTCAGGAAGTAGTACGACGACCCGTCGGTGACGTTGAAGCCGAGCGAGCAGCGGTACTGCCCGCCGTAGATGGCGTCGCCGCCGCTGAGCTTCTTGGTGAACTTGCCGGGCACCTTGGTCAGCGTGACCTGGCTGCCGAGGCTCTTGGCGACGGCCGTCAGGGTGTCGTACTTGGCGCCGGTGACGGTGTCGTCGTACGAGACGGTGACCTTGCCGTCGGAGCCGGTCGCCCAGGCGGTGCCCGGGATCGAGGCCTTGTCGGCAAGGGTGGAGACGATGCTGTCGGCCGAAGCGATCGGTGTCGGCGCGGCAGAGGCCTGGGTGGCCAGCAGGGCGGTGGTGGCGGCGAGTCCGGCAGTGGCAACCACTGCGGCGACTCTGCGGACAGGACGAAGTGTCATGGTCAGCCTCCTCACGAGAAGGACGCATTCGGGGCGGACGCGTCCAGGTCGACCGAGGTAAGGCCTACCCATCGTCTCTGTAGGTACTCGAACCTGCGCGAAGTGTGAGGGCTAACCTTCGTCCGGCCGAGCCCGAGTTATGAACGTGCATAACTGGTGAGTGATGACACAACGGCGCCCCCTGCTCCCGGAGGAGCAGAGGGCGCCGAGGAGTGGTGAACGTCAGTAGACGCTCACGCCGTACCGGTTGAGGACCTCGACGACCGGCTGGAAGTACGTCGTACCGCCGCTGGAGCAGTTGCCGCTGCCACCGGAGGTCAGACCCAGGGCCGTGGTGCCGGAGAACAGCGAGCCTCCGGAGTCACCGCCCTCGGCGCAGACGTTCGTCCGGATCAGGCCGGTGACCGTGCCCTCGGCGTAGTTCACCGTGGCGTTCAGGCCCGTCACCGAGCCGCTCCGGAGACCGGTGGTGCTGCCGCTGCGACGGACGGACTGCCCGACCGTCGGGTTGGCCGCGCTGGTGATGTCCTGGTACGAGCCGTTGTAGAGGTTCACGTTGCCGGGGTGGTTCGTGTACGACGTCGCGTAGCGGACGATGCCGTAGTCGTTGCCCGGGAAGCTGGTGCCGTACCGGGTGCCGAGCACGGTGCTCTGCGACGAGTTCGCGTACCAGGTGGTGCCCAGGTTGGTGCAGTGGCCGGCGGTCAGGAAGTAGTACGTGCTGCCGCTGCGCACGTTGAAGCCGAGCGAACAGCGGTAGCCACCGGTGTAGATGGCGTCACCTCCGCTGATCCGCTTGCTGAGGACGCCGGGCAGCTTCTCCAGGGTGACCTGGCTGCCGAAGCGCTGGGTGACGTTCGTGAGCGCGGCGAGCTTGCTGCCGCTCACGGTGTCGTCGTACGAGACGATGATCCGGCCCGACTTCTCGTCGGTCATCCAGGCGGTGCCGGGGATCGTCGCCTCCTTGCTCAGGGTGGCGGTGATGGTGCTGGCCGAGGCGATCGAGGCCTCGGGAGCCGCGCTGGCGGTGGCCAGCTGGACGGTGGTGGCGACCAGGCCGGCGGCTGCCAGCAGGGACACGGTACGGCGAATGCGCATGGTTGTGCCTCCTCACGATGAGGACGCCCGGGGCGGGAACGTCCTTGACTCAACCGTGATCTGTTCTACCGGAAACTGTCACAAAGTGCCCGGGTGAACTCGGAGAGTAAGGGTTTCCCTTCGCCAAAAACCGGTCGATGTGGTGTAAAGGATTATCGGCCGATGTAGCTCAGTGTCCGCCGCAGCAGCTGCCGGTCCCGCCCGAGCGCGGCGTGGTCGACGTCGACGGCCCACTGCTCGCCGTCCAGCGTCACGCTCATCACCCCGTTGTCGAACCACGGCCCGTACGCCGTCCGCCAGCTCGCCGCGACGTCCCGCACCCCCGCCGACCGGGCCAGCTTGTGCAGCAGCGTCGTCATCCACCGGGTGTCGAGCAGCTTGTTCGCGACCCGGACGTGGCCCGGGATCGGGTTCCGGAACGGCGACATCGTCAGCTGCCGGATCGCCGTACCGGGGTGCTCGACCGCGTTCAGCCGGGCCTCGGTGACGTAGCTGCAGTGCACGTCGCCGGACAGCATCAGGATCGAGGCCGGCGGGTTCTGCGACGTCACGAGCTCCGAGAGCAGGTCGGTCACGTCGTCGAACGACTTCCGGAACGACGCCCAGTGCTCCAGATCCATCCCCTGCCGGATTCGCTCGCCGAGCCTCGACCCGCGCTTTCCCCAGGCGCCGGAGGAGATCGCCTCGTCCCAGCCCTCCAGGTGGTGCAGCCCGGGCGCGAGCAGGAACGGCAGCGTCGAGGCGAGCAGCAGGTGGTTGATCGGCGTCGTCGCCTCGATCGTGTGCCGCCGGACCCACTCCCACTCGTGCGCGTCGACCATCGCGCGCTCACCCGGCTGCAGGTGCCGTGAGCAGCGCGAGTCGACCGCGACGAGCCGCACGCCCCGGCCGAAGTCGCGGTAGAAGCTCCAGCGCGTCGACGCCGGGTCCTCATCGGCCTCCCAGGCGAACGCGTCCAGGTACGCCGTCCGCTCGTCGTCGTCGCCCAGGGTCCGCATCGCCTGGTAGGTCGCGTCCTCGGCCAGTTGCTCCGGCGACAGGTTGCCCAGGTGCTGATAGACCCAGTACGACGCGTAAGCGCCGACCACCCGGTCGTGCCACCACGGCTGCTGGGTCACCCACTGGCGCCAGGTCAGCGAGGTGTTCCAGTCGTCGCGCAGGTCGTGGTCGTCGAGCAGCATGCACAGCGGAACGGTCGAGAACAGCCAGCGCACCGCGGGGTGGGTCCAGGCGTCGTCGTACAGCCAGGTGTACTCCTCGAAGTTGCCGATCTCGTCCTGCACCTCCGAACCGGGCCGCCCGCCGTGCGCGTCCCGCAACTGCTCCAGTACGGCGTCCGACGGGTCGTCGGCGTAGACCTGGTCGCCGAGCAGCAGGATCGCGTCCGGCCGCTCGTGGTCGGTGGTGGCCATCCGCTCGGCCAGCGCGACCAGCGCGTCCGGCCCGAAGTCCTTGAACCCCTGCTCGTCGAACGGCGCCGACCGCCGGCACGACCCGAACGTCAGCCGATGGCCACCGTCGGCATCCGGTGTCCGGATCACGCTCGGCCCGTACGGCGGGTCAGCGAGTGGCCAGACCCGCTCACCGTCGCAGTGCACCTCGTACGGCGTACTGCTGCCTTCCGGAAGCCCCTCGATCAGGACCAGCGCGTAGTGGTGCCCGTGCACGGACCACGTGCTCGCCCGGTGGCCGAGGATCTCGACCTCACCCGGCCCGGTGGTCTCCACCCAGACAGTTGCCCGCGTCTGGTCGACGTACCGCAGGAGCGGTCCCAGCTTCAGTTGCATCCGGAAAAGCTACTCCCAGAGGCAAACGCTTCAGTCGACGCGCAGTGAGTGCAGCACGAACGAGGCGAGCTCGCGGTAGGCCTCGGCGTCGTTCAGGCCGGTCCGGCGGGCGATGTCGCCGCGCTGGATCGCCTGCATGGTGTGCGCGACCATCTCGGCGGCGAACCCGATGTCGACCTGCCGGAACGTCTTGCTGGCGATGCCGTCCTCGATCAGCGTGCGGACCCGGTCGGCGGCGATCCGGGTGTTGCGCTCGTAGACCGAGCGGGCCGGCGCGAACGTGGCGACGTCGTCCAGGAAGGTCCGGCTGGCCGGGCGCAGCGCGTCGGCGACGGCGTTCAGGTACGCCGCGATCCGGCGGTCGTGCCGGGTCTGCCGGGCGACCGTCGCCTCGACCTGGGCGGTGGCGTTCTTGAAGTAGTGCTTGACCACCTCGACGGCGAGCTGCTCCTTGCTCGGCGCGAGCGCGTACAGGGTGGTTTTGCTGCAGCGCAGCTCGGCCGCGAGGTCGTCCAGGGTGAACCTGCTGAAGCCCTGCGTGAGGAACAGGGACAGAAGCCGGTCGAGCAGCTCGGACTGCCTGCGGGTGCGGCGTCCCGGCACGACTGTTGTCATATCGAGACAGCATAGAACGATACTCAGCTTGGGTCGACAGTATCAATCTGAGTATCATTCAGCGAGGCTGTTGAGAGGGGTGCCTGATGGCTGTCGACCGGTTGCTGCCGACCGAGGAATCCACCGAGCTGCTGGCTCTGGTGCGTGATCTGTGCGAGCACGAGCTGGCGCCGTACGCGGCGAAGGCCGAGGAGGCCGAGACCTTCCCACGCGACGCGTTCCGCACGCTGGGCAAGGCCGGGCTGCTGGGCCTGCCCTACCCGGAGCAGTACGGCGGCGCCGAGCAGCCGTACGAGGTCTACCTGCAGATGCTCGAGGAGATCGCCGCCGCCTGGATGTCGGTCGGCGTCGGGCTCTCGGTGCACACGATGACCAGCTACGCCGTCGCGACGCTCGGCGCCGAGGAGCAGCGCGCACGGTTCCTGCCGGACATGATCGGCGGCGAGCTGCTCGGCGCGTACGCGCTGTCGGAGCCGCAGGCCGGGTCCGACATCAGCGGGATGACCACCAAGGCCGTCCGCGACGGCGACTGGTGGGTGCTGAGCGGGACCAAGTCCTGGATCACGCACGGCTCGCACGCGGACTTCTACACGACCTTCGCCCGGACGTCGGCCGATCCCAAGCATGGGATCTCGGCCTTCCACGTCCCGGCCTCGGCCGGCGGGCTGAGCTTCGGGGCGCCGGAGCGGAAGATGGGCCTGACCGGGTCGACCACGACGCTGGTCAACTACGACCAGGTCCGGGTCCCGGCCGATCACCTGATCGGCGCCGAGGGTGACGGGATGCGGATCGCGTTGTCCGCGCTCGACTCCGGGCGGCTCGGGATCGCGGCGTGCGCGGTCGGGCTGGCCCAGGCGGCGCTGGACTGCGCGGCGTCGTACGCGCTGGGGCGCAAGCAGTTCGGGTCGGCGATCGCGGACTTCCAGGGCGTCCAGTTCCTGCTCGCGGACATGGCGGCGGCGGTCGAGTCCGCGCGCTCGACGTACCTGACGGCGGCCCGGCGGCGCGACCTCGGCCGGCCGTTCACCCAGCAGGCGGCGATCGCCAAGCTGATCTGCACCGACGCCGCGATGAAGGTGACCACCGACGCCGTCCAGGTGCTCGGTGGCTACGGTTACACCCGCGACTTCCCGGCCGAGCGCTACATGCGCGAGGCCAAGGTGACGCAGATCTTCGAAGGAACCAACCAGATCCAGCGCCTGGTGATCAGCCGCGACCTGCTCAGGAGTGTTCGATGAAGCTTGGCCCCAACGACGTTGCCCTGGTCACCGGCGGTGGCTCCGGCCTCGGCGAAGCGACCGTACGCCGGCTGGCCGCGGCCGGCACCGGCGTCGTGATCTGCGACCTCCCGTCGTCGGCGGGCAAGGCGATCGCCGAGGAGCTGGGGGAGCGCGTCGTCTTCGCCCCCACCGACGTCACCGACGAGGCTGCTGTTGTGTCCGCTCTGGATGCGGCCGCTGCGCTGGGCGATCTCCGCGTCGTCGTCACCTGCGCGGGCATCGCCACTCCCGGCCGCGTCGTCGGCCGCAAGGGTCCGTTGCCCCTGGCAACCTTCCGTCAGGTGGTCGAGGTCAACCTGATCGGCACCTTCAACGTCCTCCGCCTCGCCGCCGAGCGCATGCTCGCGCTGGAGCCCGGTGCGGACGGCGACCGGGGCGTGTTCGTGATGACCGCCTCCATCGCCGCGTACGACGGCCAGATCGGCCAGGCGGCGTACGCCGCGAGCAAGGGCGGCATCGTCAGCCTCACCCTCACCGCCGCCCGCGACCTCGCCGACCAGGCGATCCGCGTCGTCACCATCGCCCCCGGCACCATGGAGACCCCCATGCTCGCCGGCCTCCCCGAGGAGACCCGCGCGGTCCTGGAGCAGCAGGTCCCGCACCCCTCCCGCCTCGGCCGCCCCGACGAGTACGCCTCCCTGGTCACCCACATCCTCGACAACCAGCTCCTCAACGGCGAGGTCATTCGCCTCGACGGCGCCCTGAGGATGCCCTCGCGCTGAATTGGTCTGTGGACAACCCGTTCCACCGCGTCGAAACCTCGTACCTTCCCTGGCGACAACAACAGGGAAGAGGTGTCAGACAAAGATGTACTACAATCTGTCCATGGCTGAGGTGCCGATCAGAGAGCTGAACCAGGAAACGGCCAAAGTGCTGGCCCGGGTGAAGCGTGGCGAAGAGGTCGACATCACCGAGCGCGGCGTGGTGGTGGCCCGGCTGGTACCGGCCGAGCCCTCGCCCATCGGCCGCCTGCTGGCCACCGGCAATCTGCGACCACCGCGGGCCACCGGCTTGCTGTCGCGACCGAAGGGCGACGTGCGGACCACGCAGCAGTCGGGTGAGTTGCTCGAGCACCTGCGCGACGAGGAACGCCACTGATGATCTACGTCGACACCGCGGCCCTGGTGAAGCTGGTACGCCGCGAGGTCGCCTCGGACGCTCTGGTCGACTGGCTGAACAGTCATCCCGACCGCCTGCTGGTGTCGTCGGCGCTGGCTGAAGTCGAGCTGCCGCGCGCTCTCCGCCGTACCGAGCCGGACCTGCTCGCCGCCGTGCCGGCGGTGCTGGCGCGGATAGCTGTGTACGAGATCGACGAGCTGGTCCGGACGACGGCTGCGGCGTACCCGGACGGCTTGATCCGCACACTGGACGCGATCCACCTGGCGACTGCCGATGCCGTCCTCGGCGAGGACCTGACCGCCTTCGTCACCTACGACCGTCGCCTCGTCGCGGCCGCTGGTGCCCTGGGGTTGCCGACCGTTTCTCCCGGCGAGGGATGAGTCGTACTCGCGAGGCCTGACGGCGCTTCGAGAACGCCTTCGTGCTGGTGACTTCTGAAAATGATTCATTTCGATGGCGCTCGAAGAGGTGGTTGAGTGGCGCATTCCTGCTTAATGTCGGAGACAGAAGTAGTCGTTCCCGAGATGAATCATTTTCTAAGGAGAAAGCCGATGAACAGAATTGTCGCCGCCGGCGTCTCGACACTGGCCCTGGGGGGCGCACTCCTGGCAACCGCCGCTCCCGCGTCGGCCGCCCCGAGCCACCAGGCCGTCACGGCCGCGCCTGCGACGGTGCAGGCCTACGAGTACTACACCTGGTACTGGGGCCGCGACACCTGTGAGAGCGAAGGCGCCAAACTGCAGGTCCGTGGTGTCATCTCGAACTACTACTGCCAGCAGAGCGCCTACACCACCTGGTACCTGTACGTGCTTTACCGCTGACCTTTCGCCGGCCGGTCGATGTAATTCATTGCGCAATCACCATGCGTTGATCGGCCGGTAATTCAGCGGCCGGAATTCACGCGTCGTCGGTGGCGGCCGGGCGCGGCGGGCGCCGACAGGTCGTCCCCGTACGGCGGGGTCGAATACCGTTCTGCCGTGGAGTTCAGTCTGCTCGGCCCGCTGCGGGTGTCGTCGTCCGGTCAGGACGTCCCGATCCGGCCTGGGCGCCGGCGGACGCTGCTCGCCCTCTTGCTGCTGAAGGCGAACTCGGTCGTCGCCACCGACGAGCTGGTCGAGCGCCTGTGGGACGCCGCGCCGCCGGCCAAGGCGAAGGCGGCCCTGCAGGTCCAGATGGCCCGGTTGCGGCGGGAACTGGGCACGACGGATCCGATCCGCACAGTGCCGTCCGGCTACTGCCTGGAGACGCTGCCGGGTGAGGTGGACGTCGAACGCTTTGAGTCCCTGGTCGGTGCCGCGCCCGGGGTGCCCGACGCGGCGGACCGCTCGCGGGTGCTGACCGACGCGCTGGCCCTGTGGAGAGGACCGGCGCTGATCGACGTGCCCGGCGATCTGCTGCACCGCGACGTCGTACCGCCTCTGAACGAGCGGCGTTCCCAGGCGCTGGAGCTGCGGATCGACGCCGACCTGGAGCTGGGGCGGCAGGCCGCCCTGATCCCGGAGCTGCGCGGGCTGACCGGCGAGCACCCGTTGCGGGAACGGTTCTGGGCGCAGCTCATGATCGCGTACTACCGGGCGGAGCAGCGGGTCGAGGCGCTCGAGACCTACCGGACAGCCCGGCAGGTGCTGGTCGACGCCCTCGGTGTCGAGCCCGGCCCCGAACTGCGCCGGCTCGAACGGGACATCCTCGTCGGCGTCCCCGAGCTGGGCCCGGACCGCCCGGCGCCGCGCCTGGACGACTGGGAGCCGCAGTACCAGCTCCCGCGGGAGGTCACCGGTGTGGTCGGGCGCGACGACGTCGTCGCGGAGCTGGTCGGTCGCCTGACTGGTGACGAGCCGGTGCCGGTGGCGGCGATCCACGGCGTCGCGGGTGGCGGCAAGTCGACCCTGGCGGTGCGGGTGGCGCACCGCGTCCGGTCGGCGTTCCCCGACGGCCAGTGGTTCGTCCGGCTGGACGGCGCCGACGGAGGTGGGCGGGCCGCGGCGGACGTGCTCGGTGAGCTTCTGCTGGCCTCCGGCATCTCCGGTACGGGCATTCCCCGCGGTGTCTCGTCCCGAGGTGCGATGTTGCGGGCACGGCTGGCCGGACGCCGGGTCCTCCTGTTGCTGGACGACGCCGCCGGGGCCGAGCACGTCGAGGACATGATCCCCGGTACGGAGGGAAGCGCCGTACTGGTGACCAGCCGCCGGGACCTGAGCGGCCTGTCCGTGCGCCACGGCTCGCACGGGCTGGAACTGCCGGTGCTGGACGTGGAGGCGAGCACAGCCCTGCTCGGCGTCGTACTGGGTGAGGAGCGAGTAGCCGCCGAGCCCGAAGCTGTGGCTGAGCTGGTCGACCTGTGCGCCCAGCTGCCGTTGGCCCTGCGCATCGCGGCTGCAAGCCTCGGCCTCCACCCGAACCGGTCGATCAGCGGGTACGTCGACGAGTTGCGGGGCAGCGATCGGCTGAGCCGGCTGCAGGTGGCCGGCGACACCGCCGTACGGGCTGCCTTCGATCTGTCTTACCGCGGCCTCGACCCGGTGGCCGCGCGGACCTTCCGGCTGCTCGGCGTGGTTCCCGGGGTGGACTTCACCGCAGAGACCGTGGCGGTGCTGCTCGACACCGGCCGGACCGAGGCCCAGCGGGCGCTGGACGCCTTGGCGACCACCAGCCTGATCCATCACCAGAGCCCTGGCCGGTACCAGTTCCACGACCTCCTCCGCCTGTACGCCGCCGAGCAGTCGCAGCTGGTCGAAGGCCCGGAGCAGTGCGCCGCGGTGTTCGAACGGCTGGTGCGCTACCAGGTCGCCCGGGTCGACCAGGCGGTCGGCCTGCTCTACCCCGCCGTACGGCGGCTCGAGCGTCCGGCTCCCGAGGTCCCCGAGTTCGCTGGGCACGGTGACGCGCTGGCCTGGCTCGACGCGGAACGCGTCAACCTGGTGGCGGCTGCTCGTCAGGCGGTGCTGCAAGGTCCGGCCGAACTGACCTGGTACCTGAGCGACGCTCTGCGCGGCTATTTCGCCGCCCGCCGCCACAACGACGACTGGGAGAACCTGGCGATCTCGGCGCTCGGGGTGGCCGAGGAGGCCGGGACCGTCGAAGCCCAGGCCGCCCTGCACCTGAGTCTCGGGGTGCTGCACAGCTACCGGGCCGAGCACCGGGCGGCGGAGACGCAGTACCAGCTGGCGATCGCCCTGCGCCAGGAGGCCGGGACGGGGGACAAGGCCGGGCCGATCTACAACAACCTGGGCGTGCTCTACACCTCCCAGGCCCGCTACGCCGAGGCCGTCGAGACGTTCCGGCGCGGTATCGCGCTCGACCGCAGGCTGTCCGCGCCGAGCAGTCTGGCCAACAAGCTGTCCAACCTCGCCACCGTGCTGTTCTACATCGGCGACCTGAACGGCGCCGTCGAGCAGCTCCACGAGGCCGAGGACGTGCGGAGCGCCGCCGGGATCCACCCGGCCCCGCACACGCCGTTCACGCTCGGCCAATGCCTGCACCGGCTCGGACACCTCGACGCCGCCGCCACCGCCCTCGGCCGTGCGCTGGAGATCGGTCAGGAGATCGGCGAGGAGCTGGCGGTCATCTACGCCCGGTACGGCCTCGCCGAGCTTCTCTGCGACCGCGACGAGCTCGGCGCGGCCGCGGAGCACGCCGCGGCCGCACTGGCTCTGGCGCGGGAGATCCACAGCCCGGCCGCGGAGATCGACGCGCTCAACGTCTCCGGCACGGTGCAGTGGCTGCAGGGCGAACACCTCTCGTCGGTCGCGCTGCACACCCGCGCACTCGAGCTGTCCGGCGACGCGGCGGAACGGCGTACCGGTGTGATCGCTCGGACCGGGCTCGCGCGGGCGCTGCTCGACAGCGGCCAGGAGACCGCGGCGTTGCGGCACGCGACCGGCGCGCTCGAGGCCGCGCGCCGGCACGGGCTGCTGATCTCCGAGGCGAGGGCGCTGGCGCTGCTCACCCGGTTGTACCGCGACGGCGGGAACCATGCCCTGGCGACGACCAGTGCGAAGGCGGCCGCCGCGCTGCACCGCCGTACGGGCTACCGGCCGCCGGTGTGGGAAGCCGCCTGGCTCGTGACGGACTAGCCGATCGCCGTACGGCGGGCAAGAGCTCTCCGGCCTGGATCGAAAGCTTTTCCGGCCTTTCGGGCCGGCCCGAAGAAGGCTGCCGCGGTGGGGTGCGGAACCGGCACTGTCGAGGTGTTCGGAGTTCGATCCTCACGGAAGGCAGCACCATGAATCTTCGCAAGGTTGTGTACGGGGTCCTGGCCGGTGGAGCTCTCGCGGTCGGCGGCCTCGCCGTACCGACGGCTCAGGCCGTCGAGGCCCCGGTGTCCTCCGCGCCGTCGGTCGTTGCCGACGACAACTGGCAGTACGTCGGTGACTTCTTCTGGCAGTCCGAGTGCCACGAGGCCGGAACGGCCGGGATCAAGTGGACGAAGTACAAGTGCGTCGACGGCTCCGCGTTCCCCGGCGACGACTACGAGCTCTGGGTCGTCTACAAGTAGCCCGAACGTCATCGGGCCCGCCCGGAGCGATCCGGGTGGGCCCGACGGGGCAGAGCTCAGGCGCTCGGGGCGCTGAGGAGGGTGCGGCCCGAGGGCTGGAGGGTGTGGGTGACGGCGATGCCCGACCGATGGGTGCTGATCAATCCGGCCTCCTTGAGGATGCGGGCGTGCTCGCTGGCGGTGGCTGGAGACACCCCGGCGCGCGCGGCGAGCTCGGTCGTCGAGCAGCAGCCGTGGGCGATGGCGCGCAGCACACCGGCCCGGGTTCGGCCCAGCAGGCTGCCGAGCGCTTGCGGTCCGGTCGGGCCGGTCCGCGTCGGGGCCTCCGTCAGGGGTTGGTGTTGCACGGGGTACACCAGGACCGGCGGCTGACTCGGATCGCGCAGGGTGATCGGGTGCCGCCAGCAGAAGTACGACGGCACGAGCCGCAGGCCACGACCGTCCAGGTGAAGATCCCGTACGGCGGCCTGCCCGTTGTCGACGTGGAGCACGGACGACTCCCAGGTCAGGCCGGGAGCCTGCTCACCGGCTCCGTGCAGGCCCTCGGTCAGCACGGTCCTGGCCCGGACGGCGAGGTCCCGGTCGACCTGACGGCGGATCTCGGCCCAGTGCGGCGCGATGGCGGTCCGGAAGTACGAACCCATCAGTCGCGCGAGCCGCGCCGGTCCGTCGGGCCGGAGCAACCCGCCGGCCCAGCGGGGCACGCGGGCCAGTTCGTCGAGGTTGGGCCGGATCCGGC
Organism: Kribbella sp. DT2; assembly: GCF_049844575.1. Classification (NCBI taxonomy): domain Bacteria; kingdom Bacillati; phylum Actinomycetota; class Actinomycetes; order Propionibacteriales; family Kribbellaceae; genus Kribbella; species Kribbella sp. DT2. The sequence goes on along the minus strand of NZ_JBNCLH010000004.1, from coordinate 271,198 downwards.
CGCTGTCGGTCCGCGCGACCGCTGCCAGCCCGGCCCGGAGACCCTCGCCGGCCGCCCACGGAGTCAGGAAGTCCGGTGAGTAGCCCTGCGGAGGAGCCAGCTCGAGCAGGCGCCGGGTCTGGTCCCCGAGCCCGGCCCGGACCCGCCGGCGCCAGGAGCCGAAGACGGGCGAACCGTCCTCTGTCTGCGCCTGGTGCAGGCTGAGCAGCAGCTCCCACAGCGGGTCGGGCCCCGGCGCGAAGGTCAGCCGGGCCAGGTCGTCGGTACCGAAGTGAACGCGCAGTGTCACGACTGCTCCCAGGTTGTCGTCACCCCGGCTACGAGCTGGCCTCGACGATCCGATCGCCGTACCTTCCGGGTGTGCCGACAGGCTGTCAACGCCCGGTTACACGCCGCTTACCTCACTGGCGGACTTCATTTCAGGAGGTTGGTGAGGAAGGGGCCGCGGGACTCCGGGCGGCCGACGGCGGTGACCAGTGGGCCGATGGACTGCTTGGTCGGGGTCCGGAGCTGTCGGCCGTCGTCGGTGTCGTACGGGCCGCAGCCGGTCAGCCGTACGACGACCTCCTGGTCGCCTCGGTCGCCGTGGACCTGGAGCACGAAGACCTCCTCGTCCGACGGTCGGCACAGGGTGCCGTCGGTGGCTTCCGGCTCTCCGTTGGACGGCCCGAAGGAAGGTGGCGGTGCGGCGCGTAGCGCGGCACCGACCTCGCGGGCCTGGTCGCCGGTCAGTTCGGCGCTGGCGAGCAGCGGTGGTGTCCGGGACATCTGCTGAATCCGGTACGCACAGATGCGGATCGACTCGGCTGCCCCGACGGCCGCGAGCCCTTCACCGGTCGGCCGCGCACCGGCGTCGGTCGCGGCGGGATGCGACGGAGCGCACCCGCGGCTGTCAACCCCGTCGATGGTCCGGGCCGAGTCGAGCACGCGCGCCCGGACGGCGGCGTCGGTCCCGAACACCTCGACCTGCAACGCGCCGACCGCCCGGATCTCCCTGGTCCAGCCGGCCTCGTACTGCGTGACCCCGGGCTTGGCGTTGAAGTCGAACCGCAGGTACGGCACCCGGTTCGCCAGAGCCGGTACTTCGCCGCAGGCGTTCAGGAAGACCGGCAGCATGGTCGGCCGTCCGACCCAGCCGCTCGACGGCGCCTTGCTGTCGACACAGGTCGTGTGGTGGCTCGAGCCGATCTCCTTCCACGCGTCCGGGACCTGCACCTCGACGTTCGCGAACGACTCCCAGTGCCAGCCCTGCGCCGACGTGGCTGTCGGACCAGGTGCGTCCGGGCGGGTCAGCGAATGGATGCCTGTGGCAACCACCGCGACGGCGGCACCAGCCAGTACGGCGACGCCCGCGGTCCGCGCCCGACGTCGCCGCCGCAGCCGCCGATGCACCGTGCCGAGCAGCGCCTCATCGGTCGGCGCCTCGCCGGCGTGCGTCTCGAGGCTCTGGGTCACCATGGTCTCGGCCGGATCGTTCATCGGGGCTGACCTTCCAGGATCATCGGGCTCGCCTGCTGCGTGTACAGCTTCCTGAGCACCGGAAGCAGCGCGGCCCCGGTGACCTGGCGCATCGTCCGGCCGTCGTCGATCCCGTTGGCGCAGCCCTGGTAGCGCACGACGACCGGCTGCTCGCCGGTGCTGCCGCGAACGGTGATCACCAGCTCGTCGCGCAGGGCGGCCATCTTGCAGAGGTACTCGTTATCAGGGCCCGACCCCGCCGGCGCTCCGCGGAGCGCTTCCGCCAACTGCCGGGCCTCGTTGCCGGCGAGCACTCCACCGGCGAGGAGTTCGCCAGGCCCGTACGACGTGCTGGGCGTGTAGCCGCACAGCTGGACGGACGAGACCTCGCCGACCTCGGTCAAGCCAGGCCCAGCGGGCCGCCGCCCCTTGGCCAGCACCGCGGGTGGTGACGTCGGGCAGCCGAAGACGTCCGTGCCGCCGGTCGGTCGCGCGGAGTCGAGGATGCGCTCGAGCAGGGCGTGATCGGTGCCGAACACTGACAGCGTGACGCCGCCGACGATCCGGACCTCCTCGATCCAGCCGTGGTCGTAGCGCGTCACGCCCGGCTTGCGGTCCCGATCGCCGAACCACAGGTGCGGGGCCCGGCGGTCCGGCGAAGGAACAGCAGGGCAGCCGATCGCCGGGACGATGGCGGGGAAGGGCCGTCCCACCAGCGGGGTCCTGGCTCGGGCCTCCCGGGAGGCGAACGCGGGCCCGCAGCTCCACAGATGGGTGTACCCCGAGTCGACCCAGCTGTCCGGGACCTGCACCTGCACGGTGTCGTAGGACTCCCAGTGCCAGCCCTTGGCGGCCGACTCGAGCACCGGGTCGGCGGCGGGAAGAGAAGCAGACGGCGCGGCGGCAGGAACCGGCCCATCGCGCACAACTCCGACCCCGGTTATCGTCGCGGCGACCGCCGTACAAGCCAGTACGCCGGTCCCAGCGGCACGCACGCGCCGGCGCCGCCGCAGCCGGTGGTGGACATCGGCGAGCAAGGTGTCGCCGTGTGGAGCGTCGTCCGCGGACGCCGTGAGCGTCCGCGTGATCAGGTCGCCGGCTTCAGTCGAGGAGTTCACAGCTGCTCGACCTCCTTCAGGGTTGCGCGCAGGGACGACAGGGCGCGATGGATCTGGGAGCGGACCGTGGCCGCCGTGCAGCCGAGGATCTCGGCGATGTCGGCGTCCGGAAGGCCTTCGTAGTACCGCAGTACGACGGCCGCCCGCTGCCGGGTCGGCAAGGACGCGCACAGCCGCCAGACCGCGTCGGCATCCGCGTGCGACGCCGCGTGGTCGGCACCGACGGCACCCGCCAGAGCGCCGGGGTCGTCGACCGGCGTCTCGCGCCGGAAGAAGCGCCGCCAGCGCGAGATGTCGGCGTTCACGATGCACCGCCGGACGTACGCGTCCGGGTCGGCACCGATCCGCGACCACCGCGGGTACGCCGCGATCAGCGCGTCCTGCACGGCTTCCTCGGCCCGCCCGCGGTCGCGGGTGATCAGGTAGGCGAAGCGCAGCAGCCCGGCGGCCCGGTGCGACACCCAGGTGTCGAAGTCCGGTGGATCGTCTGTCATCTGGTCCCCTCCCACGTCCTAACCACGCCGGAAGAGAGCCAGACGTTGCATCCGGCCTACTCGGCGTCAGGCGGCGCGGTCGGCAGGGCGAGTTTCTCGTCGGGCTTGGCGGCCAGGACGTCGCCGACGTACGAGCGGGCGGCCTCCATCGTGTCGACCTCGTGGCCGGCCTGCTCGGACAGGAACCAGCGGTGCTCGAGCACCTCGTGGAAGACCTCGGCGGGCTCCAGCTTGCGCTTCAGGTCGCGCGGGACCGAGCGGACCACCGGCTCGAACACGTTGGTCAGCCACTCGTGCGCGACGATCTCCTCGTCCTCGTTCTGCTGGTCGGTCGAGGCGGCGTAGGAGTCGAGGTCGTTGAGCAGCCGGCGGGCCTGGTTCTCCTCGACGTCCAGGCCGGTCAGCCGCAGCAGCCGGCGGGAGTGGTGGCCGGCGTCGACGACCTTCGGCTGGATCCGGACCTGGCTGCCGTCCCAGTCGGTGATGATGTCGATCTCGGCGACGTCGAAGCCGAGCTCGTTCAGCCGCCGGATCCGGGAGTCGAGCCGGTGCATCTCGTCGGTCGCGAACTCCTCCGGCGCGGTCAGCTCGGCCCACAGGGCGTCGTACCGGTCGTTGATCGACTGGACCGTCTCCTGCGGGTCGATGGCCTCGTCGAGCAGACCGCCCGCCTGCAGGTCGAGGAACTCGCCGAACAGGTTGATCTCGGCGGTGTAGAGGTCGTGCGCGCGCTGCCCGTCGGAGATGTCCTGGTGCAGCTCGCCGGTCTCGGCGTCGACCAGGTACGCCGCGAAGGCGCCGGCGTCGCGGCGGAACAGCGTGTTCGACAGCGAGCAGTCGCCCCAGAAGAAGCCGAGCAGGTGCAGCCGGACGATCAGCGCGACCAGGGCGTCGATCAGCCGGTTCACGGTGTCGGGCCGCAGCGTGCTGGAGAACAGGGCCCGGTACGGCAGGGAGAACTGCAGGTGCCGGGTGACCAGGATGGAGTCGAGCGGTTCGCCGTTCTTGTCCAGCCGGTCGGTGATCACGCCGACCGGTTCGACCGAGGGGGAGTCCAGCCGCTCGAGGTCCCGCAGCAGGCGGTACTCGTGCATGGCGAGGTGCTCCATCACCTCCTTGATCGCGTAGACGCTGCCGTTCACGCGGACGAAGCGGACCACGTGCCGCGAGATACCGCGCGGCAGCGCGACCAGCTGGTCCTCGGGCCAGTCCTCCAGCGGGACGTCCCAGGGCAGTGACAGCAGACCGGTGTCCGGGCGGGTGGCGACGAAGCGGGGCACGAGGTCCAGTGTGTCAGTTCCCTGCGGCGGAAGCCTGAGGCCGCAGGGGTCCTGGGACAGAGAACTGACAGAACCCGAACGCAAGTGAACGCAAATACTTGCGGAATGTGGCGTAGAGTTTGCGTCATGACTCGACGACTTGCTGAGGTGGCGAAGAAGGTCGGCGTCAGTGAGGCGACCGTGAGCCGGGTGCTGAACGGCAAGCCCGGCGTCTCCGAGGCGACCCGGGAAGCGGTGCTCACCGCGCTGGACGTGCTCGGGTACGAGCGGCCGACCCAGCTGCGCGGCGACCGGGCGCGACTGGTCGGACTGGTGCTGCCGGAGTTGCAGAACCCGATCTTCCCGGCTTTCGCGGAGGTGGTCGGCGGTGCCCTGGCGCAGCAAGGTTTCACCTCCTTGCTCTGCACCCGGACGGTCGGTGGCGTGTCCGAGGCGGACTACGTCGACCTGCTGCTCCAGCAGCAGGTGTCGGGCGTCGTCTTCGCCGGTGGCTTCTACGCCCAGGCCGATGCGCCGCACGCCCACTACGAGCTGATCCAGGAGCGCAAGCTGCCGACGGTCCTGGTCAACGCGGCGGTCGATCACCTGGGCTTCCCGCAGGTCTCGTCCGACGATTTCGTCGCCGCCGAGATGGCGATCGGGCACCTGCGCGCGCTCGGCCACCAGAAGATCGGGCTGGTCCTCGGCCCGCGCGACCACATCCCGTCGCGGCGCAAGCTGGAGGCGTTCATGGCCTCGCCCGAGGCGGACCCGGCGCTGGTCGAGCACACGATGTTCTCGCTCGAGGGCGGGCACGCGGCCACGACCCGGCTGGTCAAGCAGGGCGTCACCGGCATCGTCTGCGCCAGCGACATCCTCGCGCTCGGCGCGATCCGCGCGGTCCGCCGGGCCGGCCTCCAGGTGCCCGACGACGTCTCGGTGATCGGGTACGACGACTCGGCGATGATGAACTGCACCGACCCGCCGCTGACCACGGTCCGGCAGCCGATCGACGCGATGGGCCGGGCCGCGGTCGACATGCTGGTCGCGCTGATCGAGCGCGCCGCCGTACCGGCCGACGAGCTGCTCTTCGAGCCCGAGCTCGTGGTCCGCGCGTCGACCGCCCGGCTCAGAACGGCGCCGATCCCCGTCTGACGGCAGCAGATCGAGAGGTGGAGTGGGCTTCGGCCCGTTCCACCTCTTTTTTGTCTCCAGTAGTTTCTTTCTTGCAACATTTGATCGAAGTATTGCGCACATCCGGTCAGCTTGCCTACGGTACGGACCACATCGGCAGTATCGAGGGAAGGGCAGATCGATGAGGACAACGAGCCATCGCAGGGCACTCGGCCTGTTGCTCGTCGCGGGACTGGGGCTGACGGCCGCGTCCTGCGGCTCGGGGGACGACGAACCGGCCGCGCAGGGCTCCGGCGGCGCCGACCAGAAGGTGACCATCACCGTCGGCTGCCAGCCGCCGAAGAGCAACCCGAAGGAGCGGGCCGGCTGGGACGAGGACGTCGCGGCGTTCCAGGCCGCGCACCCGAACATCACGATCCAGAGCAAGGACGCCTTCCCCTGCATCAACCCCGACACCTTCCAGGCGAAGCTGGCCGGCGGCACCCAGGAGGACGTCTTCTACGTCTACTACACCGACGTCCAGAAGATCATCAAGGCCAAGCAGGCGGCCGACATCAGCGAGTACGTCGGCAGCGTGAAGGCGCTGGGCGACGTCCGCCCCGACGTCAAGGGCGTCTTCGACGACGGCGACAAGACGTACGGCGTCCCGCGCAACAACTACAACATGGGCCTGGTCTACAACCGCAAGCTCTTCACCCAGGCCGGGCTGAACCCCGACGCCCCGCCGAAGACCTGGGCCGAGGTCCAGGAGGCGGCCAAGAAGATCGCCGGGCTCGGCGCCGGCTACACCGGCTTCGGTGAGTACTCGGCCGGCAACACCGGCGGCTGGCACTTCGCGGCGTCGCTGTACGCCCGCGGCGGCTCGATGGTCAGCGAGGACGGCAAGGCCGCGGCGTTCAACAGCGCCGAGGGCAAGGCCGTGCTGGAGAACCTCAAGCAGATGCGCTGGAACGACAACTCCATGGGCAGCAAGCAGCTGCTGCAGTGGGAGGACCTGATGCGCATGATGGGCTCGGGCAAGCTTGGCATGATGATCGGCGCGCCGGACGTCGTGCAGTCGGTGAACAACGACTTCCAGGGCAAGTTCGAGGACTACGGCGTGACCGCCGTCCCGGAGTCCGAGGGCAAGGCGTCGCTGTCCGGTGGCGACGGCTACATGTTCAACCCGAAGGCCTCGCCGGAGAAGATCAAGGCCGGACTGGCCTGGCTCGAGTTCCACGAACTGACCCCTGGTAAGGGCCAGTTCAACTACGAGCGCGCCAAGGCCCAGGGCCGCCCAGTCGGCCTGCCGATCCCGGACCTGTACGGCGACACCGCCCCGGGCAAGGAGATCGTCGCCCTGCGCAAGCAGTTCGCGACCGTGCCGGTGGACCACTTCACGCCGTACGTGTCGGTGCAGGCGAGCATCACCAACAAGCTCGAGCCGCCGAAGGCGCAGGAGCTGTACGCCGTGCTCGACGTGGCGATGTCCGCGGTGCTGACCCGCAAGGACGCCGACATCGACAAGCTGCTCTCGGACGCCGAGGGCAAGGCGAACAAGATCCTGGCCAAGAACACCTGATGGCTGTACTGACCGCCAAGCCGGTGCGCCGCTCCCCGAACCCGGGGGCGGCGCGCCGCGCGGTCGGCAGGAACCTCACGGCGTACGGGTTCCTGTGCGGGGCGCTGATCTGTTTCGCCTTCTTCTCCTGGTACCCGATGATCCGGGAGATCGTGCTGAGCTTTCAGCAGACCAACTTCGTCGACCCGCCGCAGTGGGTCGGGCTGGAGAACTTCCGGACCGTGTTCGCCGACCCGGCGTTTCGGTCCGCCTGGCTGAACACCGCGGCCTTCAGCGGGCTCGCGCTCGTCGTCGGCTACGTGATCCCGTTCGTGCTGGCCGTCGTACTGAACGAGCTGCGGCACGCCAAGGCGTACCTGCGGTTCGTCGTCTACCTGCCGGTGATGCTGCCCCCGGCCGTCGGCGTGCTGCTGTTCAAGTGGTTCTACGACCCGGGCGCAGGCCTGTTCAACCAGATCCTCGACGTCTTCCACCTCCCGCCGCTGGCCTGGCTCGACTCGACCAGCACGGCGCTGATCTCGCTGGTGATCGTCTCGACCTGGATGAACCTCGGCACCGGCACGCTGATCTACCTGGCCGCGCTGCAGTCGATCCCGGGCGACCTGTACGAGTCCGCCGAGCTGGACGGCGCCGGCCTGTTCCGCCGGGTCTGGCACGTCACCGTGCCGCAGACCAAGCTGATCCTGCTGGTGATGCTGCTGCTCCAGATCGTCGCGACCATGCAGGTCTTCATCGAGCCGTACCTGCTGACCGGCGGTGGCCCGGAGAACGCGACCGTCACGGTGGCCTACCTGATGTACCAGTACGCCTTCAACTTCGGCGACTTCGGTGGCGGTGGTGCGCTCGGCCTGATGCTGATGGTCGTGCTGCTCGTCTTCTCCGCGTTCTACCTGCGCGTCTCGCGTGACAACGAAGGTGGCCGATGACAACCACACTGCAACCCCAACCGGTGCTCCCGGCAACAACACCCCCGCCGGCTCTTCTGCCGAAGAAGCGGCGCAAGGGCAAGGAGTACGAGACCCGCACCCTGGTCTCGCCGTTGTCGCTGCGGACCTGGCACGGCAGGCTGATCTACTGGACCGTCCTGGTCGTCGTGGTGGTCGGCTTCACGATCGCCTTCGTCTTCCCGCTGTACTGGATGGTGACCGGCGCGCTGAAGTCGCCGGACGAGCTGGCCCAGATCCCGCCGAGCTTCTTCCCCAAGGACTACGACTTCGGCGTCTACCGGGAAGCCTGGAACCAGCTCCAGCTCGGAGTCTTCCTGCGCAACACCGTCCTGTACGCCGGGGGCGCGTGGCTGTTCACGCTGCTGGTCGACGTCACCGCGGCGTACGCGCTGTCCAAGCTGCGGCCGTTCTTCGGCAAGCTGATCCTCGGCCTGATGCTGGCGACGCTGATGATCCCGCCGATGGTCCTGCTGCTGCCGACGTACCTGGTCGCCAAGGATGTGCCGATCTTCGGGTTCAACCTGCTGAACACGCCGTGGGCGATCTGGTTGCCCGCGGCAGCGAACGGGTTCTTCATCTTCCTGCTCAAGCGGTTCTTCGACTCGATCCCGCGCGAGCTGCTGGAGGCGGCCGAGATCGACGGCGCGTCCCCGGTCCGGATCCTGTGGTCGATCGTGCTGCCGGTGTCCCGGCCGATCCTCGGCGTGGTGTCGATCCTGTCGGTCGTCACGGTCTGGAAGGACTTCGTCTGGCCGCTGCTGGTGCTGCCGGAGACCGACAAGATGTCGATCAGCGTCGGCATCGCGTCGCTGTCCGCGCAGATGCCGCAGAACGTGCTGATCGCCTCACTGGTGATCGCGTCGCTGCCGACCATTCTCGTGTTCTTCGTGTTCCAGCGCAGCATCATGGCGGGTCTGACCGCCGGCAGCCTCAAGGGCTGATCCCCCAACCAAACCTAAGGAGAAGCATGTCGGAAACATGGTGGCGCGGAGCCGCGATCTACCAGGTGTACCTACGGAGCTTTGCCGACGGCAACGGTGACGGGATCGGCGACCTGGCCGGTCTGCGGGCGAAGCTGCCCTACCTGGCCGATCTCGGGGTCGACGCGATCTGGCTGAACCCGTGGTACCCGTCGCCGATGGCCGACGGCGGGTACGACGTCGCCGACTACCGCGCGATCGAGCCCAGCTTCGGCACCCTCGCCGAGGCCGAGGCGTACATCGAGGAGGCGCACGCGCTCGGCATCAGAACCATCATCGACATCGTGCCGAACCACGGCTCGGACCAGCAGGACTGGTTCGTCCAGGCGCTGGCGGCCGGTCCCGGGTCCCCAGAGCGTGAGCGGTTCCTGTTCCGCGCCGGTCGCGACGGCGGTCTGCCGCCGAACGACTGGCAGTCGATCTTCGCCGGCCCGGCGTGGACGCAGGTGCCGGACGGTGAGTGGTACCTGCACCTGTTCGCGCCCGAGCAGCCGGACTTCAACTGGCGCAACCCCGAGGTGGTCGAGGAGTTCCACGACATCCTGCGGTTCTGGCTGGATCGCGGCGTCGACGGCATCCGGATCGACAGCGCCGCCGTCCTGTTCAAGGATCTGGACAGCGTCGACGAGTCCTACACCGACCACGACCAGGTGCACGAGGTGTACCGGGGCTGGCGGGCGATCACGGACGCGTACGAGGGGCGTTTCCTGGTCGGTGAGATGTGGATGCCGGACCAGGAGCGGTTCGCGCTGTACCTGCGTCCGGACGAGATGCAGACCGCGTTCAACTTCGACTTCCTGTCCCGGCCGTGGGACGCCGCCGAGCTGCGGGCGTCGATCGACCTGACGCTGACCACCCACGTCCCGATCGGTGCTCCGCCGACCTGGGTGCTGTCGAACCACGATGTCACCCGCCCGGTCACGAAGTACGGCCGCCCGGACACGTCGTTCTCGCACCAGGACCGCAAGCACGGCATGCCGACCGACCTCGTCCTCGGTGAACGCCGCGCCCGCGCCGCCGCGCTGCTCGCGATGGCGCTGCCGGGCGGCCTGTACGTCTACCAGGGCGAGGAACTCGGCCTGCCCGAGGTCGAGGACCTGCCCGACGAACTGCTGCAGGACCCGATCTTCGCCCGCTCCCACGGCACCGACCGTGGCCGCGACGGTTGCCGCGTCCCGATCCCGTGGTCCGGCAAGGAACCGCCGTTCGGGTTCGGCACCGGTACGCCGTGGCTGCCGCAGCCGGCCGACTGGAAGAACCTCACCGTCGAGTCCCAGCAGGCCGACCAGAACTCCATGCTCGCCCTCTACCGCGACGGCCTGCGCATCCGCCGTACAGAACTAGGCGACGGCGTCCTCACCTGGGTCGAGTCCGCCCCCGGCGTCCTCACCTTCACCCGCGACTCGGCCCTCACCTGCATCGTCAACCTCACCCCCGACCCCATCGACCTCCCCACCGGCGAGGTCCTCCTGACCAGCTCCCCCCTGGACGAAGGCCGCCTCCCCTCCGACACCACGGCCTGGATCCGCTAGTAGGAAGGCACCGCACGCGGACGACCACCTGCGTCCACGTGCGGTGCCTGGACGTCGTACGTCGGTCAGCCGGCTGGAGGCGGAACGTCGACCTGCCCCCACTGGTCGCGGCGGTTCTCTACGTGTGCGGCGACCAGGTCGGCGATCCAAGTGGCGTGGTTGCGCAGCCCCTCGGGAACGGCGTCTTCGGTTGCTGCTCGCTGGAAGGCTTCGGGGACACGCCGCCGGATCGCGCGCATCCGGCTGATCGCCTCCTCGCCGTCCAACCCCAGTTGGCGGCCGACGGCGACCCAGTCCTGTTCGGTGGCCTTCGCCATCGCCCAGGTGCGGCCGATCTTCAGGGCTGACCTGAGGCCGGGATCCCGCTGGTACGGCAGCATCGATGCGACGTCGTACAGCGGAGCAAGGCGGACATCACGGGAGCTCAGCAGCACGGAGAAGTTCTTCGCGTGTGCGTCGGTGGCGGCGATCGCCACGTTGTAGACCAGGTAGTCGAACATCCGGCCCAGGTTGTCGGCTCGCGACGAGCGCGTGCTGCTGCTGGACAGCAGGTTGCCGATCTCGCGTACTCCGGGGCCGCCGTCGTCCTGGTACTTCTTGGTGGGCGGCACCGACAGGGCCTGGCAGATGTCCTCTTGATGCAGCCGTCTCCACTGACCGGCAGCATCGTGGAGCCGGTCGTAGCGGTGAGAAATCAGGACCTCGTAGCGATCGCTCGCCAGGAGCTCGGTGGTTGCCGCCGGAAGTCCGCACAGCTGTGCGGCCCGAAGACAGAGGTGCTCGTTGAGGTGATGGCGCTCGTAGGTCGGCATCGAGGGCTTGAGGATGTGGGTGGTCGGCGTCGAGTCGCAGGGCACACCCCACCGTCCCTCGGGCGAGCGGAACAGGGCGATCTTGCTCTGCGCTCCGGCCAGGCTCCAGCGGCCCGCGTTGCGGCCTGGATCCCAGGTATCGGGGCTCTGGGCCAGTTCGGCCAGGGTTTGGTCCATCGCCTCGTCGCCTAGCCAGTCGATGTCGCCTTGCCCGTTGGCCGCGTCGCTCGACGCGATCTCCGGTGGAAGGATCTGGACGGCGCCGGCGGCATCTCGACCGATGTGCCGAAGCAGCGTGAACGGGTTGTTGGGCGAAGCGCCGTACTTGCGGCCCAGTCGCTGGAGAGCAGCCTCGCTGTCGGGGAGCAGGCCGGAGATGAAGGCATGTGTCGGCTTGTGCGAGTGGCTTGTCGTGCCCTTGGACATCGACAGCGAGAGCGGAACGGTCGTCGGCGTGCTCCGGTAGTCCTCGTCGTAGCTGAAGGACAGACGGCCCTGGGAACTCTGGTGCAGGGTCCCGGCGAGCACTCCGTCCAAGTAGAGAAGCAGCCGGTCTTCAGCCATCGTCGGAACTCTCGTCCCGGTTCGTCGGGCCGGTCGGCTCGTTGGCGAGGGTGGCGAAGACCTCGTCCCAGGCCGCCTCGGTCTCGTCCGGCTGGGACAGTTCGCTGTCGGCGGTCGTCACGCTGAGGCCGACTGCTTCCAGCGTGTCGAGGACCAGTTGGGCTTCGAGACGGGGATGGCCTTGCTCGAGGCGTACCAGCCACTCGCGGGACACGCCGGCTCGACGGGCGAGGTCCACCTGCGTTAGTCCACGCTTGGCCCGCGCCTCGCGAACCGCCGAGCCGAGATCCCTGACCGTGTGAACCCGCATCTCCTCACCACCCTTGATGTTGTCGTACGCCCACATTATCCAATGTTGCCGTACTTCCACAATAAGTAATGTCGGCGTACGGCGACAATTGTTGATGTTGCCGTACGCCGACATCGGTGGAGCTGCTAGTGGTACGCGTGCATCACCGCGTGGCCTCGGCCTCGGCCGATGAGCCAGCGGTTGACCGGGACGGTGAGGACGAAGGCGATGGCGAGGGCTACGGCCAGGCTGGCCCAGAAGAGGATGGACGCCAGGCCGGCGTCCATGGCGCCGGGGACGGCCAGGATGATGCCGTTGTCGACGATCTCCATCGTCAGGATGCTCAGGGTGTCGGCGGCCAGCGCGATCTTGAGGGCCTGCTTGAAGGTGACGCCGGCGCTCAGGACCGGGCGGATCGTCAGCGAGTAGCCGAAGACGAACGCCAGGGCGATCGACAGGACGACCGTGGCCAGGTTGTGCCAGCCGAGCGCCGTACCGATCACCATGCCGAGGATCTCGCCGATCGCACAGCCGGTGAGGCAGTGCACGGTGGCGGAGATCGCCTGCTTGGTCAGCGCCTTGCCGCTCGGTTGCTCGTGCTCGTGCGAGTGCTGGTGGGACATGTCAGTTCTCCGTGGTGAAGCGGCGCAGCCGCAGGCTGTTGGTGACGACGAAGACCGAGCTGAACGCCATCGCCGCGCCGGCGAGCATCGGGTTCAGCAGGCCCGCCGCGGCCAGCGGGATCGCCGCGACGTTGTAGGCGAAGGCCCAGAACAGGTTGCCCTTGATCGTGCCCAGGGTCCGTCGCGCCAGCCGGATCGCGTCCGCCGCCGAGCGCAGGTCGCCGCGGACCAGCGTCAGGTCGCTCGCCTCGATCGCGACGTCGGTCCCGGTGCCCATGCTCAGTCCGAGGTCGGCCTGGGCCAGCGCTGCCGCGTCGTTCACGCCGTCGCCGACCATCGCGACCACCCGGCCCTCGCCCTGCAGCCGCTTGACCGCGTCGACCTTGTCGGCCGGCAGTACCTCGGCGATCACCTCGTCGATCCCGACCTCCGCCGCGACCTTGCGGGCGACGGCCTCGTTGTCGCCGGTCAGCAGCACCGGCTTCAGACCGAGCGCCCGCAGCTGCTTGATCGCCTCCGCCGAGGTCGGCTTCACCGTGTCCGCGACCACCAGGACGGCGCGGGCCTTGCCGTCCCAGCCGACCGCGACCGCCGTACTGCCCTCGGCCTCGGCGTGCTCCTTGGCGTGCGCGAGGTCGGCCGGCAGGTACTGGCTCCACTCCTCCAGCAACCGCGTCCGGCCAACCAGTACGGCGTGACCGTCCACAATCCCTTGCACACCAAGGCCTTCGACGTTCCCGAAGTCCTCGACCGACGGCAGCTTGCCCAGCTCGTCGAAGGCGCCCCGGGCAACGGCCTGCGCGATCGGGTGCTCACTCGAGTGCTCGAGGGCCCCCGCCAGTCGCAGTACGTCGGCCCGCTGCTCGCCCTCGGCCAGCAGGACGTCGACCAGATCCATCCGCCCGGTCGTCACCGTCCCCGTCTTGTCCAGTACGACGGTGTCGATGCGCTGCGTCGACTCCAGCACCTCCGGGCCCTTGATCAGGATCCCGAGCTGCGCACCCCGGCCGGTCCCGACCATCAACGCGGTCGGCGTGGCCAGCCCGAGTGCACACGGGCAGGCGATGATCAGCACGGCGACCGCGGCGGTGAACGCCACCTCGACCGCCGACCCGTTGCCGAGCCAGAACCCGAGCGTGAGCGGGGCCAGCCCGATCACGATCGGCACGAAGATCCCCGAGATCCGGTCGGCCAGCCGCTGCACGGCCGCCTTCCCGTTCTGCGCGTCCTCGACCAGCCGGGCCATCTGCGCGAGCTGGGTGTCCGAGCCGACCCGAGTGGCCCGTACGACGAGCCGCCCGCCGGCGTTCACGGTCGCGCCGACGACCGCGTCGCCCTCGCCGACCTCGACCGGTACCGACTCGCCGGTCAGCATCGACGCGTCGACCGCGCTGCTCCCGGTGACGATCACGCCGTCCGTGGCGATCTTCTCGCCCGGCCGGACGACGAACTCGTCGCCCACGGCCAGTTGCTCGGCCGGGATCCGCTGCTCGACACCGTCCCGCAGGACGGCGACGTCCTTCGCGCCCAGCTCCATCAGCGCCTTCAGCGCGGCACCCGACCGGCGCTTGGCGCGGGCCTCGAAGTACCGCCCGGCCAGGATGAATGTCGTGACGCCGGCCGCGACCTCGAGGTAGATCTCCTCGGCGCCGCCGCCCCGGGACGGGATCAGCGTGAACGGCATCTTCATCCCGGGCTCGCCGGCCCCACCGAGGAACAGCGCGTACAGCGACCAGAGGAACGAACTGATCACGCCGAGCGAGATCAGCGTGTCCATCGTCGCGGCGCCGTGCTTCAGGTTCGTCCAGGCGGCCTTGTGGAACGGCCAGGCCGCCCAGGTCACCACCGGCGCGGCCAGCGTCAGCGACGCCCACTGCCAGAAGTCGAACTGCAGCGCCGGAACCATGCCCAGGGCAATCACCGGTACGGCGAGCGCGATGCTGGTGTAGAGCCTGTCCCTGAGCGGCTTCAGCTCGTCGGCGGGTTCCTCGTCGGCCTGCGCGGTGGTCGGTGGCGCGGGGAGGGCGGCGCTGTAACCGGTGGCCTCGACGGTGGCGACCAGGTCGTCGGTGCTGACGCCGTCGGCGTACGTCACCTTGGCCTTCTCGGTGGAGTAGTTCACCGTCGCGGTGACCCCGTCCATCCGGTTCAGCTTCTTCTCGACCCGGGCGGCGCAGGAGGCGCAGGTCATGCCACCGATGATGAGTTCGACGGACTGCCCGGTTTCTGGGGTTGTCATGAATGCCTCCTCTCAGTGGCCGTGCGGAGTGGTGTCGTGCCCCGGGGTGCTCGGCAGCGCGGTCGGTGGCACGATCGTGGTGCCGTCGGCGTCCACCTTCACGGTGAACTCCGCGGTGTGGACCGCCCCGGCGTGCTGGAAGTCCAGGAACAGCGAGTACGTGCCGGCGGTCGGGAAGGTGGTGCCGAAGGCGATCTGCGGCCCGCCCTTCATGCCCGGCTCGGCGTGCTCCGACGGGTGGTTGTGCAGGTAGGCGAGGTCGCCGCTGCGCAGCGATACCAGGTGACCGAAGGCACCGAGGTACGGCTGCAGGTCGGTGACCGGCTTGCCGTCCTTGCTGATCGCGAAGGTCAGCTCGGACTCCTTGCCTGCCTGGGGCTTCCCGGCCAGCGTCACGTCGTACCCGTGGACGGTGAAAACACTGGCGGGCTCGCTGAGCGGGACCGGGATGTAGAGGCCGGACACGTTCACGTCCGTGCCGAGCGTCAGCGGCTGGTCGTGCCCGGCCGGCTGGAAGTCGGCGTACAGGCGCCAGGTGCCGCCCGCGGTGAAGCTGAACGGGATCGACCAGTTGCCTGCGGCATCCATCGTCGGGTGCACGTGGTGGAAGCCGGACAGATCACGCCGTACGACGATCAGGTGCAGGTCCTTCTCGTGCGTCTTCGTGTACTGCGTGACCGGCTTGCCGTCCGGACCCGTGATCGTGAACCGGAGCGCGGTCTGCTGCGCGGACCCGAAGAACGTGGTCGAAGGAACCAGCGTGTAGCCGGCCTGGGACACGGCGAGCCCGGGCGGCTGAGCGCTCGCGTCGCCGTGTCCTTCGCCGTGGCCGCCGGCCGGATCGGTCATACCGTCCATCCCCATGCCGTCCTGGCCGGCGGCGGGCTCCTTCGCCGGGTCGGCTGCCGCGATCGGGTCGACCGCCGAGCCGATCGCGAAGGCTCCGGCGAAGGCCAGGACCAGTACGCCGGCGAACGCGCCGAGCCGGAGCGCGACAGCCCGGCTCATGCTGTCGCGCCCGTCAGCTCGTAGCCCGCCTCGTCCACGGCCTCGCGCACGGCGGTCTCGTCCAGGGCCGACTCGCTGGTCACCTGGACCGCCGAGGTGCCGCCCGCGTTCAGGTCGATGCTCACGTTCTGCACGCCCGGCAGCTTGCTGAGCTCCTCGGTCACCGCGGCGGTGCAGTGTCCGCAGGTCATTCCGGCGACGGCGTACGTGGTGGTGGTCATAGGTGGTTCTCCTTCAGAGGTGTCTGCTGGGTGTGGATCAGCTACGCACGAGACGCGCGATCGCGTCGGAGGCCTCGCGGACCTTCTCCTCGGCCTCGGCGCCGCCGCGCTGGGCGGCCTCGACCACGCAGTGCGAGAGGTGCTCGTCGAGCAGCTCCAGCGAGAACGACTGGAGCGCCTTCGTCGCCGCCGAGACCTGGGTCAGGATGTCGATGCAGTACTTGTCCTCCTCGACCATCCGCTGCAGGCCACGGACCTGGCCCTCGATCCGGCGCAGCCGCTTGAGGTGGCTGGACTTCTCGCTGGTGTAGCCGTGCACGTGCTCGGGGGTGGTCTCGGTCGGCTGGTCGGTCATCGTGGTCCTCTTCCCTCACTGCTACCCCTAGGGGGTATGTCGATGCCTTGAAGTTACCCCCTTGGGGTATCAGACGCAACCCCTGGAAGATACCCCAAGGGGGTAATCCGGCTCACAGGCTCCAGGCGGGTGAACCAACCAAACTGGCACGCTGTGCGTCTCATGGCGTTGAGAACGCGGTCCACTGCGGACTGTGAGCAGCAGAAGAAGAGGTGGCATGACCGAGCTCGCGATCAGTACGCGCGGCCTGCGCAAGACGTACCGGACCCGGCGGGGCAAGCGGGTGGTCGCGGTCCAGGGGCTCGACCTGGACGTACCGGTCGGCGGCGTGCACGGCTTCCTCGGCCCGAACGGATCGGGCAAGACCACGTCGATCCGGATGCTGCTCGGGCTGATCCGCGCCGACGCCGGCGCGATGGCGCTGTTCGGCCGGCCGGTGCCCGAGCACCTGCCCGAGGTGGTCTCGCGGGTCGGTGCGATCGTCGAGTCACCGAAGTTCTTCCCGGCCTTCAGCGGCCGCAAGAACCTGGAGCTGCTCGCCGACGCGATTGGCGCACCGCGCGCCCGGGTCGGTGAGGTGCTCGACGAGACCTCGCTCGGCGACCGCGGCAAGGACCGGTTCAAGACCTACTCGCTCGGCATGAAGCAGCGGCTGGCGATCGCCGCGACGCTGCTCAAGCAGCCCGACCTGCTGATCTTCGACGAGCCGACCAACGGGCTCGACCCGGCCGGCATCCGCGAGATCCGGGAGACGATGCGCTCGCTCGGCGAGCAGGGCCGCACGGTCCTGGTCAGCAGCCACATCCTGGCCGAGGTCGAGCAGGTCGCCGACACGGTCTCGATCATCGGCCACGGCCGGTTGCTCGCCTCGGGCTCGGTGGCCGAGGTGATCGGCGGCACCGGCAAGTCGACGGTGAAGGTTGCGATCGGCAACCAGGACGCGGCGACCGCCGTACTGACGGCAGCCGGGCTGACGGTGCGGGCCGAGGGCAAGTACCTGTTCGTGGACGGCGCCGAGGAACCGGCCGACATCACCAGGCGGCTGGCCCACAGCGAGCTGTACGTCGCCGAGCTGGTCCCGGTCCGGGCCGACCTGGAGTCGGTGTTCCTGGAGCTGACGGCCGACGAGGGCCTGGCCGCGGACGACACGACCGTGGGAGGCAAACAGTGATCCGCCTGACGGGAGTCGAGCTGCGGCGACTGGTCGCGCGCCGGCTGGTGATGCTCGGCGTGGTCGCGGTGCTCGGTGTCACGGTGCTGATGCTGGCCGCCACCTGGTGGAACTCGCGCCCGCTGTCGGAGGCCGAGCAGCAGCAGAACAAGGTCCAGTTCGAGTCGGCGCACGCGGACTGGGTGAAGAACCACGAGAAGTACGACCAGGAGTGCCGCGACAACTACGCGGCCATGCCGGACCCGAAGCCTTCGGTCGAGGAGATGTGCACCTACCAGGAGCCGAAGCTCTCGGAGTGGGGCAAACCGACACCGTCCTTCGTGGACGTGATGCCAGGGCTGCTGCAGGGGTCGTCGTACCTGCTGGCGTTCGCCGCGTTCCTGATCGGCGCGAGCTTCGTCGGCGCGGAGTTCAGCAGCGGCTCGATCGGCAACTGGCTGACCTTCGAGCCGCGACGGATGCGGGTCTACGGGAGCAAGCTGATCGCGGTCGCGGTCGGCATGGTGCCGGTCGCGGTGGTCTCGCTGGCGCTGCTGATCGCCGGGACGTACCTGATCGTCGCCCAGCTGGGAGTCACCACCGGCACGACCGGCACGGTCTGGGGCAACCTGCTGGAGACGTCGGGCCGGACCGTGGTGCTCGCGGGCGTGGCCGGCGCGCTCGGCGGCGTACTGGCGCTGCTGCTACGGCACACGGCGGCGGCGATCGGCGTGATCATGGGGTACGCCGTCCTGGTGGAAGGCATCTTCGGCAGCGTGCTCGTGTCGGCGCAGCCGTGGCTGGCCCGGCTGAACTTCGACGCCTGGGTGCTGCACGGTACGACGTACTACGTGCAGAAGTGCCAGACGCTCGGCGACGGTTCGTACAGCTGCGAATCGGTCGAGAAGGCGCTCAGCTTCGAGCACGGCGCCTGGTACCTGGGCATTGGCGCGGTCGTGCTGATCGCGCTCGGCGCGCTGGTCTTCAACCGGCGCGACGTCACCTGATCGGCGGGGACGACGAAAACGCCGGCCCCGGGTTCGCACCCGGGGCCGGCGTTCGTCGTACTGGCTGACGGTCAGGCCGTCAGGCGCTCCTCGGTCGAGGTCGAGAACAGGTGCAGCTTGTCGGTCTGCGCCTCCAGGTGGATCAGCGAGCCCTTCTCGACGTTCATCCGGGCGCCGATCTTGGCCACGATCTGCTGGTGGTTGCCGTCGTGCTCGGCGGTGCCGTAGAGGAACGCGTCAGCGCCGAGCTCCTCGATCACGGCGACCTTTACCGGCAGGCCGTTGTCGGAGACCTTGAAGGCCTCCGGGCGGACGCCGATCGAGACCGTCTTGTCGTTGCCGGCCTTGGCCAGGATGTCGCGCTCGACCGGGACGGTGTAGTCGCCCAGCTTGACGCCGCCGTCGACCAGGTCGCCGGTCAGCAGGTTCATCGCGGGGGAGCCGATGAAGCCGGCCACGAACAGGTTCTTCGGGTTGTCGTACAGGTTCAGCGGGGTGTCGACCTGCTGGAGCAGACCGTCCTTCAGCACCGCCACCCGGTCGCCCATCGTCATGGCCTCGACCTGGTCGTGGGTCACGTAGACGGTCGTGACACCGAGACGCTGCTGCAGCTCGGCGATCTGCGTACGGGTCTGCACCCGCAGCTTGGCGTCGAGGTTCGACAGCGGCTCGTCCATCAGGAAGACCTGCGGGTTACGCACGATGGCGCGACCCATGGCGACACGCTGACGCTGACCACCGGACAGGGCCTTCGGCTTGCGGTCCAGGTACTCCTCGAGGCCGAGCAGCTTGGCGGCCTCCATCACGCGCTTGGCACGGTCCTCCTTGGAGACACCCTGCATCTTCAGCGCGAAGCCCATGTTGTCGGCGACCGACATGTGCGGGTAGAGCGCGTAGTTCTGGAACACCATCGCGATGTCGCGCTCTTTCGGCGGACGGTGCGTGACGTCGCGGTCGCCGATGTAGATGGAGCCCTCGTTGACCTCTTCGAGGCCGGCGAGCATCCGCAGCGAGGTGGACTTACCACAACCGGACGGGCCGACGAGGACCATGAACTCGCCGTCCTCGATCTCGAGGTTGAGCTTGTCGACAGCGGGCTTGTCAGAACCGGGGTAGACCCGGGTCGCCGCCTTGAAAGACACAGTAGCCATGACTGTTCGATCCCTTCACCGGCAGGAACGTGCCGGACGATCCGTAGTAAAGGCCCCCGGGCGGGGGTGCGCCCATCCTGGCCTGCCGCGCTGCTCCTGACAAGGTTTACGCCGGAAGAGGTGTGCACACTGTTCACTTTCTGGACAGATCTGCGCAGTGGGAGTCTGCAAGAACTTGCAGGTTCTTGCTGCAAGGTGCAGCCCGGCTGGGTAGGGTGGCCGGTCGTGAGCAGCAGAGCGAGGCTGGCGGACATCGCGGCCAAGGCGGGGGTCAGTGAGGCGACGGTGTCCCGGGTCCTCAACGGGAAACCCGGCGTGGCCGAGGAGACCAGGCAGTCGGTGCTGACCGCGCTCGACGTCCTGGGCTTCGAACGCCCGACCCGGCTGCGCCGCCGGTCGGCGGGTCTGATCGGGCTGGTGATGCCGGAGCTGATCAACCCGATCTTCCCGGCGTTCGCGCAGGTGATCGAGTCGGCGCTGTCGCAGCGCGGCTTCACGCCGGTCCTGTGCACCCAGTCACCGTCCGGTGCCACCGAGGACGAGTACGTCGAGATGCTCCTCGAACGCGGTGTCTCGGGAATCATGTTCCTCTCCGGCCTGCACGCCGACACCGGCGCGGACCACGCCCGGTACCAGGCCCTGGTCGACCGCAACCTCCCCGTCGTCTTCGTCAACGGCTGGCTGCCCGGGGTCGGAGCGCCTTTCATCTCCTCCGACGAGTACGCCGCAACGGAACTGGCGGTCTCGCACCTGGTTGCCCTGGGCCACCGCCGCATCGGCTTCACCTCGGGCCCCGAACGCTTCATCGTCGTACAGCGCAAGCTCGCCGGCTTCCGCACGGCACTGAAAGCCCAGCTGGGCCTGTCCGACGACGACATCAACGGTCTCGTCGAGCTCAGCGTCTTCGGCGTGGAAGGCGGCCAAGCAGCAGCCCAACGCCTCCTCGACACCGGCTGCACCGCCGTCATCTGCGGCTCCGACATGATGGCGCTAGGCGTCATCCGAGCCGCCCGCCAACGAGGCCTGTCGGTCCCCGCCGACCTCTCGGTGGTCGGCTACGACGACGCCCCCATGATGGAGTTCACCGATCCCCCCATGACCACGGTCCGCCAACCGGTCCAGGCCATGGCCCTGGCGGCGGTCCAGTCCCTCCTCGACGAAGTCCGAGGCCACACCACCCCACGCACCGAGTTCCTCTTCCGCCCAGAACTGGTAGTCCGCAACAGCACCGGCCCAGTCCGCGGGTAGACAAGAGGCCGGCTGGTAAATGGTTGGTTGGGGTGGGGGGCGGGTTGGTACGGTGCGGTCGGCCGTGACGTCACGCTTGGAGGTGAGAACCCATGAACGCAGTGCGATGGGTGCTCCCTGTTCCGTGGTCACGGGCGGGCGATTGACGTAGGTGTCGGCCGGGAGCGCCTCGAGATGTTCGGCACTCCCGAAAGGAAACACCTATGAACTCTTTGCCTTTTGTTCCGGGCCTCGGTGCCCACGCGGTGACGATTTCCCGGGTCGCGGACAACCAGTGGCACGCGGTGGAGAACGACCTGGTCGTCGGCCGTGGGCATGCTGCGCGGCGGCTCGACGGGCGGACGTTCGTCAGCATCGACACCTGGCGCGGCGCGGTCTTCGACCTGCTCGCGAGCGCGATCGCCGCTGATCGGCCGGAGCCGCTCTACACCGTCGTCGACGAGACCGATCAAGAGCTGACGGCCGGTTGGGAACGCGCCGGGTTCGCGAGTTGGCGGCGTGAGCTCGAGTACGTCGTACCGACTGCTCTGCGAGCAACCCCGGCGCCGCCTGGCGTGACGATCGGTGAGGCTGCCGAGGATCCGCTGCGCGAGCTGGACCGGGCGATCCGGGCCGAGGTCGAGGCCGGTGCCGGTTGGCAGACGATGCCGGCGGAAGTGCTGCCCTGGCAGGGCGGGACGCGGCCGATGGACCCTTCCAAGTACGCAGTGGCCGTACGGCGTGACCAGTACGTCGGCCTCGTGCGGCTGGCGACCATGACCCGCCGTCCACGGATAGGGCTGGTCGCGGTCCTGGCCGGTGAGCAGCGGCGCGGGATCGCCCGCGCCCTGCTGACCCACGTGCTCGCCGGGCTGCACCACGCGGGGGTCGAAGCGACCTCGGCCGAGGTCAACGAGAGCAACGCGGCCGCGGTGGCCCTGTTCGAAGGGCTGGGCGCACGCCGTACGGGCAGCAACCTGGAGCTCGCCCGGCACGCCGGGGGATCGCGATGACCAGGAAAGCCGGGGCGATCGAGCTCGAGGGCGTGGTCGTCGAGTGCCTGCGGAACGCCAACTTCCGGGTCGAGCTGACCAACGGGCACGAGGTGCTCGCGCACATCAGCGGGAAGATCCGGAAGAACTACATCAAGATCCTGCCCGAGGATCGCGTGCTGGTGGAGCTCAGTCCGTACGACCTGACCAGGGGACGGATCACCTTCCGCTACCGCAACTGAGTGCGGACGCGCCGTGGGGCGGGCGGCACGTCCGCACTCGGTGCGGGGATCCGGACCTCGGATCGGCTGGTCGACGAGCGCTTCCCTGTCCTGGGAAGTACTCCGGCTCGGAACCGTCCCCTGCCGGGCGGTTCCGAGCCGGAGGTCAGGGGGTCAGCGCTTGGCGAAGCCGTTGGCCCACAGCGAGTTGACGCTCGCGCGCTCGGTCGCGTCGGGGTTGGGGTTGGTGCAGGACGGGCCGGGGCCGCCGCCGGACATCAGCTCGCTGCACGGGCCGGAGTAGTGGTCGGGCAGGCCGAGCACGTGGCCGGTCTCGTGGGCGGTGATGCGCAGCGGGTCGTACTGCTGGGCCTGGGCGTAGTCCAGGAAGATGTAGCCGCTGCCGTGGCCGTCGGTCGAGGCGTACGAGCCACGCGGGTCGTTGCCCTCGGTGTAGTAGAAGTCGTAGTTGCTGCCCTCGACGAGGGTGACGTTGCTGACCGAGGAGTTCCAGATCGACGTGCTGCCGGCGATCTGGGACGCGAAGGTCGGCGCGTCGACGGCGTACGTGACGGTGACGGCGGCGAGCTTGTTGCCGGCCTTGGCCTGCTTGGCCTTGGCCGACTTCATCACGGCCTCGTAGAACGCCTTGGTGGCGGCGGCGTCCTGCGGCGTACCGGTGTACGCGGCGATCGAGGTCGGCGAGCTGGTGGCCGGCGCGGGGGCCGATTGCGCGGGGGCGGCGGCGAAGGCGGGGACTGCCAGGGCCGCGGCGGCCAGACCGGCCAGCGAACTCAGGATACGGCGATGCGACATGGGAGGGCCTCACTCCGGATCTGTGGCGGAAAGCGACCAGCGGATCACTGATCGCTACAGACCGGGATGTTGCCAAGCCGGAACGCAATCCACACCAGATCGGGAAAAAGTTGGGGGTTAACCCTCGTTCGTCGACACAGGTCGTATGACAGTCATAACCGCGCGCCTATGCCGGGTACGGATTCCGTACGAAGTAGTTGCTAATCGCCCGGAATGCCGACGTTGAGGATGCGGGCCCCCGGCCCGCGTTCGGCGAGGCGGTCGGACTTGTTGTACAGGTTGCAGCGCTGCAGGCTCAGGCAGCCGCAGCCGATGCACCCGTCGAGGTCGTCGCGAAGGCGCTCCAGCTCGTCGATCCGCTCGTCGAGACGGCTGCGCCACGTCTTGGACAGCCGGCTCCAGTCCGCACGGGTCGGGGTGCGGTCGTCGGGGAGCGAGTCCAGGGCCTGCTTGATCTCCGACAACGCCAGGCCGACCCGTTGCGCCGCCTGCACGAACGCGATCCGCCGCAGCGTGCTGCGCTGGTACTGGCGCTGCTTGCCCGAGGTGCGTCGCGAGCTGATCAGGCCCTGGTCCTCGTAGAACCGCAGGGCCGACGCGGCAACCCCCGAGCGGCCCGCGATCTCCCCGATCGAGAGCCAGTGGTCCTTGCTGGGAACGTTCTCCTGGGACATGCCTTCACCCTAGGAGACCCACGCAAGACCTGAAGCCCCCTTGAGGCTTGTACGGCGAACCGCCGGGCGCGAGAGGGGACCGTGAACACGCACGCGGGACCGTGAACAAGCTATGACCTGTTCACGGTCCCGCGTGCGTGTTCACGGTCCCGGAATGGTGCCGGCGTGGGGGCAGGGAGGGGTGGCGTTGGGGGTGGTCGCTATCCGTGGTCAGGCCCGCGCCGGAGTCGGGGTATACTTCTTCTCGTCGGTGCGCGCGTCGCGTCACCAGAGCATTTCCCAGGCGCTCCGACCCGTCGGTTTCGGCAACCCGCTGATGATTCCCCGGCGACATGGGTGCAACGCGATAGCACCCGCAGGTCGATGCCTAATCTCCTGCCAGCACCAAATTCCGGCCACGGTTCGTGGCCGGCGCTTGTGTGTGGGCGATCCGGCATCGGGCCGTGACGTTGAGAGAGAGATTGCGTGTCCCAGCACCACCAGGACCAGTTTGTCCCGAACGACGGCGCCGACGCCGGTGATCGGGTGAAGAAGCCGCGCCACAAGAAGTTCCAGACCCAGTCGTACGGCGAGCGGATGGCCGCGGGCGAGATCGCCCAGAACACCGCGTCCCAGGCGAACCGTGGCGAGGTTCGTGACGACACCCGGCTCGAGCGCCGGGGCGGACCCAGCCAGTACTCCGACCGTGGAGCGCGTGACGCCGGCGGCGACCGCCGGTACGGCGACCGCGGCACGCGGGGCGGCGGCTCCAGCAACTACCGCGGCGACCGGACCGGCGGCACCGACAACCGCACCGGGAGCAGCAGCAACTACCGCGGTTCGGACAACCGGACCAGCGGCAGCAGCAACTACCGCGGCACCGACGACCGCCCGGTGAAGGGTTACCGCGCGGCGGAGTCGCGCACCGACCGCCCCGAGCGCACCGACCGGCCGCAGTTCAACCGGGACGACCGCAACGACCGCGGTGGTGACCGTCCGTCGTACCAGCAGCGGACCGACCGGCCGCAGTTCAACCGGGATGACCGCAACGACCGCGGTGGTGACCGTCCGTCGTACCAGCAGCGGACCGACCGGCCGCAGTTCAACCGGGACGACCGCAACGACCGCGGTGGCGAGCGCCCGTCGTACCAGCGGAGCGAGCGGCCGGCCTATGACCGTTCGGACCGCCCGCAGCGGACCGAGCGTCCGGCGTACGAGAAGACCGAGCGCGTCGAGCGCAAGGTCGTCGAGCAGCCGGTGGTCGACCTCGGCACGGTTGAGGACGGCAACGAGTTCGCCGCCCTCGGCCTGGCGCCGCGGCTGATCCAGCGGATGGCGCGCGACGGCATCACCACGCCGTTCCCGATCCAGGCCGCGACCATCCCGGACGCGCTGGCCGGCAAGGACGTGCTCGGTCGCGGTCAGACCGGGTCCGGCAAGACCCTCGGCTTCGGGCTTCCGACGCTGATGCGCCTGGCCGGTGGCCACACCGAGTCGCGCCGTCCGCGCGGCATGATCCTGGTGCCGACCCGTGAGCTCGCGATGCAGGTGCACGACGCGCTCGAGCCGCTGGCCCACGTGATGGGTGTCTCGGTCAAGCTGATCGCGGGCGGCCTGCCCTACCCCAAGCAGATCGACGCGCTCCGGCGTGGTGTCGACCTGCTGATCGCCACCCCCGGCCGGCTGATCGACCTGTGCGAGCAGGGCGCGGCGGACCTGGGCGCGGTCGAGGTCGCAGTCCTCGACGAGGCCGACCACATGTGCGACATGGGCTTCATGCCGGCGGTCACCACGCTGCTCGACATGACGCCGAAGGAAGGCCAGCGGCTGCTGTTCTCGGCGACGCTGGACAACGACGTCGACACCATCGTGAAGACCTACCTGAAGGACCCGGTCACGCACTCGACCGAGTCCGGCCAGGCCAGCGTCACCACGATGGAGCACCACCTGCTCATCATCGAGCCGGGTCACAAGCAGTCGCTGACGGCCGAGCTGGCCAGCCGCGACGGCCGCACCATCGTCTTCGTCCGCACCAAGCTGGGCGCCGACCGTGTCGCCACCCAGCTGCGCGACCGTGGCGTGATGGCCGCGGCGCTGCACGGTGGCCTGACCCAGGGCGCGCGCAACCGCACCCTGGAGCAGTTCAAGGACGGTTCGGTCCCGGTGCTGGTGGCAACGGATGTCGCCGCGCGCGGTATCCACGTCGACGACGTCGGCCTGGTCGTCCAGGCGGACCCGCCGGCCGAGCACAAGGACTACCTGCACCGCGCCGGCCGTACGGCGCGCGCCGGTGGCAAGGGCGCCGTCGTCACGCTGCTCCTGCCGCACCAGCGCCGCGGCATGATCCGGATGGCCGAGTCGGCCGGTGTCGACACCGAGCCGGTGCGCGCGCGTCCGGGTGACGAGCTGGTGACCGGCCTGACCGGTGGCACCAGGCCGTCGGGCTTCCCGGTCAAGCTGCCCGAGCCGAAGCCGAAGCGCTTCGGCAACAAGGGCGGCGGCGGCAAGCGGTACGGCAGCAACCGTCCGAGCGGTCGCAGCTTCGAGGGACGGGGCGGCGACAGCCGTCGTCGTCCGGAGCGCAGCGGCAAGACCTACCAGCGCTGACCTGAGCGCGAAGGCCCGGTTTCCCCTGTTCACACAGGGGGAACCGGGCCTTTCACTTGTCCAGCCCTGTCACTTGTCCAGCAGAGCCCACAGCCGCGCGACGATGGTCGCGATCTCGGCCTCGTCGAGCGGCACCAGTTCGAGCATCAACTCACCGAAGTCGGCGCGCTCGGCCATCACGTAGATCGGCGGCGACCCGGCCTCCAGTTCACGCACCAGCGCGGGCGCGTCCTCCACCTTGAGCAGCGCGCGCGACAGCGGCAGCGACGTCGGGTCGGGCACGACCTCCGCGACCACGCCCGGGATCTCACCGGCTGCCGCGACGAACGTCGTCACCTTCGTGGCCTCGTCCGCCGCCCACTTGGCCCGGTCCATCGCCTGCCACTCCTCCAGAGCAGCCAGTACGCCGACCACGGCCTCCTTCGACGGCTTCATCCCACGGCCGATCCCCTTGCCCTGGGCCCGCACCGCCTGCACCAGACGCTGCGACCCGGCAACCAACCCGGCGGTCGGCGAGCCCAGGTACTTCTGCCCGCTGATCAGCACCAGGTCCGCCCCGGTCGCCAGCAGGTCCGCCGTCCGAGGGAACTGCCCGGCGCCGTCGATGATCGCCGGTACGCCGCGACGGTGCGCCGCGCGGACCGCCGCGGTCAGGTCGAGCGGCTCGCCGGAGGTCAGCCGGGACGAGACGAGCATCAGGCAGGTGACGTCCGGTCCGTCCAGCGCCTCGCCCAGATCGTCAAGCCCACAACGCTTTTCGTCGCCCGCCAGCTCCACCTGCGCGCCGGCCAGCCGGATCGCCTGCAGGTTGGACTGGCCGTAGTCGACGACGTGGACGCCCGGCAGGACGACACGGTTGTGCATGTCGCCGGCGTCCGGCAGCGCGGCGATCCGGCGCGGGTCGGCGCCGGCCATGCAGGCGGCGACGGCGAGCGTGATCGCCGCCGAGGTGCAGTGCACCACCGTCCCGGCCTGGGCGCCGGTCGCGTGCGCGATCGCGTCGCTGGCCCGGTCGCCGAGCTCGTCCATCACGAAGAACTCGGGCAGCGCCTCCGCGACCGCGCCGGCGACCGCTGCCGAGCTCCTCGACACCCCGAGCGGCGTGAACGTCCCGCGCGCGTTGACCACCACACTCAGCCGGTGCCGCTCATGGATGCTCATGATTTGATCACATTAGTGGTCACGCACCGTGTAAGGCGAGACCCAATCGGTACTCGTCGTTGCCGATGGCGTGAACTACCTGAGACAAAAGTGAAAAGCCGGCCCTTCGCTTGACGGTGCCGGGGTGCGGGCCGTACGGCGCGCGCGGGTCCGGATCCGTGGGTGCTGTCCGGCGCGCCTCCGGTTGTCGTTGCTGGTGGCAACGAACGTCAGGAGGCCAGCTCCAGCAGGTGGTTCACGAACGTCTCCAGCACCTGTACGGCGGCGTCGGTGTCGCGGTCGACGAGCCAGCCGAGCGTGACGCCGTCGGTGATCGCCAGCGTCATCCGGGCCAGCTGGCCGGGTGGGACGGACCAGCTGACGCCGCAGGCGCCGGAAATTTCTCCGAGAAGCTGCTCGATGCCGGCGAGTTGTGACTCGCGCTGCTCGCGGGCCAGCGGCTCGGTGTCGGCGTTGCGCAACGCCCAGCTCGTCAACTCGTAGGTCAGCAGCTGGGCGTCGGGGGTCTGCTCGACCAGCGTCCAGAACCCGACGAAGGCGTTCCGCACGCTGACCGCGAGGTCGGCGCCGGGGACGATCGCGGTCCGCGCGGCCTGGACCTGGGCGTCGGCGATCACGCGGATCACCTCGTGCAGCAGCTCCTCCTTGGAGCGGAAGCAGTAGTGCACGACACCGACCGAGATCCCGAGCTCCTGGGCGATCCGCCGGGTGGTGGTCGCGGCGAGCCCCTCGCGGGTGGCGACCTGGATCGCCGCCTGGACCAGCTCGGTCCGGCGAACGTCGGCGGGCACGCGCGGCATCGGACTCCTCTCGACCGGAACTTTCACATTAGACGGACCAGGTCAAGCGTCCAAGACTCTTGACCTGATGCTACTAGTGAGTCATCGTCAGTTTTCAGACAGTTCCCCTGCCGTCATCGCTCGCCCCGAGTCTTTGAGGGAGGACCCGTGCCGTCCCGCCCAGCACACCGCTTCACCCTGCGCGCCGTCATCGCCGTACTCAGTGTCTCCGCTCTCACCGTCGCCGGACTACCACCTCGGGCTCAGGCTGAAGCCCAAGCCGCCGCCCCCACCGACTACTGCGTGGGGCAGTGTTCTGACATCGTGCCGCCCGGGCAGAACGGGAACGCGACGTTCACGGATCTGCTGCTGTTCAAGGGGTTCGGCGTCCGGCCGCCGCACTTCAGCGACACCGTGAAACCGTACGAGAAGCTGGTGTGGAACTCCCAGGGGATGACCGACGACGGGCTCTCGCCGTACTTCGACGACGCCTCGTTCGACGTCAAGCCGGGTGACGTCGCGAGCACGGTCAAGCCGCGGGCCGACGTAACGATCGTGCGCGACAAGTCCCGCGGCATCCCGCACATCACCGGGACGACGCGGTCGGGCACGATGTTCGGCGCCGGGTTCGCCGGTGCGCAGGACCGGCTGTTCGTGATGGACGTCTTCCGGCACCTCGGCCGCGGTCAGCTCACCCCGTTCGCGGGCGGCGCCGAGGGCAACCGGCAGTTCGAGCAGGAGTTCTGGAGCACCGCGCCGTACAACGAGGCCGACCTGCAGCGGCAGTACGACGACGCCGACGAACGCTACGGCGCGGACGGCGTGAAGATGCAGCAGGACATCCAGGCCTGGGTCGACGGCGTGAACAAGTACATCGACACCGTCGGCATCGCCTACCCCGGCGAGTACGTCGCCCTCGGTCTCGCCTGGCCGACGCCGCGCTGGAAGGTCACCGACGTCGTCGCGACCGCCGCCGTCGTCGCCGGCATCTTCGGCACCGGAGGCGGCGGCGAGATGGCCTCCGCGCTCGCCCTGCTCGAGGCCCAGGCCAAGTACGGCGTCGCCGAGGGCACCAAGGTCTGGGAGTCGTTCCGCTCCCAGAACGACCCCGAGGCGAGCACCACGGTGCACAACGGCGCCACCTTCCCGTACGGCACGACCGGCGCCGACCCGGCCGGCCGCGCGATGCCCGACCGCGGCTCGGTCACCGAGGAGCCCCTCGTCGTCGACCAGACCGGATCCGCGACAGCAAAGAAGCAGCAGCCGAAGAGCAGCGACAGCCTCAAGCCGCCGAACAAGGCCCAAGGCAAGGAATCCCTCAAGGGCATCTTCGACAGCGGAGTCTTCCCCGAAGGCTTCGGTCCGAAGGGCATGTCCAACGCCCTGATGGTCTCCGGCGCCCACACCGAGAGCGGCAACCCGATCGCGGTCTACGGCCCGCAGACGTCGTACTTCGCCCCGCAACTCCTGCTCCGCCAGGAGCTCCAGGGCCCGGGCGTCAGCTCCCGCGGCGTCGCCTTCGCCGGGCTCAACTTCTACACGCTGATCGGCCGCGGCGCCGACTACTCCTGGAGCGCCACGAGCGCCGGCCAGGACATCACCGACACGTACGCCGTACCGCTGTGCGAGCCCGACGGCAGTACGCCGACCAAGGCCTCCACCCACTACCTCTTCCGCGACACCTGCACGCCGATCGAGAAGCTCGAGCGCCACAACGCCTGGTACTCGAGCCTCGGGTCGTCGGAGCCGGCCGGCTCGTACACGCTGGTCGCGCAACGGACGAAGTACGGCATCGTCAGTCACCGCGGCACGGTCGCGGGCAAGCCGGTGCTGTTCACCAAGAACCGTTCGACGTACGGCAACGAGGCCGGCTCCGCGCTCGGCTTCATGCTGTTCAACGATCCTGACCGGATCCACAACGCGCAGGACTTCCAGACCGCCGCGACGAACATCGGCTACACGTTCAACTGGTTCTACACCGACAAGACCGACATCGCGTACTTCAACTCCGGCGACAACCCCGTCCGCCCGGCCGGGGCCGACCCGAACCTGCCGACCTGGAGCAGCTACGAGTGGCAGGGCTGGAACCCGGACACCAACCGCGCGTCGTACACACCGCCGGACCAGCACCCACAGGTGGTCAACCAGGACTACCTGACCAGCTGGAACAACAAGCAGGCACCCGGCTTCTCCGCGGCCGACGGGAACTTCGGCTACAACTCCGTCTACCGCAGCCAGCCGCTCGACGACCGGATCAAGGCGGTCATCGACGGCGGCCAGAAGTTCACCCGCGGCAAGCTCGTCGAGGCGATGGAGGACGCGGCGACCGTCGACCTGCGCGGCGACCAGGTGCTGCCGTACCTGCTGCGCGTCCTGAAGAGCGCGCCGGTCACCGACCCGGCCGTCGCCGACGCGATCGCGAAGCTGACCGCCTGGCAGGCCGCCGGCAGTCATCGCAAGACACCGAGCGAGGCGTCCAAGACCTACGACCACACGGAAGCGATCCGCATCCTCGACGCCTGGTGGCCGCTGCTCGTCCCGGCCCAGTTCCGGACCAAGCTCGGGCCTGACCTGTACGACGCGTTGGTGCACACCCAGAAGATCGACGAGCGGCCGAACGCGCAGGGATCGGCGTTCCAGAACGGCTGGTGGGGTTTCGTCCAGCGCGACCTGCGCAAGGTGCTCGGCGACCCGGTCGCGACACCGCAGCCGGTCACGTACTGCGGTGGCGGCTCGCTGAGCGAGTGCCGGACGGTCCTGGCCGACTCGCTCAAGGCCGCGACGCAGGTGCCGGCGGCAACGACGTACCCGGCGACCGCGGACTGCGCGGCGGGGGACCAGTTCTGCGCCGACCAGATCGTGCACCAGCCGATGGGCGGCATCACGCAGGACCGGATGGCGTGGGTCAACCGGCCGACGTACCAGCAGGTGGTCGAGTTCCCGGCCCGGCGCGGGGACGACGTGAGCAACCAGGCGCTCGGCAGGACGGCGACCGCGAGCAGCCACGAGACCGGGCTGTTCAACTCGCCGCCGTCGAAGGCCGTGGACGGCAACGCCGGAACGCGGTGGGCGAGCAACTGGTCGGACCCGCAGTGGCTCAAGATCGACCTCGGCAGCGAGCAGCCGGTACGCCGGGTGGTGCTGCACTGGGAGTCGGCGTACGCGAAGGCGTACAAGGTCGAGGTGTCGCGGGACACCGTGAACTGGACCCAGGTCTTTGCCACCAGCAACGGTGACGGCGGGGTCGACGTGGTCCGGTTCCCGGCGGCCCAGGCGCGGTACGTGCGGGTGACCGGGACGCAGCGGGCGACGTCGTACGGGTACTCGTTGTACGAGGCGCAGGTCTACCGGCAATGAGTCGACCGTGCCTGGGAGGATGTGGGCATGAACCAGAACTTCCCTCCCCAGAACCCGAACCAGCCGCCGTACCCGCCCCAGAACCAGCCGCAGCAGGGGTACCAGCAGGGACCCCCGCCGGGGTACCAGCCCCCGCCGCCCGGGTACCAAGGCCCGCCGCCGGGGTACCAGCAGGGTCCGCCGCCCGGCTACGGGCAGGCGCCGGGGCAGTACCAGCCGACCAAGCAGTCGAACGTGCCGCACGTCGCGCCGGCCGGTTCGCCGTACCCGGTGCTGGTGTCGACGATGAACGACCTGCCGGGGTACACCGCGGAGAAGGTGTTCGGCGAGGTCTTCGGGCTGACCGTGCGCAGTCGCGACTTCGGCTCGAACTTCACCGCGAGCTTCCGGTCGCTGGGTGGCGGCGAGGTGCCGGAGTACACCCAGATGCTGGCCGAGTCGCGGCACGTCGCGGTGATGCGGATGTGTCAGATGGCCCAGCAGATGGGCGCCAACGCGATCCTCGCGATGCGGTTCGACTGCAACGAGATCGCCCAGACGATGAGCGAGGTCGCCGCGTACGGCACCGCGGTGATCGTGCGCAAGGTCGAGCCGCCGCGACCGCAGGACACCTCGCCCCAGCCCGACGACGAGGACGATGCGAATGACAGCTGACCTGCCGGACTTCGGGCCGGACTTCCGGTGGGGAGTCTCGACCTCGGCGTACCAGATCGAGGGGGCCGCGACCGAGGGTGGTCGCGGCCCGTCGGCCTGGGACACGTTCTGCGCCGAGCCGGGACGGGTGCTCGGTGGGGAGACCGGGGTCGTTGCCTGCGACCACTACCACCGGTACGCCGAGGACGTCGCGCTGATGCGGGAGCTGGGGGTCGACACCTACCGGTTCTCGTTCTCCTGGTCGCGCGTCCAGCCCGACGGCCGCGGCGCGGTGAATGCCGAGGGCATCGGGTTCTACGACCGGCTGGTCGACGAGCTGCTGGCCGCGGGCATCCAGCCGGCGCCGACGCTGTTCCACTGGGACACCCCGCAGCCGCTCGAGGATCTTGGCGGATGGACGCAGCGGGACATCACTGATCGGTTTGCCGATTACGCCGCCTTGCTGGCCTCACGGTTCGCGGATCGGATCCCGCTGTGGATGACGATCAACGAGCCCGTCGTACTGACGATGATGGGGTACGCCGTGGGCGCGCACGCGCCGGGGCTTCAGCTCGGGTTCGAGGCATTGCCGGTCGCGCATCATCAGCTGCTGGCGCACGGGCGCGCCGTACAGGCTCTGCGGGCGGGCGGGGCTCGGTCGATCGGTCTCGCGAGCAACCATGCGCCGGTGTGGCCGGCGAGTGAGGCGCCGGAGGATGTCGAGGCGGCCGGGCTCTACGACACGTTGATCAACTGGCTCTTCGCGGATCCGATCTTGCTGGGGCGCTATCCCGAGGGCTTCGCCGAGGCGATGCCCGGGCCGGTGGCTTCCGATCTCGAGGTGATCTCGACACCGCTCGACTTCTTCGGGCTCAACCACTACGCGCCGACACTCGTCGGTGCGCCGTCCGGTGCCGCGGACGTCGGCGCGACCGACGGCATGCCGCTGCCGCCGGGCCTGCCCTTCGAGCCGCGCAAACTCACCGGCTACCCCGAGACCGACTTCGGCTGGCCCGTCGTCCCCGAGGCGTTCGGCGAGATCCTGCAGATCTTCCGCACGCGTTACGGCGACCGGCTGCCGCCGATCTACATCACCGAGAACGGCTGCTCGTACGACGGCCTCGACGACCAGGACCGGATCACCTACCTCGACGGCTACGTCCGTGCCCTGAAGGCCGCGATCGACGACGGCCTCGACGTCCGCGGCTACTTCCAGTGGTCCCTGCTCGACAACTTCGAGTGGGCCGCCGGGTACTCCCAGC
This sequence comes from Kribbella sp. DT2, assembly GCF_049844575.1. NCBI lineage: Bacteria > Bacillati > Actinomycetota > Actinomycetes > Propionibacteriales > Kribbellaceae > Kribbella > Kribbella sp. DT2. Next base: position 237,588 of record NZ_JBNCLH010000004.1, on the reverse strand, counting down.
GCTTCGGGCTCGTCCACGTCGACTTCGAGACACTGGAACGCACCCCGAAGGCGTCGTACGCCTGGTACCGCGACCTGATCGCCAAGAGCCGAGGATGAGCACTGCCCTGGCCGAACCTGTGGTACCGGTTCGGCGTGGGTGGACCACCGCCGTCGTCCTCGCCAACGTCGGTGTCTTCGCGGCGTGGCTCGGTCCCATCCAAGTGCTCCTGGCGAAGCAGTCCGAAGCTGTTGCGCCTGGCAACAAAGAGTTCGTGCTCGGGCTGGTCACCGGCGTTGGTGCGGCCGTGTCGGTGGTCGCCAACCCCGTGTTCGGGGCGGTGTCCGACCGGACCACCTCGCGGTTCGGGCGTCGTACGCCGTGGGTACTGGCGGGCGGCATCGGGGGAGCGGTCGGGCTGCTGGTGCTCAGTGGATCGAGCGCCGTGCTGTGGATGCTCGTCGGATGGTGCCTGGTGCAACTGTTCGGCAACGCGCTGCTCGCGGCGATCACCGCCGCCGTACCGGACCTCGTCCCGAAGAAGCAGCGCGGCGTCGTCGGCGGCTGGGTCGCGCTCGCCCAGACGCTCGGCGCGCTCGTCGGGGTCGGACTCGCCACCGTCGTCGGAGGGGTCGGCGGTGGCTACCTCGCGTGCGCGGCGTTCCTGATCATCTCGGTCGTGCCGTACGTGCTGCGCAGCGGCGACCGCCCGATGGTCGAGCGGACGCCGCTGGTCTGGCGCGCGTTCTGGAAGGGCTTCTGGATCAGCCCACGGCGCTACCCCGACTTCGGCTGGGCCTGGCTGACCCGCTTCCTGCTCAACCTGGGCAACGGGCTCGGCACGCTGTACCTGTTCTTCTACCTGCAGGACGCCGTCGGGTACGACGACCCGGACGTCGGCGTGCTCGTCCTGACCGCGATCTACAGCCTCTGCGTGATCCTCACCGCGGTCAGCTCCGGCGCCTGGTCGGACCGCGTCGGCCGCCGCAAGGTCTTCGTCACCGGCTCCGGCGTCGTGATGGCGGCGGCTGCCGGCGTACTGGCTGTCTGGCCGACCTGGACGGGCGCGATCGTCGGGGCGGTCATCCTCGGGACCGGGTTCGGGGTGTACCTGTCGGTCGACTTCGCGCTGCTCACCGAGGTCCTGCCGAGCGCCCGCGACCGCGCCAAGGACCTCGGGGTGATCAACATCGCCAACTCGTTGCCGCAGGTCCTCGCTCCCGCTCTGGCGGCTCCGATCGTCAAGTACGCCGGTGGGTATCCGGTGCTGTACGGCCTGGCCGCCGCGGTGACGCTGCTGGGCGCCGTACTGGTTCGCCAGATCAAGGCTGTCGCTTAGTCTGACGCCCATGCCGCTCTTCTCCTTCGAAGGCAAGTCCCCGCAGGTGCACCCCGACGCCTGGATCGCCCCGACCGCGACGCTGGTCGGCGACGTGGTCGTCGAGGCGGGCGTCTCGGTCTGGTACGGCGTGGTGATCCGCGCGGACCTCGGCCGGATCATCATCCGCGAGGGCACGAACATCCAGGACAACTCGGTGCTGCACGTCGGCGGCGGCAACACCTGCGAGGTCGGCCGCAACGTGACGATCGGTCACCAGTGCCTGGTGCACGACTGCACGATCGGCGAGTCCGCCCTGATCGGCAACGGCGCGATCGTGCTCGACGGCGCCGTCGTCGGCGCTCGCACGCTGATCGCCGCCGGCGCCACCGTCACCCCCGGCAGCCAGATCCCCGGCGAGTCGGTCGCCCTCGGCAGTCCCGCGAAGAAGATCATCCCGCTCGAGGGCACCGCCAAGCTCTTCGTCGACCACAACGCCGCCGTCTACCACGACCTCGCCCGCCGCCACGCGGAAACGGTCAAGCTGGTGGAGGAGGAGTAGCCGGCCGAGCCCTCGCCCCGGCGGCCCGGCCCGGCCCTCGCCCCGGCGGCCCGGCCCCGCCCGCCCCGGCCCCGCCCCGCCTCTCGGCCCGGCTCCGCTCCTGTCTTTCCGCCCTCCACGGGTTTGCCCGGCCCAGGTGGGGTACCGGGCGGCTGATCGTCGTACCAGCGAAGGAGTGGGCTGATGAGCAAGAAGGTCGCGTTCTTGGTGGCTGCCGAAGGGATCGAGCGGGTTGAGCTGACCGAGCCGTGGGACGCGGTGAAGGCGGCCGGCCATGAACCGGTCCTGCTCAGCCCGGAGACCGGCGAGGTGCAGACCTTCGACCACCTGACGGCCGCCGAGAAGCGGCCGGTCGACCGGGCGGTCGGGGACGTCGCGGTCGATGATTTCGACGCGCTCGTGCTGCCCGGCGGCGTCGCGAACCCGGACGCCCTGCGCACCGACGCGACCGCGGTCGCGTTCGTCAAGGACTTCATCACCTCCGGCAAACCGGTCGCCGCGATCTGTCACGCGCCGTGGACCCTGGTCGAGGCCGACGCCGTGCGCGGCCGGCGCCTCACCTCCTGGCCGAGCGTGCAGACCGACCTGCGCAACGCGGGCGCCGACTGGGTCGACGAGGAGGTCGTCGTCGACGGCAACCTGATCACCAGCCGCAACCCCGACGACCTGCCGGCCTTCAACAAGACGTTGCTCGAGGCCCTCAAATAGCCTGCTGGTAGGCCTCGCTGATCAGCGCGACGGCGGCCTGCGTCGACGGATGCGGGTCCTGCCGGGGCCAGATCACGCGGACGGGCACGGGCGGCGCGTCCTTCAGCGGAAGGAAGACCACCCCGGCCCGCCCGTACTGCGTCGCCGTGCTCTCCGGCGTCACCCCGACGTAGTCGCCGGCCGAGATCAGCGCGAGCCAGTCGTCGACGTCCGCGGTGCGCTCGATCCGCGGCGGCGTACCGGCCGGCCAGAGCTCGAGGCTCGTCGTACCGGTCCGCCGGTCGACGAGCACCGTCCGGCTCCGCACCTCGTCCAGCCGCACCGACCGCCGCCGGGCCCACGGATCGTCGGCCGCCAGCACCAGCTGCCGCCGCTCCACGCCGACGACCGTGCTCGCGTACGCCTTCTCATCCACAGCAGTCCGTACGACGGCCAGGTCGCAAGCCCCCTCGGCCAGCCCACCCGTCGGGGTGTTCGTCCGCACCAGCACCAGCTCGACCTCCGGGTGCGTCTGAGCCCACCGCCGCTGGAACCCGGTCGTGTGCCGCCCGAGCGCCGACCAGGCATGCCCGAGCCGCAACCGAGCATGCCCCGACCTGGCCTCCCGCACGAGATCGTCCAGCTCGTCCAGCAGGTGCCGGGCCCGCGTCACCAGCTGAGCCCCGGTCGCCGTCAACGCGATGCTCCGGCTGCTCCGGTACAACACCCGGACGCCGAGCGCCCGCTCCAACCCCGCCAGCCCCCGGGAAATCGCAGCCTGCGAAACCCCCAACGCAATCGCGGCATCGGTAAAACTCCCGCTGTCCACGATCGCCACCAACACCCGCAACTGCCGCAACTCCACTTCCATACGCCCAGCGTATAGATCTATTGGTAGTTGCATTTTGCGCATTCGCCGGACGAGCGCATCCTGCGAAGATGACCGCCGCCACGGACATCCCACCTGTTGTTCCCCGAGTACCAGCAGGGCAGACCCGGGGCATCCTTCTCATGCTCACCAGCGGTGTCTCCAACCAGGTCGGCGCCGCGACAGCAGCCCTCGGCTTCCCCGCCCTAGGCCCCGCCGGCGTGGTCGCCATCCGCCAAGCAGTAGCCGCCGCCGTCATGCTCGCCGTCGTCCGCCCACCCCTCCGCAGCTTCACCCGCCGCCAGTGGCTCCCGATCCTCGCCCTCGCCGCCATCTACGCGACCATGAACCTCACCCTCTACACCGCCGTCGACCGCATCGGCCTAGGCCTGGCCGTCACCCTCGAATTCCTGGGCCCCCTGGCAGTCGCCCTGGCCACCTCACGCCGAAGAGTCGACCTGGCCTGCGCCCTCGTCGCCGGCGCCGCTGTCTTCGTCCTCATGCGCCCCCAACCAACGACCGACTACCTAGGCATCCTCTTCGGCCTGATCGCGGCCTGCTGCTGGGCGGCGTACATCCTCCTCAACCGCACCCTCGCCGCCCGCCTCCCCTCAGCCCAGGGCGCCGCCGCCGCGGCAGCGGTCTCCGCCGTCGCCTACCTCCCGGTCGGGGCCTGGATCCTCATCCACCACACCCCCGCCCCCAAGTACCTCGCGTACGCCGCAGCCGCCGGCCTGCTCGCCTCAGCCGTCCCCTACCTCCTGGACCTGCTGACCCTCCGCCTCGTCCCCACCTCGTTCTTCGGCCTGTTCATGAGCGTCAACCCACTCCTGGCCGCCCTGGCCGGCTGGCTACTCCTCGACCAACGCCTGGGCATCCTGGAATGGGCAGCCATCACCGCAGTCATCACCGCGAACGCCACCAGCGCCCTCACCCCGAACCGAGCTCACCCCACCGAGTAGCTCGAGATGGTCACACCGGAGGGCGTTGTCCGCGACGCCTCCAGTTGCAGCGGCAACGGCGTCGGCAGGTCGCCGAACATCTTCTTGCCCGACCCCAGCACCAGCGGGAACGTCAGCAAGTGCAGCTCGTTCACCAGCCCGTGCGCCAGCAGCGTCCGCAGTAGATCCGCACTACCGAAGACCACCAGCTCCTCCGGGATCTCCCGGACCGCCGACACCAAGTCAGGCCCGAGCACGACGGTGTTGTTCCACGAACCGGTCGTCAGCGTCCGTGAGGCGACGTACTTCGGGATCCGGTTCATCGCCGCAACCGCAGGCTCGCTCTGATCCGCAGGCGCCCACGTCGCCGCGAAGGTCTCGTACGTCTTGCGCCCCAGCAGCAACCCACCCGCCGCCAACGTCGCGCCCTGCATGAACTCGGCGACCACGTCGTCCATCCCCGCCGACACCCACCCGCCGTGCGCGAATCCACCTTCGGTGTCCTCGTCCGGTGACAGCACCGACTGCACGACCCCGTCGAGCGACTGGAAGTTCACCACACTGATCATCGGCATCCCCCATGCTCACACGCGAACAGCGGACCAGCCAGTACGTCGTACTGCCTGATCCGCTGTCCAGCAACCTCAGCCCGAGTGCTTCTCCAGCGCCGCGATCAGCTGCGGCCGCAGCTCCTCCGGCGTGACGACCTGGTCGACCGAGCCGACCCGCACCGCGCGGCGGATGTCGTGGATGCGGTCGAACTCGGAGGCGACCTCGCCCAGCTTCTCCGCGCGAACAGAGGTCCGCACCTCAGCCAGTTCGTTGGTCAGCGCCGCGCGCTCGGCGCCCTCGGACTCGGCGAGCTGGGCCGACAGGCCCTTCACCCGCGGGTCCGCCGACGTCCGCGCATTGACCTCCGCGGAGAACACGACGGCGGCGGCCGGCGCTCCACCGAGCACCGACGCGAACGAGCCCTCGACCGCGAGCACGGTCATCGACGGGTTCAGCGCCTTGGAGAACACCACGAACGCGCCGCCGTGGTACCGCGAGACCACGCAGAACACGATCGGCCCGCGGAAGTTCACGATCGCGCGGCCGATCTCCGCGCCGTACTCCAGCTGCAGGTTGCGCATCGAGTCCGGCGACCCGTCGAACCCGGACAGGTTCGCCAGGACCACGAGCGGACGGTTGCCGCTGGCACCGTTGATCGCCCGCGCCACCTTCTTCGACGACCGTGGGAACAGCGTACCCGCGGTGTACGTGTCCGGCCCGTCGGTGGGCGGGAATCCCCGCCGGGCAACGGGCTTCGACTCGATCCCCACCAGGCAGACCGGCAGCCCGCCGAGCCGCGTGTCCGCGACCACCGCGGTCTCGGCGTCGGCCATGCCCGCCCAGCGTTCCAGCATCGGGTGGTCCTGGTCGGTGACCGCGCGCATCAGCGTGCGGATGTCGAACGCCTTCTTGCGGTCCGGGTTGGTCGCGGCCGAGAAGATCTGCCCGACCGTGCTGAACCCGCCGTCGATCGGGTCGTGCGGGTACGACGTGACGTCGCGGTCGTGCGGGTCCGAGGTCGGGGCCCGCCGCGGCCCGGGCTCACCCGGTACGACGTACGTGTGCTCGTAGTGCGCCATCAGGATGTCGCGCGCCCCGGCCAGGTCCGGCGCCCAGTACTGCGCCTCGCCGTTCGGGCCCATCACCCGGTCGTAGCCGCCGATGCCGAAGTTGTCCTCGGCCGAGACACCACCGGCGAAGTCCAGCGTCTGCTTGCCGGTCAGCACCATCGCCGAGTCCGGGGTCATCACCAGGATGCCCTTGGTGTGCATCAGCATCGTCGCTTCGGCGTTCCAGTACGGCTGCGCGCCCACGTTGATACCGGCGACCACGATGTTGATCTCGCCACCGGCCTGGGTGAACTCGACGATCCGCTTGAGCGCCTTGGCGACCCAGTCCATGTTCTCGGTCCCGGAGTCCATCGAGATCCGGGCGCCCGCGGAGACCGCGAACCACTCGACCGGTGCGCCCAGCTTCTCGGCCAGGTCGAGTGCGCCGATGATCCGCGCGCACTCGGCCTCGGCGACCGCGCCGAGCGCCATCGTCGGGTCACCGCTGAGCACGACGCGGGTGATGCCCTCGGGGTGCCGGCGGGTCGGGGTGGTGATCACGCCGGCGATCAGGCCGGCCTTGTTCAGCCCGCGCGCCCGGTCGACCGGCACCAGCGTGCCGCTGTCGTCCAGGTCGTGCTCGACATAGGTGCCTCCGGCACCGACCACGAGACCGGCGACCTCGTACGGATAGACGGTGTTGCGACGGCGCGCCTTGAGTACCTTCTGCGCGTAGTCGTCGAGCGGCTTGAGCCGTTCCGTCGGGGGCCGGACCACCTTGGTGACGACCCCGGCGCCGGGCTGGTACGAGAAGCGTCCGACCACCGGCAGCGCCGTACCGTTCGAGCCGGTCACGCGGCCGCTGACGGTGACCTCCTCGATGCCCGCACCGGCGGTCATCGGCGCGATGTTGCGCTGCAGCGCGGTCAGCTCGGGGACCTGCCCGTCGACGACCGGCCAGATCGTCACCCAGACGTGGTTCATCTCCAGGCGCGCACCGGCGGCGCCGCGCGCGGTCCGGGCCCGGCGGATGCCTTCCAGGCAGTTCGCGATCGCCCGCTCGACGTGCGGCAGCGAGGTGACCTTGCCCTCCTCGTCGCGGACCACCGCGAACTGGCGGACCTGCGCGAGCGCGACCAGCCGCTCGTCGGCCGGGTTGTCCCGGGCGACGCAGTGGTAAAGCAGCACGTCCTCGGGCGCGTCCAGCCGGGTGATCTTGAAGTCGTGCAGACGCCACAGGTTGAGCCGGCGGCCGACCATCGGGTGCACGCCGCGGACGTTGTCGTCCTCGACCACACCGCCGTCCGACGGGCGGAAGGTGAAGTACCAGATCTCACGACCGTTGCCCGGGACAACAGCGATGGCAACGCGCCGTACGTCGGCGACGAACGGCAGCGCGGCGACGATGTCGCGCAGCTGGTCGGAGGCGTCCTGCGGCGACTCCGGCGTACCGGGCCAGGACAGGTACAGATCCGCGACGGCCTGGTGACCGGCGGGGCTCGCGGCAACCTCGGCGGCGAGGTCGCGGACGAAGTCGCTGCCGGTGTCGGCCAGTTCGTCGACCGTGCCGATCGTCGTGACCAGGTGGGTCGGACGGTCGTCCAGCGTGTAGTCGGCGCTGGCGAACGCGCGCCCGTTGACCGTGGCGTTGCGCAGGTCGTGCAGCTCGTACTCGAGGTAGTGCCGGCGGATCAGCACCTCCAGCATCGGCTCGACCGGGTGCACCCCGGCCTCGATCCGCTCGGCGAGGAAGCTGACGATCTGCTCGGGAATCGCGGCCAGCGCCTTGACCCGCTCGGTGCGGTCCGGCACGTCCGGATCGTTGGTCAGGGAGTCCAGCTCGGCGGCGACCTCGGCCAGCACCTCGGCGCGGTCGGCGTCCACCTGCGGCTGGTCGAACCAGCGGAACCGCACGCTCCGGGCCAGGTCACCGATCACCGGGAAGCGCAGCTGCGTCGCGACGACGAGGTGATCCAGTACGGCGTACGCCTCGGCGTCCAAAGGGGCCTCGGGCATCGGTTCGGCCAGCCACTGCTGCAGCAGCGACGTCATCAGCAGCACGTCGGGCGACGTGCGCTGCTGGGCCAGGAAGATCCGGAACACCGCGTCGGTCAGCTCGTCGCTGCGATCGAGATCCGTGACGCCGTAGTGCCCGAGCACACGGGCCAGGCGGTCGCGGAACTGCTCCGGCAGTCCGGCACGCTCGGCGTCCAGCGTCTGCAGGTACGTGTGGAAGTGCTCCTTCGGGCTGTGCACGCGCAGCTCGGTGTTGAGGTCCTCACCGGCCGGCCGGTTGCGGCTCAGCTCGGCGAAGTCCGCGAACAGCCGCAGGACTCCGATCTCATCCGCGATCGGCGGTTCGGCCAGCTCGGCGCGGGCGGACAGGTACTCCGACAGCGTCCGGCCTTCGTCGCGCGGGTCGATGTCGAACCCGAGCAGCATGCTGCGCAGGTTGTCGAGGCCGCGCGCGGCCCGCTCGGCGGCCGTCGGCGGCGTCTCCGGGATCGGCAGCTCCAGGTCGACGCTGTCCGACACCTCGACCTTGACGTCCGCGTCGCCGACCGGCTCCAGCCGCAGCAGCGGCGCGCCGGTCTCGACCTGGCTTCCGGTCGAGACCGGCAGCTCCTTCACGATCGCCTTGAACGGCGCGTACAGCACCGTCTCCATCTTCATGCTCTCCAGGACGAGGACCGGCGCCCCCGCCTCGACCTCGGCACCGGCGGCGACCGGCGTCGCCACCACCAGCGCGGGAGCGGGCGCGCGCATGACGCCGCCCTCGTCCCGGCTGACGCGGTGCGTGACGCCGTCGACCTCGACCAGGTGCACCGGGCCGTGCGTCGCGGTGACGAGCCGGTACCGGCGGCCGGAGACGACCAGACGGGCGTCGTACGCGTCGAGCCGGTCGAGCTCGACGTCGAGGTAGCAGAGGTCGTCCCCGGTGCCGACGCCGACGCGGTAGCGCGCCGAGCCGATCTTCGCGACCGAGACCCGGTACGTCGCACCGCGCAGCTTGAGCGCGATCGCGCGACCGACCTCGTGCTGCACCTGCGGACGACCACCGCGCGCCGAGTCCAGCAGCCGCTGGCGCTCGACCCGCTCGGCCTCCTCGTACGCCTCGATCGCGGCCGCGATCAGCGCGATCCCGGAGTGCCGGCGCAGGACCAGCCGGCCCTCGCCGCGGACCCGGTCGATCCAGCCGGTGTCGGCGGAGCCGTCGATCACCTCGGGCTGGTCGAGCAGGTCGAGCACGAAGCTCTTGTTCGTCGTACCGCCTTCGAGGACGACGGTCGTGTCGGCGACCGCACGGCGCAGGCGTCCGAGCGCCTCCTCGCGGGTCCGGCCGTAACCGATGATCTTGGCGATCATCGAGTCGAAGTCCGCGGGGATCGAGTCGCCTTCGCTGACCCCGGTGTCGACCCGTACGCCGGGGCCGGACGGCAGCCGCAGCCGCGCGATCCGGCCGGGGGACGGCGCGAAGTCGCGGTCCGGGTCCTCGGCGTTCAGCCGCGCCTCGACGGCGTGGCCGACCTCGACCGGCTGCGGGCCTTCCAACTTGTTGCCTGCCGCAACGTGCAGCTGCGCGCGGACCAGGTCGAAGTCGGTGGTCAGCTCGGTGATCGGGTGCTCGACCTGGAGGCGGGTGTTCACCTCGAGGAACGCGAACAGCTTGTCGCCCGGGTGGTACAGGAACTCGACCGTGCCGGCGCCGGCGTACCCGACGGCGAGCGCGAGCCGCTCGGCGGACGCCTTCAGCTCGGCGGCCTGATCGGGCGCGAGGACCGGCGAGGCCGACTCCTCGATGACCTTCTGGTTGCGGCGCTGGACCGAGCAGTCCCGGACACCGAGCGCCCACGCCGTGCCCTGGCCGTCCGCGATCACCTGGACCTCGACGTGCCGGGCGCCGGTGACGAGCCGCTCCAGGAAGACCACGCCACTGCCGAACGCGCGGGCCGCCTCGTCACTGGTCCGCTGGTACGCCTCGCGCAGGTCCTCGTCGTCGCGGACCAGCCGGATCCCGCGGCCACCGCCACCGGCCGTTGCCTTGAGCATCACCGGGTAACCGATGTCGTTGGCCGAGGCAATCGCTTCGTCCAGCGTCGCCACCGCGCCGCGGCTCCACGGTGCGACCGGGACACCGACCTCCTCGGCGATCAGCTTCGAGCCGATCTTGTCGCCCAGCTTGCGCATCGCGTCCGCGCTCGGGCCGACGAACGTCACGCCGATCCGGTCGCACAGCTCGGCGAACGCCGGGTCCTCGGCGACGAAACCCCAGCCGACCCAGGCCGCGTCGGCCTTGGTCTCGAGCAGGGCCCTCTCGAGTTTGGCCAGGTCCAGGTACGGGCGGTCGGCGGCCGGGCCGAGCGGGTAGGCCAGGTCGGCCTCGCGGGCGAACGTGGCTCCACGCTCGGCATCCGTGAACAACGCGACCGTCTCGACCTGGCTCCCCGTCTCGGCGTTGAGCTCACGGACCGCATTGATCAGCCGCATCGCGGCCTCTCCCCGGTTGACGATGGCGATGCGGTTGAACACCGGGCGGCACTCCTGTCGTCGGCAAAGCTGTCACCGCAAACATTCCCAGGCAGTTGCCCCTACCGTCGAGTCGGGGTCAGCTGTGCACTGGTTGTGACCGAAAGGAAAGGTTCCAGCGCCTGCAGGAAGTCCGCCGGATCGAAGAGGGCTCCGGCGGTGACCGCGCCTACTGTCCGTGTCCGGCCGTCGAGGATGCGTTCGACCGCTTCCACGGCGAGTGGAGCACTGACGGCGTAGATGTCGCGGCCGGTTGCCGACGCTCTGTGCTCGGCGCCGTTCGCCCGTACGACGACGTCGACGACGAACGTCTGGTCGGAGCGGCCGTCGAGGTCACTCGCCGTCGGCGCCGGGGTGTTCGCGTCGGCCAGGTCCTGGGCGGCCTCGACGGCCATGGAAGTGCCGACCTCGGGGATCTGGAGGTGGCTCGGCACGGTGACGACGTCCGCCATGGTGAAGCCCTTGATCACCGTCCGGCGACCGAGCGGCGGCGGGAACTCCCAGTCCTCCTGCGTGGCCGGGTCGTCGTGATACTCCAGTACGCCGTTCGTGAACCGGACCCGGCGGCCGTCGCGCCGGTCGTGGGAGACCTGACCGGCCGTGCGCGTGCCGGGCGTGGGGTGCCAATTGCTCAGCCCGTAAGCGATGTGGGCCTCGTCGGCCGCGGTCCGGTCGCCCATCGCGAGCGTGACGAGCAGGTCGCCGAGACCGCCGAAGAAGGCCATCGCTGGCAGGACGATCGTGCCGGCCTCGCGGGCGCGGCCGGCGTACTCGGTGAGCGTGCTGACGTTCGCCTCGATCTCGGCGGCGACGTCGACGTACGGGATCCTGGCGCGCAGCGCGGCCTCGACGAGCGGGCCCGCAGTGAGCGCGAACGGGCCGGCGGTGTTGATCACCGCGTCGGCGCCCTCCAGCGCGCGGTCGAGGGCCTGCGGATCGTCGGTGGCGGCGGGGCGGGACGTCAGCTCGTCGTACATCGTGCTCAGTTTTGCGGCGTCGCGCCCCGCGACGACGGGGTCGTGCCCGCGCCGGCGCAGCTCGGCGACGACGAACTGTCCGGTGTGCCCGGTTGCTCCGTAGACCACGATTCTCATGACCCAACTTTCGCGGGCCGGGGTCACCGACCGTGATAGTCCGGAACGCCATCATGCGTACACTTTCGGACATGCACACCGTCGCTCTGGCCGCCGCGGGCCACCTGCTGCACTTCGAGCTGGCCGTGGCGTACGAGATCTTCCGCACACCGCCGCTCGATACGGCCGTCGAGGACTGGTACGACGTGGTGCTGTGCGGGCCTGCCGCCGTACGGGTCGGGCCGTTCCTGGTCGAGCCCTCGGACGGGCTGGAGCGGCTGGCGACCGCCGACACCGTGATCGTGCCCGCCTGCGCGGACGTCGACGAGCCGCCGCCGGTGGAGTTGGTTGACGCCGTACGGGCTGCTCATGAGGCAGGCGCCCGGATCGCGTCGCTGTGCACGGGAGCCTTCGCGCTGGGAGCGGCCGGCCTGCTCGACGGACGGCTCGCGACCACCCACTGGGCGCACACCGCTGAGCTCGCCGCCCGCCATCCGCTCGCGGTCGTCGACCCGGACGTGCTTTACACCGACAACGGCAACGTCCTCACCGCCGCGGGCAAGGCCGCCGCGGTCGACCTCTGCATCCACCTGATCGCTCTGGACCACGGCGCCACGATTGCCAACACGGTGGCCCGGCGCCTGGTCATGCCACCTCACCGCCCCGGCGGTCAGGCGCAGTTCGTCTCCACGCCGATGCAGCCGGCCGGCGATCACGCGTTGGCCGGCGTACTGGCGTGGGCCCAGCAACGCCTGGATCAGCCCCTCGCCGTCACCGACCTCGCCCGCCACGCCAACCTCAGCCCCCGCCACCTGGCCCGCCAGTTCAACGCGGTGACGGGTCAGACCCCCATCCAGTGGCTCAACACCCAACGAGTCCGCCGCGCCCAGCAACTCCTCGAATCCACCGACGAAAGCATCGAGTCGGTAGCCACCGCCACCGGCCTCGGCACAGCCACCACCCTGCGCCGCCAGTTCAAGAGAACAGTAGGAGTCCCCCCGGACACCTACCGCCGCTCCTTCCGCACCTGACCAACCCGTCGAGCTGCTCCTAGTCGACGTGGATGACGCAGAACTCGTTGCCCTCCGGGTCGCGGAGGACGATGAAGTCGTGGTGCTCGGGGTAGTCCCAGTCCTCGACGCGGGTTGCGCCGAGGCTCACCAGTCGCTCGATATGCCGGTCGCGCTCGGTCGTGTACAGGTCGATGTGTACCGGCGCCGCCTCCGGTGGGATCTCAGCGGCCCGCTGAATCAGTACCGACGGGCCTCGGCCGGCCGGATCGTTGAGCTTCACGTACTGGTCGCCCGTCCAGATCTCGTCACCGAGGTCGTAGCCGAGCGCCTGACGCCAGAACGCCGTCGCCCGCTCCAGGTCCAGCGCGTTCACCACGATCGTCGCCAACCGCAGATCGCCGACCGCTTCCGGTCGCTCACCCATCGCCGCCTCCTTGCCGTCGCTCAGCAGGCCGGTTTCCCGAGGCGTTACTGGTCAAACCCCGCCAGCAGCAGCCCGAGCGCGGCCCGCGTCGCGGCCTGTACGACGTCGCGGGGGCCGCCGTCGAAGTGATGCTCGGTCGCCTGCACTCCGACTGGTGTGCGTACGGCGATGAAGACCGTCCCCGGCGGCTGACCGTCCTGCGGATCCGGCCCACCGGCACCGGTGGTCGCGACCGCCAGGTCGGCACCCGTCAGTCGGGCGACGCCCTCGGCCATCTGCCGTGCGCAGCGGGCAGTGACGACCGGGCCGGGCTCGACGCCCAGGACGGCGTGCTTGACCTGCGACGAGTACGCGACGACGCCGCCGGCGAACCACTCGCTCGCCTGCGGCGCCGCGCCGAGGTGCGCCGCGACGTTTCCGCTGGTCAGGGATTCGGCCGCGGCGATCGAGCGACCGGTTTCCCGCGCCCGCCGCGCGACGGCTTCGGCCAGTTCGTCGGCGTCCTTGCTCTGTTCGCCAGCCATGGACCGATTGTGCGTCACGGCCGGAGTCCGGCACCGGGGTGGCCTCCGAGGTGGCGTGTCCCCGAGGTCAGTTCCCCGCCTGGGTCTCTGCTCAGCTGTAGTGCTGCTCGGCCCAGGTGGCGAAGGTGGTGAGGTCGATGCCGAAGGTCTTCGCGAGAGCGGGGTCGGCGGAGCTTTCGCGGTCGTTCATGCCGACCTGGTTGCCCATCAGCTGCGGGAGCATCCCGCGCGCCTTGCCCTGTACGGCGGTGACCGTCTCCACGTGCGTCGGCTCGCCGGCCGCGGTCAGTGCCGCGGCCATCTGCTTCAGGGACAGCAGCTCGCCCGCCAGCTCGAGGACCTGCTCGTGGAAGCGCGTCGGATCGGCGAGCGCGGCGGCGACCGCCGTACCGATGTCCTGTGGTGCGAACACCGCCAGCGGTTTGTCCGCGTCGATCGCGGTGACGAGCGACTCGCCGGTCAGGTTCTCGTACCAGATCGACGGCCGGACCAGGTTCGACGTGAAGAACGCCGGCCGGAACTCCGTCCAGGACCGGAAGCCCGCGCCGGGCAACGCCAGCCCGACGGCCGCCTTGCTGTTCCAGTAGTGCGGATCGCCCCACGCTTCGGCGCGGCCGGCGGCGGCCTGTTCGAGGAACGTGCCGATGCCCGCGACCGACGAGTGCACGAACTGCTCGACACCGGCCGCGCGGGCCGCGCCGACGAGGTTCAGGCCGTTGACCCGCTCGACGTCGGAGCCGGGGTCGTTGATGTCAGGTGATTGCAGCGAGAACACCGCGCGGACCCCGCTGAGCGCCGGGTCGAGCGACGGCCGGTCGGTCAGGTCGCCGACCACCAGCTCCGCGCCCGCCGCCTCGATCGCCCGGGCCGCGTCGGCGTCCGGACGCCGTACGAGAGCTCGGACCTGTACGCCGTCGGCCAGGAGACGCCGCGCGACGATACCGCCTTGCTGACCGGTCGCGCCGGTCACCAGTACTGGATCTGTCATACCGTGACCGTAGAACTTGACGTCGGCGTCAAGGGCAAGCACTGAGGAGGACGGATCGTGCGCATCGGGGAGGTCAGCGCGAAGGCCGGGGTCAGCTCGCGGGCGCTGCGGTACTACGAGGAGCACGGTCTGCTCCACCCCGACCGGACCGGCAGCGGCCAACGGATCTACCCCGCCTCGGCGGTCGAACGGATCCTGCTGATCAAGCAGTTCTACGCCGCCGGCCTGAGCAGTCGCCTGATCGAGCCGCTGCTGAAGGCCATCGACGACCAGCACCTCGAGCCCGCCCTCGTCCAGCGGCTGGTGCACGAGCAGGACCGCATCGCCCAGCAGGTCGCCGAGCTCCTGGAGGCCGGCCGGCGGCTGGCCGTGCTGATCGACATCGCCCATCACCCCCGAGCGACCTGCTCGGCGACCGAGCTCGACCCGCTGACCTGATCTGGCGTTTCTCTCTGCCACCCGCGCCGCGTCAGGTTGCCGTGACCGGCGGGGGCCGTCAGAGTTGCCGGTGACAACCAACCAGTGGAGGATCGACAGCGTGAGCGAAGTACCGGAGCGGATCGACGACGAGATGGTGATCCGGGAGTTCCGGGCGGGGCGGATCGGCGGCGGCGACTCGCCGTTCGGGCTGCTGCTGCTCACCACCACGGGAGCCCGGTCGGGTCAGCCGCGGATGACCCCGCTCGGCTGCGTCCGCGAGAACGGCCGGATCTTGCTCTGGGCAACGAACTACGGCCTGACCCGGCACCCCGGCTGGTACCACAACCTGAAGGCGAACCCGCAGGTGACGGCCGAGCTCCCGACCGGCGTGCAGGAGCTGGTCGCCGAGGAGATCACCGACCCCGACGAGTACGCCGCCGCCTGGACCCGCATCGCCGAGCTGAACCCGGCCGTCAAGGACTACCTGGCCACCGCCGACCGCCAGATCCCGGTCATCGCCCTCACCCCCCGCTGACGAGCTCAGCGACTGGTGTGGGCGCGGAGAGCAGCCAGGAACCAGCGGAAGACCGGCGCCAGCGACGGCGATGGTGTCGAACAGTTGGTGACGGCAAGGAGTTGCCAGTAACGCTCCATGAGGGGGTCTGCCGCGACTTCCAGCCGAGTCACCAGACGACGCCGGTACGACGGGGTATCGGTTTCGTCGAAGGTCTCGCAGTATTGGGCGACGAGCGCTGTCACCACAGCGACGGCGTCGAGGCCGGCTGGATCGACGCCGGCCTGGATCGCCGCGGTGACTCGGTCGCGCACGAAGACGGTGAGGTCGTGGTGCAGGCCGGTTGTGTCGCCGGCGGCGCGTTCCGCGGCCTGGTGCTCGGCTGCTCGGCGTACGGCGGTCTTGAAGGCGGGATCACGGACCAGGTCGGCCAGTTCGATCCAGGCCTCGAGCTGTTCCGGGGTCGGGTCGTCCGGTAGCTCGGGCATCGCGGAGCGGAGCAGCTCGACCAGTTCGGGGTTGGCGTCGAGGTCGCCGAACGCGTCGTCGATGAAGGTGCCGATCAACCGGCGGCGCTCCTGGTCGCTCAGCTCGGCGAGCTGGTGCATGCGGTGCAGCTCCTCGGCGCGTGATCCCCGGCGGGCGACGACGCGGACGACGGCCTGACGGACGCGGAGCGCGCGAATCTGGGTCTCCAGCGCGTCGGCGTGGGCCGCGGCGACTTCCGCTACCGCGACCTCGCGGTCCAGCAGCTGCCGAATGGTCGGCAGGTCGACGCCTAGCTCGCGCAGCGTCCGGACCAGGTCGAGCCGCATCAGCGCGTGGACGTCGTACAGGCGGTGCCCGGCGGGAGTGCGCCGGGTCGGTGGCACCACGCCCTGGTCGGCGTAGAAGCGGATCGTCCGGACCGCGAGGCCGGTGCGCTGGGCGAGTTCGCCGATCGTGAGGAGGTTGTCGTTCATGCGGCTCAGCCTGCAACCTCCACCGGGTGGAGGGGCAAGTGCGTTCGGGTAGCTTCGGGGGGTGAAGCGATACGTGGGTGACGTGGTGGGGATCGCTGACGAGCTGACCGAGGCGTACGTCGAGGTGTTCACCGCGCCGCCGTGGGGACACCGGGACCAGGACGAGACGCGGGCCGCGTTCCGGCAGCGGCTGGCGGTCGACGCCGAGCGGGACGGGTTCGGGGCCTGGATCGAGCGGGCCGACGACGGGCGGATCGCGGGGTTCGTGACCGGGTGGGTCACGCCGGCGCCGTTTCGTACGGATCGCTCGTACGGGCAGGTGGTGCAGCGGCTCGGTGCGGAGCAGGTCGACGAGCTGCTCGTGGGGGCGTTCGAGATCGACGAACTCGGCGTGCTCGGCTGGGCGCGGGGGACGGGGCTCGGTCGGCGGCTGCTCGCGACCGCGGTCGAGGACCAGCCGTCAGGCGCCTGGCTGCTGACCTGGAACCAGGCCCACGACACCATCGCCTTCTACCGCCGCGCCGGCTGGCACGAACCGCCCGCGCTCGGCCCGGCGACCGACATCGTCGTCTTCCTCTCGCCGAACCACCCGAAGATCTAGGAGTCGCCTGACCGGACCGTCGGGCAAGTTGGCCCGACCCCGGCCCTCGCGCTAGTCGGCCCCCAGCCGGGTCCTCGCGCTAGTCGTCCCCACCCACGCCCTCGCGCTAGTCGGCCTCGGCCAACCGCGGGAGCGCGGCGAGCAGATGCCGCTTCTCCGTCGGACTCAGAGCGCTCATCAGCTCCTCCTCCATTTCCCGGATGTCAGCCTTGGCAGCGTTCAGGCGGCGCTCACCCTCGGGCGTCAACCGGACGGTGTGCGCCCGCCGGTTCGCCGGATCCGGTTCGCGGACGAGCAGACCGTCCTCAGCGAGCTGGTCGAGCAGTGGAATCAGCCGGGACTTGTCGTACCCGATCGCCTGCGCCAGTGCCTGCTGGGTCTCGGTCGGCTGCTGCGCGAGATGCGTCAGCACGCTGTACCCCCACATCGACAGCCCGTGCGCGTCCAGCAGCGGCCGCTCGGCCGCCATCAGCCGGCGTACCACCCGAGCGAACAGGGCTCCGAGGTCTTCACGCTCCACCCGTCCATCGTAGGGATTGATCAATCGTAAGCAGATGCATATGATAAGCACATGCCTACAAACATTCCGATCTCCCGCAGCATCGCGATCGACGCCACCCCCGCCAAGGTCTTCGCCTTCGTCGCGGACCCCCGCAACCTCCCGCTCTGGGCGCCCGGCGCCGTCAAGTCGGTCGAACCGAGCGGCGACGCGTGGATCTTCCACAACGGCGACGACAAAAGCCGCGTGGTCGTCGCCACGTCGGAGACCCACGGCACCGTCGACCTCCTCTTCGGCGAAGGGCCGGGCGTCTACACCCGGGTCCTCCCCAACGGCACCGGCGCCGAGTACCAGTTCACGCTCTTCTTCCCCGAGGGCTCACCCCAGGACGCCCTCGACGCCCAGTCCGCGGTCGTCGACGAAGAGCTCGCCACCGTCCGCACCCACTGCGAAAACCAGTAGCCCCGGGGTTCCCCGAAGGTTCACCCTGGGGGCCATGCACCTCACCTTCGAGCACGATCCGCGCGGCGAGTGCCGGACGCTGATCCGGCGCGCCGACGGTGCCGAGTTCGAGCTGACGTCGTACTCGCGCAAACAGGTCGTGCCGCACGACCTCGTCCACGCCGTGCTCGAGCGCGAGCTCGGCATCCCGGACGGCATCTTCGGCTCCATCGCGGCCGGCGCGGTCTTCAGCAGCATGGCGCAGACCGGCGGCAAGAAACGCCATGACGCGAGGGTTCGCAGCGAGCGGATCCTCAAGAACGCACGGGGCATCGGGATCAGCGAGCTGTTCGGGAGCGTGTTCTACGCGGCGTACCAGCAGAACCGCACGCCGTACGCCGACGTGCGGGCCTCCTGGGGAGTCAGCAACCAGACGCCCTGCCCGTACGACGACGAGCAGGTCGCGCGGGTCGCGCGAGTGCTTCGCGAGGTCGGAGACAACTGGCAGCTGAGCACTGATCCGCTGGTCTTTCCGTGGCCCACGTCCTTGCTCGCCTCCGACGGACAGTCCTCCGTACGACGGGCGCGGGCCCGCGGGAAAACGGGCCGGGCTGCCCGGACCCGACGGGTCTGGCGAGCCGAGCTGCTGTCGCGTCGGTCGCCGCCGAGCTGCGATCAGTCCTGCTCGGCGAGCCAGTCGCGGATCATCGTGTCGAAGAGGTCCGGGTCCTCGATGTTCCAGACGTGGTGCATGTTCGGCACCAGGCGGGTTGTCGCCCGCGGTACGAGGGTTGCGGCCGCGGCGAGGGAGCGCAGCACCGTTCTCGGTTCGCGTTCGCCGGCGACGAGCAGCAGCGGGCCGTCGTACGTGCTGAGTCCTTCGGGGATCCGGCCGCTGTGGACGTCGGCGAGCATCGCGCGGGCCGTTTCCTTGCGGACCGAGAGTCCGTGGTCGACGTACGGGCCGCGGGAGTCGGCCGGGAGCCGGAAGGCCGCGGCCTGCGCCTTCCAGAACCAGGCTTGCCTCCAGAGCGCGAGGTGCAGCCGGGTGGCGATCCGCGGGATGCCTGTGACCGGCAGCAGCGGTACGCCGCTGGCGAGGACCGAGAGCGCGGCTTTGGGGTGACGGGCGGCCAAGTGGAGGGCGACGGCGCCGCCGAGCGAGAGTCCGACGACGTGGAACCGGTCGTGGCCGGTCAGGTCGCGGACGCGCTGAACGATGTCGTCGGCCACCTCGCCCAGCCCCGGCCAGAGCTCCGAGGTGCGCTCGCCGAAGCCGGGCAGGTGTGGAGTGACGACGAGGCGGTCCTTCAGGGCTGGGAGTTGCGGGTCCCACATCCAGTTCGCGACGTTGCCACCGTGCAGCAGTACGACGGGCGCGTGGCCGCTCGGCTCCTGCGGTTGGTGCAGTTCGGGGAAGCTCACGACAGCTCCTTCGCGAGCGCGTCCAGCCAGGCGAGCTCGGCGCGGGTGTGGCGCAGGCCGTTGTCGAGCGTGGCCAGCCGGAGTCGCTCGGCGCGGGTGGTGGGTTCCGCGGTGTCTCGGCGGACCGCGGTCAAGGTGGCGAGCGTCGTACGGGCTGCTGCGCGCTGGCGTTCGAGGAGCTCGGCCAGCTCGGTGTCATCGAGGTCGCCGGCGAAGAAGACCCTGGCCAGGAAGGCGTTCCGCTCCGGCTGGCGGTCGAGGTCGGAGACCAGCCAGTCCTGCAGGGTCGCCCGCCCGGCCGCGGTGAGGTGGTGCTCCTGCCGGTCGGGTCCGGCGGTGCCCGCGACCTTCCGCACCTCGACCAGCCCGTCGGCGACGAGCGCGGCCAGCGTGCGGTAGATCTGCGCCTTGTCGGCCGACCAGAAGTAGTTCACGGTCGAGTCGAAGTGCCGCTTGAGGTCGTAGCCGGACATCGGCGCGATCGACAGGAGCCCGAGGATGATGCGTTGGAGGATCACTCCAGTAGTAGACAATACATCTAGATGATTTGTCTACTAGAGGTGAGGCTCAGCTCGGTGCGTCGCGCTGACCGCGGGGGTTGCGGTCCGAGGTCGGCCAGATGACGGGCAGGTCGGCAGGGTCGTCGAAGAAGCGGCCGTAGTACGCCGGGTTCTTCTGCAGCAGCGCCGAGCGCTGGCTGCGGTGGAAGTCCTCGTCGCCGAGCCACGGGGGTAGTTCGCCGGCGTCGGCGAGCTGGCGCTGGGTGCGGACGCGGTGGATCCCGCAGCCGGTGCGGAGCTCGGTGCGCAGGGTGAGCTCGGAGGTGTCGGCCCGGCCGGGCGCGGTCCACGCGGCGCAGATCTCCACGCCGTACCGGACGAGCGCTTCCTCGTACCCGGCCCACATCGTCACGGCAGGATGGTGGCGCAGGTTGTGGTCGGTGACCGTGAGGCCGTGCAGGAGCTGGATCGTGTCGACGCGTTGCCGACCGAGCCGCCGCGCGTCGAGCACCCGCGCTGTCGCGCGGAAGTCGGCGTACGGGAGGTACGACTGCATACCTCTACCATCGCCCCCCGGAGCAAGCCGGGCGTACGGAACGCCCGGCTCGCGTCGGGATCAGGCCCAGGGATCGAAGGGGATGCCGCCGGGCTTGGAGGCGTTCAGCAGGTTGCGGAACCGGTCGTCCTTGTCGGTGATCTTGATGGTCGCCGAGCCGAAGTCGGCGTTCATCAGGGTGTCGCGCAGGCCGGTGCTGGGGTAGCCGTCCCAGCCGACGAGCGGCGGGTAGCGCCAGCTGTGGTAATGGTTCTCCGGCGGGTTGTCGCTGCCGTTGGCGAGCCGGAAGAAGTGCGTGCTGGCGCCGTCCTTGTGGTAGACGACCTTCGGGTGCGAGCCCTCGAAGAGGACCTGCGAGCGCGGGTACGTGACCTGACTGCTGTGCTGCGTCGTGGTGACGAACTCGACCTGGTTGCCGGCCTGGTTGACCCACGAGATCACGTGCTCGAAGTCGTGCCGGTGCCCGCCGAGACCGCTGCCGGCGACGGCCTGGTCCTTCTCGAAGTAGCTGGCGTAGACCACCGCGCACCAGCCGTTGTTGCACTTCGAGCGGGAGTAGGTCTGGCTGTTGTCCAGGTCGGACTGGTCGCGGCAGTTGCCGTTGACCGCGCCGGTGGGGTTGAGCCCGGGGTTGAGCGTCCCGTCGGCGCCGATCGCCGGCGACGCGTAGCAGCCGTCGCCGTCGTAGTCGTACGCCGGGGAGAACGACTGGTCGTAGCCGCCGGCGTTCTGCGGCAACGACGGAGGCGGAGCCGCGTACGCCGCGGCCGCGGACGTCACCATCAGCGCGGCGGTGGCCAGCGTGACCCCGAGCAGCCGGTGCCGGCGCTTCGGGGATCGAGCGGGTTCGGAGGGCGGAAGATCGTTCATTCATCACTCTTTTCGAGAGCGGGGGCGGAGGTGAACGCCTCCGAGGATGACAGCCGCCGGGCAAGTCAGTACATACGTCACGTGTCTACTGATTGACGCTGCGTGAACAACAAGCCCCTTCGGGCCATCGCGTTCTCCGCTCAACCTTTGGCTGGTGCCGGGGCGTCTTACCGGTGCCTCGACCTGCGGGGCCGGACAAGAGTTGGGGGAGAGCATGATGAGGAAGTCTTTGGCGGCGTTGGCCGTGGTGGGTGGGCTCGCGGTGCCGACGGTGGCGCACGCGGCGCCGGCGGGGGTGTCGGCGGTGTCCGAGGTCAAGGTGGCGTGGGCCGAGCCGGGCAAGGTGAAGATCAGCTGGACCGAGGCGGCGGGGATCGCCAACGACGTCTACCTCGAGGTGAGCGGCCAGCAGGCGCAGCGGATCGGTACGACGACCGCCGCCGGCGCCAACGAGCTCGTCGTACCGGTGGCGGCGTTGAAGCCGACGCACGACGCGGCGAGCACGGCGCGGATCCTGGTGGCCGACCCGAGTACGGCGGGTGCCCGGTCGGCGAGCTTCGACCGGTACCTGCGCGGCGAGACGGCGATGCTCCCGGGCATGGTGCAAGGCGTGCTGCAGTGGCAGTTCGAGGCGGACCCGGCGATGGACACGACGCCGAACGATCCGCTGGACAGCACGGCCCCGGCGAAGATCACGCCGCGGCTGACGCGGGTGAAGGCGGGTACTCAAGCCCAGTGCGAGAACGTGTCGTTGCCGGCCACCACCGAGCGGTACGGCAAAGTGCCGGCCCAGAACGGCGCGTACTCGGTCGACCTGGTGCTCGCCAACGAGTGGGGCGAGAGCAAGCTGACGACCGTCCGGGCGCGGACCGCGGCGGTGGCCTTCAACACCCCCGCGACCGGTATCTACGGTGCCAAGGTGACGATGACCGGTTCGATCGCGCTGAGCAAGCTGAAGGACCCGGCGGCCGGGAACTGCACCACGGTCGCCGACACCGCCGATCTCTACCAGCACACGATGGCGCTGCACGGCCGGAACTCCGCGACCGGCCCCTGGTACTCCATCGGCTCCAGCTGGACCGATGCCAAGGGCAACTACAAGTTCGTGATCACCAACACCGGTGCGCGTGACTACCGGGCGATCCTGGTCGAGTCGGGCGTCGGCCACAGCGCGGTGATCTACCAGACCATCAGTGCCACCAAGACCATCCGGGCCACGCCGCAGGTGGTCGGTGCCGGCTTCCGGGACTCCGAGATCTCGCTCGGCGAGCAGCCGAACGCGAGCGTGACGGTCGCGCCGTACGGGTCGCACCGGGTCGCGCTGCAGTTCAAGAACACCAGCGGCCAGTGGCAAGGACTGATGTACCGCACGCTGTCCAGGGGCTCCGCGCAGAGCGGCCCGTTCGCCTTCAACCGCAGGGGTACGCACCAGTTCCGCTGGTGGGTCGCGGCCTCGACCAGCGCGCAGGGGCTGCCGGTCGACGCCGGCTACACCTACCCGTTCGAGCTCGTCGTTCGTTGATCGACCAGGGCGTCCCCGCCGGTCCGCGGCGGGGGCGCCTACTCCTTTGGTCTGACTCCTCTTTACACCTTTAGGCTGACGATCACGGCAGGTCCAGCTGGATAGGTTGGCCGCATGAGTCTGGTGGCGGGGCAGCAGCGTGCTGCCCAGGTGGGTACCGGCCGGCTGTACGAGATCGACCTGCTGCGGATCTTCGCGGCGTGCGCGGTGGTCCTGTACCACTACCTGTTCGCCGGCTACTACAAGGTGGTCTCGCCGCTCGGCTTCGAAGTGCCGGGACTGCTGGCCAGGTACGGGTACCTCGGCGTCGACCTGTTCTTCATGATCAGCGGCTTCGTCGTCCTGCTGTCGGCCTGGGACCGTACGCCGCGCAGCTTCCTCGTCTCGCGGGTCGTGCGCCTCTACCCGGCGTACTGGGTGGCGGTGACGCTGACCGCCGTGGTCTCGGTGCTGTTCGGCGCCGGGCGGTTCCCGATCGGCCTGGTGCAGTACCTCGGCAACCTGACCATGTTCAACTCGCTGGCCGACCTCGAGAACGTCGACGTCGTGTACTGGACGCTCTGGGCCGAGCTGCGCTTCTACCTGATCATCCTCGTGATGACGTTCTTCACGATCACGACGAAGCGGGTCGGCATCGTGATCTGGAGCTGGCTCGCGCTCACCGCTGTCTTCCAGCTCGGCGTGCTGCCGGCGGGCGCGGACCTGATCCTCAACACGCAGTACTCGCACTACTTCATCGCCGGGATGGCGTTGTGCATGATCTACCGGTTCGGGCCGCGGCCGTCCTGGCTGATCCTCGTCGGGCTCTGCCTGGTCAACGCGGTGTACCGCGGCGTGCAGTTCGCGGGTGATGTCGAGGACCGCTTCCACACCGCGCTGAAGACGCCGGTCGTCGTCGGGCCGATCGTGCTCGTCTTCGCGGTGATGCTCGCGGTCGCCTTGCGCCTCACCAGCCGGCTGGCGCGGCCGTGGTTCGTTGCCCTCGGCGCCTTGACCTACCCGCTCTACCTGATCCACGCGCACATCGGCTTCATCGTCTTCGAGCGGCTCGGTGACCAGGTGAACAAGTACCTCCTGGTTGGCGGCACCACCCTCGCGATGATCGTCGCGGCGTACCTGATCAACCGGTACGTCGAGAAACCGCTCGCGCCACGACTCAAGCGAGGACTCGAATGAGGGCCCTGGGCACCTGTCTGCTTCTGCTGCTCCTGCTGGCCGGCTGCACCGCTGGGGAGCTCGAGGCGGACCCGCACGTACGGGCCGAGGGGCCGTCGTTGACGCTGGCGTTCGGTGGTGACGTCAACTTCGAGGACAAGACCCAGAAGCTGCTCGAGCAGAACCCGAGGACCGCCTTCGGTCCGGTCGTCGACGAGCTGTCGAGCGCGGATCTGGCCATCGTCAACCTGGAGACCCCGATCACCACCCGCGGAGCCGCGCAGGACAAGCGCTACCTGTTTCGCACCGACCCTCGCGCGGTGACCGCGATCAAGTCGGCCGGCGTCGATCTCATCAGCCTCGCCAACAACCACACCCTCGACTACGGCCAGGTCGGCCTGTTCGACACGATGTCCGCGGCCTGGCGAGGCGGCCTGCCGACGGTGGGTGGCGGCCGCAACGCCGCCCAGGCCTACGCCCCTTGGCGTACGACGATTCGCGGCATCCGCGTCTCCGTCTTCGCGTTCAGCCAGGTCTCGGACCTCGCCGACGAGTGGACCGCGACGAAGAACCGCCCCGGCCTCGCGCTGGCCGTCGACCGCCGCCAGGCCCTCGCCGCCGTACGCGCCGCTCGCACGACGAGCGACGTGGTGGTCGTCACCGCGCACTGGGGATCGGAGCACGACCGTTGCCCCACGGCGGACCAGCGTTCCTTCGCCGCCGACCTGACCGCCGCCGGCGCCGACGTGGTGGTCGGCGCCCACGCCCACGTTCTCCAGGGCCAGGGCTACCTCGGCAAGTCATTCGTTGCCTACGGCATGGGAAACCTGCTCTGGGGCTCCGGCCTGCTGACCCCGGAGGACTGGCGAGGCGGCGTACTGAACCTCACCCTGCACGGCCGAACCGTTGTCGACCGCGACTTCACCCCGACCACCTTGTCGCCCGAAACCCGTCAGCCGACGGAGTTCACTCCAGCGGAAGCCGACATGGAGCGGGCTCGGGTCAACGGGCTACGGGACTGCGCCGCGCTGCAGCGGACTCCTTGATCGCGAGGGGCTCACCCTCAATCCGCGCGTTGGAGAAGGCCGGTCAGGATACGGCTCAGGATCCGGTCGAAGAGGTCTTCCGCCGTCTGATCGGTGGCAGGGGTTTGGTCGGCCAGGGCGGCCGCCAGGTGCGGATGCCGACCCGAGGAGATGGCCTGGCCGAGGTACTCCGTCTGCGCCTGCTGCCACAGCGGAATGGTCCGTCCGGCGAGGCGCTGGGTGATCTCGGTGCGAGCCAGAGCGGCGACCACGGCGTTGAACACCCCGATGGCCTCCATCTTGGCCCGCGGCGGGCCCGGCAGGTCGGCGAGCGCGGCGAGCGCGGCCTCCAGGTAGGCGATCGCCTGTGGTCCCAGCGGGCTTCTCGACGCGAGCGCGTCGAGAAGCCAGGGGTGCTCGAGATAGCGAAGCCTGCTCTGGTGGCCCAGCGCCAGCATGTCGTCGAGCCACCGCCCGGATCCGAGCCCGGCGTACGAGATCGCACTGTTGACCTGGTCGATCATCAGCTCCAGCAGCTCCTCGCGGGTGGAGACGTAGCGGTACAGGGACGCGGGCCCTGATCCGAGCTCCCGCGCGACTGCCCGCATCGTGACGGCGGCAAGGCCGTGCGCGTCGGCCAGCGCGATCCCGGCGGCGGCGAGGCGCTCGCGGTCGAACGTCGGGGCCGGCCCTCGGCCGGCCCGTTCGGGACGTAGCCAGATGCTCGCGGTGGGTTGCTCGGGCATGACCTCTCCTCTTCTGCGAACGCCGTATGCAGTACATTAGTGGCAAACAACTGCGAACACTGATCGCAGTACGAGAGGAGTTGCCATGACCGAGATGCGACCGCACCGCCGGTGGACTGCGACCGAGCACGCCCACAACGGCGAGGTGGCCGTGGCTTTCGACCAGTTGGAGGGTTCGCAGGGTGAGCCGCTGCTGCTGATCATGGGTCTGGCCACCGCCCGGTTCTGGTGGCCGGCCGGGTTGTGCGAGGCGTTCGCCGACGCCGGGTTCGCGGTGGCCCGCTACGACCAGCGCGACGCCGGCGAGTCCAGCCGGATGCCGGACACCTCCACCTCCAACCCCTTCAAGGCGCTGTTCGGCAAGCGCGGCGATGCCTACACCTCGGAGGACATGGCCGACGACGCCATCGCCGTACTGGACGCGCTCGGATGGGAGCGGGCCCACATCTTCGGTCACTCGCTGGGTGGGGCGATCGCTCAGCGGCTCACGCTGCGCCACCCGGACCGGGTGCTCAGCCTGACGTCCTCGGCGGCGCTGCCCAGTGATGTCTCCGGGCTCGGGGTTCTGCGCTACCTGCGGCTCGGTCTGCTGGCCAAGCTCGCGCGGACCAAGTTCCCCGAGGGACGAGAGGGAGACATCGCGGCGAGCCTGGCGGTCTGGCGCGGCATCGCTTCGCCCGACTACCTCTTCGACGAGGCAGCAGCCCGCGCGTGGGTCGAGGCGGAGGTGGACAGTGGGCCTCGCGACAAGAAGGCGCAGAGCCGCCAGATCGGCGCCCAGTGGCACGGCCCCAGATTGCGCGAGCTGAGCCGTCCGCTGCTGGTGCTGCACGGCGAGCAGGACCCGATCCTGCGAGTCACGGCGGCCCACGCAACCGCCCATGCGGTTGACGGAGCCCGGCTCGTGACCTTCCCCGGGGTCGGCCACGACATCCCAGCCGCTCTGTGGCCCGCCGTTGCTCACGAGGTCCGCGAACTGGCCGCGACAGTGTCCACGCAGCCGGAGTCGTGAGCGGTACGTCGATCTGGCTGCCTTTCAGATAGTGACCGCGGTCTTGCCGGCCGGGCGAGCAGCTCTGGTCAGCGGCAGGATCGCGATCAGGAGCAGGAGGCCGCCGAGGGGCATCAGGTCGAGGTTCGCGGTGATGGCGACGAAGCCGAGGACGAGGACGACCGGGGACCAGGCCGGGAGCTTGCGGGCGGTTGCGAGCAGGATCGCGAGGGTCAGAAGGCCGATCAGGAACAGCAGCGGGCCGACGGTGTGGAGCGGCTCGTAGAGGCCGAGGTTGCCGGGCCAGCGGTCGTACTCGCCGCCGAGGCGGGACATCTCCGGGCGGTCGGCGGCGCGGAAGCCGACGATCAGGTCGATGACGGTGACGCGCAGGAAGGCCAGGACGCCGATCAGGCCGACGACGGTCGCGACGGTGGCCAAGGGGCGTGCGACCGGGCGATCGCCGACAAGGCGTCGCAGGTGCAGCAGCACCCCGGCGTACAGGACGAAGGCGATCAGGAAGAGCACGTGCCCGACGGTCCACGCGGGACCAGGGCCATGGGATCCGTCGATACCGTCGATCAGGCGGGCGGTGCCGTAGGCAACGAAGAGGGCGGGTGCGGCGACTAGGAGTTTGGTCATGGTGACCATGCTTCGGCGCGGGCCACCCCGGACACATCGCCGAAGCGAGGGAGATCGGCCAGGGCTCTAGCTCGTGGGAGTGATCAGGCCGGTCTCGTAGGCGGCGATGACAGCCTGGACGCGGTCGCGCAGGCCGAGCTTGGTCAGCGTGTTGCTGACGTGCGTCTTCACGGTGTGCTCGCTGACGGTCAGCGCGGTGGCGATCTCCGCGTTCGACAGGCCGCGGCCGAGCAGCACGAGGATCTCCCGCTCGCGCGAGGTCAGCACGCCCAGTTCGGTGGCGCGACCGGCGCGCGGACGGTTGCGGGTGAGGTCCGCGATCAGCCGCCGGGTCACGCTTGGCGCGAGCAGCGAGTCGCCGGCCGCGACCACCCGGACGGCGTGCACGAGGTCGTCGCGGCGGACGTCCTTCAGCAGGAACCCGCTCGCGCCGGCGTACAGCGCGTCGTACACGTAGTCGTCGGAGTCGAAGGTGGTCAGCATGATCACCTTGGTCGGCGTACCGGCGCAGATCGTCCGGGCGGCGGCGAGGCCGTCCGCGCGCGGCATCCGTACGTCGAGCAGCGCCACGTCGGGCCGGAGTGCGCGGACCAGCTCGACAGCCTCGGCGCCGTCGGCCGCTTCACCGACCACCTCGATCCCGGGCTGCGCCTCCAGGATCATCGCGAAGCCGCTGCGGACGAGCTCCTGGTCGTCGGCCAGCACCACCCTGATCATCGAACCCCTTCCGGACAAGGCAGAACCGCCCGCACCTCGAACCCACCGCCAGGTCGCGGCCCGGCCTGCGCCGTACCGCCGCACGCCGCGGCCCGCTCACGGATCCCGACCAGTCCGTGCCCGCCAGTGTTAGTTGCCACAGGCCCGTTTCCGTCGTCTGTCACGGTCACCTCCAACGTCGGCCCCCAGGCCAGCCGTACGTCGACCTGCCGGGCGTGCGCGTGCTTGACCGTGTTGGTCAACGACTCCTGCACGATCCGGTAGACCGCGAGCTCGACGTCGGGCGGCACCGCCCGCCGCTCCCCGGTCTCGGTCAGCACCGCCCGCCCCTGGACGAGCTCGGGCAGCTCGGCCAGCGTCGGTTGCGGCAGGCGCTGCGCCTCGTCGGCCTTGAGTACGCCGAGCAGCCGCCGCAGCTGCGCCATCGCGTCCCGCCCCGCGTCCGCGATCGCCTCGAACGACCGCTCCGCCCGCGCCGGATCACTCCGTACGACGACCGGCCCGGCCTCGGCCTGGACCACCATCAGGGTGACCGCGTGAGCCAGGATGTCGTGCATGTCGCGGGCGACCCGGGCCCGCTCCTCGGCGGCGGCCCGGGCAGCCTCGGCGCGGCGTTCGCGCTCCAGCTGATCGGCGCGGTCGCGCAGCATCTCGGCGTTCTGCCGCCGGGTCCGCTCCAGCGAGCCGAGCAGGTACGCCGCCAGCGGCAGCAGGAAGGTGAACATGAACTCGTCGAGCTCGTTGTGCTTCAGCAGCAGGGACGCCGGCGGGAACGTCACGACGATGACGGCCAGGACGCCGACCCGTTGCCACGTCTTCCGGCCGAGGCTGGCGACGGTGTAGATCGCCAGCAGGCCGGCGTACTGGAGGTTCTGGCCCGGGCTGTGGTGGAGCGAGACGAGGGTGGCGGCGGTGCCGACGATCACCATCACGGCAAACGGCGCGCGGCGACGCCAGAGCAGCGGGACGATGGTCGCGAGGTTCAGTACGACGCCGAGCGCGGTCACCGATCCCGGCGCCGGGTCGACGAACGGCACCGCCGAGGCGATCGCCACCGCGAGCACCAGGCCGACGTCGATCAGCCGGTCCCGCACTCCCGGGTCGCCAAGGCGTTCCAACGGTCCGGCCATCCGCTCAGTCTGCCGCACGGCGCGCGCCGGGTCCTCGCTCGTCCGAGGGAGGAGGCATCGTCGTCTCAGTCGCGCGAGGGAGTCCCGTAGGTCCACCGTCGTCACGTCACGGCCTCAGGCGACCGATCGGTGGGTCAGGGGAGAGGCGATCGAGGCGCGGGTCTTGCGGAGCCCCGGGCCGGGTTCCAGGCCGAGGTCCTGGTCGAGGATCCGAGTGATTCGGTCGTACGCCGCCAGGGCGTCGTCGCGGCGGCCGGCGTGGGTGAGGGCGAGCATCAGCAGCTCCCACAGGCGTTCGTGGTACGGGTTGGCGGCGGTGGCCTCGGTCAGGTCGGCAATCGCCTCGTCGTGGCGGCCGAGCTCGATGGCCAGGGACCAACTGTCCTGCTGGGCGATCGAGCGCTGCTCCTCCAACCACGTACGGCGTGAGTCGAAGAACGGGCCGGTCAGGCCCTGGAGGGCTGGGCCCTTCCACAGTGCGAGGGCGGCGTCCAGGAGGCGGGCGGCCTCGGTGAGATCTCTTCGTTCGCGAGCCGCTCGGGCGGCGGCTCTCGTTTTGCGGAACACCGACACGTCGACCATCGCCGGGTCGACGATCAGCTGGTAACCGCCGCCGGTGGCACGGATCTCGATCCCGTCGAGCAGCAGACGCAGGCGGCTGACGTACGAACGGGTCGCCATCAGCGCGCTGCGCGGCGCGCCGGCTCCCCAGACCGCGGCGATGATCTCGTCGGTCGACACCTGTCGCCGCTTCCCGAGCAGTAGTACGGCGAGCACGGACCGTTGCAGGTGCGACCGGAGCTCCAGCTCCTCGTCACCTCTCCAGGCCCGCAAGGGTCCGAGCAGGTCGAACCGCACGCCATCGCTCATGTTTGACATGGTGTCAGCAAAATTGATGGAACGTCAATCGGATCTACAGTTCGTAGACGCAGCTCACTGGAACGGGCGGACCTCGATCTTGCGGTCGCAGACCTCGGACGCCTCGGTAGCGAGCTCGAGGGCCTTCTCGAGGGTGGGAGCCTCCCAGACCCAGACTCCGGCGAGGTACTCCTTCGACTCCACGAACGGCCCGTCGCTGAACACCGGCTGCTCGCCGCGGTTGTCGATCACCGTGGCCGCGTCGGTCTCCGCGAGGCCACCCGCGAAGACCCAGTACCCCTCCGCGATCAGGCGGTCGTTGAACGCGCTGATGAACGGCTCGCGGTCGGTGCTGCCGGGGGTGACCTTGTCGTCGATCACGGAAACCAGGAACTGCATCCGGAGCTCATCTCCTCGGTTGATCGTTTGTTGACAGGTCGCAGCCTATAAAGGTTCTGTGACCGACGTACTGGAGTTGCTGCGTGACCGTAAGGCCCAAGGGAGCACGCCGGGGGACCGGCGCGACGACGCACGGCTGGTGCTGCTGATCGAGGGCGGCAGCTCGCGGGGCGCCTACTCCTCCGGCATGACCGTGGCGATCGAGCGGCTGGGGCTGCTGCCGATGTTCGACGCTGTGTACGGCAGCTCCGCGGGTGCGCTGAACGGCGCGTGGCTGCTGTGCGGCCGCGCGGAGAGCACGCTGCACGCGTGGTGGACGCCGGCCATCATGGCGACCACGATCAACCCGCGGCGCGTGCTGCGCCGCCTTCCGGTGATCGACACCCGCCACCTGATCCACACGGTCTACACCGAGATCATGCCGATGGGTTTCCAGGAGGTGCTCGACAACCCGGTCGAGTTCCATCCGATCGCGACCGACGCCCTGACCGGCGACGCGGTCGACCTGCACGATCGGATCACCGACCAGGCGACCCTGCAGACCGCGCTCCGCGCCTCGACGGCGATGCCGTTCCTCGCCGGGGAACCGGTCGAGATCGGCGGTCGCGGGTACGTCGACGCCGGCTTGAGCGAGGGCATCCCGGTCCGTACGGCGCTCGCCCAGCAGGCGACGCACATCGTCGCGCTGCGCACCCGGCGTACGGACGAAACGTCGTCGACGCCGTCACGCGCCCAGCGCCTGCTGGTCGCGCGCTGGTTCGCGCAGCACGCGCCGGGTGCGTACGGACTGTGGCTGCGCAGCAAGGAAATGCGGACCGAGGAGGAGCAACTGCTGGCCTCGCACCCCGCGACGCTGCAGATCCGCCCGCCGCTCGGCAGCCTTCGGATCGGACGGACCGAACGCCGGCCGGGCCCGCTGCGGATCGCCGCCGAGACGGGCCGGGACGCGGCGCTGGACGTGCTGGAACTGACAATGTGTCAGGTCTAGTGACGAGTTGTTGAAAAGGCTGACGAGCTGTACCGTCGAAGCTGTGTCTGACTATGAGCCGGTGCGGAGTCGCAGCAGGCGGACGCCTCGGGTGTCGGGGGACGACCGCGAGCGGGCGATCCTGGACGCCGCGCAGCAACTGCTCGGCGAGCGGCCGTTGCAGGACGTCTCGATCGACGACCTGATGAAGAGCGTCGGGATCTCGCGGCCGGCGTTCTACTTCTACTTCTCCTCCAAGGCCGCGGTGGTGCTCGCGCTGCTCGACCGGATGGCGGAGGCGTCGTTCGCGGCGACCAACGAGCGGTTCGAGGACGCCGGCGGCGACCCGTACGAGCAGTGGCGGTCGGCGATCCAGGCGTCGGTCCAGACCTGGGGCGAGCACCGGGCGGTCGTTGCCGCGGTCGCCCAGTCGCGGGCGGCGAACCCGGAGATCCGCGAGCTGTGGACCGCGATCATGGAGCGCTGGGTCCGCCGGATCACCAAGGCGATCGAGTTCGAGCGGGAACGCGGTGTCGCGCCGGCCGGCGTACCGGCGAGGGAGCTGGCGATCGCGCTCAGCCTGATGAACGAGCGGGCGATGCAGGCCGGCTCGATGGGCGAGGAGCCGTCGCTGCCCGAGGGCCGGCTGGTCGACATCCTCACGCAGGTGTGGGTGAACGCGATCTACCTGACGCCCAGACCCCGCCGGCCTCAAGGCTGACCCGTGGATCGGCTCACCCTGCTCGGGCCGCCGGGGCTCCGGGCGGGTAACGACGAACTGGACCTGGGGTCGCCGCAGCAGCAGGCCGTCCTGACGATGCTCTGGGCAACCAACGGGAGCTTCGTGAGCAGCGCCGCGCTCGTGGACGGGCTGTGGGGCGAGCACGCGCCGCCGACCGGCGAGACCGTGGTCCGGACCTACATCTCGCGCCTGCGCCGGGTGCTGCCGGGCCCGGTGATCACGTTCCAGTCGGGCAGCTACGCGCTGGACGCGTCGCGGTTCGTGGTCGACGCGACCGAGTTCGCCGAGCTGATCAAGACGGCGCGGCGGGAGCGCGGTGCGGGAGAGCTCGCGGCCGCGGCCGAGACCTTGGAGACTGCGCTCGATCTGTGGACCGGGACGGCGCTGGCCGGCGTACCGGGTGAGGCCGCGGAGCGTGAGCGGTTCCGGCTCGAGCAGCTGAAGTTGTCGGCGGCAAAGGAGTTGCTGGAGTGCCGGCTGGAGCTCGGGCAGCCCGCGGAGGTCGTTGCCGAGGTCCCCTTGTGGATCCAGCTGCACCCGCTCGAGGAGTCGCTGTACGAGATCTACCTGCTGGCGCTGTACCGGTGTGGGCGGCGGGCGGAGGCGCTCGAGGTGTACCGGATGCTGTACGACCTGCTGTGGAAGGAGCTGGGGGTTCGGCCTGGGGGTGGGGTGCAGGGGATTCACGAGAGGATCCTGCGGGCGGAGGGTGAGCTGGATGAGGTGACGGGGGCTCTCGGGCGGGGCGAGGTGGCTGGGGCTCTCGGGCCCGGGGGCGGCGTGCCCGTGGTTGGCTCCGCCTCTGTCCGGACCGGTCGGAGGTATGTCGGCCGGGCGGTTGAGCGAGCTGCCTTTCGCGCGCTGCTCGACAGCGACGAGCCTGCGGTGATGGTGCTGTGCGGCCCGACCGGCATCGGCAAGTCCGCTCTGCTGCGCCAGCTCTTCGAGGATGCTCAAGCGCTCGGTCGCCAGGCCTGGTGGCTGACCGACGACCTCGTGGAGGACCTGTCAACCGTCACCGCCCCGGTGGTGATGATCGACTCCCCGGCGCCGCCGGAGACCTGGCTTCCCAAGCTGCCCAGCGACTCCGTCGTCGTCATCGCGAGCACGGGCGAGCCGGGCATCGGCTGGCTGAGCGGCTCTTGGGCAGTTCACCGGTTGGAGGGCCTCTCAACCGCCGAGGCCACGGAACTGGTCGAAGCCCGCGGCGTCGACCCCGGCACCCGCGACGCGATCGTGAACTTTGCCGACGGCAACCCGTTCGCCCTGACCCTGGCCGCGGAGGTCAGCCTTTCGTCGACCGGCCAGGGCTCCCGGCGCGACGCTGCCCGGTACGTCGTCGACACCGTGGTCGCCGTACTGGCTGGAGAGGTGCCGTCCGCGCTGCACCGGCGGGCGCTGCACGTGTGCGCCCACGCGCGGAACACGACCGAGGATCTGCTCCGCGAGGTCCTGCCGGACGGCGACTCGGCCGAGCTGTTCGACTGGCTGCGGTCGCACCCGAGCGTCGAGTCGGTCAGCTACGGGCTGGAGATCAACGGCGTACTGCGGGAAGCGCTCGACGACCACCTGCACTGGCGGGATCTTGCCGGGTACGCGCGGATGCATCAGCAGATCCGCCGGTACGTGCTGGGCAAGGTGCTGCGGGAGAGCGTCACGCCGTACGCCGGGGTGGAGGCGGTACGGACGATCGGGCACCTGTGCCGGGCGGGTGGGATCTCGTCGCGGTACGTGTCATGGGCCGGGGGCAACGACCTGGAGACGGGGAAGGCTGTTCCGGCTGAGCTCGTTGCTCTGGCGCGCAAGTTGCACGGGGACGCTGTGGCGAGGTCGGTGCGGTTCTGGCTCGACCGTCAGCCGGAGGCGTTCCACGTCCTGAGGTGCCGGCGGACCGGGCGCTTGCGGGGCTTCATGAGCTGGCTGACCTTGAAGGGCCCCGAGTCCGACGGCGATCCCGAGTTGGCGCTGATCTGGCGGGACCTCCACGAGCGGATGGAGCTGCCGCCGGGGGCGCACATCGGCGTGCTTCGTCACGTGGTCTGCCCGGCGGGGGAGTCGGGGCCGTCGCCCGTTCTGGACGCGATCCACGCGCGCATGCTGCGCGCCTGGCTGCACGAGGCAGGGCTCGCGGCGTCGTACGTCGTGACGACCGACGCGACCTCGTGGCGGGGTGCGATGCGGTACCTCGGGCAGTACGAGCTGGCCGGAGCCGAGCTTCCGGCGGTGATCTTCGGCCACGACTGGTTGGCCGAGCCTCCGGAGAAGTGGCTGGAGCAGTACCTGGACGAGCCGCGGGGGATCGAGCCCGGGCTGGATCTGTAGTTCATCGTTCGTCGACCGTTTGTGTGCGGACCCGGCCGATGGTGGTCGAGTGACAGTCGACTTGGCAGGAACACTCGTGGTCCGGCGTACGGACGTAACGGATCAGGACGCGATCGCGCGGATGCTGGCAGGGATGTCCGACCAGAACCTGTACCACCGTTTCCAGACGCCGATCGGAAGCCCG
Source organism: Kribbella sp. DT2 (assembly GCF_049844575.1). NCBI lineage: Bacteria > Bacillati > Actinomycetota > Actinomycetes > Propionibacteriales > Kribbellaceae > Kribbella > Kribbella sp. DT2. Next base: position 202,895 of record NZ_JBNCLH010000004.1, on the reverse strand, counting down.
CCGCGCCCGGCGCTCGTACGCCACCTGGCCAGCCCGGACGGCGCCGCCTGGGTCGCCGAGCGCGACGACCGGATCGTCGGCCATGCGATGTGGGCATGGGTCAGGGGCGCCGCCCGCCCGACGGCCGAGTTCGCGGTGATCGTTGCCGAGAGCGACCAAGGCCGCGGGCTGGGCGAGCGTTTGTTGCGTGAGGCAACGGAACACGCCGCGAAGGTCGGAGCGGCCCAGTTCCTCGTGATCGTCAGCGCGGCGAACGGCGCCGTACTACGCACCGTCCGCCGCCACTGGCCGACCGCGACGACGGAGCGGGAGGGATCGCTGATCAACTTCACCCTCCCCGCCCCAGCAAGGGGACGGGGCGTCAGGGGTTGCTGATCAGGCGGGAAGCGTCCACAGCTGGTTCGCCGTACGGGCGCAGTCCCAGATCTGCAGGCGGGTGCCGTCGGCCGAGCTCTGGCCGGTGGCGTCGAGGCAGCGGCCGGAGGCCGGGTTGAGCAGGGTGCCGTTGGACTGGGGCTGCCAGCCCTGGGCGCCGGTGCCGTTGCAGTCGTAGAGCTGCACCTGACTGCCGTTCGTCGTACCGGCGGCGGCGACGTCCAGGCACTTGCCGAGGGCGCGGACGGTGCCGTCGCCGACGGTCCAGGTCTGGGCGGTGGAGGAGTTGCAGGTCCACAGCTGGACCGCGGTGCCGTTCGCACTGTTGCCGCTGGCAACATCAATGCACTTGCCGCCGAGGCCCCGGATCGGGCCGGTCTTGCCGCCGGTCGGCGGCGGGGTGGTGCCGCCCGCGGCGTCGAAGATCGCGGTCACCAGCGAGGCGCTGCCGGTGGCGTCCTGGGACAGCTCCCAGTTCATGATGCCGCCGGCGTTCGCGACCGCCCACTGGGTCTTGCGCTTGATCGTCGGGACACCGTTGTAGCAGTTCTGGGCGCCGTTGATGGTCACGCAGTCGACGTTGGCGTTGTTGGGGTTCATCGCCACGATGTCCTTGTACTGCGTGTAGTTCGGGCGGCTGTAGAACGGCACGCCGAGCACGGTCTTGTTCTTCGGCAGACCACGGTTCTTCCAGAAGTTCGCCGCGGCGATCGACCAGTCGTAACCGGCGTGCGGGGTGCCGCCGTCGTACGCCATGATGTTGAGCCAGTCGACGTACCCGAAGACGGCCGGCTGGACGCCGTTCGCGGTGCCACCCTCGGAGACGACGGCCGCGGTCAGCAGCTTGCCGTTGGCGTGCAGGGTGTTGCTGAGCTGCTGCATCAGCGCGGTGTAGTTGTTGCCGGACTGACCCGGGTCCGGGTACTCCCAGTCGATGTCGACGCCGTCCAGGCCGTACTGGTTGATCACGCCCATGACGCTGTTCACGAACGTCGTCCGGGCGCCGGAGTTGCCGGCCAGCGCCTCGAACGCGGAGTCGTTGCCGTCGTTCCAGCCGCCGATCGCCAGCGAGACCTTGACGCCGGCGGCGTGGCCGCGGCTGACCAGCTGCGACAGCTTCGAGGTGTTCTCGATGCCCTGCAGGGTGCCGTTGGAGTTCGGCAGCGCGAACGCGTAGTTGATGTGGGTCAGCTTCGAGTACTGGATGGCGTTCACGTCGCCGGCCCACGACGGCATGTAGCCGACGCTACGGAATCCGCTCGGCAGGGCGGCCGCGGCGCTGGGGGCAGCGGCGGCGGCCTCGGACTGCGTGACGGCTCCGGCCGACGGGGCGACGACGGCGCCGGCAGCGGCCGTGGCGACGGCCAGACCGGCGACGGCCCATCGGGTTCGAAGCTTGATCCAAGGTGAAGAAAAAGCCTTCATGGGGGCGGATTCCTTTCGGACGGGTCCTGGGCGGTACCCCCGAAAAGTCAGCACGCCAAGCGTCCTGCGGGTGACACCTTCCGGGGGCGGTCGTACGAAGGTGTTCTTAAAGAAGAGAGCTGACCGAAGTCGCGATCAGTGAATCGCGGAACGCTGCGTGGCGTCAAGAGTTCACAGCGTTAAGAATCCACCCGGCGGCAGCGCAGGTAGAGCAGCCCGGGCGCCTCCCGCCAGACCGGCCGATCGCCGACCGGCTCGGCCAGGCGCTCGACGGCCAGGCCCGCCGCGACCAGCGTGTTCACGTACGTCGAGAGCGTGCGGTGGTACGACACCCGCGGCAGGATCTCCCACCGGGTCACGCTGTCGTACGGGCCCTCCTCGAAGTACCGGCCGGTGACGCGGCGGGCCTCGCCGGTCGTGTGGTCCATGAACTCGCCGTGCGCCGGTGGTTTGGTGCAGGGGTGCACGATCGACGCGATGAACCAGCCGCCGGGCTTCAGGATCCGCGCGACCGACCGCAGCGCCGGCTCGAGCTCGGGGATGTCCATCAGCGCCATGTAGCAGAGCGCGCCGTCGTACGACGCGTCGTCCAGTCCGTCGAGCCGCTGCGCGTCGCCGTGCACGTACTCGATGCCGCGCGGGCTGTCCTGCTCGAGCCTTCGGGCGTGGGCCAGGAGCGTCTCGGACGCGTCGACGCCGACGACGGTCGCGCCGAGATCGGCGAGCCGGCGGGTGTCGCGGCCTTGTCCACAGGCGATCGACGCGACCCGCCGGCCGTGCAGGTCGCCCAGGAGTTCGTCGAGCGTCGGATCGGTCAGGCCACCGCCGTCGGGATCGACGGTGGCGTGGTAGGCGTCGGCCAGGTCGTCGTACGGGCTCCTCAGGTTCGTCATGGATCGATTCAACCCGAGCAGGCCAAACGGGGCTGTAGCCTTTGCGCACTGGGTGGGGTGGGTTGGGGAGACAACACATGGGTGGGGATTTCAGGACCCGGCGGCGGGTGCTGTGGACCGCGGGCGTCGTCGTACTGGCTGTTGCCGCTTCCGCGGTGACCTGGGCCGTACGACGGCCGGACGAGCGAGCCGTGACGTCGTCGGTGCCGGCCTTGGTGACGCCGACCGTTGCTGCGACGCCTTCGGAGGCGCGGATGGTCGCGCAGGTCGACGCGTTGCTGAAGGCGCGGGCGGCGGCGGTGCTCGGCGGGAAGCTGCCGGCCTTTCTGGGGCAGCTCGATCCGGGCAACGCCAAGCTGCGGGCGCGGCACCAGCAGGTGTTCGGGAACCTGCGCAAGATCGGCCTGCGCACGCTGACCTACCGGCGCGAGGCGGGCTGGGTGCCCGAGAAACAGGCGCAGCACGGCGCGAACGCGTACGCCTTCCGGATCATGATGCTGGTCCAGGTCAACGGTATCGACACCGCGGCGCGCTACGTCCCGGTCGGCTACACGTTTGCCGAACGCAACGGCCGGTGGCTGCTCGTGGACGACGACGACCTGGCCGCCGAGGCCGATCGCGGCAAGACCCGCGAGCCGTGGGACCTCGGCCCGCTCGAGGTGGTTCGCGGACCCGGTGTCCTGGTGATCGTTCCGCCGTCCGAACGCGCGAACGGGCGGCGGTTGTTGCGCGAGGCCCGGATCGCGACGCCCGCCGTACGGGCTGCGACGCGGCGGGCCCAGGCCGGGATCCTGATCGTTGCCCTGGGCGACGGCCGGTCCTTCGCCGCGGAGTGGGAGACCGGCGGCCACCCGGCGGCGGCCGTCGCGGTCCAGAACTACACGCCGATCAACGCCGAGGCGACCCAGTTCAAGGTGAACGGGAGCCGCGTCGTCATCCACCCGAGCGAACGCTCCGATGCCGACCGTTTCCTGCTGGCGCACGAGTTCACCCACGCCGCCCTGTCCCCGCTCGGCCACGGTGCTCCGACCTGGCTCGTCGAGGGCTTCGCCGAGTACGTCGAGATGGAGCTCACCGCCGACGAGGGCCACACCCAGTGGCTCGCCGACCACCGCCGCGCCATCCGCCGCGAGGGCCTGCCGAAGCTGAAGGTCCTCCCCATCGACGGCGTCTTCCACGGCGCGTACGACGAACAGAGCTACGGCGTCAGCTGGCTGATCGTCGAGCACCTCGTCACGACGTACGGGCTGCCCCGCGTGAACGCCTTCTACGCCGAGCTCGCCAAGTCCCCGGACGACCCGACCGCCCGCGACCAGGCGCTGGCGAAACACTTCAAAACCACCGACGCCGCGCTGGTCGCGGCGGTCAAGGAATAGCTCGCGCTGGCCTGAGGCCGGATTTCTCCAGAAGCTCGCCGACTGGCGGGGGAAGGCCTTACTGTTCGGTAATGCTGCGCAGCCGCTGGACGCCGATCGTCGCGTACTCCCTGGTCGGCGCCGCGACCCAGCTCGTCTGGCTCAACTTCGCGGGCGTCACGACCGTCGCCGCCGACCGGTACGACGTGAGCGAGAACGCCATCGGCTGGCTGGCCCAGGTCTTTCCTCTGCTGTACGTCGTACTGGCGATCCCTGCGGGCCTGCTCCTCGACCGCTGGTTCCGGGCGTCCCTGCTGGTCGGCGCTCTGCTGACCGCCGTCGGTGCGCTGATCCGGCTGGGGGACACCTACACCTGGCTCCTGGCCGGGCAGATCGTTGCCTCGGTCGCGCAGCCGTTGGTGCTGAACGCCGTCACCGGCATCACCGGGCGCTACCTCCGGGTCCGCGACCGTCCCACCGGGATCGCGGTCGGTACCGCCAGCATCTTCGCCGGCATGGTCATCGCCTTCGTGCTCTCCGCGATCTTTGCCTCGGGCAACCAGCTTCCCGTCGTACTGGTCGTGTCAGCCGTCTTCTCCGTCGTCGCCGCGGTCGCCCTTCTGCTGGCCCTCCGCCTCCCCGCGGACCACAAACCCGCCACGACCCGCCCCGACCGCAACGCCCTCCGCACCGCCTGGAGCGACCCCCTCATCCGCCGCCTCTGCGTCCTGGCGATGTTCCCCTTCGGCGTCTTCGTCGCGATGACCACCTTCGCCCAGCCCCTCCTGGAACCAGCCGGCGTCTCCGCCAGCACGGCCAGCACCATCCTCCTGGTCAACGTAGTAGCCGGCGTCCTCGGCAGCGCCACCATCCCCATCTGGGTCTCCCGCCACAACGCGGCCTCAGCCCAACTGGCCCTAAGCCTCACCGCCACCGCCGTAGCGTGCGTCTTGCTGGCCGTCGCCCCCAGCACGTTGGTCGCCTACCTGGCCATCACCACCATCGGCCTCCTACTCCTCCCAGCCCTCCCCGTAGTCCTGGAAGTCGTAGAACGCCGAACCGGCGAAGCAGAAGGCACCGGCGCCGGCCTCATCTGGATGTCCGGCAACCTAGGCGGCCTCCTGGTAGCCACCGCAGTCGGCCTCCTGGTCAACCACCCCACCCCCGCCTTCTTCGTCCTGGCCGCCATAGCTCTCATCGCAGTCCCCGGAGCCCGAGCCCTGCGCCACACCCTCTGACCCATCCACTACAATCGACCAGCACCCGCCGACGTGGCGCAATTGGTAGCGCACCGCTCTTGTAAAGCGGTGGTTAGGGGTTCGAGTCCCCTCGTCGGCTCTCTGAACTGGGCTTATGCCTCGCTGGACATGGTCCAGAGGGGCGGAACTGAACACTTACTGAACGCTTTCGACTTTCGGCCGTCGAGTTTGGTCCTCAGATGTCGGGGCTTGCCGACGGTTGCTGACCCTGGTCATCGATCGCCCTGAGCGCCTCGTCGAGGATGCTCGCGGCCTCTGGATTGCGCGCTTTCCTGCCGACGTAGTCGTTCAACGTGGTCGTCGTGTCGGCCTGGCCCAACTGGTCAGCGATCTTCCGCGCCGACTGACCGGCGTCGTCGAGGATGGTCGCCGTCGTCTTCCGGAACTTGTGCGAGGTCACCCACGCCAATTCGTCGGCGAGAGATGGGAGGCTCGCGAGCTCTGCGGCCTCGAGCACGGCTGAGCGGTCCGACCTCGAGAGCCGATACAAGTCGGCAAGGGTCATTAGCTCCGTCGCCTGGACCTTCACCCGGCCGGTCTCGATCAGGGTGATCCGGTTCTTGCGCCAGCCGAGGGTCGCGACGACTTCCTCCTGAGTCAACCCAGCTGAGCGGCGAGCGATCTTCAAGGCCTTCCCCAGCTCAACGCGTCGCCGACTCCCGACCGGGCGGCGGGCTTCACGGAACGCTCGCTGGACGTTGTGGGGATCCCGGAACCCTCCGGTCGCCGAGGGAAACAGTGGTGAGTCAGGTGACGTGTGCGGCGTCCAACGAGCGTTGACCATCTCTAATGCCCAGCCCGGCAAGATCAGGCGGCGTTCTCCGGCGATGGTTTTGACCTCTCGGCGTACCAGGCCCTTGCCGCGAAGACGCTGAATCTGGTGGCTGCAGTCGACCTCGCCGGTCTCGCGGTTGATGCCGCTCCAGATGACGGCCAAGGTCTCGCCGATCCGCTCGCCAGTTCCGAGCATGAACTTGCTGATGTCGATCAGGTCAGCCTTTACGGCCCGTTCGTCTTGGCGAAGCATGTCGAACCACTGTTGCCTGTCCTCCGCATCTAGTGCCCGGGCCGGAGTCCTGCGCCGCTTGCCCAGAGGCTCGATCTCGCGAACGGGATTGGCCGTCACGGCACCGTGTCGTACCGCGAGAGCGAAAGCTCCGGTCAAGATGCTCTTGCAGGTCTTGGCCGACGCGACGCCGACCTCCGTCTTGATGTCACCGATCAGCTTGTTCACTCGTGGTGTGGTCATCTCGCCCAGCCGGAGTTGCCCACCGCGAGGGATCAGATTCTTCTGGGCATGGTAGGTGTAGGTCTCGTACGTGCCGGGCGCCAGCCGGCCGTCCTCAACCGCCTGCCGCACGCCATCCAGATAGAGCTCGACGAGAACGTGCACCCGATCCGACGACTTCAACTCGGTCGAGCCCTCGAGCCGCACCCGCTCCTTGAGCTTCATGCGCAGAGTGTTCTTGGCCGCGGTCTCGGTGGCTCCCCACGCAGCCACCTGTCGCGTGGCTCCGTCGAAATCACGAAATCTGGCCTTGGCCTCCCATTTGGTGGGCCGCCGACGCTCGTCGCGCCGGATCACCTGCGTGAAGATCTCCCCCCAAGTTCCCAGCGGAAGCGGTTCCTTCGGCACCCGGCCCCTCCACGGCTATGCCGACCGCCCGACCGACAGCCGACTCTCACCACCTTCAACGTCTGGGCCACCGGCGGTTCAAGTGATAAGCCGCACGGTTGTTCTCATCTCGTTGAGCGTCCGAGCTGATCACGACGCCCCGCTATTCGATGCCCCATCAACCGCAGTTCAGCCTGCGTTCACGGTAGGCGGTTCGGATGGCGGCATCCGTCCACCCTGTGTAGGAGCTGTCATGCGCGACCACGATCACGACCATGACCACAGTCACGAGCACGTCCAGTTCGATCCGGCCGACCCCCAGGACAACACCGCGGCCGGCCTTTCGCGCCGACAGCTGATGAAGGTCGGCGGCGTCGGCGCCACGCTGGCCGCCGCGACCGCGCTTCCTGGTACGGCATTCGCCTCGCACGGACCTCAGCCCGGTGGCGCGGGTCGAGGCCGGACATGGCGGGCTGGCGACCACCACATCCACTCGGAGTACTCCGGCCGGTTCGACACCACGAAGAACCCACCGGTGTTCACCAAAGGTGCGGACGCGGTGTACCCGATCGTGACGAACGCGATCATGGCGAAGAGCTTCGGGCTGTCCTGGGTGATGTGCACCGACCACGGCGGACCGACCCACTCCAAGGTCAACCTCGAGCTGGCCTACCCCGATCTGCTCAAGTCGCGCCGGCTGGTTCCCGACGTCCTGCAGTTCTGGGGGATGGAGTTCGACGCGCCGGCGATGGACCATCACACGCTGATGATTCCGCGCCGCGACAACGAGGCGCAGTTGCTGTACGACCTGGAGTCGCGGTTCGCCAAGAACGATCCGTTCCCGGCCGACCCGTCCCGCGACACCGAGTCGAAGATGGTCGAGTTCCTGAACTACGCCAAGAACCTGACCGCCAAGCCCCTGGTGATCGCCCACCACGCCGCCCGCTCGGCGACCGGGCTGGGAGTCTGGGGCCAGGACACTCCGCACGAGTTCCGGAACAACCAGGACGCCGCGCCGGACGTGTACGTCGGGTTCGAAGGCGCGCCGGGCCACCAGGCCGGCCCACTGAACGGTGGGGCCCGCGGCGGCTACGGCAGCTACCCGACGCACGGCGGCTACGACCAGATGACCGCGATCGTCGGCGGCCTGTGGGACTCGCTGCTCGGCGAGGGGCGCAAGTGGTGGATCACCGCGACCTCGGACTCTCACGTGCACTGGACCCGCGGCGGCTCGGACTTCTGGCCCGGCGAGTACTCCAAGACCTACGTCAACGCCCGGCAGGACTACGCCGACGTCATGGATGGGCTGCGCACCGGGCGGATCTTCGTCACGACCGGCGACCTCGTCACCGGGCTTGACATCTCCGCGGCGAACGGCCGCCAGGTCGCTATCGTTGGGAAGCAGCTCACGGTGACCGACCGCCGCAGCAACGACGTCACCGTCGAGATCCGGTTCCGGCCCCTCAATGGTGAGAACGCAAACGGCGACCGGCCAGAGGTCAACCGTGTCGACCTGATCGTCGGCGAAATCACCGGCCCGGTGTCCGACCGCGACGCCGCGACCAACCCCACCGCCAAGGTGGTTGCCCGCTACGGCAAGAAGGACTTCCGTCGCGTCGGCGGCGAGTTCGTCGTTCGCCACACGCTGCGCGACGTCACCGCCAGCAGCTACCTCCGGGTCCGGGGCACCAGCACCGACGAGGCCGAGCCGGCCGCTGACGGCAAGGAAAGCCCGTGGGAAGACCTCTGGTTCTACTCCAACCCGATCTTCATCAAGGTGGGCTGAGGAATCGGCGCGATCCGGCACGGTAGGCGCACGGGCCGGCGACCAGGACAGGGTGAGCTGTGAGCCGGTGGAAGGCGTAGTGCTGGGTCGGGTAACGCATGCCCCGAACCAGATCTGGGTCGGTTTCGGTATCGAGGCGCCGGTGGAGCTGTCCACTGCGCGCTCTGGATGCTGAGCTGGAGCAACTCGTCGGTCGCGTACCCGAGCGGGAATCTGAGGATGATCTGCCCTCGGTGCCGCTCGGTGCCGCTCGGGGCGCCCGGGTGCTGTGGCGGAGCCCCGAGCACCTGGGACTCGCAGGTGACGAAGAGATCAGTTGGCACGCGTTCGATGCGCCGAAGAAGGTCGAGGTGATCGCTGGCCTCGTTCGCTCCTGAGGCAGTCCGGCGCCGACGGCACTTACGCCAGGAGGCGTGGCAGGTTGCGTGCGGTCAGTGCGGTCCGGGCGAGGCTTGCCGGCACAGCAAAGGCCATCGGCCAAGTAACGGCCGTGGCCGTGGTTGCGATGACGGCGAGCATACCGAGGTCGAGCAGTATCAAAACGATGGATGCGGGTGCTGCGAGCCGGCCTGTTCCGGGAGTGTTGCTCTTAGCAACAGTCAGCAGGGTGGCGGCCACGGCGAGGAGTACGGCGCCGTAGAAGGCTGCCGCGCCGGGTGGGATCTGCCAGGTCCACGCTTGTGCGGTGGTGAGGGTGGTTGCCCACAAAACGGCGAATATCGGCGCGGTGATCAGCAGTGCGACCGCGGTACGCCGGCCGGGAGACTGGCGGGCGAATGCGGTGGTGACTTCGGTTGGCCCGCCGAAGTCGTTGATGGCTGACTGGGCGGCGTCAGCCGGTGACAGGCCGCGGCGCAGATGGTGCTGGAAGGTCTCGTCCAGGCCGTCGGCGAGTTCCTCTACGGCTGTGGCTGGGAGGAGTCGACCGAGTTCGTCGAGGTAGTTGTGGATCAGGTCGTGGTCGGCCATGGGCCTGGCTCCAGCAGTGACGTAACTGCGGTTGCGAACTCGCGCCAGTTGGCGCGGTCTCCGGCCAGTTTCTTGTGGCCGTCGTCGGTGAGTTGGTAGCTGCGGCGTCGGCGCCCGTCGACGACGGACCAGGACCCGGCGATCAGTCCGGCTCGTTCGAGGCGGTGCAGTGCCGGGTAGACGGTGCCGGTGGGCAGGTCGAATCGGCCGCCGCTGCCGTCGCGTAGCGCTTCCTTGATCGCGTAGCCGTGCTGAGGCCCGTTGGTCAAAGTGGCGAGCAGTAGGACATCAAGGTGGCCCTTCAGGGCTTGCGCATCCGCCCTCATAGGTAGTAATCCTACAACAGGCGGATAGGTAGTAAACCTAGCTATAGGCGGTGGCGGCATGAGTGAGCCGGCGATCGTGGCCGAGGGATTGGTGAAGCGGTTCGGAGCTGTCGACGCGCTGTCCGGTGTCGATCTGCAGGTGCCGGCGGGATCGGTCCTGGGGCTGCTGGGACCGAACGGGGCAGGTAAGACGACTGTGGTGCGCGTTCTCGCGACGTTGCTGCGCCCGGATGCCGGTACTGCGAGGGTCGCGGGTCTGGATGTCGTCAGGCGGGCCGCCGCGGTGCGGCGCCGGATCGGGTTGGCGGGCCAGTACGCGGCGGTGGATCCGTATCTGACGGGCCGGGAGAACCTGCAGATGATCGGGCGGCTGTCGGGACTCAACCGCGGCGCCGCGCGCCAGCGGGCCGGTGAATTGCTGGACGAGTTCGATCTGGGCGCGGCGGCGGACCGGGTCCTTCGTGGCTATTCGGGCGGGATGCGCCGACGGCTGGATGTCGCGGCAAGTTTGGTGGCCAGGCCGTCGGTGTTGTTCCTGGACGAGCCGACCACTGGCCTCGATCCGCGGGGCCGTAGTGGGTTGTGGCACACGATCGCGGCGTTGACCGCGCAGGGCACGACGGTGCTGCTCACCACGCAGTACCTGGAGGAGGCTGACCATCTGGCCGACGGCATCGTGGTCATGGACGCGGGCCGGGTGATCGCCAAGGGAACCTCGGACGAGTTGAAGTCGCAGGTCGGTGGCGACCGGCTCGAGCTGCGGGCGGCGCCGGGCGTCGACCCGGCCATGATGGCAACGGCCGTCAGGGACCTCGGCTCCGGCCCGCCGGTCGTCGACTCGGGTGATGGCACGGTCGTGATGGCGGTGGTCGACGGTCCGGGCCTGCTCGGTGATGCGATGGCTCGGTTGTCGGCGGCCGGGTTGCGGGTGACCGATGTGGCGCTGCGCCGGCCGTCGCTGGACGATGTCTTCCTGGCCTTGACCGGTCAGTCGGCCACTGCTGGACCGGACCTCGCCGAGACCGGGAGTCGGTGATGACTCCCGGGCGAGCGGTGTCTGTCTCGCGATCGGTCGATCATGCAGCTGCGCCAGACGATGCCAGGCCGCGGGGTGTGCGGTGGCTGGCGGGCGATGTCTTGGTGATCACGGGCCGGAACTTGCGGCGGCTGGTGCGGGTGCCGACGTTGATCGTGTTCGCCACGGTGCAGCCGGTGCTGTTCGTGTTGCTGTTCACCTACGTGTTCGGTGGGGCGATCCGTCCGCCAGGGATCGAGCACTACGTCGATTTCCTGTTGCCGGGGATCTTCGTGCTGGCGATCGCGTTCGGTGCTTCCCAGACCGGGGTGGCGATCGCGGATGATCTGGCCACCGGCATGATTGACCGGTTCCGTGCGCTGCCGATGACCCGGTCCGCGGTGCTGGCCGGGCGGACCGTGGCCGACGCGGTGCGGAACCTGTTCGTATTGCTGCTGATGACCGGTGTCGGTTACGCGATCGGTTTCCGGTTCCACGCCGGTGCCTTGGCGGCAGCGGGCGCGATCGGTTTGGCGATGTTGATCGGGGTTGTCTTGTCGTGGATCAACGCACTGGTGGGCTTGCTCGTTCACGACGCGGAGACGGCCGGGTTGGCTGGGCTGATGCCGGTGATCGTGTTGGTGTTCACCAGTTCCACGTTCGTCCCGGTTGCCACGATGCCGGGCTGGCTGCAGGCGTTCGCGGAGGTCAACCCGGTCACCGTGACGGTCGACGCATTGCGCGCCCTGGTGCTTGGCGGCCCGACGGCCGAGCGCGTGTGGCAGGCGCTCGCATGGATCATCGGGCTGCTCCTTGTCGCGATTCCCGTTGCAGTACTGCGTTACCGCCGCGCCACCGCCGGCTGACCTGCAGGGGAAATCGTGGCCGCTTCACAGCCACAGGGGAGCAAGCCAGCCGAGCGTGACGGCACCGAGGTACAGGAGTCCGACGACCAGGGCGACGACGCGGCGGCGAGCAATGAGCAGCATGCCGCTGATCGCGCCGACGCTGGTGCCGGCACCGGTGATCAGGAACGCCAGCGCCGGGCCGGCGCCCATGCCGCCGTCCATCAGGGTCGCCACCAGCGGGAGCGATCCGTCGGTGTTGAGATAGACCGGGATGCCGATCAGCGCCGCCAAGGGCACCGCAAGGATGGAGTCTCCGCCGAGGTAGTCGGTGAGCCATCGGGTGGGGACGGCTTCGAGCAGGAGATAGCCCAAGGTCGCGAAACCGAAGAAGAACAAGGCGAGGCGCCGGCCCGTGACGAGAACTTCCCGTGCCAGCAGGTCGAGCTTGTAGCGGGCGACCGCGGGCGTACGGCGTACTGGATTCGCGAGCGTCGCCACCGGTGCATCCAGACCCGACGGGGCCTCGGACGCCTCGGGGTCAGCCTTCGGTGCCGGGGTCTCGCAGTTGCTGGCGCAGGCAGTGTCTCTGCGCGTGCTGCTCATCCGCGCTTGGCCGGCCAGCCAGCCGGTGCGCTCGACGAGGAAGGTGATGACGCCGGCGACGATGCCGAGAACGATCGCGGCACCGAAGAAGGTCAGCGCGAACGACGCTCCGAAAAGAGCCGTCGACAGCACGAGCTCTTCGGGGCTGGTCAGCGGCGAGGACACCATGAACGCGACCACCGGTGCCCACGGAACGTGCGAGGCCATCGCGCCGAGCACGACCGCGGTGGTGCCACACGAGCAAAACGGTGTGAGTGTCGCCAGCGCGACGGCGCCGACAACGGCGATCGAGGTGCTTTTGCGTAGCCAGGTCGCCAGCCGGCCGGTGCCGACGTAGACCACCAGGACCGAGGCGATCACGATGCTCGCGGCCAGGAACGGCCACACGTTGCCGAAGGTCGTCCACACGTCGCCGACGACCCGTCCGAGTAGGTGCAGCACGGACTCGATCACGATGGTCCGCTCTCGTGCCGTTCGTCTGTCGTGAGGAGTGAGCCGAGGCGGTTCAGTGCCGGCAGGTCGGCGCGGTAGTTGATCCGGTTGCCGTGCCGGTCGCTGTGAATCAGTCCGCGCTGGCGAAGGACCTTCAGGTGGTGGCTGATCGTGGGTCCGGTGACGCTGAATCCGCCGGCCAGTTCGCACACGCACAACGGGTCGGTTCCGCAGGACGCGATCGTCGACAAGAGCCGTAGCCGCACCGGATCACCCAGCGCCCTGAACGAGGCCGCCGCCACAGCCGCGTCGACCTCGCCGATCGATCCTGCGTCCAGGGCGGGTGCGCTGGTGATCAGCTGCATTGGTCGAGCGATCGGTGATCGGCCGTCTCGATCGGCAGGCCGGCATCGAGCCAGTCTTGTTTTCCGCCGGTGTAGCGGTGAACGTCGCGGTAACCGAGCTCGGTCAACCGCTGGGCGACCCGCAGAGACGCGTCGCAGTCCGCACTGCCGCAGTACACGATGACGCGGCGGTCCAGGTCGGGCAGCAGCGTCTTGGCCAGCTCGACAACGCGCCGGGGCCGGATGTTCACCGCCCCGGGCAGATGCCCCTGCGCGTAGACCTCTTCGGGCAGCGCCTCAACCACGACGGCGTCGCCGCCGGCGATCAAATCGGCCACCTGGGCGCGCTGAATTTCTGGAACAGGCATGACGGAACCCTCCGATGTCGCTGGTGTGGTTGAAGAGCGGGTGATCCCTGGTGCTTGGGCTGGGGCTGGTTAGGCGTTGGAGTCGGTCAGGCACCACGCCAGATCGATCAGGCCCACCACGCACTGGTCGTCGATGCGGTACCAGATCCGGTTGCCGTCGCGGCGGGACGCCAAGATGCCCTTGTCGACCAGGCGCTGCAGCTGGTTGGACACCGCCTGCGGCTTCAGCTCCACCGCCTCGGCCAGCTGGTTCACCGACACCTCTCCATCGCGCACCAACGCGTGCAGCAGCCGCAGCCGGGTGTCGTTGGCCAGCACCTTGAACAGGCCCTCCAGCCGCGACGCGTCCATCGACCCGATCAACGGGCGATCGGCCAAAGCCGGCCGCCGATCCGTCGACACCACTTGATCACTCATAAATCCACTATTACACGAGTCGGTGTAATAGTGAAGTGCTAGCGACCGGTGGTAGTCCGGCCAGGGGTCGGCGTTCGGTGTCGCATTGAGGTGGATGCGCGGATGATGGCGGTATGACCGTTGCGGAAGAGACGTTCCAGCCGTCGGCGCCGGTGTGTTGGTGCTGCGGGGCGAGTTCGAGGATCGTGACTTGGTGCGGCTGGGGGCTCACCCGGAGGTCGGGGTCTGTGTGGGGTGCGCGAAGTATTTGCAGCGCCGCGCGGCCGAGCGCGAGGACGAGCTGCGGCCGTCGCGGGGCGCGTGTGCGCGGGCTGTGGTGCGAGGTGTGCGTGGCTGGGTGATCGCACGGCGTTGGCACGAGTTGCCGGTCGTGGGGCGGTTGTTGCGCCGGCTCGACCGGCATCTGCCCTGACCGGGTCAGGATGCGAGCAGTGGCTGGAACAGGCGGGTGGCGAGGTCTTCGGCGTCGGCCTGGTTGAGGATCTGTCCGGCGACGCTGGGGTGGTTGGCGGTCCAGGCCTTCGCCGCGGCGTAGTCGGGGAAGAGGTTGAGGTAGTCGCAGCAGCAGTCGGCTGACGGGCCACCGCCGGCGTCGGCGCCGATGAACACGACCGCCTGCTCCGGCCGCCAGGTGGTTCGCCCGTTCCTGGTGGTCACGGTGATGGGTTGCCCGGTGGTGACGTCGACGGACTCGATCCGGGTGTCTCGGCCGAGCATGGGTGCGATGCCGAGAGCGTCGATCGCGCACATCGCGTACACGTCGACCCCGCCGCCGTCAGGGTCGGCGATGTGGACACGGTGCCGGGTCGGGTCGGCCGAGAACGGGTAGGCGACCGCGACCTGCCCGTCGGCGTTGAGCCGGATCGCGTCGGCGTCGTGCAGCGCGCTCAGCACGTCGGCCGTGATCCGGCCGCTGCCGGCCACCACCTCGTCCAGGTCCGGGCCGCTGGGCGCAACGCCAGCGGCTACGAAGGCCCGCAGGATCGCCTGGTGCACGGCCTTCTCGACAGGGTCCAGCGGGACGGCGCGAGTCCGCCAGGCGCTCAGAACCTCCCCCGGCGCGGTGCGGGAGTCGGCGGTTGTGATCGCTGCGCGCAGTTGGTCGATCGATGGGGCGGGCACGATCCGGCCGGTCTCGTCGCGGTAGAGCCGGCATGACACCCCGCACCCGCAGCCGCCGTTGTCGGCAGCGAAGGGGTCGGTGCCGTCGATCAGCAGGGTCGGTGAGCCGGCCATGCCGTACCGGGCGGCGTCGGCGTCGGTCTCGATCAGCCGGGTGGTGACCGGCAGGTCGGTGACTTCGGCGAGGCGTTGCAGCATCGGCGCCAGGTTCGGGCAGTCGGGGACGTGCAGGATTTCGAGGTTCATCGGGTCGCCTCCGAGTGGTGGTCGATGGCTTCCAGCAGCGCGCAGCTGCGGTCGGCGCGGGGAAGGTCGCAGGTCGCGACCAGTTCGGCCAGCGAGTCGTGGATCCGTTGCAGGTCGCGGATCCGGGCCTCCAGATCGGCTCGGCGGTCCTCGGCCAGGGCCCTTGCGGCGTCGCAGGCGTCCGGGCCACCGTTGTCGAGGTGCAGCAGTTCCGCGACCTCGTCAAGGGTGAAGCCGAGCTCCTGGGCGCGTTTGATGAACCGCAGCAGCTCGACCGTGCTGGGTGGGTAGTCGCGGTAGCCGCCCGGCGTGCGCGGTGGCTGCGAGAGCAGTCCACGGCGTTCGTAGTAGCGCAGCGTCTCGGTGTTCACCCCGGCCTGGCCGGCCAGCTCACTGGTTCGCATACCCACCATCGTCAACCCTGGACCCGACTACAGAGTCAAGGGTCGCTGTTCTCGACCTACTCGGCCCCGGTTGCGCTCGCGCGAGGGTCGGGCTGGGACAGCCAGCTGCACTGAACGAGTGAAGTCTGCGGCAGCTGGGATTTCAGTCCGCAGGAGTTGAGGTGGGGCCCAGTCCGAGCTGGGTGAGGCGGTCGAGGTTGTCCTCGAGACTCCAGGTTTCGGCGATCTGGCCGGCGCGGAGTCTGTAGCGGTTGACTTCGTCGACGGCCACGAAGCGGCGGCCGGTGGGTGGGTGGCCGAGCCAGGTGCCGGTGTGGGTGGCGGTGCACGTGAAGCGGCCGATGACGATGTCGCCTTCGGCGATGAGTTCGATCGTGTCCATGTG
The DNA here is from genome assembly GCF_049844575.1 of Kribbella sp. DT2. NCBI lineage: Bacteria > Bacillati > Actinomycetota > Actinomycetes > Propionibacteriales > Kribbellaceae > Kribbella > Kribbella sp. DT2. Next base: position 186,708 of record NZ_JBNCLH010000004.1, on the reverse strand, counting down.
GACGTCAGGGAACGACGACCGGAACGGCGCGATCCACTCACGAGCGGCCGGCGCCTGGTCGGGGGTGTACAGGTCGTCGATGAGGTCGAGGTCGCCGCCGTTGAGAACGTCGTCGACCAGGCGCTGCACGACGGCCTTGTTTGCCGCGAGCTCGGCTCGGCTGGTCATGCTGGGTTCCGTGGGGCGTACATGATGACGGCGACGCCGATCAGGCAGACCGCTGCGCCGAGGACGTCCCATCGGTCGGGGCGGAATCCGTCGACGAGCATTCCCCAGGCGAGGGAGCCGGCGACGAAGATGCCGCCGTAGGCGGCGAGGATGCGGCCGAAGTTGGGGTCGGGCTGGAAGGTCGCGACGAAGCCGTAGGCGCCGAGGGCAAGGATTCCTCCGGCGATCCACCACAGGCCACGGTGTTCGCGCCAGCCTTGCCAGATCAGCCAGGCGCCGCCGATCTCGGCGATGGCGGCCACAACGAACAGCGCGATGGATTTGGCGATCGTCATGGGTCAGAACGTATCCACCGGCTTGTCCTCCGCGCCGCTTGCCCCGGCCCGCGACGGCGTCGGAGGCATGCCGAGGTCGATCGGCCCGGCCGGGGCCGAGCAGGTGGTGTTGCGTCGTCTGCGCAGCACCAGCGCCATCACCACCAGCGCTGCGACAGCGATGACTGCCAGCGCCGGCATCCACAACGCACCGGCCAGTGAAGCGATCGACAAGCCGCCGAGCACGGCCAGGACCGGTCCGGCACAGCACACCGCGCAGGCGCCGACCACTGCTGCCGCGGCACCGGCCGCCTGCCATGGCCGGCGGGTCTTCGGTGCTTGAGTGGGGTCAGCAGCAGTCACGGCGCGGCTCCGGTTCGTCGGCAAGTTTCAGGTGGGTGCCGGTGGGAGCCTCGGCGGCCAGGTCGGCGAAGGGCAGCGGGCAGCTGGGGCTGTGCGCGCAGGCGATCAGGTCATCGCAGCCGGCGTCGAGCGCGGTCCGAAGTGACGCGGCGATCACGGTCAGGTCAGCGATCTTGGCCTCGACGTCGACGAGCTTGTCCCGGGCCCGCGCTTGCAGCCCTTCGTCGGGTTTGTGGCCGTGGTGGTGACGGCCGGCCTCGAGCAGGTCGGAGATCTCTTCCAGGGTGAACCCGAGCCGCTGCGCGGCCTTGATCACCCGCAGCACGGTCACCGCTTCCGGCGGGTAGAGGCGATGACCGCCGGGGCTGCGATCAGGTTCGGCCAGGAGCCCTCGGCGTTCGTAGTAGCGCAAGGTTTGCAGGTTCACCCCGGCCGCGTCAGCGACCTGGCCCGACCGCAGGCCTCCGTCGACAGTGGTCATGTCAGCCCGCTGCCGGTGCGCCGTGCCCGGACGCCGCTGTGGCGCGGGTGGCGAACGCGTCCAGCACCGCGACGTGCGTGGCCGGGACGGTCACCGTCATTTCCACCACGTCGCCGGCGGGACCGAAGTCGAAGCCGAAGAACGAGCAGCAGCTGCTCTCCCGACCGGCCAGATCGCGCGCATGGGCCTCGGCGTCCGCGGCGACGTCGAGCCGCAGCGTGGTGGGGCCGAGACGCTCGGCGCCGCGAACGGAGGTGCGGAACAGGTTGTCGAACTCGGCGACCCGGATCGGCTGCTCGACGGTCGGCAGGGTACAGGAAGCCGGAACCCAGTCGAGCCCGGTCGAGGAAGTGCTGGTGTCTGAGGTGCACATACCTCGACGGTAAACCTGTACCCCAGTACCGGATGCAACCCCGATCTCACCCTGTTGGTTCAGCGGCAGTTCTGCACGCAGGTCTGTAGTCGGCGAGGGCTGCGGCGCCGCCATGCTCGTCTGCCCTGAGCTACGCGCGGCCTCTGGCTTCGACTAGGCGCGTCTCGACGTTGCTGATCATCTCTTCGATCCGGACGCCGGGGCCGATCATCGACTGAAGTTGCGGTGGAGGTCAGCAGCAGTTCTGGAGGTATGCCTGGAGGTCGGACAGGGCTGCGGCGGCGCCGGCCTTGTCGGCTCGGTAGAGGACTGCCTTGCCCTCGCGGCGGGAGGTGACAATGCCTCCGCGGCGCAGGAGGTCGAGCTGTTGAGAGGCGGTGGACTGGCCGATGGCGGCTTGCTCGGCGACCTCGTTGACGGACAGTTCGGCGCCGCGGGCGAAGAGGAGCATGATGCGCTGGCGGGTCGGGTTGGACAGGGCCTTCAGGAAGTCGTGAGTGGCGGACTGGAGCTCCGCCGGTTCTGCGGGAGCGCAGGTCACGCTGTCAGCCTTCTTCGCCATGATGTCCAGCGTAGCCAATATCGACGTTTCGTCATATCGGGATATTAGGATACGTTTGGTTCATGACTTCTCCATCTGACCCTGTGGTGATCATTGGCGGAGGGCAGTCCGGGCTCGCCGGGGCGTTCGCTGTCCGCGATGCTGGAATGCGTCCGGTGCTGCTGGAGGCCGGCGATCGGACCGTTGGATCCTGGCCGGACTACTACGACAGCCTGACGCTCTTCTCCCCAGCTCGGTACAGCGGCTTCCCCGGTGCGCCGTTCCCTGGCGAGCAGGACCGCTACCCCACGCGGGACGAGGTTGTCTCCTACCTCGACAAGCTCGCCGCGGGACTCGACGCCGAGGTCCACCTCAACACTCGCGCGGAGGCGGTAGAGACCTCCGGCCGCGGCTTCGTCGTACGGACAGCCGGCGGCGAGGAACTCCAGGCGGCCGGTGTCATCTGCGCCAGCGGGTCATTCAGCCGGCCGTACGTGCCGCAGATCCCCGGCGACTTCACCGGCCAGATTCTCCATGTGGCGCAGTACCGCGATCCTCAGCAGTACGCCGGTCAGCGGGTCGTGGTGGTCGGCGCGGGCAACTCCGCGATCCAGGTCGGCTACGAGCTGGCCGCGTTGGCCAAGGTGACCCTGGCCGTACGGCGACCGGTGCAGTTCGTGCCGCAGATCCGCGGTGGCCGCGACATGCACTACTGGCTGCACGCTCTGCGCCTGGACCTCCTGCCCCCATCAGTCCTGAGCAAGCTCATCAGCGGGACGCCGGTCTTCGATACGGGCATCTACGGTGCCGCGCTCAAGTCGGGTCGGCTCGACCAGCGCCCGATGTTCGCGCGGTTCGACGGCGACCAGGTGGTGTGGGCAGACGGCAGCCATGAACACGTCGACGCTGTGGTCCTGGCCACCGGCTATCGGCCGAACCTCCCGTACCTGGAGGGTCTCGGCGCACTCGACGACACCGGCATGCCAAGGCATAAACGCGGTCTGTCGCTCACGCACCCGGGCCTGGCGTACCTCGGGCTCGAGTTCCAGCGCTCGTTCTCGTCGAACACGCTGCGTGGAGTGTCACGCGACGCCCGTTACGTCGCCCGGGCGCTCGCTAGCGCAGAAAGGTAGGCCCAGGGAGCAGTGCGCGAAGCGTCTGCAGCTGATCCGGCACGATCGAGTACCAGGACCACAGACCCCGCTTGTCGCGCGCCAGGATTCCGGCGGTCACAAGGATCTTGAGGTGGTGGCTGATTGTCGGCTGACTGAGTTCGAGCGGCTCGGTCAGGTCGTTCACGCACGCTTCGCCGTCCGGGCTCGCTTCGATCATTGCCAGGAGTTGCAGGCGGGTCGGGTCTGACAGGGCCTTCAGTACGACGGCCAGCCGCTCGGCCTCGTCGCGTCCGATCGCGACGCCGGTGACCTGGTGAGTACCGCTCGGCGCGGTGACCCGCGCGGCGCCTCGACGTGTACTCACCCGATCAGTGTAGATCGCTGCCACCGCAGAGAACCTATCGGTCGCGAGTATGTTCACCTGGAAGACATGAAGAAGCCAGCCGCCCCAGCGAACCGGGGCGGCCGGCTGCGTTCAGGCGCCGATCTCGCTGCCGTCAGGCCGCCAGGTGACGATCACCGCGGGCCGCGCGAAGTGGCCGTCGGGCCAGGTGCTGGCCGGGTTGTCGACCGAGGCGCCGGTGATCTCACCGGGGTGCTGGATCGACACCACGACCGACTTGTTGTCCGGTACGACGTACGCAGATGCCTGCTCCGCGCCGCGGGGAACCGACAGGAACTGCTTCGCCTTCCCCCGGTCCGGCCCTTCGACCGCCACGGCGAACAGGCCGTCGTGGAAGTTGGTGCCGGCGTGGTCGACCAGCGCGTTGCCGTCGGTGGAGATCCACAAGTTGCCGTGGGCATCGAAGTCGAGATCGGCGAGACCTTCGTCTTGTCGTAGCCCGCGAAGTATGTCGCCGGGTCGGCGGGGTCGCCGCAGACGATCGGTAGCGACCAGGTGAACGTCTCGCTCGCGTGGTTGCCGCCGGCTTCGACGAGCTCGAAGACCTGCCCGTGCTTGTTGCTATTGCGCGGGTTGGCTTCGTCCGCGACCGCCTGACCAGCGGCGCCGCGGTTGCTGTTGTTCGTCAGGGCGACGTACACCTTGCCGGTCAGCTTGCTGACCTCGATGTCCTCGGGCCGGTCCATCTTGGTCGCGCCGACCTTGTCCGCCGCGAGCCGGGTGTGCACCAGCACCTCGTCGATCGCCATGCCGGGCACGAGTGACTTGCCGCCGCGGGTGAGCGCGATCCATGACCCGGTGCCGTTGAACGCGCCGTCGCTGGGCAGCTTGCCCGAGCCGTCGATCTCGGCGGCGCTGGTGAAGCCGAGCTTCGCGACGTACAGGCTGCCCGACTCCAGCAGACGGCTGTTGCTCTCGCGATCGGCCTTGGAGTCTCCGGTGCGGAGCTTGCGGTCGGAGACGAACTTGTAGATGTAGTCGAAGCGCTCGTCGTCACCCATGTACGCGACGACGTAGCCGGTCTTCGCCACCACGACAGCAGCACCCTCGTGCTTGAAACGGCCGAGAGCGGTGTGCTTGCGAGGAGTCGAATTCGGGTCGTACGGGTCGACCTCCATGATCCAGCCGAACCGGTTGGGCTCGTGCGGGTTCTTCGTCACGTCGAAGCGGCTGTCGGCCTTGTCCCAGTAGCGGCTGCCGGACGGGTAGCGCTTGCTGACGTCGATGCCGTACCGCGCGAGTGCGGGCTTGGCGTCCGCCGGTGCACCGTCGGCGCCGACGAAGTACTGGTTGAAGTTCTCCTCGCCGGACAGGACCGTGCCCCACGGCGTCAGCCCACCGGAGCAGTTGTTCAGCGATCCGAGCACTCGTACGCCGCGAGGATCGGCGGTGGTCCGCAGCAGCGGCGATCCGGCTGCCGGGCCGGTGAACTTCATCGGCGTCGAGGCGGTCAGTCGCCGGTTGTAGCGGCGCCGTCCTTGGCTGACCACGCGCCACTCGCCGGTGCGCTCGACCCGTTCGACCTCGACCACGCTCATGCCGTGCGCGGCGAGGGCGATCCGCATCTGCTGCACGGTGGCCGTCGCGCCGCCGGCGTAGCCGCGGAACATCAGTTCCTCGTTGGTGTACTCGTGGTTCACCACCAGTAGCCCCTGAGTGAAGCGACGGTCGAGGGGCACGATGACCAGGAAGTCGTTGTTGTACCCGAACTGACCTGCCTGGGCCGTCGGGCTCTGCTTGTCGATGTCGAAGGCCGGAGCGCCCGGCAGGATCGGGTCGCCCCAGCGGATCAGGACCTTCTCGTCGTACCCGTTGGGCACGATCACGGTGTCGAGGGTGTTCGGCGGAATCGCCTTGAACGTGAGTCCGGCACCCGATTGACCACCTCCCGCCGACGCGGCCGAGCTGCCGGTCGGCGCTGCGGCCGCAGGTACGGCGCCGGCGGCGCCGGCGCCGATCACGAGCGCGCCGACGGCGCCCGCCTTGAAGATGCCTCGCCGCGAGACCTCCGCCTTGACGCCGTCGGCGAAGTACTCGTTGCCGGACGAGTTCGGCGCCGGGTGCGCGCACGCGTTCCCGCACCGGTAGAGACAGGTCATCGAGCTGCGGCCTGCGTGGCCGTCGGCCAGCGGCAGCAGCCGGCGTGGCTCGTCTGCGAGCGTCATGCGTCCCCTCCTGAGATTCGAAGTAGTCGCGGTGACGCTAACAACTGGATAGCCGTTCATCTATGTAGTCGTCGGTGGCCAGTCCGTGGCCATCAGGTGAACGGCCACTCATCGAGGTCGATCGGTCACCGTCAGAGTGACCATACATCGAGATTCGTCTATATAGAGTCCGGAGATCACCGCCCGTTCACCTGCCGTTTACATCGAACTTCTTCGATCTAGTTGTTGCGCGTACTGCGTGGCAGCTCGCGGTGTCCCGGACACGGGACCTAACTCAGGAGGGGTGCCCGGTGGTCATCCGCCCGGTCAAGCACTTGCGATACGTCGCCGTCACGGCGGCGGCCCTGCTCGCCCTGTCGGCGTGCGGTGGGAACAACAACGAGACTCCGGCCGGCAGCGGCGGAGACGGCGGGGAAGCGCTGTCGGGCCAGGTGGTCGTCGATGGCTCCAGCACGGTCGAGCCGCTGACCGCGGCCGCGGGCGAACTCTTCAAGGAAGAGCAAAAGGGCGTCGACGTCGCGGTCGGCACCTCCGGTACCGGCGGCGGCTTCAAGAAGTTCTGCGCCGGCGAGACCGACATCTCGAACGCGTCCCGCCCGATCAAGGACGAGGAGAAGGCGCTGTGCGACAAGAACGGCGTGAAGTTCTCCGAGATCCAGGTCGCCAACGACGCGCTGACCGTCGTCGTCAACAAGGACAACGACTGGGTCGACTGCCTCACCGTGGCCCAGCTGAAGAAGATCTGGGAGCCGGGGTCGAAGGTGAAGACCTGGAACCAGGTCGACCCGAAGTTCCCGAACGACGCGCTCCCGTTGTACGGCGCGGGGTCGGACTCCGGCACCTTCGACTACTTCACCGGTGAGATCAACGGTGAGGAAGGCAAGAGCCGCACCGACTACAACCCGACCGAGGACGACAACGTCACCGTCCAGGGTGTCTCCGGTGCCAAGGGCGCGCTCGGGTACTTCGGCTTCTCCTACTTCGAGGAGAACGCGGACAAACTGAAGGCGGTCAAGATCGACGGCGGCAAGGGATGCGTCGAGCCCTCGGTCGCAACCGCGCAGGACGGCAGCTACACGCCGCTGGCGCGTCCGCTGTTCATCTACCCCTCCGACAAGGGCCTGGCCAAGAAGCAGGTGCTGTCCTTCGTCGAGTTCTACCTGGAGAAGAACCAGGAGATCGTCGAGGCGGCCAAGTTCGTGCCCCTGACCGACGCCCAGAAGACGACGGCGAAGACCGAGCTGGACAAGCTGAAGGCTCAGTGACGATGCCGGACACGACGGCGGTTCCGTCGACGGGTGCCTCCTCCGCGAGGAGGGGGCACCCCGGCGCGTGGCGCGGCCCCAGCATCGACCTGGGACAGCAGCATCCCCGGCACGGCGAGCGAGTGATCAAGGTTCTGCTGGTCGCGGCGGCCTGGTTATCGGTCGGTGTGACGGTCGGCATCGTGGTGTCACTGCTCGCGCCGACGGTCACGTTCTTCACCCACGTCGGGATCGTGGACTTCCTCTTCGGCACCGAGTGGACCGCGGGGTTCGGCAACAAGTTCAGCTGGACCGACAAGGCCTGGGGCGTGCTGCCGCTGGTCGTGGCCACCGCGATCGTCACCGTGATCGCGCTGGCTGTCGCGGTGCCGCTGGGGCTCGGGGCCGCGATCTATCTCAGCGAGTACGCGTCCGAGCGGGTCCGCAAGGTGCTCAAGCCGATCCTCGAAGTGCTGGCCGGTGTACCGACCGTCGTGTACGGCTTTCTGGCACTGACGATCTTCACGCCGATCTTCGCTCACGTGGTGCGATTCGACACGATCCACAACATGCTGTCGCCAGGCATCGTGATGGGGTTCATGATCGTCCCGACCATCGCCTCGCTGGGGGAGGACGCGATGTCCGCGGTGCCGCTGGCGCTGCGGCAGGGCTCGTACGCACTCGGCGCCAACCGGATGAAGACCACCCTGCGGGTCGTCTTCCCGGCCGCACTGTCCGGCATCGTCGCCGCGATCGTGCTCGGCATCTCGCGCGCGGTCGGCGAGACGATGATCGTCACGATCGCGGCCGGCAGCCGGGCCCAGCTCACGTTCGATCCCCGCGAAGGTGCCCAGACCATGACCGGATTCATCGCCCAGATCGCCAGCGGTGACGCACCCCAGGGCTCGCCGGTCTACTACTCGCTGTTCGCCGTCGGCGCGCTGCTGTTCGCGATCACACTGCTGATCAACCTGGCCAGCATCCGTTTGGTGCGCAAGTACAGGCAGGTTTACTGATGACCACCACAACCTTGCCCAGGGCAAACATGTTGACGCGCGCGCGGAACCGGGACGGCATCACCTCGGCCGTCTTCGCCGCGTTGCTGTGGCTGTGCCTGGCGCTGATCTGTGTCTTCTTGTTCTTCGTTCTCGCGGTGATCGTCCAGAAGGGCCTGGCCCGCTTCGACACGAACCTGGTGACTCATCAGCCGTCGAAGATCCGTCCGGAGACAGCGGGTGTGCAGTCCGCCTTGCTGGGCACCTTGTGGGTCGGTGGGATCACGGCGGTGATCGCCCTGCCGCTCGGGATCGCCGCCGCGGTCTACCTGGAGGAGTACGCCAACCCCGCCAAGTGGTGGAACCGTGCGATCGAGCTCAACATCCAGAACCTCGCCGCCGTCCCCGCGGTCATCTACGGCATCCTCACCCTCGGATTCGTCGTTCGCGGTCCGCTGTCGATCGGCGCCGTTGTGATGGCCGGCGGTGTGGCGCTCGCGCTGCTGATCCTTCCGGTCATCATCATCACGACCAGAGAGGCGTTGCGGTCCGTACCGCGGGAGATCCGGGACGGGTCGCTCGCGCTCGGCGCGACCCAGTGGCAGACCACCTGGCGTCAGGTGCTGCCGTCGGCCGTCCCAGGGATCGCGACCGGGTCGATTCTGGCCATGTCGCGGGCGATCGGTGAGGCGGCGCCGCTGATCCTGGTCGGCGCGACCACGTTCGTCACCTTCAACCCGGACGGCGTTCTGTCGAGGTACACGACGTTGCCGGTACAGATCTACAACCTCGTCCCGCAGGACCGCGACGCGTTCCGTGATCTCGCGTACGCCGCCATCCTGCTGCTGATCGTCGTCCTGCTGGCCATGAACGCCGTCGCGATCTGGCTCCGCAACCGCTACCAGCGCCGCTGGTGACCATGACCACCCCAGGAGACCACTCCATGACGAACGTCGAACCAGACCTCGCGACCGTTCCCGAGACGGTCGGCGCGGTCGGCGCACCGCACGAGATCCGCGTCGAACTCGGCGACCGCGCCAACCACCGATCACCGTCGGCCGAACCCGACGGTGTGATCGAGCTGCACGACCTCGAGGTGTACTACGAGAAGTTCCTCGCGGTGTCGGGTGTCGACATGGTCTTCGGCAGCAAGGAAATCACGGCCCTGATCGGGCCTTCGGGTTGCGGCAAGTCGACCGTGCTGCGCTGCCTGAACCGGATGAACGACCTGGTTCCCGGTGCCCACGTGATGGGCGATGTGCGGTTCCACGGTGTCGACATGTACGGCCCGGGCGTCGACGTCATCGAGGTCCGCCGCCGGATCGGCATGGTGTTCCAGAAGCCCAACCCGTTCCCGAAGTCGATCTACGACAACGTCGCCTACGGTCCGCGGGTCACCGGGATGAAGACCAAGAACATGGACGAGGTGGTCGAGAAGGCTTTGCACGGTGCGGCCTTGTGGGACGAGGTGAAGGACAAGCTGAAGCAGAGTGCGTACGGGCTGTCCGGCGGCCAGCAGCAGCGGCTGTGCATCGCGCGGACGATCGCGACCAGTCCCGAGGTGATCTTGATGGACGAGCCGTGTTCGGCGTTGGACCCGATCGCGACCGCGAAGATCGAGGACCTGATGGTCGAGCTGGCCAAGACCTACACGATCATCATCGTCACCCACAACATGCAGCAGGCCGCCCGCGTCTCTCATCGCACGGCGTTCTTCACTGCGGCTGCCGACGAGCACGGGCAGCGCACCGGTCGCCTGGTCGAGTTCGACAATACCAGCAAGATCTTCGGCAATCCGGCCGACCAACGCACCGAGGCCTACATCACCGGCCGGTTCGGGTGATCGCGGTGACGGCCCCGATGACGGATGCCCACGAGCCACAAACCCGGCCGATCCGGGCCCGCCGCCGGTCTGGTCATCCGGCGCACCGGAACCTGCATTTCAGGGTCTCGGTGCTGGTCGTCGACCACGGCGACGCGGTGAACGAACTGCTGACCGCAGCGGCCACCCAGCCACTGGACGTCCATGTCTGCAGCGACGCCGCGGAGGCGCTTCTCCACGTCGGCAGGTTGTGCCCCGACGTGATCCTGCTCGGCCCGTGCGCGGGGCATCTGGACCCGATCGAGTTCCTCACCATCGTCCGCACCGACGATCCGCTGCAGCCGATCATCGTTGGCTCGGATCTGGGCGGCAACGAGTTCACCAGCCGCGCCAGCGACGCCGGCGCCAGTGCCGTCATTCCCCGGCCGTACCGGATCCGGGAGTTGTTCGCGCTGATCAGCTCCCTCGCGCCGGTGCCGAATCAGGTCGACCTGCGGCCCTTGGCCGTCGATCTGGGCAGGCTTCGGGTCGACGGCGCGGTTCCGCAGATGTGGCTCGACGGCCGGCAGGTCGAGTTGCCGCCGATGGAGTTCCTCCTGCTGAGGTTCTTCGCTGAACGCCCGGGTGCCCTGGTGACCCGGCAGGAGGTGCTCGACGCGGTCTGGGGACAACAGGCCACGGTCCGCAGCAACACGCTCAACGTCCACGTGATGCGCTTGCGGAAGAGGTTGAGCGGTGACGATCATGGGCCGGAGTGGATCAAGGTGGTCCGCGGGATCGGCTACCAGTTCAAGGTTCCGCCCGTTCCACGCCACGGTGGCGTGGCACCTGATGTCGGTCAGGAGTTCGCCCAATGATGACCGGCACGGAAGCTCTGCGCCTCCCTGCTTTGATTGCCTGAGGCAAACTCACTGGACGGCGATGGGAGCTGGGAACAGATGCGGATTCTGATCGTGGGAGGTTCCGACGCGGGGATCAGCGCGGCGTTGCGGGCTCGCGAGTACGCACCGGACAGCACTGTGACGATGCTGCTCGCCGACGAGTACCCGAACTTCTCGATCTGCGGGATCCCTTACCACCTGTCCGGCGAGGTGCCCGACTGGCGCGATCTGGCCCACCGTACGGCGGCGGACATCGCAGCGAGCGGTATCGAGGTGCGGATCAACCACACGGTCACCGCTGTCGACCCGACCGCCAAGAGCGTCACCGCGACCACGCCCGACGGCCCGGTCGAGCTGACCTTCGATCGGCTGGTCATCGGTACGGGCGCCGATCCGCTGCGCCCGCCGATCGCCGGCCTGGACTCTCTCGGTCCGGCCGACGGTGTCCACCTGCTCCACACCATGGGTGAGGCGCGACGCCTCGACGCCGATCTCGAGAGCCGCGGCGTACGACGGGTCGTGATCATCGGCGCGGGCTACATCGGGATCGAGATGGCCGAAGCGCTCACCAACCGCGGCGTCGCCGTCGCTGTCCTGGAGCGCCTCGACAACGTCCTGCCCCGCACGCTCGACCAGCAGCTTGCTGCCGAGATCACTGCCGAGCTCGAAGCCCACGGGGTCGAGGTCCGGTGCGGCACGACCGTGACGGAGTTGCGACGCGAGGACAACGGGTTGACCGTCGTTGCCGCGGACGGCGAACGCAGCGCCGACGCCGTCCTCGTCGTCAGCGGGGTCAAGCCCGCCACCGAGCTGGCCGTGGCGTCCGGCGTACAGCTGGACGATCGAGGAGCGATTGTCGTCGACCGGCAGATGCGGACGAACCTTCCCGATGTGTGGGCCGCGGGGGACTGCGTCCACACGCATCATGCTCTGCTCACCGAACCCACCTACGTCCCGCTCGGCACCACTGCGCACAAACAAGGGCGGATCGCCGGTGAGAACGCTGCCGGTGGTTCCAAGGAGTTCGCCGGGATCGTCGGCACCCAGGTCGTTAGGGTCTTCGAGCGGGTCGTTGCGGCCACCGGTCTGCGTGATCAGGAAGCAGCGGCGGCCGGATTCGTGCCTTTCACCGTTCAGACCACCGCCGACGACCACAAGCGTTACTACCCCGGAGCGACGCCGATCCAGATCCGGCTGACAGGCGACCGGGAGACCGGCCGCTTGCTCGGCGCGCAGCTCGTCGGCACGCACGGAGCCGAGATCGCCAAGCGGGTCGACACCTACGCCGTCGCGCTGCAGCACGGGCTCAGCGTCGAACAGCTTCTCGATCTCGACCTCGCCTACACCCCGCCCCTGGGAAGCCCCTGGGACGCCATCCAGGTTGCCGCGCAGAACTGGCTAGCGGCGCGGTAGCCGGCACCATCCACGGAGGCAGACATGCGCGACCAGTACCACCAGCAGCTCGACGAGGTCCTGGCCGAGCTCGAACGCATGACCGGCGCCGTCTCGACCGCCGTACGGCGCTCGACCAGTGCGCTGCTCACCGCTGATCTCGGCACAGCCGAGGAGGTGATCGCCGCCGACGGCCAGCTCGACACCGCCGGCGAGGTCGTCGAGGAGAAGATCTTCGACCTGATGGCCCTGCAAGCGCCGGTCGCTGTGGAGCTGCGGATGCTGGTTGCTGCCCTTCGGATGGTTGCCGACCTGGAGCGCATGGGCGACCTCGCCGCCCACATCGCCAAGATCGCCCGATTGCGCTATCCCGCTGGGGCGATTCCAGTCGAGTTGCACGGTCTGATCGAGAACATGGGCCGGGTCGCCGGGCGGATGGTCGACCAGGCGGGCGAGGTCATTAAGACCCGCGATGTCTCGGTCGCGCAGCGGATCGAGTCGACCGACGACGAGATGGACACGCTGCGCAGCAACCAGTTCCGGCAGATGATGGACGCCACCTGGCCGTACGGCGTGGAGGTCGCCGTTGACCTGGCTCTTCTCGGCCGGTACTACGAGCGCATCGCCGACCACGCGGTCTCGATGGCGCAGCGCATCATCTTCCTCGTCACGGGTGAGATGCCTGCCTCGCAGTAGGCAACCGCGCCACCAGGAGAAGCAGAAGACCTGCCACGACGCAGGCCCCCGCCACCACGACGACGAGTAGCCGGTAGCCGGCCGCTGCTGCCACGAGTGCGCCACCGAGCGGAGCCGAAGCTCTGGCCACGAGGACGGGCGCGGCCAGCGTGCCGGCGATCGTGCCGTACCCGCCGGCGCCGTACCGGTCGAGCAGGATGGCTGGTGTCGCGATCGATGCCACACCGAAGCCGAGGCCGAACAGGACCAGACAGCCGATGGCTCCCGCCAGCTGCCGCCCGACCACCGGAAGCATCGACAGTGCGGCTCCCTGGAGGACGAAGATCACTCCGGCGATGGTGGCCATCGGCAACCATCGGGTCGACAGCGTGGTGACGACCCGGCCGGTGACCGACAGGAGTCCGAGTAGACCCGCCAGGGTTGCGGCCACCGTGGCCGGATGGCCGAGGCTGATCAAGTACAGCACGAGATGGACCGCAATGACGGCCAGGGCGGCCCCGTGGAGGACGAACGTTGCCGCGAGCAGCCAGAAGGTGGGATCGCGGAAAGCCCGGCCGGGCGATGGTCGTGTGTGATGCGGTGCTCGATCGGTGGCCGGCTGGGTTCGGCGCAGGGACAGGCCGTGCAACGGCACTGTGACTGCTGCGAGAAGAACCGCCAGGACGACCAGGGCTGAACGCCACTCGAGTCGGGCGACCAGTTGCCCGGTGAGCGGGATGAAGATCGAGCTGGCGAATCCGGCGACCAAGGTCACGGCGAGCAAGGCCTTGGCCCGTCGTGCGGGACTGGTCACAGCGACGATCACGGCGAAGGCGGGCTCGTACAGGACCATGGCCGATGCGATGCCGATGGCGACGAACGCGGCGTACAGCTGGCCTGCGGTCTGGACCTGCGACCAGCACAGCACTGCCGTTGCGCCGAGCACCGAACCGACGGTCATCAGTGCATGACCGCCGCGGGCGTCGAGCCAGCGGCCTACCGGGATCGAAAGCAGACCGGAGACGAGCACGGCGACGGTCAAGGCGCCGGCCGCCGTGGTGTTCGAGATGCCCAGGTCGCGGCTCATCGGGCCGAGGATGACGCTGAAGGCGTAGTAGAGAACGCCGTACCCGACGGTCTGCGTCGCGGCGAGTGCGCTGATCAAGCGCTTTGGTCCAGGTCTGGCGTCGGTTTCCGACGTCTGTCCGACCGCCAGACCTGGACCGGAGGGCATCAGCCGCAGCAGCCCGACTGCGTGGTGGGCTTGGCCTCGACGACGGTCAGCAGGCCACCGCTGATGCCGGTGGCCAGTCCGCGTCCGGCTGGGGCGCTGATCGTGATCGCTTCCGGGGCCGGTCCGCAGCAACCGCCGGCGGCCTCGTCGTCCGAGCCGCCGAAGGCGAGGTTCGACGAGCAGACGCCGGTCTCGGGGAGATTCAGCTGTACGTCGCGAGCTGCCTCCCAGTCGCCTGCCAGTGCGGCGACCACCGAGCGAGCCTGCTCGTAGCCGGTCGCCAGCAGGAAGGTCGGTGCCCGGCCGTACGACTTCGCGCCGACGGCGTAGTAGCCCGGCTCCGGGTGCTTGAGCTCGTCGACACCGTGGGGCGGGACCGTGCCACACGAGTGCTGGTTGGGGTCGATCAGCGGAGCCAGGTCCCGGGTCGAGCCCAGAATCGGGTCCAGGTCGAGCCGCAGCTCGCCGACCATTTCGTGGTCGGGGCGGAAACCGGTGGAGTTCACGATCGTGTCGACGACGACCCGTTGGTCGCCCGCTGCCAGCTCGGCGCGGCCGTCTGCCGTGCGGGAGATCGACTCGATCCGGAAGCTGCTCACCAGTTCGACCCGGCCTGACTGGACGAGCTTCTTCAGCCGCGCGCCTAGGGCGCCGCGGGCGGGAAGCTCGTCGGCGTCGCCGCCGCCGTACGTCCGGGCCTGGTCCTCGCCTCGGACCACCCAGAGCACCTCGGTGCCCGGCTCGTTGTCGGCCAGTTCGCCGAGTTCGAGCAGTGTGGTGGAGGCCGAGTGGCCCGCTCCGACGACCGCCGTACGGCGGCCTGCGAAGCGCTCGCGGTCACGGCCGAAGACATCCGGCAATGCTGTCGAGATGGCGTCGGCCAGTTCGGCCTCGCCGCGGGCGGGGATTCCCGAGCCGCCGAGGACGTTCGGCCTGCGCCAGGTGCCGGCGGCGTCGATCACCGCGGCAGCGAGCAGCTCCTCGCCGTCGGCCAGGCGGACCAGGAAGGGAGCTTCCTCGCGGCCCGCCGTACGGATGCGGTCGAAGCCGACTCGGGTCACGGCGGTCACCTGCGCGCCGTACTGGATCCGGTCGGCCAGCTCCGGGGTCTTCGCCAGGGGCGCCAGGTAGGCGTCGATGAGGTCGCCGCCGGTCGGCAGGTCGTCCAGGTTCGGCTCGATCCAGGAGGTCTGCTCGAGCAGGCGGCGGGCGGCGCCGTCGATGTCGTAGCGCCAGGGGCTGAAGAGCTTCACGTGCCGCCACTCGTCGATCGCCGCGGCCACGCTCGGGCCGGACTCCAGTACGACGAACTGCAGGCCACGCTCCGCCAGCTGGGCGGCGGCTGCCAGCCCTACCGGCCCGGCGCCGATGACGACAACGGGCAGGTCCTTCGATGAAACGCTCATGGGTCTGTCTCCAAAGACTGTCCTGAGTTGATGATCATCTAATCAACGAGCCCCACCTTGCCTCTTGATTAGACATAAGTCAAGATAGACACATGTCAAAACAGCAGCTCTCGCTCGATCCCGTCGGCGGGTGCTGCGTCCCGATCATGGACGCGGCCCTCGACAGTGCCGCCGCGGTCGAGGGCGCGTCGGTGTTCAAGGCGCTCTCCGACCCGATCCGGCTGCGGCTGATGTCGATCATCGCGTCGGCTCCCGGGGAGGTCTGTGTCTGTGACGTCACCCCGCTGTTCGATGTTTCGGGCCCGACGATCTCCCATCACCTGAAGGTGTTGCGCGAAGCCGGACTGGTCGACTGCGAGCGCCGCGGCACCTGGGTGTACTACTGGGTGCTGCCCGAGCGCCTGACCTGGATGTCGACGTTGCTGTCGGTTCCGGAACCCGCCGCGGGCTGATGCTCGGCGCTGAACTGACGTGACGCCGCCTCCACGCGAGATCCGTGTTGTCGTGATCGGTGGCGGTCAGGCGGGACTGGCCACCGGCTTCTACCTGCGTCGCTCCGGGCTGGTTCCCGGCGAGGACTTCGTCATCCTCGACGCAGCCGAGCAGCCCGGCGGCGCTTGGGCGTCGATGTGGCCGACCTTGCGGACGTTCTCTCCCACGCAGTACTCGTCCCTGCCCGGCTGGATGATGCCGCCGTGGACCGGCGACTCCGGCTACCCGCTGGCGGCACACGTCGTCGACTACCTGACGCAGTACGAGAAGCGTTACGAGCTGGATGTACGTCGCTCCGCCGCGGTCGACTCCGTGAGTCGCGAGGGGGAGCGCCTCGCGGTCCGCAGCGCCGCCGGTGACTGGCTGGTCGAGCGGGTGGTCTCGGCGACCGGCACGTGGTCGAGGCCGTTCGTCCCGACATACCCCGGATCGTTCGCCGGGCTGCAGTTGCACACCGCGTCGTACCGCGACGCCTCCGCCTTCGCCGGTCAGCGCGTTCTGATCGTCGGCGGCGGTAATTCGGCCGCGCAGATTCTCGCCGAGGTCTCGGCGGTCGCGGACACGACCTGGGTGACGCTGCGCCCGCCGCAGTTCCTCCCCGACGACGTCGACGGCCGGGCGTTGTTCGAGATCGCGACCAGCAGGCATCGCGCGCGGCAGCTCGGCGAACCGGACACCGGTGGAGTCTCCGGGCTCGGCGACATCGTGATGGTCGAGAGCGTTCGCAAGGCCCGTGATCGCGGCGTACTGCAGGCTCGTGAATCGTTCGCTCGGCTGGTCGAGCACGGTGTTCGATGGCGCGACGGCACCGAGTCGCCGTACGACGTGATCATCTGGTGCACCGGCTTCCGGCCGGCGCTCGGTCACCTCGCACCACTCGGCCTGCGAGGGGCGGACGGCACGATCCCCACGGACGGAACTCATGCGATCAAGGAGCCTCGCCTGCACCTGATCGGCTACGGCGACTGGACGGGACCGGCCTCGGCCACGCTCATCGGAGCGGGCCGCACGGCCCGCGACCTGGTCGCCGATCTCTGATCACGCAGGCGTAAGCAGCTCGGCCGCGAGGTCTCTCACCTGCTGGTCGATCTCGTCGCGGATCCGCCGTACGACGGGAAGCGGCCGATTCTCAGGATCCTCGACCGGCCAGTCGAGGTAACGCTTGCCCGGGTAGACCGGACAAGCGTCGCCGCAGCCCATCGTCACGACGACGTCGGCCGCGCGGACGATCTCGTCGGACAGCGGTTTCGGGTACGCGCCGCCCAGATGCACGCCGACCTCGTCCATCGCCGTGACGACGTTGGCGTCGACGAGTGCCACAGGCAACGATCCGGCCGATCTGACCAGAACGCGGTCGCCGGCCAGCTGGTTCAGGAAGCCGGCCGCCATCTGCGACCGTCCGGCGTTGCGAACGCAGACGAACAGCACCTCGGGGACCGAGCCACGGGCTTTGCCCTGAGCCTTCGCCAATGCGGCCAGCCGCTCGGCGGCGAAGCTCGCGGTCAGGGACGGCAGGAACCTCCGAACGCGGGATCGGTCCGCCAGCATGGTGTAACTCTCGCCGACGTACCGCCGTACCGTCGCTGGTGAGAAGACGCCGGTGAAGCGGGTCGCCAGCTGGTCCGAGATGCGTTCGAGCTGTCGATCGACGACAGCCGCGCTCAGGTCGACCGTCGACTCGCGGGCCGGACCTTGCTCGGGTGGCTCCACCCCGAGCAAGGTCGCCAACTGCTCCACTGCGTGATGGGTCGGCCGGTAGTAGCTCGACGACTGCCGTCGCTCCCGTGTCAGCAGGTCCGCTTCACACAGCAACCGCAGCTGCTGACTGATGGCGGTCGGTGACTGGGTGAACTCCGCGGCGAGCTGGCCAACGCTCGCCTCGCCGGCCGGGTGGGTCAGGACGAGACTCATCAGCCGCAGCCGGGTCGGATCCGCGACGACGCCGAGCTGGGCCGCACGCCGCTCTGCGTCCTCCCGCGACAACGGCATCATCACCGATGGCCGCAGAGACGGATTCGACATGGCTTTATATTCACAGCCGTCTATGTAGTGGTCAATGTGCCGGGGTGGACGGCGTCATGCGGCCTGCAGTTCGCCGACGAGCTTCTCGATCCGGGTGCGGATCTCGTCGCGCACCTGGCGGACGACCTCGATCGGCTGTCCGGCGGGATCGGTGAGTTCCCAGTCCTCGTACCGCTTGCCCGGGAAGATCGGGCAGGCGTCGCCGCAGCCCATGGTGACGATGACGTCGCTCTCGCGCACGGTCTCGGTCTCGAGGCGCTGGGGGACCGCGCCGGTGATGTCGATGCCGACCTCCTGCATCGCCTCGACCGCGATCGGGTTGATCTGGTCGCGCGGTTCGGACCCGGCCGACCGCACCTCGACGGTGTCGCCGGCGAGGTGCCGCAACCATCCGGCGGCCATCTGGGACCGGCCGGCGTTGTGGACGCAGACGAACAGAACGCTTGGCTTGCTCACGGGGATACTCCAGTACTCGCAGGGTTTTCGGTGTGGGGTGTGACAACATCGTCGGCCGCGCGTCCGGCCGTGGGGTAGAGCAGTCTGAGAAGTGCGACGCCGGCGGCAGCTCCGATCACCTGGGCGATCACGAAGCCTGGAAGCGATCCCGGTGCGATTCCGGCGAAGGTGTCGCTGAAGGCGCGGCCGATCGAGACGGCCGGGTTGGCGAACGAGGTCGAGGAGGTGAACCAGTACGCCGAACCGATGTACGCGCCGACAGCTGCCGGTGCGATCGCGGCTCGCCCAGATGCCGCGAGGGCGAAGATCAACACGATCAGGCCAGCTGTGGCGACGACCTCGCCGAGCCAGAGGTGGGGCGCGCTGCGATCTGTCGTCGACCAGGACACGGCTGCTGCGTCGTACATGAGATTCGCCAGTACGGCGCCGAAAGCCGCGCCGATGATCTGCGCGGGGATGTAGGCGGCCAGGTCGCGTGGTGTGAGGCCGGCGCCGCTGCGTCGTCCGATCCACCAGTCGACCGCCGAGACGACCGGGTTGAAGTGGGCGCCTGAGACCGGTCCGATCATCAGGATGAGGACGGCGAGGCCGAGCGCGGTGGCGAAGGCGTTCTCCAGCAACTGCAGTCCCACGTCGTTCGGCGACAACTTGGCGGCGGCGATGCCCGACCCGACCACGACGGCCACCAGCAGTCCGGTCCCGACGCCTTCGGCGACGGCCCGTCGCCACAAGGGGATGGCGTTCACTCGCGACCCGCCACCGCTGGGACGTTGATCTCGTCGAGCAGTTGGCGGACCCGGCGTTCGATCTCGTCGCGGATCGGCCGGATCGCGGCCACGTCGAGCCCGGCCGGGTCGTCGAGTACCCAGTCCTCGTAGCGTTTGCCGGGGAAGATCGGGCAGGCATCACCGCATCCCATGCTGATGACGACGTCCGCGGCGCGCACCACTTCGTCGGTCCACGGCTTCGGGTACTCGGTGGAGATGTCGATCCCGCGCTCGGCCATCGATGCGACGGCGGCGTCGTTCACCTCGATGCCTGGCTCCGAGCCGCCCGACCAGGCGATCGCGCGGTCTCCGACCAGGTGCTCGAAGAACCCGAGTGCCATCTGTGACCGGCCGGCGTTGTGGACGCAGAGGAACAGCACCACCGGACGGCCGTCGTCGTGGTGGCCTTCCACTCGGGCCAGTGCGGTCAGCCGCTGGCGGGCGAACCGTTCGGCCAGCAGGGGAAGGAAGTTCGGGACGGTACTGCCGGTCGCGAACTGGTCGTAGCTGGAGTGCAGGAATCGCTCGATCGTCTCCGGTCCGTAGATCCCGGCGAACTGTTCCCCCAGCCGGGAGGCCGCCGTACGCAAGGCAAGGTGCTGGTCGATGGAGAGGTCTTCGCGTTTGTACCCGGCGACTTCGGTCATGATCTGCTCCTCGGACGTTTCGCCTCGGTGGACGAAACCAGTGGCGCCAGCCGATCGATCCGGCCGGCGAGCTCGCTGTAGGCGGCCTCGAAGGCCGCGTCGGTGTCGGTCGGTGCGGGATCGGGCACCGACCAGTGCACTCGTGGCCGCGCCTCGGTCGGCAGGTCCTCGTACGCGATGTCGCACACGGCAATGACCAGGTCGTCGCTGCTCACGACGTCATCCACCTGAGCGGTCCTCCAGGTGTCGGTCTCCAGACCGTGGCGTCGAGCAACCTTCAGCGCCCGCGGATGCACACGCTCCGCGGGCCGGGTGCCGGCGGATGCCACCGGTACGTGGCTGCGCCGGGCCCAGATCGCCGCCGCCAACTGTGACCGCGCCGAGTTGTGCGTGCACACGAACACCACGCGTGGCACCTCGGTCAGCGAAGGGCTCGTGACGATCGCCAGGGTCTCGGGGACCAGCCGAACGTAGGTGCGTCGGTGATCTCCCTCGGATCGCGTGCGTACCACCAGGTCGGCTTCTTCCAGGACTTTCAGGTGGTGGGCGACGAGATTGGTCGGCATCTCGAGAAGCGCGCCCAGTTCGCTGGGGGCGGCGTCTCCCACCATCAACGTGTCGACGACGGCCAGCCGTGCGGGATCCCCGAGGGCGGCATGGACCCGCGCCCGCCTGATCCTGGACTTCTCCTCAATGTTCATTGCCTCAATAGTCACTGAGCTATCAATCGCTGTCAATCTGAGGACTCGGTGGGCCGGAAGTTGCATCAGTGAGTACTGACATGTAAGCATCAGTGCATGCTGATATCAGCCGAAGCTGATCTGATTCGGGTACTGGCCGATCCGCTGCGACTTCGGATCGTCGGCCTGCTCGCGCAGGAGACGCTCTGCACGACGCACCTGATGGCCGAGACGGGTGCGCGGCAGACCAACCTGTCCAATCACCTGCGGCTGCTCCGCGAGGCCGGAGTGGTGGAGACCGAACCGTGCGGCCGCTTCACCTATTACAAGCTGCGCCCCGAGGTGCTCGACAGCCTCGCATCGCTGTTCGGCGGCCTGGCCGAGACCGCCCGGAAGACCATCGCCGACGATCGAAAGAGAGCGTGCTAGTGACGCAGACCCTCAACACAGCGGACGCGAAGGTCGTTGTGAAACTGTCGACGCTCGATCGCTTTCTGGCTGTGTGGATCTTGGCGGCGATGGCCGTCGGCTTGACGTTGGGCCGCGTCGTCGGCGGGCTGAACGACGCTCTCGCGAAGCTAGAGGTCGGTGGGATCTCTTTACCGATCGCCCTCGGGTTGTTGCTGATGATGTACCCGGTGCTGGCCAAGGTCCGCTACGACAAGCTCGACGCCGTCACGGCCGACAGGCGACTGATGATCCTGTCGCTGGTGATCAACTGGGTCCTCGGTCCGGCCGTCATGTTCGCTCTGGCCTGGATCTTCCTTGCCGATCTGCCCGAGTACCGCACCGGTCTGATCATCGTCGGTCTGGCGCGGTGCATCGCCATGGTCATCATCTGGAACGACCTCGCGTGCGGTGACCGCGAAGCCGCTGCTGTCCTGGTGGCCCTCAACTCGGTGTTCCAGGTGGTGGCCTTCGGCCTGCTCGGGTGGTTCTATCTCGATCTGCTGCCGCAGTGGCTCGGCCTCGGCGACGGCCAGGGCCTGGACGTTCCGGTCTGGCACATCGCCCTCAATGTCGTCGTGTTTCTCGGCATCCCGCTGGCCGGCGGCTACCTGACCCGCCGGGTCGGCGAGGCGCGGCTCGGCCGCACCGGTTACGAGCAGAAGTTCCTGCCGCGGATCGGCCCCTGGGCCCTCTACGGCCTGCTGTTCACGATTGTGATCCTCTTTGCGCTGCAGGGCAGGACGATCACCTCGCAGCCACTGGACGTCGCCCGGATCGCCCTGCCGTTGCTCGTGTACTTCGCGGTGATGTGGTTCGGCAGCTTCGCCATCGGCAAGGCGGCCGGCCTCGCCTACGACCGCACCGCCACCCTCGCGTTCACTGCCGCGGGCAACAACTTCGAACTGGCTATCGCTGTCGCCATCGCGACGTTCGGTGTGACGTCCGGCCAAGCGCTGTCGGGGGTCGTGGGTCCGCTCATCGAGGTACCGGTGCTCGTGGGCTTGGTCTACGTCTCGCTGGCCCTCCGTCGCTCGTTCCGCGGTGATCGGCAGGTCACCCTGACATCCCGGGAGGGTTGATGGAGTGCCACGAGTGTCAGGCCACGCAGCAAGTGAGCCCCGCCAGCGCCATCTGCAGCCATTGCGGCGCTGCCGTGTGTGCGGACCACACGGTGGCGATCTCCGAGAGCCTGACGTGCACCCGGCCGATCGCCCAGCAAATCACCGTCACTCCGCCGGCCCGTCGCCTCCTGTGCCCGGTGTGTGCGCTGGCACGACAGGCGTTCTCCACCTGCTGCCCTCAGGCCGTCCCCGCAGGGCGCTGACTTCCCACCTTCCGTCGCTGAGCGTTCCGCTGTCCCCGCATGACGCCGAATCCCGGTACTCCTGGATGTGGTGATCGCGGTTCCGTGAGGTCCGTTGCTTCCCAAGGCTGGACCCGACGAAGTACGTCGGGCTCCGGTTCGAGGGCGTGCCGGACTACGGGAAGGCGCGATCTGTGGAGGTTGCACACGAGCGATTGGTCCAGGCGCAGGTTGCGGCCATGGAGTTCTTCCGAACGGAGCTGAAGTTGCGACCCAACGGGTGGGCGCGGAGTCATCTGCAGTCGCGCCGGCTTGATCATGTGCGGGAGCCGGGGTCGCGATGGGCGGTGGGGTACGCGCCGGACGCGTGGGCTCATCTGGTCGACTACCTGCGGAGCAGGGGGTTCGACGAGCAGACGATGGTGGCGGCTGGGTTGGTCGTTGCCACGCGCAAGGGGTACCTGATCGATCGGTTTCGGGACCGGATCGTGTTTCCGGTGCACGACATCGATCTGCGGCTGGTGGGGTTCGCGAGCCGTGGACGTGGTGGGATTGCGAAGCATCTGAACTCGCCCACCACCGCGATCTACCGCAAGGCGGAGGCGTTGTTCGGTGTCGCGCAGCAGCGGCGGCTGCTGGAGAACGGTGCTGTTCCGGTCCTGGTCGAGGCCCCGTTCAATGCCCTGGCTGTGAGTTCTGCAAGCGGCGCTAGTTCTCGATGGGCGGGTATCGGACTGTGCGGCCTCGCGCTCAGCGAGGCGCAAATCCGGATCATTCAGTGCTACGCGGGAACCGACTCCGTCATTGTCGCCCTGGACGGAGACAGTGGTGGCCGGCTGGCCGCGGTACGGCATTTGGATCTGCTGAGCCGGAGCTTCCGGAACGTCCTGGTCGCGGACCTGCCGGATGGTGAAGACCCGTCGGAGATCTACAGCTCCGAAGACGGGCAGAGGCGGCTTCGGGCTCAGCTCGAGAACACGCGGCCACTCGTGAGTCTGGTGATCGAGCTGGAGCTCGGTCGCTGGGACCGGGTCCTTGACCACGTGAGCGGCCGGGTCGGCGCGCTTCGTGCGGTGGCCGGCCTGGTGCCGCGGCTTCCGGTCAGCCTGATCGCGGACGAGGTGCGGCGGTTGTCCCGGGTGCTGAACCTCGATCCGCAGACGGTTTCGAGGGAGGTTCTCGCGGCTCATGGCAAGACTGGGTCGAGGCGTCAGGTGCGGCGTCTCGAACCGCTGCGTTCGGAGCCTGATCCGCCGGCCACTGTGATCCAGATGTGAGTGCCGGTTCAGGACTCCTGGACCTCTGAATCCGGGTTCTGAGTCGTTGCTTCAAGCACCAGATTTTTCCCACAGGTCACAAACGGTGAATGTGGGGAGCAAGCAATGACGATCGAATTGCAGGAGCTGCTCGCCGGTGCGGCGGCATCGAAGTGGGCGCCCGAGATCTCGGAAGGACTGGCCCGAGGCATCGAGGAACGAATTATCGCCTTCCTCCCGAGTCGGGCCAGGGCGGCCCTGGGGTCAGAGGAAGCGGCGCAGCGTGCTCGGGTCATCGCGTGGGAGCGGTGCAAGATCCTGGCCGCGCGGCCAGAGGTGACAGCGTCGTGGGGCTACTTGGCCAACACTGTGCGGTGGCGGCTGGCTGACTCCGTACGTGCTGAGGCTCTTCGGCGCCAGCGTCATCCCCTGATGCAGGTGCTGCCCGATCGGGCGGATGCCCAAGTCATGACGGAGCTCGGCCCGTTGCTCGAAGCGGTCGCTGCCGAACTGACCCGGATGGGTCTGCCCGAGCGGACCGCCCGGCGGATGCTGATCATCGCCACCGAAGGCCCCCGGCTCGAACGCTCGGCCATCCGAGGCCGTCTGGTGAGCGCCGGCATCGCAACAAGTCAGGCCGAGGGCATCGCCTGGCTGGTACGCGGAGGTGCGGCCAACCGGTCGGCGGTAGCCCGGCTGGCGACTGGCCAGCGCCGCGCTGAGGTGTTCAGCGACTCGCTGGTGCGACGGTGGCTGGCCGCGGCTGCCGGCATGGACGCCACCTTCAGCGGAGGCAGGAGGGGGACCTGTCGCCCCTCTGCGGCCCTGCCGCCTACCGAATCGTCGAGCCCTGGCCTGGCCAGGACGGCGTAGGTGCAAACCGCCGGAAGCCCAGCCGTTGAGTCCGGCATGACGACGAACAGTCCCCGACGTACCCACTGGCTTGTCCGCTACTACCGCTGGCAAGCCCGCCTGTACCTGCGCATCCTGCGCGCTGTCTGGATCATCCCGGCGCCGCTCGAGGCCTCGATCCAGAGGCGCCTGACGCGCCGACCTGGAGGTGGAAGCTGACATGGCAGGAATTCTGCGATCCAAGCTGGTTGCCCTGGCAGCCGCCGGCCTGGTGCTCCTCACGCTGATCGCCGTGACCGTCGCCCGGTGGCAGCGGCCATCGAAAGAGCAGCCGCAAGTCACGGCGACTCAGAGCGGCGACGCGGGTAAGCCGTGGCTGGACGCGTGGCAGCGCCCGGAGACCACCGATCCGAAGGTGTACGCCTCGGCGTACGCGACAGCGATCTGGACCTACGACACCACGGTGCACGGCTACTTCGACTGGCAGAACGCGGCGAAAATGTTCGCCGACCCGATGGACGAGGGCGGCCCGAGGGTGGCCGGCAGCATGCTGCCGGACTTCGGGCAGTGGGAGCAGCTGGACCTGCACGACGCGAAAGCGTCCGTGAGCGATGTGTCGGCGGAGACGCCGCCGGAGCTGGTCCGCCTCGGGAAGAGACCTGGCACTCCCGAGGGCTGGCACGGCTTCGTCGTACGGGGCCAGCAGACCAACGTGATCGACGGCGAGCCGCGGATCACGCCGCGGTCAGTGACTGTGGCCGTCGTCTGCACGCCGCAGTGCCGATTCTGGTCCGCGACCGCCGACGGTCCGCTGTGATCGGCAAGGCAGCTGTGGCCGGCATGTGCCTCGTGCTCGGGGTCGCGCTGGTCCCGCCGATCGCGGCGGCCAGGGGCGGGACGAGTGCCTGCGTGGCTGTTCAGGCCGCGGGCGACGTCAGCCTTGACGCTGAGCAGCAGTCGAATCTCGCCGTCGTGTTGGCGACCGGTGATCAGCTGCGCGTCAGCCCGGAAGGCAAGGTCATCGCGGTGATGACCGCTCTGACCGAGTCGTCGCTGCGAAACCTGGGCCATGGCGACACGGCCGGCCCGGACTCGCGCGGGCTGTTCCAGCAGCGCAACGGCTGGGGACCACTCGCCGTACGGATGGATCCCGAAGGAGCTTCGGTCCTGTTCTACACCGCCTTGCTCAACGTTCCCGGGTGGCTGGAGACGCTCCCGTGGCTGGCGGCCCAAGAGGTCCAGCGGTCGGCGTTCAGCGACGGCTCCAACTACAAGGCCAACTACGCCCGAGCCCAGCAACTCGCCGGATCATCGACCGATTCGCCGTGCGGGCCAACAACCCCAGTTAAAGGCGGCGGCGAACTGCCAGGCGCCCGGGCCGCCATCACCCGGGCGTTGGAGTTGGTGGGTCAGCGCGGCTACTACCAGCTCTGCGCCCGGCTGGCGGCGAACATCTGGGGGCGACCGCGCGCCGGGTACGCCTCTGCTGCTGAGCAGTGGTCGCAGATGGTTGCGTCCGGCAACGCCCACTTCGACAGGCAGCTGCCGATCGGCGCCCTTGTCTTCTGGGACACCGGCGGACTCTACGGCCACGTCGCGGTGTACGTCGGCGACGGCCGCGTCGTCTCCAACGACATTCGTGACCAGTTCCCGGGCGAGGGCGGCGTCTACCTCGTCGACCTGACCGCGATCGAGACGGACTGGAACGCGACCTACCTCGGCTGGGCGCCGCCGATCTACCAGAGCACCTCAGCATGACCAACGAGAAGGGCTAGACGATGTCCACATTCCTCGCGCCCGTTCGCGACAAACTGCTCATCACGGTCGCCACCCAGGACCCTGGCGTCACTCCGAACTCCAACGGCCTGCCGGGGTTGTCCGCGCTGAAGCAGATGGCCGGCGCCCTGGTCACCTTCGGTCTGGTGATCTGTGTGGTCGGTTTCGTCATCTCGGCTGCCGCTTGGGCGCTGGGCAGTTTCAAGGGCAATTCGCACTACGCAGGCAACGGAAAGACGGGCTGCCTGGTCGCCGCCGGCTGCGCGATCCTCATCGGCTCTGCCAACACGATCGTCCGCTGGGCCAGCGGCATCAGCATCAGCTGAGGTGGCAGCGATGAGCTGGTCCGACTGCCTCATCAACCCGGTCAGCTGTGTCGTGTCCGACGTCGGCAACTCGGCTGCGAACTCGGTCTGGGAGTCGTTCCTCAAGTGGACCGCGAGTGGCCTGGGTGACCTTGCGGCCACGGTCTTCCAGACCTTCAGCACGGGCACCACGCCACGATTCGACCAGGAGTGGTGGCAGACCAACCTCGCCCTCATCGTCACGATCTCGCTGCCGCTCCTGGTTGCCCTGTTCGTCTTGCAATGCATATCGGCTGTCGTTCACCGCGAACCACGCAGGCTCGGACGCGCCCTGGTCGGAGCGGTGATCGGTACTGCGGGCGTGCCGCTCGCCGTCGCGGTGATCAGCTCCTGCGGAGCGATCGCCGACGAGATATCGCTGGCCATCTTGGGCAACCGTGCAACCGCGGACGGGATGAAGCGGCTCACCGACATCAGCACGCTGCTGACCACGGCATCTCTCGGCGGCTTCCTCCTGCTAGCCGTCCTCCTCGCACTCGTCGCCCTGTTCGCCCTCTATTTCGTGCTCCTCTTTCGAGAAGTGGCGCTCGTCGCCTTCGTTGTGTTCGCGCCGATCGCGTTGGCGAGCTGGACCTGGTCGGCGACCCGGCACTGGCTGCGCCGCTGGATCGAAGTTGTCGGAGCGCTGCTGTTCTCGAAGATCGCGATGGCGGTCGTGTTCGCGCTCGGTCTATCGGCCACCGGCGCTGCGGATCAGGGCAACAACCCGGCCAACCTGAGCACATTCCTCGCGGGCGTTCTCCTGGTCGCGATGGCTGCCTTCGCACCCGCCGCGACGTTCTCGTTCATCCACTGGGCCGGCGACCAAGGACACAGCGCCGCACGCGCGATCCAGCAGGGTTCTGTCGGTGCCGCGGCGGCGCGCGACAGTGTCGATAAGGCTCAGCGCTGGGGCGCAGAGCACTTCGGTACGTCGCTCGACAAAGAGGACTCGCCCGTCGTCGGCAACGGCACCGACGGCATCGACACCGACGACGCGATCATCGACCGGGCAGAAGCCGACGCCACGAAATCTGGCGATTCTGGCGGCTCGTCCTCAGACGGCTCAAGCAGCCCTGACGAGCCAGTCTCCGGCGGCGACGCACCACTCGCACCGGCACCGACAGCACCAGCCGCTGACAGCGGGGAGGGCTCGACGGCCATCGCCGTCGCCACAAGCGAAGTCTCCGTCGACGCGCCAGCCGCGGACAACCCCGCTGCGAGTGCCCCAGGCAACGAATCGACCACCGACATCGGAGAGGACCGCGGATGACGACCACGATGGCCACCCGCTTCCCCAGACCTGAACGCAACACCGTGCTGCTCGGACTGCGACCGATCCAGGTCGCACTGCTGGCGCTCGCGATCCTCCTGCTCGTGCTGTCCCTCCTCGCCGACTCCAGCCCAGCGGCGCGGATGGCCGGCATCGCGCTATCGACCAGTTGCGCCGTCGCGGCCTTGGCCCGCATCGAGGACCTTCCGGCCTACCGCTGGATCCTGCTCCGCGCGCTGCACGTCCTCCGAATCGCGAGGAAGCAGCAGTCGTACCGGGCATCGTTCACTCGTCCACGGGCGCACGGATCGCTGCACCTGCCCGGCACCGAGAGCGCCCTGAAGATCCTCGACACAACCGCCACCATCGCCGCCATCCACGACCCTCGCCGCCGGCGACTCACCGCGGTCGCTCGCATCGACGGGCCGGCGCACCTGCTACAGAACAGCGACGAGCAGGACCGTCGCGTCACGGCGTACGGGCAGCTGATCGCCGGCCTGTGTCAGAGCAGCCGGATCGTCCGCGCCCAGATCCTCGAACGCACCCTTCCGGACCCCGGCGATGGGCTAAACAAGTGGGCGCAGCAACGAGGGCTCGACCCGAGCAAGCCCGCTGGAGCGATCTACCGCGATCTCCTCAAGCACGCGGCTCCCGCGCCCGCCCGGCACGAGACGCTGTTCGCGTTCACGCTGAATCTGGACGCAGTGTCGAAGGAGGTCCGCAAGCACGGCGG
Organism: Kribbella sp. DT2; assembly: GCF_049844575.1. Classification (NCBI taxonomy): domain Bacteria; kingdom Bacillati; phylum Actinomycetota; class Actinomycetes; order Propionibacteriales; family Kribbellaceae; genus Kribbella; species Kribbella sp. DT2. The sequence goes on along the minus strand of NZ_JBNCLH010000004.1, from coordinate 158,085 downwards.
GGGAGTCGCCGGGGCGATGACGGTGCTGGAAGCCGAGGCCCGTGGCTTCGAGATGGGCCTCGCCGCGGCAGGAGTCGCCGGATGCTGGCTGAACGCCCCGGAGCTGGCGATGAGCTTGCGCGTCGCGTTCGACCCTTCGGCGACTCGTACGATCCCCAGCCTCGAGGCGCTGGACCCTTCGGGCGCCGGTCCATTGGCGATCGATGCCGGGTGGGATCAGCTGCGGACGGACTCGTCCGTTCACCGGGTCTACATCGTGACCGAGTGGCCGCGGGTGAAAGCGACACCGGCCTTCCTCGGGCCACTCCTTCTGAAGCCCGGCGTACGTCGGACGTTCTCCCTTGTCCTTCAGCCGATCCCGGTCGGGAAGGCGCTGCGCGACGCCCGCCGGCACCAGGTCGACCGCGTCACCGAGCGGGCCACCCGACGCAAGATCGGCCAACTGGAGACCGAGGAGGATCGCCAGCTCGACGCCGATGTAGCTCAGCGCGAGAAGGACCTCGCCGCGGGGCACGGAGATGTCCGCTGGATCGGCCTTCTTGCCATCTCTGCGGATGACGAAGAGAAGCTCGACGAAGCCTGCACCGAAATGGAGATCGCCGCTGCCCGAGCGCTGATCGACCTGCGACGCCTGGTCGGCCAGCAGCTCGACGGGTTTCTCGCGACCACCCTGCCGTTCGGAACGGGGCTGCGATGAACAGAAGAGACGTCGCTTCATACGAGCCGAGCGGCCTGGACAGAGCCGCTCGACGCGCAAGCCGGAAGTCCACCGAGCTCCTCCGAGCGGACTCACCTACCAGCACGGTCCGCGAGCGCGGAACCTTCGAGGCATTCGTCGAACCGGCGAGAGCTCCGTACGACGCCCGGCACGCCCTTCCGCTGCTCGTGGATTCTCACCGAGCCACCACACGGATCCTGCGCGTCGCCTACCCCCTCCTCGCCGAAGGAGGACTCGGTGCCGACGGCACCTACATCGGATCCGACATCTTCAGCGGTGGATCCTTCGTCTACGACCCCTGGGTCCTCTACCAGGCAAAGGTCATCACCAACCCGAACCTGCTCCTGGCCGGCGTCATCGGCAGCGGCAAGTCCTCGACCGCCAAGGCCTTCATCACACGCTCGATCGCCCTCGGCCACCGCGCCTACGTCCCGTGCGACCCGAAGGGCGAGTGGACCGCCGTCGCCGAAGCAGTCGGCGGAGTCGCCATCCAGCTCGGCCCCGGCCTACCGACCCGCCTCAACCCCCTCGACGCAGGCACCCGGCCGACCGCCGTACTGCCCGACGAATGGCACAAGATCGTCTGGTCCCGTCGCCGCGCCCTCCTCGGCACCCTCGCCGAATCCACACTCGGCCGCCCGATGACCGCTGTCGAGCACACCGCACTCGACCTCGCCCTCGAAACCGGCTCCGCCGACCGTCCCGCACCGACCATCCCCGATGTCGTCACGGCGCTGTTCGCGCCCGACGACGACCACGCACGCAGAGTCGGCCTCCAGACCAGCGCGGTGCTCGAAGACGGCCGCGAAGTCGCCCACGCCATCCGGCGGCTCGTCCACGGTGACCTGTCCGGCATGTTCGACGGCCCATCGACCACCGAGTTCGACGCCACGCTGCCGATGGTCAGCCTCGACTCGTCCCGCATCGGCTCCGGCGGCAACGACCACGCCCTGCGCCTGGCCCTGGCCTGCGCATCGTCGTGGATGGAAGCGGCCGTCGCCGACCCCTCAGGAGGACAACGCTTCATCGTGTACGACGAAGGCTGGCGCGTCATGCGCGACCCGGCGCTGCTGCGCCGGATGCAGGAGCAATGGAAACTGTCCCGCGCCTGGGGAGTATCCAACGTCCTCATCATCCACCGGCTGTCCGACCTCGCCGCCGTCGGCGACCTCGGATCAGAGGCGCGCGCCCTGGCCGAAGGTCTCCTCGCTGATTGCTCGACCCGGATCATGCTTCGCCAAGAACCCGACCAGCTCGCCCGGACAGCGACGCTGCTCGGCCTCACCGACGTCGAGATCGCGACCATCGCCAAGCTCCCCAAAGGCCGCGCCCTGTGGCGCCTGCCCGATCGCTCGTTCGTCGTACAGCTCGTACGGCACGCACGCGAAGTCGAACTCTTCGACACCGACGCCCGGATGTAGGTCGCGGATGCTCAACAAGAACGGAAACAACACCGACCTCGCGATCATCGCTCTCATAGCCGTCGCCGCCAGCGCACTGATGCTCAGGACGGCAGGCGGGCTGAGCAGCCTGATCACGACCGGAGAGTGGATCAGCACGCCGCTGCCCTCGAGCCTTCGGGTCCTGGTCGACCCAGCGCACCCAGCCCAAGCCTTCGACCGCCAGGGTGAGCACTTCGGGCCGATGCTGTACTGGACGCTCGTGGCGCTGTTCATCGCCATCCCCGTCGCCGTCGGCGCCGCTGCGTCGCGGCTCTGGCAACACCGTCGAGCAAGCACACGCGGGAGAACTGGTCACCTCACGTCCCGCCCCGGCTTGGCCACCCGCGCCGACATCGAGCACGCCGTCGGCCGTCGCCAGGTACTACGCCGTGGCCGCTCGGCCAGACCGTCCCTGAAGAGCCCAAGGCCTGAAGACGTCGGGGTTCTTCGCGGTTACTCGCGCGGCCGGGGATGCTGGTCGTCGGTCGAAGACTCCGAGATCCTCGTCGGCCCGCCCCGGTCCGGAAAGGGCCTGCACATCGTCATCAACGCCATCCTCGACGCCCCCGGCGCGGTCGTCACCACCTCCACCCGGCCCGACAACCTCGTTGCAACTCTCGGCCCGCGCAGAGTTGCCGGCCCGGTCGCGGTCTTCGATCCGCAAGGCCTCAGCAAGGCCGAGGGCATCCGCTGGTCTCCCGTCCGCGGCTGCGAGAACCCAACGACCGCCATCGTCCGCGCATCCGGCCTCGCGGCCGGCGCCGGCTTCGCCAAGGGCGGCGTGTCCGACGGCGCGTTCTGGCACGGCCAAACCGAGATGGCCCTCCGAGGCCTCCTCCACGCCGCCGCCATCGACGACACCGGCATCGACCGCCTCTACCGGTGGGGCCTCGAACCCGCCTCCGCCATCGAAGCCGTCACCATCCTCAACCACTCAGGCGACGCGGCCGAAGGCTGGGGCGACACCCTCGATGGCATCGTCCGCATGGACGGCCGCACCCGCGACGCCATCTGGGCCGGCGTCCGCTCCGCGCTGTCAGCCCTCGCCGACCCCGCCGTACGCCGAGCGTTCGACCCACCACCCGGCGAAGGCCTCGACCCCAAAACCTTCCTCGCCGACAAAGGCACCATCTACCTCCTCGGCACAGGAGCCGGCGCCAGCGCCACCTCCGCCTTCATCGCCGCCCTCCTCGAAGACATCACCGAAACCGCACGCCAAATCGCCGCCCACCAAGAAGGAGGCCGCATGGAACCCCCGCTCGCGCTGGTCCTCGACGAAATCGCCAACCTCTGCGCCGTCCCCTCCCTGCCATCCCTCATGGCCGACGGCGGCGGCAACGGCATCTCCACCCTCGTCGTCATCCAATCCCTGGCCCAAGCCCGCGAACGCTGGGGCGAACAAGCCGCCGCAGCCATGTGGGACGCCGCCACCTTGCGTCTCATCCTCGGCGGCTCGGCCCAACCCCGAGACCTGCAAGACCTCTCCGCCGTCTGCGGCGACCGAGACGAAGAACTCCGCAACTGGAGCCGCGCCCCCGACGGCGGCCGCACCTGGTCCACCAGCACCCGCCGAATGCCGATCCTGCCGCCCGACGCCCTCCGGACACTTCCCTTCGGCACCGGCGTGCTCCTCGCCCGAACTGCCCCACCGATCCTTCTCGCGCTGCGTTCTTGGACCAGTCGCGCCGATGCTCCATCCATCCACAGAAGTATCGCCGACGCTGGGCAACCGAACCGATGAGCCTCGGTGAGGACCCTTCCGCGTACTTCGGACTGAACGACGAGCCACAGGTAGTGAACTGGCGAGAGCTGGACGACTCAACGGAACGCCTCGAACTTGAGCGCCTGGGAAAGTGGGTCACATGGCTCAACGCCCGCTACTGTCTGGACTACAAGGTGGTCCCGGCGTGCTGGGCGCTCCACGGACCTCTAGTCGAGGAACTGTCCGCCCTCCGATCATTCTGGGAGGGCTGCTACCAGGACGACTCCGCGCCCTCCGAGCCGGTGGCCTTCCATCGCGAACTAGACGCTGCGGCACGCCGCCTCCGCGAGTGGAACTCGCGCTCAGGTTGCTCTCGAACAGCCCACAGGTCGGACCGTCCGGCCGAGTAGTCGGTGGCACGTAGCGAAGGCGAGCGAGCTACCGCGAAGATCGGCACACCGGCGCGCCGGGCGAGCAGCGCACTGGCCAGGCGGACGGTCGCGTCGGATGAAGCTGAGCAGCGTGATCGCGTCCACCGATGACATCGACCAGTTTAATCGTCCACGTCCGTTGGAAGGAACGGCCCGTGTCTCCGGGTCTCGCCGGGTGTGGCGCGATACTATTGCCTAAGGCAACATTCAGGAGGTGGCCAAGCTGGCGACTGGCCCCCTTGGACCGGTTGGACTGCAACTGGTCCGGGCAGAGTCGGACAATCGACGGTGCCGGGCAGGATCGAATGTCGGCGTGCTTCTACCGCGGGTATGTAAAGGTGCGGTTGATCAGGTGTTTAGGAGCAGTGAGTGTTTCGTGGGTGATCCGGTACGACGCATCGACCTCGAGTTGTACGTGGATCCCCTCCGCTGGGAGCCCGAAGGCCAGCGCTGTGCGGTCGGCGGTGGCGGGTAGCACAGTGACGCCGAGCTTGGGGCCGCTGCCGTAGGGCTCGCTTTCGAGAAACCCGGCTCCGTCGGTGGTGACCGAGCGGGTCGGCGGCGCGTTCAGTGAGGTGTCGCTGGTCACGGTCTCGGCGATGCGGATCGACTGCTGGGTTCGCATCGCGGTCACGACACGTGACAGCAAACCCTGGCTGAGCCGTGGGGGCCAGGTGATCGGAATGGAGGTAGCGCCGCCGTGCCAGCCAGCCGCGTTGACGTTGAGGTAGAGGTGCTGGGTGGTGTTGTGCCATTGCGCCGGGCCGACGAAGCAGCCGGGCCCGCACGGTTGTAGTGCCACGGTGATGGGTGTCGTCGCGGGAGCGCTGAGGCGGGCGCTGAGCTGGAAATCGGCGGGTGCCGCCTCGCCGGTCTGGACCCGATCGTCCGGTGTCCGCAGCCGGATCTCGAGCTGGTTTTGGCTGGCGGCGATGCCGACTGCGATTTGGCCGGCGAGTGCGCCGAGCCGGATCACGGGTCCGGTGACCGGTGGCGGGAAGCCAAGGTCTTGGGTGGCGGGGGCAGGAGTCGGCACGGAGACGAGGGCTGCGGTGACGGCGAGCACGGTGACCAGCGCGATGGCTTCGATCCGCGCCACTCGTGCGACGGGTGCCGGCGTCGGCTCTGTGGCAGATCGCGTCAGGCGGCGGCGTGCTGCCCAGGCGAGCCCGGCGACGATCCCGACGAGAGCGAGTTTCACGAGGAGTATCTGCCCGTATCCAGTGGTGGTAAGGGTATTGAGGTTCGGGACCAGAAGGAGTGCGCCGATGGTTCCGGTTGTTGCGGCGGTGACGAACAGGGCGAGGGCCAGCCGGGCGTAGGCGGCGAACACGGGACGGATCCGTACGACCCGGGCCCGGTTGGTGTAGGCGACTCGCACGAGGTGGACCAGCGCTCCGATCCAGGTAGTGACCGCCGTCAGGTGGACGGCGATGATCAAAACTCCCACGACCCCTTGTCGGCTACCGAGATGGTTGCGGAAGCTCTCAGCGCCGACGACAGCCAATGCCGGTGTCATTGCCAGCCACCAGCGGCCTCGACCCGCGACGGCAGCTGCCGCAGCGAAGCCGATGACTTCCACGCCGAGCAGAGTTGCGGCGCGGCCGGGTCCGGCGGTTACCAGAAGATGGGCGAGTAGCCCGGCCGCGGACAGTAGGCCGAGTAGGGCGGCTGGTCGCACGAACGATCGTGGTCTGAGGGCTTTGGGTCCAGCCAGGCGTGCGAGTAGCCCGCCGACGAGGCCACCGATGACGCCTGCCAGGGCGAGGAACAGCAACCAGCGCAGGGCGACGGTCGGGGGAAGGCTGCCGGTTCCGGCCTGTTCTTGTCCTTGGAGACCGGCGGAGCTGGTGGCCACGGCGAAGTCGAAGCCGGACTCGACGACATCGCCGTCTTGGGCGGTCACCTGCCAGCGCGCGATGTAGCGGCCAGGATCGAGGTGATCGAGTACTCGGATGGCGAGCCGCCGGCCGCCCTGTTCGCGGGTCACTTCGGAGGTGCGGATCGCGTGCTGGGCATCGTCTATCAGCCGGACCCCGCGCGAATCGACGGTGACCGGCTCGTCGAAGACCATCGTGATGAGTGTGGGCGCAGATGCGGCCGAGTACCCGGCTTGTGGGGTCGTGCTGAGCAGGGTCGGATGTGCGGCGGCGGGTGCTGCGCTGGCCAGCAGCGAGGCGAGCACTGCGGCGGCGATGAGCGTGAGCCGCGCAAGGAGTGCGCGTGGGGTCATCCGAAGATCAGTGGACGAGCCGCCAGCGCGGCCGCCAATGCGGCTGGAATCGCGACCAGCACGGGCGGCAGAGCGATCACTGACACGGCGGCGGACCCTCTGGCTAGGCCGGCCATTGACAGTGGCGCTGGTGGGTCGAGCAGCCGCTGTACCCGAGTCAGCACCCGCCCGCTGACCACCGCCCGCGTCCACAGGCGGTTCATGATCGCGGCTGCAAAGTCGCCGAATCCGCGCACCCCACTCCTCACCTGTCCCTCGGCCCGGGAACCATCGGGTATCAACTAACGTAGATAGTAGACGAGTCCCTCCAGGGACAACTGGTCGCCCGACGCCGGAGGTAGAAGGTCGTGCCCCGAACCGCTCCCACCACCCTCACATGATTGCGCAAAAGCACGACGCGTCGCGCAGGCGCCGTACCAAGCCTGTCGCGGTGATGGCGCTGATCGCGGCCGCAACAGCCGGGTCCGCTCTTGCCTGGCACAACGACTTTTGGAGCGCGCCGCCGGTGAGTCGCGCGGCACAGAAACCAGCGACTGAGGCCGCCGCCACCGGACTGACGCGCTATGCAGCCGGGGCGCGTTCGGAGGCACCGGACGTGCGCGGACAGACGCTGGACGGCGAGCAGTTGGCGTTGCGCGATCTGCGCGACCAGGTGGCAGTGGTCAACGTGTGGGGCTCGTGGTGTCAGCCCTGCCGCAAGGAAGCTCCGGACCTGGCCCAGGTCGCTCGCGAAACGGCCCGCCGAGGCGTGCGGTTCGTCGGCATCGACACACGGGACAATCCGGCCGCGGCCCGGGCGTTCGTTCGTGCCTTCAAGGTGCCCTATCCCAGCCTCATCGACGACGGAGGGCAACTGATTCTCGACTTCCACGGGGTGATCCCGGTGAGTGCGGTGCCGAGCACGGTCATCGTCGACCCGGCCGGGAAGATCGCCGCCAGGGTTGTCGGCATCGTCAACTACGCCACACTGCGCGGTCTGGTCGACGACGTGCTCGCCGAGACGCCCGATCCCGCTTCCACTGCATCTGTCGCAAAGAAAGGCACCTCATGATCGCCGCAGCTGCCAGTCCCGGCGAACTTGTGACGTACGGTCCGCTGCTGATCGCGCTCCCGGTAGCGGCCGCCGCCGGGCTGGTGTCATTCCTCAGCCCGTGCTGCCTGCCGTTGGTACCCGGTTACCTCGCCTACGTCACCGGTGCCGCCGGCGCCGACGCCCAGGATGCCGGCTGGCGGGCGAACACATCGACTTCGACCACACCAACTCCGACGGTCGCCCGCCCTCGCCCGGCCCCGAGCCGCACGATGATCGGAACCTGCCTGTTCGTGCTCGGCTTCGCGGCGGTCTTCACCAGCTATGGCGTCGCGTTCGGCGCGGCCGGAACAGCACTGCTCGAGCACCAGGTCCTGGTCACCCGTGTCCTCGGCGTCCTCACCATCGGCCTTGGCCTGATGTTCGCAGGACTCCTGAGCCGAATCCCGCTGGCCGGCCGGGCCTGGCGAGCCGGGTACCGCCCGAAGATCGGCGTGGCAGGTGCGCCGCTGCTGGGGGTGATGTTCGGTGTCGGCTGGACACCGTGCATCGGACCGACCCTGGCCGCCGTACTCGCCTTGTCCACCAGTACGGGCGGCGCCACCCGCGGTGCGGCTTTGTCATTCGCCTACAGCCTCGGCCTGGGGATCCCATTCTTGCTGGCAGCACTCGGGGCGCAGCGCGTCTTCAGGGTGTTCGAACTTGCCCGGCGGCACGCCCGCGCCGTGATGCGGGTTGGCGGACTGCTGCTTGTTGTGGTCGGCGTCCTGCAGGTGACCGGCGCCTGGGCGTTGTTGATCTACCACCTGCAAGGCATCGTCGCGAACTGGCAAACGCCGCTCTGAGCCAACGCACCGACCGCCAATGAATCTTGGTGAGGGTGTTGCCGCGGTGCGGGGGTTGTGACGACGGCATGCGCTAGGCGTCATCGCCTGTCCGGCGATCCGGCTGGTATGACTCACGTCACTGCAACACCGCGGTCACCGATCTCGGACTTGCCGCCGGACAGGCATCGCGTGGTGAGGTGATCGAGGACAAGCGGGCGGAGGTTCCGATCCCAAACCTGACGGCACGCCGATCGGCTACCCGGTATCGCCTCTGTCATCGGGGTCGCAGTGTGAGGTACCCGCACTCCAACGGCCCGAAGGGCAAGTTCATCGCCGCCCCTACACCGCCGAAAGTGACGGTCTGGCCTGGCCAGTTGCTCGAAGATGATCGTTTTCCACGACGATACTGAGGACGCTTCGTCTGCGCCGTGCTCAACGAATGAGCAGCCGGAGGTGCTCGGTTGCCTGGCGCGTGGGCTGCGTCGTGACGGGCTGAGCAGCTGACGTAGACGGCATTTGACGAGTCACGGCCGGGGCGGTGTCGTGGTTGCCGGTCGGGCCGTGCATGGTGAATACGTCTGCCATCAGCACCACGGCGACCAGGGCCCTGGCGGACCCTCGTCGTGTGCGGGTGTGCTGGCTGTTCATCGACTCCAGCCTAGCCAGTCGCCGTACCGGACTGTCCGGGGCCGGACGGTGCGATCAGTTGACGCGGTGCGAACGCCGCGAGTGCCGCGGCCGCGACCAGCAGCGCGGGGACGTCGCCGGTGAGGTGGATCCACTCGTGCCCGTCGCTGATCGCTGCTGCGGCCATGACCGCGGCGTGTCCCAGGCTTGACCAGACGGTGAACCAGACCAGCGACAGGTGGTTGAGCGGGTCACGGGAGGCGCGGAGCAGGAAGATGCCGAGGACGGCGTAGATCACGGCGATCATCTGCTCGTACTCCGACTGTTCTGGCTGCCACCGGAATCCGGCCGGCCACAGATGAATGAGCGGATACACCCCGGCGATGAAGCTGATCCCGACGACCTTGAGCGTGATCCGCAACCGCCGTTCCCCAGGACCGCGCACGCGCGGCCCTGGGGAAATGATGCCGGAGTTCACCGGCTGGCCGGGGCGTCGGTGGAACTTGAGTTCGTCGCCTCACCGGCAGCCGGACCCGCTGCGGGCGCGGTGCGCAGGGAGATTGCGGCGAGGATGGCGCCGACGGCGGCGATGACGGCCGCGCCGATGAAGGCTGCGGAGTACCCGTCGGTGAGTGCGGTCAGGTCGCCGAGCTTGTCGGCGCCGTTGGCCGCTGCGACCGCGGTCATTGCGGCCAGGCCGAGCGCGGAGCCGATCTGGTAGCTGGTGTTGACGATGCCTGAGGCCAGTCCGCCTTCCTCGGGACGTGCCGAGGACAGCGCGATGCCGAGGCTGGGGATGAAGGCCAGCGACATCCCGGCGGCCGCGATCAGCGAGGCGGGCAGGACGTCGGCCCAGAACGACCCGTCGGAGCGGATCAGCGACAGCCCGGCCAGGCCGGCGGTGAGGATGGTCATGCCGGTGACGAGGGTCTTCTTCGGGCCGATCGCGGCGATCGCCTTCGGTGCGACCACGATCATGCCGAGCATGATGAACGTCGTCATCGGCAGGAGCGCCGAGCCGCTGGGGAACGCGCTCAAGCCCAGGACCTGTTGCAGGTACAGGTTCAGGAAGAACCACATCGGCACCCACGCCGCGCCCAGCAGCAGTTGTGCCACGTTGGCCGCTGCCAGGTTCGGCGCGGTGAAGATCCTCAGCCGCATCAACGGTTCACGCCGCTTCGCCTGTACGGCGACGAACAGCACCAGCAGCGCCACGGCCGCCGCGCCTACCAGCAGCGTCGAGGCGTCGGTCCAGCCAGCCTCGGGTGCGCGCACGATCGCGTACACCCCGGCACCGAGTCCGAGGGTGACCGTCAGCGCACCGACGAAGTCGATCGAGCCGCGCCGTGCCGGTGCCTGCGGCATCAGCGCCGGGGTCGCGATCAGCGCGACCAGGGCGATCGGGACGTTGAGGAAGAACACCCACGGCCACGACGCGTATTCGGTGATCACTCCACCGAGGAACACCCCGGCCGTGCCACCGGCGGGCGCGGCCGCGCCGTACAGCGCGATCGCCTTGGTCAGCTCTTTCGGGTTGCCGCCGAACAGCATCATCAGCAGCGTCAGCGCGGCCGGGGCGATCAGTGCCGCGCCGACGCCCTGGACCGCCCGGCCGGTGAGCTCGACCGCGACACCGCCTGCGAATCCTGCCACCAGCGACCCGGCCAGCAGGACCGCCCAGCCGGCCGCGAAGACCCGGCGGGCGCCGAGCAGGTCAGACAGTCGGCCGCCGAGCAGCAGCAGACCGCCGAACGCGACGACGTAGGCGTTGAACACCCACGACAGATCGCCCGGGCTGAAGCCCAGGTCGGTCTGCATCTTCGGCAGCGCGACGCCGATGATCGAGGTGTCCATGATGACCATGAACTGCGCGGCGGCGATCAGGCCGAGCGCCCACCAGCGCCGCGATGACGCCGGTGCTCCAACATCACTCATCTCATTACTCCCTACCGGTATGGGGTATCGAACCACCCCGCGAAGTTCCCCTGGGTTGATTGGGGGAGACAGTGCGATACCCTAGGGGGGTATCCTATGAATTTGCAAGGGTTGGCAGGATCTGGTGGGTGATTGGCCGGTAGTGTTCGCGGCGAGATCAGACAAGGAAGTGGTGGGCGTGGCTCTGCAGGCACAGCACGGGTACATCGAGGACAAAGAGGCCTATCTGCGTCGGCTGAAGCGGATCGAGGGCCAGGCTCGCGGTCTGCAGGGGATGGTCGAGGACGAGAAGTACTGCATCGACATCCTCACCCAGATCTCGGCGATGACGAAGGCGCTGGAGTCGGTCGCGCTCGGACTGCTCGACGACCACCTGGCGCACTGCGTGCTCGACGCCGCGGCCGCCGGCGGCCCCGAGGCCGACCGCAAGCTGAAGGAAGCCTCCGAGGCGATCGCGCGGCTGGTGCGTTCCTGAGACCGATACCGCAGCGGGAAGAGAGTTCTCTCCCCGGGCGATGAGCCGGGCGCCGGCGTCTTGATGCACATGATCGGTCTCAGCACTAGAAGGGCCGGACCGCGAGCGTTGCTCGTGGTCCGGCCCTCGTCTTGATGACGACTGGCCCGTCGGGCCGGGTCAGTGGGTGTGAGTCGCAGCCTCGGCCGACGGCTTGAGCGTGGGAACGACCAGCAGTGCGAGCAGTGCGGCGACGGCCGCGGTGATGGCGGCGAAGGTGAAACCGCCGGTGAATCCTGCGCCTGTGGTTCCGGCGATGCTCGCCGCCGCGATGCTGGAGACCACCGCGACGCCGAGCGCCGCCCCGAACTCGTGGAAGGTGCTCAGCAAGCCGGACGCCGTACCGGCCTCGTGGTGCGCAATCGTCGCCAGTGCGGTGGCCGAGGAGGCGACGAAGGCCGCCCCGATCCCGGCTGCGCCGACGCTGATACCGATGACCACCATGACCGGACCTGACCAGATCGCCGCGATCGCTGTCCCGGCGGCGGCGATCAGCAAGCCGATCACTGCGACCTTGCGCGCGCCCGCGCTGCCGATCGAGCGGCCGGCCAGCTGCGCCCCGAGGATCGTGGCCACGGCCACTGGCAAGAACAGCAGGCCGGTGCGCAGCGGGCCGTAGCCCTGGTGGTGCTGCAGGTAGAAGGAGCCGAGGAAGAACACCGCGATCATCAACGCGGTCGCCACCAGGATCAGGAACGTTCCCGCGGCCACCGGCCGGCGGGCGAGGATCGTCAGATCCATCAGTGGCGACTTCACGACCCGCTGCACCGCAGTGAACACCGCATACAGCACCACCGCAGCGGCCAGCAGCCCAAGCGTCTTCCCGCTGAGCCAGCCCCAGTCGCCGGCGTTGATCAGCGCGTAGATCGCCGTGCCGGTGCCTGCGGTGACCAGCAGCGCGCCAGGCACGTCCAGGCGAGCCCGCGGCCCGGTCGGCAGATCACGCGACAGAGTCCGGCTCAGCAAGACGAACACCACAACGCCGATCGGCACGTTGATGTAGAACACCCACTGCCATCCCGGCCCCGCGGTCAGCAGGCCGCCGAGCAGGACGCCGATCGCCGAACCGCCGCCGCCGAGAGCTGACCAGATGCCGAGCGCTTTGTTGCGTTCGTCGCCGTGGAACGTCTTGGTCACCACCGACAGCGCGGCAGGTGACAGCATCGCCGCGCCGATGCCTTGGGCAACGCGGCCGCCGATCACCGTCGTGGCGTTGTCGGCCAGGCCGGTGACCAAGGAAGCGACGGTGAAGACGATCAGGCCGGCGAGTACGACCCGGCGGGCACCCAGCAGGTCGGCCGCCCGGCCGCCGAGCAGCATCAGTCCGCCGAACATCAGGGTGTAGGCGCTGACGACCCAGGTCAGGGTGTCGCGGGCCAGGCCGAGATCGGTGCCGATGTGCGGCAGCGCGATCGCGACCACGGTCACGTCGAGAATCAGCATGAACTGCGCGACGCCCAGCAGCGTCAGCAGGCGCCACCGCTTCGGGTCCGCAGCCACGGTTCCGGTTTCGCCGACGGTCTGATCAGCCACGACGGCACCTCCAATTCGAACAGCAGTGTATGAGTTAATTGCGCTACAGTAACTCGTACACCAGTGTTCGACAAGTGGAGGTCGCGTGACTGAGACCCGCGAGAAGGCTCCGGCGAAACGCGCCGATGCGCAGCGCAGCATCGAGGCGATCCTCGATGCCGCGATTCGATCCTTGAGCCGCAATCCCGAAGTCAGCGTCAGCGAGATCGCCAAAGCCGCTGGCGTCGGGCGCGTCACCGTCTACGGCCATTTCCCCAACCGCGCCGATCTTGTCGAAGCGGCGCTGACGCGTGCGATCGACGACGGTCACGCCGGGTTGGATGCCGTGGATCTGTCCGGCGACCCGCGCGACGCTCTGACCCGCCTCGTCGAGTCCAGCTGGCAGCTGGTGAACCAGTCACGCTCGCTGCTTATCGCCGCCCAGGACGTCCTGCCACCCGGCAAGATCCGCGACCTGCACGCCGGACCGGCCCAACGCATGGAGCGCCTGGTCGAGCGCGGCCGCGACGAAGGCGTGTTCCGCACCGACCTGCCAACCACCTGGCTCGTCGGGGTGCTGCACAGCATCATGCACAGCGCCGCCGACGAGATCACCGCCAACCGCCTGACCCCCGACAAGGCCGCCGAATACATCACCGCCACCGTGCTGGCCGCCTTCACACCGCCGGACCAGCCTCCTCCCGCGCAGCAGACCTCGTAACTGCGCCAAGTCGTCGCTGGCCGGGTTGAAATCTAGTCGAGCATGAACCGAACCGCGCGCCCGGCTGCGCCTGAGTGCCGGGCATGGCGAGACTGGCGGCATGGTGTCGTTGTCGAGCGACGTGCTCGGCCCCGTCGGGCTGACACTGGCCCACGCGGTCGAACAGTTGCCTGGTGAGCGCGCATTGCCGGGTGGATGCCGCTACGAGTTGAAGAGGGACGGCCACCCTTCCCTGAACTCGTCAATTCGAAGCGCTCCGAGGTGGGTGCCCCAGTCGCGATGCGTCCAGGGCACCCGTTGATGCAGAGTCCGCAGGGGACGGACATCTGCACTGTGGGGGGTGGCTCCACAGTAGGGCTGGCCCGGGACCGTGTCTTTACCTCAGCGACTGGGGCGGGTGCCGGGTTCGTGCGTTCTCGGTGCGGTCGGGCTGATGATGGCGGTATGACCGTTGCGGAGGAGACGTTCCAGCCGTCGGCGCCGGTGTGTTGGTGCTGCGGTGGCGAGTTCGATGACCGTGACCTGGTGCGGCTCGGGGCTCACCCTGAGGTCGGGGTCTGTGTGGGGTGTGCCAAGTTTCTGCAGCGCCGCGCGGTCGAGCGCGAGGACGAGCTGCGGCCGTCACGGGCAGCGCGGCTGCGGGCCGTGGTGCGAAGTGTGCGTGATTGGGTGGTCGCCCGGGGTTGGCATGAGCTGCCGGTCGTGCGGCGGCTCCTACGTCGGCTCGACCGGTACCTGCCCTGACTGGCCGCGTCAGTACACGAGGAGCGGCTGGAACAGGCGGGCGGCGAGGTCTTCGGCGTCGGCCTGGTTGAGGATCTGTCCGGGGACGCGAGGGTGGCTGTCGGCCCAGGCCTGCGCCGCGGCGTGGTCGGTGAAGAAGTTGAGGTAGTCGCAGCAGCAGTCGGCCGACGGGCCGCCGCCTGCGTCCGCGCCGATCAACACGACCGTGTCCGCGGGCTGCCAGGTCGTGCGCCGGTTCGTGTTGGTGACCGTGACGGGTTGGCTGGTGGTGATGTCGACGGACTCGATCTGGGTGTCTCGGCCGAGCATGGGTGCGATGCCGTGAGCGTCGATCGCGCACATCGCGTAGACGCTGACCTCGCCGCCGTTGGGCTCGGCGATGTGGACACGGTGCCGGGTCGACGTGAACGAGAACGGATAGGCGACCGCGATCTGGCCTTCGGCTGTGAGCCGGATCGCATCGGCTTCGTGCAGCGCGCTCAGTACTTCGGCCGTGTTCCGGCTGCTGCCAGCCACCGCCTGGTCCAGATCGGCGCCGCTGGGCGGAGCACCATGGGCCGCGAAGCCGCGCAGGATCATCTGGTGTACGGCCTTTCGACCGCAACCAGCGAGACAGCCCGAGTCCGCCACGCGCTCAGAACATCTCGGGGCGCGGTGGTGCCGGGGGAGTCGGCTGCTGTGATCGCGGCGCGCAACTGGTCGACCGATGGGGCGGGCGCGACCTGGCCGGTTTCGTCGCGGTAGAGCCGGCACGACACCCCGCACCCGCAGTCGCCGTCGGCGGCGAATGGGTCGGTGCCGTCGATCAGCAGGGTCGGTGAGCCGGCCATGCCGTACTGGGCGGCGTCGGCGTCGGTCTCGATCAGCCGGGTAGTGACCGGCAGGTCGGTGACCTCGGCCAGGCGTTGCAGCATCGGCGCCAGGTTGGGGCAGTCGAAGACGTGCAGGACTTCGAGGTTCATCGGGTCGCCTCCGGGCGGTGGTCGATCGCTTCGAGTAGTGCGCAACTGCGGTTGGCGCGGGGCAGGTCGCAGGTCGCGACCAGGTCAGCCAGCGAGTCATGCATGCGTTGCAGGTCGCGGATCCGCGCCTCCAGGTCAGCGCGGCGGTGCTCGGCCAGCACCCTCGCCGCGTCGCAGGCATCCGGGCCGCCGTTGTCGAGGTGCAAAAGTTCCTCGACCTCGTCAAGGGTGAAGCCGAGTTCCTGGGCGCGTTTGATGAACCGCAGCAGCTCGACCGTGTTGGGTGGGTAGTCGCGGTAGCCGCCCGGCGTGCGCGGCGGCTGGGACAGCAGTCCACGGCGTTCGTAGTAGCGCAGCGTCTCGGTGTTCACTCCGGCCTGGTCTGCCAGCTCACTGGTTCGCATGTCCCTATCGTCAACCCTGGACCCAACTACAGAGTCAAGGCCGACGTTTCGAGAGGTAGTCGAGGCAGAACCGAGCCGTCGTTACGTCTGCGAACTGCAGGACGCTCAACCGCTTGAGCGATCGCGAGCCGCCGCAAACGCCAGCCGGGTGCGGCAGTGCAGCCCACGGCCATCTGACCAACGACGTGGCCCCACGCGTCTGAGATGAGGTTTTCGAACGTGTGGTGAGGCTGTGTTGGGCCTGGTCGACGGGTGGCCTCGGTGCAACAGGGCTGCCAGTTCGTCGGTTCCGTGCAGGGCTCGGCGTGGCGCACAACTCTTGCCTAAGGCAACACTGGCGGTGTGGGCAAGTTGGCGCCCGATCTGCCCGGGCCGGTCGGACTGAGCTGGCCCAGGCCGAAAGCGAGCTGCCCGGGCTCCCCCGGTATGCCAGGCGGTGCACGGTTCGAGTGAAGTGGGACGGCTTCCTTGACTGAACTCATCAAGTCTGGTCAGCGGTGGCGAGGCGTGCCTTCAGGACCTCGGCCTGTGCGGGGTTGGTCGTGATCTCGAGTGCGCGCCGATCGGCCTCGGTGGCCGCTTCGGAGTTACCGACTGCTCGGAGCAGTTCGGCGTGGGTCGCGTGGTAGAGCGGGTAGTTGTCGAGCTCGCTGTGCAGGCCGTGGAGCTCAATGAGAGCCGCTTCGGCGCCCTCGACGTACTGGACGGCTACGGTGCGGTGCAGGCGAGCGACGGGGGTCGGCTGCAGGTGGAGCAGCATGTCGTAGAGAACGAGGATCTGTTCCCAGTCGGTGTCGTCCCAGCTCGCGGCTTCGCAGTGGCAGGCGGCGATAGCGGCCTGCAGCTGGTACGGGCCTGGTGAGCGGTGGCGCCGGGCGGTTCGGGTGAGAAGCGCGGTCGCGGAGCCGATCGCGGCGTCGTTCCAGAGGCTGCGCTCCTGGTGCTGGAGAAGGACGAGTTCACCGCCGCCGGTGAACCTGGCGGCGGCGCGGCTGCGATGCAGCCGGATCAGCACGAGGAGGCCGGTGATCTCAGGTTCTGCCGGTAGCAGGCCGGCCAGCAGAGCGGTGAGCCACTCGGCGTCGTCGACGAGGTCGCGGGAGTGGGCGCGGTCGCTACTGCTGGACAGGTAGCCCTCGTTGAAGAGCAGGTAGATGACGGTGAGGACTTCGCTGAGGCGGTCAGGGAGTTCGTCGTCGCGTGGGATGCGGTAGGGGATGCCGGCTTGGGCGATCTTGCGTTTCGCGCGGGTGATGCGCTGCGCCAAGGTGGCCTCTGGCACGAGGAACGCGGCGGCGATCTGGGCGGTGGTCAGTCCGCACACCACTCGCAAGGTGAGCGCGATCTGGGCTTCGCGGGCCAGGGCGGGGTGGCAGCAGGTGAAGATGAGCCGGAGCCGGTCGTCCGGAGCGGGCTGGACGGGCCACTGCAGCTGGGCGAGTTTGGAGCGGTAGTTCTCCTGGCGGCGCAGTACGTCGAGGCCGCGGCGCCGGGCGACGGTGAACAGCCAGCCGTCGGGGCGGTCGGGGATCCCCTCGACCGGCCACCGGCGCAGCGCGGTCTCGACGGCGTCTTGGACCAGGTCCTCGGCGGCGGAGAAGTCACCGAGTAGCGAGACCAAGGATGCGGCGAGCTGGCCGGCGTGGTCGCGGACCACGCGGGCCAGCTCGTCAGCGGCGGGACTGGTGGTCATGACTCCACGGGGCGGATCTCGACGATCGGGCAGGCCGGCCAGGTCTTGACCATCCGCAGCGCCTCGTCGAGGTCGGCGACCTCGATCTCGGTGAAGCCGGAGATGACCTCTTTGCCCTCCATGAAGGGACCGTCGGTGGTCACCGGCTCCGCTCCGTCGAGCCGCACGGTCGTCGCGGTGGCAGCACCCTGCAGTTTGCTGGTGCTGCTGCGGATCTTCGGGGCGTGGTCGACGAACCACTGGTTCACCCGGTCGTAGACCTGCTCCAGCTCGGCCGGGGTCATCGCCTCGACCTCTTTGGCGTAGTCCTCGGTGTCGACGAACATCAGCACGTACTTCATGCGCGCCTCCTGGGCTCAGTGTGGCGGGTCCGGGGTCAGCCGGCCGGGAGGTTGGCGTAGAGGTCGATACCGTTCCCGGCCGGGTCGGCGACCGTGGCGTAGCGCATTGCCCAGGGTGCGTCGAACGGTTCCTGCAGTCCGGTGACGCCGTCGGCGGTGAGTTCGGCGTACAAGGTGTCGACGTCGGCCGGGGCGGCGAGTTGGAAGGCCAGGAACGTCCGCCCGCTGGCCGGCGCGGTCCAGCCCGCGGTGGTCTTGGTGCGCAGGTCGTCGGTGTCGAGCATCAGGTGCAGGCCGTTGGGCAGGTCGCAGCCCGCGTGGTCGTCGGGCATGTACTGATCCCGGACGAACTCCAGGCCGAGCCGCCGGTAGAAGTCGATCGCGGCGCCGAGGTCGGTGACGGCGATGTCGAGCACGTTGAAGGTCGGTTGCATGGGTCGTCTCCCGGTTCGTGGTGGTGGGGTCATACGGGAGACGATCGGCGCGACCCCGGATACGACAGCTGTGCGCGCGGTTCCGGGGCCGGGGCCAGAGCCGGAGCCCTAGGCGGGGTCCTCCAGGCGTGCTTTTAGCCGGGTCATGTTGCGCTGCATCTCTTTGCGGGACTGCGGCTTGACCATGACTGGTACGAGGATCTTCCCGATGCCGTGGCCTTCGAATTCGAGGCTGATGGTGACCCGGGTCCGGGTGCCGGTGACGGGTTCGACGCTGACATCGACCAGGGCCCGGATGGGGCCGTCGGTGCCGTGGACGGCCCAGCTGGACGGCGGGCTGTACTTGGTGACCTCCGAGGTCACCTCGCGCTCCCTGCCGCCGATGCGGCGGGTGGTGCTGCAGACCGACCCGATGGCGGTCTGGCCTGACAGGTGGCCGCCGACGACGTTGTCTTGCCACTCCGGGAAGTGCTCGGGGTCGGTCACGTAGTCAAAGACCCGCTCTTGCGGTGCCTCGACCTCTACCTGGGTCACGATCGCTGACATCACCACTCCTTCCGTGGGCCCCCACCGCGAAGGCCCTCAATGACATGACGAACGGGACGCGCGCGATTTCGACAAGGCTAGACCCGGGCTGGCCCCGGAGTCGGGATCATGGCCGACCGCGGGCGCACTTGCGCGAAGTACGGACGTGGGTGGTGGTGATCAGCGACTCGACGCCGCCGAGGACGGGATCAGGCGGACTTCGGCAGCCGAGTGTGCCGGTCGTCGGGTCAGGTGAGATCGAGGCGGGTGGTGCGCCACAGGCCGGCCGCGACGACGACCAGGCCGTACGCCGCCAGGGCCAGGCCGCCTTTCCAGGGTTGCAGGAATTCCTGATCGGTGAGCGTGATCTGGGTGAGCGCACTTGCTGACGGGCCGGGCAGGTACACCGTCCAGTCCTGGAGCGCGGTGATGCGGGTGACGATCGGTTCGGCGACGAACAGATAGACCAGCAGGCCCACCACCGCGGCGACCTGGTCGCGCAGCAACGCGCCGAGACCCACTCCGAGAACGGCGAACGCCGTGACCGCGGCGACGACACCGGCCACGGTGGTCGGGATCCCGTTGCCGGTCAGTGTCGGATCGATCCCGCGGGCGCTGAGCCAGGGCCAGGCGATCGCGGTCACCACGGCGACGCACGCGAGCCCGTAGCCTGCGCCGGTCGACGCATAGGTGATGAGTTTGGCCGCCACGACCTGCGCCCGGTGGGGCTTGGTGAGAAAGGTCGTGGTCGCGGTGCGGTGGCGGTATTCACTCGTAATGCCGATCGCGGCGAGGACGGCGACGAGGGTCTGCGCGCCACCGGCCGCGGTACCGAACAGCAGCCGCTGCCCGGCCGCGGTGGTCAGCGGCGGGGCGAGGGTATCGGGGTCGTCGTTGAACGCGATGTTCAGGCTCGCGAACAGCGCCGTCAGCGCCATGGTGGCCAGCAGCAACCACAGCCACAGGCGGGTGGACAGCAGCTTGGCGAATTCGCCACGAATGAGGTGCGCCATCAGACCCCTACCTCCGAAGCGTTGCTCGTGCGGTGTCCGTGAGCGCCGGCGCCTGAGGTCAACGCGAAGAACAGGTGTTCCAGGTCGCCGGTCTGTTCGGAAAGCCAGTGCAGTTCGATGCCGGCAGCGAACGCGGTGTGCCCCACGGTGGCCGCGTCCGAGCCGCTGATCAGCAGCCGGTCTGTGCCGTCGGACTCAACGTCGACGCCGTCGTGTGCGGCCAGCGCGGCGTGCAGTTGTTCGCTCTGGCTGGTGCGCACTTCGACCACCGTGGCCTGCGACCCGGTCAGTTCGGTGACCGGTCCCTGGAAGCGAAGGCGGCCCTTGTCGATGATCACGACGCGGTCGACCAGTTGCTGCATCTCGGTCAGGAAATGGCTGGACACCAGCACGGTCCTGCCTTGGGCGGCGAGGTCGCGCAGCAACCGCCGCATCCAGACAATGCCTTCGGGGTCCAGCCCGTTGGCCGGTTCGTCGAGCACCAGAACCCGCGGGTCACCGAGCATTGCCACGGCCAGTGCGAGCCGCTGCCGCATCCCCAGCGAGTAGCCGCCGATGCGCCGTCCACCGGCCGAGGCCAGCCCGACGAGTTCAAGAACCTCGTCGGCTCGTTGCGGCGCGAGGCCGCTGACCGCGCAGTACACCCGAAGGTGCGCGCGACCCGTGCGCGCAGGATGGAACCCGGACGCGTCCAGCGCCGCGCCGACCACCGTCGGGGGTGCAGGGATGTCGCGATAGCTGGCTCCGGCGACGGTGGCGCTGCCCCGATCGGGGCGGATCAGGCCGAGCAGCATCCGCAGCGTGGTCGTCTTGCCTGCGCCGTTCGGCCCAAGGAATCCGGTTACCGCGCCCGCCGCGACGCAGAACGTCAGGTCGTCGACGGCCCGCACGGTACCGAACGTTTTTGACAACCCGCGCACCTCGATCCCCGCCGCAGTCATGCCGTCGGCTCCCGGACCGCCCGGCCGAGCATGTGCGGTGCGGCCGGGGACGGCTGTCCCGGCGGGAAGTCGAACCTGTCGAGCTCCTCGACCGCGAACCCGGCGGCCGTGATCGCCGCAGCGGTGTCGCGGCCGACATGGCAGCCACCCATCAGCCACGGCCAAACGGTCGCGTCGGCGACGCGCTGCACACGGGCCAACCGCCGGTCCGGCGCTGCAGCGACGTGCTCGTAGAACCGCAACTCACCCCCGGGCCGCAGCACCCGGAACGCCTCCGCCAAAGCGGCGGCCTGGTTGGTGACCGAGCACAGCACCAGACACATCACCACCACGTCCGCCGTACCGTCCTCAATCGGCAGACGCTCCGCGGCGCCCTCGACCACCTCGATCTGAAGCGTGCCGTCGGCGGCACGGCGCGCGGCCCGGGCGTGCAGATACGGGTCCGGCTCGACCGCCACGACCTCGGTCACCGCCGGCGGGTAGTGCGCGAAGTTGGCTCCCTCACCCGCTCCGACCTCGACGATCAGTCCCGCGGCCCCGTCCAGAAGTCTGGCGCGGTGTTCGGCGGCGCCTTGACGATCCATCGCCGGCCGCAGCCGGGCATAGACCCGCGCGAACACCGGATGCGACCTCTGTCTGCTCATGGCGACTACGATGAGGTGTTAACAAGCAAGTGTCAACACGCCTGTAAACAGTTGGGGAGACGAGCTGGTGACCAAAGCACCCGAGGGCAAGCTGCTGAAGCGGCCCGAACGCCGCCGCGCACTGATCAAGGCCGCGGCACGCGCCTTCGCCCGCGGCGGCTACGCGGCCACCAACCTCGACGACGTCGCCGCCGAAGCAGGCGTCAGCCGGGTCCTCATCTACCGGCACTTCGAGTCCAAGACCCAGCTGTACGAGGCCGTCCTCGCCGACGTCAGCGACCAGCTCCGCACCGCCACCGGCCACCCCGACCACGCCACCGCCAACAGCCTGCAAGGGCTGGTCGCCGCAGCGCAGGACAACCCCGACGGGTTCCGGCTGTTCTTCCGCCAGTCCGGCCAGGAACCGGAGTTTCGCCGGCACGCCAACGAGCTCCGCGCCGCGATGAAGGCCACCGCGCACCCCTACCTCGAACAAGTCATCCACGACCAGGCGCGGCTGCGGTGGGCCGCCGACCTGATCCCGACGATCGCCGTCGAGGCCGTCATCGCCTGGCTCGACGCCGGCTGCCCATCACCCAAAACCGCGCCGGACACCATCAGCAGCATCATCGCCAGCGCCGTCTCTGCCATCGCCTCCACCGGCGAAGCGGGCTGACCGGCCGTGGTGGAATCCTTGGCGCCCTGTGACTGCGACCAAGGCTGTTGCCGTGCTGTCATCCATCCGAGCGGGACCAAGCCAAGCCGCCAGGGGCACACTGTGGCTGTGGGCAACTTGTCGCCCGAACTCGCAGGACCGGTCCCAGCTCGAACTCGCCAAGGCCGTCGAGCAGCTGCCTGGCGAGCACGGAATGCCAGGCGGATCCCGCTATGAGTTGAAGTGGGACGGCTACCTTCACTGAACTAGTCAAGCGGAGTGGCTTGGTGGTGGCGCCAGGTCCGTAGTGGTTCGGCGTCGGGGTCCATCACGGGGATGGGGTTGGTGAGGTGGAAGCCGGTTGCGCGAGCGACGGCGGCACTTGCGACGTTGTCGGGGTGGATTCGCAGGATGACCTGTTCCATGCCGAGGTGCTGGTAGGCGTACTCGGTGATGAGCCGGACGGCGCGGGTAGCTACGCCTTGGCGGCGGTAGGCGGCGCCGATCGCGTAGGCCAGTTCCGCGTGCGGCCCGTTGGGGTCGCGGCCGTTAGGCCCGGTGGGGAAGAGCAAGATCTCGCCGCAGGGGGTTTGGCCGTCGGTGGTGATGGCGAGTTGGATGCTGCGGTTCTCGCTGCGGCGGCTGCGCGCTGCTGCGAGGTAGGTCCGGGCAGCGTCCAGGTCGAACGGGTGGCGCAGCGGTGTCCAGCGGTCCAGCTGCGGCTCGAGCGAACAGGTCGACCATCACCGGCAGGTCGTCGTCGGTCCATTCCCGGAGGTGCAGACCGTGCCCGGCCAGCTCGATGTGGTCGTTCAACCGGCGCCCGGCCGATGACGGCGACGTCATGGGCGTGGTCCGTCCTGGTTGGTGGCGCGGTGCCAGGCGGTGTTGCGGAGGAGCCGTAGCCCGTTGAGTCCGACGATGACGGTGGAGCCTTCGTGACCGGCGACGCCGAGCGGTAGGGGCAGGTGCCCGACGAGGTCCCAGGTCACCAGGGCGGTGATGAAGCCGGCGGCGATGATCAGGTTCGCGGTCACGACCCGGCGGGCCCTTCGCGACAGCGCGATCACGGCGGGGATGGTGGTGAGGTCGTCGCGGACGACGACGGCGTCGGCGGTCTGCAGGGTCAGGTCGGATCCGGCGCCGCCCATGGCGATCCCGGCATGCGCGGCGGCGAGCGCGGGGGCATCGTTGATGCCGTCACCGACGACGGTGACGCGTTCGCCGGCGGTCTGGAGTTCGCGGACCTCGGCGACCTTGCCGTCCGGCAGCAGATCGGCGCGGACGCTGGTGATGCCGACGGCTGCGGCGACCTGGCCGGCGGTGGAGGCGTTGTCTCCGGTGAGCAGCACTGGCGCCTTCCCGGTGAGCTGCGCCAGCTGCTGGACCGCTGCTGTGGCTTCGGGGCGCAGTTGGTCGACGATTCCAAGAACAGCGGCCAGGTCACCATCGACCAGGACGACCACTGCGGTCGCTCCGGCTTGCTGGAGTTCCGCGATCGCCGAGCGGGCAGCCTGATCGCGGCCGGCGGATCCGGCCAGGAGCGTCGCGGGAGCACCGATCTGCACCTGCCGGCCGTCGATCGTGGCCGTGACTCCGAGGCCTGCGGTCGCGGTGAATTCCTCGACCGGCGCCAAGGGGAGCCCGGCGGTCCGGGCGGCCGACACGACTGCGGCGGCGAGCGGGTGCTCGCTGGGGTGCTCGGCCGAGGCTGCGAGCACCAGGAGTTCGTCGCGGGTGAACGCGACGTCGTCGAGGAGCCGGATCTCGGCCAGGTGCGGTGTGCCGCGGGTGAGGGTGCCGGTCTTGTCGATCGCGACCTGGGTGGTGGCGCCGAGTTGTTCCATCGCGACCGCCGACTTCACCAAGACGCCGTGGCGGCCGGCGTTGGCGATCGCCGCGAGCAGCGGCGGCATGGTCGCGAGCACGACGGCGCAGGGTGAGGCGACGATCATGAACGTCATCGCCCGCAGCAGCGTAGGCGTGACCGGTTGCCCGAACAGCAGCGGGATCACGAACAGGGCGACGGTCGCTGCGACCATGCCGATCGAGTACCGCTGCTCGATCTTTTCGATGAACAGCTGCGTCCTGGCCTTGGTCCGGGCGGCTTCGTCGACCAGTCCGGCGATCCGGGCGACCACGGACTCTGCGGCCGGGCGGTCGATGCGAATCCGCAGCGCGCCGGTGCCGTTGAGGGTGCCGGCGAACACCTCGTCGCCGCTGGCCTTGTCGACCGGGAGCGGTTCGCCGGTGATGGTGGCCTGGTCGACCTCGCTGGCGCCGTCGAGCACGCTCCCGTCGGCGCCGATCCGCTCGCCCGGCCGCACCAGGACGACGTCACCGATGGCCAGGTCCGCGACCCGGACGGTCTCCTCGAGCGCCCCGGCACCATCGGCGGTCGCGATGCGGGTGGCGGTGTCGGGTGCGAGGTCGAGCAATCCGCGCACGGAGTCCTCGGTGCGTTTGGTCGCGACCGCCTCCAGCGCGCCGGAGGTCGCGAAGATGACGATCAGCAGACCACCGTCCAGCACCTGCCCGATCGACGCGGCGCCGATCGCGGCCGCGACCATCAGCAGGTCGACGTCCAGGCGCTTGTTCCGCAGCTCCTGCAGCCCGGCCCAGCCCGGCTCCCAGCCGCCCGCGGCGTAGCAGGCCAATAACAGCGACCAGTAGACCCAAGTCGGTCCGCCGGCCAGGTCGACGACCAGCCCGGCCAGGAACAGCACCGTCGCAGCGGTCGCCCAGCGGACCTCCGGCAGCGTCCAGGCGCTGCGCCACCACCCGTGCCCCGGCGGCATCGTTGGAGCTGGAAGCGGCGTCTCGCCGCAGACCGCTGCGGCTTCGGTGTCTGTGGTCACCCATACATGCTATCTGCGCAGACATGCATATACGCAAGTAGGCGGATGGTTGATAGGGTGAGTGGATGCACTCGTCGATCGAGAACTTCGAGATGCCGAACGAAGAGCAGGTCCACCTGGCTGCGGAGTCGCTCCGGCTGCTGGCCGACCCGACCCGGATCAAGGTCCTGTGGGCACTCCTGCAGGGCGAGTCGTCGGTGGCGTGCCTGGCCGAGCTGGCCGGCGCCGCCCCGGCCGCTGTGAGTCAGCACCTGGCCAAGCTGCGCTTGGCCGGTCTGGTGAAGGGCCGCCGGGAGGGCACGTTCGTGTACTACTCGGCCGCCGACGATCACGTGAAAGGTCTGCTGGACCAGGCGCTGTTCCACGCCGACCACCTCGACCGCAACCTTCCGGAGGAAGGTAGTAGCTCGGCGCAATCGGCCTGACACGCTCGCGTGATGGACCGAAAGCTTGCCTAGAGCAACACTGAGACCGTGGCCGAGCTGGGCGCCGATCTCCTCGGGCCGGTAGCGCTGGAACTGGCCCGGGCCGAAGAACAACTCCCGGGCCCAACGCCATGCCGCGCGGCTCAACATTCGAGCTGAAGTGGGACGGCTTCCTTTACTGAACCTGTCAAGAGCAGATCGTTAGCCGATGTCGTTTCGGGTGGAGTTCGGTGTTGCTGCCTTCTCTCGTAGTTTGGGCGTTCCAGCGGATCATGTCTTTTGCCCGAAGCTCCAGCGGCGAGCTGCCAGCCGTACGACGGCCGCAGCACCCTGGCCACCATCAACGCGTTCACCGCAGGCTTCAGCGAACTCACCGGCGTGGACGCCTCGACCGCCTCCCGCCACGACCGCGGAGCGCGGTCGGCACCACTGGCCAGCCACCGCTCCTCCCACGACATGCCGTCGAACCGATCCAGCCAGCCCAGCAGCCGCCGAACCCCCAGCGACAGGTTCTTGCGGTTGGGGAACACTCCGGACGAATCCAAGGTGTGCTCGACCGCCTGAGCCAGCCCCAGCTCCTACACTCGCCGCCCCGGCGCGTCCGGCAGCAGAATCGGCGCCTCCAAACCGCGGTCGTAGCCGCGTTGCTTCAGCACCCGCCCGTCGATCGTGAACTGAGCATCGCCAACCACAGGTGGAGGCGACAACAGCTGGATCGGCGGCGCCGACGACGCGCGCGTCCGGGCGGCCTGGCGCCGCGCCGGCGAAATGTCAACCACTGCGTTGGCCCGTGGACTGTCGCTCACGCCGGCAGCCCCAGCAGCTCGCGGACTGCGGCCGTGTCGTACGAAGGCTCGATACTCGGCCCCGCTGGGCGCGGCCGGGAGTAGTGCTCCAGCACCTTGCCGACCAGGTCCTCCAGCCGGGGCTGGGTGTAGATCTGGGTGGTCGACACGCTCGCGTGCCTAAGGATCGCCTGCACGTCGAACAGCGTGAAGACCGGATCGGCCAGGAACCGCGAAGCGGCGGTGTGGCGCAGGTCGTGCAGCGTCCAGTTCGTACCGAGCGCGACGTTCGCGCGCTGCAGCACTGCCCTGGCGGCGTGGTAGGTCACCGGCCGTGGTGTGCCCTGCCGGGTCCACCACACCGGCCCGCCCGACACCGCCGGCGGGCGATCCTCCTGCATGTACAGCGCCACCCACACGAACGAGTCCACGCTCGCCCGGATCGTCTCCCGCCACCGCGACCCTTTGCTGACCACCGTAATCGTGTTCGCGCCCGCGTTCAGGTCGGTGCCGTGGCACAGCCCGAGCAGCTCAGCCGCTCTCGCGCCGCTAGACAGCCAGAACGACACCAGCGCCCGGTCACGGTGACTGCGCAGCGCACCGAACAGCGCGTCGGCCGCCTCGTCGGGGATCGCCCGCCACGACGGCCGCGGCACCTTCTGCCGATACGTCGCCCGGCGATGGACGACGAAGTTTTCCATCGAGTTGTGGTGCGCCTCGACCCGACCACCTGAGCGCGACCGCTGCGCCGGCACCGGGTTGATCAGCGGCCCAAGGTCAGCCACGCACGCCCACTCGTAGAACCCGAACAGCACGCTCAGCTGATGGTTGATCGTGCGCGCCGCGTACCTCACCCCCGGCACAGCCCGCCCCGTGATCGGGTTCACTGGTCCCGATCCCGGCACCGGCCCGTCCGGCCGCCGGTTCAACCGCTGCGGAACAGGTGCCTCGCGCAACCACTCGACGAACTCCCGCACATCACTGCGCTCGGCGCCCTCCCAAGGCGTCCAACGCTGATGCAGGAACCGGAACCACCGCAGCAAGTCGTAGGCGTAGCTGCGCAGCGTCCCTGGTGAGCAGTCCGACGCCGCGAGATCCCGCAGGAAGCCGGAGGCCGCCAGGTGCTCGGCATCCGGGAAAGTCACCCGCCACCGCAGACCGCACTCGAACTCGACCACACGTCCCGGTTCCACGACTGCCACCGGCACACCCTCTCCGCACCACCACCGAAGCGCCAACCGGCGCGCTGAAGAGTTCAGTCAACTAGCCGGGCCGAACCTGTGAATCCGCAGACCAGTTCGATCAACATCGGGGGTGCGAACTGGGATCAGCGAGGGCGAGGAGGCGGTGCTGGTTAAGCCCGTCAAAGCGTTGTCACACCGCGCGGCGCTGTCCTGTCTACCTGGTGCAGGGCCGGATCCAGCTGGCCACTTTCACCGGAGGGAAGCCTGATGAGCACAGACCGAGCTCACGCACACCGCCTCGAGAACCCCGACAAGAGTGGACCGCCGCCGAAGATTGACGTGGTCGCCACCGTCCCCGGGGCGCCACCTGCGCCGGAGGGGGCGGAGGTGATGACTGTTTTGGTCACGTCGCCGCCGAACAGCCCTGGGGCGCCGCCTCATCGGCACTCTGGGCCGGCGTACGGGTACGTGATCAAGGGCGCCATCAATTTCGAGCTCGAAGGCGAGCCGGCGCGGGTAGTTCGGGCTGGTGAGGCGTTTTGGGAGGGAGGTGGGGACCAGATCCATTACCAGGACGGCAACCACCTCGCTGACGAGGAGTCGGCGTTCGTGGTGACGATGTTCTGCGCGCCGGGGCAGCCGATGTTGACCGTGGTCAGCCCGGAGGAGTTGGAAGCTCGGCGAGACCGTCGCGCGCCGCAGTCTTGACCGACGTTCGTTACAATCGTCGCGGTTCAGCGACGCTTTCCGGGCGACCTCGGGCTGCGATGAGCGTTCATGCGTTCGGTCTTGGCCCCGCGCAGGATCCCACAACATCCCGCCCACCCGGGCTGGCTGTAGAGGTTGAGCTCGAAGAGCGCATCGATGTGGTGGCTGGTTCTGATCGGCGGTCGAGACCGCGCGTAGCCGAAGCGCGGGATGGGAGGTCACCGTTGACCGACGTTGATCTACGGACACGAGCGGTCGACAGCGGGGTGAGCGGTGGAGGACTTACAACAATCGGTGCTTCCAGCGTGGAACCACTAGTGACAACGCAGCTGTGAGAGCTGCTGCGACGGCAATGCTGGTTCCGGTCCAGAGAGGTCCGCGGTCCAGAGTTGCGCCGGCGAGTGCGCTTCCGGCGGCGAACCCGATCCAGTTGGCTGTGGTCAGTGCGGCAAACGCCTGGGAATGCGCGTGGCGCGGGGTGTGATTGGCGATGAGAAGTGCCTCAATGGCGTCTGCCGGTCCGGTGGCTGCGCCGGCGAGGAGTAGTAGCAGGACAGTGACCAGGACGGCTGGGCCGGTGCCTATGGTGAGGATGAAGATCCCGTACAGGGCCAGCGCTGCAGCGAGTTGTGCGGGTACTGATCCGGGCAGAGGTAGGCCGCCGTACACGAAGCTGGCTGCTACTCCGCCACAGGCCATGGCTGCTACGAGTGGGCCTGGATTGTGGTTCAGCTGAGCGGCGTGGGCTACGACGCTGACTTGTAGTGCGCCGATGGCGAGTGCGCCAAGTACGACAACTATCAAGATGTGGAATTGTTGGCTGTCCAGACGAGCTTGCTGCCCGGGTGGCGGAGTGGCGCCGGGGTTGGTGTCGATCGAGCGGACAGCTGGGGCTGCGCGTAGCCACCAGGCTCCGGCCAAGGAGACAGCGGCCGTGACGCCGACAGCGGCCGTTGGCTCGGTGACGGCGACGATGCCGCCAACGAGCAACGGTCCGGCGACGAAGACCATCTCGGTGAAAAGTCCGGAGATTGCGAAGAGAACACGGCGGCTGGTCGGGTCGTCGTGGGCTGCGAAGACCTTTTTGGCGATCGCTGATGATGGTGGGGAGCAAGTCCCGGCGGTTGCCGCCAACGCTATGAGCGCCACTGCAGAACCGTCGGTCAGCAGGGCGGCGACGTAGCCGGCGAATGCAGTTGTTTGTGCTGCGGAGGTCGCGGCCAGGGGTCCGCTGTGGTCCGCGGCGGTCGACGACTCGGCCCCACAGTGGGGCAGTGACCGCGACGGCGACGGAGTAGGCGCCAACGACGGCACCGGCGACGGTGTAGCTGCCGGTGTGACGGGTGGCGCTGATGAGTAGGGCGAGGTTCACCATTCCGGCGAGTAAGTAGCACAACAAGACGGCGGCTACGACGCGGGTAACGCCGGGGCTGGCCAGAGCGTTGCGGTAGGCGCTCAGCACGTCAGCGCTCGCCTGTCGATCGATCGGACGGCTTGATCAGCGTTGCTGCCAGTACTGCAGCGAGGCAGGTCAACGCGGTAGCGACGAGGAGCGCCCTGCTCCAGCCCTCTGTGGTGGCCTGGGCGGATCGGGGAGTGTCGCTCCTGGCGGTGATCGCTGTGCTGATGGTGGTGAGTGTCGCGAGACCGAGAGCTCCTCCGATCTGCTGGGCCGCGTTGAAGACCGCGGAGGCGATGCCTGAGTCAGCGGGAGCGGCGCTGGACATCGCGGCGGCGGTGAGAGGGGCGAACGTTATGCCCAGTCCGATGCCCGCGATGATGAGGCCGGGAAGCAGTGTGCCGGCGTAGCCGGAGCCGGGATCGATGCGGGAGAGCAGGCCCAGGCCGAGTGCCACCAGGACAGCGCCGATCGCTGACAGGTGACTGGCGCTGACGCGACCAGTCAACGCTCCGGTAACTCGTGCCGCGACGGCGATGGCAGCCGTCATCGGCACGAAGGCCAGTCCGACGTAGACGGGGTCCTTGCCTTGCACGGTGGACAGGAACAGGCTGACGAAGTAGAAGAGGGCGTAGATCGCCACCCCTAGAACCAGTCCGACGATGTTGGCGGCGACCACTGTCTGGTTGCGCAGGATGCTTGCTGGTAGCAACGGAGTGACGCGGGTTGCCTGCAGGACCGTGAAGCTGAGCAGCAGCGCGACCGCGGCGCCCAGCGTCAGCAGGGTTTCGCCCGACAATCCATGCTCAGCAGTTCTCGTCAGTCCGTAGACCAGCAGGGTCAATCCGCCGGTGGCTGTGATGGCGCCGCTGAGGTCGATCGGCGCCTTAGGAGTGGCGCTGCTTCGTGGTAGCAGGAGCAGACCCAGCGCTACCACAACGGCAATCGCAGGAACGTTGATCCACAGCACCCATCGCCACGAGATTGCCTCTGTGAGTACTCCGCCGAGCACCGAGCCGAGCGCAGTACCCCCGGCGGTCACGCCGGCCCATATCCCGAAGGCCATCGTCCGAGTACGGCCGGGCGGGAACAACTGCATCACCAGGGCCAATGCCGCCGGCGCCATCATTGCCGCGCCCGCTCCCTGAACAGCCCTCGCGGCCACGAGGACCAACTGGTTCGTGGCACCCCCGCCGGCCAGCGACGCCAACCCGAAGGCAGCGGCTCCCAAGAGAAACGTTCGACGGTGGCCGAAGCGATCCGCCGCCCGGCCTCCTATGAGCAGCAGTCCGCCGAACGCCAAGGTGTAGGCAGTAATGACCCACTGCAGTTGGGTGGCGCTGAACGCCAGACCGTCACGGATGGGGCCCAGGGCGACGTTCACGATCGTGGCGTCGACCACGATCAGCAACTGGCCACCCGCCAAGACGCCCAGCGCCAGTGCGGCGCGTGCGCCGATCCGGCTCGGCGTGGACGCGCTCGAAGACTGGGTCCCGATCTCTGAGTTGTTCACTCAACGAGCGTAGAGTGAAATAGATGGTTCGGTCAACGCGTGTAGAGTGACGCTGTGGTCGAGCAAGAACAAGTGTCGCGCGCAGAGCGGCGTCGTCGTACGGAAGAGTCGATCCTGGCGGCCGCGCGCCGTCAGTTCGGCGAGTCGGGGTACGAGCGGACCAGCATCCGGGGAGTCGCGACCGAGGCAGGCATCGATGCTGCATTGGTGATGCAGATGTTCGGCAGCAAGGAGCGCCTGTTCGCCGAGGCTGCCTCGTCGGGTGTGGATCTGCTAAGGCTGGTTGGCGCAACGGCCGACGACCTTGCGGAGGCTGCCGCGACGCACTTGTTCGCCGACTTCGAAGATCCAGGACGTCGCCCGGGAGTCGAGGCCCTCCTGCGTAGTTGCCTCACGCACCCCGCCGCTGGTGCGGCGTTACGCGATCAGGTCACGACTCCGACCCAGGCAGCGGTGGCTGCAACGATCGGCGGCGACGACGGCGAACTCCGCGCCGCCGTACTCAACGCGTGCACCCTCGGCGTGACCATCGCTCGGTACCTGCTGCACGACCCCATCTTGGCGAAGGCCGATCGCGACGACGTGGCACGGGTCCTGCGGCCTGCTCTTGAGGCGATTGTCAGGCTTAAGGCGGAGGGCTAGCTACGTCGGCTGAGCTGCCACTCTTCGTCCGCAGCTCCTCGCGCCGTGGCTGTCAGCCACCGACTTTGATGGTGCAGTTGCCGTCGGCACCGATCGACGCCGCAGCCTTCAGTTGCCCTCGCGCGGTAATGGTGATCTGGGCGCCGCAAACCTGCCTCAGTGGCCCGTTTCCCCCGTGGTCGGACATTGACCGTCGCGATCCCGGTAGTTGCAGACGCGGATCTGTCCGGCCGGCATCGAGCAGGAGCTGCGGGTGCTGGTCGTCGTGCTGCCGGCGATGATGCTGCTCTCGATGTACGGGCTGGAGTTCCAGTCGTTTTTCGCGACGGTCAGGTTCGACGACCGGCCTGACGTCACGCTCGAGATCAGCGGTACCGTGACGGCGCGGCCACCCCAGGAGTGGTTCGCTTGTGCGGGCACGGCAGCCGCGGCCACCGCAACGAGTGCTACCGCGGGCATGGTGCCGAGGTTCGGGTTGTTGAAGTTGGTGTCCTGGTGGTCGAGGCCGTAGGTGTGGCCGACCTCCTGGCACATCACGCCCTGCCGCTCAGCGGTCGGGGCGCCCGACTCGTAGGTGTCGTTGAGCTTGACGCTTCCGGTGCTGATGTGTCCGCTGCCGGACAGGTTGATGGACGCCAGGCCTGCCCACCCGTTGTTGCCGTAGGTGTCCACGCCATGACACGGTATTTCCCGACAGGGAAGACGCGGTCCAGAGCGATGGCCTGATTCGGAAACGCCTGCTCCACCTGTGGCTTCGCCGCCGAGTCCTCGACTCGCAGGTACCACAGGGTGCGGGCGGCCGCTTGGCCGAGCGAAGCGAGTTCGCAGCGTCGTTCTGCACGCTACTCGTTCAGGCGGTCGTGGACGGACGTCGGCCCGGAGTCGGGGTGATTGTTCCCGGGGGAGTGAAGGCTGCCAGCAGAGTGGCGGTGATGTAGCCGCTGGCTCTGTCCGCATCAAGGCGCCCTGCGTTGATCTCGTCCGCGGCGCTGTGCATCACGCTGTGGGTGATGCTCACCAGCCAGGTGACGGGTAGATCGATACGGAACACGTGCTCGCGTCGGCCGCGCTCCAAGAGCTTCTGTACTCGCTCTGAGGGGCCGGCATGCAGCTCTCGGATCCGGCCGGCGGGCAACGCGTTCTGGGCAGCGACGAGCAGTGAACGTGATCGGTTCACCAGATGCCAGCTCGATTCCACCAGCCGTGCCAGGGCCTCTCGGGGGTCGCCTTCCAGGTCGATGTCTTCCAGGGCAGCGTGACCCTCATCGACAGCACGGGTGAAGGCCGCGTCGACAAGGTCTGCTCGCGAGGGGAAGTGACTGTACAAAGTGACCCGGCCGACCCCGGCCACCTTTGCGATCTC
This sequence comes from Kribbella sp. DT2, assembly GCF_049844575.1. NCBI lineage: Bacteria > Bacillati > Actinomycetota > Actinomycetes > Propionibacteriales > Kribbellaceae > Kribbella > Kribbella sp. DT2. The sequence goes on along the minus strand of NZ_JBNCLH010000004.1, from coordinate 125,181 downwards.
GCTGGCGCTGGTCTCCGGGTTCTCGCTCAAGGACTGGATGGCCGCATCCAGGATCGACGCGATGCTCCGTTGGGCGTCCGCCCGCTTGCCCGGTGCCTTTGGGTCGGAGACTGGCACGCGACCTCCACTTGTCGAACACGACTGTACGGGTTACTGTACCCGATGTAACCCAAACAACGTTGTACGACTTAGCTGGGGGAAGTGGCCGAGTGTCAGGACAGGCGGAAGTTGGGTATCGGGCCATGGCCGTTGACCCGCGGCGCTGGAGGATGCTGGGGCTGCTTGGCGCCGCGCAGTTCATGCTGATCCTCGATGTGACCGTGGTGGCGATCGCCCTGCCGCACATCGGTGAGGATCTGGGATTGGCGCGAGACGTCCTCACCTGGGTGGTCAGCGCCTACACGCTGATGTTTGGCGGGTTGATGCTGCTGGGTGGCCGGGCGGCGGATCTGTTCGGTGCCCGACGGATGGTTCTCGCAGGCTTGGTGGTGTTCACTGCTGCCTCGTTGGTGACCGGCCTGGCCAATGGTTCCGAAACTGCTGATCGGAGGCCGGATTGCTCAGGGGATTGGTGCGGCCATGTTATCCCCGGCCGCCCTGTCCGTGGTGACGAAGACCTTCGTCGGTGAGGAGCGCAACAAGGCGCTGGGCATCTGGTCCGCGCTGGGCGGTGGCGGCTCGGCGATCGGCGTGCTGCTCGGCGGCGTACTGACCGCCTGGGCGGGTTGGCAATGGGTGTTCTACATCAACTTGCCGATCGGTGTCGTCGTCCTGATCGCGCTGAGCCGGATGCTGCCCGCCGAGTTGCCGGTCGCCGACCGTGGCCGCCTCGACGTACCCGGCGCCGTGCTCGTCACAGCCGGAACGGGTGCGGCGATCTACGCGCTGATCAACGCCGGCGACTGGGGATGGGTCTCCGTTGCCACGCTCAGTACCCTCGCCGGCGCCGTCGTCCTGTATGCCGCCTTCGCTGTTGTTCAGCGCGTCGTGCGTTCGCCGCTGATGGACCTGCGGATCCTCGCCCGTCGGCCGGTTGCCTCAGGCACCTTCATGATCCTGGTCGCGACCGCGTTGATGATCGCCGTCTTCTTCCTCGGCTCCTTCTACCTTCAGCACTACCGCGGGTATGGCGCACTGCGAACCGGTCTGCTGTTCCTGCCGGTCGCCGTGGCGACGATCGTCGGTGCGCAGTCCGCTGGGCGTGCCATCGGGCACCAAGGTGCTCGAAGGATCGCACTGGTTGGACTTGCCGTCGCTGCAGCAGGAACCGGACTGCCGGCGCTGGCGAACGGTCCGGTGGCGGTCGTCGTCGGCATGAGTGTTGCGGCTGCGGGCATCGGCGCCGCCTTCGTCGCCTCGTCGACCACCGCGCTGGCCCAGGTCACTCACGAGGAAGCAGGTCTCGCATCGGGCTTGCTCAGCACGTTCCACGAGTTCGGCGCCGCCATCGGCGTCGCCGTCGTGTCCAGCATCGCAGCCGCCAGCATCGCGGGCAGTGACGGAAGTGGATTCAGCAGAGCCTTCACTTTCACGGCGATCACGGCAGCCGCCTCAGCTGCATTGGCGGCATTCGTCGTACCGGCGGGCAAGCCGGCGAATCACGCAGGTGTTCCGATCCACTAGACCGCTACCGAAAGGTGCACCAACCGATGGTCAACGGGCGAAGGAAATCATGAACTCGGACAGGTACTACGAGCGCGCGGGGGCGCGGATCGCCTACCAGTTCCAGGGCTTGGGTGCGCCGGTGGGATATGCCCATGGTGTCCCCTTGAGCTGACCGCCGGCCAAGAGGGGCAGATTCCGCCGTCGGCGCGAAACGGCTGATCGATCGAGCGCCCGACAGGTGCCATCGCATCAACTATGGTGCATAGTAGATGGGGATGCCGCGCGTGTTTGGACGGGTGGTTCCGCCTGTTGCGTCGCGTTCGACATGGATGGGGATGGCGATGAATGAGACCACGACCCGTGGCAGGGCGCCTCGACCAAGGAGAAGCGGGCCACGTCCTGGTTGGCACAAGGCGCTGGGGACGCTCATGGTGTTCGCCGGCCTGATGACCATCGCATTGAACCTTGCGATGGAGTTCGGCGCGCCTCGAATGCTTCCGGGCGGGCACAACTTCTTGTACCTGGCCCTGGGTGCTGCGGTGATTTTCGGCAGTCTGTGGCCTTTCGGCTGGATGGATCGGTAGCACTCACGGATTGGGCCATGCCAGGCGACCACTTCGATCGCGATTCGGCGGACCCTGCCGCCGAGTCGACGACGGCCGATTGACCGCAGCCGACGAAGTTGGGCGATTGAGGTGTCCTCCGTCGAGGAGCGGCGAGGTCGGCGAATGGTTATGGTGTGCGCACCATGAACCTTCAGTTCGGCAGACGGTGGCGGGTCAGGATCCCTCGGTGCCTGGTCGCCGTTGGTGTGGCCGGGGTCGTGTTTGCCATGCACGGACTGACGGGGAACCACGACTCGGCTGTCGCCGCGTTGCACCTGAGTCCCGCGCCGCGAGCGGTGGCAACGGTCGCTGTCGCTGATCGCGCGTGTTGTGGAAGTCACTCCGCAGCGACCGCGGTCGACCTGCGAACCGATGGCCCGGAGCGGTATCCAGTCGCGTCGGCTTCGGAATCGCCTGGCCACACGCACGGACTTGCTGGTGGATGTATCGCAGTGCTGAGCAGCGCGATCGTGCTTCTCGGTCTGACGCCGGCCGTGTGCGGATTGTTGACCTATCGACCGTGGCGGTCGTCGGAGCCTGCTGAGCCGCGCGTGGTGAGCGGGCGGTCGCCGCCCTGGCTTGCCCCGTCCTTGTCGAAACTGCGTGTGCTGCGGACCTGATCCGGAAGGAACGACGGCGGCGCGGATTGCCGCGTCCGCCGTCGCCTGATGGTCTCTTCGCGCTTCGCACCACGACTCGACAAGGACTGAATCATCAAGCACGTCAAACCCGCTGCCGCGACTGCGGTGGCCCTTGTCATTACCGGCCTCTCGGCCCTGACCGGATGCGGCGGCAATGCCGATTCGAACTCGACGCCCAGCGCGTCTCAAGGCAACAAGCCGTCCGCATCGGTCTCGAAAACTGCGCCCGTGGGCGAACACAACAAAGCAGACGTCATCTTCGCCTCGCAACTGATTCTGCATCACCAGCAAGCGGTACAGATGGCCGGCATGTCGGAGTATTTCGCGAAGACGGCGGCCGTGAAGAGATTAGGAACGAGTCTCAAAGGCGTGAACGCTGTGGAAGTTCGGCAGATGTCGGCGCTGCTGGTCGCTTGGGGCGAGCCGATTCCGAGTCCCTCGCACAGTGATCACTCGGTGTCCGACGCAGTGCCAGGCATGATGACTGAGGAAGAACTGTCCGACCTCGGCGACGCTGACGGCGAGTTGTTCGACCGGATGTGGACGCAGATGATGATCCGGCATCACAGGGGAGCGGTCGCCATGGCCAAGATCCAGCAGGCGGCGGGCAAGAATCCGGCAATGGTGGGCTTGGCCAAGAAGATCCTCACCCGCCAGAACGCCGAAATCGCGACTATGCAGAGATGGCTTGGTCAGCTGCCTGTCAACTGATCCGATGCTGGTGGCCAAGTGTCTCCCGACGGCGTTGCAGCTGTCGCCAGCCGTACCGGGTCAGGCCACGCGGCTTGTGCACGGAGACGACCGTGATGAACGCGAGTATCACCAGGCCGCCGATTGAATGGAGCAGCGTCCCGGGCAGCCCTCTCGGGTCGCCGCTCGAGCCTGCGGCTGTGGCCAACGCGTTGACCGTTTGACTCTCGATGAGCAGAACAGTGGTGGCGAAGATCGTCAGAAGCAGCTTCAGCAGGACCCAATAGTGACGAAACAGGCCCCATGACGTACCGAGTGCGTTCACAACGCCGATGATCACCGAGGCCAGCGCCAGGGGCACGATCACCCGCCGGACTATGACCTGCATGACGATGAAAGCCGCCCGGGCTGTCTCGACGTCGCGGCTGATCACCGCGGTGAGATCCACCGCGAGGTAGGCGGCGACCGCGCCGAGCCATCCGACGGACGTGACCACGTGCACGACAAGCACGGCCTTTCGTACGCCGGGACGCATGGTCACAGCCGGCCCCCTCCGGTCGTCGACGAGCCGGCGACGGTTTCCGGCGAGCTCGACATCGATCCATGACGCCCAGGGCCGTGCTGACCCCCGATGCCGGCGAGTTGGAGGATCAGGAACACCGCGACCAGCACTCCGATCGCGATCGCTGTCCACTTCACCCAGCGGGGAACCCCGGGCGGCGGATTGAGCCCATCGGGGCCAGGTCCTGGCGTGCGGGTCTTGTCGGACAACGGGACCTCCACGAAGATTCGTTTTGCGAGACAGACTGTACGCAAACCGACATAGTGTCGTACAGGGGTCATCGCGTACTCTTCGAGAGTGCCCAAGCTGTGGAGCGACACGATCGACGCGCATCGCCGGGCGGTGCACGCGGCGATCCTTGATGCGGCCTGGGCTCTTGCCGCCGAGCATGGAGTGCTCTCCGTGACGATGTCGCAGGTAGCCGAACGGGCGGGGGTCGGTCGCGCAACGCTCTACAAGTACTTCCATGACGTCGAAGCGATCTTGGTCGCACACCACCACCGCCATGTTGCTGAGCACTTACAGCAGTTGGCTGAGGTTCGTCGGCATCACGCCCAGGCCGGCGAACGCCTGGTGGCGTTGCTACGGCTGTATGCGGGGATCTGCCATCGCCGCGGCCGACACGGAAGCGTTGACCTTGACGCGTTGCTGCACCGCGAGCAGCACGTCGCGGACAGCCGGCGGCAGCTGGCTGACTTGTTCCGGGAGGTTCTTGCCGAGGCCGGTGAGGTAGGTCAAGTGCGCCGAGACGTGCCGGCCGAGGAGTTGGCCACCTACTGCCTCCGGGCACTTGAGGCGGCCGGTGAGCTTCCCTCGGAAGATGCGGTCGACCGCCTGGTCGCGGTCACGCTGGCTGGTCTCAAGTAGATCTCGCCGAGACGGCGCCATCCGCGGCATCTTCGACTAGCGCCTGAGTTGTTGGGCGTGCACAACCCTCGATGGCGCCCTTTGTGCTCTCTCGTCCACGCTGACCTTCTGACGCGATTCCTCGGAGATTCGGCTTCTCAGGAATACCCCCCTAGGGTATGGTGCTGAGCATGAAGGACAGCCTCGGTCGAAGGTTGTCGGCCAGGGAGAATCACGAAAGGACTCACTGTCATGGACAGGGCGAGCGGAAGACCGTCGACGGACCAGCAGCACGGTTCCCATCACGGGCACGGGGCCCACGCCGACCAGGCGGCGGAAGTGCAGGAATCGCATGTGGCGGTGGGCGAGAACCCGCACGGTGGACATGACGCCCATGAGGGACACGGTGGACATGGCGGGCACGACAAGCACGCCGGGCACGACCCGGAGATGTTCCGGCGCAAGTTCTGGCTGAGCCTGCTGCTGACACTGCCGATCGTTATCACCAGCCACATGGTGATGGACTGGTTCGGTTACTCCCTGGACTTCCCCGGCATGAGCTGGGTCGGCCCGGTGCTGGGCACCTTCGTGTTCTTGTACGGCGGTTGGCCGTTCCTGGTCGGCGGCGTACGTGAAGCCCGCGATCGGGCGCCGGGGATGATGCTGCTGATCTCGATGGCGATCACGGTCGCGTACGTTGCGTCGCTGGCGACCAGTCTGGGCGCGTTCGACCTCGACTTCTGGTGGGAACTGGCCGCGCTGGTCACGATCATGCTGCTGGGTCACTGGCAGGAGATGAAGGCGATTGGCCAGGCGCAGGGTGCGTTGGCTGCGTTGGCGGCCTTGCTGCCTGACGAGGCGGATCGCGTGGTCGGCGACGACATTGAATCGGTGTCGATCAGTGAGTTGCGGGTGGGCGACGTGGTCCTGGTCCGCTCCGGCGCGCGGGTCCCGGCCGACGGTGAGATCGTCGACGGCAGCGCGGAGCTCGACGAGTCGATGATCACCGGCGAGTCGCGTCCAGTCGCCAGAACCAGCGGGGACCGCGTGGTCGCCGGCACAGTCGCCACCGACTCTGCGATCCGAGTACGCGTGGATGCGGTCGGTGAAGATACAGCTCTGGCTGGGATTCAGAGGTTGGTCTCCGAAGCTCAGCAGTCGAGTGGGCGTGCTCAGGTGCTCGCGGACCGGTTTGCGGCGATGTTGTTCTACATCGCGACCGGGGCGGCACTGATCACGTTCGTCTTGTGGTGGGCTTTCGGCACGCTCAACGAATCGGTCGTGCGGACCGTGACCGTCCTGGTGATCGCCTGCCCCCACGCCCTCGGGCTGGCTATCCCGCTGGTGATCGCATTGTCCACCGCGGTCGCGGCGAAGGCGGGCATCCTGGTCAAGGACCGGCTGGCGCTGGAGCGGATGCGCACCGTCCAGGCGGTGCTGTTCGACAAGACTGGCACTCTGACCAAGGGCGAGCACGTTGTGACCGGCGTCCGTGGTGTTGACGTTGACGAGGAGCATGTACTGCGAATCGCGGGCGCTGTCGAAGCGGACAGTGAGCACCCGCTGGCCCGGGCCATCGTTACCGCGGCCGACCAGCGGGGTGGCCGGGGGAGGGCGACCGGGTTCAAGTCGCTCACCGGCCGCGGGGTTCAGGCAGTTGTCGAAGGCACCGATTACGCAGTCGGCGGCCCGGCCCTGTTGCGGGAGCTCCAGGCAGATGTTCCGGACGTTGTGGAACGCCAGGCGGGTGAGTGGTCAGGGCGAGGAGCGGCCGTGCTCTACCTGCTGAGGCTCGGTGGCACGGCAGAGGTGGTCGGGGCCATCGCGCTCGAGGACGAGGTACGGCCTGAGGCCCGAGAGGCCATCGAGCAGTTGCGTGCCGTTGGAGTGGCCAAGATCGTGATGATCACCGGGGACGCCGAGCCGGTGGCCCGCGCGGTCGCCGCCGACCTCGGATTCCGCGACGGTGTCGACGAGGTCTTCGCCGAGGTGCTGCCGTCGGACAAGGACAAGGCGGTCAGTGAGCTGCAGGCGCGCGGTCTCAAGGTCGCGATGGTGGGTGACGGCGTCAACGACGCCCCCGCCCTGGCGCGGGCCGACGTTGGAATCGCGATCGGCGCCGGCACCGACGTCGCGATCGAGTCTGCCGGGGTCGTGCTGGCCTCGTCCGACCCTCGCGGGGTCACCGGTGTGATCCGGCTGTCGAAAGCGTCGTACCGCAAGATGATCCAGAATCTGGCCTGGGCGGCCGGCTACAACGTGGTCGCCATCCCCCTGGCCGCGGGGGCGCTGGCATGGGCCGGGATCACCCTGAGCCCTGCTCTCGGTGCAGTGCTGATGTCGGTCTCCACGATCGTCGTCGCCCTCAATGCCCAGCTCCTGCGCAGGCTCGACCTGACGCCAGGCAGCTGAGTCCGTACACACAACCCAGAAGGGACGAACCATGTGCACCAACTGCAGTTGCGGTACCGAGGACAAGACCGCCGACGTTCAGATCGAGAGCCAGCCGGTCGTTGCGACGTACAGCGTCACGGGCATGACCTGCGGCCACTGCGCGAGCTCGGTGAGCGAGCAGGTCGGGCGGATCGAGGGCGTAGCCGGTGTCGAGGTCGACGTGACCACCGGCATGGTGACGGTCCGCAGCAGCGCGCCGCTGGATCGTGAGGCTGTCCAGGCTGCCGTCGACGAGGCCGGCTACGAGCTGGCCCCGGCCTGATCCTCTGGCCGCGGTGCTGAACCTTTGAGGTTTCGGCACCGCGGCCCGCCAGTTCGCCACCGCAGTTCACGCGGACGGCCAGACCCGGCGATCGCCCAGATGAACAGCCTGCCGGCTTCGATCGGCTGACCGCAGCTCAGTCCACCCCGGCCTCGGAGCGGCTCTGCCTCGTCCAACGTTCCTCGATCCGGCCGTACTTCCAAATCGCCAGTGCCAGGAGCCACGTGCCCACGAACAAGGCGACGATGGCGTAGCCGGCGTTGTTCAGGTCGATCTTCGCGATCGCAGCGAGCGGCCCTGCGGTGATGCCGAGTTGCTCGGTCAGCACCGAGATGAGCTCGATCCCACCGATGAGCAACGCGACCGCGACCGACAGCGCGGTGACTGTCAGGTTGTAGAACACCTTGCGCACGGGGCGGGAAAAGGCCCAGCCGTAGGCGAAGTTCATGAAGCAGCCGTCGATGGTGTCGAGGAGACTCATGCCGGCCGCGAAGAGGATCGGCAGCGTCAGTACGGCGTACCAGGGAAGGCTGAACGCTGCCGCTCCGCCGGCGAGGACCAGAAGGCCGACCTCGGGGGCCGTGTCGAAGCCGAGCCCGAACAACAGGCCGACCGGGTACATGTGCCACGGTTTGGTGACGGCTCTGGTCGCGCCGCGAAGGATTCGGTTCAGAAAGCCCCGGTGGTTCAACTGGTGTTCCAGTTCGGCCTCGTCGAAGTCCCCGTGCCGCATCCGGCGGAAGACCCGTGCGATGCCGACCAGAACGACCAGGTTGATGACCCCGATCAGCATCAGGAATGTGCCGGACACCGAGACGCCGACCAAACCCGTTGCCTGATGCAAGGCAGACGAATCGTCGCTGATCTGCCCCGCGAGTGCCTTGACTCCCGCGCTGAGCAGCACCACGAGGGCGAAAACGACGGACGAGTGACCGAGGGAGAACCAGAAGCCGACCGCCACCGGACGGGTCGGACCGGTGATCAGCTTCCGTGTCGTGTTGTCGATGGCGGCGATGTGATCCGCGTCGAACGCGTGCCGCATACCAAGCGTGTATGCCGTCAGGCCCAGCCCGAGTCCGAAAACCTGCCCGGTCCCGACCTGGTATTCGTGCGGAGCGACGATCCATCCCAGGACGCCCCAGCCCACGGCGTGCAGGGCAAATGATGACTGTGGCCATGCTGACGAGGGATCGCCGTTCCTGCGGCCCCAGCGATAGCCGGCCACTTGATGTCGGCGCCGTCCGTGAGGCGCTTGCCATCTGGTCCTTTCGCCGATGATGAGCGCGGCGCTCTGGAATCAGAGCGGTTCAGCGTAGATCTCTCGGCGCGCTAGATGCAACACGGTCGCAAGAACTCGGTTGCGGCTCAGCCCGGTCGTACGGCGCCGACGAACGGCATCTGGCCGAAGGCGGGATCGATCTTGACCGGCTTCCCGGGCCGGCTGGCGTGAATCGCCTTCCCGTTGCCGATGTACATGCTGACGTGCGAGATCGGCGTGTAGTAGAACAACAGGTCGCCGGGGCGTAGTGCGCTGCGCTCCACTCGGCGACCCTCGGTGAACTGTGCCTTCGAGGAGTGGGACAGGGCAACTCCGGCCTTGCCCCAAGCAGCCATCGTCAGGCCCGAGCAATCGAAGGAATCCGGACCGGCTGCCGCCCACAGATACGGATCGCCGATCTGGGCGAGCGCGAACGCGACGGCGATTCCGGCTTTGCCTGACGCCGGCACGTCGACGTCCGGCTCATCCGCGCCGGGGCGGTCCGTCTCGCGGCTGGTTCGCTGTTGCTCCCGGCGCGCCTCTTCCTGCTCCTCCCGCACCTCGGCGGCGTCCTCGGCCGCGAGCCGAGCGCGCTCTGCGGTGGTCAGCTTGGACAGCACGGTCTCCGCCTCGGCCAGCTTCGCCGTGATCTGTGCCTTCAGCTTGTTCTGTTCAGCGGTCGCTGCCGACAGTTGCTGAAGTTCGACAGCATGTCCCGCTCGGAGATCTGTGAGCTTGCCTTGAGCGCCTTGGTACCGCCGCAGCACGGCGCTTTGCTGCGCGGCGAAGGCCTGAGCGGTCGATGCCTGCTGGATGAAAGCCTCAGGGTCCTCCGACAGCAGGAGCTTTCCGGCCGTCGTCATGGTCGATCGCTGGAAGTCCGCGACAGCCTGGGCGCCAATCTGCCGACCGATCTGGTCGACGTGCTTCTGCTGAGTGACTACGGCAACGTTGATCGATGCTGCCCGCTGCTGTGCTGCGCGCATCCGACCGGTCAGGTCGTTGGCGGCCTCGCCGGCCTCCTCCGCCTGATGCTGCAGTTCGGCGACCTTGGCCCGGGCCTGAGCGAGGGTCGGCCGCGGTTCGGCGATCGCTGAGCCGGGGACGAGACCGAAGAGAGTCGTGGTCACCAGCGCGGCTGCGGCGAGGCCCCTCGATCGGGAAGACACCAGATGATCCTTTCTACTGCGGTGGGCGGGAACTTGGGCAACGACATGAGGTCAGGACACGTAGGACAGATCGGTCATCATGCCGAGCTCACTGTGGTAGGCGTTGTGACAATGGACCAGCCACTGACCGGGATTGTCAGCCTGCAGGTCGACGGAGAGCTGCTGCATGGGGAGGACGTTGATCGTGTCCTTGCGCACTCCAGGACCTTGCGGGCCGACAAGAGCAAAGGTGTGGCCGTGAACGTGCACGGGATGGAACATCATCGATTCGTTCCGCAGGTGGAGCCGAACGCGATCACCGGCCCGAACTTCGAGTGGCGCATGCCGTCCGTAGGGCTTTCCGTTGATGAACCATCCACGGCCGCCGTGGGCCATCTGCAGCCGTACGTCGTGCTCGGTGTCGGGCGTCGCCGACTCAAGTCCCGTTCCGACCGCAGGGCGAAGATCTGCGTAGCTCAGCATCCTCGCGTTGAGCTGTGACGGCCGGACGCCCGGTCGCGGCGGAGATCCCGACCCGCTACGCAAGACGGCCAGAGCGGGCGGATCTGTCTCTGGGTGGGCTTTGCCCTCGGCGACGGCGACAACGGGGAAGGCGCCGTCGGCCGCGGTGATCACCACGTCGTACCGCTCGCCCATGCCGATGATGAGGGTGTCGACCTCTACCGGAGCGACTGCGAATCCGTCGGCGTGCGTCACTGTCAGGCGATGTTCGCCGATGGCGAACCGGTACGCCGTGTCGGCGGCGGCGTTGATGATGCGCAACCGCACCCGATCGCGCGGGTTGCACGCGATCGTGGCTGGGGCCTTGGGGAGGCGTCCGTTGATCAGGTGGGCGGGATACCGCACGTCACCTGTGTCACCGCCCAGTGGCTGGGTCGCTGACGGCATGAACGCGTCGCTGCTCATGTCCATGCCGTCCATGGGCATACCGTCACGGCGCAGCAACTCCAGTTGTGTCGTCGGGGTGCGGCCGAGTCCATCCGTCCAATCGTCGAGGAAGAGGACGACATCACGGTCGTAGTCGGCGACGTCGTTCGGATCGTCGACGATCAGGGCGCCGTACAGACCGGTGTCCAGTTGGACTCCGACATGGGGGTGGAACCAATACGTTCCGGGGTCCGGCACCAGGAAGGAATAGTCGAAGGAGCCGCCCGGAGGTACAGGGTCCATGGTCAGGCCGGGTACGCCGTCCATGTCGTTGCGGAGGGCAACACCGTGCCAGTGGACAGTCGTAGGATCAGGAAGACCGTTGGCCAGGCGGATCCGCAGCTCGTCGCCGACAGATGCACGCATGACCGGTCCGGGCACTGCGTCGTCGAAGGCCCAGGTCTGTACCGTTTCTCCACCGAGCTCGACCGTGCTGACCCCCGCCCGCAGAGTTCGTCGTACGGTTCTGCCGGATCTGCGCCGGGACGCCTCCATCGACGCTACAGAGGCGTTGTGGGGTCCGACGGGCTCAGAGCCGCCGACCAGTTGTACGCCGGCAAAACCTCCACCCGCGGCGATGAGACCGACGGCGCCGGCGGCGAGGAGTTGCCGACGACTGAAGCGATGCTCGGAAACCTCGGTCGACGCACTCAAAGGGTGACTCCGCTCGCGGGTTCGCGGCTGGCCGTGCTCTTCGCGCCGGCCGGCCGTCGGTGCTTGCGTCGGAGCCCCAGTGCGATGCCGCACAGCGCGGCGATCACCACGATGAACTCCGGCCACTGACCGACTCGGGTTGCAAGGGTTTGCTGACTTCGGAGCGGCAAGGGGGCCGCCAACGTCTCCTGCGTGAAGTGGCCCGAGCCTTGCGCCACTGAACCGTCGGGCCGGATCAGGGCGCTGATGCCGACGGTGGAGATGTGGGCAACGGCACGGCCGTGTTCGATAGCGCGCAGACGCGACATCGCGAGTTGCTGAGTACTTTCGTCGCTTCGGCCGAAGGTCGCGTTGTTGGTTTGCACGACCAGGAGATCGGCGCCGCCGATGACCGCGTCGCGCAGCAGATCGTCGAAGGCGACCTCGAAACAGATCGCCGTACCGGCCTTGACGGGGCCGAGCGAAAGAACGTTCGGCCCCTCGCCCGCGACGAAGTCGGCGCGGATGAGATCTACCTGCTTGCTGAGCTGACGAAAGAAGGCCCGGTAGGGGACGTACTCACCGAACGGCACGGGACGGTGCTTGACGTAGCGCTGCCCCGGTCCACTGACGGGATCCCAGACCAGCGAGACGTTGCTGAGGTTTTCCGCCGGTTCACGGAGCACGGTTCCGACCAGAATCGGTACGCCGACCGCTCGCGCTGCCGACGAGATCGAGTCCGCGGCGTCCGGGTCCCGAAGCGGGTCGATGTCGCTGGCGTTCTCCGGCCACAGCACGACATCCGGGCGCGCCTGCCTTTCATCGGCGACCTCGGCGGCGAGTTGTTGAGTCTCTCGCACGTGGTTGTTCAGAACGGCTCTGCGTTCGGCGTTGAAGTCCAGTCCGGCGGTGGGGACGTTGCCCTGGACGGCGGCCACTGTCACCGAGCGGTCGCCGTCTGTGGGTGTTGGAACTAGTAGCCCGACGGTGAGGACGGCGATTGACAAGGTGGCCAGAAAGGCGGGCCTGACGACGCCCCGGCGAGCGTCGTACTGTGCCGCCCGGGAGACCTGGGCAGCTTCTGCGAGGAGCGCGCCGGCTAGCGCGACCGCGAAGGAGATCAACGGGATCCCGCCCATCGCTGCCAATCCAGCGGTCGGTGCGTCGGCTTGGGAGAACGCCAGACGACCCCACGGGAACCCTCCGAACGGCGTACGCGAGCGCAGGGCCTCTACGGCCACCCATACAGACGCGACGACAACTGCGCGAACGGTGGCCTGGCTGCTGCAGCGCCTCGCGATCGTTGCCAGTGCGCCGAATCCAGCGAGGTAGAGCGCCTGCAGCGTTGCGAGTGCCAGCCACGGCACCGGCCCGACGAAGATGCCGGACCAGGACACGTGAGGTACGAAGAAGGCCAGGCCGAAGAGGAAGCCAAGGATCGTGTTGGCCCGCACGCCGCGTCCCCGGAACGTGAGGAGGAGGCCTGCCATCGCGAGTGGAGCGAGCGGCCACCAGCCGACGCCAGGGAACGCAACGTCCAGCAGTAACCCGGCGATCACGGCAAGCCCGGCCGCCGGGATGTTCCCGACCGCCGGACCCCGCCCGTCCGCAGTGGAGCAGCGCGCACGCCAGAGCATCACGAATCCTTCCCGTCAGCTACTAAGGCGCATAGTAGTTGATCTGATGGTGCCCTTCGGCCCGGGCCCGTCATGAGCTGCGCCGCAGGCGCAGATAGGCCTTGAATGCCTGGTTGAGCGGCTTGTTCAGGACAAAACTCCACTCGCCGACGTACTCGACGGCCTGACCGCCAGTGCCCAACTTCCAGTGCAGGAGACCGAAGGCCGGGTCATCGCGGTCGAGAGTGTCGTTGAAACCCCGCATGTCGTAGACCGTGCAGCCCGCTGTGTGCGCGTCTTGGATCATCTGCCACTGAATCGCATGGCTGGGGCGCACGTCTCGCCGATGGCTCGCCGAGGCGCCCAGTTGGTACCAAGCGCGCCGGCCGACCCGGTTCAAGGTGTGTGCTGCCAGGACCTCGCCGTCGTGCCGGGCCAGGTACAGGCGCATCCGATCGGGGTGCTCGCTGGTCAGTGCGCGGTACTGCTGCTCGTAGTAGGTGAGGGAGCGTCCGAGGTCGAAGCCGTCGCGTTGCTGCGTGGTCTCGAGGAGCCGGTAGAAGGTCGGCAAGTCGTCGGGACCTCCGACGAGCGTCTCTACGCCCGCTTTGCGTGCCTTGTTCACGTCCCGCCGCCAGCGTTGGCTGAAGCCTGCCCACACCTCGTCAAGACTTCGCCCGGCGAGCGGCAGTTCGAAGACCAGTCGCGGCTGTGCGTCGCCGCCGCCACGCCGACCGTTGTGGGCCTGGAACCATCCCAATGCTCGCAGTCGCTCCCGCACGGCAACTCCACGTTTGTCCGTGTCGTCTGCCGGTACGTCGTGAAGGCGCTTCGCCGTCCCCGCAGCAACGGCTTCCTTGAGCGTCCGGCTGTGCCAGCTGTGAACTGGGACAGGTGGCCCCATGGTCACCGTGAAGGCGCGTCGCCGCCGCTTGAGGTGATCGAGGAGAGGGGTGAGCCAACGATCCAGGCGGTTGTCGGTCCAGTCGATCAGCGGACCCTCGGGGATGTAGGCGAAGCAGTGGTCGGTGTGCGGTACGGCCCGGTAGAGGACCAGGGCGGCACCGACCAGGGTGCCCGCCTTGTCGAACCATCCAACGTGCTCCGAGTGCCAATCAGTCTTCACTTCGGCCCACGACGGGCACTGCAGAAAGCTGGCCGACGGCAACGTTGCGACATAGTTCAGATGCTCGGCCGGAGCCAGCCGAAGCAGCTCCAGGCGATGGTGTGACTCGATGGGGGATTGAGCTCGATTTCGAAACAGATGAGGGACGGGGAAAGTCATCGATACTCCTCGTGAAGCGTCGCCGACGCGACTGGAGTCAGGCGTCGGTGAGCAGCAGGTGTGCGCAGTGGGATTGACGAAGCGAGGCGGGCGTCGGGGACCGGCGCCAGGCCAGTGCTCGGTGGAGCTCCTGCTCAGTAACGAGGAGTACGACTTAAACCCGTAGCTTCGACAGCCTGACTGGATCCGCTGTGAGAAGCGCTGGAATCCTTCGTGCGCTGAATGCGCCTCGACAAGGCGCGGGTGGGAAGACGAAGAGCCGAGACGGTAGCCCTCGGAGCATCAAGCTGGTCGCCACGCCTGCCATGACGATCAGCAACGCCGCCATGCACGATGCCAGACCCTCATGGCCGGCGGCTTCGATGTCCGTGCTCGCCACGGAAACCGGCGCAACAGAAACCACCCGGAGCAGCAAGGACCCGCTGCTGTTCGGATGGTAGATCGCCGGTGAGGTGGTCAGGCAGCGGTGAGGATCGGCTGTGAATGGCCCGGCCGCGGTTGAGGTCGGCGCAGACGGGTGCGAAGTGGACGTGTGAAGGCCGATCGCGACCATCACGGCCAGCAGGACAGGCAGCAGGACAGTCGACTTCGCTTTCACGCCGTTGACCTCCCCCGATTCGCGGCCATACCCAACTACTAAGCAGCATAGTAGATAGAGAGGGTCCCGGCGAACGGCCGAAGTCAGGTCAGCCCGCAGTACTCCATGCCTGCGGCCACCATCGCCGGAATCAGCGCAAGAATCGCCGGCGCCGCCAGGATGATCGCGATGCCGCCGACCAGGCCGACGCTGGTCAAGCTTCGCAGCGGTGCGCTGCGTCGATCCATCAGCCGGCGCAGCCGAAGTTCGGTGCTGTGGCCGCCGAGTGCCAAGGTCGCCGCCGGGGGCCGCCCGCCGGCCAGCAGCATGAGGGCGTTGGCGACCGACCGGGGGGACGAATTCCTGCAAGCGCTGTCGTCCGCGGCCATCTCGACCAGACGGCTGATCTCATCGTCTCCCCAGACGAAGATGGGCAACCCGGGGAAGGAGCGGCGTAGGCCTTTGGCGATGGCGACGATCAAGTGGTGACGACCGTGCAGGTGGGCGCGCTCGTGCGCCAGGACCGCCGACAGTTCGTCCGCAGTGAGCAGGGCGAGCGCGGAACTGGTGACCACCACTCTGCGGGGACGCCCGGGCAAGCAGAAGGCCGCGGCGCCCGGGTGGTCGATGACCACGAGGTCGCGATCAGGATGCCGTCTGCCGAGGAGGTCGATCAAGGCTCCATGGCGTCGCCGGTGGCGGTACGACGAGTGCAGGGCCCACCCGATGCCCCACGCGGCCCGGGCGGAGACGAACAGTGCAATCGCGAGGCCGAGCGAGGTCAGGACGGCTCCACCGGGCGTGGCATAGGCCGAACGGAGGTTTGTGATGCAAATCTGCAGCAACTCGGCGAGTGTCGACCCGACGAAATGAAGGCGAACCGCCAAGGACAGAGCCCCGGCGAAGACTGCCAGCAGGACCGAGAGCCCGGTGGCCAGCCAAGCGGCAATGGCGAGCCGCGGGGCATAGAGCGGCCAGGTCGCGCGGCGCAGGAGCGCAGCACCGCCAGTCGCTGCCAGCACGGCGTAGCCGAACAGTGTGAACGCGACAATCATCGTGCCGGCCCGGCATCGGTTGCCTCGGCTCCCAAGTCCTGAAGCGCTCCCCTCAGGCGGGATGCCTCCTCGGGAGGCATGCTCTCCACGAACCGCAGAAGCGCCGCGGTGGGGTTACCGCTGTCGGCGAGCGCTTCGCCCATCAGCTCCGCGGCGTAGTCGGTGCGACTTCTCGTCGGCCAGTACTGGTGGGCCCGGCCGATACGTTCCCTGGCCAGGAAACCCTTGCTGTGGAGGTTGTCCATGACGGTCAGTACCGTCGTGTAAGCGAGGGGGCGGGTGGGTTGCAGCGCCTCCAGCACGTCGCGGACGCTGGCGTGGTCGGGTCGCGCCCACAGGTGTTCCATGATGACGGCCTCGAGATCACCGAATCCACGCATACCGCATTGTCCTCCAGGTCTGAGGGTGACATCACCCGCGGAGCGGACTTCGACTGTCGCGAACAACAACTATGGTGCATAGTAGTCGCTGTTTTGCACCCGACACCCTGGAGGTCCCGGGATGAGGCAGGGCCCGAGCCGCCCAGCAGACGCCTGCAACGCTGTGGCGATCCGTTGCGGGGCGGAAACCTGATGGACACCCCTCGACGCAGGGCAGTTGTGCGAGCTGTACGTATCGTGCTCGTGGTGGGCTTGCTGGGCCTTGGAATCGGCATCAAAGCGGGCTGGTGGGACTCGTCGAACATTCTTCACCGGGGAACGACGGCGGGAGGATGTGTCGAAGCCCACAGTGTTGGGGCCCCGCACGCTGATCAGACCGGCTGCCAAATCTTTGTGCACCTCGATGACTGAGACCTCCTTCGCCGGAAGGGCGGCCAAGTGGCGAAGCAGGTAGCCAGGCGCCGGGCGACTCGGCAGTCCCGGGGTCGACGTGTCCGGGCGGGAGCGCGGCATCGTGTGGTCGTCCGGCGGTCGGCGGTCGGTCAAGGTCAGGTTGTGGGAATCACGGCGGCTTTGGCTGCTGCGGCCGGGGTCATCAGCCTTGGCCACAGTGCGCTCGGCGAGCAGGGAAAGGCGACAGCGGCCGTTGATGCCGCGACGTCAACCGTATCCGCAAGGGGAGGTGATTTCTCCACGCTTGCTACCGCCCGGATCGCCCGCCGGGAGCGAGAGTCCCGGGATCTGGCGAGGGTACGGCTGGGCGCAGCGGTGGACCCCAAGGCGGGGGAACCGAAGCAGCAGGCGGCGTCTCGACTCGCGGCAGCACGTGCCGCCAAGCTTGACGGGTACCGGCTCCAGACTCAACGCCGGGCGGCGGCCTTGTCGGCCGCCAAGCGGGCTGCCGATCGGGCAGAGGCAGAAGCGCGTGCGGCGGCCCGCAAGGCGGTCCTCCCGGTAGCTGGCTATCGCATCACCGCGACGTTCGGGCAAGGCGGCAGCCGGTGGGCACGCAACCACACCGGCACGGATTTCGCCGCTGCGCCGGGAACGCGTATCGGAGCCGTGATGAAAGGTACTGTCATCGCCGCCGGCTGGGCAGGGGCCTACGGCAAGCAGGTGAAGATCCGTCACAATGACGGGACCGAGAGTTGGTACAACCACATGTCGGAGATCGAGGTATCGGTCGGCGACGCCGTGAACGCCGGTGACCGGATCGGTGCGGTTGGGTCGACCGGAAACTCGACCGGTCCCCACCTGCACCTGGAGATCCGGCCGGGCGGCGGCGAGCCGGTCAACCCCATTCCCTGGCTACGGAACCACGACCTCGATCCCTGACGGCCGCGCTCTACAGCGGCGTTCGCCAACCGGCGATCAGAACCTGCAGCTTGCACGCGCCGGCGAACATCAGTCCCAGGCCGATGGTGAAGACATCCAAGATCCGGGTCAGTGCCTGTTGGTTGGGTCAGGAGAGCCGTGCCCACGGCCCAGCGACAACCAGTGGGCCGTGGGTGACGAGGTCTCCCGCAGTGGTGGCGATCATCGTCAACCGCTCCTCGGCCCGCTGGAGGACGGGGGAGTGGCGGCAGCGAGCAAGTCGTCCACCATGCCGTTCAAGGTGGCGTAGGTGACCTTGCCGACCACCAGCGAGGCGATGTGTCCGGTGGGGTCGACCACGACGGTGCTGGGCACGGCGCGCATGGGGATCAGTCCGCTGAATCCGAGCATCAGCTGCCCGTCGCTGTCGACCAAACTGGGGTATCCGACCTTGAATGTCCGGGCGAAGGCCCGTGCCGACGCCGGGTTGTCACGAGTGTCGATACCCACGAAATGAACGCCACGATCGGCCGTTTCCCGCGCGACGCGCGCGAGGTCGGGCGCTTCCGCCCTGCACGGGGTGCACCACGAGCCCCAGACATTGATGACTACGACGTGGCCGGTCAGGGCGCTCAGGGTCAGTTGGTCGCCGTCCAGTGTCGTGCCGCTCAAACGAGGTGCCGACGGCCGGTCTGCGATCGGGTACGTCTTGAGGCCCGTGACGACCTTCTCGGCGCTCGGATCATCACCTCGTACGACCGCGTCGATGCTGTTCGACAGACCCGTGCGCCATCCCATGAGGAGAATGCCCGCGATGACGACGAAGGCAGAAACCGCGACGACCAGCCGAAACCTGGTCGGCTGAGTCATCATCGGTCGTCTCCGACGGCTCGGTTCGATGAGGGGGTCGGCTTGATGATTGCTGGATCACAGATCCACTGATGCACTGGTGCCTCCGTGCGAAGTGTCACCTGACTCGATCTACTATCCACGGTAGTTGGTACGGTGGGCGTGGAAGCAACCAGGCCCGGGGTAACGGGGCGGCGTAGCGAAGGGATCCTCAGAACGATGACCGGAACACCACCATCGGGGAGTCGTTCCCCGCGGGAGGTCGGGCGGCGGGGACTGACCCGGTCGTGGAGTGTGGCCTTCGTGGGGGTCGCCGTCGTATGCCTGGGCGTGATCGCGGCCGTTGCTCTGCGTGGCACTGACCAGAAAGAAGAGCCCGTTGCGGTCAACGCGTCTGCGAGCATTGCTGTCGGCGGGGATCTGCACGCCGTGGTCACATTAGGGAGCCGCCGATTCGTCAGTGGACACGACGGTGCTGGGTTCAGTGACGTCTACAGGAGCTGGCAGGCGATTCCCACGCTGGGTGGTAAGGATGCGATGGGCTGGGCCGCCGTGCCAGGACGGATCCTCGTTGGTGGTCACGAAGGTCTGTACCTCTCGACCGACGAAGGTCGGTCCTTCGAAGCGGCGGACACCAACTTGCCGGTGACCGATGTGCACGCCCTCGGCGCAGCGAAGAACACGGTGTACGCCGCCTCGCCTCAGTCGGGTCTGTTCCGCTCCGACGACAGCGGAAACACCTTTGTTCGGGTGAGCGACACGGCAGCGTCGTTCATGGGGACCATCGCTGTCGATCCGGGTGACCCCGAGCACCTGCTCGCTCCGGACATGCGTGCCGGTGTCGCGCAGAGCAAGGACGGGGGCCGCACCTGGACCGCGCTCGGCGGGCCCGAAGGGACGATGTCGGTGGCTTGGAACCCGAAAGACCTTCGGCAGATCGCGGCCGTCGGCATGGACGGCTTGATGGTCAGCCGCGACGGCGGCGTCACCTGGGCGAAGCTCGACACGGAAGGTCCGGCCTCAGCGGTTGCGTTCGACGGCAAGGGAAACCTCCTGCTGGCAGTTCTCGACGGCGCCCGCGCAGAGGTCTACGTTGCCGACGGGTTGACGGCGCCCTGGACGCGCATCTGAGGATCCGGCTGGTGTCACGGGCGGCTGGTGACCAACAGTTATCGTGGAGTTGATGAACGGCTGGTCGGCGGTTTTCCGTACCGGACTGGGTCGCGCCCTCGCGGTGGTGGGCGTGATCGCCGGTGTCCTCGCCATGCACGGCTTGACCAGCGGCCATCATCCGGTGATGCCGGACATGGGAACGGTGGGACAGATGGCCGCTGCCGACATCGCCGGCCCGGAACTCCATGACCCGGAAGTCGCCATGACCGTGGATGCCGGCGCAGTGAAGGCGACGCCACGATCTGGCTCAGCCCTGGACGGCCTGCTCACCACGTCGACCGCGGGACACCTGATGGCTGATGTCTGTGTCGCGGTACTGACCGTCACCCTCTTGCTGCTCGCACTGGCGACCGCTCTGCGGCGACGCCGAATCTGGTGCCCGGTCACGCCTCGATCCACTACACGGCGACCGCGTGCGGTGGGGCGGCCTCCGCCTTGGACACATCCCTCACCGTCGAAGCTCTGTGTACTGCGGACCTAAGCCGATCGACCTCGGCCGTGCGGCTGTGCCGTACGCCTTTCCGCAGACAAATCCTTCGATGTGACGAGAGGTCTCTTCATGAAGCAGTTTCGTACGTCCCGCACCACCGTCATGGCTGCATCGATGATCGCCGCCGGCGCGCTGGTTCTCGCCGGCTGCGGTGACGACTCCGACTCCGGGTCGATGCCCGGGATGGATCACGGTGCACCGTCCTCGACGGCCGCCTCACCGAGTACGACGCAGAACACAGCGCCCGTGGACGACCACAACGACGCGGACGTGAAGTTCGCGAAAGACATGATTCCGCACCACCGTCAGGCGGTCGAGATGGCGGACCTGGCGCTGAAGAACGCGAGCAACGCCGAGGTCAAGCAGTTGGCCACCGCCATCAAGCAGGCCCAGGACCCCGAGATCCAGACCATGTCGGGCTGGCTGACGAGCTGGGGCCAGCCGGTTCCGACCCCGATGGCCGGACACGACATGTCCGCGGGCATGCCCGGAATGATGACGATGGAGGAAATGGCCGAGCTCGAGAAGGCCACTGGCTCGGCGTTCGACCAGATGTGGCTGCAGATGATGGTCAAGCACCACCAAGGCGCGGTGGCGATGGCGAAGACCGAGCAGACCACCGGCAAGGCCGAGGCTGCGGTGGCGCTCGCGAAGAAGATCGAGACGGATCAGAATCGTGAGATCGCGACCATGCAGAAGTTGCTGGGCACGCTGACCGGCCGCTAACGGTCGAGGCTGGGCAGGAAGTTGCTGCCTGCCCAGCCTCACCGTTCAACTGACGGTTGCGTTTGTGCGGCTGAGGCGCCCCTTCCTTTGCAGCACGCTGAGCATCCCCGCGCTGAGCAGTCCCAGTGCGATCAGCACTAGCCACGGCAGCACTGGTGCTGATCGGGCGGCGTCCAGCGCTGCTCCGGTGAGCAGATTGCCGGCCGTGATTCCGAAGCCGCAGATCGTGTTGTAGATCCCGTAGTGCGTGGCAACCAGCCGTCCCTCGGACAGTTCGACGATGGTGTCCATCTCGAACGGAAACGCGATCATGGTCCCGACGGCCAGCATGGCGGCAGCCGTCAGGGGCGGCAGGACGATGATCAGCCACTGGCCAGGGTTTCTCGTCGGTTGAGGCACAACTGCAGCCAGAGCCAGCGGCACGAATGCACATCCCATCGTGGCGGTACCGAGAACCAGAACCTGGCCGGACTGCAGGTGAGCGCGGCACCATGCGGTGACCCGCGTTTGACCGAGCACTGTGACCAGGCCTGACACCGCGAACAACGCGGCGACCACGAACGTCTCATCTGCGCCGTCGCCGGGGAGACGGCGAACTTCCAGCGGCAAGGCCAGGTAGACCTGGAACGAGAGAACGTACGAGCAAACCATCGCCGACGCGAAGAGCAGGAACGGGCGGTTCGCCACCACGCTTCGCCACTGCGCCATGAGCGACTCGCGAGGGTCCTTGTCGATCGATCGCTGCGGTGGCAGGGCGCGGATCTGGATCACCGCCAGGATGGCGAAGACGGCGGCTGCCACCGCGCAGGTGAGGCGGAAGTTGATGCCCGTCAGTGCCAGTCCCACCAAGGGTCCGGCGAGGATTCCGGTCTGGTAGAAGACGTTGAACAAGGCAAACGCTTCGACTCGCTTCGGTCCGGCGTCGACGGCCAGGTAGGCGCGCACAGCGGGGTTGAACAGCGCCCCGGCGAGGCCGGTGGCGGCTAAAGCGATGATGAGCCCCGGCAGGGAGTCCGCCAGTGCCAGCAGGCCGAAGCCTGCCGTTCGCAGCACGCAGCCGGCCACGATCAGCGGCTTGTACCCGAAACGATCCGCCAACGCGCCCCCGACTGCGAACATGCCCTGCTGCGAGAGGTTTCGCACGCCAAGCACCAGGCCGACCAGCCAGGCCGCAAGCCCCAGCGTGCCGGCGAGGTGCTGCGCCAGGTAGGGCATCAGCATGTAGAAGCCGAGGTTGATCGTGAGTTGGTTGAGAAGCAGTAACTGTGTGACGGGTGGCATTGACCGGTACTGCACGGCAAGGCGCTTCACAGCAGACCCCGTGCTGTGGAGGGGAGGCTCCCAGTCGTCGCGTGTGGGTCGATGACCGTCTCGCAGCGGGTCCAACGGTCTGGAACGGCGTCCGCCGGGTGCGCTATGCATTCCGGCTGCTTGTCTGGAACGACGCCACTGAGGGCGTGCCGGTCGCGGTACTCGTCGCTGAAAACTGTGTCCCAGTATCGATGGGGACCGTCGGGAAACACTGCGGCGATGCGGGTACCGACCGGCCGGGTTCTCGCCGCCCAGTCCGCGACCAGCGCGACCGCTCCCACGCTCCAACCGCCGCTGGCGCCGACGGTCGCGGCCAGCCGCCGACTCGCCCAAGCAGCTTCACCTGGAGCCACCCAATGCACCTCCTTGAAGGTGCGGTAGTCGACGTTGCGAGGGTGGATGCTGCTTCCGAGCCCTCGCATGAGTCGTGGGCCGGCGGGCTGGCCGAAGATCGTCGACCGGATCGAGTCGACCCCGATCACCTCGAGCTCAGGGCAGTGTCGCCGAAGCACGCGTGACACACCGGCCGAGTGGCCTCCGGTGCCGACGCTTGCCACCAGCACATCGATCCGGCCGACCTGAGCGAGCATCTCGGCTGCCAGACCGGCGTACGCGTCGATGTTGTCGGGGTTGTTGTACTGGTCCGGGCACCACGCCGTTGGATCGGCGGCCAAGATCTGCGCGACGCGGTTTCGGCGCGCCTGCTGCCAACCGCCGACAGCCATGGGCGCGTCGACCATGTCCACCTGCGCGCCGTGGGCTCGCAGCATGTGGACCATCAACGGTTCCATCCCGGGATCCGTGACGACGGTGACCGGATGGCCGAAGATGATGCCGCCGAGCGCCAGTCCGAGCCCGAGGGTGCCGCTGCTGGACTCGACGATGCGTGCGCCGGGCGCGAGGTCGCCACGCCCGCGGGCGCACCGGATCATGTGCAGTGCGGCGCGGTCCTTGATGCCGCCAGGATTGTGGCCCTCGAGCTTGGCCCAGTAGCCGCGACCGTCCCCTTGGTCGTGGAGTACGTCGCCGATCCAGAGTGTCGGTGTGTTGCCGACGATGCCGGCAGGTGTGTTCCAGGCAACGCCGTTGGAGATCACCGGCTCGGGAAGGTGCTGATTTCGGGCGCGCGAAACTGTCATCGTGTCGCTGTTCATGTGGTGCTGTCCCTTGTTCGAACGCCCCCGCGTCTCGCGCGTCGGGGCAACCACTGACATGGGTCATGGCCGGCGAGAGCGCCGGAAGAGACGAGCTATATGCGTAGGACGCCGAGCATCCATGGAGGCGCAGTCAGCGCGGCCCTGATGTACGTGGTGGTGAGTGTGGAGTATGTCGGAGTTGAGGCAGTCCAGGATCCGGAAAGGAGGGCGGGAGGAGCCACCGGTTGACTGTCGCCGACCTGGGCCCGTGCCGGATCGTTGCCTAAGTAATCGGGATCGCAGTGAGATCCCGGAGCGCTGTGGTGATGCTCGTGGTCGAGGCTTTGGTGTCTCGAGCCGGAGCTGTCGCCTCGAGTGTCCGCGACACACACGGGCGCGCTGAAGGAGATCAGGCCGATCAGCGTGGCCAGCACGAGCAGTGCCCACCGGCGCGAATCCAAGGCGTCCCTGATCACGCATTGAAGCGTACAAGGTGCGCTCTGTGACCAAAGGGAGCGGCTGTTACAGCTGCGTCTCAGCCCGCGCCCAGCTGGAACGAACTACTAAGCAAGATAGTTGATTCGGTATGCTCGAACACATGCGCGGACGAGAAGCGGGCGACCGGATTCGGGCGGCGGTGATGTTCGGCGGAATCAGCGTGCTCTCCGGCGCGCTCGCTGCCGGGCTGGTGATCCCGCTGGTGGGTCTCGGCGAGATCGGAACACGTCAGGCTGCAGAGACGGTCAGGACTCTTCCGCAGGAACTGGAAGGTGAGCCGCTTGCGGTCCGAAGCAAAATCCTGGCAGCCGACGGCAGCCTGATCGCGAATCTCTTCGAACAGAACCGCCAGCCCGTGCGGCTCGCCCAGATCAGCCCGATCATGCGCCGAGCCATCATCGCAATCGAGGACTCTCGTTTCTACGAGCACGGAGCTCTGGATGCCAAGGGCACGCTGCGAGCGTTGCTGCGCAACCAAAGTGAAGGCTCCGTCCAGCAGGGCGGATCCAGCATCACTCAGCAATTCGTGAAGATGACGCTGGTCGAGAAGGCAAAGACTGCAGATGAGCGCCGGGCAGCCACGGCTGAGACTTACCAGCGAAAGCTTGCCGAACTGCGATACGCGATCGCGGTCGAGCAGCAGTTCACGAAGGACGAAATCCTCGAGAAGTACCTGAACCTCGCCAACTTCGGAGACGGCGCGTACGGCGTACAGGCAGCAGCTCAGCACTACTTCTCCACCACAGCCAAGAACCTGACGCTCCCGCAGGCCGCTCTGTTGGCCGGTCTGGTCAAGAACCCAACTGGCTATGACCCCACCAACAGCATGAGCCGCGCCAAGGACCGCCGAGATGTTGTCATCCGCAGAATGCAGGAGCTGAACATCATCACAGCCCGGCAGGCGTCCGCCGCCATCAGGACACCAGTCGTGGATCGAAAGAAGATCCAGCCGGTGCCGAACGGGTGCGCCAACTCGCGCTACCCATTCTACTGTGAGTACGTGGTGTCCAAGCTGCTGGACAACCCCTCGTTCGGCCAGGACGCGAAGGCTCGCGAGCAGTTCATCAAGACCGCCGGCATCACCGTACGGACGTCCTTGGACCCGAAGACGCAGGCAGCTGCCCAGGCGTCGATGAACCAGCACAGCAAGCCAACGGACACCGCGGTCGCGGCGATCACGATCGTGGAGCCGGGAACCGGCGTGGTGAAAGCGATGGCCCAGAGCAAGCCGTACGGCAACGGCAGAAACCGCACGGCGTACAACTACAACGTCGAGAAGTCCTACGCCGGTGGCTACGGCGGGTTCCAGAACGGTTCGACGATGAAGGCCTTCACGATCGCCGCGGCCATCCAGAAGGGATATCCGCTGGACTACCGGATCAACTCTCCACAACAGATCGACCTCAGCGGCACCAGGTTCAGCACGTGCAAAGGAACCACCCGCGATCCGAACTACCGGCCTCAGAACTCCACCAGAAGCGGCAATCTGACGATGATGGAGGCAGCGAAGGCGTCGACCAACACGTACTTCCTCCAGCTGTCCCAACGGACCGGCCTCTGCGCGCCGGCCACGATCGCCGCGGACCTCGGGATGTACGACGCCCAGACCCTGCAGCCCCTGGAGCAAGTGGTGTCGTTCACGCTCGGGAGCGCCGGGCTGGTGACCCCGCTCATGCTCTCGAACGCCTACGCCACCTTCGCCGCGCGCGGGAAGTACTGCAAGCCGGTGTTCATCACCGCTGTGCTGGACGCCGGCCGCAAGCCGATGAAGACGCCTGGACCCGAGTGCAAACAGGTTCTGGCGCCCGAAGTCGCGGACGGCGTCAACCGGGTCCTGAGCGCCGTGATGGAACCGGGCGGCACGGGCGCGAGGCTCAATTTCGGCAACTGGGACCTGGCCGGGAAGACCGGAACCATCCAGGACAACCGGGCCGTCTGGTACGCGGGATACGCGCCGAATTTGGCCGCGGCTGCGGTGATCGCCGATGCGAACGTGCCTTACACGAACCTGATGTACGGCCACACGCTCGACGGCCGGGACATCGCTGATCCTTCCGGCTCTGGCACCGCCGGACCGGTGTGGCAGACGGCGATGAGAAACGCTCTCAAGGGTCGGCCGCTCGCCAGGTTTGTCGCGCCGACCGGACGTGTGGTCGCAGACGCGACGGCCGGCGTACCGACGGTCAACGGGATGAGCGAGCAGGAGGCAACCAACACTCTTCAACGTGCCGGTTTCGAGGTCACGGTTTCGCCTGATCGGAAGGACTCGGAGGAGGCCGAGGGGACGGTTGCCTACACCGAGCCGCGCGCCGGCGAGGGCACGCCACAACAAGGCCGAGTGACGGTATACCTCTCGGCGGGCAACTGAGTACTACCAAGGCTGGCGTTAGGAGCGTTCGCGGTCATCCTGCGCGGGCCTGAGCCCTGCGTCGTTACGTATCTTCGGCCCACCAGTGCTACGGGCGGCGGTGTTGCTGGAGGCGGGTTGGGGTGTGATGGCGGTATGACCGCTGCGGAGGAGACGGTTCAGCCAGTGGCGCCGATGTGTTGGTGCTGCGGTGGCGAGTTCGAGGAACGTGAACTGGTGCGGCTGGGGGCTCACCCGGAGGTCGGGGTCTGCGTGGGGTGTGCGAAGTATCTGCAGCGCCGCGCGGCCGAGCGCGAGGACGAGCTGCGGCCATCGCGCGGGGCACGCGTGCAGGCCGCTCTGAGGGGTGTACGTGAGTTTGTGATCGGTCGGGGCTGGCACGATCTGCCGGTTCTTGGGTGGCTGCTGCGACGGATCGGCCGGCACCTGCCCTGACCGGGACTGTGTCGAGGTCGATCGGCCCGGCCGGGGCCGCGCAGGTGGCGTTGCGTCGTCTGCGTAGCACCAGGGCCATTGCCGCCATCGCTGTGACAGCGACGCCGGCCAGGACTGGCATCCACCCCGCGCCGGCCAGTGACGCGATCGACAAGCCTCCGAGTGCGGCCAGGATCGGCCCGGCGCAGCACACCGCGCAGGCACCGACCGCAGCTGCTGCGGCACCGACCATCTGCCATGGCCGGCGGGTCTTCGGTGCTTGATTGGTGTCAGCAGCAGTCACGGCGCGGCTCCGGTTCGTCGGCAAGTTTCAAGTGGGTGCCGGTGGGCGCCTCGGGGGCCAGGTCGGCGAAGGGCAGTGGGCAACTGGGACTGTGCGCGCAGACGATCAGGTCGTCGCATCCGGCGTCGAGAGCGGTCCGAAGCGACGCCGCGATCACGGTGAGATCAGCGATCTTGGCCTCGACGTCGACGAGTTTGTCCCGTGCACGAGTCTGTAGACCTTCGTCGGGTTTCTGACCGTGGTGATGTTGGCCGGCGTCCAGCAGGTCGGAGATTTCATCGAGGGTGAATCCGAGCCGCTGCGCGGCCTTGATGACTCGCAGCACGGTCACGGCTTCTGCTGGGTAGAGGCGATGACCACCTGGGCTGCGAGCTGGCTCGGCAAGTAGCCCCCGGCGCTCGTAGTAGCGCAAGGTCTGCAGGTTCACCCCGGCTGCATCAGCAACTTGTCCCGATCGCAGACCGTTGCCGAGGGACGTCATGTCAGCCCGTCACCGGTGTGAGGTGCCCGGTGGCACGGGCGGCGAACGCGTCCAGTACGGCGATGTGCGCGGCCCGTACGGTCACCGTCATTTCCACGACGTCGCCGGCGGGAGCGAAGTCGAACCCGAAGAACGAACAGCAGTTGCTCTCCCGGGATGCTAGGTCGCGCGCACGCGCTTCGGCGTCCGTGGTGAGGTCCAGGCGCAGTGTGGTGGCGTCGATACGCTCCGCGGCGCGCACGGCGGTGGTGAAGAGGTCGTCGAACTCGGCGGCCCGGATCGGCTGCTCGACGGTCGGCAGTGTGCAGGACGCCGGAGCCCAGCCCAGGCCGGCCGAGGAAGTGTCGGTGTCTGAGGTGCTCATACCTCGACGGTAAACCTGTACCCCAGTACCGGATGCAACCCCAATTTCACATTTGCCGGTCAGTGACATGAGCAGAAGGCCCGTGCGGATTGGTCACGATCGCCCAATGCCGGGGAGGAATCGGCCGACAGCGGCGACGTACTCGAGGTAGTCAGCGCCGTGGATTTGCCGCAGGTAAGGCTCCTCGACGATTCGCACCTGCAGCTGGATGGCGACGATGAGCGCGATCAGGCCGGCAATGGCGACGACATTCGGGACCATCATCGCCAGCCCCGCTGCGGTAAGTGTCATGGCGGTGAAAACGGGGTTGCGGGCGAGCTGGAAGGCTCCGGAAGTGACGAGCCCAGTGCGCTCTGCCGGATCGACACCGACCCGCCAGGTCGTGCCCATCGCGGCTTGCGCTGCGACGGTCGCGATGACTCCGAGGACGGTGACGATGAGCCCTGTTGTCTGCAGCGCTGGTTGGTTCAAGCCGGGCAAGGGATTGAGGCCAGCCAGCGCCGAGACCGGAGACAAGAGCCCAGTGAGCAGGGCAATTCCGAACAGAAGCCCGGCGAACCAAGGTGCGGTTCCGGGGCGTCCGCTCAAGCCACGGAAGCCGCTGTCTCCGTTGCGGCGTCGGTGGAGGTGCGTGCGGATCCCGAACGCCAGGGTGAACCACACGACGTACAGGAGTAGCGCGATGAGTGCCATCAGTGAATCCTTCGAACTGTCAGTCGCAGCAACCGTCCGAGCACGTCCCGGAGCAACTGCACTGCTTTTGCCCTGTCGCGAGGGCGCTGTTGCTAGGCGCGCAGCATCCCTTGCCCTGCCAGGCCTCAACTCCTTCGCGGAGTGCGACCGCAGCGATGATCAGGCCGGCGATCGGGTCGGCCCATCCCCAGCCGAGCGTTGCGTTGAGGATCAGGCCGATCAGCAGTACTGCGGACAAATAGGTGCACAGCAAGGTCTGGGTGCTGTCGGCAACGACCGCGTTGGAGCCGAGCGCCTTCCCGGTTCGGCGCTGAGCCCACGACAGGAACGGCATGATCACCAGAGACGCTGAGGCAAGGGCGATGCCCACCGGTGAGGTGTCAGGGTCGCTGCCGCCGATCAGGGAGCGCACCGACTCAAAGGTGACGTAGGCGGCCAACCCGAAGAACGAGAAGGCGAGCAGCCGCAACGCTTGGCGCTCCCGGGTCTCGGGCATCCGGTGGCGGAACTGCCACAAGATGATGAGGCCACTCGAGACCTCGACCACCGAGTCGAGGCCGAATCCGACCAGGGCCACCGATCCGGCGACCAACCCGGCCGTGATCGCGATGATCGCCTCGACCACGTTGTACGTCACCGACGCTGCGGCCAGGAGTTGCGCCCTGCGGCTCAGCTTGCGTCGCTGCTCGGGGTCGGTGGTCCAGGTGCTCGGCGGCGCGGAGCCGATCTGCAGCGGCTGGATCTGGTGGTCGGTCATGACTTGGCCTCCAGCCCGTAGACGGGGCAGAGAGCGACGGCGTCACCGGTCAGCCCGAGGAGCCGCTCTGCCGCCGCGAGCAGATCCAGCGTCGCGGCTGGGTGGGTCAGGCTGAAGATCGACGCCCGGCCTTGCGGCCGGGATGTCACCAGACCGCAGTCTCTGAGGCAGGCGAGGTGTTTCGACACCGTCGACTGCGCCAGTTCGAGATGCTCGGTCAAGTCCACGACTCGGTGCTCGCCCAGAGCCAGGTGGCGCACGATCGCGAGCCGTGACCCGTCGCTGAAGCCGTGGAACAGGCAGGCGGCGGCCGAGAGTGCGGCTGCCTCGTCGACTGCGGCATCCAGTGTGAGTTCTGGTGGTGGTGTTGTCATCGCCATTCGGCGATGTTAGCGCGAATTTGCTCGAGATGGAACATTGGATGCCGTGCGGGCCTGCTCACCGTGCCGGAGGTCTACTTGGTGGCGCGGGCCCGCTACCCTGATCGGTGATGAACACGCCTCGGCGCTTCAGCCCTTCGAGAGCTGGCCGCTTCCTGATGATCCTGGGAGCGTTCCTCGGCGTGTTCGCGATGCACAGTCTGAGCCCCGTCAACGTTTCCGTTGCGGAGATCACGTCGGTCTCGGTGCCGCAGAACGTCGCATCGTCAGCGGCTGCTCATGCGGTAGCCGAGGGGCTTGAGAAGATTGCGGTGACGGCACCGTCGGTGCTGCCTGGCGCGGCGGGCGGTCATCACGTGCTGCCCTGTGTGGCGTTCCTCGCAGGATCGTTGCTGCTGCTGGCCGGGTTGACCTTGCGCAGGCAGCGCATCGGGGACGACGTGCGCCGTCTCGGTACGACGGGACTGTCACCGACGCGGCTGCGGATCTGCCCTGCCGCGCCTCAGCTGACGAAGCTGTGTGTCCTTCGTACGTGATAGACGCCTGAGGCCACAGCTCTGAGCACTGGGTTCTGCCGTCCGGCGGATCCCGCCGATCGACGCCTCGAGAGGCGCTTTGTCATGGCCCACGTTGCCGGCCGTGGGAAGCTGTTCACAGCCACCCACGCCGTAGCGGTTGTCGTCGTTCTGCTGCTGACCAGCTGCAGCGACAAGACGGCTGCTCCGGACACGGTCGTCAGTGCCGCGCCGACGAGTTCTGCCGGTTCGCCGAGTTCGGCGGATGGCGTCTCGCCGAGTGCGCCACCTGGGCAGCACAGCGCAGTCGACATCGCGTTCGTCTCTGTTTTGCTGAAGTACCAGCAGCAGGAGGCGGTGATGGCTGACCTCACGGCCCATCGCTCGACCAGTGCCGCACTGAGTCAGCACGCCGCGGCTGTGGGCGAGCGGGGGGAGACGTCGACGGTGCTCGCGAGCTGGTTGCGCGGGTGGGGACAGCCTGTGCCTGAGCGTGAGCAGTGGGACGAGGGCGACCCCCACGACAGGCCCGGGATGATCCGTGAGTCGCAACTGGCCAATCTCGGCGAGGTGAGCCCGAGTCTCTTCGACCGTCAGTGGCTTTCGCTGGCGATCGCTCATCACCGCGGTGTTCTTGCGGTCATCGGTGACGAGCGGGCCGCCGGCTTGAACCCGTCGGTCAAGGCCATGGCTGCTTCGGTCAGCGACACGTACCGGCGCGATCTCGCTGCACTGCAACAGGCTCTGGCCAAGATCACCGGTCCCTGACCCGACCGGTCCGAACAACCTGTATTGCCGCAGGGCCATGACGAGCCGCTACCAGAGGGTGGCGCTCGCGATCCCTGCCGTGTCCGATTCTCCACAAAGGAACTCATCATGCGTTCATCCAGAAGTGCCGTTGCCGTCCTTGCCATCGTGGGTCTAGTTGCCCTGAGCGCCTGCGGCGGCGAGGACACTCCGGCCGGAAGCGGGACGTCACCGCAGAGCACGGCCTCCGCGACGCCTAGCCCCACTCCGACGTCCCCTTCGGTCTCCAGTCCAATTGCTTCGCCTACTCCGACCGCCAAGCCCACCGCGGCGCCTTCGAACAGCGCGGACGTCACTGTGGACGTTTCGATTGCCGCCGGCAAGATCTCAACCGGTGGCCACGCGGTGGTGAAGGCCGGTCGCGGTCAGCGGGTGCGGATCAACGGTGTCAGCGACGTCGCGGAATCGCTGCACGTGCACGGTTACGACAAGACGCTCGAGCTGAAGCCCGGCAAGGCGGCCTCGGTCGAGTTCGTGACCGACACCAAGGGGATCTTCGAGGTCGAGACCCATGAGAGCGGCAAGCTCGTGTTCAAACTGCAGGTGTCGTGAGCGCCGTCAGAACCGGGCTGGCCGTGCCGATGCACGGCATCGGCGGTCGGCAGGACCTGCCGGTGCCGTTCGAACTCGCGGTCACCGGCGCGGCGATCGCGATCGCATTGTCCTTCGTCATTCTGGCCGTGGCGTGGCGCTCGCCGAAATACCGAGGTGCCGCGGCCGGTAAGGCGCTGCCGGCTGCTGTCACGGCGACGCTGGACTCGACTTGGCTGCGGTGGGCCGTCCGGGTGTTGGGGCTGGCAGTGTTCGCGTACGCCGGGATGGCCCTCCTGGCTGGTGTCGACCGACTGACCAATCCGGTCTTCGGGTTCGTGTACATCTTGGTATGGGTCGGTCTGGTGCCGGTGTCGCTGCTGCTGGGGCCGGTGTGGCGAACCCTGAACCCGTTGCGCACGATTCATCTGCTGGCCTGCAAGGTGCTGCGGCACGACCCGCGGGAGGGATTGCTGCAGCTGTCACCGCGGGTCGGAGTGTGGCCGGCCGCGGCCGGGGTCTTCGCGTTCGCCTGGCTGGAACTGGTCGCGCCGGACCGCGCGACCCTTCTGGTGGTGCAGTCGTGGCTGACGCTGTACTTCGTGTTCGTCATGTTCGGTGCGGTGCTGTTCGGGAACCGGTGGTTCGCCGCTGCGGATCCGTTCGAGGCCTACGCCACCTTGATGGCCAAGCTGTCCCCGTGGGGTCGTCGTCCGGACGGCGCGATCGTTGTACGGCGGCCGCTGGAGAACCTCGACAGCCTTGTGCCGCGGCCTGGCCTGGTGGGGCTGGTCGCCGCTTTGCTCGGATCGACGGCGTACGACGGATTCTCTAACTCCACCTTCTGGGTCGCCTGGGTCCAGGAGTCGACGTACTCGCCGACTCTGCTCGGCACGATCGCGCTGGCGGGGTTCGTTCTGTTCGTGCTGATCACCTATGCCGGGGCGACGCTGCTGGCCGGGCGGATGTCGGACAGCACCCGGGCGGCGCTGCCGGGGTTGTTCGCCCACTCGGTGGTGCCGATCGTGCTCGGCTACGTGATCGCGCACTACTTCACCCTGCTGGTGCTGGAAGGGCAGCGCACTTTGATCTTGTTGAGCGATCCGCTCAGCAACGGCTGGAACGTGTTCGGTACCGGCCTGCTCGGCGTCAACACCGGGATCGCCAATCATTCGACGGCGATCGCCACCGTTCAGGTCGGCGCCGTGGTGATCGGGCATCTCCTGGGAGTCGTGTCGGCCCATGACCGCGCGGTCGCACTCTTCCCGCGTCGGCACGCGCTGGCCGGCCAGCTTCCGCTGCTGGTGGTGATGGTCGCCTACACCGTCGGCGGCCTGCTGCTGTTGTTCTCCGCCTGAACGCCCGGCCTCCGGCCGAGCATCCAACCAAGTCAATGCGAGGTAGGTCGATGAATCTCAGTGCCAACGCCCGGATCTCCATCGGGATCGCCGCGGCCTTCGCGGTGGTCGCCGGGGTCCTGCTGGCGGTCAGCGCGACCCGGTCCGACGAGGCGGCGCCTCCGGTTCAGGACACGGCTGCGACGACCGATGTGGACAGGCACGAACGTCTGGTGCGGCCGGACAGCCACAAGCTCGATGTTGCCCCTGACAACAAAGTCACGTTCGTGGAGTTCTTGGACTTCGAGTGTGAGTCGTGCCGGGCCGCGTTCCCCGCGGTGGAGCAGTTGCGCAAGGACTACGCCGGGAAGGTGACGTTCGTCGTTCGGTACTTCCCGATCCCGTCGCACTTCAACGCGGAGCGGGCCGCGCGGGCGGTCGAGGCCGCGTCGAAGCAGGGCAAGTTCGAGCAGATGTACCAGAAGATGTACGAGACGCAGACGGAGTGGGGCGAGCAGCGGGTTCCGGCCGACGACCGGTTCCGGGGGTTCGCCAAGGACCTCGGTCTGGATCTCGCCGCCTACGACAAGGCTTACGCCGACCCCGCCACTCTGGCGCGCGTCAAGAAGGACGTCGCGGACGGGGAGGCGCTGGGCGTCGCCGGTACGCCCACGTTCTTCCTGAACGGCAAGCAACTGCAGCCCGAGTCGGCCGACGACCTCAAGGCGAGCATCGATGCCGCACTCAAGTAGCTCTGGCGCGGCGCTCCGCGACAAGCAGGTCGCCAGCACTCCGGTCGCCGTCTCGGCGGCGGCTGGACCGTTCCCGAGGCTACTGCCCTGGCTGCTGCTGGTCGGCGGCGTCATCGGCCTGATCGCCGCCGTCGTCCTCACCGTCGAGAAGATCGCCATCCTGCGGGACCCGGGCTACGTCCCGTCCTGCAGCATCAACCCGGTGCTGTCGTGCGGTTCAGTGATGACCAAGCCGCAGGCCGAGGCGTTCGGCTTTCCCAATCCTCAGATCGGCATAGCCGGTTTCGCGATGGTCGCGGTGATCGGCGCGGCGTTGCTGGCCGGGGCCACTTTCCGTCGGTGGTTCTGGGCCGGCCTGCAGGCCGGCGTCATTTTCGGCGTCGTCTTCGTGCACTGGCTGATGTTCCAAAGTCTGTACCGGATCGGTGCCCTGTGCCCGTACTGCATGGTGGTCTGGGCCGTGACGATCCCGACCTTCTGGTACGTCACACTGCACAACGTCAGCAGTGCCGAGTGGCGACTCGCGCCGATGCTGCGGCGAGTCGTCGATCGCGCGACCCGTTACCACTCCGTCGTGCTCACGAGTTGGGCGGTCATGATCCTCGCCCTCATCGGGGAGCAATTCTGGTACTACTGGAGAACCCTGCCATGACCCAGACCGCATCGCCTGGATCCGACGACGAAGGAACCGATCGGGCAAAGCCCACCAGGCGCTTCAGCAGGCGCCGGTTGATGATCATCGCGACAGCAGTCCTGACGGCTGCCGTCGTGGTGATCGAAGTTCGGCACGAAGGCATCTTCGGCAGCACGACGCCAACTCGCCAAGGGCAGACCGCAGATGCGAGCTCGACCGGCCTGACGCTCTACCCGGTGGGCGAGCGCGTGCCAGTGCCGGTCGTTCGGGGCGAGACTCTGACCGGGGACCAGTTGGCCGTCTCTGATCTGCTCGGCCGGATCGTGGTCCTGAACGTCTGGGGCTCATGGTGCAACCCGTGCCGTGCGGAGACACCGGAGCTGGTTCGGGTGGCCAACGAGACGCGCGCACAAGGCGTGCGTTTCGTCGGGATCGACACCAGGGACAACCCGGCCGCAGCCCGTGCCTTCGTTCAGGCCTTCAAGATGCCGAACCCCAGCATCATCGATGAGGGCGGCAGGGTGCTGCTCGGATTCAACGGGATCGTGCCGTTCAGCGCCGTACCGAGCACTGTGGTGATCGATCGCTCCGGCCGGATCGCGGCTCGGGTGATCGGTCGCATCAGCTACGCCACCCTGACCGGCGTGATCGAGGATCTCCAGTCCGAAGGTGGTACGTCGTCCGGCGGCCCCGGAAGCGAGGGCCGGTGAACCCCGGTGAACTGGTGATGTTCGGTCCGCTGCTCATTGCGCTGCCGATCGCCGCGGCGGCGGGTCTGGTGTCGTTCCTCAGCCCATGCTGCCTGCCGCTGCTGCCGGGCTATCTCGCCTACGTCACCGGGAGTGCGGGAGCCGAGACGCACCACACCATTGGGCGCGGGCCCGAAGCTGACACGAAGACGAAGCCGGATCCGGCTCGTCGTCGTACCGTGGTGGGAACGGTGCTGTTCGTTCTCGGCTTCGCCGCGGTGTTCACCAGTTACGGCGCTGCCTTCGGCGCTGCCGGAACTGCCTTGCTGGTTCACCAGGACACGGTCACCCGCGTTCTGGGCGCCGTGACCATCGTTTTGGGACTCATGTTTGCCGGTCTGCTGCAGCGGATCCCGTTCGCCGGTCGCAGCCTGCGCATCGGGTACCGCCCGAAGGTCGGCCTCGCAGGCGCCCCGTTGCTCGGCGTGCTGTTCGGGGTCGGCTGGACCCCCTGCATCGGTCCGACCCTGGCCGCTGTTCTGACCCTGTCGACCACGACCGGCGGGGCCGGGCGTGGCGCCGTACTGTCGTTCGCCTACAGCCTTGGCCTCGGGATCCCGTTCGTGCTGGCAGCGTTCGGAATCCAACGCGTCTTCGCCCTCTACGGAATCGCACGCCGCCATGCCGGGGCCGTCATGAGAATTGGCGGACTGATGCTGGTCGCGGTCGGCGTTCTGCAGGTGAGCGGGGCCTGGGGGCACCTGATCTCGAAGCTGCAGGTCCTTGTCGCGAACTGGCAGCCCCCGCTGTGACCGTCGACGGCGCGGACACGGCCGAGCGCCGGACACTCTCGACATTCGATACGCGCACACTCTAAGCTGCACATGTGAAGAGATATTCATATGTTGGGTGCGCGGCTGTGACTCCCCAGTGCGGCGGCAACCGATGAGCGGGCACGGCCACGACCACGCGTCCGTCACGGCGACGGGGCAGCACCGCGGCATCCTGGCGTGGACGCTGGTCATCTCGTTGGTGATCGCCGCGGTTCAGATCACCGGAGCGGTGATCACCGGGAGCCTCGCGCTGCTGGCGGACGCCGGGCATGTCCTGGCCGACTCGGGCGGGGTCGCGATGGCGCTCGGTGCGACGTTGCTCGCTGCCCGGCCCGCGGTCGGACAGCGTACGTTCGGCTGGGCGCGGGCCGAAATCCTCGCCGCCGCGGTCAACGGCCTGATCCTCACCGGAATGGGCGTCTACATCCTGATCCAAGGCGTGCGGCGGCTCATCGACGCACCCGACCTTGAGCCCGGCGGCATGGCTGTCTTCGGCGCGATCGGTCTCGTCGGCAATTTGATCGGGGTGGCGCTGCTCTACCGCGCGCGGACCGCCAGCCTGAACATGCGTGGTGCCTTCCTCGAGGTGGCCACCGACTCGGCCACCTCGGTAGGTGTCCTGGTCGCCGCCCTGGTGATCGCAACCACCGGTTTCACCCGGGCCGACGCCATCGTGTCGCTGCTGATCGGTCTGGTCATCCTGCCGCGAGCCTTGAAGCTCCTGCGCGAGGCGGTGAACGTGCTGCTGGAAGCTGCGCCGACGGATATCGACCTCGACGACGTCCGCGCACACATCGTCGAACTGGATCACGTGCACGACGTGCACGACCTGCACGTCTACACCGTGACCTCCGGACTGCCGGTCCTCACCGCGCACGTGGTCGTCGATCCCGACTGTTTCGAGGACGGGCACGCGCCCCAGCTGCTCGACAAACTGCAGACCTGCCTGGCAGGTCACTTCGATGTCGAGCACTCCACCTTCCAGCTCGAACCCGTCGGGCACACCGACCACGAGCACCCGACCCACACCTGACACCGCCGGAGCCGGAGGAGAACCGATGTCGCTGCCACGAGCGTCTCTTGACGACGGCCCGCTCGCGGTCTGGCCGCCGGATCTGGCGGCGTTGATCTTCGTCCTTCCGTTCGCCGTGTACGTGCTGCACACGCTGGAAGAGATGCAGGGCTTCGCCGCGTGGGCGACCCGGCACTTCGGGCCGGAGACGACCGACACCTTCGCGGCCTACCACATTCCGCTGATGCTGCTGGTCCTTGGCTGCTCGGTGCAAGCAGTCCGGCGGGGGCCGAAATGGCGGCTGGGTCGTCATGGCCAGCGCCTTCCAGTGGCAGTTCTTCGTCAACGCGCTCTTCCACCTGGGGAGCTGGTTCGTGCTCCGTGATTACTCTCCCGGAGCGGTGACCGCCGCCGTGATCGCGATTCCGGCCACCGGCCTGTACTTCACCTGGCTTCGGCGCGAGCACCGGGCGACGGGCCGAGAGGTTCTGGCCGCGATGACGATCGGGACGATGATCGCCGGGCTGGCGATCGGTTTCCTGCTCCTGTGACCACTTCGAGGCGCTGCGGGCACGATCCTCGGACATCCGACAGGTCACCTCGACCGGAATATCGTGGCCGGGATGACTTGCGGGATCATCGCGACGCCGTACGCTGTGCACTGTGATCAGCGTCCATCCGGTCTCCACGCGAGCATCTCTCGCGCGGCTGATCGGTGCGCTCGTCACGGCCGCGGTAGTTGTGCTGGGGCCACATTGCGCGGAGGCCTCGCTGGCCTCGTTGGCGCCGGCCGCTCCCAGCCAGTCCCACTCCGGGACAACCGTGGCCGGCGATTCGCCGGCCACGGCGGCCGGATCCGTGGCAGACAAGGCGGCAGCCCCTGACGTTCAGCACCACAAACTGGTGTTCCTGAGCGCCGCCGATGAAGAGAACCACGGCGACGGACTGCTCGTCGTGTGCGTCTCCGTCCTGATCGCCATCACACTCACCGCCACGATCGCGCTCGTACGGCGGCTGTGGATCCTGCCGAGTTCGGAGACGCCGCCGGCTCCCGATCTGGTTGCCTCATCACCCGGTTCGCGCGTTCGACCAGCGCCGGGCCTGTTCGGCATCGCACGCATATAAGGGCTTCCGTCTCCCGTTGCACCGGCACGTTGTTCGTGCCGGCGACGGTCGAGACCTGACGATCCCGACTTCCTGCCTGAGTGCTGGAGAGTGCCGTGCAACCCACTACTGCTGTGCGGTGATGGCTGTGGCCATCAGCGTTCACATCCTGAAGATCAGTCACCACCACGAAGAGCTCGCCTCCCGTGTCGATGCCGCACTCCGCGAGATCCCTGGCGTGCTCAGCAGCCGAACCGGCACCGAGGGCCGCGCTGTCGTCGAGCTCGACATGGCCTACACCACCGTGGCGGAGGTGGTGGCGGCACTGACCGCTGCCGGGTACGCCGCCGCAAACCTCAGCTGACGCCTCACCCCAGCGAGTCGCGGGCCTGGTGACAGGAGGCGGCTCGCTGGGGTGCACCCAGATTTCGAAAGGTCCACCGTGATGAGCAAGTCCAAGAGCAGCCGTGACCGTCGGCAACTCGTCGAGCAGTTGCAGCGCAGTCAGGTCCAGGCCGACCGTCGACGGACGATTGCGGTCGTCGTTGCCTCGGTGGTCGTCGGACTGGCGATCATCGCCTATCCGGCGGTCCGGCTCGTTCAGGACAGCCGCGCCAAGAGCACCCCGGTCGCGGAGATCGGCAGTTCGGCGCAGGCGGCGTCGTGTGATCCGGTCATCGAGGACAAGACGACCGGAAACCTCGATCACCAGCCGGACGGCGCACCGCTGACCTTCGCTGTGTCCCCGCCGTCGTCCGGTTCGCACTACCAGGTCCCGGCGCCGTTCGCGCGGAAGTTCTACACGGCCGACGACCGGCCCACGATGGGCAATCTCGTGCACAACCTCGAACACGGCTACACCATCTTGTGGTACTCCGAATCCGTCGCGGGCGACCAGGCCAAGCTCGACACTGTCGAGCGGATCGCCAAGACCTACAACTCGGAGGATCTGAGCGCGAAGTTCATCGCCGCGCCGTACCGCGCGGCTGATGGCGGGCCGGCGTGGCCGGCCGGGAAGAACTTCGCGCTGTCGCACTGGGGTGGCGGCGAACCGGCCGCGCAGAAGGGATACCGGCAGTTCTGTGGCGACGTCAGCGGTGCAGCGGTGAAGGAGTTCACCGATCGCTACCCGGCTACCAACTCACCAGAACCCAACGCCGGCTGATCGCCGCTCACCGACCTCGCTCAGAAGGACCTCGACGTTCCCATGGACCAGACAAAACTGGTGGTTGCCGTGGCAGGCGGAATGCTGCTGGCACTCACCGCCTGTCGCGGCGCGGAAATCGCTGACACCACACCGACCCAGGCCTCCCCGAGCAGAGCGGTGATCGCAGGCAGGGATGCCGATGTTGCGGTCACCGTGCGGATCGCCGGCGGCGTCGTCGAGCCAGTCGCCCTGCCGGTCTACGCGTCCACCGGACAGGTCGTCCGAATCGATGTGGTCAGTGACGCCCGGGATTCCGTTCACGTGCACGGCTACGACCAGAGCGTCGACGTCACGCCGGGCAGTCCGGCCCAGTTGGTCTTCACCGCCGACGTGGTGGGGGCGTTCGACATCGAAACCCATCAGAACAAGCAACTCGTCGCGCGGCTCGTCGTGTCCGGCAGGCACTGACACGCGATGTCCCGGAAGGTCGTCATGAAATCTGCCCATCGGTACAACGGATGGCTGCGGTCCCTCGCCTGTGCGGTCGGTGCTGTCCTGGCCATAGTCGCCGTCCCGGTCCCCGCGGCGGCTCATACCGAACTGATCTCGTCGAATCCAGCGCAAGGTGCGGCGGTCCAAGGGCTTCCACCCCAGGTGAGGTTGGAGTTCAACCAGGCGATCTCGGCTCGCTTGGCGACGGTGGTGCTGACGGTGGACCAAGGCAATCCGCAGGAGCTGGCGGCCACTGTCTCCGGCAGCGTGGTTTCGGCTGCAACGCCGACATCGCCGTCCGTGGCAGCAGCCGAACAGCCGCATCTGTCGCCTATCGGGTGGTCTCCGCGGACGGCCATCCAATCAGCGGAAAGATCGACTTCACGATCGTCACACCTCCGCCGTCCCGGCCTGTTCCGTCGGCGTCCCGGACGCCGTCGGCGACGATCCCGCCGAGTGCGGCATCGGTCCCGGAGAGCGAAGCAGCCGGGCCTGCGGCCGATGACGAAGACACTGCCGAGGTCTCGGCCATGGGCACCGCACTGCTGGTCTCGCCCTTGGTGCTGGGGCTACTGATCGGTGTGGTTGCACTGGTCAGGCGGCGACGGGAAGACCGGTGACCTGGGCCCGCCGGGCCGCCGTTCCTGCCCTCCTGGTGATCGCGCCCTTGGTGGCTGTCGCGGTCCTGGCGTGGACAACCGACCCGCAGATCCAGGTCACCGCCCTCGGGGGTCAGCAGTGGGAGCCGGCCCGCTGGGGGCTCCCGATGGCTCGGGCTGTGCGCGATCTGGGATCCGCCTTGACGATCGGGATCCTGGTGTTGGTGGCGTGTGCGATGCCGGCCGAGTCGAAGGCAGCCACGGCACGCGTTGGCCCGGCCCAGCTGTGGCTTCTGAAAGTCGCTGCGGCGTGCGGCGTCGTCTGGGTGTTGAGCGGGTTTGCCGCGATGCTGCTCACGTACGCCGACCTGGCCGGCACCTCTGTTCCGGTCTCCTCGTGGGGAGCTGCGCTCGGCTCGTTCGTGATGGACTTCGATCTCGGGCGCGCTGCTGGCCAATCTGTTGCTGGGCGCAATTGTCTGCGCCGGCGCGATGGTCGCGCGCCGCCTGAC
Source organism: Kribbella sp. DT2 (assembly GCF_049844575.1). Taxonomy (NCBI): domain Bacteria; kingdom Bacillati; phylum Actinomycetota; class Actinomycetes; order Propionibacteriales; family Kribbellaceae; genus Kribbella; species Kribbella sp. DT2. Next base: position 84,394 of record NZ_JBNCLH010000004.1, on the reverse strand, counting down.
GACCGTGGGTCTGCTCGCCGTGGTGTCGGTGATGTCCCCGTGGCCGCTCGCCCTCACCGGTCACGCTGCCGGTGCGGTGAACCACGACATGGCCGTGAACGCGCAAGCCGTGCACCTGATCGGCATCAGCGCGTGGACCGGTGGCCTGGCGGGGTTGTTCCTGGTCCGCCATCGATTGGGCGGATCCGCGGCTGCCGTCGTCGCCCGATTCTCGACGCTCGCAACAGTCGGTTTCGTTCTCGTCGCGCTCTCGGGAACCTTGGCTGCCGTGCTCCGGCTCGGGACGCCGTCTGCGCTGCTCAGCACGTACGGAATGTTGTTGGTGATCAAAGTGGCTGCGCTGAGTCTGCTCGGCTTTGCCGGGTGGTACCAGCGACGGAGGATCCGGCGGATCCAGTCAGCCGTCGTGGATCGAGCGCGGGAGATCCGTTGGCTGGTGCTCTGCGAACTGGTGGTGATGACCGCCGCGATCGGTATCGGAGTCGCCTTGGGCCGAACGCCGCCTCCCGGCGAGGAGCGGCGGCTGACGACAGCCGAATCGCTCCTCGGCTACGCGATGCCGCCCAAGCTGGGAGGAGCCGAGTGGTTCACCCAATGGCGTGTCGACACACTGTGGACGCCACTCGCGATCATCGGCGCGGCCTGCTACCTGTGGGGCGTCGTACGCCTCCGGCGACGTGGCGATCGCTGGCCGACCGGGCGATTGATTGCCTGGCTGGCCGGAACAGTACTTCTGATCTGGGCAACCAGCGGCGCGCCCGGGGTGTACGGCGACGTGTTGTTCAGCATGCACATGGTCCAGCACATGACGATCGCGACGGCAGTTCCGACACTGCTGGTTCTCGGCGCTCCGGTGACGCTGGCGTTGCGAACTGCTCGACCGCGGCGTGACGGTTCGCGTGGCTGGCGAGAGTGGTTGCTGGTGACGGTGAAGTCCAGACCACTGGCCGTGCTCGGGCATCCGTTGGTCGCGGCAGGCCTGTTCGTTGTCGGCTTGGTCGCCTTCTACTACACGCCGCTCTTCGAGCTCTCGCTGCGGACCCACACCGGTCACCAACTCATGCTGCTGCACTTCCTGCTGTCGGGCTATCTGTTCGCCTCGGTCATCTGCGGTTCCGATCCAGGAGCCGCGCGGCCGGCGTACCCGCTGAGGGTGTTGCTCCTGATGGTCACCTTCGGGTTCCACGCCTTCTTCTCGATCTCCTTGATGAGCAGCGGTGTCGTGCTGGCCGGCGACTGGTACGGCTCCCTGGGCAGACCGTGGGGCGACTCGCTGGAGCGCGACCAGTACGTCGGCGCGTCGCTGGGCTGGGCGCTCGGGGACTATCCCTTGGCGCTGATGGCCATAGGCATGGTGATCGGGTGGGTGAGATCCGACCAGCGCGAAGCGAGACGTTTCGACCGCCGGGCGGATCGCGACGGCGACAAGAGTCTGTCCGACTACAACGACTATCTCGGTCGCCTCGGCCGACGCGAGTCCGCCGATGCGGAGACACGGGAGAAGCTGAGTTGATCGACCTGCAAGGCGCCAACCGGCTCCCTTACCACCAACTGCTGCGAGGATCACGCGGACCTGGGTGGCTGCCCGTGCTCGGCGCGGCCACGATCCTGACAGGGTGGATGCTGGCTGGAATCGTCATTTGGTCCGGCCAGAACGCAGTTCGCGAAGATCCCGCAGGCACCGTCAGCTGGTTCGGTCTGCTGGCGACGAACCTGACCTTGATCAGCCTGATACCGCTGAGCATCTTGGTCGCCAGACGATTGAACCACCAGGCTCGAGGGCTCCTGTCCTCCGTCGCCGGCGGGCTGAGGTGGCGACCGCTGGCGTGGTTCTTCATGGTCGCCCTGGGCGTCGAGCTGGTGCTGTTGTCGGTCGCCTATCTTGCCGGGATCGGCGTGGCTGGTGCGGATGCGGCCGGCCCGGCAGCCGACGCGATCGCGGTCATCGCGGTGGTTCTCCTCACGTCGACCCTCCAGGCTGCGGGCGAGGAATACTTCTTCCGTGGGTACCTGCTCCAGGCCGCCGGAGCTCTCGTGCGCAACCCTTGGTTCGCGATCCTGCTCACGAGCACGTTGTTCGCCATGGCGCACGGAGTGTGGCCGTGGGACAGTCCGCAGCTTTTCCTGGATCGTTTCGCCTTCGGTCTCGCCGCGGGCTACCTCGCGGTGCGTACCGGCGGGCTGGAAGCACCGATCGCCGTCCACGCGGTGAACAATGTGGGCACGTTCGTCCTCGCGGCGCTGACCGACACCGTCGGCGGAAGCCTCGGCGTGACCAGCGCGGCGTGGTCGCTCGTCGCAGCCGACATCGTCAAGTTCGGCGTCTTCGCCATCGCAGTGGTGTGGATCTGCCGCCGCGAAGATCTCGCCAACCTCACGCCTGGCCCAGGTGATCTGCCGGTGCAGGGCACTCGTCGTGGGCTCGAGTGGCGGGGAGTGGCTGACCAACTCCGGTTGAGGCGGCGCTGACCGCCGCACCGCCAATGGCGTCCCGGAGCTTGCCGGCTAGTCGGGACCTGATGAGTGATTGCTCGAGTTCTCGAGCGGCCGGTACGGCACCGAGAGGATCAGTGGCACGTACGCCGTAACGCTCGCGGTAGGCGGCGACCTCGCGGATGAGCGTACGGAACTCCTCAGGGGTTCGCTCAGGCTGCTCAGCTCTCAGGGCTCGGTACCAGGGCGCGGCCCTCTGCTCTGCCTGCTCGGCCAGCCAGTCTGCGCGTTGGGAGATGAGGGTCTCGAGTTCGCGGAGTGGCGCGGTGAACGCCGGGTCGGTGATGGCCGCGGTTGGACGAACCAGTCCGGCGACGAGATGCTGCGGCTGCCGTCGGCGCCGATCGGTTCGGCTCACCAGCCGCTCGACTCGGGCATGGAGGACAGCGGCGAGGTCGCGGGCGTTGTCGAGACCGGCCTGAGTCACGGCCTGGTGGAAGGTCGTCTTCGGGTCGAGGCCGGCGGCTTCGGCTCGGCGGAGGGCGGCGAGGAGGGGGCCGTAGGCGGAGGAACCTCGGAGTTCCGCGCGGGCGCTGGCGTCGAGAGCAGAGGTGTCGATGGTGGCCCGGTAGCGCTGGCCCGCGGCGATCTGGCAGAGGTGTTCGTGGATGGGGACGAGTTGGCTGAGGTTGGTGGCGTTGTCGAGTTCCGCTTGCATGGTTTCGTGGGCGGATTTTTCGATGCCGTCTTGTTCGAGGACGGTGGCCAGTACCTCGTACATGCTCTCGGCGGTCTGCGGTTCGTGCATGTCGCCTGCCGGTTCGTGAGTGGCGACATAGGCGCGGTTCGCTGCGCGGCCGCGGGTCATGCCGACGTACAGGAGTGGGCGGGTCACGCGTTCGGTGACGACGAGGTGGGCTGTGTCAACGGTGATGCCTTGGGCTCGGTGGACGGTGGTGGCGTAGGCGAGTTCGACTGCGCTCGCGACGTAGCCGGCGGGCAGGGTGATGGTTTGGCTCACGTCGTCTTCGACCGTTAGGGAGCCGTCTTCCCAGCGGCGTACGACGGTCCAGGTGCTGCCGTTGCGGACGAAGGTGTTGTTGCCGTACGACAAATGGCGGTTGTTGAGCCGGGTGACGATGCGGTCGCCGACGCCGGCCTCGTTGCCGTCGTGGAGCGGTACGCCATCGGGCTCGACTTCGCCGGTCGTGATGCGGTCCAGGCGCGCGCGGGCGTTGAGACGGTGCACTGTGGCGTTGTCGGCGGCGATCAGAAGGCTAGTGAGGTTCCTGCGGGTATCGATGAGCCAGGCGGAGTAGGCGTTGATTTCGCATTCGTCCGGGGTGCCGGCGGTGAGGCGTTCGTGGTCTTCGTAGGTGTCGATGACGCTGAGGTCGCCTGCGCGGAGGGAGAGGCTGGCGTCGCGTTCCCACCCATCGGTGAAGCGCCAGACTTCCTGGAGACTTGCGGCCTCGCTCTCCTTGGCGACGAGGCGGAAGGCGCCTGCGGTGTCGACGGCGCCGAGTTGGGCGTCGTCGCCGACCAGGAGAAGCTTGGCGCCGGCCTTGGAGGTTTCGCGGGCGAGCGTGGCCAATTCCATCGTGCCGGCCATGGAGGCCTCGTCGACGATGACAAGTTGGTTGGGGTGGAATCGCCAGCGGTCGGCTTCGGCGCGGAGCGCGGCGAGGCTCGTCAAGATCTTTTGCTGTCGGCGTCTGCGTCGAAGTTGCTCGGCGATCCTGGCCGCGCGTTCGAGGTTCATGATGCGCTGATTTCGTTGCTCGGCGCCGAGGCCGACGGCTTCGTGGATCCACTTGGCGAGGTTGTCGGTAGGAATGCCGAGGCTGCCGGACAGGACGTCCGCGGCGGCGCTCGACGGTGCGATGCCTATGACCGAGGACGGGCCGTGCGTCGTTTCCCAGGCGTTGTGGAGTTTCGCTAGAAGGCTGGTCTTGCCGGTGCCCGCAGGGCCGACGAGGGCTTCAAGGCGTTGGCCGCTGTCGAGGAGCCGGGTGAGCGCGTCGCGTCGATCGGTGGTCATTCCGCTCGCGTCCTCGAGCTTGGTTGTGGCTGTCGGGCCTGTGCGGTCTTGGGTCAGGTCGAGCAGTAGGCGTTCGGCGCCAAGGACGACGGGCGAGGTAAAAATCGCGCCGTTGTGGATCCGGTAGACGCTCTCGCCTTCGAGGCGTTCGCCGGGCAGGTCGACCAGATCGCCGGGGGTGAGGCTGATGGAGTGGTGCTCGGCTCTGGTGGCGATGGATTCCAGCGCGGCAACGCGGTCTTTGGTCGTGGCGAGGCGCAGGAGGCAGGTTTGTCGTGCGGCCTCGGCCAGGATGTTCCAGCGGGTCCAGGTGGCGCGCTTGGCTTGGAGGGCGAGAACGACGGTGGCGCCGTAGGCGTCCAGCGTTTGTGGGCTGAGGTCTGCGTGCGTGAGGAGTCGGTCTGGGACGTCGTTGAGGCAGTCGGCGAGGGCTGTTCTGGCGTTGGTGCCGAGGGTGAGATCCGCGCGCTGTCTCCAGTCGACCATGAGGTCGGCGAGAGGTTTGGCCAGGTGCTTGGGTGGGCGATTCATCAGGGTCGCCTGTTGCCTGAGTGCGTACATCTCCTCTCGTGAAGGAGTGCTCGGGCGTCGGGAGAGCAGGAGCTCGAGGTTCGATTCGATCTGTTCGGTCCTCGACGAGAACTCGCGCAGAAGTTCGTCCGGTACGCCGGTGATCTCGAACGCCGGATTGCGCTGCTCGCCGCGGTCTCGAAGATCCCAGTCAACGCCGAGGCGGCGGGTCAGGCCGTCGGCGAGCAGGACGTTGTGGATCTCCGACATCGCGACCGCGGATCTGAACAGGACGCGGCCGTCGAGCGTTTTCCACTGCCCGTCTTTGCTCTGGACTCGGTTGGCGATGACGAGGTGGGTGTGGAGTTGGGGGTCGCCGCTTCGGGTGTCCCAGTGGTCGAAGGCGGTTGCGATGGCGCCTCTCGTGTCGATTTGGGCGATGCCGCCGTCGCCGGTGCGGGTGAAGATGGCTTGGTCTTGGATCAGGTCGAGGACGTCGTTGACGGCGTCGTAGTGGGCTGCGGCGACCTGCTCCTTCACTCCGACGTCGGCTGTTGCCCACAGCGCCGAGACGGACTTGACGGGGGAGAAGGTCAGGTCGAAACCGGCCACGGCCTGTCGCGCTCGCACGCGACCTTCAGTACGTCGTACTTCGGCGATTGCGGCCGCCCGGTCTTCCTCGGAGAGGTCTGCTGGGAGATCGGCGATGCGCGCCTCGATCCGCTCCTCCAAAGAGCGATAGACCCGGAACGGCCGGCCCAGTTGCTTGCCGTCGACCGGGTCCTCCGCACGTCCGAACAGTGCAGCCATCTGCTCCTCCGTGACTTCGTCGCCGACCTTGATCTCTCCTTGGCCGAGACCAGGAAGTCCGCGTCCAGCCCACCGGCCGGCGGGATAGCCATCGGCCATGTAGTACGCCGTCAGAGGTGTCGCCATCCGACGGTCGACGTCCGCAGAGGCGATGTGCTTGATGAGGTACTTGTAGCCATCGCCGGCACTCAAGCGGTGAATGCTCAGCACACTGACGGCCGAGAAGGTCGGTTGCGCAGCTCTTGCTGGAGGAGCAATCTCTGCCGTTGCAGGCGGTCGACTTGGGTTGCGATCGAGTCGATTGCCCTGAGCAAAGAAGCTTGATCCGCGATGGCCGAGGAGGGATTGTCGGGCTCAATGGAACCGAGTGCCTGACGGAGATCGCTGAGGTCGCGCTGAAGAGAATCAGCCCGCTGCTCGCCGAGGGACTCGATGGATTTCCGCCGACGCCACGCGCGGAGTCGACACGGATCTGAGCAGAAGCGGTGATCGGATCTGCGCCGGGTCAAGGGGCCGCCGCAGTCAGCGCAGGAGGCCGGCAACTGGGTACTGGGGCCGGCTGGGGTGGGGGTGCGGTCGCGCATGTCGGGTTCAACGGCCCGGGAGCGGACCGCCGGCCTGCCGTTTCGGCAGCTGAAACGCCTTGAATGCAAGAAGTGTGTCGGTGAACCTCCTCCCGCCGGGCGGGTTGTCATCATCTCCTCGACCTGACGGCCTCGACACTCGGCTGCTCGGCTCGGTCGATGCCGACTGTGCAGCCGGCGTCATCGACAACCGTTGAGCAAGGGAATTCGGTTCTGGAGCCGCGTGGGGTGCGGACCACCGAGCGGTCCGCACCTCACGCGGCGATGGGTTCATCGGCGAGTTATCCACAGATTTCTGAACCGGCGCCCGCGGTCCCCATGAACCGGCCAATCCTGTTGGTGACGAAGAGGAGAGCACCTTGAACAGAACGATGTCGGGCAACGACGACCAGGAGCGTTCGCAGGTCGTCGAACTCGTGACTCGAGCTGAGGCGAGCGTCGAGGCACTGGAGACTGCGGCGCCCAACGGATCGTGGGCGATGACAGCCTTCAGTCGCTATCGCGTCTGCGAGCTGCTGGGTGTGACGCCGTACGAGCCGTACGCCGGTGAGTTGGCTGAAGATCCGGCCGGCCTGCTCGACCAGGCGGCCGGCTTGGTCGAGCAGTTCGACGTGTCGTTCGAGGGCTTGAGCTGGCGGTTGGCTCTGGCCGACGCGTTGAGGTCCGCAGCGAAGGACGTCCGGATGGTCGCGGATGCGCGCGAGGTATGAAGATCTGCTGACAGTAGCGCGGCGCAGGGCGGAGGACTCCGAGGGCAGAGTGAGCACAGATCCAGTGCAAGCTACGGCGGGGTGGGCAGCCGTACTGGCTGCGACTCGCCGGCAGATGACCTGGCTCAGGTTCGAGCTCAGCATTCCCGATGCCGGGAAGCCACCATCGCACGGTGACCCGGCGCTGATGGCTGTTGCGCAGGCACTGGGCGCTGCATCAGATCTGCTGGCGGGTCAGGACGCTGTCACGGCGGCAGTGCTCGACGATCGGGATGCGCTCGTTGCAGCCCGTGCGGTGGTGGCGAACATCGCATCGATCGCGGCAGACTCGGCGCTGGATGCGATGACTTCGGTCAGCAAACGTCGTCGTACCGTCGAGCAGCGCTCTCTGGCCAGACAGTTGCGATTCGCGCGGCGGGAGCTGGAACCTATCGTCGCGCAGCGGAACGGGAACGTACTCGGCGCGCTGGGCGGATTGACGGCGGGCATGCCGGCCACCGGTACCAAGATCTGGGAACAGATCGCCTACACAGCCGCGCACTGGGAGCGTCTCAACGACGAAGTGCCGGCGCGGAGTCTTCTGACCAGGGATCTTCGGTCGGTCACTGCGCAGATTCGCACTGCGGCTGGTCATGGTCGTTATCTCGTCAGGGCCGTGGGTTCCTCCGCAGAGAGACTCGGGTTCGGTGACGCGACGATCTTGCGGCTGAGGACAGCGAACACGGCGTTGCGTCGGAGTGATGCGAGCTCGATTCGTACTGCCGCCGCTTGGAGTCGCAACGTCTCGGACCTGGGGGGAGTCACGACGCTTCCGGGAGACGTGGCGTTCGGCGAGCTGCACGATGCCGTACGGCGTGCGATCGGAGGCCCTGGAGGCGCACTCCGGCCGGCTGAGGAGTTGATCCCCGATCGGTGGACGGCAGGTGCACTGCTTGAGGCCGTCGACGAGCTCGTCCACTCATCACATCAGGTTGCGCTGATGCAGCGGCGGGCTGTGTTCGACCTCGTCATGGCAGGACGGCTGTTCATCCCCCGCCTTCACGCAGTCCGGCTGGATCCGGCGTACCTGCAGCTCACGGCCGCACCGATAGGAAAGCGACAGCGGACTTGGGTGCGGGCCGAGAGAATCGACTTCGTGCCTGAGCTGACGACGTCCCTTGCATCTGTGACGGAGTTGCTCGGCGAAGCGGCGCTCGCGTGCCGGCAGCTCGCGGACACGGACGACGAACGCAGGCCGACACGACTCGAGCCTCCGACCAGGCCTGGCAGCCCGGATCGGAGTAGGAAGCGCCGAGCTGTTGCTTCGCGCCCCGATCAACCCGACACCGGTCCGGCCGTTGAGCTGCCATGAACGTTGGAGACTCAGGAGACAAGGAGCGCTCAACATCGGCGCTGGGAGTGTTGCACGACATGCTGGGAGAGGAGATTCGTAAGCTCCGTACGGCGGATGACTGGAAACGCTGGCTGAGGACGGCGGCGGCCTTTCACGAGTACAGCTTCAGGAATGCCGTACTGATTGCGGCGCAGAGGCCAGGCGCCACGCTGCTGGGTGAGAGGGCGGCGTGGAGGTATCTCGGCCGTCGCGTGGTGGGGGACGAGAACGCCATGCGGATCTTCGCGCAGGTCTTCTCCCGCGCGACCAAATCGGTCAACGCTGCGGGGACGGTTACCCGCCGCGTCGACCACGACCTTGCCGCCGACTCGGAGACGCCCAAGGTCCGGCCCGGACGTCGACTCGTTGGCTTCCGGGTCGCCCATGTATTTGACGTGTCGCAGACGGACGGCGAACCGCTGCCGAAGCCGAGTGCAGGGCCAGTGGTCGGTCGCCCGTCTGCGAGGCTCTGGGAAGGCCTGGCAACCTGCGTCGAGGGCGAAGGATACGAACTCTTGGTGGAGCCGATTGAACGCCAAGGTGTGGATGCCTATACCGACTCCGAGCGGCGCCGAATCGTCGTATCCGATTCACTGTACGAGGAGAGGGCGGTGACGAGCCTCGCGCACCAGGTCGCTCACATGCTCCTTCACGAACCCGATGCCGTCGCCGCATCCGGCAGTGTGATGTGCCGGGGGATGCGGGAGGTCGAGGCAGAGTCGGTTGTCTTCGTCCTGTTGACGCATCACGGTCTGGAGGCCGATGGGTGGACCTTCCCGTACGTCGCCGGTTGGGCTGCGTCGGTCGACAGCGAGGAATCAGAGCGGGTCGTGCAGAGGACGGGAGAGCGAGTCCTTCGGCTGGCTCGCGAGTTGATCGATCTGACCTCTCCGCGTACGGCCCCTGAAGATCGAATGACCCCGACAAGACACCTCAGCCTTGTTCCTGAACCCCTCCCGCCGGCTCCGGATGGGCCGGTCTGGTAGTGGGCGGGAGCGAGAGAGTCGCGGCGCTGCAGAGAGCGCGGCAGCGTCAGGCACGTATCGAGGCGGCGACTGGGCGTGCGGTTCGGGCGCGGGCTGCACTTGAGCGGGCGAACCACTCACGAGAGCTCGCCATCCTGCGTCACGACGAGAAGGTGTTGGAGGCCGAGGCAGCTTCCGTACGGGAGGCCAGCGAGCTCTCCAAGGTATGCGGTTCCGTCGATGCGGCTGCAGAGATCCTCGGTTTGTCTCTGCGCGATCTGCGTCGACTGCTGAAGAACGACGTACGGGAGCCGCTTGCTGAGAAGAGAAACGTGTCACGCCGACCTGTTCGGCGTGGCACGGAGGGGACTGCGAAGGGAGGAGAGGATGAGCGATCCGAAGCATGAACCGCTGTGGAGCATTGACCGGGTCTCGGCGTACTTGGGGATCCCCAAATGGACGCTCTATGGATGGCGGCAGAACAACTACGGGCCGCCGGCGAGCCGGATGGGCCGGCATCTTCGGTACGACCCTGCCGATGTCATCGCCTGGAAGGAACAGCAGAAGGCCCCGGTGGAACAGAGGGATCCGCAGTGATCAACGCAGCGCCCTGGCGATGATTGCTGGTAGATGGCGGTACGGCGCGTTCGCGGCGCTCCAGTCGGTGGTCGCGAGGACTGATCGGATCGCGTCGGCCTCACCGTTCACCTGCCAGTTGGTCAGGTTCGGCGGTACGAGCCAGCGATACCGGTCGGCGTCCTCGCCTTCCGTACCAGGCGCCGCGATCCACGCGGACGATCCGCCGATGACTTCGCCGCCGGCAGCGCTGGCGTCATCGTGCGAGACGCTGCCGGGTTTCAAGAAGAACTGCCACATTTTGGTGGAGCGGGCGATGGCCGTCGGGCAGTCGCTGCCGAGGACCTGGTGCAGGTGGGCGCCGTACGACGCAGGAAGGCGGAGAACGTCGAACGGCTGCGTGACGAGAGCGATCGCCCATCCAGCGGTACCCCAATGCCGGTCGGCATCCCTGCCGTGGCTGATCAGTACGGGCGGTCGGAGCGTGATGTGGGGCTCGGCGCAGTCACGAAGAGGGCAGATGCAGCGGCCGTCCCGGCGCACCGCCAACCGCGCTACAGGCCACCCGTGTGCCGCGAACCGAGTGGCCTCACGACGGACGCGGAGGGCCTGTTGCTCCGCTGACCGGAAGAGGCTAGCCACAGCGGCCTACTGCGAGTAGGAGCGAGCTGGTGTGGACGAGCTCGGGGTACTGGTCGGCAACCCGGCTGGACTCCAGCGCAGTCTGAAGGGGGTCAGGTGCGGCGAGACTCGGCGGCAGGACCTGGTCCTGGAAGTGTGCGTCGATGAGGACGGCGAGCCAGCCTCCAGGCCCTGTGAGTCCGTGGATGTCGATGTTCGTCGCGACCTGCGACAGTTCGCTCCGTAGCTGCGAGACGCTGTGGTAGGTCGTCATCACGAGACGGTCGTTGTCCGGGCTGTACCCTTCGGCAAGGATCTGGCGGACGACCGCCCGGCGTTCCTGGAACGTGTTGGCCAGCGCCGAGCCGACGAGGTTCGCGGCCCGATTGATCGCGGTGACGAAGATGAATCCGCCAGGGAGAAGGACGCGGGCCGCCTCGCGGAGAGCTTCACCTCGACTGAACTGCGTTCTCAAGTGGTACATCGGCCCGCCCATCAGAACGGCGTCGAAGCTGTTGTCGTCCCAGGGCAGATGTCGAGACTCGCCCCGAACCGCGTTCACTCCAGCATCCCGTGCCTCGGCGACGTGACGTTCGAGCGGATCGAGCAGGCGTACGTCGTACCCCTCAGCCTGCAACCACGCCGCGTGGGCTCCGGGACCGCCACCGATGTCAGCGATCGCCGCGGGCGGCGACGGCAGATAGCGTGCCAAGAACTCGCGCATGCGCTGTCGTTCGAGCTGTCCTTTGAGGTTGGCGTCGAAGCGCTCCGCCTCGTTGTACCGGTAGGTGTAGTACTCCTCGAGCTGGCTCATGTTCTCGATGGACGTCATAGGAATCCTTCGGTCCGAGCGACCCGTTCACGGCCGCGGGGATGTGGTCTCGCCTCTGTGAGGTGCGGCGTACGAAATTGGAACGGCGGACGAACGCGCGGTCTGGTCAACACGTTCGCCCGCCGGTCTGGCGGATCTCGCATTCGTGAGGTGAACAGGGGAGACCACCCAGCGACTGCGAGATCCGGACTGGTGGCGGGGCCGGTTCAGGCGTTGAGGAGGTCGCCTGTTGGAGGGGCCGGCCCCGCCGGTTCTTGGGCCTTCGACGGCTCAGTCTTCGTCCATCCACTGCCGGAAGCGGGCGTTCATCCTGGCGAACCAGGTCGACAGCATCCGGCTGATCCGGTGACGAAGGCTGGTCAACGCGAGGCGCCTACAGGAGACGGACCGTCCGGAACCGGAACGCAGGTCACCCGCAGGCCGGCGAAGCGGCGGCTCATTGCCGCCGCGTAGCGCTCGGCGGCGGGCGCTACGGCGACGTGGTCCGCGATCGGGTGATCGCCGAACCACACACGGACGCGCATCTTCTGATCGGTGTCGCTGGACGGCCTGACGTCGTTCACTCTGCACTCCCAAACTCCCTCGCCGACTGGTCGACGGCGTATCCAAAGACTGCTCGCCGCAGTAAGGACGCCGATACTCTGAGTTGGGACGTCTTGGGACGTTTCATGTTACAGTCGAAAGGACGAATAGGGACGTTTTAGTGGGAACGGGGAGATCGGGTGAACGACGCTCTGCGACGGGCGATGTATGCGGCCGGGCTTGGTGAGGTCGACATCGCCGCGCGTCTCGATGTCGATCCCAAAACGGTCCGACGATGGATGAACGGACGACTTCCGCATCCACGGCATCGCCAACTGCTGGCGCAACTGTTTGGGTTCGATGAGCCGGACCTGTGGCCTGAGCTCATGGCGCTGCCGGGAGGGCGGGGACGGTCGGCCGAGATGGCAGCGATCTACCCGCAGCGGAACGCCGTCGGGAGGGAGAGTTGGTTGGAGCTGTTCGAAGCGGCGGACGAGGAGATCGGCGTCCTCGCCTACAGCGCATTGTTCCTCGCTGAGGACAGGCGAATGATCCGGCTGCTGGAGGCGAAGGCTGAGGCCGGAGTCGACATAAACCTTGCCTTAGGCAACCCCGATGGTGAGCAGGTCGCCCAGCGGGGAAGAGCCGAGAAGATCGGCGATGCGATGGCCGCGAAGATCCGGAACGCGTTGGTGCTCTACCGGCCGCTGCTCCGCCACGCGAGCGTGAGCCTGCGATTGCACGACACCATCCTCTACAACTCGATGTTCCGGGCCGACGATCAGCTCCTGATCAACCAGCACGTTTTCGGCGTCCCTGCCGCCCGGGCGCCGGTCTTCGATCTCCGGCGACATGACGGTGGCGAGATGTTCGCGTTCTACCTGGAGAGCTTCGCCGAGATCTGGAGTTCGGCCGAGCCGGTCGACGGGCTCAGCGTCTAGGGACGCCTGTCGTGGTCAAGACGTCCCTGAGACGTCCTGATAGACCCTTCTTCGTCGCGGCGAACACTCGTAAGGTCGCGGTCATGACTGGAACGACGTGGGCGAGAACGCTCGCAGAGGGACTCCTTGCTGAGGTGTTGCCGCGGCGCTGGGCGCATGTCCAGGGGGTTGCCGGCCGGGCGCGGACTCTGGCCGCGATGCTTGGAGACGACACCAACCTGATCGAGGTCGCCGCTTGGTTGCACGACATCGGCTACGCACCGAGCCTGGTGCGTTCGGGGTTCCATCCTCTCGATGGCGCCAGGTACCTCCGAGACGAGGTCGGGGCGGACGACGTCCTGTGTCAGCTGGTCGCACATCACACCGCTGCCGCGATCGAGGCTGAGGAACGAGGCCTTCGGTTGGAGTTGGAGGAGTTCGCTCGACCTGCGCCGCAGCTGCTCAACGCCTTGATCTACTGCGATCTCACTGCGGGGGTTGACGGTGCGACGGTCGACGTCGAACACCGCCTGGCCGAGATCCTGACGCGCTACCCACCCGAACACGTGGTACACCGGTCGATCACCCGGTCGGCGCCGATCCTGCGGGAGGCGGCTCACAATGTTCGCCGATGCTTGGCTGTCGACCGCTCAGGTGAGGTGCGGGGTCTCTGACTTCTCCAGGTAGTGATCGATGCGGATACGCATCGATCGGTCCATCTGGAGCTGTTTGAGGCTGTCGAAGCTCGTCCACTCCACCCGAGTGCTCTCATTGCTGGGTGTCGGGGTACCGCCGGTGGCACGGCCCTTCAGCAGGATCGAGAACTCCTGCCGTGCCTCACCGTTGCTGGTGTACAGGATGATGTGCTTCGGATCGGTATAGATGCCGATCAGCCCGGTGATCTCACAATCGATCCCGGTCTCTTCGCGGGTCTCCCTGATTGCGGCGTCGGTCATCGACTCTCCGAGATCGATCGCGCCGCCGGGGACTGCCCAGTTGCCGTTGTCGGACCTTTGGATCACGAGCACCTCGCTGGCGTCGTTCTCGATCACCACGTTCACCGAGGGCACCATGCTGTTGGCGGGTGGTGCGGCCGGGTCGTCGTAGTAGTCGATCCTGCGAGCCATCAGTCCTCCGGTGGTAGTGGAACGGCCGTCTCCCAGACGTTCTCGAAGCTCTCGAGATAGATGGCCGCGAGTTCGCCGCCGGCGACCTTGCGGAAGTGCCATACCGGTGCGTGCGGTGCGGGGAAGCCGTACGCATGGGTGTTGACGAGAACACCCTCGTCCGAACGGTAGATCGAGTTGTAGAGAACCGTGCGGTGCATCCTGAACTCGACACCTGCAGTCTCGCGTAGAGGTGAGTACAGGATCAGCGCGTTGCGAACCTTGGCAGCCATGGCATCGCCGACTCGCTCCTGCTCGCCGCGGTCCGCGACGTGCGTGTCTTCCGGGTCTCCGATCAGGAATCGGACGCGGACGCCCGCGGACGCCTTCTTGCGGATGATCGTCTGCAGGCCACGGTCCTCGGCCAGGAACAGACCGGCGTACACCAGGACGCCGATCTCCTGCTCGGCAGTCTCGAAGTGCCGTCGCCAGACGTCTCGCGGTACCTCGCTGCGGTGCGGGTACACGGCCAGGATCTCGCTGGCGGAGGCCTTCGTCACCTGCTCGCGCGGTAAGGCGTCCGGCCACAGGTAGCCCTCGTCCAGGCCGAGCAGGGCCGACACCTGGTAGCGGTGGCGACGGTGCGGATTGCGGCCGTTGACCCAACGTTCTACGGTCTTGGTGTCGACTTCGACGGCGGAGGCCAGTTCGGCGGGCGACATGCTCTTCTCCAAGAGCGCGGTGCGAAGTCGTTCGTTGGCCATATACCTAACCTAAGACATCTTGGGACGTTTTCATCCTAGGCAAGACGTCCTCGAGGCGTCCAGGCGGGTAGTAGTGGCGTCCTCACTTTCCGTAGCAGTCTGTCGTCATGAATCGACGACCAGCCTCCGGCCAAGGCAAAAGACCATGGGCTGCTCGCGCGTCATGACCAGGGAAGAGCGTCAGCCGAACCTCCTGCTGAAGCAGGCGCGCGGCACGCTCTCCCAGGCTCGACTCGCCGAACTCGTCAACGAAGAGATCCTGCGGGCC
This sequence comes from Kribbella sp. DT2, assembly GCF_049844575.1. Taxonomy (NCBI): domain Bacteria; kingdom Bacillati; phylum Actinomycetota; class Actinomycetes; order Propionibacteriales; family Kribbellaceae; genus Kribbella; species Kribbella sp. DT2. The sequence goes on along the minus strand of NZ_JBNCLH010000004.1, from coordinate 69,360 downwards.
ACGGGTTCGGTCGGCGCCATCACCGCCAAGTCGATCTCCGACTGGGAGCGCGGCTGGTACAGCTGGCCGGGGAAGCATGCCCGCGATGCGCTGTGCCGAGTGCTCGATGCTCCTGACGCCGCAGCATTGGGGTTCGAAAATCGTCGTACGGCGGCCGAACCTGCACCGGCCGTGGTGGTTGCGCCTGACACCACAGCTTTGCTGGACCTCGCCGGCCTGAACGGGAAGGGTTCGCTCGGCCAGGGCGAGGTCGGTCGGCTCGAGGTGCCGGGCGGGCGATTGTTTTCGGGCCTTGACCTCGACGCGTTCTACTGGTCGGCCGAACCGACGGGAAGCGATCGCCTCGCGGTGCGATCGCTCGATGACGAGGCGACGGTCCGGCCGGACAGGCGGTCTGCCGTGATCGCGGTGACGGACGCCGCGGGGGAGGAGTGGTACCACGTTGCCGACGGTCGTCAGTTCGCCCGGCAGCCGCTTGGCCCCGACCAAACACGCGAACTCTCCTCGGCCTACCTCCTCGACGACCTCACGGTCGCGATTCTCTGGATGATCACGAACACCGACGCGGCGCTGCTCGCAGATGACTACTCGCTCGAGCACTACCGCACCCAGTTGAGCCCGTACGACGAACTCCCGTCGTCCAGCCTCACCTTCGGAGCTGTGCCGGACCTCCATGAGCTCTCGGCACGATGGTTGGGCTCCAGATTCTGCGCGGACCACATTCTGCGCAACCTCAATCGACTGACCTCGACGCCTCTGTTCTGGAGCCGGGAGCAACGAGGCGAGGAAGCGTCCTCATGGTTGATCTGGACTCACAAGATCCAGTACCTGAGCGCGACCTCGAAGGTGCTGAAGCGTCATCGACGCGCGTTCTGCGTTCCCGAACACGAGGTGGCCAAGTCCCCGCGCTACGAGCGCCTCCTCATGCTCCTCGCTGTCGCTCTGATGGAGGCGTTCCAGATCACCGTCGACATCACCACCGATCCTGACCATGGCCAGGTCGAAGGCTTCGTCCTCGGCGGCGAAGCCATCGTCGCGAACTGGCTTCGCGCTCCCGGTCTCTGGTACGTCGACGCGAGCGCCCCGCCGTCACGCCGAGCGGTGTACCGCGAGATCGCCGAGGCAGCCACCAGCCGCTCGATCATCGACCAACCGACGCCGGCCCGCCGCCTGGAGGCGCTGGCCGGCTATCTGGACATCCCGTGGCGCTGGTTTCGCAAACGCTGCACCGAACTGGCGGCCGTCGGCGCCAGCGGCATCGCTCAGCCCCGCAGCAGACTGCTCTCCACTATGGGCCTCGACCTCGCCCTCAGCTACGTCGCCAGCCTCGACCGCACCCAAGGAGTATGACTTTGCATGCCGCTGAACTGACCATGGGCCGTATTTTCGCCGTCCGCTTCGACCACGGCGAGGACTTCTTCACCTCACTCGCCGCCTTTTGCGAGGACCACGGCGTCCGTCAGGGCTTCATTCCGATGTTCATCGCCGGCCTGCGCCGGATCGAACTGGTTGGTACCTGTGAGCGAGTGACGGACCCTGAGGCGCCGGTGTGGTCGTCAGTCTATCTGGAAAGCGTGGAGGCGATCGGCGGTGGGACCCTCGCGTACGACGCGGAAGCCGACGCCGTTGTGCCTCACATACACGTCTCGGTTGGTCTCAAGCATCAGTCGGCTACGGCGCACACGAGCCATCTACTGAGCGCCGAAGTTCAGTTTCTGACCGAGATGTACGTGGTCGAGGTGGCTGGCCCGACGATGTCCCGAGTCCGTCTAGCCGACCTGTACGGCGTGCCGCAGCTCTCATTCTGAGATCGCTCAGTCTCCTTACTCGGTCCAGTCGACGACTGGGCGATAGATGGAGACATCAGACGTGGACGTACCTTCCATGCGTACCAGGTCATAGGACAGTTTCCGGCCATCGAGTGGGTGGTAGTGCCGCAAGGCGCACAGCAGGTACTCGTTTTCCCGGACATGTGCGTGCATCTCAGGTAGGAATTCGTCTCCGAACTCGCCTTCTGCTCGGTAGAAGGGATTCTCAATCACCACCCCGACGACCCACCAGTCGAACGGTTCATCCGCTTCGGCAGGTGTGGTCAGGAACCGTACGGGCTTGACGTCGCTGACCAGAGATGCGCGGTCGCGATAGCTGATCAACGCGGGCTCGGTGCGGGGCCGAAAGTAGACACCGTCATGGATCCCGGCTGAGCGGCAAAGTTGCAGGAGTGGGCCGTTGTCCAAGGGAATTCCCTGGAGCTGGAAGGAGAAGCTTGGCGCAAGTGCCTGCCGGATGGGATGTGCGGACAGGACGACCGTGAAGCTGTAGAAGCCGCCGTCGCAACGATCGAAATAGCAGATCTCTTCGCTGTGGTGAGCATCCGGAGTCTTCGCTCGCTCTCGCCAGGCTGGCAGCTCCGCGGCGAACTCGGCCGCTCCCATACCGTGCCACGTGCGAGTCATCTGATGGATCGACCAGGTGGCATCCCGAGTGACCCAGCCGAGGTTCGCCAACTTGTCCAGGAGGTCAAGAACGCCGTGCTCGTCACGGATCTCCGGCCGGACGTCGAGCGCGACGCCGAAGCCGGAGGAATGCGACCAATCGAGGTTTTCCAACTCGTGAGCGAACAGAGTCCTGCCGAACGACCCGGCGCACTCGAAGATCTGCCGGCAGTCGCTGCCCGTCGGGGTAGTCACGGACAGGGAAGAGCTCGGCAGCGAGACAACTCGGTGTCGTGGTCGTTGTCTTCGCCTGGGCGGCTCGTCCAGGATCACCCGTCCGTCGGCGAGGAGTGCCTCGCGCTTGCGCCAGAGGAGGTCAGGAAGTGCCTTGATCTGCGACACCACGCTCCGTAGCTCGTCGCCTGAGATCAGCAGAATCGGTTGCTCCCGATGATGCTCGACGTCGAAGAGGACTGAACCGCTGAAGCCGTTGTAGCTGACGAGGATGCCGACGACAGCGCCGTCGGTGCGTCGAAGTCGCGACCGCAGCGTGTCGATGTCGTCGATGTTCGCCTTGTCTGCGCGCCATTTACACTCGATCAGGTAGACCTCGCCGGGCTTGCTGGCCAGCACGTCTGTCTGACGAGGCCGTGCAGTCCCCGGGTTCAACCTGACGTCGAAGTGCAGAGTGCGGAAGATGTCGCCGATCAGCCGCTCGAGCTCATGGCCGCGCTTCACGGTGTTGCCGAGTTGCTCGACCTCGCGCAAGCGGGTCTGAAGGGCGTCCTCGTTCATTGCGCCATCCTCCCGCAGCAGGGCGCTGCGGGCAGCACGACGAGTCGCGGGTGGGCCACTGGTGGGTTCGCCCGATCGAGATGATGCGATCACTTCTTCTCGTCGGCGAGGGCGATGCAGAATTTGGTCGGCTTGACCGGCCGGTCTTGGCACCGGCTTATAGCAGCCTTCGGTGGCGCACCGATCGCCACGTGCGACGTTGTCGGAGTTGCACACCCGGCAATGCCAGTTGGTGACCTCATCAGCGGCGGCAGCTGTCTCGAGGATGTCGTTCCGGCTGATGGCCGACCCGACCCGGATCAAGGTGCTGTGGGCGCTGCTGCAGGGTGAGTCGTCGGTGGCGTGCCTGGCCGAGCTCGCAGGCGCCGCCCCGGCCGCGGTGAGTCAGCACCTGGCCAAGCTGCGCCTTGCCGGTCTCGTGAAGGGCCGCCGGGAAGGCACGTTCGTGTACTACTCGGCTGCCGACGATCACGTGAAGGGCCTGCTGGACCAGGCGCTGTTCCACGCCGACCACCTCGACCGCGACCTGCCCGAAGCCGGCAGCAGCACGGCGACGCAACCAGCCTGACACGCTCACGAGATGGGCCGGAAGCTTGCCTGAAGCAGCACTGAGATCGTTGCTGAGCCGAAGCAGTTGCCGGGGGCCTACGCGGTTTGGTCGGCCGGGCGGCTCCGGTACTGGTTTCTGAACGCCGGAACCTGGACCTCCCCGCTGCTCGAGCAACTGGGTCGTCCTCGCGGGTTGATGCCCGCGGATTCGCCGTCAACGCCAACGGCGACTCTCAATGACACTATCGATCGGGCAGCCCGATTGTTGCGCGGCCCGGCGTCAAGAAGGGAGTTTGCGGGTGTCGATGAGGTGCTGGGCGACGTCACGCAGCTTGGTGTTGGTGTCTTGGGAGTACCGCCGAAGAACAGCGAACGCCTGATCGCCGGTGAGGTCGAAGCGTTCCATCAAGATCCCCATCGCCTGCCCGACGAGCTTGCGGGCGTCCACTGCCCGGGCCAGTGTTTCTTCCTGTCGCGGTCGCGACCACGACCGAGGCGTGCCGGGCCAGGATATGGGCGATCGCCTCGTCGTCAGCAGTGAACGCGTCCGGGTGGAGGGTGTAGAGCGACAACACTCCGATGATCTGGTCGCCGGCCTTCATCGGTACGTGCAGCACGCTGCGGATCTTCGCCGCGGTGACTTCACTGTGCCAGTGCGGCCAGCGGGACTCCTTGGTGACGTCGGCAATGTAGACGGTTGTCCCGGAGGCGAGTGCTGTCAGCATCGGTCCCTCACCGGCGTCGATCTGCACGGTGTAGATCGCTTCGACGACCGGATCGGTGACGGCACCGATCTCGGCCCAGCCGCCGGTCACTGCGAGCGCGACGCCGGCATAGGTGCAGCTCTCGGCCTGCAACGCGAACTGAACCACCGCTTCGACGGTGTCATCGAAGCCCGCAGCATCGTGCAACTCAAGGGCCAACCGAGCGAAGGCGTCAGCGTCCAGCGGCGCATCAGCATCAGAAGACGTCACGAAGCTCCCTGGCAAGATCAAGAGCCCCCACCACTATCTGAGAGTTTCAACCCCTACATCATGCCTCGGACCGACCGAGAACGCGGACTCTCGCGGCCAGCACTGCCTGCGATCTCTTCTCGGAGGTCATTTCGGTACGGCGGGCGGCTTGAGCCGAGGGGACTTGAGCGCCGTCTTGAGCGCGTCGACCGCGGGGTCGCCCGGCTTCAGCTGGGTGGCGCCGATGTCGTCGAAGTCCGTCTCGTTCCAGTAGACCAGCGCCTTCACCTGCGGGAACGCCGCGAGCTGGCCGGGCATCGTCGAGAACACCGCCCTGCGCTTCACCTCACCGAGGTTGTCACTCACGCCCCACTCGGCCAGCATGATCGGCTTGCCGGGGTGCTTGGTGGTCGCCCAGGTGTAGAAGCCGGGCCACTTCGGGTACGCCTTCTGGGTGCGGTTCACGGCCTGTGCCATCCCGCCGGAGAACTCGGGGTCCTTGCCGAACAGGTACGGGTCCTCGGCGATCCAGTCGACCACGTCGTCGCCCGGGTACAACTGCTCGAACCACGGCTGCACACCCCAGTACGGCGTACCGCGGTACGTCATCACCAGAATCGCGTTGGTGGCGCCTTTCGCCTTCAGCCGCAGGGCGATCCGGCGGTACATCGCGGCGTAGTCCTTGGCGGTGAAGCCGGATCCGGCGGCCGGCCTGACCTCTTCCTCGGGCTCGTGGTGGATGGTCAGGAAGAACTTCTCCGGGAACGTCGTCCGCAGGTAGTCGGCCTGGGCGTCGACCGCGGCGTCCACCTCCGGGTCGCCCGCGGCCACCTGCGCCCAAGTGCGGCCCATCTCGGGCTTCCAGTTCAGCAGCAGCAACCGCTTCTTCCCGGGTTCGCGGGCCCGGCCGATCATGTCGGCGGTCGGGAACAGCTTCGGGCTCGCGTTGTAGTAGTGCGCGATGTCCACTGTCCGGCCGAGCACGCTCTCGAAGGCCGGCAGGGCCTCGTCCCACGTCTCGCCGGCCAGCGGGTTCGCCGCGGCACCGAACCAGACGCCGCACGACGGCACCAGCAGCGCGGACACCGTGCAGGCGGAGGCCTGCGGAGTCGCTTCATTCTGACCGGACTCCGGATGCTTCTTTGGTCCTAGGGCACAGCTCGCCAGAGTGATTGTTGTCGCCAGGGCGAATCCAACGACCATCAGTCGGCGGGTCCAGCCACTCGCCCTGCCCGGGGTGAGCAGAGTTCGCGACAATGGATGGTTATCCCCGCGGACAGCGATCGTGGCCATGCTGGGGACTGTAGTGACCTCCACCTGTGGAGCAGCTGAGAGTCATACCACGGTACGACGCCGGTCCGGTAGGAGGAGGCCGAAGGTGGTTGGGTCGGTCGCGACGAGGCTGAGCCGGCCGTCGTGTGACTCGGCGAGGTCCCGAGCCAGGCCCAGACCGATTCCTGTGCCTGCTCGTCCACTGACACCCCGGCGGAACAGCTCGGTCTCACCACTCGTGATGCGTCCTTCGTCGGCGACCTCGATCGCCATCGCACCCAGCGCGTCGCGGGCGGTGATTCTGATCGTGCCGCGACCGTGAGCCCTGGCGTTGTCCACGAGGACGTCGACGACCTGTTGCGCGGCGTTGAGTGGAACCGCGAAGCGGGCCACGGTCTCCGCGATCTGCACGTCGATCCGCCGCCCGTCGGCGGCCAAGAGGCCGTGCCATCGGGCACGCGCAGCGTCGGTGAGTTCCTCGATTGTTCCGTACTGCTCGACCGAAGCCGGCTGAGGAGTCAGCCGGGCCAGCGCGAGCACTTGTTCCACCGTGAGTTGCAGCTCGTCCGCCCGTTTCAGTGCTTCTCGCAACGACTCGCGGGGGTCGGCCGTGTCGTCGTCGAGCGCCGTCTCCAGAGCGAGGCGGAGGCCGGCCAGCGGATTGCGCAGCTGGTGCGAGGCGTCCGCGCCGAAGTGCCGCTCGTGCTCCAGTACGGCGGTCAGCCGGGTGACCATGGCGTTCTGGGCGGAGACGGCGGCGTCGATCTCGGCGATGCCGCTAGTGCGAGCGCGGGCAGTCAGGTCGCCGCCGCTGACCGATCCCGCGACGGCGGCCAGCGATTCGAGCGGTTCGCTCAGTCGTCGAGACTGGCGGATCGCGACCGCGAGGCCGACGAGCAAAGCGACCACCGCCAAACCGGCGACCGCGAGCCAGGCCAGCAGGACGCGTGTCCAGACGGCCGTCACCGGCGAGGCCGCACGGACCACGCCGATGATCTGCTCGGCGCTGACGACCGGAACGGCGACCACGAGCTCGCCGCCGTCCCGGCCTTGGACCACCTTGCCGGTCAGGGCCGACCTGGTGATCCGGTCCATCCCCGCCGGTCCTGCTCCCGCGCGAAGCACGGAGGACCCGTCGTACACCGCGATCCTCAGGTCGGTCAGGGCAGCGGGCAGTTCGACCGGGTCGCCCGCGGTGACGTCGGGTCCGACCTGGACCGCTGCGGCCAGCGCCGCGCGTTCCAGCTCGGTCGATTCCTCGCTGAAGAAGGCGATCCGGATCCCGACAGCGAACGGCACTGCCAGCAGGACCAGAGAGACGACCACGGCCGTCAGGGCGACCTTGCCGACGCGCCGTCTCATGCGCCCATCATCACCCGGGATCGCGGCGACCGGTAGAAACTTTTGCCGTCCTCTAACCAGCACCGGGCACGTCGCTAACCGACGCCTTCCTAGCGTCGTGGACATCCAGACCCACGACCCAGGAGAGTGACCATGAAACCTCGGCGCCTATGGGCCGTGCCCCTCGTCGTAGTGGCGCTGACCGCCGCGGCGTGCGGAGGTGGTGGTTCGTCGACGAGCTCGTCCCGGTCGAGCTCCGCCACAGCCCCCAGCGGTACGCCTGCCACGTCACCGACCTCACCACCGAGCACCGAGCAGCAACCCAGTCCCGCGGCCACCGAGTCGAACCCACCCGGCGACATCCCGGACAACCAGGCGTTCGTGACATTCCAGCCACCCGCTGGTGGCTTCTCGGTGAAAGTGCCCGAGGGCTGGGCCCGCAGTACGGCGGGGGCAACGACGTCGTTCAGCGACAAACTGAACCGCATCCAGGTCCTGGCCGAGACCACCTCGGCGCCCCTGACCTCACAGACCATCGGCAACCGTCTGGTGCCGCAGTTGCAGCGGCAGGTCCCGAAGTTCGCGATGGGGAAGGTCAGCGACATCTCCCGAGCGGCGGGGCCGGTTGTACTCGTCACCTACCAGGGCGACTCCAGCCCCGACCCCGTGACCGGCAAGGTCGTACGGGACGCGTTCGAGCTGTACCTCTTCCACCAGGACGGCCGGCAGATCCTGCTGACGCTCTCGGGTCCGACCAACGCCGACAACGTTGACCCCTGGAAGATCGTCTCGGACTCGGTGAGGTGGCAGTGACCGCCGAGAACGCGCTGTGGTGCAGGGATCTCTACCGCTTCTTCCGCGCGGGCGACGAGGAGACCCTCGCGCTGCGCGGGGTGAGCCTCGAAATCAGCCGGGGCGAGACCGTCGCAATCGCCGGCCCTTCGGGGTCGGGGAAGTCGACTCTGCTCAGCTGTCTGGCCGGTCTCGACGAACCGGCCGGCGGGGTGGTCACGGTCGGCGGCGAGCAGATCAGCCATCGAACCGAGCGCCGCCGGGCGCGGATCCGCAGCAGGCGGCTCGGCATCCTCCTCCAGTCCGGCAATCTGCTGGCGCACCTGAGCCTGCGCGACAACATCCGGCTGGCTCAGGCCGCGGCTCGCCGTCGGGCCGCGCAGGCTCCCGACGAGTTGCTGGAGCACGTCGGTCTGTTGCACCGGGCTCGCGCGACGGCCTCGGAACTGTCCGGCGGCGAGCTGGCTCGGGCCGGCCTGGCAGTGGCTCTGAGCAACGATCCCGACGTACTCCTCGCAGACGAGCCGACCGGGGAGCTGGACGGTGCGACCGAGCAGATCGTCCTGGAGCTTCTCCGCGCCAGGACGGTCTTCGGCCAGGGGGTCTTGCTGGTCACCCACAGTCCGGCGGTGACGCGGATCGCCGACCGAGTGATCCGGATGCACGACGGAAGGATTGTGGCATGAGTGTGGCGCGGTGCTCCGAGGTCGCGAGGACCTTCGGGCAGGGAAGTCACGCGGTCGTCGCCGTCCACGGCTGCAACTGCGAGGTCGCGGCCGGTGCCCGAATCGCGATCACCGGTACGTCGGGCTCCGGCAAGTCGACGTTGCTGCACCTGCTGGCTGGGCTCGAGACGCCGACGAGCGGCGCGGTGACCTGGCCCGAACTCGGCCAGACTCCGGCAGACCGACGGCGGGACATCGCGGTGGTCTTCCAAGGGCCGAGCCTCCTACCGGCGCTCGACGTACTGGAGAACACGGCGATGGCCGCGGTCCTCACCGGAACCGACGAAGCCGACGCGACCGAGCGAGCGCTGGTGGCACTCACAGCCGTCGGTGTTCCAGGATTGGTGAACCAGCTGCCCGAGACGCTCTCCGGCGGCCAGGCACAGCGAGTCGCCGTGGCCAGGGCACTGACTCTGAGGCCACGGTTGCTGCTCGCCGACGAACCGACGGGGCAGCTGGACGAGGTGAACGGGAGTCGGGTCATCGACGTCTTGATTCACGCGGCGGACGAACTGGGCGCGGCGCTGGTCGTGAGTACCCACGACCCTGTCGTCGCCGATCGGCTCGCCGAGCAATGGCAGATGCGCGATGGCCGGTTGCTCGTCCCGGTGCCGGGTGGTGCGGCATGATCGCGCTCTGGGTGCGCGGTCTGCTTCGCCATCGCGGAGGCCGACTGCTGGCCACGGCAGTCGGAGTGTCTGCCTCGGTCGCGCTGATCGCCGCACTGGGAGCGTTCCTGACTGCGTCCCGGGCGACGATGACGACCCGCGCAGCGGCGTCGGTTGCGATCGACTGGCAGATCGAGGTTCAGGCAGGCGGCGACTCTGCGGCTGTTCTCGACCAGACGCGTTCGGCGCCGGGTGTCGGCGCTGCCGAGGTGGTCGGCTTCGGGCGTGCGACCGGGTTCGAGGCCGCCGCCGGGGGATCGACCCAAACCAGCGGACCGGGCGTCGTGCTCGGTCTGCCGACCGGCTACCGCTCGTCGTTCCCAGGTGAGATTCGTACGCTGTCCGGTGCCTCGGACGGTGTCCTGCTCGCGCAACAGACGGCGGCGAACCTGCACGCTGCTCCGGGTGACTCGATCTCGGTCGGTCGTCCGGGGTCGCGGCCGGCCGTGGTGAAGGTGGCCGGTATCGTGGACCTGCCGCAAGCCGACTCGTTGTTCCAGAAGGTCGGTGCTCCTCCGCAGTCGCAGCCGTCAGCGCCACCGGACAACGTTCTCCTGCTCCCCAGGCAGCTTTTCGACAGTCTCTACGGTCCGGTCTCGGCGAGCGATCCCGCAGCCGTCACCACTCAGATTCACGTACGGCGGACCGCCGCGCTGCCCGCCGACCCTGCCGGTGCCTACACGGCGGTGGTCGGTGCGGCTCACAACCTGGAGGCCGCACTCGCCGGTGCCGGACTGGTCGGCAACAACCTCGGCGCGGCGCTGGACGCGGCGCGCAGCGATGCGTCGTACGCGCAGATCCTGTTCCTGTTCCTCGGCGTTCCCGGCGCGGTGCTGGCGGCGCTGCTGACGGCTGCGCTCGCCGGTTCGGCGAGCGATCGACGCAGGCGGGAGCAGGCTCTGCTGAGGGTGCGCGGACTGACGGGACGTCAGGTCACGCGCTTGGCGTCCACAGAAGCCGGCCTCGTCGGGATCGGTGGTGGAGTTCTCGGACTGCTGATCGCCGCAGCCGTGGGTCGCGCGGCGTTCGGGACGGCTTCGTTCGGATCCAGCGGCCGGGCGACCTGGCTGTGGTTCGCCGTCGCTTTCGTCGCCGGCCTTGTCATCGCTACCGCGACGGTCCTCGTCCCCGCGGTCCGCGACCTGCGCACAGCGACGATCACTGAGACGAGGCAGTACGTCGGACGGGTCCGGTCCCCGCTGTGGATGCGGCTCGGTCTGGACTTCGTCCTGCTGGCGGTCTCCCTGCTGGTGTTCCGGGCCTCGAGCAACAACAACTACTCGCTCGTGCTGGCGCCTGAGGGTGTTCCCACCATCTCGGTGTCCTACTGGGCCTTCTTCGGTCCGGCGCTGCTCTGGATCGGAGGCGCCATGCTGTTGTGGCGCGTCACCTCGGTCGCCCTGAGCCGCGGGCGGCGGCCACTGGTCAGGCTGGTTCGCCCGTTGACCGGCACACTCGCGACGACCACTGCGGCGAGCATGTCGCGGCAACGCCGCCCGCTGATCAGGTCGGTGGTGCTGCTTGGGCTCGCCGTCTCGTTCGCGGTCTCCACGGCGACCTTCAACGCGACGTACAAGCAGCAGGCCGAGGTCGACGCGCTGCTGACCAACGGCGCGGACGTCACCGTCACCGAGTCGCCCGGCGTGATTGTCGGACCCGACGGAGCGGACCGACTCGCCGCGACACCCGGCGTCCGCAAGGTCGAGCCGGTCCAGCACAGGTTCGCGTACGTCGGCTCGGATCTGCAGGACCTGTACGGCGTACGGCCGGCGTCCATCGCGGCCGCAACTGCGTTGCAGGACGCGTACTTCGTCGGTGGAACTGCCCGCCAACTGATGGACACGCTCGCCCGGCAGCCGGACTCGATCCTGGTCAGCGACGAGACGGTGAAGGACTTCCAGCTCACCCCCGGCGACCTGTTGCGCTTGCGGCTGCAGGACAGTCGGACGAGAGCGTTCCGGGAGGTGCCGTTCCACTACGCGGGAATCGTCAAGGAGTTCCCGACCGCTCCGCACGACAGCTTCTTCGTGGCGAACGGGGACTATGTCGCCAAAGCGACCGGAAGCAATGCGGTCGGTGCGTTCCTCGTGGACACCGGCGGGAAGGGGCAGCAAGGCGTTGCGGCCTCGCTGCGGCAGCAGCTGGGGGCGTCGGCCAAGATCACCGACCTGACCCAGAGCAGGTCGCAGATCGGCTCGAGCCTGACGTCGGTCGACCTGGCAGGACTGACGAAGTTCGAGCTGGCTTTCGCGGTGCTGATCGCGGCCGGTGCCGGTGGTCTCGTGCTGGCCCTCGGTCTGGCGGAGCGCCGGCGCGCGTTCGCGATCGCCGCCGTACTCGGTGCCGGGCGCAGGCAGCTGCGCGGGCTGGTGATGAGTGAGGCGATCGTCGTAACGATCGGCGGACTCGCGGGGGGAGCGCTGATCGCTTGGGCGTTGACCAGGATGCTCGTGAAGGTCCTGACCGGCGTCTTCGACCCGCCTCCGTCGGTGATCGCCGTGCCTTGGACCTATCTGGCTGTGACGGTGGGAGTCGCCGTGCTCGCGATCCTCGGCGGTGCGTTGACCAGCGCACGTGGTTCGAGCAGGCCGCCCGTCGAGGAGCTGCGCGAGCTCTGACGAGGCTCAGCGTCCACTCAGGATCGGCGGGCTAGCTTCGCCTCGTGAGATCCAGGACGGACCCGGCCGCGGCCGTTGTCATCGAGGACGACGAGACGATCGGGCGGTTGCTCGACCGGGCCCTGCGGGGCAACGGCTACCGGTCGGCCTGGTTCCGCACCGGGTACTCCGGTCTGGCCGGAGCGCGCCGCGAGCAGGCCGAGGTCGTCCTCCTGGACCTCGGCCTGCCCGACGTGGACGGCGTCGACCTCGCCCGCCGGCTGCGCTCGGACCTCCCCGACGTACTGCTGATCATGCTGACTGCCCGCGGGGACGAGATCGACATCGTTTCCGGCCTGGACGCCGGCGCGGACGACTATCTGGTCAAGCCGTTCAGCCTGACCGTGCTGCTCGCCAGGCTGCGGGCTCACCTGCGCCGTAGGGCGCCGTCGGGACCAGGGCTCCCGGTCACGGTCGCCGACCTGACGGTGGACCCCGCGGCTCGTCGCTGCAGCCTCGCGGGCACCGAGGTGCTGTTGCGGCCCAAGGAGTACGAACTGCTGGAGGCCCTGGTCCTGAACGCCGGCTCGGCGGTGTCCCGGGAGGATCTGATGGCCCAGGTGTGGGACGAGAACTGGTTCGGATCGACCAAAACGCTGGACGTCACGATGGCCGCGCTCCGCCGACGGCTGCAACTGGCGGCCGAGCGGAGCGGGACTGCGTGCATACCCGTTCTGTCGACCCTGCGCGGCCACGGATACCGGCTCGATCCGCCGCCCGACCGCGACCGGTGATCCGGCCGATCTCTCTCAGCCGCTGCTCAGCGAGCTCTCAGTAGCTTCCTTCACGTCGTACTGTCAGCACGAAGAGAAGCGGTGAGGCATGAACATCTGGGACTCGATCGTTCTGGGCACAGTCGAGGGCCTGACGGAGTTCCTGCCCGTGTCGAGCACGGGCCATCTGGCCATCGCGGCGAAGCTGCTCGGGCTGCGGATCGACGACCCGTCGGTGACCGGGTACACGGCTGTCATCCAGATCGGGGCGATCGCGGCCGTCGTGCTGTTCTTCCGCGGTGATATCCGGCGGATCCTGGGCGGGTGGTTCAGCGGGCTCGCGCACCGCGAACGGCGAACCGAGTTCGACTTCCGGATGGGCTGGTACGTCGTCGTCGGTTCGTTGCCGATCGGGATCGTCGGGTTCGTTGCCAAGGGCATGATCTCCGGGCCGTTGCGCAGCCTGTGGTGGGTGGCGGGTGCGTTGATCGCGTGGTCGGCCGTCATGGTCCTGGCCGAGCGGATCAGTACGAAGGCTCGTCCGCTGACCCGGATCACGATGGCGGACGCGGTCGTGATGGGCCTGGTGCAGTGTCTGGCGCTGATTCCTGGAGTCTCGCGCTCGGGTGCGACCATCTCGGCCGGGCTTCTTCGTGGCCTGGACCGCGTCGCGGCCACGCGGATCGCGTTTCTGCTCGGCATCCCGGCCCTGGTCGGTGCCGGCCTTTACGAGTTGAAGGACGCCCTGCACGGAAGTATCGGCGTCGCCCCGCTGGTCGTCGGGACGGTGGTGAGCTTCGTGGTCGCGTACGCATCGGTGGCGTGGCTCCTGCGGTTCGTTGCCAAGCACTCGATCGAGGTGTTCGCCGTGTACCGGGTGCTGCTCGGGACCGTGCTGGTCGTCTTGCTGGCGGTCGGCGCGATCACCGCGACCTGATCCCGAGCAGCACCCGGAGAACACGGTGACCTGCTGTGCTCAGCCCAGCGTTTTCAGCAGTGCGTCGACCGCCTGCTTCTCGGTCTCCGGGTCCTTGGAGTCCCGGACCGAGGTGAACAGCGCGTCGTTCTGGTTGTCGATGAACGACCAGGCCTTCTCATCGAGCGGCTCGAGCTTGGACTGGTCGTCGTCCCAGGCCTTCTCGTAGTCATCGACCGCGCCGTTGAGCGCGCCCTGGTCGTTCTTGGTGAGATCCGCCTGCATGGCGCGGACAAGGGTTCGGTAGCGGGCCACGTCCGTCGCGGGAAAGTGCGCGACCGCCTCGGCCGGGCTCAGCTTGACGTTGGCGCCGGGATTCGGGCCTTCCTTCTCGGCTGCCACGTTCGCGTGCGGTTGTGCCGACGCCCAGCTCAGCAGTACGCCGGCCGCGACGGCGGAGGCCGCCATCACGCCGACCAGCGGCCATTCACGGCCCGGGCGGTGGTACCTGGCAGTGCGGTCGAGGCCGCGGTGATCCTCGATGACATCGGTCTTGGTCAGGGTGAGGTAGACGACAGTTGCGAGAATGGCGGCCAGGAAGATGATGCTGGTGACCAGGGTGCCCAGACCCAGGCCCTGGTCCGGCACCTGCGGGGCCGCGAGCCAGTCGCCGAGATTGGCGCCGAGCGGGCGCGTGAGAATGTAGGCGAGCCAGAAGGCCAGCACGGGATTGGCGCCGGCCCGCCAGCAGGCGGTGATGATCGCGATTAGCGCCAGTGGGAGCAGCACGGAAACGCCGGGGCTCCAGCCGGTCAGCTCGAGAGTCCAGTCACCGGCCGCCGTACCGAGCGCGAACGTGACCAGAACCGCCAGCCAGTAGAAGGCCTCCCGTGGCAGCGTGACGATGCTGTGGATCGACAGGGTGCGTTCCCGGCGCCACCAGATACCGAACACGACCGCGAGGGCGACGCCGAACACGGACGTGCTGATCCACAGCGGTACGCCGGCCTGGTCGGTGAGGATGTCGGTGTAGAGGGTGCCGGTCACACTGACGACCACGACCGTCAGCCAGTACGCCGCAGGCTCGTACCGGGACCTGGTCAGCTGCCAGGTGAGGACCAGCGCGAAGACGACGGTGAAGATCACGGCGGTGGCGACCAGCCCGACGCCGAGCTGAAGGTTGATCCAGTCGGCGAAACTCTCACCCACCGTCGTGCAGAGGATCTTGATCAGCCAGAACCAGGCGGTGACCTCGGGCACTTTGTTGAGAAAGGCCCGGGACGTCCCGGTCCGCGATGCAGATTCTGTAGTCATGCCGCCACACTCGCGCAGCGAACCTGCACGCAACCTGACTACGCCCAGGTCAGGCCCGCGGCAGGCTGACCTCGACGTGCCCGATGCCTTCGGCAACGGCTCGGACGCCGGCTCCGGTCGCGTTCGCGATCCGGCGGACGACGGCCAGGCCCAATCCGTGGCCATCCGTGCCGGTGTGCCCGGGCTCGAAGACCCGATCGAGGTCCTGTGGGCCGAATCCCGGTCCGTCGTCGAGAACGTGAATCAGGACGTCGCCCGCGAGCCCTTCGACCTGGAGCGAGACGGTCGTTCGCGCGTGCCGGGCGGCGTTGTCGAGCAGCGGCGTGAGCAGTGCCACGACGATCTCGGCCGGGACGCCTACCCGGAGGTCTTCCGCTGCCGCGACGTCGATCCCGCGGCCTCTGGTGGCCTGCCGCAACGCCGGACCGAGCTGGCAGGCCGAATGCCGACGGTGACGCAACCGGGCGGCGTCGAGTATCGCGCTCACCGCCGTGCCGAGTCGGTCAGTCTCGGTGAGAACGAGCTGAGGATCGACCGCGGCCTTGCCAAGCTGGGCCAGTTGCGCCTCGCCGCGAAGCACCGAGATCGGCGTACGCAGCTCGTGGGCGATCTCATCGGTCAGTCGCCGCTCGTCGGCGAGGGTGTCGGACACCCGGTCGAGGAGCCGGTCGAAGGTCTGGGCCAGTTCGCCCAGCTCGTCGCGCGGCGGGCCCAGCCTGAAGCGGCGGCCGGGGTCGTGATCGCTCCACTCGTCGGCCAGCGCGGACATTCGCCGCACCAGTCGAAGAGCCCGGCTCACGCCGAGGTAGGCGACAGCACCCGAGAGCACGACGGCCAGCGCAGCGAGGATCAGGGACATCGTCAGGCCGTGCTGCTCGGCGGCCTCGTACGGCGCGAGGTCTACCTCGACGACCACTGTCAGCCGGTTCCCCCGGACCGACAGAGGCTGGGCGTACAGGAGGTTCCCGGTGGTCGTCGCGAACTCGTTCCGCTCGGATGCGCCGAGTCGGTCGACCGTGCCGGCGAGGACTGGGTGCCGAACTCCATCGATCAGGCGGCCGTTGGAATAGACCCAGGCGACCGCATCGAAGGCGTCGCCCGCGCCCTCGACGATTCGGACCTGTCCGCCGCGCACCTCGACGGTCGCCGCGACGGCGTCGGCCCTGGTACGGGCCAGTGTTCGGGCGTCAGTGTCGGTGGCACGGGCTGCGAGGACGTGACCGAGGACGACGAGGACGGCAACGGCAAGAGTTGCGGTGAGGACCGCGAGCGAGACGATCCGCCCGCGCAGTCCGCTCAGTCCCATCGGTAGCCGACTCCGCGGACGGTCGCGACGCGGTCGGCGATGCCTAAGTGGTCGAGCTTGACCCGAATGCGCCGCAAGTAGGAGTCCAGCGTGTTTTCGCTGACGTAGGCGCCGTGCGGCCAGCCGGCGGCGACCAGTGCGTGGCGTCGAACGACCTCGCCGGGGACTGAGATGAGCCGCCCGAGCAGGCGGAACTCAGTGGGGGTAAGGGCGGCGCCGTCGGCACCGCACCGGATCTCGTGGCTGGCCGGGTCGAGCACCACTGTGTCGACGGCGGCGTCGATCGTAGTGCGGCGCAGCAGTGCCCGGATCCGCACCAGCAGCTCCGGAACGTCGAACGGTTTGGCCAGGTAGTCGTCCGCACCGGCCTCGAAGCCGCTGACCTTGTGGTGCATCCCGCCGAGCGCGGAGAGCATCAGGACCGGGGCATCGACGCCCCGGGCACGCAGCGCCAGACACACGTCCCGCCCGTCAGCGTCCGGCAGACCGATGTCGAGGATCACGACCTGAGGTCTCAGGTCGAGCCGCGACAGCAGCGCCGTCGCTGTCGCCGTGGCCACGACCGAGTGTCCGTCGCCTTCGAGAATCCGACGCAGCACCTGTCGCAATGCGGGGTCGTCCTCGCAAACAGCAACCCTGACCATGCCGAGCAACGTAATCGCCCCAACCTGAGGATCCGCTGAGACCCATCTGTCTCGAGGCTGTTTCAGCACCCGGGCCGAAGCAGCGGGTCCTCAGCGTTGACTCAGGAGGACGGACCTATGGTCAGCGCATGACCGGACCGATCGCCCGTCGGGACCGAGTAGGCGGTCGAACGCGGGCCTCTGCAGTTATGTTGGAGCGAGGGAGGCTTGGTGGCTGGTCGGGTGATCGAGGGGCTGCGGCGTTCCGGCGTTCGTGGACGGTCGACTGCGGCGGCGATGGGAGTTGTCGCCGTCGCCCTGGCCGTTGGTGCGGCCGTACTGCTTCTCCTGCTGCAGCGGGCGCTGATCACGAGCGTGGCCGACCAGGCGGGATCGCGGGCGTTCGACATCGCGAGCCAGGTGCAGGAGGAAGGGGAGATCGGGCTGGCGCGGGAGTTGGTGGAGAACACCCGGCCGAGCCAGTTGATCCAGGTCGTCGACGGATCCGGCAAGGTGGTGGCCAGTTCGTCGTTGCAGGCGAACGGTCCGCCGCTGACGGATCTCCGGCCGCCGGTGGGGCAGTCGCAGAGGGACGATGTCGGCCGGATGCCGTTGCTGGACGACGACGACCCGTACATGATCATTGCCCGGGGCACCGACTTCGGCGCAACCCGGTACACGGTGATCGTTGCCTCCTCGGTGGAGACGCAGCGGGAGACGGTCAAGACGGTGGCGGTGTACCTGCTGGTCGGGTTCCCGCTGCTGATCGTGCTGGTGGGAGCGGCTACCTGGGTGCTGGTCGGACGGGCGCTTCGGCCGGTCGAGCAGATCCGGGCGCGGGTTCACGGGATCGGGGTGGGTCAGTTGGACGAGCGGGTGCCCGTGCCGGCGACGGGGGACGAGATCGCGCGGCTTGCGGTCACGATGAACCAGATGCTGGACCGGCTGCAGTCGGGCCAGGAGACCCAGCGACGGTTCGTGGCGGACGCGAGTCACGAGTTGCGGTCGCCGATTGCCAGCCTGATGGCGGCGCTGGAGGTGGTTGCCGCTGACAATACTGGTCGTGCGGCGCCGGAGCTGCACGCGGTGATGGAGGCCGAGACCGAGCGGATACGGCGCCTGGTCGAGGATCTTTTGCTGCTCGCCAAGGCGGATGACAGCGGTCTTAGGTTGAATCGCTCCGACGTGGATCTGGATGACCTTGTCGGCAGTGAGTTGCGGCGGTTGCGCTCTGCGGGCGGCGTCGAGGTCGAGGGCGTCGTACCGCCCGTACGGGTCTCCGGCGACGCCGCGAAGCTGAGCCAGGTGATCCGCAACCTGGCCGACAACGCCGCTCAGGCCGCGCGTGGCAAGGTGCGGATCACGCTGGCGGAGGTCGACGGTACGGCGACGGTGCAGGTCGAGGATGACGGGGACGGGGTCCCCGAGGCCGAGCGGGAGCGGGTGTTCGAGCGGTTTGTCCGGCTCGACGCCAGTCGCGACCGGAGCAGCGGTGGTTCGGGACTCGGGCTGTCGATCGTGCGCGAGGTGGTCAGAGGTCATGGCGGAACGGTGGAGGTAGCCGATTCGGCGCTGGGTGGCGCAAGCTTCGTGGTCAGGCTGCCGTTGTCCTCGGCAACCAGCGCAACCAGTGAGCAACGCTGACCACGATCGCCAGCCAGGTGACTGCGATCGTCCAGCCGGCGAGGACGTCGGTCGCCCAGTGGTAACCGAGGTAGATCCGGCTCAGCCCGATCCCGACGCTCAGGAGCACAGCCGCCGCGGCGACTGTGAGCTTCGCTGACGTCGATCGAAGACCGAGCCAGACCAGGCCGGCCAGCAGGCAGAAGAAGACTGTCGAGTTGAGGGTGTGACCGGACGGAAAGGCGAAGGTCGAGGCGGGGGTGCCAATCACGTCGGCGGCACTGGGACGGTGACGACCGACAACGAGCTTTAGGCCGGAACTGAGCGCGGAGGAGCCCGCCATGGCCAGGAGCAGGAGGCCAGGCGCTCGCCATGAGCGGGTCGTGCGAAGCAGTAGAGCCGCTGCCAGCAGCGTGAGAACAACCAGGACCGGAGTGCTCCCGGTGAAAGTGAGGGCGCGGGCGATCGCGGTCAGGGGAGCGGTTCGCGAGGCGATGGCGTCGGCGGTGAGCTCCGGATCGAACGCGGCGAGGCCGTCGGCCTCCGTCGCGCTGTCGCCGAGGGCGATCGCGCTCAGCGTGCCGGCGAAAGCGACCAGCGCGCCTGCCACCGGTACGGCGTACCGGCTGATCGTGGGGCGCGAGAGCAGGTCGGTTGGCGCCATGAGCTCATCCGCCTTCGCTGTCGAGCCGGTACCCCATCCCGCGCACGGTCTCGATCGCGTGCCGGCCGAACGGGGCGTCGAGTTTGAGTCGCAGGTAGCGGATGTAGACCTCGACGACGTTCGGATCGCCATCGAAGGCCGGGTCCCAGACGCTCTCGAGGATCTCCATCTTGCTGACGGTGTCGCCGCGGTGCCGCATCAGGAACTCGAGCAAGCCGTACTCGCGCGGGGTCAGCACGATCTCCTGCCCGCCGCGCTCGACCCGGCGCCGAGCCGGATCAAGCGTCAGGTCGCCGGCCACCAGCACCACGGGCCGCTCCGGCCCACCACGCCGGATGAGTGCCCGCAACCGAGCCACCAGCACGAGAAAGCTGAACGGCTTGGTCAGATAGTCGTCGGCCCCGAGATCGAACGCGTCGGTCTGGTCGTACTCGCCGTCCTTGGCGGTCAGCATCAGCACCGGTGTCCAGACCCCACGCTCGCGCAGCTGCTCGAGCACCTTGTACCCGTTCAGCTTCGGCAACATGATGTCGAGCACGATCACGTCGTAGCTGTGCTCGGTAGCGGCCCACACGGCGTCCTCGCCGTTGTGCACCAGCTCGACCACGAACCCGGCGTCGGTCAGCCCCCGCCGAACCGTCTCGGCCAGCCGAACCTCGTCCTCCACCATCAGTACCCGCATACCCAACAGTCTGGCCGCCGACCGCTGAGAATCCGCTGAGTGCGCTCCTGACGGGGAGTCGGGACTGTCAGCGAGGGTGACGAAGGGTCGCGAAGAGGTCGTCCAGCGGTAGGCCGGGGACGCGGCCGCGTTCCACGAACCATTCTCGGCCGAGGGCGCGGCGGAAGAGCCAGGGTGGGAGTTTCAGGAGCAGAGCGAGGGTGCGCGCGCCCTCGTCGGAGGTGGCTTGGCTGGCGTGGGCTTCGAAGGAGCGGCGTTTGGCGTCGGCGTACTGGCGGACGTCGAGTCGGTGGGTGATGGCTGCGGTGGGGGAGTAGGCGTTGTCGTAGTCCTCGGCGCGGACGTCAGGGAGGACGCCGGGGACTGCCTCGACGAGGCGGATCAGGCGGCGGATCAGGGCTCGGTCGATGGTTGCCTCCAGCACCAGGCGGGTGCCGGCCTGGCGGGCGGCGTACAGGCCTGCGGTGTGGATCTGGCGATGGTCGGGGTGGCCGTAGCCGCCGGCTGGGTCGTAGATCGTGAGGGCGTCGGCCTGTTCCTCGCGGAGGAGGTTGATCAGTGGGGCGGCGGCGTCGGCGACTGGTAGTTGGCTGAAGGCGCTGGGCGAGGGCCGCTCGGTGCGGCTCCAGCCTGAGTCCGGGAGGGAGAAGCGGACGACTCGGGCGCAGCCGAGGGCTTCGGCGGAGCGGTCGAGCTCGGCCCGGCGGTGGTCTGCCAGGGCCGCGCGGTAGGAGGCTGAGGCCGCGCCGGCTTCGCCGTCGGTTGCCACGGCCAGTACGACGCGGTGGCCCTCTGCCGCGAGACGGGCGAGGGTGCCGCCCATCAGCAGGGCCTCGTCGTCGGGGTGGGCGTGGAACGACACCAGGGTGAACGCCATACGGCGAGCATCGCACCTGAGTGGCCGGCGTTCGAGTTGCTCTCAGGGGCTTCTCAGCGGCTCTTTTCCACGATGAGCCGTATGAAGACAGCTGGCAGGTCCCGACGCGTGGTCGCCTCCGTGCTGACCGGTGTGGCGATCGTCGCTTTGCTCGCGCTGCTGCCGCGAGCGGTCGGCACGTCGTGGTCGACGGTTGGTACGATCCTCGGCAGGGTGTCGTTCCCTGGGCTGATCGCGCTCACGGTGGTCTGGATCGCGGGGCTCTGGGCGCACTCGTTCGTGCTCGCGGCTTCGCTGCCGGGCTTGACGAAACGCCGCGGGCTGACGCTCAGTCTGACCGGGAGTGCGGTCGCGAACGTGCTCCCGTTCGGGGGCGCCGCAGGGACCGGGCTCAACTTCGCGATGGCTCGGCGCTGGGGTTTCACCTCCGGCGCTTTCGCGGGCTTCATCGCGGTGACGACGCTGCTCAATGTCCTCGCCAAACTCGGGGTCGTCGCGCTGGCGCTGGCCTTGGTGCCATTGGCCCACACCGCTTCCGCGCTACCGCTGGGGCAGACCACGCTCCTGACGGTTCCCGTTCTGGCAGCGCTCGGCGCCGTGGTGTGGTTCCTGGCGAGCCCAGGCGCTGCCGAGCGCAGCGGGCGGGCGCTGGAGCGCTTGGCCCGGCTGGTCCGTCTGAAGGCGAAGCCGACCGAATCGATACCTCGCCTGCGGGAGTCGATTCTGCGGATCGTCCGCGGTGGCTGGCGACCGATGACGCTGGGGATGGCGGCGTATTTGGTGCTGCAGCTCGGGCTGCTCTGGTTGTGCTACTCCGTCCTCGGTACGTCGCTGAGCCTTCCGGTGCTGATCACCGGTCTGGCCGTCGAGCGTCTGTTGACCTTGATCCCGGTCACGCCCGGTGGCGCCGGGGTCGTCGAGGTCGGTACGACGGCGGCGCTGGTTGCGCTCGGCGGGGATCCGGCCGCGATCGCTGCCGGGATGCTGCTGTACCGCGGCTTCACCTACCTGCTGGAGATCCCGGTCGGTGGAGTCACCCTCGCACTGTGGATGGTGCACGATCGTCGGCGGGCGGTGGCGGCATGAGGATCGGACTCGTCAGCGACGTCTACCTACCGCGCCTGGGTGGGATCGAGATGCACGTGCACGATCTCGCGGTCGGGCTGAAGGCGGCGGGGCACGCGGTCACGGTGTTCACTCTGACCGACACTCCGGCGGCCGGCGGTGACGTACCGGTGGTCCGGCTCGCAGGGTTGCCGGCGGCAACCGACGAACTCGCCCGGCGACTGCGGGACTTCGATGTCGTGCATGCCCATTCGTCGCTGTTCTCGCCACTGGCCTGGCGCGCGACCCGCCTGTCCTCTCGGTACGGCGTACCGGCGGTGATCACGATGCACTCGCTTCCTGCTTCGGGCGGACTGGTCGTCCCGTGGATGCTTGCCCGCCTGGACCACGGGTTCGGAACGGTCCAGTGGACCGCGGTCAGCGAGGTAGTGGCAGACGAGCTACGTTGTGCGCTGCCGCGCCGGACGATCCAGATTCTGCACAATGGTATCGATCCCGAGCCCTGGCGACGGCCTGTACGTCGTGAGCATCCGCTGACGGTTGTCAGCACCCTGCGTTTCGCCCATCGCAAACGGCCGATGGCGTTGCTCCGGATCCTCCGCGACATCCGTCAGCAGGTTCCGGTCGACGTACCGGTCCGAGCTGTCGTTGTCGGAACCGGCCCGCAGGCAACGGCCGTGACGCGGGCCGCGCGCCGCGGCGGGATGGAGTGGGTAGAACTCCCCGGCCGGCTGACCCGGTACGAGATCCAGCAGCTCTACGCGACCGCTGACGTCTACCTGGCGCCGGCGCGGCTCGAGTCGTTCGGGGTGGCCGCGCTGGAGGCGCGGTGTGCCGGACTTGCTGTCGTCGCGATGGCCTCCGGCGGAGTCGGCGAGTTCGTCCGGCCGGGGCTTGAGGGGTTTCTCGTCGCGGACGATCGCGCGATGGCGACGGTCACCGCCGAGCTGCTGAGCGATCAGGCTCGGCTGCGCGCGATTCAGGAACACAACAGCTCGACCGACCCGCGGATGACCTGGACCGCCGTACTGGACGAGCACGTCCAGACGTACCGGCGGCTCACTCAGCCTGCTCTCAGCGACGAGTTCCTAGCGTCACAGTTGATGGAAGTCCCGACGATCGTGGAGTTGGACCGATGAATCTGCTCGACCCGCACAGCCTGTTGTCCCAGCTGGGACCGTGGGCGGTGCTGCTGGTGATGTTCGCCGAGACCGGTCTGCTGATCGGGTTCTTCCTGCCGGGTGACTCGCTGCTGTTCACCGCCGGGCTGCTGACGACAACGGGGATCCGGTTGTCGTTGCCGCTGACCCTGGTCTTCGCCGCGGTCGGCGCTTTGGCGGGCGCACAGGTGGGGTACCTGATCGGCCGCCGGTTGGGACCGTCCCTGGTGAACAGAGCCGACCGACCACGGCTGGCGTTAGCCGCCGAGCGTGCGCGTCATCACCTGCAGTCGTACGGCGTCGGCCGGGCCGTCGTGCTGGCGCGCTTCATCCCTGGCGTTCGGACGGTGATGAACCCGCTCGCAGGCGCACTGCGCGTCGACGCGGGGCTGTTCACCCGGTGGCAGGTGGCCGGCGGGCTGGTCTGGACGATCGCGCTCGTATTAGCCGGGCACCTGCTCGGCTCGCAGATTCCGGGAATCGATCAGTACCTGCTGCCGATCATCGCGGTCATCGTCGTCGTTTCCCTGATCCCGGTCGGGCTGGAGATCCTTCGGCAACGGCGTGCCGCATGAATCCTGACGAGGGCCTGGTCGCGCTCTCGGGTTGGGGACGCACAGCGCACCGGAAGGCCGTCGTACGGCGACCTTCGTCGGACAACGACCTGGTCGGGCTCGTGCAGGCGACGTCTCGGCTGACGGTCCGTGGAGCGGGGAAGAGTTACGGAGACGCCGCTCTGCCGGAGCACGGGACCGTGCTCGACATGACCGCGCACAACCGCATCCTCTCGTTCGATCAGGGGAAGGGGATCCTCGTCGTCGAGGCGGGCGCGACGCTGAACGCCGTACTGGCCCAGACGCTGCCGCTCGGTTGGGTGCTGCCGGTACTGCCCGGGACCGCGCACATCACGGTGGGTGGGGCGATCGCGAGCGATGTGCACGGCAAGAATCATCCCGGGGCTGGGTCGTTCGGTCAGCACGTGCTGTGGATGTCGCTGCTGCGGTCGGACGGGAGTATTCACCGGTTGTCGGCGGGACAGGACTCGGATGGGTTCTGGGGGACGATCGGCGGGATGGGGCTGACCGGGGTGATCCTGCAGGCCGCGATCCAGTTGCAGCAGGTCGACACTGGTTGGGCTTCCCGGCGCCGGCGGAGGACCGGGTCGTTGAAGGAGACGCTCGGCGTACTGCGAGAGCTGGCGGCCGAGCAGGAGCTCGATCCGGAGCTGCATGTCGTGGCCTGGTTGGATGCACATCAGGCGGGGCGTGGGGTGGTGGACGAGTGCAGGCCGGCCCGGTACCGCGATCTGCCGCGGGCGGTGCCGCCCTTTCCTGAGCAGCGAGGTGGTTCGGTACGGCGGTCGATCCGGTCGCTGCCGGGACCGGGGGTGATGGTCCGGCCGGCGATCGCTGCAGCATCGTCGGCCCGCTGGAAGCTGTCCCCGGCCAAGGAGCGGCAGTTGTTGCCGCTGACAACGGCATTGTGTCCCTTGGATCGGGCCGGGTCGTGGCCGGCGGCGTTCGGGCGGGCCGGGCTGGTGCAGTATCAGTTCGCCGTACCGGTCGAGGCGTCCGACGTGCTCGGGCAGGTCCTGAGGCTGCTGGTCGAGCGGCGGACGACGCCGGCTCTGACGACGGTGAAGAACCTGGGCTACGGGACCGCAGGTCCGCTGTCGTTCCCGATCCCTGGATGGACGATGGCCGTGGATCTGCCGGCTCGTCGGTTGGGGGACGGCACGATGTTGCGTTCGGTCGGGGACCTGGTCGCGGGAGCGGGCGGACGGGTCTACCTGGCGAAGGACGTGGTGACCGATCCTGCGCTGATTCCGGCGATGTATCCGCGGCTGGAGACCTGGCGCCGGACGCAGCGCCGGCTCGATCCCGACGGGCGGCTCACGTCGGCGTTGGCGCAGCGGCTGGAGTTGCTGTCATGAGCGGTACGGCATTGCTGGTCGGTGGGTCGTCGGAGATCGGCTTCGCGGTGCTGAAGGAGCTGCTCGGGCCGCCGCCGCGTCGTGTCGTACTGGCCGGGCGGCCGAGCGAGGAGCTCTGGAAGAACGCCGAAGCGCTCCGCGACGTCGGGTACTACGTCACCACGGCCCAGTACGACGCGACGCTGCATGCCGAGGAGATCGACGGGTTGCTGACGCACCTGTCTGCGGAGTTCCCGGTGGATCTGGCGGTCGTTGCTGTGGGCACCATGCAGGAGAGGTCGTTCACCGACGGACTGATCGTGAACGGCCTGGCGGTGTCGCTCTTGCTGCGTGCGCTCGTACGACGGCTGTCGGGGACGGCGCAGCTCGTCTTGATCTCGTCGGCTGCGGCGGCTCGTCCGCGGAGCGCGATCGCGGCGTACTCGCTGGGCAAGCAACTCGCGGACTCGACCGCCGTGCTGCTCGCTCCACAGGCCGCCCGGGACGGTGTGCGGGTGCTGGTGGTGCGACCGGGATTCGTGCGGACGCGAATGACAGCGGATCTACCCCGACCGCCGTTGGCGACGACGCCGGAGCAGGTCGGTCGGAGGGTGGCTCGCGCGTTGCGTGGGCGGCGTGTGGTGGTCTGGGCGCCTCCCACGATGGCGGTTGTGGTGTGGGTGCTGCGGCTGCTTCCGGCCCGGTTGGTACCGCCCGCGCTGCGGTGAGACGCTCTCCGGATTCTCTCAGCGCCGAGTCGTTCTACTGAGGGTATGAAGCAATCACTTCCCTTGCCCGCGAAGAAGATGCGACGCCGTCGGCGGCGTCAGGTGATCGCGCTGGTGATCTGCCTGCTGCTGGTCGCGCCGGCGATTTCCTACGCTCGCGCGCTGCTCTATCCAGGCAGCGCCAGCTTCGCCGTACGAACGGTCGAATGGGTCCGGGACCACGGCGGCGGTGGCGTGATCGACGCTGTCGAGACCTGGAAGTACTCCAGACAGGCGCCGCCGGCCAGTGGTTCGCCGCACGACATGCCGACGGTGCAGCAGCCGACGCCGATCGCCGGTCAGTCCGTCGGGCTGCCTCGGGTGCGGACGCTTCGCGGCGTGGGTGCGTTGCCGCATGAGGGTGCTTGGTCGTCGGCGCGGACCGATGCCGGGGGACGGACCTTGGTCTGGACGACGTGGTTCCGTCCTGATCCCGCGCACCTGCCGGTGACCGCCGCCGCGGCGCTGCTGCCGCAGGCGACCGATGCGCTGCGATTGATGCCGGGTACCCGTGAACCGGTGGTTGGGATGGCGTCGAAGAACGGCTACTCGATCCCCTCGGACGCTCGCTCGAATCTGGTCGCGGCCTTCAACGCGGGCTTCAAGATGGCCGACTCGCACGGTGGCTGGTGGACCACGGATTCGCCCGCCGTACCGCTGGTCGACGGGCGGGCATCGGTGGTCGTCTACCGCAACGGCACCGCGCGCATCGGGGAGTGGAACCGGAACGTCTCGATGACGCCGGACGTGGTCGCCGTACGGCAGAACCTCGACATGGTGGTCACCGGCGGCCGGCTGGTCGACGGGCTGACGCAGAACGCGCAAGGCCGGTGGGGGAGTGTGCGGAGCCAGTTCCAGTACACCTGGCGGTCCGGGCTTGGGACGGATGCCAAGGGCGACTTGATTTACGTCGCCGGTCAGGGGCTGACACTCGCCAGTCTGGCTTCGGCGATGCAGCAGACAGGGATCCAGCAGGGGATGGAGCTCGACATTCATGCCGCGATGGTCAGTTTCACGATTCAGCAGCCCGGCGCCGGTGGGTCGTTGGTGAGCAAGCAGTTGCTCCCGTCGATGACGTCGCCCACTGATCGCTACCTGGTCGACGACCAGCGGGACTTCTTCTACGTGGTGACGCGATGACGGACCTCCAGGCTCCACCGGCCGTTGCTGTTCGGGTCGGGCGCGGCCGCGCGCTGATCCGGCTGAGCCGGCCGCAGCAGTGGCACAAGGCGGTGATGCTCTTCGCGGCGCCTTCTGCTGCGGGGGTAATCGATCACCCGAGCATTGTCCTGCGCGCGGCGGTCGCGGCGGTAGCGTTCATCCTGCTGTCGATCGCGATCTACGCGTTGAACGACGTCCGCGACGCCTCCGATGACCGTCGCCACCCCCGCAAGCAACACCGTCCGGTCGCCGCCGGTGCGATCACTCCGCCCGTAGCCCTGGTGTGGTCCGCCTTTGCCGCCGCGGCCGGTCTCGCGACCGCCGCTGCCCTTGGCGTGCCGACGCTCCTCCTGGGCCTGACTTACCTGGTCGCGCAACTCGCCTACGTCCAAGGCCTCAAGCACGTCGCTGTGGTCGACGTGGTCCTGGTCGCGCTGGGCTTCGTGCTCCGAGCCGCCGCCGGCGCCACCGCTACCGGCGTGCCGGTTTCCAACTGGTTTCTGCTCGTCTCCCTCTTCGGAGCCCTCTTCCTGGTCGCCGGCAAACGCCGCGCCGAACGCGGCTCCACCGCCCCCAACGCCCGCAGCCGCCCAGTCCTGGCCGCCTACTCCACCGCGTGGCTGGATCAGCTCACCACGGTCGCCCTCCTGGGCACGACCCTCTCGTACGGCCTCTGGGCCTTTCAGTACCTCGGTCACGACGTCATCCGCCAACTACTGGCCGTCTCGTTCCTCCCCTTCCTGACAGCCCTTCTCCGCTACGCGTTCCTCATCTCCACCGGCCGAGGCGAACTCCCCGAACACGAGCTGTTCCGCGACCGAGTGCTCATAGTGGCCGGCGCTTCATGGATGGTGTTGGTGGGCGCCGGTTTGTACGCGGCGTGAACGGAGGACAGTTGCCTGAAAGGCGCAGCTGGGTTGAGCAGATCATGGGTTTGCCGGTCAGCGTGCTGGCTCGCGGCGATCGGGCGTGGTCGGCGCCGGCCGAGGCGGTGGTGCAGGAGGTCTTCGCTGAACTCGTCGAGGTCGACCGGGTCTTCTCGCCGTACAAAACCGATAGCGCGGTCACCAGGCTGGTGCGAGGGGAGTTGGCGTGGAGCGAGGTCGACCCGGTCGTGCGGGAGGTGGCCACGCGTTGCGATCGCGCCCGGGAGCTGACCGGCGGGTTGTTCGACGCCATTCCCCCGGGTGGCGGCTGGGATCCTTTGGGGCTGGTGAAGGGATGGGGTGTCGAGCTCGCCAGCCAGCGGTTGAGCGGCGTGGCCGATCTGGACTGGTGCCTGAACGCCGGAGGCGACGTCGTCGTGTTGTGCCCGAGCGGCCGGCCCTTCACTGTCGGAAT
Source organism: Kribbella sp. DT2 (assembly GCF_049844575.1). Classification (NCBI taxonomy): domain Bacteria; kingdom Bacillati; phylum Actinomycetota; class Actinomycetes; order Propionibacteriales; family Kribbellaceae; genus Kribbella; species Kribbella sp. DT2. Next base: position 41,049 of record NZ_JBNCLH010000004.1, on the reverse strand, counting down.
CCAGGACCCTCGCGATCCTGGCCGGGTGGTTGCGACGGTTGCCCGGACTGGTGGTGCGGTCGCTACGAGTGGAACTGCGGCCAGGGGTGCTCACCTGTACGACCCCCGAACTGGCGACCCGGTGCTGACCGGTTGGCTATCGGTGTCGGTGAGTGGACCCTCCTTGGAGACCGCCGATGTCCTTGCGACCGCGGCGTTCGTGGCAGGCGACGCGTGGCCGGTGGTCCTGTCTGCGGTTCCCGGTTACGAGGGGCTGGGGATACTTGCCGATGGCACCCTCCGGGCGAGCCCCGGCTGGAACGCCGATGGTTCGGAGGGGTCTCGATGACCGGTGATCGGCGCCTGTTGCTCGTGGAGGATGATCCCGACTTGGCCGGCCTGCTCGACCGGGTGCTGAGCGACGAGGGGTACGCCGTTACGCGCGCCGGTGACGGCCACAGCGGGCTCCATCTCGCGTTGACCCGCGCGTTCGAGGTGATGATCGTTGACCGCGGCCTGCCCGCGATCGAGGGTTTGGACCTGATCGAGCGGTTGCGCGACCGTGGAGTCGGTACACCGATCCTGGTGCTGTCTGCTCGCGGCAGCACCGCGGATCGGGTCGACGGCCTGGACGCCGGTGCTGAGGACTATCTGGCCAAGCCGTTCGAGCTCACCGAGCTGCTGGCGCGGATTCGCGCGTTGCTGCGGCGTCATTCCGACGAGGCCCGAGAACTTCCCGTGCCGGGTGGGTATCTGGACCTCACCAGCCGGGCCGTACGGCGTACCGGCGGTGGTGTGGTCGAGTTGTCCGAGCGCGAAGCTTCGCTGCTTGCGCTGCTGGCTGGCCGGCCTGGTGTCGTGTTCAGTCGCGCCGAGCTGCTGGATCGGGTGTTCGGGCATGCGGAATCGGAGACGGTGGTGGACACCTACGTCCACTACTGCCGCCGCAAGCTCGGCAGCGCAGTGATCCGGACCGTGCGTGGGCTCGGATACCGGCTGGGGTCGCCATGAGCAAGCAGCCGACAGGCGACGATGTCCTCGTTCGCCGGGCGGCCCGCGGCTTCGCCGCTCACGCGGCGGCATTGGTGGCCCTGGCGATGCTGCTCCTGATCGCGCTGGTCACGATCGTGGTGGTCCGCGGGCAGGCAGGAGCGGTGGACGATCTGCTGCGCGCCACGGTCGCGACGGCAGACGACGTCGGTGATCCGCCGCCGAGCACTTGGCTGGTGATGGCGGGACCGAGTGGTACAGCGTCCTCGCCCGGCATCCCTGCTGCTGTGCTTCCCGAGCTGGCCGAACTGCGGCGTGCTGCCACGCCGCAAGTCAGGCTGACCAGCCTGGAGAACAACGGCGGGGAGTACCGAATCGCCACCGGGATCCGCCAGGACAAGACCGTCCAGGCGGTCACCGACTTGGCAACGGCCCATGCCGAGCGTGCTCGCATGCTTCAGGCGATGGGTCTCGCGTCCGTGCTGGGACTGATCGTGGCCGGTTTGCTGGGGGTGTGGCTCGGACGCCGCGCGGTCCGTCCGTTGGCTCAGGCGTTGGCGCTGCAACGCGCGTTCGTCGCCGACGCCGGCCATGAGCTGCGCACCCCACTGACGTTGCTGAGTACGCGCGCGCAGGTGCTGGACCGCGCGCTGCGGCGTAGTGGATCGAGCCAGGAGATCCTGCAGGACGCACGCGGCGTTGTCCAAGACACCAAACGGCTCGGTGAAGTGGTCGACGACCTGCTAGTGACGGCCGACCCTCGCGCCGACGACGCCCACGAACCAGTCGATGTGGCACCGCTGGCCGCGGCGGTGGTGGACAGTGCCGCTGCTCACGCCGATCAGGCCGGGGTGAGTTTGTCCTGGCGTACCGACGGAGCCGACTTTCTGGTCCGCGGCTCGGTCAGCGCCATCCGGCGCGCGGTAGTTGCCCTTGTCGACAACGCGATCGACCACACCCCGCGAGACGGCGTGGTGCAGATCGCGGTACGGCGGGACCGGCGGCATGTGGTTGTCGCGGTGAGCGACACCGGCCCCGGGATCAGTCCCGACGACGCCGAGCGGGTGCTGCGCCGGTTCGAGTCGGGTGGTCATCGCGCCGGCCGGGCGCACTACGGGCTCGGGCTCGCACTCACCCATGACGTCGCGAACCGGCACGGCGGTCAGCTCCGGCTTGCTCCCAGCGACGTGGGCGCGACCTTCGAGCTCATCCTCCCAGCACTTGCCGGGGCCGGTCCAAGGAAGCGCTAAGAATCGGCGGGCATTGTCCGAGCATGACATCCGACAGCCACACGCTGGGCCGATCCCGGTGGCACCGGCGGTGAGCGTGCTGACGAAATCGCACGTCCGCCGGCGGCTTCGTCGTACGCCGGCCTGGTGGCGCGACGCGGTCGGGGTGGCGTGCTGGAGCACCGGTTTGGTGGTGGTCGTCCTCTGGCTGTCCGGCCGGGGCGTCCAGTTGCTGGCAGCCGGACCAGCCGATGTGCTGACCTCCCTGGGGCGCCTGTCCGGCTTGCTGGCAGCTGATCTGTTGCTCGTGCAGGTGTTTCTTGATGGCGCGAGTACCGATGATCGAGCGCAGCTACGGCCAAGACGAACTGGCCCGACGGCATCGGCTGGTCGGCTTCTGCTCGTTCAACCTGCTGATGGCCCACGTCGCGCTGATCCTCATCGGCTACTCATTGAGGGACCACAGCAGCCTCGTGGGCGAGACCTGGACGGTCGTCACTTCGTACGGCGGGATGCTGCTCGCAGTCGCGGCAGTCCTCGCGCTGGCCGCTGTGGTCGTGACCTCGATCCGCGCAGCCCGCCGGGCTCTGCGCTACGAGTCGTGGCACCTGCTCCACCTGTACGCCTACGTCGGGGTCGGTCTGTCGGTGCCTCACGAGATCTGGACCGGCGCCGACTTCACCACGTCACCGGCAGCGAGGGCCTACTGGTGGTCGGCCTACGCGATCGCACTCACTGCAGTGCTGGTCTATCGCGTCGGCCTGCCGATCTGGCGCACGCTGCGGCACGCCCTCACCGTCACGGAAGTGATCCGGGAAGGCCCTGGCGTGGTCACCGTTGTGCTGGGCGGCCGTCGCCTGCACCGGCTCCCGGCCCGCGCCGGGCAGTACTTCGTCTTCCGCTTCCTGGACGGCCCGGGCTGGTCACGCGGCAACCCGTACTCGCTGTCGGCCTCACCAGCACCGGACCGGCTGCGAGTGACAGCCAAGGCCGTCGGCGACGGAAGCGCGCGCCTGGCCGGGGTGAAACCCGGCACGAGGGTGGCCATCGAAGGCCCGTACGGCCGGCTCACGGACGCGGTTCGAGTCACCGGCAAGGTAGCGATGCTTGCCTGCGGCATCGGCATCACTCCACTGCGCGCGCTGCTCGAGGAACTCGACTACCGTCCCGGCGACGCCGTTCTGGTCTACCGCGCCCGTGACCTGAACGACCTCGTCTTCCGCGACGAGCTGGACCAGCTCGCACGGAGACGCGGCATCACCATGCACTACCTGCTCGGGCCGAGGATCCGCAGCCGGGACTCGTGGCTCCCCGACAACGCCGAGGCATGGGCGGACGAGGAAGCGCTGCTGCACCTCATCCCGGCCATCAGCGAGTACGACGTCTACGTGTGCGGCCCTGACCGCTGGATGGACGCCGCCTGCGCAGCGGCCCTCGCAGCTGGCCTTCCGTCCAGGCAGCTCCACCAGGAGCGGTTCTCGTGGTGACAGGAGAGCACTCGTGAGACGCCGAACCACACTGATCATGTCCGCGGCCACCCTTGTCGTCGTCGGCGCCGGGCTGCGTGCCGGCGACCTGCCCGCCCCGCCCGCGGGCGCGGCACCCTCGGCGCGGATCAGCCCACCCAGCCCCGAACCCGCTCGACCAGCTGCGCCCACGACCAACAGACCCAGCACGCGAGGAGCCCCGCCCGGCCGCAGACCACACGGCACAGCCCGCCCCACACCTGCGACCGTCACCGTCACAGGCGACCTGGTCGATACCGCCTACGGGCCGATCCAGGTCCAGGTCGCGCTGCAAGGTGACCGGATCACACTCGTCCGCACGCCGACCCAGCCGACCGGCAGCGGACACACCCAAGACATCAACAGCTACGCGATCCCGCTCCTGAACCAAGAAGCGCTCGCCGCCCAGAGCGCAAACATCGACACCGTGTCAGGGGCAGCTTCACCTCCGCCGGGTACCGGCAGTCGCTGCAGTCGGCGCTGGATGCAGCGCACCGCGCGGGGCCACGATGAGCAGCCACTCCACGCGCCGGCGCCGCAACGCCCTGGCCGTCGGAGCCACCGGGACTCTGCTCGGCCTGCTCTTCGTCTACCCGACGAGCACCAACCGGCTCAGCGGCCCGCCACCTCCAGCGGCACCTGCCGGGATCGTCAGCGCCGCACCAGCCCAGAACACCGTGACCGTCAACGGCGTCGCCGCCCACACCCGCTACGGCGACGTGCAAGTCAAAGTCCGGTCCCATCGCATCGTGGCGGTGACGACGATCGCCTCACCGTCATCGGAAAGCCGAGACCGCGAGATCAGTTCGTTCGCGCTGCCAACGTTGGAGCAGGAGGCGATCACCGCTCAAAGCGCCCAGATCGACACCGTCTCCGGCGCGACCTTCACCTCCGACGGATACCGGCAGTCGCTGCAGTCAGCGCTGGACGCAGCGCACTACCAGCCGCCGCGCTAGACACGACGAGCACTAAGGAACTCCCAAGAATCAGCTGCCATCGTGACCGCATCAGCGCCCGGCGATCGCCGCCGTCGGCGGAGAGCTCGAAGGAACCCAATGCAGACAGTCAACGGCCTCCCGGCCCACGTCCTCCTGGTGCACGCCGTCGTCGTACTCCTCCCGCTGTCCGCAGCACTGCTCGCACTCACCGCGATCTGGCCGGCCGGACGACGGCGCCTGGCCGGCCCGAACGTGATCCTGGCTCTACTGGTTGTCGTGCTGGTGCCGATCACAACCAGCGCGGGGGAGTGGCTAGAGCACCAACTGGCACCCGACGCTCTCATCCGCCGTCACGCACAACTCGGCGACACCGCGATCTACGCCGCCATCGCTGTCGCCGTCCTGGCTGCCATCATCTGGTGGCGTCAGCGCGAGGGTACGAGCCCAGCAGCCGGCAGGCGCACCTACCTGGCACCGTCCTCGACCGCCGTGACCGCCACCATTGCGGTGATCGCCCTTGTCGCATCCGGCGCGGCCGTCTACGACATCGTCAGGATCGGAGACTCGGGCGCCAAAGCCAGCTGGACTGACCGCGTTGCCGCGCGCTGACCCGAAGCCGACAGTGCGGTGGTCACTGCCAGGTTCTGAGGACCGGAGCCCTGGGGTCGTTCGTGCGATGGTCAGTTGAACAGGAGGGGGTAGCTGAACACGAGGTGGCGAAGCGATCCAGCGCGTCGGGGGTGGTGGTCAGCGGCGGCCGAAGAGCCTGCTGAGGAAGCTGTTGCTACCGGTGCGTTCGGCCTTGGGGTGGCCGGGACACCACTGGTCGGCGGGGACGGTGGCCTTGACCTGGGTGATGTGTTGGCCGCAGCCGGCCCAGGTGGTCTTGCCGCAGGTTTTGCAGGTGGTTGGTCGGCACATGGTGGTTCTCCTTGTGGTTTGGTGGTGGATCAGTTGTGGGCGAAGGCGAAGAAGACCGCGACCATGACTGCGGGGTTGAAGCTTCAGGTGAGCGTGGCGAACGCCTGGGTGGTGGTGTAGACGGTGACAACAAGTACCAAGACGGTGAAAGCGGCGGAGAGCTTGGTGATACCGACGACGACCAGGGAGCCGGTGGTCGCCTGTCCCGCGTCTTGGTCTAGCAGGTAGACCAGGACCGGGACGGCGAGGACTGAGCCGCCGCCGCCGAGCGCGCCCAGGCTGAGCCCGATGAGCGCGCCGGCGAGGATCGCGAGGACCAGGGTCACGCCTCGGGGCCCACGAGGTGCAGCCCGACTTTCTCGGCGTTGTCGAAGCTGTCGTCGATCGCGACGACCTGACGTCCGGCGGCATCGAGGATCGAGGCGGCGACGCCGGCGCGGTAGCCGCTCGCGCAGTGCACCCACAGTTCGCCCTCGGGGACGTCGGCGACGCGCCGGGGCAGTTCGTGGATGGGGATGTTGACCGCGCCCTTGATCCGGGCCGAGTCGTGCTCGTCGGCACGGCGGACGTCGACCACGACCACCGGGCGATGCCGTCGGACCTGCTCGAGATCGGCGAAGGATCCTGTCGGGAACGACGCAAGCTCTTCGTCGGTCCAGTTCTCCGGGCCTCCGGTGGCTCGGGCAGCGGGTCGGTCGATGCCGATCCGGACGAGTTCGCGCTGGGCCGCGGCGATGTCCTCGGCGGTCTCGCCGAGGAGGGTGAGCGGGGTTCCCCAGGTGATCAGCCCCCACGTAGGTGGCGAACGCGCCGTCGAGTTCGAAGTTCAGTGTGCCCTTGGCGTGGCCGGTCGCGAACGCGGTCCGGTTGCGCAGGTCGACGACCCACTCGCCGGCCTCGATGCGTCGGCGCAGCTCGCCGGCATCGGCCTCCGACGGCGGGGTGAGGTCGGGTTCGGACGGCCCGGCCGCGTTCGCGGGGCTCATCTGGGCGTAGTACGCCGGGTAGGCGCCGAGTCCGTCGAGCAGTTCGCGGACGTAGGTCTCCTCGTCCTGGGTGAGTGCGGGGTTGGACTGCTTCTCCTGCCCGATCGTGGACTCGGTTGCATCGGACTGGGTCGCGGCGCAGAAGGAGCCGAAGCCATGGGTGGGGAAGACCTCGGTCTGGTCCGGCAGCAACGCGGCCAGCTTGTGGGCCGAGGCGTGCTGGTGACGGACCAGCGCGTCGGTGTGCTCGTCGCCGAGCAGGTCGGGGCGTCCGGTGGCGCCGTACAGCAGCGAACCGCCGGAGAACACTCCGACCGAGTTGTCGACGCCACCGGCGGCGCGCGCGTCCGTCAGGGCGTAGGAGAGGTGGCTGAAGGTGTGGCCCGGGGTCGACAGCGCCGTGATGCGCATTCGTCCGCCGACCTCGATGGTGTCGCCGTCGCGAATCGGGGTGCGCTCGAAGGAAACCTCGTCCTCGGCGTTGACGTGGTACGCGGCGCCAGTGTGCTGGGCCAGGGCGAGGCCGCCGGTGACGTAGTCGTTGTGGATGTGAGTCTCGAAAACATCGGTCAGCCGGACCCCGTGCTCCTCGAGGATTTTCAGTACGCGATCGATGTCGCGCTGCGGGTCGACGACGAAGGCCACCTCGCCGTCGTGGACGACGTAGCTGCGGTCGCCGAGCGAGGGCGTCTCGATCGGGACGATCGTCAGATCGGCGCTCATCAGAGTCACTCCTGTCGTGTGTCGTTCGCGTGGGCGGGTCAGCTGGGGCGGGGAGCGCCGGTCTCGACGGATCGTCCCGATCGCACCCAAGCAGCGGTGCCACCGGCCACGGAGTACGCGTCGAACCCGGCAGCGAGCAGCAGGTCGCTCATCGCTGGTATTCCTCCATTCTCGCGGTACCCGGATACGGGGTGGGGTATTCGCCACGAGCCAACGTACACACCCCCGGGGGTATTCTTCAACTGAGGGCACGGCCCCACCGCGCTGCCTCATCAGTCGTTTATTTCGCCGGGCTTCTCGCTGGTGAAATACCACGGGGGGTATAGTCGGATGGTGTGGGTGGGACCCCACTTGGGGCACCTGGCCGGCGCTCTGGAGCAGACCACCATGTTCGCGGTCTCGACGTCAAAGGCTGCCGGTGCCGAGAAGAAGTGGAGCACTTCGATGAACAGCTACACAATTGCCAAGACCCTGGCCCAGCCGTACGACGACGTCGTAGAGGCCGTCCGCGCCGCACTCCACGAGCAAGGGTTCGGGATCCTGACCGAGGTCGATCTCAAGGCGACATTCAAGAACAAGCTCGACGTCGACGTGGCCCCGCAAGTGATCCTCGGTGCCTGCCGGCCCGCTCTGGCCTACGAGGCGCTGACCGCGGAACCGTCCATCGCCGCGGTGCTGCCCTGCAACGTCGTGGTCCGAGCCCTCGACGACGCCACCACGATCGTGGAGGCGTTCGACCCCGACGCGATGATGGGACTGGCCGACAACGACGCCCTGCGCACCGTCGCCGCCGACGCCAAGCAGCGGCTCACCGCCGCATTGGCGGCGCTGGACTCGACTGAAGGAGAAAACTGATGGAGCTCGATCCAACCGAGATGACTTCAGCGATCAACCGCATCAAGCGCGCCCGTGGGCAGCTCGACGGAGTGCTGCGGATGCTCGAGGAGGGCCGCGACTGCGAAGATGTCATCACTCAACTCGCCGCAGTATCCCGTGCGCTGGACCGGGCCGGCTTCGCAATCGTCGCAACAGGCCTGCAGCAGTGCCTAGCGGCCGGCGACACCATCGACAGCGTGGACGTGAAGAAGATGGAGAAACTGTTCCTCTCCCTCGCATGAACGCCGCAGGCCGAGCCGGAGTCCCGGACGCACGACCTGAACTGCAGATGGCACCGGGCCGCCACCCCCGCATACGCCCGGTCGTTGCCTTCAATCTTCATTGAGTTTCAACCCAAACCGGCGAACCGCTGGTCGCGCGCTGACCACGATGCGGTGCTGGTACTGGTCGAGTGCATGCCGACGAGCAGATGAGCGGGTGTCGTTGTCGGCCACTCTTCCACAGCGTCAGCGTCCTTCGCGCGTGACCACCGGTCGCGGTGCCGAACGGTCCGGCATGGGCGACGTTGACGATGCCGTTACGCCAGGTGATCCGCGCGGTGGCCGGGTGCAAAGTTCCCTTGCGGTGCTCGATTGTGCGGCGACTCCGCGTGGTCAGGGCCTTGCTTCGATCAGGTGGAGAAGAGCAGGGCGAGGCCGCCGACGGTGTAGGCGACCATGACGATCAGGAGCGGGATCTGGCCGGCGAGTGCGCGGCCGCGCGGGAAGAGCGCGACGGCGCGGTCGTGGGCGGAGACGACACCGAGGATGTGGCCGCCGACGACGGAGATGACCAGGCCGATGGAGATGGCGGTGGTGTGGTTGGCGAGGCTCGAATTGACGCCGAGCTCGCGGGTACCGAAGACGTTCCAGCCGCGGCTGAGCGGATCGCTGAGCAGGATCAGGGTCCGTTGGCCTTCGAGGATCAGCAAGGTCGCGTAGTGGGCCAGGACGTAGCCGAGGGCGATAGGGACGACGGAGTGGGCGAACAGCGTCGGGAGTTGGCTGCGGCTGCTGTCGGAGAGGCGTCCTGCGAGCTGGGTGGCGGCGCTGTAGGTGATGAAGACGAAGAGGACGAAGCCGAGCAGGGCGAGCGTGCCGAGCAGCGTGGGGGAGTAGTCGGTGTTCTGCGCCCAGCCGATCCACGCGCTGGAGTTGGAGAACCCGTCGTACGCCGTGGATCCGAGAAGTGCCGAGACCAGGGCGACGAGACCTGGGCGCGGTGCCAGACCGTCGAGATTCTCCAACGGGCGGCGGGCGGCGGGCGGCGGGCGGCGGGCGACGATCGAGCCGTCGGTACGGCGACCGAAGGGAGACAGCCGGGCCATCAGCATCGCGTAGGCCTCGAACGGGTCGGCGGCGCTGAACCACCGGTCGCCGAACAGCAGCGCTCCGATGACCAGGATCGCGAAGTACAAGGCGAACCAGGCCTGGAGGACGGGCAGCGTCGCGCGCTCGGGAGCTACCAGTTCGAGCCAGACGAACGCGAAGAGGCCGACCGCTGCCGGCCAGACACCGAGCCCGGCGGGGAGCTTCAGGAGACCGTCGGACGGTTTGAGGCGAAACGCGCGGCAGAAGAGCAGGTGCAGAGTCCGGAGCGGGCTGAGGGTCCGCCAGACGGGGCCGAACACCAGCGAGATCGGGACCAGTCCGACCCAGACCAGGACGTAGACGACTCCGAAGACCGGGTTGGTCAGCCGGTCGACGCCGAAGACCAGTGCCATCGCGACGTAGGCGGCGAAGAGCAGGCCGATCAGGCGGACGGTCCATCGGAACCATCCGGAGTCGATGGTCCGGGTCACGGCGGGCGGGAGTGCCCGGCCGGAGGCGTTGCCCCGGTACTTGGGAGATTGCCAGGCGACCGCGAGGACGACGAAGGAGGCGGTGATCGCCACGGCGGCCCCGATCAGGGCGTACGTGAGCGGGATCGGGAGGTCCTGCCGGCTGCCGAGTCCGTGCAGCGGCAGCAGTTGCGCGATGCTCACGACACGTTCAGCTTCGCGACCAGCTTGCCCGACTCGTGGGTCTCGATCTCGAAACTTCCCTTGTTGTCAGCAACGAAGGTCAGCGAGGTCTCCTTGCCGGGTTGCATCGTGAGTTCCTTGTCGTACCCGTGCACGTGGATGGTGTCGGCGACGTCCGAGGTCGCGGTCACCCTGACCGTTTGGCCGGCTTTTACGGCGACGTTCTTGCCGCTGGGGCTGACCTTGCCTTTGGCAACGGTGATGTCCAGGGTCACGTCGGCGGCCGGGGTGGTGGCCACCGTTTCGGGCCGAGACGGCGCCGGGGTCGGTGTCGCCTCCGTCTCGCCGGGCGTGGCCGTCGACGGAGCCGCCGGGGTCGTGGCCGGTGCGAACGGCGTCGTGGCGTCGCCGCCACCGGTGTCGGCGGATCCACCGCAGCCGTTGAGGACGACCACTACGAGCGCGGTCGCGGCGACGCGGAACGGAAGCCGGGCATAGGTGAGGGGCACTGAGGGGGCCTTTCAGAAGGGTGGATCAGCGCTTGCTGAGCGGGCGTGAGGGGTAGCCGGTATCGAAGTGCATGTAGTCGGGGATGTCGATGTTTTGCCAGATCCAGCCCTCTTCGGTGAACAGGCGCCACGGCAGGCTGCCCTTGGTAACAACACCCGGCCCGGTGCGCTTCTTGCTGTACGTCGCGGTCGGCTGCCAGCACTTGCAGCGCAGGTCGATCCAGGGGTTGCGGTCGGGGTTGACGTCGATCGCGCGGCCGTTGGCGTGCGGAGAGGCCTTCACTGGCGCGTTGATCTGAGTCGGACGCCGGCAGTTGTAGGCCGCGGTGTTGTTCGCCGCCATGCTGCGGGTGTTGTCGCCGCTGTACTCCTCGACCGGCCGCATCTGGCGGATCGGGAACTTCGCGTCGAACAGCCGGGTGAAGATCCGTGCCGTGCTGGCCGCCGTGTCGGCGTGGACGACCAGCACTCCGCGCCGTACTTTGCCCGCGAAGTCGTAGTGGTTGATCTCGACCCGGCGCAGCTGGGTTCTGGTAACCGGGCAGCCGGGCCGCCAGGTGCCGGTTGCGACGATCTTCGCCCACTGCCGAGCGGGAACGGCGACGATACGTGCATCGGCTGCCGGGCGTGATGGCGGCTCGGGAGCGGGCGTCGTCGGTTTGACTGTCGGGGTGCTGGGCGGGGTGGTCGTCGAGATGCCTTCTGGTGATTCCGAAGGCGCGTGGCCCACCTCGGTCTGGACCGCGCAAGCCGAGGCGAAGGCGGCGATGGCGGTCGAGGCCACCAAGGATCTGCGGATCGTCGCGCGGCGACTGCGGTGCGGTGTGGGGAGGCCGGTCGAGGAGGGCTGCGACTCGAAGGCGGCGAGTTCGCGGCCTTCCTTCGTCCAGCGAGTGCCGGTGAGTCGCCAGCCCAGTGACCGGTAGAACGACCGCACCCGCTGGTCGTCGGCCGCGGTGACGAGGGTGAGGCGTTCGGTGCCCGCAGCGCCGGCGTACTGGTCGAAGATCCTGACCAGTCGGCTTCCGACGCCTTGTCCTCGGAAGTCCGGTGAGCAGACCAGGTAGGTCAGCTCACCGGACCTCCCACCTGCCGGACGGACTGCGACGCGCAGGGCACGGCGCAGGTACCACAGCGCGCGAGAGCGCAGGAACTCCGTCCACAGGCCGGGTCGGCGTAGCAGGCACGCAAGCCCAACTGCCACGACGACCAGTCCGTAGTGCGACAGCATCCACCGGTTGTGTTTCCCGTCGTTCGTCGTACCGGCCAGGTAGCCGATGACCTGGTCCTCGGCGGAGACCGCGACGAGCGCGGTGGCGTGCGGCGACCTCACGAAGCCGCGGTAGTACGCGGTCAGGAAGCGGGGGCCGAGCCGGACGTAGAACCCGTTCGGGAATTCGTCGCGGTGCCAGTCCGCAGCGACCCCGGCCTCCGCGGCGCGCATGCCGCGGATCCGTACAGGACCGTTCCCTTCCCCGGACGAGGTGCCACCAGAGGTGAGGGCATCAGCCATGCACCGAATCTACTACACGATGTAGAAACAACGCGAAATCGCGCGGGCCTGGAGCTGCGACGGCGGGATGTCAGTGCGCGGTGCCGGCGAGGCTGAAGGCGGGTACGAGCAGCAGGGCCAGCGGAATCTGGGAGATCGCGAGCGTCGTACCGATGACGAGGATCGACGAGGTCCGCTCGAGTTCGGCCGGTGTCGTGTGCAGCAGACGGCGGATTCGTTCGGCCGGTCGCGAGCCGGACATCGCTAGCTGACCTGAGCCCGTGGATGGCGACGGGTCGATGGTGCACATCGCGAGCAGGGCGGACGCGACCAGTCGTGGACCGCAGCGAACGGCCGCTCGGTCGTCGGCCGCCATCTCGCTCAGGCGCCGGACCTGGTCGGCGTAGTTCTTCAGTACGCCGGTGGGCCTCAGCAGGGCGGTCACGGCGTCGGCCCACAAGATCATCCGGTGATGCCCGAAGTGCAGGTGCGCTCGTTCGTGCTCGATGGTCGCCTCGAGCTCTGTCGCCGTGAGCATGTCGACGGCACCGATGGTGATGATGATGCGCGCCGTGCGGCGACGGCCGGGCAGGCAGTACGCCGCAGGGGTCGCGGTCTGGAGCACCTGGACATCGTCGTACCGGCTTTGTGTCGTCAGCAGGTCGGCGATGCGCCGGTGCTTGGATCGCGTGAGGTGATTTCGGTACGCCTGTCTGGCGGCGATTGCGGCCAGTCCGACGTAGACAGCCAGAACCACGACCAAGGTGACGTTCCACCAGGGGCCGACCTCGTTCTTTCCGGCGTACGCCAGATGGACCTGCGGTTTGTCGGCGTGGAAGATCCAGACGATCGCCCGCTCCCACAGATCGTGGGCAGCCACGACGGATGCTGCCGCTATGGCGAGCAGGAAGCCGCCGGCGCAGGCGTGCCACACCCAGAGTGCCGCAGCCGGATGCCGCGCGGTCCAGGCTGCTCGGGCAAGCAGGCGATCGGCGACCACGCCGGTGGTGACCGCGTAGCCGAGCAGCAGTGCCGCGAAGTAGGTGGTCATGACGGCTCGGTCGGCCTGTTGTCGAGTGCGGCGCGCAATGCCGCGACCTCGTCGTGGTCGAGGGTGCCGGCGAAACGCATCAGCGCTGTCGAGCGGTCGGCGGAGGCGGCGAGGGCGTCGTCCATCAACTGTGCGGTGTAGGCGTCGGCGGAGCGCTCGGCGGCGTACTCGAACGAGCGGCCGACCCGGGTCCGCCGCAGCCAGCCCTTCGTGCGGAGCCGCTCGGTGACCGTGATGACTGTCGTGTAGGCCAGCTGCCGGTCCGTGTTCAGGGCGTCGGTGATGGTGCGCACGGTCACTGGCGCGTCTTGACTCCACACGACCTGCATGATCGCGGCCTCCAGGTCGCCGAACGCACGCATCGATCCTCCTCGAACGGGTCCTCCAACCCTACTGAGCGTTCGCCGATTCGTGCTGGTGGTGGGCCAGCAGGTGGTGCGCGTCGGTGGTGTTGGGGCTGACGTGGACGGTGGCGTCGATCAGCATCGGTACGCCGTGCAGCAGGGCGTGGTGGGCCTGGACGGCGATGTTGTGGGCGGCCACCACGTCGAGTGTGGAGTCGACGACGACGCCGGTTTCGGCGCGCAGGCGGTGGCCGGTCCAGCGCAGGCGCAGGCTCTCGATGTCCAGGACTCCCGGTACGGCGCGCAGGCTGGTCTCGGCGGCGTCGACGAGTTCGGGCTCGACCGCGTCCATTAGGCGGCGGTAGATGTCGGTCGCTGCGCCTTTCAGGACGACGAGGATCGCCGCGGTGATGAGCAGGCCGATGATCGGGTCGGCCAGGGGGAAGCCGAGCATCACGCCGATCGCGGCCAGGACCACGGCTAGCGAGGTGAAGCCGTCGGTGCGGGCGTGCAGGCCGTCGGCGACCAGTGCCGCGGAGCCGATCTTGCGGCCGACGCGGATCCGGTAGACCGCGACGAGTTCGTTGCCGGCGAAGCCGATCAGGCCGGCGGCCAGGACGACGCCGACGTTGTTGATCGGCTGCGGGTCGATCAGGCGGCGGATCGACTCGTAGCCGGCCACGACGGCGGACAGGGCGATCATCGCGACGATGAACACCCCGGCCAGGTCTTCGGCGCGGCCGAAGCCGTACGTGTAGCGGCGGCTGGCGGCGCGGCGGCCGAGGACGAACGCGATCCACAGCGGTACGGCGGTGAGTGCGTCGGAGAAGTTGTGGATGGTATCGGCGAGCAGGGCGGTGGAGTGGGTGATGATCACGATGACGAGCTGGAGGATCGCGGTCGCGCCGAGGCCGATCAGGCTGATCTTGAGGGCGCGGATACCTTCGGCGCTGGCCTCCAGCGCGTTGTCGATCGAGTCGGCCGCGTCATGGCTGTGCGGGCGGAAGATCGACAGGAGCCAGCCTTTGAACCCGGTCGCGTGATCGTGCCCGTGTTCATGGCCGTGGCCGTGGCCGTGGCCCGCGGTGTTGGGCTGCTGATCGGCGTGCCCGTGTCCGTGACCATGGCCAGCGAAGGTGGGCTGCTCATCAGCGTGACCATGGCCGTGCCCGTGCCCGGTTTTCGGGGCGGAGATGTGAGGATCAGGGTGGCCGTGCTCGTCGCCGGCCGGGTTTTCAGGAGGGAGGTGCTGCGTCATGGGAGACCTTGGGAGATCGCGGTGCCGTGGGTCGGAGGACAGCTCAACGCTAGCACGACGTATGCTCGTCTGCGCATGGATGCACATATGAAGTCGGACGAGGGTCAGGAGCCGACCGACGACCAGGTTCAGGTCGCGGTCGAGACGTTCCGCCTGCTCGCCGACCCGACGCGCCTGCGTCTGCTCTGGGCGCTGGCGGACGGCGCCGAGCTGGACGTGACCACGCTGGCCGAGATGATCGGCGTGGCTCAGCCGGCCATGTCGCAGCACCTCGCCCGGCTTCGCCTCGCCGGTACTGTCGACGTCCGTAAGGACGGCCGCCGTTCGCTGTACTCGATTCGCGGTGTGCACCTTCGCCGGGTGATCGCCGAAGGCCTGTTCCATGCCGACCACACCGTGACCGGTGAACCACCCCACGACTGAGCAGGACAATGCTTTGTTCTCACTGGCAGATCCCACACCGCCGATCCAGGCACCGCAGGGCCACGAAGGCCACAGCGGTCACGGCGGCATGGCCATGCCGCCGGCGGCCGATCGCGGCGTCAACTGGGACAGCTTGTCGGCCTGGCATCCAAGCGCCGGCTGGCTGATGGCGATCGTCGTCCTGGCGTCGATCTACCTGTACGCCGTGCTGGTGCTGCACAGGCGAGGTGTCGCGTGGCCGGTCGGCCGTACCATCGCGTGGTTGTTGGGTCTGGGCACCTTGGTGCTGGTCACCTCGACCGGCCTCGCGTCGTACGGGATGACCTTGTTCAGCGTCCACATGGCCCAGCACATGGTGCTGTCGATGCTCACACCGATCTTTTTGTTGCTCGGGGCCCCAATCACCCTCGCCCTCCGGACGCTACCTGCCGGCAGCCGGTACGGCGCACCGCGTCGCTTCCTCCTGACAGCCTTGCACTCCCGCTTCGCCCGGGTGATCTCGCATCCCGGCTTCACTGTGACGGCCTTCGTGGTCAGCCTCTACGCCTTGTATTTCACCGACCTGCTCGATCTCGCGATGCGCACGCACGTCGGCCATCAGCTGATGCTCATCCACTTCCTGGCGGTCGGCCTGCTGTTTTTCGGTCCCATCCTGGCCATCGACCCCTGGCCGCGCCGCTCGTCCCCGGGCCTGCGCCTGATCGAACTCCTGGTCGCAGTTCCCTTCCACGCCTTCTTCGGCGTGATCGTGATGCAGACCGCCTACCCGCTCAGCGCAACGTTCGCCGCGTCGACCACCGCGCTCGGCCTCGACCCACTCGCCGACCAAGCCACCGGCGGCGGGATCGCCTGGGGATTCGGCGAGACCCCGATCGTGCTCGTGACCGTCGTCGTGTTCATCCAGTGGGTCCGCACAGACGCTCGCGCCGCCCGCCGCTTCGACCGCCAGGCCGCTCGCGACGGCGACGCCGCCCTCGCGGCGTACAACGCCAAGCTGCAACGCCTCAACCAGTCGGCCGACAGTGCGCGAGGGACCGCCTGACCGTCAGCTGATCGGGAGGCCGGCCAGTGCAGCCGCCGCTCCGAGCGCCGCGCTGATCCCCAGGACCCGGAGTACCGGCCACTTCAGTTTGAAGACGAGTACGGCGCAGAGCAGGGTCAGGGCGCCGGCCGCCGGGGCGAAGGTGCCGAGTTGTGGCAGGTTCAGATGGATCGGGCCGAAATCCTTCACGGACACGGTGCCGAACAGGGTGTGCAGTGCGAAGTACAGCCCGAGATTGGCGATCACGCCGACCACGGCAGAGGTGACGCCGGTCAGTGCGACCGACAGCGACTTGTTGTCCCGCAGCCGTTCGACCGATGGTGCGCCGAGCAGGATGAACAGGAAGCACGGCACGAAGGTCACCCAGGTCGTGAGCAGGGACGCGATGATCCCGGCGACCCACGGGTCGATGCCGGCCGGTGGGTGGGAGTAGGCACCGAGGAACGCGACGAACTGGACCACCATGATCAACGGTCCCGGCGTCGATTCGGCCAGTGCCAGGCCCCGGACCATGTCCGACGCCGACAGCCATCCGTACACCTCGACCGCGCGCTGAGCCACGAAGGCCAGGACCGCGTACGCGCCGCCGAAGGTGACCACCGCGGTGCCGGAGAAGAACAGTCCCTGGGTCACGAAGATGCTGCCGGCACCGGTCGCGATCATCGCCGCCACCACGGGAAGCGCCCACGCGACCAGGCCGACCGTCAGTACAACGACGGTACGTCGAAGACTTGGCCGCTCGTGGTGCAGTGCGCCGTCGGCGATCAGCGGCGGCGGTCCGTCGTCGGCTGCCTCGCCTCCTGGCTTGCCATGGATGACGTTCGGCGCGAATCGTCCGAGGAGCCAGCCAATCACTCCGGCGGCGAGCACGACGACGGGGAAGGGGAGTGCGAACACCGCGAGCGCGACGAACGCCGCGACGGCCAGGAGGACCAGCGCGCGATGGCCGAGCGCCTTCTTCCCGACCCGCAGCACAGCCTGTACGACGATCACGACCACCGCAGGACCGAGCCCCGCGAAGACCGCAGACACCACGGTCGTGTCGCCGAACGCCACGTAGATCACCGACAGCAGCAACAGGGCGAGCATGCCGGGCAGCACGAACAGACCGCCTGCGATCAGCCCGCCACGGGTGCCGTTCAGCAACCACCCGACGTAGATCGCCAACTGCTGGGCCTCCGGCCCAGGCAGCAGCATGCAGTAGTTCAGGGCATGCAGGAACCGGCGCTGACTAATCCACCGCTTCTCGTCGACCAGCGTCCGTTGCATGACAGCGATCTGGCCGGCCGGGCCTCCGAAGGTCTGCAGCGAGATCAGGAACCAGGCCTTCACCGCGGTCCGCAGTGGCACGACGTCTCGCGTCACGGCTGTCTCACTCATCGGCGGCTCTCCTCCTGAACCCGGCGGCATGTCTAGAATGTAACCGTGGTTGCACTGAAGTTTGGAGTATCGTCCGAGGTGTGGACCAGCGGGCAACGGGTGAGTGGGTGTTGCTGTCGTACCGCTTGCCGCGTGAGCCCTCGACACCGCGGATCGGCATCTGGCGCAAGCTGAAGCGCCTGGGCGTCGCCCAGTTGGGTGACGGCCTGATCGCGCTTCCCTCCGATGCCCGAACCCGGGAACACCTGGACTGGATCGCGGAGGAAGTGGTCGAAGCCGGCGGCTCCGCGAGCCTGTGGGTCGCGCACCCGGCCTCCCTGAGCCAGGAGCGCGACGTCGCCCAGGACATGGCTGCAGCCCGTGCTGCGGAGTACCGCCGGCTGTCCGACGATGCCGAGGCTCAAGCCCGAGAACACCCGCCCGGCTCACCGGGCCGTATCCGCGCGTTGCGCCGCCTCCGCAACGAACTGCGCAGGATCCAGCGCCGCGACTACTTCCCTCCCGCCGAGCGTGATGCAGCGCAAGCGGCTGTCGAGGCGCTTCAACCGTCAGAGACCGAGACCGAGGAGACCGCATGAAGTGGGCCACCCGCGCCCGGATCCACATCGACCGCGCCGCCTGCGCCTGGCTGATCCGACGCGAGGTCGACCCCGACGCCGAGTTCGTCTTCGTCACCGATCCGGACGAGGTTCCCGCTGACGCGACCACGTTCGACATGCGCGGATCGGACCTCGGCCACCACGGCGGCGACTGCAGCTTCGAAACGTTCCTGCGTCGCTACGACCTCACCGACCCGGTCCTGTGGACCATCGCCGGCATCGTCCACGAGGCAGACCTCGACGACGACCGGTACGACGCGCCAGAGGCTGCCGGCTTCGACGTAGCTCTCCGCGGCCTGTCCATGATCGGCGACGACGAGCAGACGCTCGCGGTCACCAAACCCTTGTTCGACGGCCTCTACGAGTACCACCACCGCCGCACGCAATTGGGCCGCGAACCAGCCTGACCGCGCGACCTTGTTCCGTCTACCGGCTCCGCCTTGGTGCTGGCATCCTGGGTTGGTCCGTACGGGGCGGTGATCGAAGACTGATGCCGATGGGGTGTGGTGGGCCAACAGCACGGAGTATGACGCGGTCCGCGTCGCGCAGAGCTGACGCGACGAACGACCTCCACGGCTCCGCCCCTGGGCCTCTTCGGTGAGTAGGTAGGGGTCTCATCGATCAGGCGCGCGTGTACCCCCGGGGAGCGCCCGACTGACGAGAAACCACAGCACGCAGAACGCCTGCGCGGACTACTTCCTGCTTCGATGCTTCTTCTTCGTGCGCCGACGATCGGCTATCGGGTCAGAGTCAGGCCTGCCGTCTGCTGACGGGCAGGCTTGCCGACGATCTCGCCCAATCCTTGAGGCGGCCTCGCCTCGTTCGCGGTCGAGGCCCTGATGATGGCCCACTCGGCCGGCGGGGGAAGGCCTTTAGGAGCCCCAGTTTCTTGGCTTCCTCGAGGCCACGAGGAAGGAAGATGCCCTCAAGAACCTTGACAGGCAAGGAACTTGACAGCGATGCCTCGCTGGAACAACTCGTTGAGCACGACAGCCCTTCGAGCAGGTTGTAGCCGAGTCTGGCGACGGCGAGCTGGTCGTCGGCGCGGAGTGACCCGAGTGTTTCGGTCAGGCCCGGGCAGTTTCGGTCCGGAGTTTGCCGAGACCTTCTACTCAGGGACCTTGATACAGATCGAGTCGAGTGCATCGTGCTGGCGAGCGGTCTCATGCGCCTTGGTGCTGACGCGAAGCAATCCCACGAGTGCCACCAATCGACCCCTTGCGTTCAGGAAACCCGTTCGAATCTAATGGTTTCCGAACACCGTGCACGGTTTGGCAACTCTCAGCCATGTCGATGTTCGAAGTCGGCTGCACAGATGTTCGGAGTCGTCTGCAACGCTCCCGTTCAGGGCAGATGCGTCGAACGATCGAAAGTTTCGGGGCTGGCCGGTCAGTAGCGCGCGAGGTCTAGAAGCGGGCGCTGTGGTGTGTTCAATCTGGCGGAGTCCAGCGGCTGCGGGTAGTGGCTGACCTGATTGCGGCGACGAGGGCGTCGAGGTCGATGTCCTTGTAGATCACTGCGACGGCCCCGGCGGTGAGCGCTGTCTGTGCCGGGTGGCCGCCGGCCATGGTGGTCCAGGCGATCACACGGATCTGCGGTTGCTGGGCCAGTATTCGGTGGGTCGCTTCGACGCCGTCCAGGCGGGGCATCTCGAGGTCCATCAAGATCACGTCGGGTTTGGTCGTGGCCGCGGTCTCTATTGCCTGGAGTCCGTCGTTCGCGACGCCGACGACCTCGATGCCGGGGACGTCGTCCAAGGCGATCCGGACGGCTTCGCGCAGCCCGTCGTGGTCGTCGACGATCAGCAGGCGAATCGCCGGCTGACGGCCGGCCTGCTGTGGTTGAACAGGGCGGGGGCCTGGGTGGCTGTCGTTGCGGGTCATGTCGCCGGTGGTGCGGGGTCGGTGGGGTGTGGGGTCAGGCCGGTGGCCTTGCACAGGGCGTTGAAGCCGTCGTCGGTGCCTGGCCAGTGGGCCCGGACCGCTTCGAGGCCGACGCGGCGTACGACGCTGCGCAAGACGGCGGTCACGATGATGGCGTCGTCGGCGTAGCCGAGGATGGGGATGAAGTCGGGGATCAGGTCGATCGGGAACGCCAGGTAGGCCATTAGCAGGCCGAGCCGGATCCGCACGCCTCGCGGTTGAGAGGAATCGGTGGCGAGGTTTTTCAGGAGCCGGATCAGGTCGGGCAGGATCCGCAGCGCTTCACGCAGCAGGTTGCCCTTGGGCCGGACGAGCAGCAGCGCGACCACCAACGCCAGCCACGACACCACCACCGCGGCCGCGAGCCCGATCAACACGTCTTTCCACATGGCTGGGTTTGTCCGCCTGTCAGGAGTTGTCGACGACCCGCAGCTGCGGCGCCGTCTCGGCGTCCGGCGGGGATCCGGTGCCGGTGTCGGTGCCGGTGTCGGCCGCGAGCGCGGCGGCTTCGAACGCGGCGAAGGCATGATGGCAGGCTTGGACCGCCTCGCGGGCGGCCTGGCCGCCGGGTGCTTCGAAGTAGTCGCGGGCGCGGATCGAGGCCAGCCATTTGTCGAACCGCTCGAGGTCGGCCTCGGATTCCTCGACCTCGGCGTAGGTGGCGCGGCCACGGGCGGTTTCCTGTTCGATCTCGGCCAGGAACGCCGGGGTCCGTTCGACGACCTCGCCGTACTCGACATCGCGGTCGGCGCGCTGCTCGGCGATCACGCCGTCCTGTTCGGCGGGGTCGACGAACACGGTGTGCAGGACCCTCGCCTTGCCGCCGCTGTCACGGACCCGCGCGGCCAGCCGCTGGACTGTCTGCGGCACGAGGCCGGTCTCGGGCAGCAGGCACACCGAGTTCTGCAGGTAGACCGCGCCGAGCTTGCGGAGCTGGCGCCAGACATGGACCCGCAGGGACGCGTCCGCGCCGGTCGTGATCGACACCAGCAGCCACCGCACAGACTCCGCATCTCCAGTTGTCATGTTACGACCGTAACAGTCGCCTGCTACGGTCGTGGCCATGGTGCCTGCGCTGGTCGCCCGGCGAGGGCGGTTGCTGATCAGGTTCGGCGTCGCCGCCGCGGTGTGGCTCGCAGCGACAGCGGCCGTCTCGGCGGCGTCTGGGCCGGTCGTGCCGCAACAGGCGGCCAACGTGGTGGTCATCGGTGTGGCGGGGTTGCGGTGGTCTGACGTGCAGGCGTCACCTGAGCTGACCGCGCTGGTCAACCAGGCCGACGTCGGATCGATCACGGTGAGAACAGCCGGCGACCGCACCTGCCCGGTCGACGGCTGGCTGACCATCAACGCCGGCACCCGCGCCTGGGGCAGTCCACCCGGCCCAGGCTGTGGCGACCTGCCTGCCGTGACCGGCGGCCGGATCCAGAACTGGCAGAGCTACGTCGACCGGCAGGCCCAGCACCACACCGGCGCCGCCCTCGGCCGGATCGGCAGCAGCGGCGCCGGGATCTGCGGCTTCGGGCCTGGCGCGGCGCTGGCTGTCGCCGGACAAGACGGCACAGTCGCCAACTGGGCGCCGGTCTTCGATCCAGCAGCGCTCAGCCACTGTCCGGCCGCGATCATCGACGCCGGGCCGATGCCGTCATCAAGCGACGGACGGGCTCAAGCCGCCAGGCAGGTCGCGGACCTCGCCGCCCAGGCCCGAGCGCAGCACAGGCGGGTCCTGCTCGTCGGCGTCAGCGAAGAGACCGCCGGCGCCCACCGCGAACCGCAGGTCGCCTTGCAGCTACCACCCGACAACCAGGCACGCTGGCTGACCAGTGGATCCACCCGCAGGCCCGGACTGATCCAGCTCACCGACGTGACCGCGACCCTGCTGCGCGGAGCACCGGAGACCGCCCTACCGATAGACGGCGACCCGGTCGCCACCACCGGTGAGCCGCACACCGATGCCTCCACAGTCATCGCGGACCGGCTGGCTACGAACGAGCGTTTCGAGCATCCGCGCCCAGTGCTCGCCTGGGTGGCGATGACCCTGCTGGTGGCGCAACTGGCCGCGCTCGGCTGGTTCCTGGTCACCCGCAGCCGCCGGTCCCGGCGGACCGCCGCCTTCGCCTTGCTCAGCCAGGGCGGGTTCTTCATCGCGGTGAACTTGTCAACGGCAACCACCTGGTGGCGATGGCCGTCACCGGCACTGTCGCTCTACCTCGTCGTGGTGGGGATCAGCGCAGCGGTTGCCGCGCTGGCATCGGCAGTCCTGAAGAAACACGCCTACCTGGGCGTCGCGCTCGCGGCGTACCTGCTGCTGCTTGTGGACGGGGTCTTGGGGACACCGCTGCAGCTCGGCAGCATGTTCGCCGACGGCCCGGTGACCGGCGGCCGGTTCTACGGGTTCGGCAACTCCACCTTCGCCACCTTGGCCGTCGGTGCCCTAGCCACCGCGGGCTGGGCCGCGCAACGCCTCCTGGACTACAGCCGGGCTGCCGCGGCCGGCGCCGTCCTGGCCATCGGCGCGGCCGCCATCGCCGTCGACGGCGTGCCCGGCTGGGGCACCGACTTCGGCGGCATCATCGCACTCACCCCAGCCGTCCTGCTGCTGGCCTGGCATACCTGGCGCGGCGCCATCTCCTGGCGGCCGGTCACCGTCATCTGCGGGACGGGGTTCGTCGCCGTGGCGGGGTTCGCGTTCGTCGACTACCTGCAGCCGCCGGAACGGCGCAGCCACTTCGGTACCTTCATCGCCAGGCTGCTCAATGGCCAGGTCAGCGACGTGTTCGTCCGCAAGCTACAGATGTCGGCCGGCTTCTTCGACACCCCGGCAGGGTGGGCAATGCTGACCGGCGTACTGGCCGCGATGCTCGCCTGCCTGTTCCCCCAGAAGGTGCCGGCAGCGACCTACCGGGAGTTCGTCCACGACGTGCCGATGGCTCGGCCGACGCTGCTGGCGATGACCAGCTGCGGAATCATCGGCATGCTGGTCAACGACGCAGGCGTCGCCCTCGCAGCGATCATGACCGGCTTCGCCCTGCCACTGCTGGCCGCACACCTCATCGCCAACCAGCACCCCGCCGGCCCGGCACAACACCGGCACACCGAACCACCAGCCTGAACGCGATAGTCAGTGCCGCCAACGACACCGGACCCCTCAGCTATCCAGGTCCGTCCGGAGTCTCGCTTGCCTCGGACGGCAACTCGGCTGCAGCGCGCCGACGTCGCCACGGCAACCACGACCGCCGGCCACGATTCCTCGAGGAGCCCGAGCCTGACGTCGGCTCCAGGCGGGCCATCACAACAAGCAGCAACGTGATCACGGCGAAAAACCCGAAGATGACTTCAAGGATGACGTCGAGGTCGCTCGCCATGATCCGCACCTCCCAAGCTGACGCAGAAGCCAAGACCGACCCCCTGTGTCCGCACCGTACCGCACCGTGCCCGTTACGTCCGTAACATCGGTCATGGGAAAGCGGGCATGCCATCGACGGTCTAGCCGCGGGTGGAGTGCCCTTGGCTCGGGATCTGGCAGCACAGCCAGCCGGAGCCGTACGACGTCGTCGTCCACTGCCACCCGGCGGCGGTCAACTGGTCCGCGACGACTGCGGGCAATCGCTGCGGGTCGGTGTCGCGGGCGACGTCGGCCAGCGGGCCGGTCAGGAGCGGTCCGTCGCCGCAGGCCAGGCACGCCATGGCGTACACAGTGTGCGGCTGGCACCGGCCGCAGTGCCGCGTCACCACGATCTTGGCCGGGTCGGTGTCGGTGGTCGACCACCACTCGGTCTGGAGTTCTTCGCGCAGCCGCGCGGCTGCGACCTTCCCGTTGGGCACGCTGCCGCAGCCTGGGCAACTGAGACGGTGTTGGTTGGCCTGACCCTGGGATGCGATGACGACGGCCAAATCCGCTGCCACCGCTGCGGTGTGGCCGATGGTGAGTGCCCGGTGCACGGTGGCGCGGCTGGACCCGACCGCTTCGGCGATCGCTCGGATCGACAGGCCGTCGGCTTTCAGCCGGTGCGCGGTACCGATCTGGCCGGGCGTCAGCGACTTGCCCCGGCCGGCTGGGGTGATCGCGCGGCGCGCGTTGTTCTTGACCTGATGTTCGCGGGCGATCCGGTAGACGGTGGCGCGCGAGACGCCGTACTTCGCCACGAGCTCGTCGACCGGCGTACTGGTTATGAACTCGCCGGCCAGGTCTTCCTCGAGCCGGGCGGTGAGCTTGCGCGGACGGTGCGCGGTCTTGCCGGACTCGCGCGCCGACGCGACCCGCTCCTGCTTGTAGATCAGCTCGACCTGGCCGAGGAACAGCAGCAACGCCTTGGCCATTTCGGTGGCCGGGCCGGGGTTGCGGGTGTCGAACGGGATCGGCCCGCCGATCACGTTCACGTACACGCCCATCGTGGTGAGCTCGTTGAACAGGTGCAGCATCTCGGTCTGGGTCCGGCCCAGTCGATCCAGTTCGGGCAGGGTGAGGATGTCGCCGGCGCGGAGCCGGGGCCGGAGTTCGAGCCAGCCTTGCCGGTTGAAGTGCTTGCCGGTGAGCTTGTCGACGTACAGCCGCTGCCCATCCCCACTGGCAGGGTCGGCGGGGATGCCGTAGATGGTGAGGGCGTGGATCTGGCGGTGAAGGTCCTGCTTCTTGGTCGAGACGCGGGCGTAGCCCCACTCGATCCCGGTGACGACCGTCGCTGTCATGTCCCAACCGTATCGATACTGACACTGTTGCAGCGGTGAGACAGGGACGGCGTTTCGCGAGTTTGTTTCGTCTGGATCGGGTGTCTCACGAGCCATTCTCGAAACCTCACTTCCGAGATCCTGAGACGGACCGGCTTTTAGACGAGGTCGGTGCGGTTGAGTTCGGCCGCACCGGGGAGAAGAGCGGCTGGGATGCCGGCACCGAACAGGTGGCCGCGGCGCTGCTCGAACTCGTCCAGGGTTCGGCAGGTGTTGGTCATCATCAGCAGCACGTCGCGGGCCACGTCCGGATCGGTGCGGGCTTGCAGGAGCAGTTGCTCTGCTTCGGCGAGCAGTTCGTGCCAGGTGCCGCGATGCGGGGCGGGCCGGTCGCCGCTGTAGACGTGGCGGGGTGCCGGCGGCTGGATCGCGGATCCGAGCTGGCCTTCGGCGAGGATCTCGCCGCGGGCGGCTAGGTCGAGAGCTGTCGCGGCCGCGGACATCATGGCGTGCTGCTGCTCGGGTTCCAGCACCTCGTACGGCGTCCAGACGTTCAGGCCGCCACGAGGCAGCAGACCGGCGGTCTCCCAGATCTTTTGC
Organism: Kribbella sp. DT2; assembly: GCF_049844575.1. Taxonomy (NCBI): domain Bacteria; kingdom Bacillati; phylum Actinomycetota; class Actinomycetes; order Propionibacteriales; family Kribbellaceae; genus Kribbella; species Kribbella sp. DT2. Next base: position 15,654 of record NZ_JBNCLH010000004.1, on the reverse strand, counting down.
AGGGTGGCTCGCGGCCGGGCATGGCGCGAGCTGATCGCGAGGCTGACCTCGTCGAGCAAGGACCGCAGGAGGCGGAACCACAGTGCGGCTGGCACCGCTCGGCCAGGCAGGTCCACGGCCCCTGTGGTCAGGGCGCTGTAGGTGTACTGCTCGAGCGTGGCCAGTGGTTCGGGGATCTGTCGTGGCGGCATCGGCCGGCCTTCGTGCAGGAGGGTGTGGAAGGTCGCCTCGTACAGGTCCTCGAGGTAGCAGCCGTGGACACCGCAACCGAGCAGCAGCGGCAGCCGCCACATCAGGTCGCGGCCCCGGCCGGGTTCGGTCAGGCAGACCGGGCAGGCACGGTTGAGCGGCTTCGGCGGCTGCCACGGTCCAGCCCACCGGCGCGAGTGTCCTTCGGGGTCATAGATGCGGGATTCGTCGAGCGGGAACAGCACCGGGTTGGCGCGCACGTAGTTGTAGAACACCTGCAGCACGCGGCGGGCGTTCAGGGGCGGCAGCTCGTCGCTCAGGCACGGTACCCACCCGGCCAGCGTCATTGCCTGCAGCCGCTCGACCGGTACGCCGGTGCGTTCAGCCAGCGCGGCCAGTACTGCTGGTGGCGGGTCGACGTCGAGCTGGTAGGCCGGGTACGGCTGAGCGACGGCCAGGTTCCGTGGTCCGATCAGTTGCTCGGTCGTCAGCTTGTAGAGCACCGCGATCCGGTCCAGCCACGACGACAACGACTCCAGCTCGCCCGGCGGCGGATGCAGTGGCCACCGTGCCGGCACCGTTTCTGCTGCTGGGCTGGTCATGTGAGCTCGCGCTCGAACAGGCGGCGCCGTTCGGTCGGTCCGGCGTACGCCGCCTGCTGCAGGGTGTGGGAGTTGATCGACTCGGCACCGGTGGTGATCGCCACGGTGGCGGCTTCGGTGAGCAGCGTGGCGAGCTCACCGATCGTGCCCTCGCAGCGAGTCAACAGGTACGACGTCATCTCCGCGGTGGCGATCGGCGACGGCCGGCGCAGCGGGAACGACGCGGCGAAGCTGGCCATTAGCGAGCACGCCTCACCGGTCGGCTCCCACCTGGACAACGTCAACGGCGCGAACCGGTTCTCCAGCTGGTCGTCGGTCCGGATCGCCAGGTACGCATCACGGGTGCCGACACCGACCAGCGGGATCCGCAGCTCGTTGCCCAGGAACCGCAGCAGGTTCAGGAACTCGCGGCGTCGATCACTACGGCCACCGAGAACGTTGTGCAGCTCGTCGATGATCAGCATCCGCACGCCGGTGGCGCGCAGCAGCCCGACGACGACCTGTTCGACTTCGGCGATCCGGTAGTTGCGCCGTGGTGCGCCGACCGTGGCCAGTACGGCGGCGTAGAACCGGCCGATCGACGGTTCGGACGGCATCTGGACCACCAGCACCGGGATCTCTTCGCGGTCGTCGTGCGAGATCACTGGGTGGGTACGGCGGAACTTCTCGATGATCATCGACTTGCCGTTGTTCGTCGGGCCGACCAGCAGCAGGTTCGGCATCCGCTGCTTGGCCGGCCACGCCAGCAGCGTCTCCAGCCGCTGCAGCGCCTCGTTCGCGGCCGGGTACCCGATCCACCGGTCCGCCCGGACGTAACCCAGGCGCTCAGCTGCCGACAGTTCGGCGATCGGCCGCACCGACTCGTGCAGGTGGCTCAGGCCCAGCCCGGCGACGCCGTCCGGGGCCTCGGTCGTCACCACTGTTCGATCACCTCGAACGGCCGGGCAAAGCTCGCCTCGACAGTCGCCGAGGCCGGCGGGGCAGGCCGACCAGCGATCGAGTCGGCGGCGGGAACCGCAGTACGCCGTTCGCGGTCCCGGCGCGCCTTGCGGGTCACGGCGGCCGCGGTGTCAGTGATGCTGCGCATCTGCGCGACCATCGTGAACAGGGCCTGCTCGTCCACGTCGGCGCGGCCCTGCTCGCGCAGCCGGGCGATCGCGGCCTGTTGCTCCCAGATGCTGATCGGTGGCCTCGACAGGACCCGGTACGGCACCGGCAGGTACGTCGTACCGTCCGGATCGAGCGCCCAGATCCGGGAGATGTCGCGCGGATCCCGGCGCAGCACGAACTTGCCAGCTGAGCGCGCTGCGCGATCCACGGTTTGAGCGCGTCGCAGTAGTACTGCACGTGGTCGACCTGGAATCCGCTGCGCGTGACGGTACGGCGGATCACCGGCAGGAAGTCGATCAAGAACGCGGTCTCGTTCGACACCGTGCCCGGCGTACCGTCCCGCTCGGCAAGCTCTGCCCAGACCGCCGCCGGCGTCCGGCTCAGGCCGTCGTGGATCTGGCCGTGGTAGCAGGCCACCGCCAGCACCAGCCACGCGTTCAGCTCGGTCATCGTCATGACCGCGCGGCCGTCGGAGTCGTAGGCGCCACGCTCACCGGTGTTCGAGAACGTCGTACCGGGCAGCTCGTCGTGGACCAGGCGCATCATCGTGCCGATCACCCGCTCTACGATCCCGCCGAAGTGCGGCAGACCCGGCGGCCGGTACGACAGCGCGATGCCGTGCTGCTCGCAGCCCCGGCGCAGCGCCTCGCTCTTGAACTCCGCTGCATTGTCCACGTACAGCTCGTGCGGCTTCCCGCTCATCGGCCACACCGCGTCGACGCCCAGCTGCTCCAGCCAGGCCTGCTTGCTGGTCGCCATACGTGCCAGGCACAGCCCGACCGACGTCGCTGAAGGCGCTTCGAGCGTCACCACCAGGCCGACGATGCAGCGGCTCACCACGTCGATCGCCACGGTGACGTACGGGCGGCCGATCGGCAGCCGGTGCCGCTCGTCGACCACGATCACGTCGACCGGCGTGTGATCCATCTGCACCTGCTGCAGCAGCTGCGTGAGCTCCGGCCCGACTCCGCCGGCCGACTGCTTCGACCGAGCCGCGTCGCGGCCCTCCCGTGCCTGCGTGGCCTTCAGCGGATCCAGCTGCGCGACCCGCCGCAGCACCGTGCCGCGCGACGGGACCTGCAGACCGCGAACCCTGCACAGCCTGGTGATCTCCCGGCAGACCGCCGCCACCGATCGGCGCTGCCGGGTCAGGTAGCGAGCCTGCAGAACCTGCCGGACGATCGCCTCGACGTCGTCGGGCAGCCGGCTCCCGCCGCGACCGCCATTGGACCGGCCGGGCAATAGGTCCGACACCACACCGCCGCCGGTACGCCACCGGCCCAGCAGCACGTACACCTGCCGCCGTGACAACCCGAGCTCGTCAGCCGCAGCGTCCACGGCGGTCACCCCGGCCATGTCGAGCGCGGCCAGGCGGCTGATCACCGCGGCCTGCCGCACAGCGGTCTCCCACAGCTCATCCGGCGCTGTCAGTACACCGCGTTCAGATACCTCGTCCTCGCCCAATGCGCCGTCTCCATGCCCGAAGCAACTACCGAGCTGGTGACGCTAGTGCAGGCGACTTCGGTACACCGCGATGACTCGCACTCGCCTGCAAACCGGCCACTTCGGAGCGGTGAATCTGTGCAGACGACTCCGGAAATCGACAAGCCAATTCACTCTCTTGCTGGCGTTCGGGAAACGATCGTTTGCCGACAAGATCTGACCGTAGCCCAGCAGGCAATAATCGTTGGCAGATAGTGGCAGGTGTGCGCGGTGGCGGGTTCGCCCGACCATACGCGGGCAGATTGGTCGATCCCGATCGTTGTACGCCCAATAACAGGCCCTGAGACAGTTTCCAACAGACCATCACAGGCTCTGCCGCCTGTCACGGTCGACTCGACAGGGCTCCGGCGGAATTTGAATCCCGTGACGTCGTGAAGTGGATCCGTCCGCACCCACACAGAGAGTTAGACAACCTCGCTCCGAACAACGGCATCAACCCGACACCACCCTGCCGTACCGGCTGGAGACCAGGGAGACCTCGTGGGCTCACGACCAGGCAACAGCGCACGAAACTGCTCCCCGAAATCAGAACTGAGAAACCCATTCCAACTTCCGGGGAGCAGTTCGCCTTCAGCACCCGGCCCCTCCATGGCAACGCCGACCGTCCCGTTGGCGGTCAACTCTCATCCCCTCAACGCGTGAGCTACCGGCCGATGAACAGAACAAGGGCCGACGTGCCCAGTGCCGCCGGCGGTTTGTGACTACCGGGTCTTGAGTTGGCGCGGCGTGGGGCGGTTGCCTCTGACAACCACCGTCACCACGTGCCGCGGCGCAGCGCCCGCTACCGCGACCTCGTCGACCCAGACAGATTCCTTCGCCGACGGAATGCCGTACCGGTGGTCGGTCAGATCCAGGACCATGGCGATCGAGATCCGGGCCCCTGACACGCTGTACCCAGCCGCCTGGCCGCCGTAGGCGGCCTTCAGAGCCTCACGTGACGAGTCCCTCAACTCACGCTTCACCTCGATCACGATGCGGTGCTCCCGCGTGACAGTGATGTCAGCCCGACCTGCTGCGACGTCCCGTTCCTCCATCCGCGTGAACCGGCGGAGCCGAGAACTCCTCAACCAGGAGGTCACATCACGTTGAAGCTGGTCCTCGGTGAAAGCCTTTCCGTCCTGAGGGGGAAACAGGTACGCGACGCCATCGCCCCCGCTACTTCGACCGATGTCTGCCCGGTCGGCGGTGAAGCGCACAATCTCAGTCAGGACTTCGACGAATTCCTCGCGAACGTCCCCTGTGAAGTCCTCGCAGTTCTCCAGGCCGTCCAGTACCTGTACCAAGATATCGTCGACCGTCGGGTCGCTGCCGCGAGCTCTCGAACGGGCTCGCAGGTCGGCTTCCTGGTTCAGTCGGGCGATCGCGGCCGGCGACACTTCGATCGCCGCCGCGAGCTCAGCTGCTGTGGTGGCGTCGAGGTCGAGCTCGGCGGCGAGAGCAGGAACCGCCGTCCAGACTTTTCCCCAGGCATCGCCGCCGTCCGAGCTTTTCGTGGACGCCACCGCCGCCAGCAAGGCGCGGCCGGCGGTCCGATCGCCGTCATCGAGTTCGTCACTGTTCAGCGCGTCCGTCAGATGAGCCAGTAGCCCCTCGCGGCGAACGAAGGCGGCTTCGACCGTCGGCTCCAGCACGATCCGCAATCCCTCGGCCGAGATCACGGTGACGGATCGAGAAGCCTGATAAGCAGCCAAGACAAGTTCCAGCGTTCCGACTGGATGCAGCCAGGACGCATGGCCGAGAGGTTTTACTGCCTGCCTGAGCGTGCCCGCCAGCGCGTACCACTCGCCCTCGGCCTGGACGCGTGGCGCAGCCCAGCTCCCCATCGCCGGCCGAGTCGAGAACGCCATCCGCCTCGACACCGCAGCTGACAATGCCTCGACCGCGTCGGACACGTCTGGCGCCGTACCCGAGACCGAACCGGCGAACGCCACCACGACGTCGAGCGCGCAGCGGTAGGTGGTCGCGTCGTCGCGTGCTTCTTCCATGGACTCCACGGCGATCAGGCGGTCACGGGCGTCCACCAAGCCGGCTATCACCGCATCGATCGAATCGCCTTCGAGTGCGGTCCGCAGCCTCACCAGGGCGAGTTCGAACGCCGCGTCAGCCTTGGACTCCTCCAGCTCAGTCAACCATTCCAGAACGCCCACCAGGTCGGCTTCGCACCACCGGTCCAAGGCCACCCCAACAAGCCGAGGCAGTCGCTCGATGAAGTCGATCGCATCATCGGACTTGACCGACAGCAGAAGGTCGAGAGCGCGAAGACGAGCAGTTGGTTGCGTCAAACCCAAGCGGGTCAGCACCTCCAGACATCCGTACGCCTGCAGGCCGTCGTCGATGCGATCCTTCTCGATTCGTTCAGCCAGTGAACCGGCCAGTTGCCGCGCGAAGCGTCCGATCAGGCGCGGACAACTCAGGATGACGTCGGCGGTCTCGAGGAAGACAAGCCGACGAAGGTCGGGCAGCGCCAGCGCCGCCGCGGCGAGGAGTCGTTCGGAGCGTGGATCGTCGGCCCGGGCCGCTGCCTCGGCCAACGCGGCGAACTCTGGCGCGAACTGCCTCGCTGCGTCCGCGACCAGGCTCTCGTTGTCCAAGTCGCTCGAATCCACCCGCTGGTACAGGTCGTCTCCGAAGGACTCGAGGTGTTCCAGGTTCGACGGCTCCGGGACCGCCAACTCGGTCAACACCTCAACGAGACGCGCCATCCTCCAACTTTCTCACAGGTCGGACCAGCCCGGACGGCGACAGGACCGACCTACTGCGGATAAGTCCATCACCACAGGGGTCCTCCGTCCAGGCTCGAGTAGATGTTCTCGTCAGGGAGGACGCCGACCACCGCGGCCGGCTCGGCCGAGGCGATCACCACTTGGAAGCCTGGAAGTTCGGACCTCAGCGAATCCAGCTCACGCAGCAGGGTCGCTTCGTCCTCGACGGTCAACTCGTCCGAGCCGGGCGAGTCGAGTAGGAGCATCCCCGGGTGGCTCCCGGTGCCAGCACGATGACCGACACGCAGTAAGGCCACGACGACCGCTACTCGCAGTCGAAGACGTTCGCCTCCAGTGACGTCCTTGAACGAGGAGGCGACACCGGCCGTCGTCACCTTCATCCCCCCTTGCCTGTTGAGCTCGACCTTCTCCAGGTTGTCGATGCCGAACTTGTTGCCCAGCGCTACGATCTCGGCGTTCAGGTCGGCGAACAGTTCGCGCGCCGCCGCGCCGGTCGCGGCGTTCAGGACGTGGGTTGCCGCGTCCAGCACAGCCAGCGTGTCCGAAGGCCGCAAGGAACCTGTACCCCTTGGCAGACTCTCCAAGCGCCCGGTCAGCCGAGCCTGCTCAAGCTGGAGGCCCAACCCGGTGGTGAACTCGTCCGAGCGGCTCGAAGTACTCAACTCACTGGTCAGCGCTGCCACCCGGGAGGAGAAGCGCATCTCATCCTCGGCGAAGGACTTCACCGTTTCCTGCGCCACTTCCTCGGCCCGTCTTAGAGCTTCCAGACCGTCGACGTTCTCTTCCGCCTCTCCCCGAACGTCGTCCTCGTCGTCGGAGACGACGTCGATCTCCTGTGTGCAGACAGCGCAGTGGTGCTCGCTCTGCTCGAGAACGGTGCGCTGCGCCTGGATCGCTTGTTCGCAGCGTGGGCAGTGCTTCGGCGTCAGCCCCTGGAAGAGCAGCGCAGCAAGCGCGGTCTCGTTGTCGTCGTTGAAACGTCGTTCTTCGGACTGGCGGGCCAGCTTCGCGTCGTCGAAGGTGCGTTTGGCGCTCCGGTGCGCAGCGATTGCGGCGTCGAGGTCTTGCTCGGCCTGTCGCAGTTCAGTCACGACGGTCCGGTAGGACCTTCCGGACGATGATGGCAGCGCGGCAAGTTTCCGTTCGACGTCCGCGAGCTCGGCCTCGAGCTGGCCGCGCTCGCCGGCGCGGACGGCCAAGTCCTCGGCGATCCGCCGCGCCTGGTTGGACTCGTCCTGCCTGACCTGCTTGGTCAACGTGGACAGCCTGATCTGGGCGCTCATCAGCGGCACGTTGCAGAACATCTGCAAGATCCTGGCCGGCAACGCGGCGAACACCGTGTCGCCAAAAAGGATCTCCGAGCCAGCCGGTGGCAGGTAGAGACCACCGAAGTACGCCGGCCACGTGTTCTCGCGCGGCCTTCCCTGGTCGCTACCGCTGTCCTTCTGGAAGTTCGTCAATGGCTCCAGTCCGAGCAGCGTCAGCATCGTCTGGTCCTGTTGTGCCTTGAAGTCGTTCTCCGACAGGCCTGACGCGACAACGTGGACGGAGCCTGCTGCTCCATTGACGAGATAGGCGTGAAGCATCTCCTCGGTCTCGGCTCGCAGAACGTCCACGACGAAGCCTGCATCGGCCTTCGTCAGGACCACGGCCATGGGCACCTCGTTGAGCGAGTACTCGAGCTGAATGCGCTCGAACCACGGTTTGACGTCGTCACGGAGGCGCCGGGGGCTTCCCCGGAGTGCCCAGGTGATCAGTTCCAGCACAGTCGACTTGCCGCGAAGGTTCTCGTTGGTGATCAGAGCGGTGACGCCGTCGTCGAACTCGAAAGTCTTCTCGAACGGCCCGTCCCACCGGGTGTTCACCCGGCTACCTCTGATGGAAAGACGGCGAAGATGCAGCGAACGTTTGGCGGGCGGCACCGGTACTAGTGACACCCCGTGCCCGACCAGGACGTTCTCCACCGTCTCGACAGCGACTCCAGCGCGCTTGGCGATCGCGGCCTTCAGCTCATCAGGACTCGGGACACTCATACCTGCTGCTCCTCGATCTTGCCGCGGATCTCGGCCAGCCGTTGCCGAGCACGATCAGCGATGCTGGGGATGCGGACTCCGTTCGGCGTGGTCAAGTACTCCTCGACGATGTACTGACGGTCTTTCAGCTGCGTCGCGCCCTGGCCGGCCGCCAGCTCGACCACCAGAGCCGACCTCGCTGAGTACCACATCAGGTCCGGGAAGTCGGCGCGAATCTTCTCGACCATGTCGCGGCCGGCCTGGAGCAGAAAGTAGTTCGTCTGCACGACGTGGCCGGGACGGCCCTTCTTCCGGCGAACGACGAGGTCCGCGTGACGCAGGACCGACAGGGCGTCCTCAAGATCCTCGTAGGCACCGAAGAGGTAGCGAAGCATCGGGTAACGCCGGAGCTCAGGCTCTTCGCTGTCCAGGATGTCGGTCGCCAGTCCCAGCAGCGCAGGATCATGGTCACCGCTCTCGTAGTCGTTCAGCAGTTCGTTCGCCAGGTAGTCGGGGTTCCGAACCCAGAAGTCCAGCTTCTGCAGGCGGACCTGGGTCCGCACCACGCCGACCGCGGTTTGCAAAGCTGGGTCATCGGCGATATCGAGCTCATCGACTGGATCGGCTGCCCTGTCGATCAGCATCAAGATGCGAACCGCATCCTGCATCCGAGTAGTAGAACTCGGCATCCAGTTCCTCCCCATTCGACACAGGCAGTGAGCTGTCGCTCCGCATGGCGCCGCACAGATCGAGGCTCGTTCCCCCGCCCCGATCCAAGCGCGTCGCGCTGCCCTCAGCCTTCGGCTCTCACACAGTGTTACGGCTGCTCACCGTATCGGCAACCGGGTGAGCTTGCAGCTCCCGCGGCCAAACGCGTCTGCTATTCGCAGGTGAGGAGTTCGATCTCGGCGACCGATGAGACGGCGTCGTGGAGGACCGTGAGGAACTCCCTGACCTGCTGGGCGGCGATCGACGGCTCCATGCTGGACAAATCTGCGCGCAGCGCGTTCATGGACAGACCGGGCTGAGCGACCGCGATTCTACCGGTGACCACCGGCGGGCGGCGCGCGATGCCCCAGTCGGGGTGGTCGGGGTTCTCGCCGCACAGCAGGAGAAGGAGGCGCTCGCTTCCTTCGACAAAAGTGATGGCGGGGGTGTCGCGGCCGGTGAGGCGTGCGCCGAGGAGTCGCCAGAACCCCGGGTCAGTGATGTAGCCGCGGCTCTTGACCGCTTGCTGGGTGACGGTTTGCAGGTCGTTCACCCTCACCCCGGAGTTCTGGCTGCCGGTGGACTTGGCGTGCCACAGGGAGACGGTCACCCGTCGGCCGGGGTCCATCTCGATGACGATGTAGTCGGCGATCTCCCGTGGCCCGTCGTTGCAGAGGATCCAGCGGTGGCGGGCCCGTCGCGGTTCGGCTTTCAGATAGTCCTCGAGTCTGGCATGGATGGAGATGCCCTTCTTCTTCTCCGCAGCTTTGACCTTGGTCTCGCTGGTGAAGTCCACGCCGTCCCAGGCATCGGAGCGGTAGGTAATCGGTGGCAATGTGGTTCGCCGTTGAGGTGACTCGTACTGCACCGTGCCCATCACGGTCCGTCCGCCCAGGAAGTAGAGGCTCGGCGGACGAACCGACAGGAGGTCCTCGAAGGCAACAGGTGCCGCGTAGCCCAGCTGAACCTCAAGTGCGACGCCCGAACAGTGGAAGTCGCCGTGGATGTCCTGAAAACCCTCCCACACCGGCGTCTCCGGGTCGATCGGATCGACTGCGACGATGGGCAGCGTGGTCCCGGACCGGGTCTGGTCCGGGTCCAGGCACAGCTCGAGTTGTTCGACCGGTCCGCCCTGTGTGGTGGTCCAGCCCATGCCGCGGACGGCCGGGTTGTGTTCGATCACGGCGACGTCGTCGTCGGGGAAGCTGGTGAGGCGCTCGCCTCGGGTGACGTTGGGCAGCAGGCGACCGGCCGCGGCGACAGTCGGCAACCAGTACCGGGACGCGAACTCGGTGGTGAACACGTCGTAGTTCCGCAGCGACAGTTGCCGCGATTCCCAGTACTTGCCCTTACCGGTCGAAACCCCTGCCGAGTACGAGCCGTGTCCGCTGCCGATCTGGGCGATCGCGTGCCCCAGCGCGCGCCGGTCCGTGTCCGCGTCGCGGAGGCCTCGGTCGACGCTGCTGCCCGCGAACATCGTGTACGTCGGGACCCCGACGCTGCCGCGGTAGGTGTTGCGAACACCGACCGAGGACACCGAGACCCGGTCGAGAGCATCGAACGCCTCCTGGAGCCGGCGGGGATCGGTGGGACGTACGTGCGGCGTGGCGCCAAGAACGTCCAGCATGCGGTTCATGACGGTACGGTCCCCGCAGTTGGCCATCAGCAGGTGAGGCTCGTCGATTCTCGGAGCGGGCCGCCACGTCAGGAGGTGCAGCGCGTACGTCGGCGCGTCGAGCCCGGGATTTGAGGCGTGCCAGCGCGGTCGCTGGACGGCCGACGTGACCACGAGGATCGTCGAACCAGTGGGGTCGATGCTGGAGTACAGGATCGTCTGGCCGCACAGCCGATGACCTTCCTGCAACTCGTCCGGTACATCGCCGGCGGCGAAGTCCGGCTCGAATCCGCTCGCTGTATCGACCTCGAAGATCACCACGCTGCAGCTGGGCGTGACGGCATCCAGCGCCAGCGAAGGTGGTGGCGCGGTGAAGCCCTGCGTGTACTCGGTGTCCGCGCGCTGCTCCGCGATCTCGTCGTCGATCAGGCCCGGCAGGATCTGCGCCCAGTCGGCGTCCTCGGCGTACAGCTCCCGGACCGCTCCCAGGAGCTGAGGATGCACATCGACATCTCGGGCCGCTACGACGATGGACGCTTGTGGATGGTCGGGGTCGGTTCGTGCGAGTCGCCCCAAGAACTGTGTCGTGGCGGTCAACGACCTGTGCTTGTCGTGATAGGCGGCGATGCGAAGCCGGGGAAGGTCGAAGCCTTCACCGAGCATGTTCACCACGGCCACCGCTCGGCGTTGCCCGGAACGGACCTGGGCGAGCACCGCGTCCCGTTTCCCGCTGGACATCCCACCGTGCAGGGTTGCGACTTCCAGGCCGAGGTTGGCGTACAGCTCCGCCAGTACCTCCGCACGTTCTCGCGTGCGGGCTCGCACGAGGACGGAGCTCGTGTCGTGCTCGGGCGTCCCGGCGATCCGTACCGTCTCCGTCGCGATCAGGCGATCCACCACTTCCTGAGTGGGCGCCGGCGGCAGGTCGAGGACGACTGAGTGCACTGGCTTGTAAAACCCGTTGTCCAAAGCGAGTCGGACGGGATAGTGATAGGCGTCCACGCCGGGCAGCTGCTGGCGGTCACGTCGCCGCGGTGTCGCGGTGAGGAGTAGCGCGGCGGCCTCGTGGAAGTGGTCGAGAATCGCCCGCCAGGTCCGTGCCGGCGCGTGGTGGGCCTCGTCGATGATCACGAGGTCGAAAAAGTCGCGCGGCGGCTTGGTGGACTCGGCGTAGTACGACGGACTGATTGAGTTCGGCAGCGCGACAGCGACATCGGCTGCGGCGATCGTTGCCCAGTCGTCCACGAGTCCGGTCACCTCGATCACGGTGGGGTCGTGGTCGCCTTGCAGGGCACCGATCTGGCGAAGAACCGTCTGCTGCCGGTAGGCGTCGACTGTCTGCTTTCGCAGTTCGCGACTCGGCACGACGACGAGCACCCTTTGCGGCGCGATGAGGTAAGGAGCGGCGACAGCCACTGCCGTCTTGCCTGTCCCGGTCGGTAGCGAGACCAGGGCGGGGGGTTGGCGGGGGATCGACCAGTGGCCGATCAGCCGACCGATCGCCCCTCGCTGCGCCGGTCGCCACGCCGGGCCCGGCGAACCGCCAAAAAATACGAATCCGTGCGGGTCGCGGTAGTAACTCAAGCATCGCTCCTGGTTGCTGATCCCGGCACCTTGCCGACCGTGATCAGACCGCACGCTGTACTGGTCGGTGAACACGTTCTGTCACAGAATGCTGTACTACGCGCTGCCGGACAACCAGCTGGGAGCTACTGGAAGCTCCGATGTGGCTCACGCGCGTGAACCTCTTGGACACCGCAACCGCTCCCGGCTAATGAAAGGGCTCGGTTTGCATCCGTACAGCGGAGCCCCCTCGCGAGTCTGTTGCGCTCACATCATCCAACGAAGAACAGCAGCGATTCCCGACTGCTGATCACATGCCTCAACCCGCATATGTGCAGGTCATGTGCAGTGATGAGGTCCATCGTCCAACGCTACAAGCTCTGGCCCGAGAAAGGTGAGTTTTGTGCTGTTCGGGCGACCGAGATCGATATTGCGTCAGTTCGTGCGATCGGTGGGGTCCTCGGCGGACAATCGCTGGAGTTGTCGGCGCATCCGTCGGAGTTGGTACAGTTGTATGCCGTTGACCAGCGCGCCAGCAGTCAGCAGGGCCGCGAGGATGTAGTTGCCGTCGGCCACGTTCATGCCGACGCCGAGGATCAGCAGCGCCACGAGGATCGCCGAGAAGACGCGCATCTGGTGTAGGTCGTCGACTTTGCGTCGAGCGATCTCCGCCGCTGCCACGCGGATACGTGGGTCCGTAGGGATCGGTCCGCTGCTGACGCCCCGAACGCCTCCAACTGCTGTGCCTGTGGCAGGTCACCGGCTGCGTTGCGCAGATCGCGCTGCTGCCGCACGCAGTGGTATGCCAGCGCGCCGCCGAACAACACGCCGCCGAACAACACGCCGGCGACGACACCGGCGATCGCCGCTGCCTGCCATTGGACTGGTCCAGGTGCGGTGTGTTGAGTGACTCCGGCGAACGCGGCACCGAAGATCAGGCCGCCGGTCGGGCCGACCAGCCAGGGGCTGGCGGTCAGTAGGTAGGTACGCATGTCGGCACGGTCTCCCGCGATCCCTGTGGGTGGGCTGGGATCGCTCCTGGCGCCGGCAGTTCGGCGCCAGGAGCGATTGGCTCAGCGGGTGGTGGTGGCGCTGGCGAGGTCCCAGCTGATGGAGGTGGAGTACAGCGCGAAGCGGTAGTCGCGGACCGGGCTGTAGCGGTAGGCCATGGTGGCTTCGCCGGCGCTGTTGGTGGTGACGGCCTTAAGGTTCTTCCAGGTGGTGGTGCCGCGGTCGCGGTACTGGAACACGCCGCTGGCCGAGCGCTTGAAGAACACGTTCTTGCTCACTGAGTACAGCAGTGAGGTGCCCTTGAGGGTGACCACGTCGGCGGTGCGGGTCGAGGAGATCCAGGCGCCGGCGGCGAGCTTCACCGTGGTGGCCGGGGCGTTCTGGGTCAGCGGCTGGTCGGCCGGGTCGACCGCGCCGTCGGGGACGAAGGTCTGGTTGCCGATCGGGTCGGTGGCGTAGATGTCCCACGGGTAGGTGGTGGCACCTTCCTCGAAGCCGACCTGGGTGACCTCGCCCTTGCTCGGGTGGGTCAGCGTCCACAGCGAGAAGCTGCCGTTGACGGTGCACTCACCGCTGATCTTGGTGGGCAGTTCCATGTACGGGCGGCTGATCGCGACCCGGGTCGGAACCGACAGGTTGCACGCACCGGCCGCGGCCGCGGAGGTGGCCTTCGAAAGCCCAGCCGGCGGCGTCGGGCCGGGCCGGACGGCCGAGGCGCTGAGCGGGAGGAGGGCGGCGACGCTGAGCGCGACGGCAGCGGACATGACGGTACGACGAAGCTTCATGATGGTTTCTTCCCAGTGGCAGATGGCACTGAATTCCCCCCAGTGCCGATGGCCAGCGGAGCATATATCGGCTGGTTGCTGATGCGTCAAGTGTCTGTTTGACCTGGGATCATCGAGTTGCAGCTAATGACATCCGAGTGGCCCGCTTGGTCGCTGGAAGGCCTGGGTGATGCCTGAGTTTGCAGAGGAGCCTTGAGCTCTTCAACAAGACCGCGCACGCCCAGGTCGAGCGGTGTCCGGGGGCCCGGCGTGTCGTGTCGGGTCCGCGGACATCGTGGAGTGGAGGGTTGGTGGTGGTTCGAGCCCGCCTGCACGGTGGACGTCTTGTCGTTGGTGAGCCTTGGAGCTCTGCTGCTGAGACCGGCGCCCGTGGGGGTTGCTGGGATCGCGAACGGCTCATCGGAGGGTAGACCACAGAGTCTCGTCATTAGGGCGCCGCGCGTTCTCGCCAAGGGTCCGCACCAGGACCATCGACCGGCTGGAACGGAAGGTAACTGAGTTGGTAGTGTTTTGCGGGATCGACTGGGCCGAAGGCCACCACGACATCGCGTTGGTCGACCAGACCGGCGCGCTGATCGCCAAGCAGCGCATCGAGGAATCGGTAGCAGGGTTCGCCGCGCTGACCGAGATGCTCGCCGCCGCCGGTGACAGCCCCGAGTGCCCGGTCCCGGTCGCGATCGAGACCCCTCGCGGGCTGCTGGTCGCAGCCCTGCTGGCCACCGGCCGTCCTGTCTATGCGATCAACCCGATGGCGGTGGCCCGCTACCGCGAACGGATCTCGGTCGCCCGCTCCAAGTCCGACCACGCCGACGCGATGGCACTGGCCAACATCTTGCGCACCGACGCCCACCTGCACCGACAGTTGCCCGGCGACAGCGACCTGGCACGCTCGATCACCGTTCTGGCCCGCGCGCACCAAGACGCGATCTGGCGGCGAGGATCACGCACCAACGAGCTGCGCTCGCTGCTGCGGGAGTACTACCCCGCCTTCCTCAATGCCTTCGCCGGGCGTCGCGGTGTGAGCCCACTGGCCACCAGCGATGCCCGCGCCCTGCTGGCGATCGCACCCACCCCCGCCATCGGCGCCAAGTTGTCCCGGACCCGCATCGCTGCCGCGTTGCGCCGCGGCGGCCGGCAACGCGGTATCACTGCCACCACCGACCAGCTCCACGCAGCACTCCGCACACCCCACTTGCGCCAGCCCGACCTGGTCGAACAGGCCATGGGCCGCCAGGCACTCGCCCTGCTGGCCGCTCTGGACACCGAATGCCGCAACGTCGACGAACTCGGTCTTGCCCTCACCGACGCCTTCAGCCAGCACCCCGACTACGCGATCATCACCAGCTTCCCCGGCCTCGGCGACCACACCGGCGCCAAGATCCTGGCCGAGCTCGGCGACGACCGCACCCGCTTCGCCGACGCCCGTGCGGTCAAGGCCTACGCCGGATCAGCACCCGTCACTCGGGCCTCCGGCCGATCACTGGTCGTTTCCCACCGCCGGATCAAGAACAACCGACTCGCCGCCACCGGATTCATCTGGGCCTTCGCCAGCATCGCCCACAACGAACCGGCCAACACCCTCTACCGACGACGACGCAACCACGGAGACCGTCACAACGCCGCCCTACGCCACCTGTTCAACCGCATGCTCGGGCAACTCCACCACTGCCTCCAAACAAACCAGCCCTACAACCCCACCAACGCCTGGCCCACCCCACCCACACAAACACCCGAAACCCTCGCAGCTTGACCTCCCACTGAGGAGCCACGAACTTTCCGGACAGTGACCCAACTAAGATTGGGTTGTCTGGAGAGGGAAGATGTTGCCGCGTC